>PKRC01000010.1 GCA_017577715.1 Clostridia bacterium
CTTACGCTCGAAAATCTCCACCCTTCCCTTGACAACATAAGGTTTTACATTTTAAACAGTAAAAATTTGGATATCTATATCATACTTTTCCTTAAAAAAGTGTTGCATTTAATATTGCAATTTTCAAGGGGGTTTTTTTAACGCACTTTGCAAAAATTTTAAGCATTCAAGATTTCACTTTTTGCTAGGTATGAAACCATCGGCAACCACCAAGGACACCTTGTTCCTTTTAGCGCGCGTAGATGCTAGGCTGGCAAGATTGATAAGGTTTTCTATATCGTCTACATAATCCACAGAAAAGCGGCTTTTTTCCCGTCTGCCTCCTGAAATGCCGGCAGAAGCCGTAATATTTACTTTGATGCTGTAGTCATGCTGCGATATGGCATCCAAAAGCTCCTTGGCCAATTCCATGCATTTATCTCTTTTATAAGGAGTTAAAACGACAAACTCGTCACCGCCGTATCGGCATAAAAAACAATCGGCGGGTACTTTAGCTTTAAGCAAATCGCTTACTTCTTTAAGTATCAGATCCCCAAATATATGGCCATATTCTTTATCGATGATGCCAAAGCCATCAATATCTATAAATATCAGCGACACTTCCTTGCCGCTTTTAAGGAGCTTAACCCCTTCATAGATTATATAATCCTTCTTGTTTAGCTGAGTAAGCATATCAAAATGCTTGGCAATTTCAAAATAGAGCTTTGTCTTGGTAATCAAGCCTATAAGCTGCCCTTTCTCCACTACCAGCAACCTTTCTATACAATATTTATCCATTTTTTCCTTTGCTTCCCATAATGAAGCCGTAGGCTCGACATAAATTGGCGGCGCAGTCATAACATCAGCCACCAACCGGTTAGGATTGGAGGAGATAATATCCCACGTGGTTATGATGCCCACCAAACGCCCATTCTCCATCACCGGCAAACATCCAATCCTCTTCCGAGCCATTATTTGCCGGGCATTATCAACGCTGTCCATCGATTCAATTGTAATAAGGTCTTTTTCCATTATGGAGGACACCGTCGTAATCATAGCTCAACGGTTTTGCTAACACACAACACAATACTAAGCTGAACCTTAAAAATGGTTGTTTCGTTAGCCACCTTCCCTCCTTCTTCTAATATAATGGAAATAAGGCGATCCCGGGGCACCATTCGCATAAGGGCTTTTCGAATGACCAGCGCTTCTATAGTAGGGTGTTGCACCTTTATAACCTCGTATTTGTTAGGAGATATAATATCCACCATCCTCTTGGCGGCCTCAAAACCAAGAGGCGCCTTGCGACCTATTATAAGCGCATCTTGCATCGGGGGCATTTCAAATTCAGATAATCTCAAGGTTATTTCCGTCTTTGTAGAACTGACCGATGAAGCAACCATAGTTGATACTCCTTCCCAATAAGAGACACCCTACAGCTTTAATTTAGGACTTAATTACCATGTTAGTAGAACTGCTTTACTAGTGTTATTGTAATATATTTCTATGAATAATACAAGGAAAAAATGAGTATTGGTGTATTTACCTGCTATTTATGGCCTATTTTGCATGGGCAAATTTTCCTACAAAATACGACAAAATAATACTAAAGTTCTATTGTATTTGGGCCTACAAGGATTTAAAATAGACACGTAACAACAAAAACTCTATATTCAGTTACTGGCTCTTAGAAGGAGTGCAAATAATGGCATTCTTATGTGGCTTAAAAAAGCTGTTGAGCAGACATAAAAAATTTGCTCCTCCGAATGAGTATAGATTAACGCCTAAAGAGCGTGAAAGCGTAATAGTATTCTTCTCCATTTTAATATGTTGCCTCCTGGTGGTGCTAATCCTTAAAATGATATACTAAGCACGCCATTATGACCCCCAAAAAACGGAAAGGACATAAATGTCCTTTCCGTTTTTCATTATATAAGGCTACTCCTCCTGCTCGCCTTCATTGGAGTACAAGCCTTCATTGGAGTACAAACGTGGATTGAAAGCTCGGGCCTTATCGCGTACATCTTCGATCTGTGGCGGGAACAGCGGAAGTCGGAAGAATTCTTCGCAGAGATTCTCTGAAAATTCTTCACAAGGAGGAATCTCGCAGAATCCAAACGAAGGCACCAGCAGATCAACTTTAGCTACAATCTTCAGGATGATAGTGATGCATGCATCGACCTCGAACCTCAAACCCTCACCGGGTATCGCCTTTCCTGATATGCACATAGCGTTAACAACGCTTTCCAGCTGGAAGGGAATTACCGACTCATCCGGCACAAAGAGTATTACATCTTTTGGAATAACTATGGTGCTATTGCCAGTACCCTTATTGCCTCTTGAGTCCTCAAAAATTACCTCAACCGGTATCTCGACTTTAGTCTGTATCCTTGCAAAATTTGGGCGATCCGGTAGCCTGGTAATCTGTGTGCCTATCAATCTGCCTTTTACGCTGGTGCTTCTGCAGCCTACGAAGGTAAACGGCGGCGTAAAGTTCTGCCAATCCCCACATATGTCCCTTACCACAAGCCTTATGTCCCTTAAAGTTTCCTGCTGAAGACAAGCGTCATACACTTTATTTACCTGGATGCATACCTTTTCAATTATCTTCTTGCATGCATCAAACCCTATCCGACCGGGACACCGTTCATTGCCCTGATTTTTATATGAATAGAAAGACATTCTCAACCCTCCTTTAGTCACGATTATGTTCTCGAGGAAATCTGCATCTCCTCTCACTGTGCATAATATGTAAAAACTCAATTATGTGTGATAGGGCATGTGATAAATTTTCAAATCATATCATAAAGATTTACTAAAACGCTAGAAATGAAATGGGTGATACTATGTCAATATGCGACCATAGGTCATTTGTGCTCAAAACCTCCTCGGGAAAACGATGGCACTTTTTTCTCTCGCCCCAGCAGCACATAATGTATTCCCAATTGGATTCCCAAGCAGAAACTGGGTCAACTGTTGAAAGCGTTTCACTGGATTCACAGCCGGTTAAAGACTTTGCAGCTACAATCGATTCCCGCGATAACATACATGTATTGGTATATTCTACAACAAATCAGCTGGTATATTATCAGTGGAATGGCGTCAAATGGCAACGCCAGACGGTAGAATATCTTCGGACTCCTGCACAAGACATTTCCTTCTTCACCATAATGGCATATCGGGACACCGTGCACATAATGTATTACATCAAGAGTTCAGTAAGGCGCGGGACGGAATTCCTGATACATTATCGAGGCAATGGGAATAAGTGGACAAGGCAAAGGGTCTGGACCTTCACTCCCGACAGCTTAACGGCCATAGAAAGCGTCTTTATTGACAGCCTGGGAAATGTGCATCTGTTATTCAGCCAACAATCCGACCATCAACTTTCGCTGCAATATTGCTGCTTTAGCCCCTCATTTTCTTCCTGGACCCATCCAATAACGATATACAAGCTCGGCCGTGAATGCTCAGAATTTTATCTATACGCTGACCCCCATCACCGCCTTCACGTCGTATGGAAAGAGAAGGAAAACTCCAATCATATCATAAAATATCTATCTATAAGATATGCACTTCAACCTGAACACGACACCCTGGAAGCAAAGGTCATACACACCAGCCAGGACCAGCCCAACCATCCCACCCTGCTGCTATTGGATCAGTTGTATTGCCTATGGGAAGTGAAAGGAGATATATACTGCGCAGCTTCACAGGATGGCGGCAATACCTGGAGTTCTCCACAAAAAATCCCCCACGCTTCATCGGACAATCCGACCTTTTTTTACTACACCTCCTTTGAGAGGCCGGATCTTCCCCCCACTTTAAGGCTATGGGGCATAAACTATAAAGAAGTCCTGGACCTCTCAGGTCCTCGGTCAAAGTCGACCGCTGCAACAGCGCAAAAAAAAGAAGGTCAACAATTGGCATCATACAGCCAGCTAGAAAAAAAGGTAGCTGCCATGGAACAGCAACTCGAAAACATAACCTCTAGCATTTATGCCTTTCAAGAACAACTGCTCCAAAATAACAAGGCCATGTATTTCCTGGAAGCCATGGTAAAAAAGCTCTCCTTTCAAATAGAGCAGCTAAGGATATACAGCAAGCAAGCTTTTGCCTACACCGACATATCCCAAAAAGAAAAAAAGCCTGCTCTCGATAAGAAACAGGCCTATCAAACGTCGTCAACTCCACCGCCTCCAATGGACGGCAATAGCACACACAGCACATCGCCTTCCTCGCATTCCACGTTCACTGACGACAATGTATCCTCCCCAAGCGAAGGAAAACAGCTTCCACAGCCCAGAGCTACTGCATCCCCCCCACAGGAAGCCGGAAATGGCTCTCAAAGTGGAGACGTTCTTCAAACTACAACAATGGTACAGACCACAGACAGCCCTAACAGGATAACATTGGGCAATGTGGACATAATAATAAATCCGCAAGACGAAGAGGAGTAAAGCTATTGTTTGGGCTTAGGAACTTCCACCAGGGCATGTTCCAGCACCTGATCCATATGATCCACCAATATTATTTTTACCTTTCGCTTAACGTTCTCGGGGATCTCCTTCAGGTCCTTTTCGTTTTCAGCAGGGATTATGACCTTGGTAATTCCTGCCCTATGGGCTGCCAATACCTTTTCCTTTAGACCTCCGACGGGTAGTACCCTTCCCCTCAGGGTAATTTCGCCCGTCATGGCAACATCGCTGCGGGCGGGTATCCCCGTCAGCGCCGAGATTATGGCCGTGGTCATGGTAATGCCAGCCGAAGGGCCATCCTTGGGTATTGCCCCTTCTGGGATGTGTACATGAATATCGGTATTGTTGTAAAAATTAGGATCTATGCCCAAATCCCGCGCCTTAGCCCGTATATAGCTGAAGCCGGCCTGTGCCGATTCCTTCATGACATCACCCAGCTGACCGGTAAGCACCAGTTTTCCGCTGCCCGGCATATGTATTGCCTCTACAAATAGTGTATCACCGCCCACCGCAGTCCAAGCCAAACCTGTGACAATGCCGGCCTGGTTATGCTGCTCCGCTTTTTCATAGCGGTATATGGGAACGCCCAGATAGCGCTTTAGGTTGCCGTTGGTTATCCGTATGCGCATCTGATTGGTTTCCAGTATCTGCCTGGCAACCTTCCTGCATATGGTAGCAATCTGTCGCTCCAGATTGCGCACTCCAGCCTCCCGAGTATAATAGTTGATGATATCTCTGATGGCCCGTTCGGATATCTGAACGCTTCCCTCTTTAAGGCCGTGCTCCTTCACCTGCTTAGGAATGAGGTAGCGGGAGGCAATGTGCACCTTTTCCTCTTCGGTATAGCCCGAAATTTGAATGACCTCCATCCTATCCAGCAAGGGCCTCGGTATGGTCTCAAGGGTATTGGCAGTTGTCAAAAACATAACCTTGGATAGGTCAAAGGGCACCTCCAAATAGTGGTCCCGAAAAGCGAAGTTTTGCTCCGGGTCCAGCACCTCCAGCATGGCAGAAGCAGGATCTCCGCGAAAATCGCTGCTCATCTTGTCTATCTCATCGAAGAGAAATACAGGATTTTTTGTACCTGCCTGCTTTATGGAGGCTATAATCCGGCCGGGTATAGCCCCCACATAAGTCCTTCGATGTCCGCGGATTTCAGCCTCGTCCCTCACGCCGCCCAAGGACATCCTAACGAATTTTCTGTTGAGAGCCCGTGCAATAGACCTGGCGATAGAGGTTTTGCCCACGCCAGGCGGACCCACAAAGCACAATATTGGGCCTTTCATCTGCTGGGTCAGCTGGTGCACAGCCAGATACTCCAACACTCGTTCCTTTACTTTTTCCAAGCCATAGTGATCCTCGTCCAATATCTTGGCGGCCTTTTTAATGTCCGTGTTGTCCTCAGTCTCAATATTCCACGGCAGCTCTACAAGCCAGTCCAAATAGGTCCTTATAATCCCTATCTCTGGCGAACCCGGAGGCATTCTATACAGCCTGTCCAGCTCTTTCATGGCCTTCTCATATGCCTCTTCGGGAAGCTGCGCCATCTCTATCTTTCGCTTGTATTCCTCAACCTCTTCGCCTATGCCGTCCTTCTCACCTAGCTCCTTCTGTATGGCCTTGAGCTGCTCCCTTAAATAGTATTCCCGCTGGAGCTTGTCTATCTGTTTTTTTACCCGCTGATTGATCTTCCTCTCAATCTCCAGTATCTGAATTTCCCTGGTCAATATGGCATATAGCTTCTCTAGCCTATCCTGCGGGTCAAATGCCTCTAGGATGCTCTGCTTGTCTTCGACTTTAACCAGCACATTGGTAGCGATGATGTCGGCCAGCTGTCCGGGCTTTTCAACCGCATTGACTGATATCAGGATATCGGGAGATACCCGGTTGCCAAGCTTTACATAATCCTCAAATATATCCAGCACGCTTCGCATCAGAGCTTCCTGTTCCAGATTACCTGGCTCAGCATCATTTTCCTCAATCTCCTCAATCTCCACTTCAAAATACGGATCGGTGGATATGCACTTGACGATCCGGCCACGTCTAAGCCCTTCCACCAGTACGCGTATAGTATCGCCCGGGAGCTTGAGAAGTTGCTTTATTTTAGATACGGTACCTACGTGGTATATATCTTCAAAGCCCGGATCATCCATCTTTGCGTCCTTCTGGGTAACCAAAAGCAGCTCCTGGTCGTTTATCATTGCCTCCTCCAGAGCTGCTATGGATTTATGGCGCCCTACGTCAAAATGCAGCACCATATACGGGAAAACCGTCAATCCCCTAAGCGGCAGGCAGGGGATACGCCTAAATTTATTATCAGCCTTTCGCCTACGCCTACCCCTTTTCTTTTCAGCCGCTTTCTCGGCCATATCGTTATCTCCTCCACACACATAAAAAATCCCGTACCTACATTTTGTCCATCTACTTGGTCTTTTAAGTTAAGAATTATATATAATAAACCGGTTAAAAAAATTATATATAATAACCGGTCGAAAAATCAAGCTGCAGCTGTCCCATCTTATAGATACCACCTTGCACTGCCTACAAAGCTCCAAATATATGCCTACAAAGCTCCAAATATAAAAGGTACAATAAAAACCGGGATTTATAATCCCGGACTTGAATCATTTGGCCAGTGCGCTTAAAAGCCCGGCCTGGTGCGACACTTTTGTAACTCCAGCATCATCTTCCCCTTTATACATGGCATGCTCTATGACCTGTTCAATCCTCTCCACAGGAACAATAGATATGCTGTAGTTTTTGAAAGTTTCCTGCCAGTTCTCCATTGGAATTATCACCTTCTTTACTCCTGCTTGAACGGCCGCTTCTAGCTTAGCTGCGATGCCTCCCACCGGCTTTACCGTTCCCAGGATGGATACCTCTCCCGTCATAGCCACCCTGCCATCAACAGGTTGTCCCGTTATGGCAGAATATATTGCCACCGCCATGACAATGCCCGCTGAAGGACCATCCACAGGGATACCACCGGGAAAATTGAGATGTATGTCATAATCACGAGGATTTACGCCCAGCCATCTCCTGACAGCTGTCAGCACGTTCTCCACCGAATCCCTGGCGGTGCTCTTCCTGCGCATCCGCTTGCTCTCAGAACCCATCTCCTCTTCATCGATTATGCCTGTCACCGTAACCACGCCTTTCCCCTTCCCGGTCGGCATGGCCGATGCCTCTACTTCCATGATAGTTCCCAGATGGGCGCCATAAACTGCCAGCCCATTCACACATCCCACCATGGGCATGCCCTGTACCTTCTTCTCGGGCCTCGGGCTGTAGTGCCCGCTGTTTATCACCCATTCTATATCCTCTACGGTAATGTCGGTCCTTCCCTCAGTCAGAGCAAGGCCTCCCGCCAGCTGTACCATATTGACCGCTTCCCTGCCATTGGCAGCATACTTGCCCACCAGCTCAACCGCCCGTTCGGCAATGGAGAATCCACCCTTCTTAGCCGCATTCCTGGCTATTTGCATGATCTCATCGGGCCTCAACTCTCTGAAAAATATCTCCAGGCATCGAGACCTTATGGCTGCCGGTATCTCGCTAGGGCTTCTGGTGGTTGCCCCAATTAGGCGAAAATCGGCCGGCAAGCCCTTCTGAAATATCTCATGGATGTGGCGAGGAATATTGGTGTCATAGGCGTTGTAATAGGCGCTCTCAAAAAATACCTTTCTGTCCTCCAGAACCTTAAGCAGCTTGTTCATCTGTATGGGGTGAAGCTCACCGATTTCGTCCAGGAAAAGAACGCCTCCATGGGCTTTGGTGACGGCCCCCGGTTTGGGTTGCGGAATGCCGGCAATGCCCAGAGGGCCTGCCCCTTGGTATATTGGATCGTGAACCGAACCTATGAGGGGATCGGCTATGCTGCGCTCATCAAAGCGTATGGAAGTAGCATCCATCTCAATGAACTTAGCATCCGGGCGAAAGGGTGACATGGGATTTTTCTTTGCCTCTTCCAGTACCAGCCGCGCGGCACAGGTCTTTCCCACGCCGGGAGGGCCATAAATTATGACATGCTGGGGATTGGGCCCGCACAGCGCAGCCTTGAGAGCCTTTATTCCTTCTTCCTGCCCTATTATTTCTTCGAAGCTGGTAGGACGGGTCTTTTCAGATAAGGGCTCGGTCAAAGAAATTTCGCGAAGCCTCTGAAGGTTTTCAAGCTCTTTTTTCGACTCCTTCTCCACTGCAATCTTATTTCCCTGCTGACTTCTAAGCAGGTTCAAAAAATACAGCCCTATAATTATGGCAAAAAAGAGCTGTATTATGATCACAACGTTCCCGAGCAAGTGGTATTCCCCCTTCCTAAAGCCTGACCATGAACTAAAAAGTAACAGCCTGTTTTTAGGTGTTCTTCAGGATAGTATATGTAACCAGAAAATTTTTATCCAATTTTGACATTCTTGCTAGCCTGTTGAAAGCGTTGGCCTTATAAGAAGGGCTATAAAAAGCTTAATTCTCAATTTTTTAACAGGCTTTCTATATATCCCTTTTGCTATTGCCCATGGCGTATTCAGCAATAAAAAAGGGAGCGATGTACTCGCTCCCTTTTTGAGTCTACACTTCTTGCAACGATCACGATACCGATTCACGCTTCTCCTTTTGCTTTTTAAAGCCTTTTCGCGCCCTCTGTCCTTCTGAAATTATTATTATGGGCTCGCTTTTCTTCAGCACCACATCTTTGGTTATTATACACTTCTCGATATCCTCCCGCGAGGGGATCTCAAACATTACATCCAACATCAATTCCTCCATTATGGCCCTCAGGCCACGAGCTCCTGTCTTGCGCTCCAACGCCTGCCTGGCAATCAACCGCAGGGCTTCATCTTCAAATTCCAGCGTTACGCCATCCATCTCAAACAGCTTTTGATACTGTTTGACCAGCGCATTCTTGGGCTCCTTCAAAATTTTCACCAGCGCCTCCTCATCCAAAGCGTGGAGGGTAACGATGATGGGGAGACGCCCCACAAACTCGGGAATTAAGCCGAACTTCAACAGGTCCTCCGGCATTATGTGCGTCAAAAGCTCGCTTGGATCGCTGTTGACCTTGCTCCGGATTTCTGCTCCAAACCCCAACGAACTCTTCCCTATGCGGTTCTGTATGATCTTCTCTATGCCTTCAAAAGCACCACCGCATATGAAGAGGATGTTGGTAGTGTCTATTTGTATGAACTCCTGATGCGGGTGCTTGCGTCCGCCCTGGGGCGGAACGTTGGCAACGGTCCCTTCCAGTATCTTGAGCAAAGCCTGCTGTACGCCTTCGCCGGATACATCTCGAGTTATGGAAGGGTTCTCGGATTTCCTGGCTATCTTGTCTACCTCATCTATATACACTATACCCTTCTCGGCCCTTTCGATGTCATAATCTGCAGCTTGAATGAGCCTCAACAGGATATTCTCCACATCCTCGCCCACGTATCCCGCTTCAGTCAGGGTAGTAGCATCGGCTATGGTAAATGGAACATTGAGTATCTTGGCCAGCGTCTGAGCAAGGAGGGTCTTGCCGGAGCCCGTTGGGCCCAACATCAAGATGTTGCTCTTTTGCAGCTCAACGCCATCCCTTTTCGAGTCGCTGTTAATGCGCTTGTAATGGTTATATACAGCCACTGACAATATCTTTTTAGCTCTATCTTGACCTATGACATACTGGTTGAGAGTGGAGTATATCTCCTGCGGCTTTGGGATGTCGTGCATATCAAAGCTGGATGACTCCTCAAACTCTTCCTCTATGATTTCCTGGCACAGCTCTATGCACTCATCACAGATATAGACCCCTGGTCCGGCTACCAACCGCCGCACCTGATCCTGGGTCTTGCCGCAGAAAGAACACTTTAGTTGCTTTCTATCATCATATCTTGCCAATTCATTCACCTCTTAAAACACTATTTACGCGATACGATGACTTCATCCACGATACCGTACTCTTTAGCCTCATAGGCAGACATAAAGAAGTCTCTATCGGTGTCCCTCTCTATCTTTTCGAGGGGTTGACCTGTTCTCTCTGCTAAAATCTCATTGAGGCGCCTCTTGATCTTGAGGATCTGCTCAGCATGTATCTTTATGTCGGATGCAGATCCCCGTGCCCCACCTATGGGTTGATGGATCATGATCTCGCTATTGGGCAGAGCGTACCTCTTACCCTTGGTACCGGCCGCCAGCAAGAAAGCGCCCATGGATGCAGCCATTCCAATACAGATGGTGGATACATCGCATTTGATATACTGAATGGTATCGTAAATGGCCAATCCAGCGGTCACAGAGCCGCCAGGACTGTTGATGTAAAGCTGTATATCCTTGTCGGGGTCTTTGGCTTCCAGATAAAGCAACTGAGCCACCACCAAATCGGCGGTTTCATCGTATATCTCCCCGCCAAGGAATATGATTCTATCCTCCAAAAGCCGCGAATATATGTCATATGCGCGTTCACCACGGCTGGTTTGCTCGACCACCATAGGGATCAGGCTCATACTATCATCTCCTCCTCAATCAATCATAACCTTAAACTTACTCAGCAGCCGTATCCTCCGCTGGGCGCTGATCTGCGCCCTCGTCTGCATGCTCAACCCTATCCTCTGTTTGCTGCTTATTCTGCTCTGACTGCTGTGCCTTATCCACTATAATGGCGTTATCCATCAGGAAATCAACGATCTTTCTTGTGAGCAACTCGTGCTTCCTTCTTTCCAGGCTTTCAGCATAGCGCTTTCTAGCTTCGTCTACCGTTATGTTGAATTGACCTGCCAGCTCCTCCAGCTCCTTATCCAGGTCTTCCTGGGTAACCTCGATGCCTTCCGCCTTTGCTACCTTCTCGAGCACTAAAGCAGTTTTCACTCTAGTATATGCCTCTTGCCTATATTGTGCCCTCAAATCCTCCATGGATGTGCCGGTAAGCTCTAAATACCGCTCAAGGGTCAGGCCCCGATAATACAGCCCCAACTCAAAGTTGCTAAGCATAGCATCAATTTCTCGCTCCACCATAACATCAGGGATATCAACCTTGGCTCCTTCAACTACCTGCGATAAAAGTTGCTCCTCCATCTGTGCGCGCGCCTGATTTTTGGCTGCCCTTTCAAGGTCCTCTCTCAGATGGGCCTTGTACTCCTCAAAGGTTTCGAACTCGCTCACGTCCTTGGCGAACTCGTCATCCAGCTCAGGCAGCTCCTTCTCCTTTATGTCGTGAACCTTAATCTTGAACACGGCCTCTTTGCCCCTTAATTCTTCGACCCTATAATCTTCCGGAAAAGTCACCTTTATCTCCTTTTCGTCACCGGCATTAAGGCCCACCAGCTGTTCCTCGAAGCCCGGGATAAAAGTCTTGGAGCCTACCTCAAGGGCATAATTCCGAGCGCTGCCGTCCTTTATAGGCTGACCGTCTACAAAGCCCTCATAGTCTAGGGTGACTAAGTCGCCTTCCTTTATAGGCCTACCCTCTACAGCCACCCACCTGGCATACCTTTCCTGTATCCGTTTTAAGGCATCCTCTACATCTTTATCCGTAACATTATACTCCACTTTTTCCACTTCTATTCCTTTATACTGTCCCAGCTCTACCTCGGGCTTCACAACTACGCTGGCGGTAAACACCAGGTCCTTACCGCTGCCAATCTGCTCGATCTCCTCCACTGTTGGGTAGTCAACGGGCTCAAGGCCGTTGTCTTCAACTGCCTTCCAGTAAACCTCCTGGAATATCTCATTGAAGGCATCCTCGTAGAAAACGCCCTCGCCGTAATACCTTTCTATTAGCTTTCTAGGCGCTTTCCCCTTTCTGAAGCCTGGAATTTGAAACTTACCCTTATTTTTCATGTAGGATTTATTCAGCGCCTTTTCAAAATCCTGAGCATCGACCTCAAATTTTAATTTTACCTTATTGTTTTCTATCTTTTCAGCTGTGGCTTTCACCCGCAAGATCCTCCTTTGTTAAAACTGCTCTTTCCACAAACATTTTAATTATAGCATAAACTGTAGACAAGTCCAATATTTTTTGATATTCTATTAAGCAGTAAATTACAGCATTTTTCATATTATAGTAACATAACAGCTGTTTCCATGCAATATCCAGCCGCTGAAATTTTTCGCCTATATTATAAACCATACTCCCTGCCACTAAACATAATTTGTCCGCAAGCCCACACAGGCTCAAGTTGTGTTCCATCAAAACAGGTTGAAAGGATGATGGTAATGGAAAATCTGCTTAAGGATAAAAACATCCTGATAATGGGTGTGGCCAATAAATGGAGCATCGCATGGGGTATAGCGCAATCATGCCTCAAAGCAGGGGCCAATTTGATATTTACATATCAGGGAGAGCGCACGCGGGATGCGGTACAGGAACTGGTATCTGACATCCCGGGGGCTTTACTGTATCCTTGCGATGTGACCAGCGATCAAGAAATAGTAGACCTGTTTGACAGCATCAAAAGGGATGTTGGAGTGCTGCATGGCGTAGTGCACAGCTTGGCTTTTGCGAAGAAAGAAGAGCTAGCTGGAGCCTATTACAACACCTCTCGAGAAGGATATCTATTAGCTCAAAACATAAGTGCCTATTCGCTGATAGCAGTAGCAAGGCACGCCCTGCCCCTCATGCCCCAAGGTGGCAGCATTGTGACGTTAACATACATTGGCAGTGAAAGGGCAGTGCCTAATTACAACGTCATGGGAGCAGCTAAAGCGGCGCTGGAATGCTCGGTAAGATATCTGGCAGCAGACCTGGGACCGTATAACATCAGGGTAAACGCCATATCTGCCGGACCCATAAAGACCATTGCCGCGAGGGGAATCAAAGATTTCAGCCAAATGCTCAAAACATACGAGGAAAAGGTACCATTGAGGCGAAATGTTGACCAGTCCGATGTGGGTGATGCTGCACTGTTTTTGCTCAGCCACCTGTCAAGGGGCATTACTGGAGAAGTCATACACGTGGATGCAGGATATCATATACTGGCTTAAAATGGGAGAAAATCCACAAAGACGTTTTGGAAATCGGGGTGCGAGGAGAGTTCAACGTAGCGGGTCTTATTCCTTATACATTCAGCCATTTCCATGTATTCCTTGGACAAAAGCGCCATCTTGGCTCCTGCGCCAGCGGCATTGCCTATGGCAATTACCTTGCTTCTCAGCTGACTTGGTATAAGGCCTATATCGGCCGCATGATCATAATCGATGTAATTTCCGAATCCTCCTGCCAGATACACCTTTTGTATATCCTCATGCCGTACCCCCATCTCCTTCATCAAGATGTGGATGCCGCTTGCAATGGCCGCCTTGGCTAGCTGTACCTCCCGTACGTCCTTTTGACAGATGTATATATCGTCCAGCGCCCCTTCCTCTCTTGAAGCGATGAGTAGGGCAGGTTTCCCATCCAGCTCGATGACCCTGCTGACAAGGGCGTCAGGCAGATCAGCCTTGACCTCCTGGGCACTTTTTATCCTGCCGGTAGTATCCATAATGCCGGCTTTTATCATCTGCGCTACGACGTCCACAATCCCGGAACCGCATATGCCACGGGCCGGCTGGCCGCCTATTGTGTCATATTCTATTCCGTGTTTGGATATCCTCACCCTGCTTATGGCGCCCTTTACGCCTCCCATGCCGTAGCGAATATGAGCACCCTCAAAGGCAGGTCCAGCCGCCGTTGAACAGGTTATGATTTCTTTACGGTTCCCCAGCGCAATCTCGCCGTTTGTGCCTATATCGATGAGCAGTGCCAGTTCATCCCTTTCAGCCATGCCAGATGCCAGTATATCAGCAATGGTGTCGGCGCCAACATATCCCGCCACCATGGGCAATATGGTTATTCTGCCAGAAGGGCACATGTCTATGCCCACCTGCCAGGGTTCAAGCTCAAAGGAGCGAGCTATGACCGGGATAAAGGGCGAAACCGCTATGTTCCTCACCGGCAACCCGGCAAACAGGTGCATCATGATGGTATTACCCACCACCGTCATATGATAAATCATGTCTGAACGGATGGCCCACTTCTGACAGAAAGCTCTCAGCATGTTGTTTATCTCATCCCTCACCAACTTGCTCAAGAGAGCAAGCCCATCTTCGTTTTCCAGAGTAAAATCAGTACGGGTTATGACGTCGGCTCCATACTGGCGCTGGGGATTTATAGCCGAGTACACATCCAACTGCTGGCCAGTGGTCAGATCTATCAGAAATCCCACCATTGTGGTGGTGCCTATATCAACCGCCACCCCGTATTTGGTTTCGGAAGTATCTCCGCCCTCGACCGCAATTATATCTTGATCGAAAAACACCGCCGTCACTTTAAAGTCGTGAGCCCTCAACGTTTCGGGCAAACCCCTGAGAGCGGCAGGACGAAGCCTCCCTGGAGCCCCAAGGACCTCCTCGATCCGATCAACATCGCTAGCCTGGTCGTCCAGCGATGGATTGGACAGTTCAACATATCGTTTGACCACCCTGGGATTTAAAACAACGTCTCCTTTCCCTTCTACAAGAATGGCGGCATCCCTTTGAATTCCTTCCGGTACCTCGACAGCCAAATCCTCATTTATCTGTACCCTGCATGCCAGGCGGATACCTTCTTTTCGCTCAACGAACGAGAGATGCCCCGCCTCATCTGGGGAACATCGGCCTTTAGATATGTCTCCTTGGACTATCCTCACCTTACACTTGCCACAGAATCCCTTACCACCGCAAAGCGAATCCATATAGAATCCTTTTTCCTTCAATAGCCTGAACAGGCTATATCCTGACGGTACCGAATATTTCTCTATACGGCTACCTTGCCTTATCTCCACCTGATACAATCCAAATGCTACCCCCTTTTGAATAAGCATGCTTGTGCCAATCGAGCTCAAATCTTCGTAAATATCCCGTTCAAAGCGGATTTACCAGATATTATAACAGCAAATCATATCCCCTGTCTTTAAAAAATGTTGCCTTAAAGAGTAAAGAGCATAATTCTGTTTATTTGACATTACACCCACTAATTGTTAAAGCACAATTAAATGTCCCATCATGCCATCGAGGTTTTTAAAATTCATATAAAATCGCCCATAATAAAAAAACAGAAGAGATTAAAGGAACAAATATATGCTTGCAGTCTCTATAAAAAATTGTCTCCACACTTTTCTGAATATTTCCCAAATTTAGGCAGCCACAAAGATTGGATATAAATAAAGAGAATAAGCTGCTCATCCTCAATACAGCTTGATGACCATGCGGGTTATATCCACCGTTTTCACATCTCCAGGCTCCTCCGAGGCTTCCACCACGTGTGGAATGCTGGGCTCCAAGACAAGGCAGTTATCCGATAGTTCAACATCCCTCTGGGTCTCTATAAACACCCCAAAGGCAGGCTTATCTGATACCAGCTCTATTTTATTCCCCTTTACAACGCAGCTTATGTTAGGCTCTTTTAGTTCAAGGTTTCTAAAGGCGTCAAACACCAGGTAATTTCTCACGCTTTGGCCATCAGCTACCAGCTCCACAAACAGCACGGTATCCAAAAGTTCGCCGTTCTTTTCAACGGGTAAAACGGTTGGATCGGCATCCACAGGCATAACTACGGGCCTATAGCCAATTCCCAGCTCTTCAGGCTGTATACTGCCTATTACTGACGCACTGTTGGGCAATAAAATAGCCTTCATATATATCTCGCCCTTCTTGGTGCCATCGAGGGCATAGGCCGTCACCCGTACTCGTGCATCCAGCTCATCGAGGGTGTCATTTACAGCATGGATAAATATGCGCCCTTCCTTGTATTTGGGTACTATCAAGATGTTATGGAAGAAATTCTTGGTATAATAATACAGGCCTTTCTTCCTGCGGTGGTAATCGATACACGACCAGCTGGCCACCGGCCAGCAATCGTTTAGCTGCCAGTAAAGCGTACCGGCGGTGTTAAACTTCCTGGTACGCCAGTGCTCCACGCCGGTCTTTATAGCCTCAGCCTGGATAAACTGCGTCAGGTACACAAAGCTTGAAAAATCCTTCGGAAAACCAGCTTTGGCTATCATAAACCTTACCAGCCTTTCAGTGCCGTCCACCATCTTATTGTGGGACAGCATCACCGGGCTTAAGGGATGGCGGTCTTCAGGCTGAGTAAAAGAATATATGGTCTTAAGACAGGGCATGGCTTGAAATCCAAACTCGCTGATGAACCTGCCGGTATCGTTGAGATACTCATTGTAGTCTGCCCAGCCGCTCCATACCGTCCAACAATGGCGGTCCCCTTCAGCCATAGAGTTGGGGTCCTCTCCTCCATACGGGCTGGATACCCAGTAAGGACGAGAAGGGTCGTTTTCGGCGCAAACCCTGGGCAGTATTTCCTGGTATATATAGTTGCCTAAATATTTGGGAACGCCGTTGCCCCACCAAGAATGGAATCCCCAATTGTTTTCGTTGTTGCCGCACCACAGCACTATTGATGGATGTATCCTCAGGCTCTTTACCACGTGCTCGGCCTCTGTCTCAGCCAACCTTTGGAACCAATCAAACTGGTCTGGATATTGAGCACAAGCGTACATGAAATCCTGCCATACCATGATGCCCATCCTGTCGCACGCCTCGTAAAAGGCAGGGTGCTCGTATATGCCTCCACCCCATATGCGAAGCATGTTCATGTTTGCGTCCTTTGCGGCTTTTATGTAATAGTAATAATCGTCTTCCGTCAGCCTGGGCAAAAGGCTATCAGCGGGTATCCAGTTGGCCCCTTTTGCGAAGACCTTTTCCCCGTTTATTTCAAAGATAAAGCTTTCGCCCATCTCATCCCGCTCTCTTATGAGCCTTACGGTGCGAATGCCTGTCCTAAAGCTGTGCTCATCTACTGTTTTGCCATTGTGCACAAGGCGTAGCTTCACCTCATAAAGCGGCTGCTGCCCCATCCCATTGGGATACCACAGCGCCGCATTTTCTATTAACCCTTCCCAGCTCAATTGCAGCTTACCCCTGAATCTATCGATGCTTGCCTTTTCTGAGACGACGACTTTTCCCTGGTAGAATATTTCTACAAACGCTTCCATTTCATCGTGCAAAACTGTCTTCCCGTCATCGCCGGCAACCATTTCAATCTCTGCGCCCGTTGCTACAAAAGCCCCATCTTTATTGATACGCCTGGTTTCGAAAAAAGGATAGCGTATTTTGGCAGTTTCAACGACTTCCAGATACACCGGCCTCCACAGCCCTACCTGCGCAATCCTTGGCCCCCAATCCCAGCCATAGGAATATTGCGCCTTCCTCACATAGGGTCTGCCGATTTCGTTGTTGGCACCGCGCAGGGTGATAGGACTGTTACGCTCCATCGCCCGAATTGTCCTAATGGGGGAATCAAAATGCACTTCAACCTCATTTAATCCGCTTCGCAGAATTTCTCCCACATCGAAACGGTAAGGGATAAACATGTTTTCGGCTCTACCAAGATAATACCCATTCATGTATACGTCTGCCAGAGTATCGATGCCTTCAAATACTAGATATACTCTACCCGATACAGGAAGAGCATCGTTCCATTCAAACTCCTTGCGGTATATCCATTCTTCCTCCTCCAGCTTATGAAAATCTATCTCATTCAAACGATAAAATGGATCCCCCAGCTCTCCCAATGCCATCAGGTCCATCTGTACGCATCCCGGTACCCTGCCATTCTTCCACTGCTTGTCCTTCTTAGAACAGAACTGCCATGTCCCGTTAAGGCTTATAACGACGTTCATACAGTCTCCCCTCTCCATTAAAAATCTATGCAAATTCATATTATCGTCATCAGGCCTAAAAAGCCTATTTCTTCACGATAATCATATGCCATATTTGGGGCAGGGCTTCTCGCAAGATGAAGATTCCTATCCCCACAAACAGTAGGCCAGCCAAAAGTCGCAGGCAGCATGTGGGGACATACCTGGTCACAACCCCACCCAGAAAAGAGCCCAGCAGAGTAACAACAATTAAAGCTAAAGAAGCACCCAGAAATACCGGAAGAGGCTCTTTATGATGAGTTACCAGGGTAAAGACGGTTAGCTGAGTTTTATCGCCCAATTCGGCTATAAACAGCATACAGAAGGACAATAAGAATAGTTTCCAGTTCATTATGTACCGGCCTCCTCATTATGCCGTCCGGCATAAAGGGCGCTAGGATTGGCTATAGAGCCAATAACAATGTTTGAGCCTGCCCTCAAACTATTTTTTAGCTTACCTATAAAATTTTTACATCTGGAAAACCCAAATTATACCTTTATTTTGAAATTCATCTGTATGACATAGCTTCCAAAGCTATTATACCTTCCCATGTCAAAAAACTTCAAGAGATTTTAGCCGTAAGTTTTCCAAGGGCGCACTTTTCCAGTAACTGGGCTGTAGCTTGAACCATCCTTTCTACCGAAAAGGAGGTCACGATGCGCTGGCGCCCTTTCTGGCCAAAAACCCTTCTCAGGTGAGCGTTGTTAATCAAATGGATTACGGCACACGCCAGGGCTGCTGCATCTCCCGGCGGTACCAAATAGCCGTTTCCCCCGTGCTGGACTATCTCAGGTACCCCACCAACATTGGACGCCACAACGGGCTTGCCCATGGCCATAGCTTCGAGCACCGAGATCCCCAAACCTTCGGACAAAGTAGGCAGTACAAAGATATCCATGGCATCTAAATAACCCCATATCGGGGCTACGTATCCCGTGAATAAGACATCGCCTTCAACCCCAAGAGCCTTGGCCCTCATCTTAAGGGCTTCCTCATACGGGCCGGTCCCCACTATCATAAAGCTCACATTTTTACAGCAACCCCTTATCAGTGGTATGGCATCCAGAAGATGCTCAATGCCTTTGGAGGGTATGAGCCTGGCCACGCTTCCCACCACCACTGCATCGGGCCCTATCCCGAGGCGCTTTCTCACATTCCCTCCTCCGCCTTCGGGAGGCAATGGTACGCCGTTATATATAACGCTGACTTTGTCGCTAGGGATTCGGCACTTCTGTTCCAGTTCAAGCTTGAGCGCGCGGGACACTGCGATGATACCCTCTGTACGTTTGGCCAGGACTCTTTCCAGTTCTGACAGCATTGTACTCTTAAAACCATGAGATGAGGACAACACGAAGTTATGAACGGTATAGACTTTAGGGCATCCAGCCAAAATGGCTCCGGCCCTGCCCACCACCCCGGCTTTAAACCCATGGCAGTGCAGCACATCCACCCCATGCGCAGTTATGATGCGCGCAATCTTCACCGCTTTTATAGCGTCCAAAGGCGGCTGTACCTCTCCGGGAAGATGAAATGGATAAACTTCTATACCCTCATCCTGCAGTTCCTCCATGATGGCTTTGTCAAAGCTGCAGGCTGCCAACACGTCAAACCCCGCAGCTTTCAGTCCCTTTGCCAAGGAAATGTAGTGCTGCTTCATGCCCCCTGAAGCCGTTCGTATAAGCTCTAAAACCTTAATCCTTCTATTTAAATTCATACCCCTATCACTCTTACCCATACTTCAATTTTCTTTTAGCTGCATCTCACGATATGCTCCTTTAACTCCTCGATATCTTCCACTTGCTGTGCAATGACAAATATAAACGATAGGCCCACATATATCATGCAGGTGGCAGCAGCCACTATGCCCGAATCGTTGACCGCAAAGGCCACAGCGCTCCCCACAATCCCGCTGATAAAACCATAATACAAAGATGGATACCGCTCCTTTACGTCCTTGAAAATCCCTTGGGGTCTATAAAACAGTATGACCATGGCAAGCAGCGAGGACAAAAATACCCGTGTCCATACGGTATATCTAAAGAGGCGGATGTTCATGGATATCTTCCTGTAAGCTATATTGAACAGCTCCTGCAGGCCGTTTTCCCTAATGAGCTTCACTGTCTGCCCTATATGGGACTGGCTTTCCACCGTTCTGAAGCTATCCAAAATGAATAATCCAACAACGGCAATGGCCAAAACCGTACATAGGACCGCTATCTGTCTCCAGGTAATCCTCCAGCCCGCCATCAGCATGATGAACACCCCGAATGCCATAAATGCCGTTATGGCCCCACCCACATTGGTACCCCACCAGGGCAACGCCAGGGTGGCAAAAACCATAGCCAGCAGCACAACGGCTCCAGGCAGGACCATGCTGCAGTGGGATTTCAGTCGTTCTATAGCCGCTGCTGTACCAATGCAAGTAGCCCCCACAAGTGCCCCCATGTACTCGTTGCCTATCCCGTAAAATCGAGCCCCGCTTATCACGTCGTACCCCAGCGGGGATCCCTGTATAAGCTTTGCACCGGTCCATTGGTCAAGCAGCAACGCCGCCGTCATCATAAGGCATATCACCATGATCCTGTCCAGCATGGCGGGGATAAACCTCCATATGGCAAAGGCAAGCAATAGGGTAAAGGAGGCCGCCATCAAAGCAGCCACCGCCAGAGAAGGCTGGTGTACAAGGGGCAAAAGGAGGTAAGTAAAGGGCACCAACATGGCAAACAACAGGCAAAGCTTGATAGCCTTCAGGTATTTCCTTTTAACGAAAAGGGTTATCAGCGAGGCTACAACCACCGCTATGATGTAAAACACAAACGCGCGTATCAAGAAGGGGCGTTGGTTGTAGATCTCCACCAGCCTCTGATTAAAAGTTATGATGCCCTCCAAACCACTATCGTTATAAACGCTCCTCATTGGAGCGCCACCCTGCTCTGGGAGAGGCGGTATGCCAAAGAAGTCAAGGATAGTGACTCCCACATCCAGGTTGGTCACCACACCCATGCGGTGGGTTGAGGCAGATGTGAGCCAACCCCTGCCTACGCCTCTTCCCGCCATGATTACAGGGGTCAAACGGTTGTTGACCTGCAGTTCCCGTAATGGCCCCAAGGCTGTGAATACAATAATAAGGTCTCTTTCCATGTCAAGCCGCTCCATCAGCCATCCTATGAAGGTATCCCCATCCTCTATGGCCTTACGCCTATGTTCCTCCAGCACATCATCCATCACCATATGCCTGTAGGCTTCCGCTCTGTAGGTATCACCCCATTCGATGGCTATGACGTCGGCTTCATCCCATACCCTTTGGACTGCTTGAGCCATCCTGTCAAAATCCACCCTCATGCCAAAAGGTCGGGTACCGTCCTTTGTGTTTAACCATTCCCCCACGTCTCCCAAAGGAACAACGCCCTTGTCATCCATCATCATGGACACCAGATACCGTTGTGGCTCCTCGAGCGTATCGCTGTTTCCAACCACAGCCACCTTATAGCCGTTTTGCGCCAGGGCAGTACCCAATGCTCCCACTTTGACGGGATACGGCCTGTTGGCATTGTTGCGATACACGGCAGCAATTCCTATACTGGCTATTTCACCGGCCTGTAGCCTGCGGCCGGTTATCTGATAATAGAGGTCGGCAACCTTTTGCCCCTGATATACATCATCGGCCGAGAAGGCAAGAGGGGAATTGGCAGAACCGGTAATCCTAGCACCTGCCCCCATGGTGACATACAGGTTGTTGCACGAACGGCTTCCAGCCGTGTTGGTTGTCATAAGGCCAATTGCCCCTATCTCCATCAACCTGTCCATATTGGGTGTGGAAGCCTCCTTTATGTCCATCCAGCCTAGCCGATCCATGGCCACCAGGACTACCTTACCCCTCCCTGCTTCAGGCAAAGCAGCGCTGTAAACGGCGTTATAATCCAATTGAACAAGTTCAGCAGCACAATCGGTACCTGCTGCCGATTGGCAGGCCGATTCCACCGCATTAGTAGTAATTCCATAATTCAAGGCTATAGAGCATGTTAAAACGCCCAACGTCAAAAGTAAAAAGAGCCTATTTTTCAAGGCACCTCACCTCATACTTGATTCTTCCCAAAAATATCCCCGTCATACCCCTAGGTAACGCACTGCTCAATATAAAAAAGCGGCTGCAAAATCGTTATTAGCAGCCGCTTTTACCTTTCCCCTTAGTTATATGACAATCATCTTGCCCGCCCGATTTTAGTGTCCCTCTGCTCAATCCTATCGTTTGCAGTTCAGTAGGCGGAAAGCTTTAACAGTTTCCATAGTACGGCCATCTTCCAGGTCCACCACCGGGGCATCAAGGCCGTAAGCCAACGCCATGGCAAGGTAGGTACTTCCAACGCTATCATCATTGGGCCAGTTCCTGTACACCCTTCTCATATCCAGAGTGGTTACCAGGCCCAGCTCGTCCTTGATCAGCTTAATGGCTTTTAAGGCCTCCATGGCCTCCCAAGAAGGTGGCGCCACATCTGCCATGGTACAATCGATGATCACATCCTCCTTCGGCATGCCGTAGGCCTCGGCAACGCGCACAATCCTCTCGGCTAGCTTCAACCTTCCCCTGGCGTCAGCCGGAGTGCCGTCCTCATCTCTAGTATACCCCACCACGCAGGCTCCATACTTTGCAACAGCTTGAAATACCGCATCCATGACAGACTGTTCAGCGCTTACTCCTCGTACCAGCGGCTTACCATTATATAGTCTCAAAGCAGCCTCCAGGACATCGGCCCTTGAGCTGTCCAATTCCAGCGGAAGATTGACAACTGCCTGTACTTCGCGTACCAGGTTGAGCATCACTTCTCTCTCGTCCATTTCCGGAACAGCCACATCCATCGCCAATACGTCAGCCCCTTGGCTTCTCTGGACAATGGCTTGTGACACTATATCCCCTACGGCGTTATCCTTTATTGCCCTAGCAATGCCCTCATTGAACCTAGCATTTATGCTGCCGCCGATGAGCTTCACGTCCTGACCAAAAACCACCGTCTTTGATCCCGAAGCCACGGCCGTAAACCTCTTTGGTGAAACGGCTATAGGCGTCAAGTCCTTCACCGCTTGCCTTATGGCCTTTATGAAATCAGGAGTGGTTCCGCAGCACCCGCCAACTATCCTTACTCCCATTCGTACCATTGTCTGAATATGCCGCTGAAAGACTTCAGGGGTCAAGGGATAAACCGCCCGCCCATCCACTATTTGCGGCAGCCCTGCGTTGGGTTGCACCAAAACCGGAAGGCTGGAATACGATATAAACTCCTTGACGATGGGCATCAGCCCTTCCGGCCCCAACGAACAGTTCACTCCTAAAGCATCAACTCCCAGGCCCTCAAGCACCACCACGGCAGTTAGCGGATCCGCGCCTGTAAACGTCCTTCCCCTTTGATCAAAGGTCAGCGTGCATATGACAGGCAAAGAGCTGTTCTCCTTAGCGGCCAGGACAGCTGCTTTGGCCTCACGTAGATCACCGAGGGTTTCGATCAAAATGAGGTCAACCCCCGCCTGTACCCCTGCCCTAACCTGCCTGGCATATAATTCATACGCTCGTTCAAAAGACAGTGGCCCCATGGGCTCCATGAGCTGACCTATGGGCCCCATATCCAACGCTACCCATTTGCTCCCCGCAGCACGCCGTGCCAAAACTACAGCCTGGGTTATCACCTGCTCCACAGTATATCCCGTGTCCCTAAGCTTGAATTCATTGGCACCAAAGGTATTGGTAGTTATGACATCGGCACCCGCCTCTATGTATTGCCTATGAATATCCTCGATGATATCAGGATGAAGAATGTTGAAGGTCTCGGGCGGTTGACCAGGGGGAAGCCCATAACGCTGTACCATGGTCCCCATTGCACCGTCAAACACGATTAAGCGGCGTTTCAGCTCCGTTCTAAAATCCATAATCAATTTCATCCTTTCACTAACCCGCTTTGCAGCGATAATAGGTTAAGTATAGTTTTATTATCATACATATTCTCCGATAAATCATTACCTCCTTCTTGGAGATAATACAAATATAACCCTTTATTTAAAAAAGGATTGCCGGGCTAAGAGCTTTCATTTTACTGGCCTTAAGAATTCCCCAACATACAATGCAATATTATCTAGAGGCATCGCCAAACTCCATTCATAACCCTATCTTTCATTACGGGGATATGACACATTCTCCAAATCACTTATCTATACAGCTTGTTAAAAACCCAACAATATTCTACTAAACTTAACAAGATAGGATGCAGACATCCCGGATAGCTGTTGATACAATAGAAGAAAACGTAACAGAGCACATCCATAGCATCAAGGAGGTTCAATATCATGGAAGCCATGACAGGAAAAGAGCTGCTTATAAGGACCTTCAAACATGAAAAAGGCCTTCCAAGGGTGCCATGGGTGCCCTTTGCCGGTGTCCATGCTGGCAAGCTCAAAGGCTACACCGCCGTGGAAGTTTTAACCGATGGTGAAAAACTGCTCGAATCTCTTTTAGAAGTAAACAGGTTGTACCGCCCTGATGGGCAACCTGTGCTGTTTGACCTGCAGGTAGAAGCCGAAATCCTGGGCTGCCAGCTGGTATGGGCCGAAAAAGCCCCACCATCTGTCAAATCCCATCCGCTAGCTTCAGATAAAGCCATTCCTCAGCGTCTACCCGAAAGATCAGATGGGAGGCTTCCCATGATACTGGAAGTGATGAAAAGATTTAAAGCCGAAGTTGGTCAGACCACCGCTTTATTTGGCCTGATATGCGGGCCCTTGACCCTGGCATCCCACCTGAGAGGCACAGAGCTGTTCATGGATATGTTTATGGACTCCGACTATGTACATCAGCTCATTGGATATACCAGCCAAGTAGCCAAAAGAATGGCAGAATATTATATAGAAGCCGGTATGGACGTCATCGCCGTTGTGGATCCTCTGGTCTCTCAAATCTCCCCCCAGCACTTTGCACAATTCGTATCGGAAGCCGCTGCAGAAATTTTTAGCTTTATCAAGCGAAAGGGAGCACTGTCCTCCTTCTTCGTATGCGGCAATGCTTCAAAGAATATAGAGGAGATGTGCAAAACCGGTCCCGATTCCATATTCATAGATGAAAACATAGACATGGTGGAAGCTAAAAAGATTACCGATAGATATAACATAGTGCTGGGCGGCAACATCCCCCTAACGTCAATAATGTTGTACGGCAGCCAGCAGGACAACATGAAATACGTGGTAGATCTACTGGATAAATTAAATCACCATAACCTGGCCATCGCACCGGGATGCGACATGCCGTACGATGTTCCTCCTGAAAATCCCATAGGCATACAGCAGGCCATACGCAATACCGACGAGGTAAGAAAGATGCTGGAAAACTATCAGGGCACACAACTGGACATAGAAGTGGAGCTGCCGGACTACGATAATCTCGAAAGGCCGCTCATCGAAGTGTTTACCTTAGACTCAGCCACCTGTGCCGCTTGTACCTACATGGTCAATGCCGTAAAGATCGCTAAAGAACACTTCGGCGACAGAATCGACTGGGTGGAACACAAGTTTACCACCCGCGAAGGCATAGCCCGCATCAAGAAGATGGGCATAAAAAATCTACCCTGCATCTATATCAACGGCAAACTCAAGTATTCATCCATAATCCCTAGCAGAAACGATCTGTTCAGAAGCATTGAGGAGTGTTTAAAATGAGTCGCAAGATATCCATATATTTGCTTACCGGTTTCCTAGGAGCGGGAAAGACCACCCTTTTAAAAAACCTGTTGGAGTCTAACAAAAATAAAAAGATTGGCATAATAATGAATGAGTTCGGCAGCGTAGGCATAGATGGTACGCTGGTCAAAAGGGAAGGCATAGACATGATGGAAATAAATAATGGATCCATATTCTGTAGCTGCCTTGCATCCAACTTTGCCCAAGGGCTAATAGCTATGGCCAGTACTCCCATCGAATTGCTGTTTATCGAAAGCTCAGGGCTTTCAGATCCATCCGGGATGGAAAAAATCCTTTACGACATACAGCCGAAAATCGGCGATATTTACGATTTTAAAGGTACCATATGCCTTGTGGATGCCACCTCGTTTATGGAGCTGTCACAGGCGCTGGAAGTTATAGGCAAACAGGTAGAATACAGCCATTTGATAGTGATAAACAAGGCTGATTTGGTGGACGCCGAAAGGCTTAAAGCGGTACAAGGGAATATTCGCAGCTTAAATCCCATAGCCCCCATAGTAACCACTTCTTACGGCAGATTAGACCCTACATGGCTGCAACAAAATCTCGAAAACTTCCAGCTGCCACCGGCCACTCCTAACCTCAATTGCCCGTCTAACAGACCGAAAACCCTGCTCCTTGAAGCCAATGGGGTATTTGAGAGAGAAAAGCTAAAGGCCTTTTTACAAAGCCTTTCAGATATTGCCTTTAGAATAAAGGGTTTCTTCAAGCTAAATGAAGGATGGCACTATGTGGATGGAGTCAACGGTTCTATATCCATAACTCCCATTAATGCAGAGCGTAACCTGTCGCAGCTAGTGGTGATTTTAAGGACCAGGCAACCCGTGATGGATATGATACAAAAAAGCTGGGAAAAGCATTTCAAC
Source organism: Clostridia bacterium (assembly GCA_017577715.1). Lineage (GTDB taxonomy): Bacteria > Bacillota > Clostridia > Caldicoprobacterales > Caldicoprobacteraceae > Caldicoprobacter. The sequence goes on from PKRC01000010.1 coordinate 26,762, forward strand.
AATGAATTGTGCATTAAATAAACCATCAAATGCACATAGCAATGAAATTCAACGAGAGATAAAATGGCCTATCACTGTTTGATGGAAAATGGAGTTTCTCCCCTTATTTTGGATAAAAAAAAGGGCGTTTTAAACGCCCTTTTTTACGCCACAAAAGTCTTTGCCAGATCAGCAGCCGATGCAGCATCGGGTGCATAGCCATCAGCACCAATCTCATCGGCAAACTTCTGCGTGACGGGTGCTCCCCCTACCATAATCTTTACCTGGTACCTTAAGCCTGCCGCCTTCAAAGCCTCAATGGTATCCTTCATAGCCGGCATGGTGGTAGTGAGCAGGGCAGACATGGCAACTATACAACCAGGACCTGCCGCTTTTGCTGCTTCGATAAATTTTTCGGGCGAAACGTCAATGCCCAGGTCGATCACTTCAAATCCTGCCCCTTCAAGCATCATGGCTACCAGATTCTTCCCGATATCATGTAGATCGCCCTTCACGGTGCCAATGACCACTTTCCCTATGGGCTTTACATCTCGCTCAGCTAGCAAAGGCTTTAAGATGTTCAAACCGGCGTGCATAGCGCGAGCGGCGATGAGCACCTCTGGAACGTATATCTCGTTATTCTTGAACAGCTCACCTACCTCGCTCATTCCCACTATAAGCGCCTTATTTACAATATCCTCGGGATTTACCCCCTCTGCCAGCGCTGCTTCAACCATCTCCTTTACCTTTGGAGCATTGCCGGCTTTCAAAGCATCAGCAATTGCCCTAAAATCAGCCATCTGTTAACCCTCCTTATCAAACGCAAGTTCATCGCTTGGACAATTCACTCTATTCCTACCATGTATAATGGTTATAAAGCCTACGTTATAAATTATAACAGGTTTAACTGAAGCTGTACCGGTTAAATCTTGTGAAAATAGGGACAATCTTGTCAATGCTATTTCTAGAGATTCTTCATGTATTGAGACGGGGACATGCCGACATATTTTTTAAACACCTTGCTGAAATAGCTGGCATCCTCATAGCCCACCTGAGATGCAACGGTTACAATAGAGAGAGATGTATCTTTAAGCAATTCTTTAGCCTCTTCCATTCGCACCATGGTCAGATATTCTAAAAAAGTTATGTTGAGCTCCTCCTTGAATAAGTGGCTGAGATAATAAGGGCTTATATATACGCTTCTCGCCACATCCTCAAGGGTAATATTTTTATTGAAATTTTCACGGATATACTTCAAAGCCTCACCGAGGCATTTAGCATTGCGCACCTTCTTGGTTTGGTACACGGTGTCCATGAAGGTATCCAGCACCTTCACAACCCAGTGACATATCTCTTCAATGCTGTTAATCTGGGACAGTTCGGAAATAAAGTTGTAATTTAGGCCCAATAGCTTCTCCAGGCTGGCACCGCCTTCTACCGCCGCCCTGGATATGACAACTACCAGCTCCAATATTCTGGCCTTCATTAGGTCCATATTGCCAGCGGTGCGGAAGAATATATCGCCCAACAGATCATTTAGAATTTCCTTTGCAGCGGTACGGTTCCCTAGCCTAACCTTACTTAAGAGCTCCTTTTCTTTGTCTATAGGATATGTGGGCTCCTGGGCCTTGGTCTCCAGGGCCTTGATGGTCTCCTCCGCCCGCTTTCTCTCAAATATCGCCTCGGCCAGCTTTGCCTGCTGTTCATTGAGCTCCTTCCTATACTGCAACGTAAGCATGCCGGTCTTTGCGATGTGGTTGGCCACTATAAAGATAAGCTTAGCTGCTGCCTGTACGCTCCTACTGGATAACATCTTTATCTGCCTACTGGCCACCACCAAGGCTTCGCGGTTGATGTTGAGATCTCGGGTCAAGTTCAAAAATTCCTGCAGGGCCATCTCATCCCAGTCCCACATAATAACGGGGCCGCACGAGATGCTGCCCAGGTATATATCCTTAAACATTATGGGCGCCGCAAACTCTATCAGCCCGGCATGACACCGAAAGATATACGGTTCACCCAGCTGGGCTGCCTGCCTGCCCGCATAGCTCATGGACTGATTGCATCGCTTAAGCCCTTCGGGATCAGAACGCACCACTTTGCAAAACGGACACTGGCCTTCATATTCATCTGGAACGACGATAGGCTCACCTTTAGCGTTTGCGCATATCGCTCCCAGCCCCGTAGCCAACACAAAGCAGTTGAGTATGCTTTTCAATTCCTTTATATCGATTACATCCTCGATGCTGATATTTTCGATGTCGTAAATTTTGTTGCCGTGTTCAGCCACCCCATAATCCCCCTAAACGCCAGGTTCCTTTGTTTAACTATACCTCCTTTCCACCGCTTGTGCAACATCCTGTCCTTCGGAGTCTCTTGTGGTGGTTGATCCCACATCCAACCCAAGCAAAAGAACATCCCTGCCTTTTTAAATCTATTACCATCGATAATGATTTAAAAGAGCTTATTCCACCCTTTGATAAATTATATCCCTTCTCTAATTATGCCAGCAAAGAATCAGAGGGAAATAAACGGACAAAGAAGACCTCATTCTACACAATATTAATAACTTTTTAATCGAACTTTACCATAACTTTAAGATGGGTTCCATCATTGTGGGTTAACAGATTAAACGCATCCACCACCTCATCTAGAGCAAATACATCGGTCACTACGTTATCAATATCTACTTCCCCGCTGGATACTAATTCAATCAAATATTATTTATATTCTATATCATAGAATTAACATCTATGTAGTCACCCTGGTTCTTTCACCGTAAGTTAATACACAACCAAATATAGAGATAGAAAATATCGGCAAACAAAATCTTGAATAGTTTTTATTACCAATAAGCCCTAAGACTTTGAGGAGCTAAGTGTGGTATGTATGATATGCTAATTTTTAATAAGGCAGGCATAAAAACAAATCCATGCGTAAAACATAAAAAAACGCCATCCTTTAGCATATCATTTCAATTTATCTCGTTTTATAGGTTTCAACAATTTATCTATGATTTTATTACATTGAGCCTTATGCATCGGTTTACCTTTCTTTTATTGCCCTGCAGCTATCCTTATCATAGCCTGGTGCTGAGCATCTACCTGTCCATCTTTGTGGCGAACACTGTTTAGAAAATGGATATCGAAATACCCGTCGGCACCATTTCCCTTTATCCTGTCGTAATTTATTCCTGCCCCATAATCGCCACTTCTCCAGCTCACATAAGCTCCATCTGGAGCCGAATCCAGCCCTGCATGTAGCGCTGCAGTGGCAGAAGCCGCCAGCTTGCGTCCGTTTATCAGCACCAGCACCGGGCGCCTTGCCCAATAGTTTACAGTACCATTGGCTAGCTTTTCATACTTTTCCCAAATGCCTTTCATTATGAGGGTATCCTCCTGTGTCAGCGGTTCTACATCGGCATGGCCCGACCCATAGGTTCTTACAACCTTAAAGCTGATGCCAGTATAAAAATCCACTACTGTGGCTGTAGAATTGAGCGGGAAGACGTACTGCACTTCTTCCCACCAGTCCAGCAGCTCGCCATATTGGGGCCCTGGAGTGGTTTTTACAGGTATCTCCTTCTTGGGAATCTTTAAAACCTGACCTACGTACAGCACAGCCGAAACGTCTATGCCATTGGCCTGCGCGATGTCTTCAACCGATACGCCATACTTATACGACAGATTCCATAGAGTATCTCCTTTGGCTACGGTGTGGTTCAAGTAGGTAACCTTCGGCGTATCTACCGACGCATTGCTCCGGGGAATGATTATCTTCTGACCTGAATAAATTACGGTTAAACCGGTCATGTTGTTGGCTGCAAATAGCAGATCTAACGAAACCCCAAAGCGCTGGCTTATTTTCCACAGGGAGTCACCCGGCTGTACAGTATAAACGCTGGTGGCATCTCCCCTTGAAGCAGTTGAGCCGCCCAGAAGCTTATTAATGACGCCACGGGTAATAGGGCCTATGATGCCGTCAGCTGCCAGCCCGTTTGCCTTTTGAAAAGCCTTTACGGCCGTCTCGGTTATGCTGCCGAAGTAACCCGTGATCTGAGGATATGTAAAAAAGCCCAAATCCCTGAGAAGGCGCTGTACAACGGCTACATCCTCACCGCTCATCCCTTTTTTTAAATTCCTGGTAAGCTGATACCCTGCAGCTGAAACTCGCGAAAAAGGCACACATATGAACAAGATAAGCAGTAAGGCTGTAACTACTGTCAATGCAAGCCTTTTTGTAGACACTCTTCCTACCTCCCCTTTCCCAGATAATTGAAATGATGTGCTAAAAAGGATGGCTTGTCTCTTATTGTAACTATATTATATCCTGGGAAAAGGAAGGCTTTCTAGTTGAAAAATATGGTACTACTTCATCTTCATCTATCATCTCATCTGGGACATAATTTCCTTCTCCTTTTCCTCCATAAACTGGTTTGTATACAGCCTGTAATAATACCCCCTTCGCCTGAGCAGCTCAAAATGGGTACCTTGTTCAACCACGCGCCCATTGCGAATTACCAGTATGCGATCAGCCGACTTTATGGTGGACAGGCGGTGCGCTATCACGAAGCTGGTCCTGCCACGTAGCACCTTTTGTATAGCGTTCTGGATGATCCGCTCGGTTTCGGTATCTACCGAAGAGGTGGCCTCATCCAACACAAATATCCTGGGGTTGGCCAAAACTGCACGGGCAAACGAAATGAGCTGTTTTTGGCCTGTAGACAGCCTGTTTCCACCTTCGCCCACCTCGGTATCATATCCCTTTTCCAGCTTCATGATGAAATCGTGGGCGTTGACTAATTTTGCAGCCTCCACCACCTCTTCATCGGTGGCATCCAGCCTGCCGTACCTTATATTTTCCTTAACGGTTCCGCTAAACAGATGGGGCGTCTGCAGCACATACCCTATATTGGATTGCAGCCACAGCTGGGAACGCTTGCGGTAATCCACCCCATCGATCCTGATTTCACCTTCGGTGGGCTCATAAAAGCGACACAGGAGGTTTACAATAGTGCTTTTGCCGGCACCCGTCTCGCCCACCAGAGCAATTGTCTGGCCGGCTTTGACCTCGAGGTTGAAATTCTTAAGCACCTCCTCGCCCTCTTTATAGGAAAAGGATACGTTGTGGAAAGTCACATCACCTTTTATGGGCGGCCAGTTTTCCTTTTTGGGCGTAAACAGATCGCCATATTCCTCGATAATTTCAGGGGAATCTTTCACGTCGGGTTCGGTTTCAATCATGGAGAAAACCCGTTCGGCCGAGGCCTGAGAATTTTGCAGTTCGGCAAATATATGAGCAACCTGGCGAATGGGCTCAAAGAATTGCGTTGTATACGAAATAAAGGCTACTAGGGTACCATAACTGATAGCGTTGTTGATGACGCCGTTGCCTCCCAACCACAACGCCAGCCCCGTTCCGATGCTGCCCAATGCCATCACAATCGGCATATAGATGGATGAAACCACAATCGCCCGAACGGAAGAATACCGCATCCGCTCGGTAAGCTCTTCAAACTCCTTCAGGTTTTCCTCTTCCCTCACAAGGGACTTGGTGGTCTTAGCCCCCATTATCCCCTCGTTGAAAGCTCCGGTAATTTGAGAATTGATCTTGCGCACCTCTCGATAGGCCTTCAATATTATCCTCTGAAAATACATGCTGGTTACCACCAAAATTGGCACCACCGAGAGGGTGATGAGGGCAAGCTTCCAATTTAAATAAAGCATAATCCCTATGGTGGTCAGCATCATGGCTATTCCCCACATCAAATCCACAAGGCTCCAGGCAAGGGTTTCGCTCAAGCGCTGAATGTCAGACGTCATCCTGGCCATAATCCATCCAACCGGCGTTCTATCAAAATAGGAAAATGATAATTCCTGCAGCTTTCTAAAACCCATATTTCTTATGTCATAGCACAGGCCTATTTCAATCTTGCCGGCAATGCATATTAACAGCCATACGTTGAGGGCCTGCACCGCGATGAGGAGACCGTAAACTAAAGCAAAAATCCACAGCCCTGCCAGTTCACCGGGAACAATGAAATGGTCCACGGCATATCTGTTCATAAGCGGAAAAACGGCATCGATGCCACCGGACACTACCATAACCAGCGCCAGCAGCAATAAATCCTTCCTATAAGCCCGGGCATAACTAATCAACTTCTTCCACAAATCTATATTAAACGACTGGGTATATTCCTGTTCCTCGTAAGCGTTCATCTAAACCATTCCCCCTTCATTGCGCTGAGCACTCCATATTACTCTCTTCTGCCAACTCCTCTTCCAACTGACTCTGCAATGCCCATAGCCTCTGGTACAGGCCGGGCTGCCTGATAAGCTCTTCATGGGTACCCGACTGAACCAACCGCCCCTGATCCAGCACCAATATCAAATCGGCTTCGGCCAAGGTGGTGATGCGATGGGATATGATAAAGGTGGTCACCCCTTTTCGCCTTTCCTTCAAAGCCCTGCGGATCTGTGCGTCGGTTTCGGTATCGACAGCGCTTAAAGAATCATCAAAGATCAATATGGAGCTGTCCCTGACAAGAGCCCTAGCAATGGCAACCCTTTGCTTTTGCCCACCCGAGAGGGTTACCCCCCTCTCGCCTACTAACGTGTCATACCCCTTTTCAAATTGCTGTATAACATCATCAAGTGCAGCTACGCGTATCGCCTCTAAAATTTCTGCCTCCCCCGCACGGCTATTGCCCAACGCTATATTTTCCTTTATGGTCCTGGAGAATAAGAAAGGTTCTTGAAGCACAATGCCTATATGCTGGCGCAGCCATTTTTTGTTTATCCTTTTAAGCTCAACTCCGCCGATGGTAATGGAACCTCCCTGGTAGTCATATAACCTCAAAAGCAGGTGAACCAATGACGACTTGCCAGAACCGGTAGGACCAAGGATGGCAACAGTCTGCCCCTTCTTCACCTTAAAGGATACATCTTGAAGCACCGGACGGCCTTTTTCGTACTCAAAATAAACATTCCTAAATTCGATGTCCGCATTTAGATCGGGCTTGAGCCCGTCCTCGTTCATATCCTCCCTCGGCTTATCCAAGAGCTCCTTAACCCTTGCCAAAGAGATCTGGGTCCGCCCCATGTCAGTCAGTATTCTACCCATCTGCCTAACCGGCCACAACAGCATACCCTCATAGCTCATGAAGGTCAACAGAGTCCCGAGCGTCATAGTGCCCTGAGATGCCCAATATACTCCTATGACCAGCACTATCCCCATCTGAAACATTATGAGGAAATCCGAAATGGCCCAGTAATTGGCCATCAACCGCATAAGGCGGTATGATAAGTCCCTATATTCCCTATTCTTATCATCAAATTTCTTAATCTCGTAAGCTTGACGGCCAAAGGCCCTTACCACCCTTATCCCCGTCAGGTTCTCCTGCAAAACGGTGGTCAACCTTCCTTCAGCCTCATCAACTAGACGAAATGCCTCCTTTACTTTTGAAAAAAATATGTACGAAAAGACGAATATGATAGGGACTACAGCCATGGAAATAAAGGTCATCTTCACATCGAGGTTGAACATTATGACAAGAGCCATGGTTAGGAGAAACAATGTTCTTCCAATTTCTACCAGTTGTACGGCTAAAAAACGCCTTATGGTCTCCACATCAGAAGTACAGCGCTGTACCCAGTCACCTGTCTCAGCCTTCACATGCTCATCATATGGCAAATTCTGAAGATGGTCGTAAAGCATATTTCTTAAATTTCTTGCGGTAGACTCGGAAGCCTGTGCCGTCCATTTGCCCCTCATATACACGGCTGCTCCGTTTATCAGGCTTATGGCCAGCAAAAACAAGCCACATATCCACAGATTATGAGCCAGGACATCCCTGCCTCCTAGGCGTAGTATGACATCCTCCATCCAGTAGGGGATATCTATTGGCTTATTGCCAATGATGGAATCCACTGTTGTCCTTACAACCAGCGTCGGCATTAGGGAAAGCAGAGCAGAAAAAGCGGTAACGACTACAGCCCCTGCATACCGCATCCTGTTGTCCTTCATGAGATGCCACAACAATCTCCACGGACCAGAGTTCATCCGACTCATGTGAATCTTGAGCACATCTCCTTTCCAGTTAATTGTCGCCCGAAATCCGTTTTTACAATGGAAAAGGCATCATTTAAACAGCCTAAAAAACCAGTTTCGCCTTATGAAGACAGCTTTATGAGGACATAGTTCTTGGCAGCAATAACAGCGAATACAGGTACCTAGATCAATGCGTGGCTTACCATCAGCCATTTTTATGGCTTTGGGCGGGCAATACCTCGCACAATCGCCACACCCCACACAAGCCTCATACCTTATCATGGGATGTGGTCCCAAATAGAACTTCAGAAACTCCGAAAGCCGGTTGTCGCTTTCAAGAGCCCTCACCAAAAAGCCCAGCTTTTTGGAATCGGGCAGCTTAAAGTCAAGTACACGGAGCTCATCAAACGAATCCCCTATAATCTCTATATCTTCCAGCCTGCTGCTGCATAGCCCCCGTTCTTCAGCCCGCTGTACGGTGCATATCCTTTCAACCGGCAGCCCTACCAATGCGGCCGAAACTACATCGAGTGCATAAGGGCTTGGGCTTATAAGAAGTGCACCTACATGACGCGGCCTACCAGCCGACGGCCCATTGCCCTCCATTCCTTCTATGCCGTCCATCACCGAAAGAACTGGCTTCACGTAAGTACATATGTCCACAAGCAAATCGGAAAACTCTTTCAGCTTCTTCATCCTTAGATGGTATTCGGCCTTGGTCATGCCGGGGATAACGCCGAAAAGGTTCTTGACTGCCCCGGTAAACAGGGTCAGTTCGTGGGTCTTCAGCTTTGCCAAAGATATGACGGCATCCACATCCTGCAGCACCCTTATCACCGTCATGCGCTTGGCCACCTTTCCCTCAGGGTGGCTGATTTCCACTATATCGGTGTCGTAATTGAGGAGAGCGCCAGTCCTCTCATGTACTTCTTCCATGCCACAAGCCCTGTATATGCCTTTTAAAGCCCTCTCGGTATATAGCCCCCCGGGGCTGTCGGCAATTATGGGTATAGCCCCTGCCGACTGCACAGCCCTCACCACGGCCTCCACTACGGCAGGATGCACAGTTACGGCTTCCTCTGGCCTTTTCCTCGACAACAGGTTGCACTTGAGCAAAACCTTCATACCGGGCTTTATGTACTTTTCAATGCCACCTAGCAGCTCCACACCCCATCTTACGGCCTTTTCAACTTCCTGGCGGTCATAGCTTCCACACCTCATTAATGCTACCGGCCCGTATTTCATCCTAATTCCCCCATAACCACTCATACTCCCACAAGCCCGCATCAAAAGATTCATGACCTATTGGGCATTGCAGTAATTCACTGTAAAAGAGCGCTTCATGCGCTGGAGCATGGTAGAAATTCTCTATATACATAACCATTTTATCGTATTTTCTTTGCCCAATCCACAGGCCCAACACAAAAATAGCAACTATAAGCGCCCACACCACTACCTTATCCGACAGCTTACGCTCCCGATATAATCCCACAGCATTGGCTGCCAAAAAACCTCCTATGAGGCCTCCTATATGCCCCCAGTTGTCGATTCCCGGCTGAATAAAACCAAACAACAGATTGATGCCGATTATGATGAACAACCTAGGCCCAAATACGCGCTTAAACAACGTGCGATTTCTTTTGCGAAAATAGAGCAGAGAACCCATAAGGCCAAATATGGCGCCAGAGGCGCCGGCTGCCGGATTAAGACTAAAGAGGTAGCTAAAGAGGCTACCCATCATCCCTGACAATACATATATTCCAGCAAACCGAATTTTACCGTAAAGCTTCTCTGCTATCGGCCCGTATATATAAAGGGCATACGAGTTGAACAACAGGTGCATAACTCCGACATGCAGAAACATAGCGGTAAAAAGGCGCCAGTACTGCCCTGCAGCGATCAATTCGTTCACCTTGGCGCCAAAGTATACCAGCTGATAGCTTAAATTGATATCAAATACCGTACCTATAAAGCTCATGATCAGCCATACAGCAACATTTAACCCTAGTATGACATACGTAACGTAGGGGGGCCTGGGGTCCATTCGCATACCGCCGTTACTCCAATCATCATACGTTCCGCTCGCATCCCATTCATCAATTATCTCATACTCCCCTTCTATGATGTCCGGGTCGCGGTCCCATTCATGCTTCATGATAACCTCCTCAATCACAATATCTTTTTTAAAAAGTTGCCTATGCGCTTTATGGCTTCATTGATGTTGTCGATAGAATAGGCATAGGAACACCTTATAAATCCTTCACCGCTGGCTCCAAAAGCATTGCCCGGGACTACAGCGACTTTTTGATCCCTCAACAGCTTTTCGCAAAACTCCTCGGATGTCATGCCTGTCTTCTTTATGGAGGGGAAGACGTAAAATGCCCCTTTGGGTTCATAGCATTCCAGCCCTATCTCCCTGAAGCCGTTTACCATTACTTTTCTCCGCATATTATACTGCCTGACCATATACTCCACCGAAGCAAAACCATCTTCGAATCCCTTTCTAAGGGCCTCAACGGCCGCCACCTGGGCCATTATAGGAGCACACAGGGTAGTATATTGATGGATCTTCACCATAGCGCTGATCAAAGCGGGATGGCCTGCAGCATACCCCACTCGCCAACCCGTCATGGCAAAGGCCTTGGAAAAGCCGTTTATGACTATTGTACGTTCTTTCATGTCTGGCAAGCTTGCAATGCTGACATGCTTATAGCCATATGTCAATTCCGCATAAATCTCATCGGATATGACTATAATATCAGTACGGCGCAGTACCTGCGCAATTGCTTCTAAATCCTCCCGAGTCATAACAGCTCCAGTAGGATTATTGGGATAGGGTAAAATCAGCGCTTTGGTCTTGGAAGTTATCTTCTCTTCCAGCTTTTCCGGGATCAAGCGAAACTCATCTTCGGGCCTACACTCCACTGGTATGGCCTTGGCTCCTGTAAAATGGACGCAGGGCATATAAGCCACATATGAAGGATCGGGTATCAAAACCTCATCCTCCGGATTGAGGATGGCCCGCAACGCCAGATCTATGGCCTCGCTAGCACCAACGGTCACCACTATTTCGTTCTTTGGATTGTACTCAAGCCCAAACCGCCTGCTCAAATAGCAGCTTATGGCCTTTCTGAGCTCCGGCATCCCCCAGTTGGAGGTATAGCACGTCATTCCCTTTTCCAGGGAATAGATACACGCCTCGCGCACATTCCATGGAGTTATGAAGTCGGGCTCTCCCACTCCTAGGGAAATGACGCCTTCCATCTCGCTGGCTATATCAAAAAATTTCCGTATGCCCGACGGCGGTACCTCCTTCACCCGTTCAGCAATCATACTCTCTACGTTCATGGTACGATCACCTGCCTGTAATCCTTCTCTTCGTCTTCCAACACAACTCCCTCTACTTTATACTTCTTCAAAACAAAATGGGTAGCCGTGCTAAGCACTGAATCCAGCACAGACAGCTTTTCGGCTACGAAAAAAGCCACTTCCTTCATGGTTCGCCCTTCAACCATTACAGCCAAATCATAGTCTCCCGACATAAGGTAAACCGATTTAACCTCGGGAAACTTATAAATTCGCTCCGCGATGGCATCAAAACCCTGATCCCTCTGGGGGGTCACCTTTACCTCTATAAGGGCAGTCACGTATTCACGGTCGGTCTTATCCCAGTTTATTATGGTATTGTATTTAACTATAACCTTGTTTCTCTCCAGCTCCTCTATCTTTTGCTTAACGGTCTCCACATCGGTACCCAGCATCACTGCTATCTCTTCAGGGGTTCTTCTACTGTCCTCATTCAATATTTCAAGAATTTCATTGACCATAAGCCAATCCTCCCATTCTCACATGAAGGTATATATTTGGATAATTGTATCACCTGTTTATCCTTTACGTCAATACACGCCTTAAACCCTTGGGATAATAATTCTTCAGCATGCCATCGGACAGCTTACCCCATCCCAAAGAATAGCCATCCACCGTTACCAACACCCATCCCTTTCCATCAAATCCTGTAAGGGTAAACCCTTCCAGATATCGCACTACCTCTTCTGAATCGCTTGAAAATTCAATGGTTTGTACTACCGATTCCTTCCTGGATGCCATAGCCAGGGCATGGCCAGGTATAAACCTACCCTTTTTGATGGTCCCCAGCCTTAAGCCCGGTCGCAATACCTTAAGCCCGCTTAAGTCGGGAAGGGAAGGCGGTATCCAGTACAGCTGTTCCTTGCGCATATAAAGATAGCCTTCTATGGGCTCTCTCATATATTCCTTAACGAAACGCTCGTACTCAAGCGGCAGCTTGCTTATCCCCCTGCGCTTGTAGAAAAGGGGTAGGCTACTGCTACCACCATCCGCCTTCTTTTCAAACAGCGCCATAAAATGGCCTTCACCCTTTATCTTATGCGGCCAAAGCCGATAAGCTTTTGCAAGCTCCGGATTCCCGCTTGCCCATTCGGGGACTCCCCTATCAAACCATCTGAAGCGCACATCATCCACCAGCGAAAAATTGGGGTGTTCCTTTAAAAACCAGTCTACTACCCCTTCGTTTTCTTCGGGAGAAAAGGTACAGGTGGAATACACCATTCTGCCGCCCGGAGCCAGCATCTCAGCTGCATGCTTCAATATGCTCTTTTGCCTTACGCTGAGCCTATCAGGTAGGGTATAAGACCACACTGAGCACATATCCGGCCTCTTTCGAAACATGCCTTCGCCCGAACAGGGAGCATCCACCAGTATGCGGTCAAAGTAATTCTTGAACACCGCCGCCAGCCTGCCCGGCGTTTCCTGGGTAATAGCAACATTTCTGACACCCAACCTCTCCAGATTTTCACCCAGCACTATAACGCGGGAGGCATCAATTTCGTTGGACAGCAAAAAGCCCTCCCCTTTCAGCCGCGCAGCTATTTGGAATGACTTTCCTCCGGGCGCAGCGCACAAGTCGAGCACCTTATGCCCCGGCTTTACTCCTAAAAGCTCAGCCGGCGCCATGGCGCTGGGCTCCTGAATATAATACAGCCCTGCATAGTAGTAAGGGTGCTTGCCCGGCCGATCCTCATTGCCATAATAAAAGCCAGCTTCGGCCCATGGAACTGGCTTCAGCTCAAAAGGTGCAATGGATAAAAAATCCTCCGGAGCGATCTTCAACGTGTTCACCCTTAATCCCTGATACGGCGGATTTTTAAAACACCCCATAAACTCGGCATATTCTGGGCCTAAAATGCCCTTCATCTTATCCATAAAAGCCTCAGGCAAATTGGTCACCTTTTCGCATCATCTCCTTCAAACAAACCTGCAATGTCCTTAAGCTGATCTTGGGTAAAGCCTTTAGCTTTAAGCGGCTCAATTATGTCTTTTTCCTTATTGGGAACAAACGCCTTTATTATGGTACACTCTCCTTCAATCACATAATCCCCCAAACAAGCAGGTATAAGCACCGAATCTCCGGCTTTGAAGGGCTGGCTTCCCCGGCTGTAAGTTATCTCCCCCTGGCCCTCCACCACCGTCAACGTAAAGAATTTAGACCCATCGGCCGTCTCCTTCATACAGCCATGGCATTCCAGCTTTTGTACAGCAAAATAACTACAAGCCACATAGTATATACGCCTGCCGCCCTCCTCTTCAACTGGCAGCCCTGATAGCTTATCCTTTGCAAGCCTGCCACTGAAATCTATCACATCCAGCGCTTTGTCGACATGAAGCGCCCTGGGCTTGCCATCATCCCCTAGCCGGTTCCAGTCATACACCCTGTATGTGGTATCGGAATTCTGCTGAATCTCGCAGATGAGAATTCCTGGTCCTATGGCGTGCACCACCCCTGCCGGTATATACAGAACATCTCCAGCCTGCACTTCGACGCTTCTCAGGTATTTCTCCAGCCGTCCAGCCCTTACGGCCTCCTCAAACTCTTCCCTGGTTGTTCCAGGCACAAGGCCATAGATCAGGCTGGCACCAGGCTGTGCATGGATTATATACCACATCTCGGTCTTTCCCGATCGACCATCTTCATGCAACGCCGCATATTCATCATCCGGGTGCACCTGCACAGACAGAATTTCGCTAGCATCAATAAGCTTTATGAGCAAAGGAAACTCATTCCCAAATCTCATGTGTACCTCTTGTCCCAATAGCTGGCTTCCATAGGAATCGATGAGCTGCCTCAAGTTCATTCCCATTAGGGGGCCATTGGCAACCACGCTGGTACCGTTGGGATGGCAGGCTACATCCCAGCTTTCCCCTATCTTATTAGACGGAAGCTTCCTGCCATATTTCTCGTAAAGAGTACTACCACCCCATATCTTCTCCTTTAATATGGGTTCAAATAGCAATGGATACAGCACAATGGTCTCCTCCCCACCGCTAATCCTCATTCACATCGAAAAATTTTGCCGATCAATTATCAGTTACCCTATTTATTATAACGACTCAAGGCCAAAAAATGAAGGATGATGTTTCAACTAAAAAGCTTCCGGTTAAATCCGGAAGCGCAAAACCTAACATTTAAGCCTGCCCATCGGCGCCGTTTTCGGTTGTGGGCTCACCGCCGTTGTTTCCATTGTCATCAGCCTGCTCACCCGGCTTTTGCGTCTCCGAAGGAATTTGAGTCTCAGGAATTTCCTCGGCAGGTTTTGGCGGGCCTACTCTTTTCAGTCCCACAATCCTGGGATAATTGCTGTATGCCTCTTTGACCCTCTTGATTTCCTTTCCATCCTTGTAATACACGCGGTAGGTCTGGACCTTGATTCCTGGCCTGGACTCGTATTCTATAATCTCCTCTCCGGGATTTAAAGTGTTGTCCTGCACCACTTTTTCGGCTGGCTTTTCGGTCTGCTGCAATATTACCGATACTACCTCTATCTTATCGTAATCGGTAGGCGCCTTGCCGTATACTTCAACGTAAAGCCTTCCACCTTTTATATACCTGTTGAAAAATACCGGCGTATCCTTGTTGTTTTTGATCTTCAGGTCGAGATTGGGGTAATCCACCGTAGCATCCTGCCCCACTTCGGTATAAGTAGAAGGCCATGAATGATGCCATCTCTCCACTATCTCCAGGTCAGCGCGTATAGCAGCGCCGTACAAAGTGGTAGAAGTCTGACAATTACCTCCTCCCGGTTCATTCACCAGCTTTTTGCCCTCTTTGATGACCGGAGCATCCAAATACCCATGGGCTTTATCCCTGGGACCCGTTGCTTCGTTGAATGAGAACACCTCCCCGGGATCAAGGCGAAGTCCATCAAAGCTTTTCGAGGAAAGGGTTATATTATGAATCCTCTGAGGCGTTCCACTCAACTTGGTGGAATAAACGGCAATCCTGCTGGTCCAAGTTTTAACCTCTTCCAGAGTATATTTAGGGTAAAGCGTTTGAACCGGGATCTCATAAGGAGTAAAGTCCATCGCATCCACCTTGGCCTTTATATCGGCCATAGCCTGTTCAACCAGCATCCCTCTCCCTATGACCTCTTCCGTAAAAGTAAACTTTGGGTCACTGTCGGGATGAAACTCGATTTGGGCGTCAACGGGTTCAACGTTTATCTGCTTGGCAATTGTCTGCAGTTCATCTTCAAGAAGTGAGACATCGTATGTCAAGGTAGTAGTAAAATGTCTCCCATTTCTCCTGGCTTCATATATATCCATAAGCCGCTGAAAGATGTTGCCCCGTCTTCCCACCTGATAGGCTTCTCCCACTACTTCCTCTATGTTGAAACTGGCGCCAATATCCCTGTAGGTGTATTCCCACTCCAGCTCTCCATAGCGCAGTACTAACTTCATGGCATCCAACTGGGGCTGATGACGGTCACTTACGGCTTTCAACCCTTCCTCAAATGTCAACCCTTGCAGCGGTATGCCGTCAACCGTCACTCCTGGATAAAATCGGTCGCTGTTTAAAATGCGATAGGCAAAAGCCCCTATTCCCAAAGACGCTAAAAAAATGATTGTAAACAATATCATCAATGCCGCTTTATATATCCCATCTTTTTTCTTACGGCGTACAGCCCTTCTCTTTACAGCTTGCCGCTTAGACTGAGTCGTAGATTGCATCCATCTTACCTCCACTTATTAGAGGGATCCCCCGTTTTATTTTTATGTGACGTTTATTACTTTCTCTTTCGCACAATTTATTTATATAGTAGAATAACCTCAGACAGAAGTAAATACATTACGCCATAAAATAATAGAAGCTTAACAGTCTGAAGCAAAACCGTAAAGTTTTTTAAAACTTTCGTAACAGTTTTACTTCAGCACCGTTAAGCTTGATTTTATATGGATCCTTTTATACGGCCTCAATATTCATGGTGAGCTCGACAAGCTTTCCCTCGGCTTTTATCTTATCTATAAGCTCCTCGGTCACTATATCCCCCTCAGCAGCCAACAATTCTCCCCTCTCGCTCATTATCCTCTTAGTAACCCTCTTCCCCAGAAGGAATCGCCTTTGCTTTTGCTCAAATAAAGAAGAGCCTTTATATTTGTATTGCCCATCATCGGCGTTTCCCGCAAGTTGATAAACTTCTCCACGCGGTTTATCGCCTGCATTATCGGCTCCATCACTAACGCCATCGCTGACAATCAGTATTCCATTACCATAGGTAACAACCTGGGAGGAATTCAATTCTAAATCTTTTTGGTTTTGGGCGTATAGCTGGCATCTTACAATCCTTCCATCGCTTTCATCGAAGTAATATTCTTGTACATTCCCCAGGTACTCGCCCCTTTGAGTGTAGACCCTGGCGTCCTCGAGGCTCATGCCCTGCTCTATCAAATCAAGGGCTTCCTCAACTTGCGAGAAATGCAATATATTTTCCCGGCTCTCGGTAATGACCGCATGGGACCCTATCCCTAACACCTTATCAAAGGGCAATAGCTTGGCCCCTAAATACCATTCCTCATCTTCGATGATGAGGTACTGTACCTTCCCTTCATAGCAATTTATCAGCAACTTCCTAACCCTGCCACACTCAATACCTTCCCTTACGCATATAACCGGCAACCCTTCAACATCATGCATAGCTTTCATATTATCAACCCCGATCATACCCCTATTGTCGTCTTATCATTCATTCCACTTAGGATTTTGTGGCATTGATTCTATAAGACAATATGTAGAGGCTATCGCTCAAGTGAACATTTTCGACTATGACATCATCGGGTAAAACGACATCAATGGGAGCGAAATTCCAGATGTACTTTATGCCACAGCTCACCAAAAGTTCGGCGACTTCCTGTGCCTTCTCCTTTGGGGTACAGATCACTCCTATATCTATATTATGACTTGCAGCGTAGCTCCTTAAATCGTCCACGTCGTAGATCTCGATACCGCGTATGGACATGCCTATCAAACGGGGATTGACATCGAACATGGCTCTTATAAAAAAGCCTTCTCTTTCAAAACCGCTGTAATTTGCTAGAGCCTGACCCAAATTTCCTGCTCCTACCACTACCATGTTGTACTGCCTGTCCAACCCCAGGATCTTTTTAAACTCCTCGCACAGCTCTGCCACATTATAACCATATCCCTGTTGCCCAAACCCCCCGAAACAGTTGAAGTCCTGTCTGATCTGCGATGCAGTAAGTCCCATCTTCTGCCCCAGCTCGTTGGATGACACCCTTTTTACGCCATTTTTCTTAAGCTCCATAAGATACCTGTAATACTTGGGCAACCTCCTTATGACTGCCTCGGAAACTCTGCGCCTACTTCTTTCCATCATAAAACCACCTCCACACGGGTTAAACGCCGTTTAAGGCAGGCCAATCCCCTTATTTTAAAATTATTTCCATCGATATCAGTGTAACAAATAATACCGTCAAGTTCAATATGAAACTAAAAATAAAGCATTCCCGGCTTATTTCAAAACCGGAAATGCTTTTCCCTCAATTCTCTTTTTCATTCTGTCCCATAAGAGAGTGGAGGTTTAAAATGGCAGAAGAAATATGCTTTGCCATAAACTTTTCAGCTTCTGCCGCATTCCTTTTCATAATCGCCTCAAAAATGCTCCTATGCTCATTTAATGACTGACATGCTCGCATGGGCACCTTTAAAGAACCGCGCCGTGCCTGTTCCACATACCTAAGCAGGTTGTCCAGCAGATGTTTAAGTACCTTGCTGTCGCAGGCCTCGTATATCACTCCATGAAAACGCGTATCCAGCTGGGTAAGCTGCTCAAAGTCGTTTTTCTTGGTATAATACCCCATCAGCTCCACGATCTCTTCCAATTCTTTGAGCTTTTGCTGGTCTATGCGCTGGGCTGCCCATCGAGCCGCCAACCCTTCAAGCATGGAACGTATGGTATATATATCATCTATATCTTGCTGAGAAAATCCGTTTACCACCACCCCCTTATTGGGGATGGAAATCACCAGCCCTTCCAGCTCTAGTTGCCTGATAGCCTCGCGTATGGGGGTCCTGCTTACACCCAGCTCCTCTGCCAGCCTGGTCTCAACCAGCGCATCGCCAGGCTTGTAGCGGCCATCCAATATGGCATCTCTAATGTAATTAAACACATATGAATGCAGGGAATATCTCTCCAGCGATTGCAGCCTGGCAAACCTCTTGGCTTTCGCCACACCATTCTCTTCAATATTTTCCATAATACCTCACTCTCTAGACTTTTTATTGTCCAGAATTTTTCCGAGTATAATTGAGCAAGCCTCCTGCCAGTATGACTTCCTTTAACCTGGGCGAAAGATTCAACCCCACCTTTATCTCCTTATTCTTAGTGAGATTTTTAACGATGATCACGTTGCCTTGCCTTATCTGCCCAATAGCATTTTCAATGACAAGGCGATCATCCTGATCAATATCATCATAATCCTTTTCATCCACAAATGTCAAAGGCAATATCCCCGAATTTATAAGGTTTGCCATGTGAATTCTGGCAAAAGATTTTGCTATTACACCTTTTATCCCGAGGTACAAAGGCACCAAAGCTGCATGCTCCCTGCTGGAACCCTGCCCGTAATTGTGCCCGGCCACTAGGAAACCGCCACCCGCTTTCCTGGCGCGCTCGGGAAAATCTTTATCCACCAAAGTAAGGCAATAATCGGCAAGATAAGGTATATTAGACCGGTAAGGCAACAGCTTGGCATTGGATGGCATGATGTGGTCGGTAGTGATGTTGTCCTCCATCTTAAGCAATACCGTGCCCTCTACTATATTGGGAAGTTCCTTGTTGACAGGGAAAGGCTTGATGTTGGGCCCCCGTACCACTTCTACATGTACCCCTTCGGGTGCAGGCGGAATGATCCCGTTGTCGTTTATCTCGAAGGCATCGGGCATTTCGACCTCAGGATACTCGCCCAGAGTACGAGGGTCGGTCAACACGCCGGTCAGGGCGGTAGCAGCCGCCACCTCGGGGCTGGTCAAATAAACCTTTGCGCTTGGCGTTCCGCTTCTCCCGTAGAAGTTGCGGTTAAAGGTCCGCACCGACACCCCATTGGTAGCTGGCGCCTGTCCCATGCCGATACACGGCCCACAGGCACACTCCAGAATGCGTGCACCAGCTGCTATCAGGTCGGCCAGGGCTCCGTTGCGTGCCAGCATGGTAAAAACCTGCTTGGATCCAGGAGCAATCACCAGGCTGACATCGGGATGCACCGTTTTACCTTTGAGTATCTTAGCCACGCGCATTAGATCCAAATAGGAGGAATTAGTACAGCTTCCAATTGCCACTTGGTCAACTTTGATAGGCCCAACATTCCTTACGGTGTCCACGTTGTCAGGGCTATGGGGCTGCGCTACCAGCGGCTCCAATGCGCTCAGGTCAATCTCGATCTCCTCATCATACTGAGCATCAGGATCAGCCTCAAGGGGAATCCATTCGTGTTCGCGCCCCTGCGCCCTCATGAAAGCTCTGGTCACCTCATCGCTGGGAAATATGGAGGTAGTGGCACCCAGCTCTGCACCCATATTGGCTATGGTAGCCCTCTCGGGCACCGTCAGTGTAGCAACGCCTTCGCCGGCATATTCCATGACCTTGCCCACGCCGCCTTTAACGGTAAGCCTTCTTAACAGCTCCAAGATGATGTCTTTGGCGCTTACCCACGGTTGCAGCTTTCCCTTAAGCCAAACCCTGCATACCTTGGGCATGGTGAAATAATAAGGTCCTCCTGCCATGGCCACCGCCACGTCCAGCCCTCCAGCCCCGATAGCCAGCATGCCAATTCCACCGGCTGTGGGCGTATGGCTGTCAGAACCCAGCAACGTCCATCCCGGCCTGCCAAAACGCTCCAGATGTACCTGGTGACAAATCCCATTACCGGGCCTGGAGAAATATATACCGTATTTGGCTGCCACCGTTTGAATGTATTTGTGGTCATCGGCATTTTCAAAACCCGTCTGAAGGGTATTGTGGTCTATATAAGCCACCGATTTTTTGGTCCTCACCCGCGGCACGCCCATGGCCTCAAACTGAAGATAAGCCATGGTTCCAGTTGAATCCTGCGTCAGAGTCTGGTCAATGGAAATGGCTATCTCCTCTCCGGGTATCATTCTGCCGGATACGAGATGGCTTTCTATGATTTTCTGCACTATATTTTTGCCCATTATCAATCCCCCTTTGCCAAAATAAAAGCCATATACCATGGTCACATTAATTGTATACAATTATACAAACTATGTCAACGAATTTGTGGCCCATAAACGCTGCTCCGCAACTTATAAGATGAAAAGGGTAATAAAGTCTTATTTTACCAATCTATATATTATGATATAATAAAAATAAAATCATGTTGAAAACATGACAAAAAGGAGGCATATGGAAATGCTGGAACGGTTAAAACAGAAAATCACGGAATTGGCCATACAACAACCGTTTATATTTGCAGCAGTACTGGCAGCAGTAGCTACCATACTAGAAAAGCTTATCATGCCACACCTCAGCATCATAAGCGTCATCATCCTACTCTTATTCAAATTGGCCATACTGGAACTCATAGCTTACTTACTGATGAAAGCAGTACGCTCAAAGGTAGAATCCATAGCCTACATAATGGATCGCATAAAGAACAGGGACCTCTCCTACACGGTGGACTTTTCGGGGTTTGAAGACCTGCAGGCAGTATCAACCAGTTTCAACAACATGATAGCTGACCTCAAATCCATAATGTCTTCATTGAAAAACATTACCAGACGATTGGTGGAGGCATCAGAGCTTTTAACCACCAACACCACCAGGGTTAATCAGGCCATTGATGATATATCGGCATCCATGAACGAGATCGCCCACGGGGCCTCAGAACAGGCTGCAGAGGCCGAAAGAGGTGTAAACTTAATAACCAGCCTATCAGAACAGATCCAACTAGTATATGAAAATACCAATAAAATGGTGGAAGATTCTAACCATATGCGCGCATTAAATGAACAGGGCCTTGAAGCGGTCAAAACCTTGCGCCAATCCAATGAACAAAGTCAGACAGCCGCTACCAAAGTGCTGGAATTTATCAATTCGTTTGTCGAGAAGTCCAAGAACATAGGGGAATTTGTCAGCACCATCAACAATATAGCAGAGCAGACCAACCTGCTAGCCCTCAATGCGGCCATAGAAGCTGCCAGAGCGGGAGAAGCCGGTCGAGGCTTTGCGGTTGTGGCCGATGAGGTCAGAAAACTAGCCGATGCCACCAAAAAAGCCACCGAACAGGTGGAACAAATTATGTCAAACATCATAGAGGAAGCCGATAAAGCGTCGACAATAGTGGATTCGGTAAGTGCCGTCATGGAAAACCAAGTAAAAGCGGTGGACAACACCTACGAAGCGTTCCATACCATAGCGGAAGGCATCGAAAATATAATAAGCCGCATAAACAACATAAGTAAATCCATGGCTGCCATAGAAGAGGATAAGAATAAGGTGATAGATGCCATACAGAACATCTCGGCTGTCTCCCAGCAGGCTGCCGCCGCCAGCCAGGAAGTAGCAGCCAGCACCACCGAACAGAGAAGCGTAATAGAGCAAATCGCATCCTATTCAAGAACCCTAAACGAGCTATCCCTGGAGCTCCGTAAATACGTTGATATCTATAAAATATAAATGGCATGATACCCCAACGGCATTTATGCGTTTATCCTTAACAAATACAGGCAAACAATAACAGGCCACACAAGAGTTTTATGCTCATCAAGGATAGCTAAATAAAATGCCCTGGATTTTGCTAAAGTGCATCATCCAGGGCATTTCCATATCAAAATCAAAGATAAATCATCATAGGTCAATCAGGTCATCTATGTCAACCGGCATTCCCGTCCTTATGGACTTGTTGGCCGCAATGCCCGTCAATATGGACATAGCACCGTCTATATGCGATGCCGCTCTGTTGAAGGGATCTTCAGCCGGAGTGCCAAACAGGTAGTTGAGCATTATGGGATCGGCTCCGCCATGGCCTCCCTCTCCCTCTTCAATGGGCACGTTGTAGGGCGCTCCAAACATCGGGAATACCGTGATGCTCTTCTTCCTTACAGCACCCTCCTCTGTTACATCGCCGCCAGCATTTATATAGGTGTTCTCCACCACCGTGGCCTGTATACGCCCTTTATTGCCGTTGAAGGCTATCCTGAAGCCTTCCCATGGCATATAAGCATTAAGCGAATAGGTCATGATGGCATTGTTCTTGTAGCGAACCATGACTGCCATGGTATCCTCAATGCTTATACCATCGCCAAACACGCTCTGGTCCCGCAAGTAACCATCTTCCTTTTCGGCATCCAGGTACATGGCTTTAAGCTGAGGATTCTTCTCCAGATGGATGGCAAAGGGGTCGTCCTTGGCAATCTCACTGCCGTATGCCCGATAGTAGAACTTGTATATGCCTCGCTTTTCGGCATTTTCACGGCCGTAGAACATGAGGTCTCCCATGCTGAATACCGTCTTGGGCTGGGTATTGAGCCAGAAGTTGACCAGGTCGAAGTGATGGGTAGCCTTGTGAACCAGCAATCCACCGCTGTTGCGCTTGTCCCTGTGCCAACGCCTGAAGTAATCGGCACCGTGGCGGGTATCCAGCAGCCATTCAAAGTGCACCGATAGCACATCGCCTATGGTGCCATTCATGATAAGCTCCTTTATCTTTGTGTTATGAGGTGCATAGCGATAGTTAAAGGTTACCCTCAAATTCTTGCCGGTCCTCTTGACCGCATCCAGTATTGCCTGGCATTTCACCTCGTCTATGGTCATGGGTTTCTCGGTTATTACATCGCAGCCTAGCTCCATGGCCCGAATAATGTAAATATGATGGGTGCGATCAATGGAAGTAACGATAACTACGTCCGGTTTTTCATTTTTGATCATGTCATCGAATTGATCAGGGGTATAAGTATTCACCGGCTTTGCTCCGTATTCCTCCTGCAAAACCTTGTTGGCATAATCCATGCGTACCCTATTTATATCGCAAAAACCGACCAGCTCGCAGGTATCCTTAAATGTGCTAGCAATGGCTCCGTAATACAACCTGGCCCTGCCGCCTATACCTACCATGGCATATCTCTTTCTTCTAGCCATATCTTATTACCTCCTTTTCAAATTCACATCTCTTTTTTCATCCATTATAGAGCAATATTTTTATAACTTCTGCTTATTTTTTGCTTAATTCCATAAAAATACTACATATTTTGCTTTATAAATCGGCAAATTTGAGTTAATATTTAATTGGAAGGGAGGATAAAGGAAAAATGGTACCACACACCCTCCAGGAGGAAAGGTGTACTACATTTTTAATAAACGTTACCCATTCGAAGAGACAGGGACATTTTACCATGCCGGTTCAGCATTACCATCAACATTATGAAATATATTATCTGCTAAACGGTGAAAGAAACTATTTCATTCAGGACAGAATCTACACCGTAAAAAAGGGCAATATAGTTCTCATATACAAAAATGTAGTTCACAGAACCATTGACAGCTCCATCCCCGACCACGAAAGGCTTTTAGTAGAATTTTCAGACGAGGCCTTGAATGCCCTATCTCCCGAGGAGAAAAACCTACTCCTGCAGGTCTTCGACATGGACAGGCCAGTTATCAGGTTGGAACCTTATGAACAGATGATGGTGGAACACCTGCTCAATAAGATGTTGCAGGAAAGACAAGCAAAAACGCTGGGAGCCAGCATCTGCCTCAAAGCCTATCTAATTGAGCTTCTGGTTTTGCTCCTACGCTTCAGGGAACAAAAAAGAAAGGCGCTGGCAGAGGCTATCGAAACGCCCAACCCCCTGCATCAAAAGATTTTGGAGATTGTACAGTATATCAACAACCATTACAGCGATGAGATCAGCCTCAATGCGCTGTCCAAAACCTTCTATATAAGCCCATATTACCTGAGCAGAACATTTAAACGGGTAACAGGTTTCAATTTGGTGGAATATTTAAACCTCATAAGGGTAAAGGAAGCTCAAAAACTACTGCAAAGCACCAATTTAAAAATCATAGATATAGCTCAAAGGGTAGGGTTTGGAAGCGTAGCACACTTTGGAAGGACCTTCAAGAGCATCACTTCCCTATCCCCGTCCGATTATAGAAAAAGCGTCAACCTTGGCAGAAAACTGGCAGCACGACGTTAATTCTATTTAAGCAACTTTAGCTTTTCAAAATTTTTTATATAAATTCAAAATTTCTAAAAATAGTTCTTGAAACCCTTAAATAAAAAGTTTATCCTCCTATATGGAACGTAATTAATTTTAACGATGTAATTTTAGCAATGGAGGTACAGCGCTATGGCAATAACAAAAGAAGTGATCACATACATTGCAATGCTGGCAAGGCTGCAGCTTAACGAAGAGGAGGAAAGCAGCATGGTTTCTGACATAAACAGAATCATCTCCTATTTCGACAAGCTAAAAGAACTCGATACATCCAATATAGATGCTATGGAATTTTTGAGCATGGACGAGGACGCCTTCGAAAAGGCTTTGCGCGACGATGTAGTAGACAAGTCCTATGACAGGGAAGAGCTTTTGCACCCCGAAGAGGAGAAGGGCTCGGAGTACTTTACCGTACCGCGGGTGGTCGAATAATATCAAGAATTTTAGACAAACCATCCTTAGGTTCTCCGTTATCTTCATACCTTCAAGAGCCAGACAAAGCCTAAAAGATTAAAAAGCTTTGTTCACAAATCTTATTCTAAACGGTAAACATTTAACGCTTAACAGAACGGAGGGAAACTCGTGAAACTTCATGAATACACCATAACTCAGCTTCATGAATTGATAAGCAAAAAAGAGGTCAGCGTGCCTGAACTTACCAGACACATGCTGGACAGAATTAGCAGGTTGGATTCAAAGCTGGGGTGCTATATAACCGTAACCGAAGAGCAGGCCATGGAACGGGCCGAAAAGGTTCAAAAGATGATAGACGAGGGCGCTTTAAACTCCCCCCTGGCGGGCATACCCATGGCCATTAAGGACAACATATGCACCAAGGGTATACCCACCACCTGCGCATCCAAGATGCTAGGCAATTTCGTGCCGCCTTACGATGCCCATGTGGTCAAAAAGCTTTACGACAACGGAGCGGTGGTGCTCGGCAAGCTCAACATGGACGAGTTTGCCATGGGAAGTTCTACAGAGAGCTCATACTTTAAGAAGACCAAAAATCCATGGAACACAGAAAGAGTACCAGGCGGATCGAGCGGCGGATCGGCAGCCGCAGTAGCTGCAGGCGAGGCTATATACGCCTTAGGCTCGGACACCGGCGGTTCCATAAGGCAACCGGCCTCCTTTTGCGGCTGCGTCGGTTTAAAGCCGACGTACGGCCTGGTTTCAAGGTTCGGCCTTGTAGCCTATGCGTCCTCCTTCGACCAGATAGGCCCCTTAGCTAAGACGGTAGCCGATTGTGCACTGATTTTAAACGCTATAGCCGGCCATGACCCCATGGATTTGACCTCTTCAAGAAGGCAGCATCCCGACTACACAAAAGCGCTTATCAACGACATCAAGGGGATGAAAATCGGCATACCCCGTGAATTCATCGCCGATAACGTGCAAAAGGACGTAAGGGATGCCGTGCTCAACGCCGCCAAGGTGTTCTCAAGTCTAGGAGCAGAGTGCGAGGAAATTTCCATCCCCATCATGGAGTATGTGGTGCCCACATATTACATAATAGCCCTGGCCGAAGCCAGCTCCAACCTGGCCAGATACGACGGCGTAAAGTTCGGTTACCGAACTGCCAATCCCAAGGATATGCTGGACTTCTGCATGCGGTCAAGGAGCGAGGGATTTGGTACCGAAGTGAAGCGCAGGATACTGCTGGGCACCTATGTATTGAGCTCGGGACATTATGACGCATATTACAAAAAGGCTCTCAAAGCCAGAGCCCTCATAACCCGTGAGTTTAACAAAGTTTTCGAGAAATACGACGTCATCATAGGCCCTGTAGCCCCAACAACGGCTTACAGGATAGGCGAGAAGATAAACGACCCGGTTCAAATGTATATGGAGGACATATTCACCGTCCCCGTCAATGTCGCCGGGCTTCCCGCCATATCAATCCCCTGCGGATTTGACAGCAGCTCCTTGCCCATAGGGCTTCAGATCATAGCAAACCGATTTGACGAGCCCACCCTCATAAGGGCTGCGTATACATTTGAACAGAATACCGACTTTCATAAAGCAAAGCCCAGCATCATGGATGAATAAGGCTGCACACATTTAAGCTTAAAGCGGATTATTTAACCTTGAACTCCCCAATCGGGTATTTGGTATATACTCAAAATTACATGTGACAGAGGTGAATGCGAATGGAATATGAGGCAGTCATCGGCCTTGAAGTACATGCGGAACTATCCACCAAATCGAAGTTATTTTGCTCCTGCACCACAGAGTTTGGCGGCCGGCCCAATACCCACTGCTGCCCGGTATGCCTCGGCATGCCGGGAACATTGCCGGCGCTCAACCGCAAAGCCATAGAATATACCATAAAAGCCGGGTTGGCTACAAACTGTACCATATCCCGTTTTACCAAGCAGGACCGCAAGAACTATTTCTATCCCGACCTGCCAAAGGGATACCAGATATCCCAGTACGATCTGCCGCTATGTAAAAATGGGTATGTCGAAATCGAGACCGAAAACGGAAAGAAAAAAATACGCATAAATAGAATCCACTTAGAAGAAGATGCCGGTAAGCTGGTACACAGCGAATATGGCCACAACTCATATGTGGATTACAACCGCACGGGGGTGCCGCTCATCGAGGTAGTGAGTGAACCCGACATATCCTCAGCTGCCGAAGCAAAAGCCTACCTTGAGAAGCTAAAGGCCATACTTCAATTCATCGGGGTTTCCGACTGCAAGATGGAGGAAGGTTCCCTGCGAGCCGACGTGAATATCTCCATTCGTCCCAAAGGTTCCAAAGAATTGGGCGAAAGGACTGAAATGAAAAATTTAAACTCTTTCCGCGCAATCTATAGGGCCATCGAAGCCGAAGTGGCCCGTCAGATAGAAGTGGTAAGATCTGGTGGCACGATACAGAGGGAGACCAGGCGCTGGGATGACGCCAAAGGTAAAAGTTATCCCATGAGGAGCAAGGAAGATGCACAAGATTACAGGTATTTCCCAGAACCCGACTTGCCTCCGTTGATCATCAAAGAAGAGCTTATCCAAAGGCTCAAAAACGAGTTACCCGAGCTGCCCGATGCCAGAAAACAGAGGTATATGACGGAATACGGGCTGCCCGAATACGACGCGGGGGTGTTGACCTCTTCCAAGGAGCTGTCCGACTTCTTTGAAGAAGCGGCAAAGGCAAGCAATAACGTCAAAGCGATCAGCAACTGGGTAATGGGAGACATGCTGCGAATACTCAATGAGAGGAACCTCGAGGTGTCCCAGGTTCCATTCCCGCCGGCATATCTAGCAAAGCTGGTAGCCTTATTGGATAAGGGAGTGATAAACGGCCCCACGGCCAAAAAGGTATTTGAGGAGATGTTTGACAGCGGCAAAGATCCGGAGGCAATAGTCAAGGAGCAGGGCCTGGAGGTGCTGAATGACGAATCGCTCCTCCTCCAAGTAGTAGAAAAGGTAATCCAGGAGAATCCCAATTCGGTGGCCGACTACAAGAAGGGCAAGAAAAAGGCCATTGGCTTCCTGGTAGGCCAGGCCATGAAAGCTACAAAGGGGAAAGCAAACCCACAGCTTTTGAACGAGCTGCTGGTAAAGAAATTAGAAGAGTAAAGCCTAAACGGTGCCTTTCCCCTGGTAGCGCCCTCAACCTTATAGGTTCTGCTTATCAATAATTTTCACATAAATTTTTGAATACTACGACTACAGAATCCTAGATGAGGCAATTTTAAAATTGCCTCTTTTGTTTTTGATGACGCCATAAGAAGCATGCAACAAATAGGAACAAACGCCTATATTGGCTATTTTTGACGCTGTTTTTGATGCCGTTTTAGCGTAATTATTCGAGATGTCGCATAGTAATATAGTAGTTCTCCATGACATTTTTGCCTGCGTGTAATTATCATATGGATTTACTTTACCTGCCTCGTGGAAGCGATATGTATAGCGCTCGAGTATTATATATCCTTCACTTCATTACACCGATTATGCCGCATTCCCACTTTCAACGAGAGCCATCAGTTATGTTGTTGTAGGCTTACCGTACACAAGCGTATAATCTGGAGTAGAGTATTTTTTGTGACATAGAAGCGGTTAATTTTTTACTGCAGAATCCACCTGCAGAAATAAACCAAAAAATTATTAGAGCAACAGGAATTTTTATGATATAATCAACTTACCAATTTCAGCGAATCCAAGCCGTATCCGCGCCCAATCGCCTTTTTGGAAATTAAGCTTGTGGCAAAATCGGACTCTTTCATCCTAGAGAAATAATACGGGAAGAAGGGATTTTTATGACCAAAGCAAAAAAGAGCATGTTAATTCTAGTAGTGTTAATATCGATGTTTGTATCTTTTAGGTCCATATGCTATGCCAACGCTGCTGAACCCCCATCCATTTTGATCATCGTTTCAAATCCGCCACCCGACCTGGATATCAGTATCAAAACGAGCGATACATATGTAAAAGCTAATAAAGTTGATAAGGCTATGGAGAGATATTATACTTTTTACTCCCGCCACTTAAAAGGCGTTGGCGAATACGTTTTTAAAATTACTATAGGGGAGGAAAGCCATCAAATAGCTATAGAAAAGCCCCTTAACTCATACAATAACGTCTATACACTAAACTTGAAAGATAGAACATTAACCCCAGGGAAGCTGCCATCAAGATCGATTATATTAATTTCGATGCGTGTAATTTTAACATTGCTCATAGAAGCCATCATTTTCTGGTTATTTGGGTTTAGGGACAAAAGCCATTGGACTGCTTTTCTCGTAATAAACGTAATAACTCAAGGAATATTGAATATTTGGATTAACGGCTTCGTCCCCACAGAAAGCTATTTGATATTTAGCCTTGTATTCGCTGAAATACTGGTGTTTATAGCCGAATTATACGCTTTTCTATTCGTCATAAAGGCACATCGCTTGCGTATAGTTTTTTATGTCGTTACGGCCAATTTGATGAGCTTGATGGCAGGAGGTTATATGATTACAAAATTACCAATTTGATGGACCGTCCGAAATTCTGCTTATAGATGGACAATAAAATTCCATCTCCCAAGAAATTCATAACTATCGTACAATTTTCCCCATACCGTGCCTTTAGGGAACTTTATTTCAAAATAATCTCTCAAAACGATATAAGCGGAATTAGCGATACCAATCAGCCTCACCACTAATTCCGCTATAAACCGGCATTCAGCAATACAAGCTGATATCGAGCATTCATGTAAAAAGCTAAAACGTCGTTTTCGTTTCAAAAAAATTGGAGACAAAATAGTTAGTAATTTGCTATCCCTCTGAAGCGTTCCTGTGCACTACTCCGGTAAAATACAGCCGTTGCTATGATGCCTAACAGCAACAAGCCTATGCTGAGAACGAAGGGCAATACTCTTGAGACCTCGCTTAGCACCCCTCCAATATATCCAAAGGGCATGCTCACCAGCATCACTACGGTCTGGAACAGGGCCATAATCTTGGAACGCTCCTCCGGGTCAGCATGAATGGCCACTAAGGATTCTCTGAGCGTATTCAAAACAGCTCCGCCCAGGGCATCAAAAAGCAAAGAGATCAGCAATATTGCGTATCCCCATACACTGGTATTGGATATAGAGATCAACAGTATACAGCCTAAAATAGAGCTGGCAAAACCCCCGTACAGCGGCCATTTCATTCTGTTTTGATTAATTCGAGAAATAACCGTAAAGAAAAGAACGATTACAAATATATTTCGCACCATCGGGAAAATGGGCAACAGCGCATCAGGTACTCCGATTCGGCGTGAGACTATAATCTGCCAGAAGGTGGTCCCGAGCATACCCACAATCTCTACCAACACGCTTATGATTATTGCAAATATGGTGCCTCTAGAATTTAATATCCTCTGTGCTGCACTTTTATAGCCTGATAGCATTTGACTCCATGACATATTGCGAGACATTTCACGCTTGATCCTACCAACCTCCGTCTCTGTCGAGAACCTATACAGTATTAGCAGTTTAGCTGTCATGACGACGAAAGCGTTGATATACAGAATTCGCAATGCAGGCACCAGCGTTAACTTGGATACCAGGAATGAAGATATGGGCGCAAACAGCGCCGAAAGATTGCCGCAAATTATGACCCACGAATATATATGGGTTATTCTATCTTTTGGCGCATCCTCTACCAGCAAGCAATTCCAGGATACCATCGTTATCTTCATCATTCCGTTAAACAATGCCGCTACAGCAAAAGACCAAAACCCATGGCTGGAAGCCCATAACAGGCAGGGAAGGCTCCAAGCCAGAAAATCAAATACCGCCGTGCTCTTCCTGCGCCCCATCTTATCGACGATAGCGCCAGAAAAAAAGGCACATATCATTTGAGAAAACATGTAAATTGAAGTTATAATCCCTACCTGCACATCGTTCAAACCTAAAGCAAGCATAAACACCGATGAGTAGGGCAGGCACAGGTTCATGGAAAGCCCCCACAGAGGCTCAGTAAAAACGCAGGCACGGGGATTACCGCGTAGTTCAACAAGCGTACGCAGTAGCTGGTTTTTCATCAATATCCTTTTCACGACAGCTATTCCTCTCCCAAAACCATGAGTTAAAAAATAAAAAATATACAATCGCATCACAGAAGAATATTATCTTTAAAGCCTCAGACAGGATTATATGATATTTTCCATGTAATTTCAACATAAGACTGCAAGCAGATAATAGGTCTGTTTATTAGCATAAAATTATCGCTTATGTTGGGCACACATAAAGAAGCGGTTTATAAGCCGCTTTAACCCCATGTAAACCAAGGCAATAACATTAATCAGTAAACTTACAATGTCGGATATACTACGTTTCTATTCTCCTCGAAAACCACTTGCTGTGGTGTATATTTAGCTACTAATACGCATGATCCACGGAAATTTATTTCTACTAATTACTGCAGTCCTTTCCGTTCAGGAGCAGGAGATTCACTTTTAATTTGTACCGAAATTTTGCAACACTTACTTCTAAAGGAGACTAAAAACCTAACACACAAGGAATACATGCAAAAGTATAAGCAATATCTGAGACTCCAGATGCTAAAACAGTGAGAATGCTATTAAATGAAGTGTTAGAGGGATATCGATAAGCTATCAAACAAAAAATAGGCTGTACTTTTTGAACAATCATAACGGTACACCCCTTTACTAATATGCTTACTTATCTCTTACAACACAGCCTTTTGTTTATTTGCTCTGTATAAGCTCCATAAACCTTTTAGCAGCAGCTGTGAGCGGTACATTGCGCAGCTTTATTACGCCAAAATGCCTTGGGGGGATTTTTTCCTTCAAGTTAATCTCAAACAACGCACCTTTTTTTATATACTCCTCTGCAAAATTCCTCACCACGCAAGATATCCCTAAACCCCTGCAGGCAAACTCAACTATCAAATCGCTGGTAGCAAGCTCAAACTCCGGGATCAGGTTCACAGAGTACCGTGAAAGATACTCGTCAATATACCGCCTCGTACTGGTATTCCTCTCCAGCATGATAATGGGATATTCCGCAAGCTCCTTAATGGAAACCTCCCGCCCAGCAAGGTGCCCAAAGCGCTCATTGGCTACAAAGCAGTCCTGTATCTCCATAGCCTCAAACACCTCTAGCGAATCATCATCGGGCAGAGGAAGGCTTACCACGCCAAAATCAATAGCCCCCTTCTTTAAAAATTCCACCGTCTCGGGTGAAGGCCTGTTGGTCACCATTATTTTAACCTTGGGATAAAGCCTGTGAAATTCCTCAAGATATGGCAGCAAGAAATACTTCAACGTCATGTCATTTGCACCGATGCGTATACTGCCTATATCCAGATTTATGGCCTCCATGAACTTGCTTTCGGCCAGCATGATCATGTTGTACCCTTGCTCGATATACTTGAACAGCACCTCGCCTTCGGGAGTCAAGGTAATGCCTTTTGGAGCACGCACAAAGAGCTGGCCTCCCAGCTTGGACTCCAGCTTTTTTATGGCCTGGCTGACAGCAGGCTGGGATATGAATAGCTGCTGAGATGCCCTGGATATGCTGCCCGCTTTTACAACATGATAAAAGATCTTGTAGAGTTCCAGATTTATATCCATCACAAGCCCACCTTCATAAAAGGCATATTTTAAATTAATTTTAAGCCATCATCAATATTTGGTCAAATAATGTTCTATCTCTCATGGGGTGATTTTGGCCCTACGAGTTTTCCCATCCCCTGCGCTTGGCTTCAATATATTTGGTAAAAACATGCTCGCATAGGGTTTCCCTTACCAGTTAGCCTTTCTCCATCTCCTCGAATGGCCTCTTCCAAGTTGTCGTGAGTTTTAATGGTGGGCTTCCCCTCGCTATCGGTCAAAAACAGGAAAAACTCACACTCGGGCCCACGTTGAATCTATCTATCCCATAAAGTTAAAGTTTAGAAAAACAAAAAAGACGCACTCAACAGCTGGTTGTACTCGCCGTTGAGTACGCCTCTATAAACATGCCAATACTGCACGCAATCGCACAACAATTCACATGTTAAATACAATTCACATGTTACACGATATATAATAATAAAGCTTCAAAAATATCAATAAAAATTTTGGGCAGCTTTGTGGCTTATGCAAACCATTAAGCTTTCGATATTGAGCATATATCAATATCTAACGCAATTTCTTCCGTCATTTTTTGCCTTATACATCATGGCATCGGCCCTTTTCAAAATTGAATAGGCCGTATCTCCCTCTTGGTATTCGGCCACCCCAAAGCTGGCAGTTACGCTTTCATTGTTGCCCACTTTCAACTGCATCAGCCTCTGGCGCAGCTCCTCAGCCAATTTAGCCGCATCCTCCAGCTTCGTATTGGGAAGGAGGATTATAAACTCTTCCCCACCCCACCGTGCCAGGGTATCGGTCCTACGAATTCGTCCCTTCACCATATCAACGGTGGCTCTCAATATAAAGTCTCCTACCTGGTGCCCAAAAGAATCATTGAAACTCTTAAATCGATCTATGTCAAACACGATGAGCGAAAAGCTCTCCCCTGCTCGCTGTGCCCGCAAAATTTCCTCTTCAAGCTTTCTAATAAAATATCGGAAATTATAAGCATTAGTCAGGGGATCAGTGATGGACATCTCATAGAGCTGCCTTTCCATCTCCTTCTTTTCGGTTATATCATCCAGTATGAGTTGAGCACCTTTCACCATACCATCCTTATTTAAAAGGGGTTTGATATGAATCCTGAGCCATATGTTTTTCCCCGATTTTGATGTATAGGAGTTCTCCACAGTCTGAGACAAGTTGTTCACCATACACTCCTTCAATTTCTGTGACAGGCCTGACTCAACAAACAGTGGAAATGTAAAGAAGTTTATGTTGCTGATTTCCCCCGCATTCGAAGAGCCGAATATCTCCAAGGCTTTTTTATTTATGTATACGACATTGCCCTCCACATCGCACTTTAAAATACCAATGGGAGCCTCCTGAGCCAGTTCTACATACTGCTTTCTGCTCTCCTCAAGCTCGTCTTCCACCCTTTTCCGTTCAGTGACGTCAATGGCGAACATCATGCAGTATTTGGACCTTCTATACTCAAACAGCTGCAGGTATGCCTCTACATAATACAATGAGCCATCCTTCCTTCTATGAACGGTATCAAGCACCACCCGTTCCTGTTTGCCATGCATCAATCCTTTAATGATTTCCCTCAGCCCTTCTATATCCAGCTGCGGGTTTATATCAAATACGGTCATTCCCTCTAGCTCCCGATAGGTGTACCCCAAATTGGCTGTGGCAGCCTTGTTGACCACCACAAACTTAAATGACTCGGGATTAAATATATACAGCTCATTGACGGAAGTTTCAAAAAGGCGCTCAAACATAGTAGCATATACGCTTGCCTCGTGTAGCCTCATAGCCATATCTATCGTAGAAAGCAACGCAATCCGATCAGTATCCTTGAGCACAAATCCATACGCCTTAACCCTTTTGATCTTCTCCATGATCTCCTTTGAAGTGTTGGCGGTAAGAAATACGATTGGTATATCCTGCTGCTTTGATATGATATCCGCCGCCTCAATGCCATCCATTTTCCCGGCCAGCTCTATGTCCATCAAGATCAAATCGGGAATCATGCCCTTCCCTATCCGTTGCACTACTTTTTCCCCAGAAGGCACAACCTCTACTTCAAAGCCGTTTTTAATCAAAAAATCGGACACCATGGCAGCCGTTAAGCGGTTGTCTTCAACCAGCAGGATCCTATTTTTCCCAAGTCTTTCGCCCATATTCCAATTTCATCCCTTTATAAAGTCAACAGATCTTTTGTAATATGGCATTATCCCCCACTCAAATCGAGGGGCATTCGCTATCTAATACATACAATGTCCCGTGTTTTGCGATACCACATGCGATTCCAAAGGGTGATCGGTATTATAAACTGCTTTTCTATCTGATCCCGATTTGCCTTCTTCCTATTTATTATGTCAGCATACTATTATTATGATAGCATACTATCAAACGGTTGTAAACGCTAGAGCAAAGTAGGGATAGTCCATCTCTTCAAAAGAAATAGGAATTATATGCCATAAACCTTGCTATATATAAGCTAAACCATTAATCAAACTAAAAAGGCCATAAAGGTATCCAAAACTTTGAAAATCGGAAGCTAATATACAAAAAAAGATAAAGGTAAGGAGCCAAAAACAGCTTTCAGTTCCTTATCCATTACGCACAAAGGCCATTTATACATTTTATATATGACAAAAGCCGTCATATTCGTACTTTTATTTGAGCACTTCCGTCCTCGGCTTTGATGCAAGTCCCCAGTAAATCCTGAAAATCCCTTATCCCTTCTATGACCTCCACCGGCGTGATGTTGCGGAGCATCACCTTCCACGGCTTTGCAGGGTTATCTACTGCGACGGTGATGACGTCACCCTTCCTTTCGGCCCGCACGCGCATTTCAATCTGCCCGTTAATATTGGGAACCTGCGCCTCCACAGCACTACCATCATCCAGCTGGAATATATGGAAGGTTATATCCCGGGCATAATCGTAATCGGGCCTTACATCGACAGCACCTACCGCCACTATGGAATTGGGCCTCACCCATAGAGGCAGGCTCATATAATCGTATTTCTCCCTTACCCATCGCCCGCCGTCCATTACCCGCCCGTCTAAAAGGTGAGTCCATCTCCCTTCAGGAAGGTAATATTGGGCTATTCCTTTATCGTTGAATATGGGAGCCACCAACAGAGCCTCGCCAAGCATGTATTGCAGATCGAGATAGCTGCACGTGGGGTCATCGGGAAACTCAAGCAGCATGCTCCTCAGCACAGGAATACCTTTTTGAGAAGCCTCACAGGCAGCAGCATATAGATAAGGCATCAATCTGCATTTTAGCTTTGTAAAATGCCTTACCACGTCCACCGCCTCTTCATCAAACAGCCAGGGCACCCTATAGGAACTGCTGCCGTGCAAACGGCTGTGGGAGGATAGGAGCCCAAAGGCCGCCCACCTCTTGTACAGGTCGGGCGTAGCGGTGTGTTCAAAACCGCTAATGTCATGGCTCCAAAAACCAAAGCCCGACATACCAAGGGATAGGCCCCCCCTCAGAGTCTCAGCCATGGACTCATAGGTGGCCGTACAGTCTCCTCCCCAATGAACCGGGAACTGCTGGCTGCCTGCCGTTGCCGACCTGGCAAACAGGCACGCTCCGCCTTTGCCATACTTCTCCTCCAGCACCTCAAATACCGTTTTGTTGTAGAGATAGGTGTAATAGTTATGCATCTTTACCGGATCCGACCCGTCATAATACACCACATCGGTGGGTATCCTCTCGCCAAAGTCGGTCTTAAACGCGTCCACGCCCATATCCAGCAATCGCCTCAATTTAGACTTAAACCACTCTCGCGCTTCTGGATTGGTAAAGTCCACCAGAGCCATGCCGGCCTGCCACATATCCCACTGCCATACATCGCCATTGGGCCTCTTTAGAAGATAACCGTGCTTCATTCCTTCCTCAAACAGCCTGGAGCGCTGCGCAATATATGGGTTAATCCACACACATATCTTAAGCCCTCTTTCTTTTAGCCTCTTGAGCATCCCCTCCGGATCAGGGAATACCCTCTCATCCCATTCAAAATCGCACCAGTGGAATTCCTTCATCCAGAAGCAGTCAAAGTGGAACACATGCAGAGGGATATCCCTTTCGTGCATGCCGTCGATAAAGCTGGTAACGGTCTTTTCATCATAACTGGTGGTAAAAGAGGTAGTAAGCCAAAGCCCAAAAGACCAGGCCGGCGGCAGGGCCGGTTTGCCGGTAAGGTCAGTATACCTCTCAAGTACCTTTTTAGGTTCCGGGCCGTAGATTATGAAATATTCGAGGTATTCACCCGGTACGCTGAACTGCACACGGCTTACCTTTTCGGAGGCTATTTCGAACGATACCTTCTCGGGGTGATTGACAAACACCCCATACCCTTGATTGGTCATATAAAATGGGACGTTCTTGTAGGCTAGCTCGCTGTTGGTACCACCATCTTCGTTCCACATATCCACCGTTTGTCCGTTCTTTACAAAAGGGGTAAACCTTTCTCCCAGCCCATACACGCATTCCCCGACTTTAAGCAGCAGCTGCTCGTGCACGTACGTTTCACCGCTGTCCATGACTATATAGCCCATATTCCTGAAGCTACTCTCGGTTATCAGTTCATCATCCCGCCCTAGGAACTCAACCCGCCAGCCTCCCCGCTTCCTTATGCGCACTTTAAGCTGTCCGGAAGCCAGCCAGGCGTATTCATCGTCATCCTTGATTTCCGCTTTTACATAGGGCTTTTCATTGATATTGAAAAATGGGGGCTTTTCAACCTTTCCTTTATGATGGCATATCTTTACTCTAATTACATCCTCCATGGGCGAGCTAAACTCAACTGTAAAGAGCAGACAATCCAGGGTATCGCCCCTATGCCTTATGTGCCTGCACGGGGCGTACACTATGAGTAAATTGTCCTTTATTTCCACGTCATGTACCTCTGCAGGGAAATAAGCCTTGAGCCCTTCTCGCATCAGCCAGTAGCCATTCGTAAACTTCATGTAATCCTCCTTTCAGAGCAAGAAGTCCCGTATCCTTTTTGTATATACCTTAGCAGTAAACGCTTCTCAAAAGTACAGCTCTCTTCCTTTCAAAATGTCATCAACAACATAGAGCTGTTAAGCTCCCCACGCTGATTCCAAACATGTTTATAGGATTAAGCCAATACCTCTTTTTAAGCCATCATCCCTACTAAAATTTTCAGCCACTAAAACATCATTTATCTACTATAGGAAGCCAAACAAGCTTTACTTTTGCCCATAGTAGGCATTAGGCCCATGCTTGCGCAAAAAATGCTTATCGAGCAGCACTTGATCAATGGCCTTCACATTGGGAGATAAAACTAATGTACGGAAAGCCATCTTGGCCACCTCTTCCATTACCACCGCATTGTGAACCGCTTCAAGGGGGTCCTTGCCCCAGCTGAAGGGCCCGTGATTTTTAACCAGCACGCCGGGCACGTGGAGTGGATCTATCCCCCTTGTTCTAAAGGTTTCAACTATGACGTTTCCGGTTTCAACCTCATAGCCCCTCTGTATCTCCTCAGCAGTCATGTCACGGGTACATGGTATCTCCCCGTAAAAATAATCGGCATGGGTGGTGCCCAGAGCTGGAATCCCGCGCCCAGCCTGCGCCCAACTGGTTGCCCATGACGAATGTGTATGTACCACACCCCCAATTTCAGGAAAAGCGCGGTACAGCACCAGATGCGTAGGAGTATCGGATGAAGGCCTGAGCTTTCCTTCCACCTGATTCCCATCAAGGTCCACTACCACCAGGTCTTCCAGCTTCAACTCTTCATAAGGAACACCGCTTGGCTTTATGACCACCAAGCCCTCTTCCCTTGATATGCCGCTGACATTACCCCAGGTATAAATAACCAGGCCTCGACGAGGAAGTTCTAAATTGGCCTCAAGTACTGCTTCTTTGAGCCATTTAAGCATATGTACATCACTCCTTTATATTCCTCTCATTTATATTCTCATAGGAAAGTTGCCTTAAGATATCAAATACAAGGACAATTCTATTCCCATGAATGGAATACGGGTGGAAACTCCTTAAACTCGACTTTTCCTCTACATATCTCCTTCAGCATTTTGCAAAGATCATCCCAGTCTATGGGCGTGATAACCTGCATGGTGACCTTATCGCTGTACTTCACATCAATAAGATGTACACCCTTCTGACGTAAAAAGTATTCTACCTGTCCAATATAAGAGTAGTCCACCGATATAACTCCGCTGGGGCTTAATACCATACGCCTTGTTCCAGCCTCATTTAAAACCTCAACAGCCGCCCTGGAATAGGCCCTAACTAAACCATTGGCACCCAGCTTTATCCCACCGAAATAACGGGTTACCACTACCAATACATTCTTTAATCCCCTGCTCTGTATAACTTGCAATATCGGCATCCCAGCGGTACCGCTAGGCTCACCGTCATCGTTAAAACGCTGGCTCAAAGTTTCCTGGGCTACCACATAGGCGTAACAATGATGGGTGGCATCAGGAAACTCCGATTTTACCTCCTGAAGCTTTTCAAGGGCTTCCTGCTCAGAGCTGATATGAAATGCATCGCCAATAAATCTGGATTTCTGTATTATAATTTCATGCCGTGCTCTCTGTTTTATAGTATAGTATTGTTTGACCACGTCTACCATGCCCTTCATTGTTATATCAATATCATTCCAAACCTTTCTACATAATCATGGTAACATATCTGCAGACAACTGTAAATATCGGGTTGAAATCAAGTTTATAATCCATTAAACTTAGAACATATAAAAAATTCACTACATTTGACTAAAAGAGGGAGGGAGCAGACCATGACCAAAGAAGAGATGATTGAGCGGGCGAAGGAACATTTTGGAAAGCTCATTGAAGAACAGTTAGAAAGAATAGAGAGGATGAAACAGGACCAAGACTTCATAGATTACAGCAAGTTGCCCACAATAGTCATCGGCATAGTCGGCGGTGATGGCATAGGCCCGTATATCACTTCCCAAGCTCAAAGGGTATTGGAATCCTTGCTTCAAGACGAGATAAAGGAAGGCAAGATAGCCTTTAAAGTCATAGACGGTCTCACTATCGAAAACCGCGCCAGGCATAACAAGGCCATCCCCGACGATGTACTGGAAGAGCTCAAGCAGTGTCACGTAATACTCAAAGGCCCTACCACCACGCCAAGAGCTGGAGACCCATGGCCCAACATAGAAAGCGCCAATGTGGCCATGAGAAAAGAGCTAGACCTTTTTG
Organism: Clostridia bacterium; assembly: GCA_017577715.1. Classification (GTDB taxonomy): domain Bacteria; phylum Bacillota; class Clostridia; order Caldicoprobacterales; family Caldicoprobacteraceae; genus Caldicoprobacter. The sequence continues at coordinate 66,662 of PKRC01000010.1, forward strand.
CCAATGTAAGGCCCGTAAAGATCCCCCAGGAAGGCATAAATTGGACCTTCTTCCGCGAAAACACCGAGGGCGCCTATGCCGTTGGCAATAAGGGCATCCACGTCAATCAAGACCTGTCCATAGACTTTACCATAACCACCTATGAAGGGTCCTACAGAATCCTTAAAGCCGCTTTCGATTATGCCCGCAAGACCGGTTTAAACAAGGTAACAGTGGTGACAAAAGCCAATGTGGTTAAAACCACAGATGGAAAGTTCCTGGACATAGCC
>PKRC01000011.1 GCA_017577715.1 Clostridia bacterium
CCTTTTGATTAATTTCCCTCTTTTCATTTTCCACCATACTCAAACTTATCGTTACTCCTTCTTGTATATCTGCTTTCGCGTAATCTTTACAGCCTCGGCCCAAGTATCGCGAAGCTCGGTCATAAACCCCAGTACCTCTTCCAGTGCGGCCACATCCTTCCTGGTGTTAGCCTCCACAAGGCGCCTGTGCAGGTAATCATAAAGAGCCATCAAATTGTGCGACACCTCGTACTTCATATCCAGGGTGGTCATAAACTCAAGGATGATATCCTGCGCCCTTATTATAGCCTTGTGCGCCCCCTCCAGGTCCTTGCCGTTTATGCACTCTATCGCCTGCTTGATGAACCGTATGCAGCCGTTGTAAAGCATGACCAGAAGCTCTCCCGGGCTTGCCGTCATGACGCTCTGCTGCTGGTACTGCTGATATGGATTGTTAAGTGCCATAGTAGATTTCCTCCTTAAAACTTAAATATCCTGCCACACCACCGTACTCAATCGCCGTACTCAGCCTGGCTCTTTCTTATTTGGAAACACCCTAATAAATCCCCATTGCTATATTTATATCCTTTATTGCCCACCTTAAGTTACTGCATATTCAATCCAGCTATAACGACCCAACCTGCCTTCTTTTCCCTAATGGTGCTTACACTCTGTCAAATGTAAGCTGTGTTAATTCGACCCCGCCTAATATTGATTAAGCCCAAGCTGCTGCATGAGCCACATGCTCTGCATATTCATCCTCTGAATGGCCTTCTCAAGGGCAGTAAACTGCGCCCAGTACTTGTTTTCCTGCCTTATCATAGCCTCTACCGCCGCATCTATCCTCTTATCCAGCCTCCTCAATTCCGCATCCATCATGTTTTGAAACTCGGTTATATCCCCCACGATGCCAGCTTTTTCAAGCAAAATTCCCTTTCTGCCCTGGCTATCTCTGGTGGTACGAATATTGTCCATGAGTATATCATAAATTCTGTACATAAGCCCCGATTCGTTGTACCTCTGCGTCCGCGAGGAAGAATCCAGATTAGGTGAATAATCGATACTGGATTTCTTTATGAAAAGCTCCATCACCTGTTCGGGGTCATTCTTTAGCGCCTCTTTCAGCTTGTTTTCGTCGATGTGGAGCTTGCCCCTCTCAAAGTATGATCCGGTGGTAATGCCGATTGACGAAAGGCTTATGCCCACACCTTCCACAGCCTCACTCAAAGCCCTGCGCATGCTGTACACTATGTTCTGAAGTATGGAGTCCCCCCTTAAAAGCCCACTCTTTGCCTTCTGCTCCCAAAGCTCTATCTCCTTTTCGCTCATCTCCTTTTTCTGCGCATCGGTTAAGGGCGGGTAATCGCGGAACCGCTCCTCATTGAGCTTGCCGTTTATCTTATCGATGAGCTCGTTGTACTTGTCAACGAAGTTTTTTATGGCGTTGTAAGCCTTATCGACATCCTGTGTAACGGTGATGGTAATGGGCGCCATACCGATTGGTGTGGTATTTTTTAGCGTATAGGTCACGCCGTCGATGGTGAAGGTGCTGGTGCTGCTTCGCCACTCTATGGTACCGCTACCGCCGATTTCTTGGAAATACACCACCGCATCGGTACCGTTTATCTTGTTCGCCTCAACCAGTCCTAAATTTCCAAGGAATGTACCTTCAACATCGTTTATAGAAATAGTGCTGGTTGCCGCCCCTGTACTCTTTGTCTGCAGTATAAACCTGCCTTCAATGCTGGAATAAAAGAAATTAACCCCGGCATTCTGGTTTGCACTTACCTCGTTCATAACCTGGCGCATTGTGGTACTAGAGCTAAAGGAAAACTCTTCTCCATTAATCGAAAACTTAACAGTGCTGCCTACCTGAGCAAAGCCCAACTCCTCCAGCGTACTGTCCAGGGTCTTGCCATCGGGAAGTACCCCCGTTGCCCCTTTTATAACGGTAGGAGTAGCTATGCTCTTAATTTCGGTAATGGTATAGCTTCCCTCCATGGCGCTGGCATTGGCGGTCGCCGTCACATAGGCTTCACCGCTGGAAATTACACTGAATGTCTTATATGTATTGGATGAGAGCATGTATGTATCGGTTTTTATAATATTGAAGAACTCGTCCTGGAAAGCCCTAAGCAGGTTGGTTATCTCCCTGTAGGCCTCCTTGCGCCACTCGACCAGCTGTCTTTCCTGCTTTATCCTGTCCACCTTCATCTGCTCAATCCGCATCAAGTCCTGGATGATGGAATCTACATCAAGGCCGGTAGCCAGCCCACCTATGCGAAGCGTACCGGTGCTGTATGTACTGTAGGTAGAATCTACAGGCATCCTTTCACCCCCAAGCTTTTCTTATGCACACCTTTTATCCGATAACCCGTTTTGCATTATCCTTCCCATGTACTCTTATTGGAGATTATCATTAACAATGAAGTGCTCATCATCTACACCAATTCGTATTTATAACGCACAATATCGACGCTATACATTATTTTGTCCGCTGTAATGCAATTACGCTTTACATTTTCTTGCTCGCATTGACATCCCTTTTTTATATCTTCTCATCCACTATAATCCCGGCTAGTTCCCACAGCTTCGCGATCAAGTTGAGTATCTTCTCGGGGGGAATCTCACGTATCACCTCATTGGTTTCGCTATCTATGACTTTAATCATTATGGTGTTGGTCTGCTCATGAATGGAATATTCAAAGCGCCGGTTTGTGCCCTCAAGGGCCTTGTTGGCCCGTTTGACAGCTTGCATGATATCGTCCTGTAATATATTTCCATTCAATGAAGAGTCAACCTTCTGTCTATTCAAATCGCCGGATTCTTTAAAGCCTATACTCTTAGACTCGGGTTGAACCTTCGGTGCCGGTTTTACAGTTGTAATCGTAGATACGCCTTCCACGCGCATTTGTATTCCCCTTTCCCTTCAATATCTTCTGTAGATATTATCGGATAAGAAAGGAGAAAACTTTAGAAATATACTTTTTTTCTTAAATTTATTTCATCAGACCCAAATTACGTTTTATCTGGGTGGTTGAAATTTCCGGAGTTCTAGGTAAGTAAATTACTTTACAATATTTCTTTAAATAATCAAATTTACCTTTCCAGTCATCTCCCATTACCAAAATATCTATTTTAAACTCATTTATGTCCCTTACCTTTTGATCCCAACTTTCTTCAGGCACAACCAAATCGACATATCTAATTGCTTCAATTAATTTTTCCTTTCTTCATAAGTGAAATAACATTCTTTACCTTTAATTCTATTAAACTCGTCAGTAGACAATCCTACAATTAAATAATCCCCATCTCTTTTGCTCGTTTCAACAAATTAATATGCCCGTAATGCAATAAATCAAACGTGCCGTATGTTATTACTCTCATCATTAGCCCTACCTCCCAGCTTGCTTGTACATTTACACGTTTTCATAAAAATTAAACATAATTTGGTTGATTTTTACACCAATATCAGGATATTTGTGACATTACTTCATCAATAACTTTCCATGTGCGATGTATAGAATTAGTATCGATATATTTAAAAAATACCGGCCGCAACCTCTCTCTATGTTCCCTAAAATAATTACGGTCAGATAAGCATTTAAGTATCTCCTCTTGCAGTTCTCGCTGCGACTTTACTTTAGGACCAGCAGTCCAAAAATCGTATGGTTCCAATGCCAATCCTCTATTCTTTCTATACTCTTCAATATCCGTAACTACAAAAATAGTTGGCTTATTCATAAATAAAAAATCATTATAAACCGTCGAATAATCTGTTATCAATAGATCCCCAGCTCCTAAAATCTCATACAAGTCTAAATCATGCTTTTCCAAATCATAATTAGTGATAAAAAACATACTATCGTAATTTCTATTTTTTGTTTTAGTATAGACGGTCATCTCTTCGCCGTGATGTACTTTAGATACACAAATCAAATTATGCTGTTTTAAGAAATTGTTAAACTCATTATAGTCAAAATTATTGATTTTAAAACTATCATCTAAGCCAGCACCGCCTTCAATTCTGCCTGCTTGTTCAAAGACACGAAAGGTGGGCATATTGAAAATAACCCTTTTCCCCTCCAGGCTAACGCCCAGCAATTTCTCCAGATTCGCTTTACTATCCGCAAAAAATAATACATCAGTTCGTGGTAAACCTGTTATCCTATATTTATTCTCAGGTATAGCATAAAAAGCACTATTTATAATCATATGAAGTTCAGAAGCAACACATACCACATCTACCTTTTCAAAAATTTGCGGATTTCCTCCTGAATTTTTATCTTTTTTATCCATCATACCGCTAGCTTTAATCGGTACGCCGTAATGGCCAACTTCAATATTATATGTAAACTTAGGATAATGGTAAAGGAAAGTTGCAAAACCCGAAACTGTAACCGAAGAAATCAAAGGAACTTTTACAATATTTTCTATGCTCCAAACATCTTTTCCGTATATAACATTCAATTTATATTTTTTCTTATATTCCTCCGGAATATATTTTATCAGAGCATGTACATTTGAATCTGCTGCATTAAACTTGTTAAAAGTAATTGTTTTGTTATAATCTTTTCTTCTTATATGTTCCATTAATTCTTTATCTATTTTTACAAAAATAACTTTTTGTCCCAGTATTACTGCAACCTCGCATTCCTCAATACCTTTTTCTGCTAAAGTTCTTACCAGTTTTATATAATCAGTTCCATAACAGACTATTACCTTTACTTTCGCATGTCTTTGCATTTCAACTACTTCTTCTAAAGCAACTGCCTTAATCCCATATTTTGGTCTCCCATCATTATTACAAAATCCATCAACTGCTACATTGTTTAAAGACAGCAATCTAACAAAATTCAAAGAAACGCTATCATATAAATCGGCGATAAAAACACGATTATTTTTTGTTTCCTGATTCACAATTATATCGTTCAAATACCTATACAGCGGGTGTTTTTGACTACTTGCCGATATCGATTTTAGCTCTTCAATCTCTAATTTTTCTCCAATGATATAGTTGATATAGTTCTTATATATCAGCTTTACTTCATCATTACCAATCTTATCTATCCATCGTAAAGCCTCTTTTAAATTTCCTATAGCAATACTAGCAAGACATATTATCAAATCTGAATCACCCAATTCTTTACAAAACAACACTTCCTCTTTGATTGCATTATTAAAGAAAACTGAATTAAATACAGCTTCAACAATTGCATCAACATTCCTATTTTTTATTAGTGCTGTAATATACTTTGAAACGATATACTTATTATATTTCAGCTGCTGATAAGCCTCTCGTGCAATTTTTTCAAATTCAACGTTATCTTCTAAACTTAAATATAGGCCCCATAAAATCTTAAAAACAGGTGAATCATATTGGAACACCAGACGGTACAATTCTTCTCCTAAAGATTTTACTGCCCTCTTCTGCTCTGTTACCATCTCCCCATCTGCTATTTTGCACAGCAAAGCCGCTCTTGCATTCCAGGAATTCCGCAGTAAAAAATCACTAACAGCGTCTTTATCAATTTTAAGATTAAGGCATTTTTCAATTGCCTCATTAAAGGCATCCTTGGTATTGGCAAGAAAAGTATATATTTTATCGATAGCCGATTCTGGCATATATGTGGTTATAACCGGCAAACCGCAAGCAATATATTCATACTGCTTTATTGAATCACATGCAATATCTATATCAGCAGTATCGATATAAGGCACTATGCCAATTTGCATAAATTTCAAATAATTCTTTAACTCTGAGTGTTTCTTAGGCCCAAGTATATACAGATTATTTCTTTTTTCTTTCAACATGCCGTTGTATACAGGACCAATTATAACAAATGACTTATCAGGATTTGAATCAACAATCTCATAGAATAATTTTTCATCAAATCTATTATATACAACCCCAGTATAGACTATCCTAGGCTCTGGTATATTTATCAAATCACTTGGCATTTGCAAATCATCTATAATGAAATCTCCCTCATTAACAGCATTTCTCAAAAGAAAAACATTTTTCCTACCTTCAACAGCAACCCTTTGCAAATATAAAGAAGTAGCCGTTGTAGTTATGGCATCGGCTCTATCCATCAATTCCTGTTCCCATAGAACATCTTTTTTCTGCCCCCAAAACGCATACTCAATATCGGTATGGTCATCAACACATTCATAAATATGAAAATAGTCCCCTTTCAGCTGTTTAATTACTTCTACCTGGTACGGCATATACGTGATAACAACAGTTTTATACGCGTCTGTTGGAATACTCAGTATATTCTGAACCAAATCTAAATAATTGTTGCATATCAACCGGCCGTCATATTCAACAATCAAAGGGAAGTATATCTTAACCCCATCAACAACTCTATAATTATTCAAACAGTAATTCGTTATATCCGCCGCAGAAACTTCTCCACTATTAACAACGGCCTTCTGTGCAGGACATATGAAGATAACCTCATTTCCAAATTTGGCAAGGGAACGAGCTATATGGTGAGGTCTCTGGTAAACATCTCCCCATCCGCAGGAAGATAAAATAATAAACCTTTTTTTGAGATTATTTGCTGCTACATAGAAAATATTTTTAGAGGCATCATTCTCTGAATTTAACTTTTCTAATTCCTTTTTCAATTCATCATCTTTACAGTATCTGTATGCAATACCGTAATAAAGCGAAGCATCGCTCCAATTGCCTTTTGACTTCATTTCGTTTGCCAAACTGTAATATCTTTGAAAATTAGCTTCTTCAATTATCTCTGCCTTGGTTTTATTTATACCTAATAATCTATATAAATCCACCAAAGACTGCTGGCTTTCCCTGTCATCAGTCTTCAATATTGCTTGATCGCAAAGATTTTTAGCTAAATCGTACTTGCCCTGCAATATATAGAGATAAGCAAGATTATACATTATATCAAAATCTTCCTGTATCGATAACCCTTCTTTTAATATTTCCTCTGCCTCTTGATATCTCTGCTGGCTAATGTAAATTACCCCTTTAATCGAATATATTTCAATGTCATCACTTGCTAGTTCTTCATATTGATTAACAAGTTCTTCTGCCTCTTTTAACATCCCTTTTTCAATTAAAATTCTTATGTTAAGCTTAAATTGCTTTTTGTAACTTTCTATCTGCTGATTAATGCTATCCTGTATTTCAAACATGCACAAACTCCCCTTATTCTTACACTTTTTGCAAATACAGCTCAGTCCACAACATAAACTCCTTTAAATCATTGTCCTTATATCCTCTATCCTTAGCCAAGCTGAACATTTCCTTGGCCACAGAATATCTTTCCGTCTTAAAGTAACATAACCCCATATAAAATATCAGTTCGTTTTCTTCCACTTGTACATCTGCACCCTCACTCTTGATGCTGTATAAATAATCGCACACTCCAAGTACTGAGGCATACATCCTATTGTCAATCATTATATCAAAAATATCCTTCCACACAGGCTTTTCAAAAAACTGAGCCAAGGCCAAATATCTATTTAACGATTCATCGTCAGCAACATTAATCATCTGTTTAAGGACATTAAGGTAAATACTGTTAAATTCTTCCGATACCTTTTTATGATTACAGTCAAATACTAACTCCAGAAATCTCCTATCCTCATCTTTAAAGCTATCAATTTTATGCCCTGAGCAATAATCATAGCCGCTTAATATATATGCTGCCAGAGTAATGCTTCTCAATTCATCGTTGAACAACCCACTTTTATATGCTTCCATGAATTTTGAAAAAGCTTTCTCATAAAACCCGTTAGAAAAAAGAGTATAAGCTATCGTTAAATCCCTCTGATCATATTTCTTAATCCAAATACCTTCGTAATATGTCAGCAGATCCCTATCCTTCAATACGGCAAAAGCCTTGGTGAGAAAACTTACATCCTCTTCCTTTTGAAGGTCATAAATTGAATTAAAAAGCGTAAGTTTCTCTTGCACCGAATTGTATTTGACCAGCATATAAAGTGGCATAAAAGCCGGATAAAAATGTTTTTTATCCTTCAAGCTTTCAACAAAATACGTAAAAGCGTTTTCATAGTCATTACACAGGTAGCATATATAACCCATTTTATAATAAAGATAATACCTCTTATTTACCGCTAGATTTATTTCTATACCATTATATTTCTCATTAAGTTCTGCAGCCTTCTTATAAAACTCAAAAGCTTCGGTATATCTTTTAACCCTATAAAGAGCGTCAGCCATAAACACGTAAAACGTGGGGTTATCAGGAAACTTTTTGATAAACTCTTTTATTCTTTCAATTACAAGCTCAGTATCATCTCCCCTCTGTATCATGGCCTCGATAATATTTATGTAAGGTTTAATATTGTAACCAAAAAACGAAACCCCTCCATTAATATATTCCTGTGCATAGGCAATCGCTTTATCCCAATCCCTCAATATAAAATAACAATCACTCATATAACCGTTGAAATGTGGAGGAAAATAGCCTTTTTCTTTTGACTCAAGCAAAAGTTTTAAATTCCTCTCAGCTTTGGTTGTTCCCACATTAGACGAGTAACCGGTATGATAAATCAATATATCTTCCTTGTCCACAAAAAACACTTTTAACTGTTCTGATCTTTTTCGCACACTCTCATGAATGCTATTTTCGTATCTTATATCAGGATGGTTCCTAAAAATCCTTATTTGTACAATATAATTTTTTACTTCGCCATTTTCCTCTATGTTGGCCATTCTACAGCATATACCATCATACTTTTCATCTCGGTGCAGCAATGCAATATACTTCTTTACATTATAGCAATGCCCTTCAGCAAAAAACTCATCAGCATCAAGAAATATAATCCAGTCACCCTTTGCCAAGGAAAGAGCATAATTTTTCGCTGCAGCAAAATCGTTATTCCACTCGTAATAATAGGTCTTGGCTCCCAAGTTTTTTGCAACTTCGACCGTATTATCAGTAGAACCCGTATCAACGAGTATTATTTCATCTACAATATCTTTATAGCTGTTAATACACCTGGCAATGTTTTTTTCCTCGTTTTTTGTAATCACACAAGCAGATATCTTCAAATCATCTCACCTCATGTTTAAAATCAGAAAGATGGCCTGACCTCAATCGGACGGCCATCTTTCGCGGCAAAGTCACATATATTTTCCTGAAAAAATTCACCTTAACGCAGCAGCTGCAACACTGCCTGTGGCTGCATATTAGCCTGCGCCAACATTGCCTGAGCAGCCTGAGACAGGATGTTCATCTTGGTGAACTCCATCATCTCTTTGGCCATATCCACATCGCGGATACGGGATTCAGCAGCTGTCAGGTTCTCAGCGGCATTGTCAAGATTCTTTATGGTATGCTCCAACCTATTCTGTGTAGCACCTAATTTAGAGCGCTGTGCTGAAACTTGCTTTATAGCGTTATCTATAGCACTAATAGCCCCATCAATATCACCGCTTGCCGTAAATGTGCTAACAGAAATAGTGTCTACTCCCAAAGAATTAGCATCCATAGCAGAAATTGTCAAATCTAACTGCTGACCTTGATTAGCACCTATCTGGAATATCAAAGCAGTAGATGCAAAAGAACCATTCAATAAGGTTTTACCGTTAAATTGAGTACGCTGAGCAATACCATCAATTTCCTTTGCTAAGTTATCTATTTCATCCTGGATATACTGTAAATCCTCCTTCTCATTTGTACCCAAGTTCCCTGCTTGCACAACCAGCTCTCTCATGCGCTGCAGAATTTCATGAGTCTCATTGAGTGCACCCTCAGCGGTCTGGATGAGCGAAATGGCATCCTGTGCGTTGCGGCTTGCTTGATTTAGACCGCGAATCTGAGCCCTCATCTTTTCAGAAATAGCAAGCCCTGCCGCGTCATCGCCAGCACGGTTGATCCTCAATCCAGACGAAAGCTTCTCAAGAGACTTTTGCATTCCGTTGTTGTTAATGCTGAGCTGCCTATAAGCATTAAGAGCCATAACGTTGTGATTAATCCTCATAAATCATTCCTCCCTGAATTTTTTATTTCCGCCGAAGTCCTTTTCAGCGGTTTTTTGTTTAAAGCCCATCCCCTGCCCGGCCGCTGCAAAGGATAAGGCTTTCATTTTGCTTTCATCCTTATATATCGACAACCTTCTAGACAAACTTTAGGGGTTAAACAAAAATTTTTTATATTCTGTACAACTTTCTGACTACTTGTATAGTCAATTTTTCCTATGATCCTCCTGCGTAATGTAATTCTTTCAGCTTTCTCCTCCCTATTCCCTTTCTTTAAATACCCTATTTAGCTCCTCAAGAGAAACGCGGGAATTGTCCACCACCGCCTCGCGGTTTATCTGTCTTATCTCATCCATTAGCTCCTTCCTCAAGATGTTTACGTCTCTCGGAGCATTTATCCCTATTCTGACCTGGTCTCCCTGCACCTCTATTATCTTTATCTCTATGTTATGGCCGATCAAAATCGATTGGCCTGCCTTTCGACTCAAAACCAGCATATCTCCACCCCGTAACTTCGATTAATGACAACTTCCTCCCTTGAGGCCATCAATCATAAGAACAATAAATCTCCTTCATGCTCCTTTCTTCATCTCTTCCAGTATATAGTGCCTGGTAGTATACTTATCATCGTTCAGTATCACCTGCATGGCAATATTCTTCTTAGCGTTTATCACTATAGGCCCCTGCAGGTTTGCCGTCATCTTGGACATATCCTGCGGGATGACAACGATGGATAAAAAGCGTATGTCGGAGGGGTCCTCAACCTCGAGTTTATTCAAAACCTCCTCATTTATCGAAGGCGAATAGTCCTTTCTGAATACAAATGGATCTATGACCACAAAGCACACATCGGGCCTCTGCACCGCATGAAGCCACATAAAGGGGTTGTCATCCCCCACCTTGCCCAGCAGCACGTATTCCTTTATATCCTCAAAGCCGTAAAGTCCATACGGAAAACGTATGATTTCCTCCTCGGGTATCTCTATGTAGCCAAAATGTTTGGACTCGATAATCAATTTTATACCCTCCTGTCGATATGATGCCCCACGTATTCTATGGTAATATTGGGATGCTGCCTTAAGTAAATCTCTACTTTATGGGGCGTAACCCTGTACTTAACAGGGCTTACAACGGCATTGAAATGGATTTTTCCCGGCTGATAGTCAATGCTGATGCCACCCCTTACGTAGAATTTGGGTTGAGGCAGTGGCAACGTTATAGGCTCGGCCTCGGGCACATCATACGACCTTTCCTCGGCAATATCGGCTATGGGGTTTCCGTCCAATTCTATGGCGGCCAACCTATCACCATCCTGAGCAGTCTGGGCTATATATTCCATCACCCTTTGGTATCCTCTTTGAGCCTCAGTCCTTGCAAGGTCAAGAAAGTTCTTATACCCCAGCTCTGCAAAGCATTCGTATTGGTCAATGTGCACCCTTACGGGTTCGATATCTATATTAAGTTGAGGCTGCTGTCGCTTCATCTCCAATAGAGGTCGGGGACTTTCCATCTCCACCTTGGCCAGCTGTGTGCGAATCCCTATAAGAGCCGGTGTGGTGGTAATGCGCAGTTGCAATAGCATCCACTCCTACCTCAAAAAGTCCATAAGCGTTGGCATGATGATCCGTGCGCCTGCCGCCAGCGATGCCCTGTATACGTTCTCTGCCTCTTTAAGCCGCATTATAACTTCGGCGACATCCACATCCTCATTCTGTGAAAGCAGGCTTGTGAAGTTTATCTCCTCCTCTTTCAGCCTTGCACGAATCAGCTCAAAGCGGTTTACCTTGGCACCCACCGCCGAACGCTGAGACAGTATCTGGGTCATGCGCTGGTCTATCTCGCCTATGTAACCGTCCAGATTGGCATTCGTACCGTTCCTTAACTCGTTTTTAAACCTCTCAAGCACGTCATATATTTCATCTATCTCGGCACCGCCTGAGCCACCCAGCACATTTACTTCTATGCGGTTGCCAATACCTATCTCAAAAGCTATTTTACCGCTGTCGCCCTTATAGTCCAGCCTCAGACTGCCGTCCACCTGCTGCACAACCTCAAATGGTGGCTTATCGGTCTTGTATCCCGCAAATATGTAGCGCCCCGCATAGGTGGTATTACCCACCTGCACAACATGCTTCTGCAACTGCTCTATCTCGTCGGCTATAGTCATCCTGTCCTCGGGTGCAAGAGCTCCGTTACTGGCCTGGACTGCTAGCTCCCTGGCCCTGTGAAGCACATCTCCCAGGTCTTTAAGTGCCGACTCGGTAGCCTCAAGCCATGATATAGCGTTGTCGGCATTGCTCACATACTGCTGGTTGTAAGCAAGATCGGCCCTAAGCTTAAGCGACTTTGATACCGCCACCGGGTCATCCGAGGGCTTCAGAATCCTCTTGCCGGATGAAAGCTGACTCTGCAGTTTTTCGAGCTTGCGCATATTTTTAGCATAGTCCCGCATCATGTTTGTAATGAGCATCCCGTTGGTTACGCGCATCTTTCAAACCACCTTTTCCTTTGTTTTTATTGAATCTCTCTTAAGTACATTTGAAATTTTAACGACTTTACTACAATAGATCTCTAATTTCACAACAACAGTTTATGACAAATTTGAGGGGTAACTAATTATCTAAAAATGGAAATTCACCTTAAACGTTATCCAATACACGACTATAACAACATATAGATTACCCTACTCATTTGGCCTATCTTCCCACCACGCCCATCCTGTTTATAAGCACATCCAGCATCTCGTCAATAGCGGTGAGTATCCTGGCAGCGGCGTTATAGGTATGCTGGAAGCGCACCATGTTGGCCATCTCCTCATCCAGCGATACGCCCGACACTGACTGGCGCCGCTTGTCCATCTCGTTGACCAGCATCTCCTGGTTATCGGCCATATGGGCGGCCTGACGGCTGGCTACGCCCAGCGTGGATATAAGGGCCTTGGTAAAGTTGTCCATATTATCGCATTCGGGTACGTAAGTTTTATACCTTAACTCGAGAAGCCTCAATATGTTCTTGTTGTTTCCCTTTGCATCTTCAGGACCAATCCCAACATCCTCCCCATCCAAATAAATGGCCGCTATATTGTTCCAGTCGTTCCTTATATCATCCGATATGGTTATATACTTGGCTATGGGCCTGGAAAGGTCGGTAGGGTCATAGCTTCCGCTCCCATCGGAGAAAAAGTCTATACCCGTCCTCAGCCCTCCCGTCTCCTCATCCACCACCAATGCATAACCCTGACTATGGATTTCATTAAAAGTAATCATAAGCGTATGGGCAAACAGGTTCCACATGCGCATGTAATAGGGTATTCCGTATTCGGTGTTCTGGTTGGGTGCGGGCTTAAACTGCCCGGCAGTCGGAGCAGTGCCAGAAAGCTCCTCGGGAACCCCGGGCAATGGCTGTTCCTTGCCCCCTATGCCATCCCGCATGTCGATGTAGCCCTTCAAAATACCGCCTGTTATGTTAACCTTTTCGCCGGTATCCTTCCATACAACTTCCACCAGGTCATCCACATCAATGTAATTGTTTTTGGGATACTTTCCATCCTCTACGCTACTACTCCTCTTTACCGTATCAAGCAGATATGCCTTTGTGTGGTAGACCAGCGTCTGCCCCGCAATGTCTACCCTGAAGCGCCCATTGGCATCCTCGTACACCGATACCTGTACGATTTTCGACAATTTGTCCACGAGGAGGTTGCGCTGGTCACGCAAGTCGTTGGCCGGCTTACCGGTAATTTCAAATTTGTATATCTGTTCATTCAGCGCGGCAATCTCTTGTGCATAGGCGTTGATGTCACTCACGTAGGATATGATGGCCTGGTTGGCCTCCCTCTGCAGCTCTTCCAGCTTGGTATAGACGTTCCTTATGTTCTCGGTAAGGGCCAGGGCCTTCTGCTGCACCGTGGCCCGGGTGGTTGGGTCCTCGGGATTCAGGCTCAAGGCCTGAAGAGCATTGAAAAACTCGTTGAGCACCGTGTTTATCCCCGAGTCGGAAGGTTCGTTGAATATGGCCTCTATGTATGAGAGTATATCCCTTTTTACCTCCCACTCGCCCAAGGACAATACTTCCTTGCGGTACTGTATATCCAAATACGCATCGCGTATCTGGCGTACCTGCTGTATATCAACACCGCCTCCCACCGCATATCCGCCATAGGCGAACAACCCCATTCCTACATTGGGCTCTACGGCTTTTTGTACTACCTGCTGGCGAGTATATCCCTCTGTATTGGCATTGGCAATGTTGTGCGCAGTAACCTCCAGATTTGCCTGACTTACGTGCAATCCCTTCCTTGCAATTTCCAAACCGTAAAAAGTAGGACGCATGAGGCTCACTCCTTCGGATCTATGCTTTCTTATCTATCAGGCTGCCTCCCCGTTTAACGGTGGTTTCCCCTGTTTTGCTGTATATGCCTCCCGTCTGGTTTCGCCCGGTTATCAATCCTATGGAAAAGTTGATAAAATCCAAATTATTTTTGATAAGTCGCTCATTTAGCTGGTTTATCTGCTTCTGCTCCTCTATTATGCCATACAGCCGCTCCTGAAGCTGCTTCAGCTTCTCTTTTACCTGGCCCTCCGCTTGAGACACAAGATACGAAACGGTCACTTCCTTTGAAGATATGCCATTCCGCTGTGCAAAGTCGGATACCAGATCTTCCCGCTCATCTTCAAGGCTCTTCAGTTCAAATATGAGCTGTTCCTCCATCTCTACCATCTTTTCAAGCTCGGCTATGTTGTTATCTACGATGACCTGCACCTTTTTTTTGGATAGCTCAAGCAATGTCCCATAAAGCTGGCATTCCCTTTCCAATATGTCAACAAATTTTTGCAGCTCTTCCATAAAACATCAATCCCTTACACAACCTCTCTTCGGCCGCTTGATAGGGTAGCTTGCTTCTATTGCCACCTATCGTATTTCAGCAAGTCATCTATTATCTTTGAAGCGATGCTCCTGCTATCAACCTTATACTGGCCGCTTTGAATCCGCGCCCTTATCTCTTCTACTTTGTCCATGCGAACCTCTGGTTCCGAGCTGGCAGCTTTTAGAGCCTCCTGAAAAACTTTGGCCTCTCTTGACAGCACTACCTCATCGGCTTTGCCGTTCCTGCTCTTTACGCTGCGAACTTGCGGATCCTGCCCGGTATATATATTCAATATCCGGGAAATGCGCGTCGAATCGATCTTCAAACCCCTTCACCTCTTTAACAGGATTCATATATACTATCGACAAACGGGCGTAAAAAATTTAGGGGTAATTTTGCATTCCCCTTTTTAAATAGAATTTATTGCCCAATGAACACATCTAGGCTATGGCCTATACCCATCCTATTCCGTTTTTCTCCTCTTGATGACATAATCAGCCACGTGTATCCTTCGGCTGTCGGGCTTTAAATCCGAAACCTTCCTGGCAGATTCGCTGAGCCCTTTCTTCAAGCCCCTTTCAAAGACTGCAAGGCATTCCTTGCACATCCTGCCGGTGGTGATGGGTTTGCCACACCGCTCGCAGGTCAACACCGGCGAAGGCTCCTTAAGCTCCAGCCTCCCCTCGCGCAAAAACTCAAGTATGATCTTCTCCTCCACCCCTGTGGCTTCTGAAACCTCAACCATGGTAGCATTGGGATGGTCGTACAAATAGTCCCTCACCTTTTTGTACATCTCGTCCAGCTCTATCAAGCATTTGGGACAATACTTTATGCCGTTGTACTGAAACAGCCTGTTGCACCGCTTGCAATTGCGAATATCCACAGCGCTTCACCCCTCAAACAAAAAGCGTTTATACAAAAAGGGTGGCCTACCGGCCGACAGCCAGGGTAAGCACGTACACCCTTTGAGCCCTTGCCTGCATCAGCACCTTGCTACATTCATCAACGGTGCTGCCCGTGGTAAATACATCGTCTACCAGCAGAATTGTCTTGCCCCGCACTGCCTCAATCTCCCGCACTTCAAAGGCTCCCTGCAAATTCTGCATGCGCTGGAATTTATTGAGCCCTGCTTGTGCGGTAGTGTATTTCTTACGAATGAGCACTCCCTCGTTGACTGACACACCTATGTATCTTCCCAGCTCCCTGGCCAGCAATGCCGACTGATTAAACCCTCGCTGGCGCTGCCTCTTGGGATGCAGCGGCACTGGCATGATGATATCTACCTTCCAGCCGCAGCGCTGCTTAAAAGCCTGAGCCATCCACCATCCCATGATACGGCTGAGATAGGATATACCGTCGTACTTAAAACGGTGTATCAGCCGCTTTATCTCGGGGGTATAGTGCAGCACCGATACGGCCTGCTCGAAATGATAGCGCACATATGCGCAGTCAATGCATATACCATCCTCCCCGACGGGCCTGCCGCACTTCTGGCATACTGGCGGAGCAATGGTAGGAAGGGTATCGGCGCACGCTCTGCAAAGCCCCTTGTCATCTATATCACTAGCCCTTTTCTGGCAGAGAATACAGGCAATATTTTGGGGATACAGTATATCCAGGATGGCTTCCTTAATAGCAGACAGATTCAATGATACCACCCTATCTTCCGAGCAATCTAGGAGGCAACACAACAATACTCAACCCTTGTCAATCGAAAAATCGGATACCGCAAACAGCTTCCTGAAGTGATGCATAAGCCCGGAATACCGCTTTTCGACATAGTCATTCCTCACCATAGCCTCTATGGCCCGTTCCCGACCCACTATTACCACCATCTCACGAGCTCTGGTCACCGCCGTATAGAGCAAATTACGGGTCATGAGCATGGGCGGCCCCCACGCCAGCGGGATAATGGCTACCGGAAATTCGCTGCCCTGGCTTTTGTGAATGGATATGGCATAGGCAAGCTCCAGCTCGTCAAGCTGCGAAAAATCGTATACCACTTCCTTATCGTCGTCGAATATGACGGTCATGCTCTGCTCCTCGTGGTCTATGGCTGCGATGTAGCCGATATCGCCGTTGAAGACCCCTTGCCCCTCCTCCACCACCATGCCGTGAACCTTCCTCTTCCAGGAAGTGCGGTAATTGTTCCTGATCTGCATTACTTTATCGCCTTCCCTAAACAGGGTATTGCGGAACAGCTTCTCCTGTTTGTCTGGTGATGGGGGATTGAGCACCTTTTGCAATTCCACATTTAAATTGTTGACCCCTATATCGCCCTTGCGCATGGGTACCAGTACCTGTATGTCCTTAAGCGGATTGTAATACGCGAAAGCGGGAAGCCTCCGACATATGAGCTCAAGCACGGTATTCAATATCTGCTGCGGGGTTTCACGCCTGACGAAGAAGAAATCGCTGCCTTTTACGTTGAGCTGAGGCATCAGGCCCTGGTTGATCCTATGAGCGTTGAGAACTATCATGCTCTCCTGAGCCTGCCTGAAAATCTCTGTTAAACGCACCACCTTTATAACCCCGCTTGCGATTATGTCCTTAAGCACGTTACCCGGCCCCACCGATGGCAGCTGATCAACGTCCCCCACCAATATCAACCGCGTGCCGGGCACTATGGCCTTTAAGAGATGGTTCATCAGCAGGATATCCACCATAGATACTTCATCTATTATCACCGCGTCGGCCAGTATGGGATTGTCCTCATCCTTTTGAAAATAAGGCCCTTCCTTGCCATAGCTGTATTCCAGCAGCCTGTGTATCGTTTTGGCTTCCCGGCCGGTGGCTTCGGTCATGCGCTTTGCCGCCCTGCCGGTGGGAGCCGCTAGCACCACCGTCATCCCCTGCTGCTCCATCAGCTTTATGATGCAGTTTATAATAGTGGTTTTACCGGTGCCGGGCCCACCCGTTATGACCGTCACACCGTTGGACAGAGCTTCCATAACGGCCTCACGCTGCTTGAGTGCGAGGAGCATGCCTTCCTCCTTTTGGAACCTCCTTAGCATGCCCTCTATGTCAAAGGCGGCCGGCCTTACATCTACCATGGACAGCTCGACAAGGCGCCTACACACCCCCACCTCAGCGTAATAAAAGGGAGCAAAATATACCGCCGTCTGACCCTCGATGTTCTCCACAAAGATGGACTGCTTAACGGCAAGGGCAGCCACCGCGTTTTCCACCAAGCCCTTGTCAACTCCCAGCAAAAGCGAGGCCTGCTCCACCACCACGTCCTTGGGCAGGTAGGTATGCCCATCGGCTGCTGCCTGGGAAAGCACATATTTTACCCCCGCTTCAATGCGATATGGCGAATCAAAGGCCACGCCCAAATTTTGTGCTATCTTGTCTGCCGTCTTAAAGCCTATGCCCGCCACCTCATCTGCCAGGCGATAGGGATTTTCCCTTATGATGTCGATAGCATCATTGCCGTACATCTTGTATATCTTTATGGCATAGGCGGTGCTGATACCATGGGACTGAAGAAATATCATTACTTCCCTTATTTCCCGGTGTTCAGCATAGGAAGCGGCTATCATCTCGGCCTTGGCAGGGCCAATCCCCTCTACCTCCATGAGGCGCTCGGGATAAAACTCTATTACATCCAACACATCCATGCCAAAGCGTTCAACTAGCTTTCTGGCGGTGGTTGGCCCCACTCCTTTTATGAGCCCCGATGCCAGATATTTTTCAAGGCCATCCAAAGTAGCGGGCGCCATGCTCTCCATGGTATACACCTTGAGCTGCTGGCCGTAATCGGGATGCATAACCCACTCGCCCACGATGTGCACCTTTTCGCCCGCATTGGCATACGGCAGGCTGCCCACCGCAGTCACCACTGTCCTGCTCTCCTCATCCCGCACCTCTATGACGGTAAAGCCGTTGTCTTCGTTGCGAAACACCACTTCCTCTATGATGCCTGTAATTTCTACCACTTTTTAAGCCACCCGCTTCCTATACATAAACCACAGCAATCCTTCTAGCTTTCAAAGATATTTTACCATATCCTTTCAGCCAATTCACCCCTTTTATTGCCTGCATACCATATTTTCGGCATATCAAATATACACCGGTTGAGACCTCATAAAAAATACACGCTTGCCTGTCATTTTAAACGCAAATCATAGTCCACCCATATGGCAGGGCAAAGCTATTATTCAGTCATACAGCTTTTACAGCTCGCGTCCCACCGCCTGCGCTACGGGCTTTAACTCCTCCATCAAACGGGCGAACCTCTCAGGCTGCAAGGACTGCGCTCCGTCGCTTGCTGCGTTCTGGGGATCCGGGTGCACCTCTATCATAAGCCCGTCTGCTCCTGCCGCCACAAATGCCTTGGCCACCGCATCCACCCATCTCCAGTTGCCGGTACCGTGGCTGGGATCGGCTATGATCGGGAGGTGGGAAAGCTCCTTTACCACAGGCACGGCGTTTATATCCATGGTGTTGCGTGTGGCCGTCTCAAAGGTGCGGATGCCCCTTTCACACAGGATGATGTTCTGATTGCCGGCATCGGCGATATACTCGGCAGCCATGAGCCATTCTTCGATGGTGGCCGACAGGCCGCGTTTTAAAAGCACCGGCTTACCAGAAAGACCGCACTCCTTAAGCAGGCGAAAGTTCTGCATGTTGCGCGCTCCCACCTGCAGTATATCAGCATAACGGCTGACCAGCTCCACATCCCTGGTGTCCATAACCTCGGTGACAACCTTAAGGCCGGTCATCTTTGCAGCCTGATGTAGCAGCTTAAGGCCCTCCTCCTCCATCCCCTGGAAGGAATAAGGTGAGGTTCTGGGCTTGTAGGCTCCACCCCTTAGCACGGTGGCCCCCGCTTCCTTCACCTTACGGGCCACCTCATATATCTGCTCCTCGCTTTCAACGGCGCAGGGTCCGGCCATGACCACCAGCTTTTTGCCGCCGATCTTCACATCCCCTATTTCCACCACCGTATCCTGCTTTTTAAGTTCCCGCCCCACCAGCTTATACGGCTTCATTATGGGAACTATGGCTTCTACCCCCGGCAGATGCGAAAGGTTATGCTCCTTTACCAGCTTTTTATCGCCTATAGCTCCAATGACCGTCTTTACTTCGCCATAGATGGGATGGGTTTTAAATCCCAGCTCTCTCAACCTCTTTTCGACGTTTTCTATCTCTTGCTGGGTAGCTCCGGGTTTCATTACAACGATCACTTCAAAACACCCCTTTCACAATTTTGTGAAGATCTCGTCGTACGGCTATAAAAAAACCCCGTCCTGTTTAGGACGGGGTGTGCTTCCCGCGGTACCACCTAAATTGGCTATCATCTGCGATAGCCCTCTCGTTTAAGGATACTTGCCCTTGCCATCTACAAGCCCGTCAAGCAAACTTCAACTCAACCTTTACTCGTGCACATACAGCCCAACTGCAGCTATCAATGGCTTCAGGCTTAAACCGCATGCCGCATCCAACGCCGTCGGCCGGCAAATACCCTTCTTATGGAAACGCGCAACCGGGCTTTAAAAAGCAAAGGCGCCATATCCCCCTTCCTGGATAACGGCGAAGGCCACCGTCTCAGCCTACGCAGGGAATGCCCACCCTTTAACTCCCATTACACCCATACATATTTGCCATTCCAGCCCTTGCATGATGGCCAGAGATCCTGCGGGCACAGCTCGCTTTAAAATAACAGGCATTCCCCTTCAGCCTGCGGCTCCCGGGAGAACTTCCATACACCGCTTACCACCGGGCTCTCACCTTATCCCGGCTCTCTGTAGGCTCACAGTGAATGTACTTTTCCCGTTCACAGCCTTTTGCTCAATATCCCATTTTTATTTTTAGGAATTATATAACATGACCTTCCTTAAAGTCAATATCCAAACATAAAGCCGGCAAGGAAACCAACGTTTAACATGGCAAACAAAGCGGCTACAGCAAAAATGCGGCTCTCATTCAACGATCCATTGCAGCTATGGCCCGTGCCAGCTCCTGAATTGACTGAGTCAAACCCTCCAGCTTTCCCTCGATGCGGACCAGCAGATATACCGACAGCACGATGGGAAAGCCTACATTGCCCACGAGGCTAAGTAGCTGTTCCATGCCCATTCCTCCTTACCATATTTTATGAACAGCTCAGCATAACAGTGTAAAAAATACTTAATAAATCCATAAAATCTATACAAGCTATGCGGCAGCATGAAAAAGATAACTATAAACCTTGTAATAAGATAGAGGAGTGGCATCCACTCCTCTATCTTGTATCAAACCAACTGCAGTGGCTGAACCTCGGTATCGATGATGTTGGCTCCGACGATCTCGACCAGCCCACCCTCTATGTCAAAAGGATTTACGCTGATTACCAGGTCCATGAAAGCTTTAACTTCGGAAGGCTGAAGGTCAAAACGCGGGTCATCCAGCGTAATTCGGAAGTTCCTACCCTGCCCCGTCTTAAAAATCATTTCCAGCGTCTGCGCCACCTACCTCACCTCCTATACCGCAATTTTTCAGTTTACTTAAACATTGACATAATCGAACTGCGCCGTCTTGCGGATAGCTATTACAGGATGGGACTGCAGCGATGCCAGGGCATAAGCTATGCTGTAGAGGTCTTCATCGGATACATCGGCTTTTATTCTGCTCAAGGTACGAGTCCTAGTAACCCTCCTGCCATCCTGATCCTGCCCCATATCCAGCTGAATCTGTACCCGCACGGCCATAGGCCTTACCTCCAAGGCCATAACCCACACCTCCTTTTCCTTTATCTACTTTCTAGAATTCAAAACCGGCTTTTGAGAGACACATCGCATCCCATTTTCTTTAGATGCTCTTTTAAGGATTTTAAGGCCCTATCCTTCAACCTGAGCACCGATTTATAGTGGCTATTCCTTGCCCGAGCAATATCCTTGTATCTCAGCCCATGGAAGAAGTGCAGGAGTATAACCTGCCTCTGTTTGGGGGAAAGCTTGCGTATGGCTCGATACAGCCGCCTGACTTCATCGTCCTGCACTACCTTCTCCTCCACACCGGGCTGAGGGCTCATCAACAGGTCGGCCAGGGTACAGATATCGCCGTCATGCCCTTCAAATTCCTTATCCAGCGAAACGGTTTGAATACCTTGCCTTGCGATATTCGTCAGGCCAAAATACACCCTCTTTTTAACATACACCAGAAACGGCACACCTTTAGAAGGAACGAAGTCTTTAATGCACTGAAGGATTATAAGGCAGGCTTCCTGATAAAGGTCCTCCCTGTCAAGCCACGTCCCACACCGACGCATGGCACAATGGATAAGGGGATATAGCTTGTCAATGAGTTGCTGGGCAGCAGTAGCCTCGCCTTCTTTTGCCCTCTCTACCAGCTCTTTAAATAGGTATTCCAAGGCGATACGCCCTCCCATCCATCGAGGGCCGGCCCTGCACCATTTTTTAAGCTGCACAGCTCGTATTACATGATAGCCTGGATTGGGAGGGCATGAAAAAAGCCGGGAAATGATTTCCCCGGCTTGATGGCAGCCTGCCCCTTTACCCGCTATATTAAAATGCAACCCTATATTTTGGAGTCATGCATCATTTAAAATCCTGCATCAATTTGGTCAAATAACCGCACAGTTCCCCCGGCTTTAGAAATCTTATGGAAGGATACTGCCAGGCAAGGCGTTCCATTATCCTAGGCGTATCGTCCCATGAGTCCACATCCACCAGCACGATGTTGACCAACGAATCCTCATTTCCATCCACCGCCGTTTTAAGAATAAATCCCCTTACAATGCCCTCTATGACATCCTCCTGATTGCGCGCCGTTATGATCACATTAAAAACCCCTTTCTTATTGCCCAAAGCCGATGATATATCCCGGAGCACCAGCGCTACAAAGCATATAAACCCAAATATGGCAAATACCCACAGTACGATGGCAAGATATGTATCTATATACATGAATACTCCCCCTCTGCAGCGCAGAATTAATCCATCTACACCATTCCATACTATGCCGCTGCGCCTCAAGAGGTGAGACATATGCCTTATAAATAAAAAACCCCAGTCCTTTTTGGGACTGGGGCATGTGTACTCGCTTACATATACGTTCCAGATTACTTACGCTTAATATTCTATATAAACGGGGCGGCTCAATTACTTACCGAAGGCCTGCTCCCTCAACGTCTGAGCCTTATCGGTTTTCTCCCACGGCAGGTCCACATCGGTGCGCCCGAAATGCCCATAAGCCGCCGTCTGTTTATATATGGGCCTCCTCAAGTCGAGGTCCCTTATGATGGCACCGGGCCTTAGGTCAAAATTCTTGTGAATGAGCTCCAGGATAAGCTCCTCCGGTACCTTTGCCGTACCAAAGGTATCGACGCTTACGGATACCGGCCTGGCCACGCCTATGGCATAGGCTACTGCCACCTCGCACTTATCAGCCAACCCTGCTGCAACAATGTTTTTGGCTACATACCGGGCCGCGTAGCTGGCCGAGCGATCCACTTTAGTGGGGTCCTTGCCCGAAAAGGCACCGCCGCCGTGGCGTGCGTATCCACCATAGGTGTCCACTATGATCTTTCGGCCGGTAAGCCCCGAATCACCCTGAGGTCCACCTACCACGAAGCGGCCGGTTGGGTTGATCAGATAACGGGTTTTGTCATCCAGAAACTCGGGAGGGATAACGGCCTTTATGACCTTTTCGATCACGTCCCTTTCGATGGTAGAATGGTCAACATCCGGGCTGTGCTGGGCTGAAACGACGACGGTATGTACGCGCACCGGCTTGTCTCCCTCATATTCAACAGTAACCTGGGATTTCCCATCAGGCCTTAAGTATTCCAGCGTGCCATTCTTGCGCACCTCGGCCAATCTCCTGGTGATCTTATGGGCCAGCGAAATGGGCAATGGCATGAGCTCGGGGGTCTCGTTGCAGGCAAAGCCAAACATCATCCCTTGATCGCCCGCCCCGATGGCCTCTATGTCGTCCTCCATCTCGTGCATTCTTGCCTCAAGGGCTCTGTTCACCCCAATTGCGATATCAGGAGACTGCTCATCTATGGAGGTTATGACAGCGCAGGTATCAGCATCAAAGCCGTATTTCGCCCTTGTATATCCTATCTCGCGAACCGTCTCGCGTACAATGCTTGGTATGTCCACATAACACTCAGTGGTAATCTCTCCCATGACCAATACCAGGCCAGTGGTCACAGCGGTCTCACAGGCCACCCTGGCATAGGGGTCCTTGGCCAAAATAGCATCCAGCACAGCATCAGAAATCATGTCGCATATCTTATCGGGATGCCCCTCAGTGACAGATTCCGATGTAAACAGCCTCCTTTTCATTTGTTCTCCTCCTTAAGCGAAAGATACTGGTTAAACCGATTTTCTTTTTTTGCAATAAATCTAAGTATAGCATACCCCTGTTAAAAAATCAACATGAGCGCAGGGCCACAACTAAGGCCACAAGGTAAAAAATTGAAATCCTTTGAATACCGAAAAATATTAAAAAGGGTGGTTCACGCATTCACATCAACCACCCTTTTCCTGGTGGAGGGGGATGGATTCGAACCACCGAAGGCTGCGCCAACAGATTTACAGTCTGCCCCCTTTGACCACTCGGGCACCCCTCCATGCTGAGAATTATCAATCATACATTCCTGTTTCGGTATATAATTATATGATAAGAACTCTATAAAGTCAATGTCTATTTTTATATCGCCCATTGATTAACTGTAATGCCAGCGGATATAATAGGAAATAGCTTTTATATCGAGGAGTGTGTAACGATGCAAACGGTTCACATAGACCATTTTAATGGATGCCGGATCCATTTTGTAGGCATAGGCGGCATAAGCATGAGCGGCCTGGCCGAGATATTGCTTAAGCGGGGATACGCCGTCACCGGCTCGGATCTGAGGGAATCCCACATTACGCAAAAGCTCAGGAAAAAAGGCGCCAAGGTGTTCATAGGGCACGATTCTACCAACGTACAAGGTGCCCAGCTGGTGGTACACACCGCCGCCGTCAAAGAGGATAATCCCGAAATTCAGGAAGCCCGCAAAAGGAATATCCCTGTCATCGATAGGGCCACTCTGTTGGGCCAGGTCATGGAAGCCTATCCCTATTCCATAGCTGTGTCGGGCACTCACGGCAAAACCACCACTACATCCATGCTTTCTACCGTTTTGCTCCGCGCAAATCTCGACCCCACCATACTGGTGGGCGGCGAATTGGACGCCATTGGCGGCAATGTACGCGTAGGCAGCAGCCCATATTTCATAACCGAAGCCTGCGAATACGTTGAAAGCTTTCTCCATTTTAAGCCCTACTTAGCCATTATATTGAATATAGACACAGACCACCTGGACTATTTTAAAGACATAGATCACATATACCAGGCATTCACCAAGTTTGCACGCCTGGTGCCACAAAACGGATACGCGGTGGGCTGCATCGATGACCCGCTGGTAGCAAAGCTGCTTTCCCAGCTTCAATGCAATACCGTAAGCTACGGTATCAACGGTCCATCAGACTGGAAGGCCTGCGATATACACTACAGCACCCAGGGAACGGCTTGCTTCAAAGCCTATTACAGAGGAGAATACGTGGGAGATGTGGCTCTCTCGGTCCCCGGCAAGCACAATGTGTACAATGCCCTGGCGGCAACCGCCGCCGCACATGCTCTGGGCATACCCTTTGAGGTAATAAAGGAGGCCTTGGCAGACTACAGGGGTACCCATCGGCGCTTGGAATTCAAGGGCAAAAGGGGTGACGTCACCATTATAGATGATTACGCCCATCACCCCACCGAAATAAAGGCCACCCTGGAGACGGTGCAATACTATCCCCACAACAGAATATGGTGCGTGTTTCAACCCCATACATACACCCGCACAAAAAAGCTGTTTAACCTATTCGTGCACGCCTTCAAACAGGCCGACAGGCTAATAATAACCGATATCTATGCAGCGCGGGAAAAGGATACCGGCGAGATTCACTCACGCGATCTGGTGAAAGCCATCCAGCAAACCGGCCAACCCTGCATGTACCTGCAGACCTTTGAGGAAATAGTGGACTATCTCAAAGATAACATCAGCCCAGGGGATATCGTCATCACCGTGGGCGCCGGAGATGTGTACCGCGTGGGAGATATGCTGCTTAACAGCATTTCTTAGACCGTCGATTTAAGCCTTCGGCCGTCAATTTCCAATCATCCGAAAATGACATCTCCGCTTGGCTATATACTCCACAAAGAGGTACCCGCTATAGCCATCCAAACGCCCTTTGCTGGCAACTGCGTCTGCCTATACACACCTAAAGCGTCCAAAGCCAGCTACGCTCCAGATGTTTCAAGGCCATTATGGCGCATTTGGTTTTCTCAATAAACACCAAGCATAAATAATTAAGCGCCAACTAAAAGAGTGCGGCATGAGCTGTACAAATTTAAGACGCCATAACGCCTAAAATCCCCGTGTACAGCTTATGCCGCACAAATGTATCTGCCATTCATCTTAAAAGAGCCCCACTATGGTGCCATCCGGCATTATGTCCATATTCTCGGCAGCCGGGTTCTTGGGCAGTCCAGGCATGGTCATCATGGCTCCCGTCAGCACCACGATAAAGCCCGCCCCGGCAGATACCTTGACCTCGCGAACGTTGAGCTTCCAGCCCCTGGGGGCACCTTTCAATGACGGATCGTCTGAAAATGACATCTGCGTCTTAGCTATGCACACCGGAAGATTGCCATAGCCCAGCTGTCTCAAGGTCTCTATAGCGCGCTTGGCCTCCTTGCTGTACACAACGCCATCAGCCCTGTAAATTCGGCAGGCAACAGCCTCGATCTTGTCTTCTATGGAGGCATCTAGGTCATAAAGCGGTTTAAAGTTGTTGTCTTCCTGCATAGCCTCTAAAAGTGCCTGGGCAAGCTCTATACCGCCTTCTCCACCGCGGGTCACCACTTCGGAGACCGCCATCCTTACTCCCAGCCTTGTACAGTGCTCCCTTAGAAGCTGTATCTCAGCGGCAGTATCGGTATGGAACCTATTTAGAGCCACCACAACCGGCAAACCAAAGACGTTCCTCAAATTGTCTATATGCTGATCCAAATTTGCCAGCCCTCTCTCCAGCGCGGCCAGATTCTCTTCGCTTAGGCTTGACAAAGGTAAGCCACCATGGAACTTGAGGGCACGAATGGTAGCCACCAATACCACCACGTCGGGCCTTACATGAGCGGTTCTATAGACTATGTCAAAGAACTTCTCTGCACCCAGATCAGCTGCAAAACCGCCTTCGGTGACTACATAATCAGCCAGCTTCAAAGCCATGCAGGTAGCCAGAATAGAGTTGTTGCCATGAGCGATATTGGCAAAGGGACCACCGTGTATAAAAGCGGGCTGCGCTTCTAACGTCTGCACTATATTGGGCTTTATGGCATCCTTGAGCAGTATGGCCATAGCGCCTACTGCCTTCAAATCCCTTGCATACACCGGGCGTCCATCGTAAGTATATGCCACCAGTATATCCCCTAGACGCCTCTTTAAATCCTCTATCCCCGATGCCAGGCATAATATAGCCATAATCTCTGAGGCAGCAGTGATATCAAAGCCGGATTCCATGGGGATGCCGTTGGCCTTCCCCCCTAAACCAGTAACTATGCTGCGCAGCTGCCTGTCGTTCATATCTATGACGCGTTTCCAGACAATGCGCGTGGGGTCGATACCAAGCTCATTTCCTTTGACGATGTGGTTATCGATCAGGGCAGCCAGCAGGTTATGCGCAGAACCTACAGCGTGTATATCGCCGGTGAAGTGGAGGTTTATGTCTTCCATGGGCAACACCTGGGAATAACCCCCGCCGGTCGCCCCACCCTTGATGCCAAACACCGGTCCCAGGGAGGGCTCCCTCAAGCACAAGGCCACCTTCTTGCCCAACCTGCCCAGGGCCTGGGTAATACCCACAGCGGTTGTGGTCTTGCCCTCGCCGGCAGGAGTGGGAGTGATGGCCGTCACATACACCAGCTTGCCATCCGGCCTGTCTTTGACCCGGTCCCATACCGCCAACTTCACCTTGGCCTTATATTTGCCATACAGTTCCAGGTCCTCTTCCGTCAGCCCAATCTGTGATGCCACATCTACTATAGGCTTAAGCTTTGCTTTCTGTGCAATTTCGATATCGCTGAGCATTACCTATACATTTCTCCTTTCCGTTAAATTTTGTTAAAATCTATATGGTATACAAAATAGCACTAAGAATAGAAACCTGGTTCACTCTTTTTCTTTCGTATTTAAAAAACAGTTCGCCGCAGTTTTCATAATAAAATCACGGTCAAGTCTTTCAAATAAATCTTTTAACAAATTTAAAAAGATTGTTTAATTCCTTTTTCTCATCTGGGTTAGATAAATATCAGATAAATACATACAAATAATAACACAACATAACTTCAGATAAAAGGGGGATAATGATTGAACGAGGCATCAACTATGACCAGCTGGTTGAACAAGAAGGTGTACGATGAAGAACAGCTAATAAATGCTATAGCTTTCATACTCAATAAATGCAAAAACTGTCAGCTATATCATGACGACCAATGCGTTATAAAACATAATAGGAAGCCGTATAGAAATAGCGCTTTTAGGAGATTGCCCAGATAACGGCAGTACTTTTATGTACTTTGCCGATTTAAACAATAAAAATAAGGAAGAGATGGGCATGTACCTGGCTATGGCAAGGCTAGCCCAAAGGCAGGGCTAGCCTGAAATAGCAGAAGTGCTCAAAGTCATCGCATGGGAAGAAGCCGGGCGTGCCTCAGTATTTGCAGATCTCAACAGAATGCCGCAGAAAGATATATTTGAGAACATCAAGAGAATGCTAGAAGGCAAAATATATTCCAATAAAGTAAAGAAAGAGGCAGCAGACAGGCTCAAGAGTTGGGCATCGCTTCCGCAAGAAATTACTTCAACATTTCCTCCAAAAATGAAGCAAGGCATGCGAGAATATTAGAGGGCATATTAAAAAGCTATAGCAAGATATAGCCTTTTATTTCAAGGCATATAAGCTTCTGGCCAGCACAAAATAATAGTTGGAGGAGGGAACAATCATGAAAAAGGCTCTAGCTTTCGTGCTTGCAACGGCCTATTTCTTGATTCCTACTGAGACGCTGGCACAAGCAGATTTTGTCCAAGACAGGGTCATAACAGACTACGTCAACAGGATATGCAGCATTACCCATTGAAAGCCAGATGATGTACACCTGCTGGCCAGAGTGATAAATGCTGAAGCAAGAGGAGAACCGTATACAGGTAAGGTAGCAGTAGCAGCTGTAATAATGAACCGATTGAAATCCCCCCTTTTCCCCAATACCTTGAGGGAGGTTATAATGCAGCCTTACGCTTTTACATGTGTCCAGGACGGACAGATCTATCTCACCCCTGATGCGGAATGTTATCGTGCCGCCCTGGATGCCGTAATGGGGCATGACCCAACTGGAGGATGTTTGTTCTATTATAACCCCAAAACGGCCACATCCCGATGGATGAAAGAGCGCAAGGCTGTAAGCAGTATAGCTATAGGAAACCATGTATTCATGAAATGACCGAGCAAATGCTCGGTCATTTCATGTTTATATGACATTTTAAAAGCACAAAGCCATCCCTTCTCGGAGATGGCTCTTATATATACCTCTTATCTTCCTGTACTTATACACAGGTTATATCCATCACGCTCTATATAAGTCAATAAGTACACAGCGCAGCAAATGCCACAGACCTTAAATCAAAGATACCAGCTGGCTTAACAGCTCCATAAAGAGTATGGGAAATAATGCCGCCAATACCAGTATGATCGAAACTATGACGCCGGTAATCCCTCTTCCAATTTCGCTCCTGAACAACCTATACATGGGCCTCCCCCCTATTATTTGGCTCGTTTATATTATACCCTGCATATGTTTCAAAACTTTTACGCAACCTTTATAAAACCTTTAATAACTGCCTAATAAAGTGTTAAATGTCCCTTTTATAGGGGTTAAGGCTTTTAACACTATAAGGGTACATCTTCACATTTATTTTCATCCTATTCCAATGCAGCTTCCTCTCCACTGAAAGCATTGCCCAGCCTAGCCTCCAAATAATCTATAAACTGGCGGGCTGTACGTCCCGAACGGCCATTATACCTCTTTTCCCAGCGCAAGGCCTCTTCTCTCAAAGCCTCAGCATCCATCGAGATCCCGCGCTCAGCTGCAAGGCGTTCCACCATCTCCAAATAGGTCCTTTGATTGGGCGAGGTGAAGGTCAAAGTTATGCCAAATCGATCAGACAGCGACAGCTTCTCCTGCATCGAGTCGATGGGCGAGATTTCATCCTCTTGCCCTGGGTACGCTCCGCTCCTATCGCTATGGAATTCCCTCACCAGGTGCCTGCGGTTGGAGGTTGCGTACACGACCACGTTGGCGGGTCTTGCTTTAAGCCCTCCTTCCAGCAGCGCTTTTATATGCTTGTATTCCACTTCGCCCTCTTCAAAGGACAAGTCGTCCACAAACAGTATGAACTTCTGCTTGCGCCCTTCCAGCTGCTCCAGTATATGATAATAATCTCTCAGGCATTCTTTGGGTACCTCCACAATTCGCAGGCCCTGCTCGGCATACCGGTGCACCAAGGCTTTTACCAGAGACGATTTGCCAGTACCCTTATCGCCATAAAGCAGCACGTTATTGGCCCTATATCCTCTGAGGAGCTGCTCGGTGTTTTCAATCAATTTTGCCTTTTGTTCTTCATAGCCCACCAGCTGGTCCAGCGTCACAGGATCCACGCACGCAATCCCTTTAAGTCGTCCATGGCCGTCAACGCGTTCCCATCTGAAACCCTTGAATATGCCAAACATGCCCGAGCCATTGCAATGGAAATGGTATGCCAGTTCCTTAACTTCCCAGTTTATCACCTGATGGTAGGGCACAGGTCGATTTATTCCTCCACATATTGCCGAAGTGCTCGTCGATATGGCCTTTCCCCTCCCAGAGGCGCTATCCTCATACTGCGGAGCAAATATATTTAGCCATCGGTCTATGCCGGTCTTATGCTTGGCCAATGCTAAAAGCTCCTCCCAATCCACCAGTGCAATTTCCCTCAAGTGCTCCAGCTCAAATTCCATGCTGGCTTTAAGCCACTCTGGAAGTTCTTCAAAGCCCACATGTTCAGCGTAGCGGCTAAAAGGCGTTTCATGGGTCAATATATTATAGCCCCAGTAGGACTTCCACAGGGTACTCCCCGCAGCGTCTTCATAGCCCTGTGCAACATCCTCACGGTCACCCCATACCCTCTCAAAGCAGCCTGTATCTGGAGCATTATCCTCATACCGCATCGTTTCGCACCTATGCACATCATTTGCCCGTGGTTGATCTGTACTTCCATCATGAAGCCTAAGGCTATCTTCATGGGATTGTACCTCTTTTATTCGGGTCAAAGAGCTTTTTAGCTGCGGCTCACTGCCGTACAACGTAGTCCCATCGCTGTATCGAAGGATATTGGTTTCCTCCAGAGCGTTCATCATATTATGCACGAAACGGCTGTAATCATCCCATAGCCGCTCAGCACAGACGCTATCGCTTACAAGGCCGTGTATGAAATCCTCAAATGCCTGGATGGCCGGCTGATTTCGCAGTTGCCTGTATAAAATTAAGCCCTTCAATGCGGTACCGATTTTCCTTGCCCTTTCCTCAATGCGGCTCATTGAAATGTTTTTGGTGTCCATCTCAAATTCCCCCCATAATCCTGCGCTTTATCTTTTCTACCTCGTAATATACCCTCTCCAAGTCTATGGTGGTAAGCTGCCCTTTCCTCATCACTACCTTTCCGTTTACGATGACGGTGTCGACGTCGGCGTCACGCCCGCTGTATACCAGATGGGTGACTGGATCAGCGGCAGGATGGTAATGCGGTGCATCATACTTGACCAGAACAATATCCGCTTTCTTACCAGGCTCCAGTGAACCTATCTCCTGGCTCCACCCTATGGCCTTTGCCCCACCAAGAGTGGCCATTTTAAGGGCTTGCTTTGCCGGAATAACGGTTGGGTCCTCTTCTATGCCTTTGCCCAGCAAAGCGGCAAAGGTCATCTCCCTCATAATGCTCAGGCTGTTGTTGCTGGCCGCGCTATCGGTTCCCAGCCCCACGTTTATCCCTCTTTCAAGCAACATGGATACCCGAGCAATGCCGCTGCCCAGCTTTAAATTGCTAACGGGGCAGTGCGCCACCTGTACGTCATATTTCGCGAGTATGTCCATATCATGGTTCGTAAGGTGCACACAATGCGCAGCCAAAACAGGCAGATTGAAAAAACCTATGGACTCCAAATATTCAACCGGCGTTTTGCCGTGCCTTTTCAATGCCTCCTCTACTTCGGTGCGGGTTTCGGCCAAATGGATGTGAAGCCCTACGCCCAACTGCTGTGCCAGCTCCATACATCGCCTTAAGTAATGGGCATCACAGGTATATATGGCATGTGGTCCCACCATGACCCTTATGCGGCCCTGGGCTCCACCGTGCCATTCCTCCCACAGCTTGCGGTTTTCCATGAGGCGCTGCTCCGACCTGGAATCTGGCCCTTGTAAACCCCTTGATAGAACTGCTCGAATCCCTGAATGCTCTACCGCTTTTGCGGTTTGGTCCATGAACATGTACATATCGGCAAAGACGGTAACTCCGCTCATGAGCATTTCCGCTATGGACAACATGGACAACCAGTAAGCATCTTCGGGCTGCAGCCTGTCCTCGAGGGGCCATATCTTTTGCGCCAGCCAGTCCATAAGGGGCATATCGTTGGCATAGCCCCGAAACAGCGACATGGCAGAATGGGTGTGAGCATTGACAAATCCGGGTAAAGCTAGCATGCCGGAGCCGTCAAGTACCTCATCGGGCACAAAACCCACAGGAAGGCTTTCCTCATCGCCTACGTATGCAATTGTGTCGCCTTTTATGGCTATACAACCTTGTGGGTACAAATTGTCATCATCATCCATGGTAATCACATAGGATTTTCTTATCAGGATATTCATGAATCGCTGGGCGCACAAAACACAGCACGGCAAAGCGCAATAAACAAGGCTTGCTGACTAAATGTAACGCTTTTGCAGTGCTTTTTATTTAACGGGTGCACCCATTACCTCCTTCCGTGCATTTATATGCTCATCTTAAAATACAGTTATCCAAAGCATCGCACTCTTTACCCAGGTCCTATACGTCAAACACATATATTCCTCTTTTAAAGAGCTTGCTTCGCAACGTGGGCAAATCCACAATCAAACTAAACACCAACCCTCTATATATCCTCTAAAAACGCCGGTCACAGCAGGACATTTACATATAAATTCAAAACATTAGGATAACATTTACGTTTCATTCAATAAGATGAAAGATAGCGTTGCTGTTCCGGGCTCAAGCAATCGATGGTGATACCCATAGCATCGAGCTTCATCCGTGCCACCCTGTAATCAATGAAGTGCGGAACGCTATATACCCTCGGCTCCAGATTACCCTGGTTTTCAATCAAATACTGCACCGAAAGGGCCTGCAGGGCAAAGCTCATATCCATGATCTCGGCAGGATGCCCGTCGCCTGAAGCCAGGTTAACCAACCTTCCTTCAGCCAGGAGATTGAGCACCCGCCCATCCTTCATCACGTAGCCCTCAACATTAGAGCGCATCTGGCGCTTCTCCACAGCCAGGGCCTCCAGATCAGGCTTGCATATCTCAACATCGAAATGCCCCGCATTGGCCAGCAAAACTCCATCCTTCATCCTTTCAAAGTGCTCCCGCCTTATGACCTTGGTGCAGCCGGTGGTGGTTATAAATATATCGCCAATCTCGGCAGCCTCAAGCATGGTCATCACCCTAAACCCATCCATGACAGCCTCCAGGGCCTTTATTGGGTCCACCTCGGTTATGATCACGTTTGCCCCGAGGCCTCTGGCCTTCATGGCCACCCCCTTGCCGCACCAGCCATACCCCGCCACCACCACGTTCTTGCCCGCGATGATGAGGTTTGTAGTGCGCATGATTCCATCCCATACCGATTGTCCCGTGCCATACCTATTGTCGAATAGGTATTTGCAGTAGGCATCGTTTACGGCAATCATGGGAAATTTAAGCTTTCCTTCCCTTTCCCTGGCCCTCAATCTGAGGACGCCGGTGGTAGTCTCCTCGCAGCCGCCTATTATCCTGTCGCACAATTCCTGGCGTGAAGAATGCAGCATAGCCACCAAGTCCCCTCCATCGTCGATGATGATATCGGGCTCTATATCCAGGGTCCTGCTCAAATGTTCCCTATACTCTTCCTGGGTGGCACCGTGCCATGCATGAACTGTAAGGCCGTTCTTCACCAGCGCAGCTGCTACGGCATCCTGCGTGGACAGCGGATTGCTCCCCGTGACGGCAACTTGTGCACCGCCAGCCGCCAAAACCAGGCATAGATAAGCCGTCTTGGCCTCCAAATGGATCGATACGGCAATCCTCTTGCCCTTGAACGGTTTTGTCTGTTCAAATTCCTTTTCTAACTGATTAAGCAAGGGCATATAGCGCCTGACCCAGTCGATTCGCCTCTGACCCTCATCTGCAAGAGTTATATCCCTGATAGTGCTGTTCATAAAAATGCCTCCCCGCATTGATTTTGTAAAATGCATTATAACTGTATTTTAGCACATTATCACAAAAACGTATTGTCAAATTCTAAACAAATGACAACCCTTATCCCTTTTCTTGGCATTGATAATATGGTATAATTGATACAGCATCCCGTTTGCCGCTGTATCATATCCAGAAATTATATCGGCATATATATTATACCGTATTCCCTAGCGTTTTACTTCAACGGGAGTAAAAACGGATAGGGAGGAGTGGATATGGGGGCCCAGTATGTCAGGGAGTTTAATGCAGATTTAGGAGAGCTTTCATTGTTTACAGGCGGCAAACATTGGAAAAGATTTCATGCAAGCAAGATAGTTAAATTTCAACGCACCAGCAGTATAAAGAAAGTATTGTTTTTCTCCAAACCCGTTGAAAGGATAGAAATTCACATTCAGGGCGAAGAAGAACCTTACATTATCGAAAAAGGCGTAGTAAGGGATGATTTCCAGTGGATCGTTGACGTGCTCAAGAGGTTTGCAGAAAAGAATAAGGTGCCTTTCAACGAGTAAAGTCCAGGCGAAACACCTGGACTTCTCATTTTATTTGGCATATATCTAACTTTATGCGGTATAATCGCCAGATGAATCCTCTTTCACATAGAAGTTGGACTTGCTCGCCTTATACAGCACTCCTACAATCACCAGAGAAATTACAAGCTCTACGAGCAGAAAAGAGCCATTGTAAAGTATGGAGTACACCCATGGGCTCTGCCCTTCTGGAGCATAGCTGGCAAACACCACTACGCCAGATATGACATGGCATATGAACCTCCCAAGCACTCCGAGGAAAGCACCGGCCATTACGCCCAACATGCCCTTATGCCTGAAGAGGCCTGCCAAACCCAGACAGGCAAATGCTATGACATAATCAAATAGTATGGATACTATATGGAAGCTGTATTTTTCCCCTAGGATGAACTGTAAAATCCCATAAACCATACCGGCCAGCAGTCCCCTGAGAGTACCCCACCTAAAAGCAAAGACAAAGATGGGTATCATAGAACCTGCTGTGACAGAGCCGCCCTGCGGCATCTCAAATAGTTTAGCATAGCTTAGCACTTGCGCCAGGGCTATCATCATCCCGGCTTCCACAAGCATCCTGGTGTTTACTTTTTTCATTTCATCCTCTCCTCCCTCTTTACGGGGAGAAAAAAAGACTACATGCCAACATAAGGACATGTAGTCCCCTTCCACAATTGGCTCCCTACGCTGGCATTACCCAGATCAGGTTCATCGGGTCGGAGTGCATTGCAACTCCCTCTCAGCCGAATTGCTTCAGCTCCCCGTTTAATATTAAATTTTTATTTAGTATATGATAGCATCTATACGCATAATTGTCCAGATCCAATAATCGAGATTTTTCTCTCATAGCCTCAACAAGCTCGGTAAAAGCTCAATAAATGCTTATTTTCTACTTCTCTTTGGGTTCCACATATACCACTACATTTCCATCTATTACCTGGGTGCTTACCTGCTGGCCATTTGCCAAGATTTTTTCTATACCCTTTAATCCTTCAAAGGCTATCCTAAACCTCTTTTGCCCTTCATGATATCCGTAATGCAACCTTTCCATTTCTATGTTCACGGCGTTCCCGTCTTTTTGGTATCTTATTTTATATAAATTGTACTTTCCACTCTTATAATTTTCCGTAACCATGTCATCTTCATAGTAGACATATTCCGCCTGCACAGCCCCCGGGAAAACATGGAATTCAACTTTTATGCCATCGGCAGTACAGTTTACGGGCTCAGCCATGGGTATTATGGCTCCGGCTTTAACAAAAAGGGGCATTTTATCCAGCGGCGCTTCAACGAGGTGATACTTGCCGCCTTCATATTCTTTCCCCGTCCACCAGTCTATCCAGCTGCCCTGCGGCAAATACACCGCCCTTACGGTCCTGCCGGGTTCGTATACGGGGGCTCCAAGGATGTTATCGCCCAGCATAAACTGGTCAAATATGGAATAAGTGTTTTCATCATCGGGATACTCCAGAACAAGGGGCCTTAATACCGGCAAACCGCTATGGTGCGATTGATAAAACAAATTATAGATGTAGGGCAACAACCTATACCTCAACTTTATAAACTGGGTAGCAATCTCCTGTGCGCGCCGTCCAAAGGCCCAGGGTTCCTGGTCCCTCATCCCTACCGCATTATGATTCCTGCAAAACGGATAGAATATCCCTACCTGAATCCATCTTATAAACAGTTCTTCATTGCAATCGTCGCCAAATCCCCCTATATCCGCACCGCAGAACGGCTCTCCCGATAGCCCTATATTTAAAAGCATAGGAATGGAAAGCTTGAGATGATCCCAGCAACTCCTATTATCTCCTGTCCATATGGCGGCGTACCTCTGGATCCCCGAAAAAGCCGCCCTCGTCAATATAAAAGGCCTTTGGTTGGGCCTAAACCGAAGAAACGCATCCTTGGTGGCCATAGCCATATTAAGAGCATAGACGTTGTGAAACTGGGCATGGGTTATGGGTCGGCCATCGTTTAAATGTATCATGTCCTCAGGCATGGTTTTAGAAGGAGTATACATAACCGACGGCTCATTCATGTCGTTCCATATACCGTCTATTCCCATTTCAAGAAACTCCCTGTGCTTTTCGGCCCACCACTTTCTCACATCGCTCCTTGAAAAGTCTGGAAAACATGAATCCCCAGGCCATACCTTCCCTACAAACGGCAAACCGTTTCTATCGGTAACAAAATATCGGTTTTCAATGCCTTCTTTAAACACACTATAGCTTTCATCCACCTTGATGCCCGGGTCTATAATGGTTACCACCTTAAATCCCATATCTTTCAACCGCTCCAGCATGCCCTTAACATCTGGAAATCTTTCTTTATCAAAAGTAAACACCCTGTAGCCGTCCATATAATGTATATCCAAATATATGGCATCGCATGGAATACCCTTCTCTCTAAAAGTCATGGCCAGCTGTTCCACCTTGCTCTGGGGGTAATAGCTGTA
Organism: Clostridia bacterium; assembly: GCA_017577715.1. Lineage (GTDB taxonomy): Bacteria > Bacillota > Clostridia > Caldicoprobacterales > Caldicoprobacteraceae > Caldicoprobacter. The sequence continues at coordinate 37,437 of PKRC01000011.1, forward strand.
CTTGCTCTGATGATATCCCAGAGCCCATATAGGTGGCAGGTCTATCCGTCCCGTAATGTCGGTATATCCCTTTATTATATCCTTCATGGTCTGGCCATATATGAAGAAGAAACTCAACGGCCCATTTTCAGCCCCAAATTCGACCCTGCTGCTGTCGCTTTTACCCATGTCAAAGTAAGTCCTGAACGTGTTATCAAAATATATGCCATAACAACCCTGCCGATTAAAGCCTATATAAAAAGGAAAACTGGCGTAAAGTGGATCGGTAGATTCAGTATGGGGTTCGTAGCAGTCGGTATTCCACATAGTGTATCTGGCTCCTCTTTTATTTAAGAAACCGGTTTTCTCCCCCAAACCGTAAAAATACTCATCTTCCCTTATACTTATGGTGCATGACCTCTTGTCTTCTTCCAAAGTCAATTCTATATCATCAAGCTTTAACCCGTATTTGCCCTCTATTTGCATATTGCAGTTGTTTTTATTCACCTTTAGGCACAACAGATCGGTGGAAATCAAGATGCAATCTTCTTTTTCATCAACATTATACTCTACATTTTTGTCTTTATCTTTCATAACTACCGCCTGGCTATAAAAGTCCTTCATCCCATGCGTGACATTTACATTTATTATACCTTCATCAAATATCTCGAAATATATACAGGCATTTTCGGTTTCTAGAACCACAACGTTTTCCGTAACTTTGAATGTTCTTACTTTCTCCAACATTTGTTCTATTTCCCTCCTTCGAATGTTCATGTCGCCATCTTGATAAAAGTGGTTTTGCTGTTCCCCTCACTAAATTAATTTTGGTAAAGATACCGGTAACTTCACCGGCGTCGTTACCAAAATTATAGCGCCTGCAACATAAGAATTAAAATAATCCGATTAAAATTATCTTGGCCGACAGGTGTTGTTGATATTAATATAGATTCAGTACATTTGTATTTTTACCTATTATTGCTGTAACTTTATTGTATCACATTTTTGACGACTTTTACCCTTCCACAACACGCAAGCTCCTATAAGAATTAACATAAATCCTGTTGCAAGAATTATATTCAAATCCATCCACCGACCTGTTTGTACAATTTTATTCTCTTTAGACAAGTCATCTTCCTCTTGTGCTCCATCTGTTGTTTCCTGACCATCTATTTCATCGGGCTTAGTAACCTGTTCTGGCTCCCTGCTTTCGTTTGATTGATCAGTATCTCCTAACTGCTCGCTTTCCTCAATCTCACTGTCCTCATCTGGCCTGCTAATTTCCCCTGGTTGCTCCCCTTCTCCCCGTCTATCGGTATCACCTGGCTACTCCCCTTCTTCCGGCCTACCGGTATCACCTGGCTGCTCCCCTTCTCCCGGCCTACCGGTATCACCTGGCTGCTCCCCTTCTCCCGGCCTACCGGTATCACCTGGCTGCTCCCCTTCTCCCGGCCTACCGGTATCACCTGGCTGCTCCCCTTCTCCCGGCCTACCGGTATCATCCTCGCTGGGTTGATCAGCCTGAGTATCCTTTCTAATGACAGTTATAGAGATATCCTTGATAAGCTCTTGATCACTATTTCCATTACTGGGCTCCACATGTATATTTATGACGTTTGTACCGTATTCCACTGGAACTGATCTGATGAACTGGCCATTTTCTTCCTGGATAAATGTCTCACTATAAGTATCCCTGTTTATAGTAACCCTTGCACCTTTATACGTATTGCCCTTAATCTCTATTTCAAGTATATCGGCATCCACAATGGTATTATTCTCCGGATAGTAAATGTATAGCGGTATATCCCTCCATCTACACACGATATCGTTTACCACCATCCTGTTAGAACCTTGATTTGTGATTGTGATTTTCCTGTTATCTATTTCTTCACCGTATTCACCCTTCTCTACATTATTCCAGCTCCCTCTAGCATATTTATACTCCAGTTGCGTACCTTGGTCCAAGATAAAGGTAATACTATAAGTATGAGAATCTACTTTTTCCATTCTGTTGGCAGCCGGATCCCAAAAATATCCCGGAAAATTCCCTGCAATATTTACCCCGTCATCTGGAGTATAATCGGGCACGGTAACGTTGAAAGTTACCTCCACTTGTACCAAGTCTGGCGTAGCCTTTACCACATTTGAAGCGCTTCTGTTAAATGAGGTATCAAAAGCCACAACTTTATAATAATATTCGTTGCCGTTTGATACATCTTTGTCGACATATTTAAGATCATCATATACAGTTGAAATTCTAACAAAAGGCCCATTTTCCTCTAAAGCCCTGTAAATTTCGTAACCATAAACCTTGACATCATCTTCCGAAGCGCTCCAGCTAAGCGTAACTGCCAACGATTCTACTGGTGGTTCCAGCAAAACGGGAGCAGTCGGAGGATTTATGTCTTCCGAGTGAATAACGTTAAACTTCTTGGTCTCAGTTACCGTCCAATCCTGCCCCTGGTTAGAAGAAAAACGCATCTTATATTCCCACGTTCCTGTAAAATCAGGCACAAATTGCGCCATATATAAATCATTATTCCCGGAATCTCCCACGTATATCGCGTTGATCCACTTCCAATCGGTATTTACCTGAATACCATCTACATCAGCACCATCCCCCGCATATCTGTATCCCAGCTGGGCTATCATGTTTTCTCCTTGACCTGCACCATCAGTGAGTCCCTCAGCCCACACCTCAGCGTACACCTTCACAATATTTTCTACACCTATTACATGCTCCCCAATCTCCGACAGATTACCGGCCCAACCAATAGCAATAGCAGGGTAGGCTTCTACTTCGTCGCTCATGGCACTTTCATTACCATATTCATCTACTGCAGTCACTGAATAGACATATCTCAATCCATTAATAACTTCACTATCCGTATAGCTAGTTCCCTCAATGTTACAAGCTATCTTTTCATAAAGCCCACCCTTAATTGTAGAACGATATACGTTATAGCTTTTAGCTCCAGCTACGGGACTCCATTCAAGCGTCACCCAGCCTTTTCCCGAAGTCGCTTTTAAATTGGTTACGGATGCGGGAGCCGTTAAATCTTGCCCTGATACTGATATGAGCATAGCACCACTCATAGCTCCAACTTCTATGACGACTTTCCCATCTTCAACCACATATGATTTCCCGCTTAAGGCATCTTTGAATTCCACTCCATCTCTTATAAATTTTCTTGTATCTATAGTTATACGAGTTGGCTCGCCTTTATTGACCACTACAATGGCAGCGCTATCAGCATATTCATTCCCAAACGCATCCTTACCATTGATAATCCTTCTTCCATAAGCATAAACGTCACCTTGGGCATACAGCGTTTGAAGGTCACCAGTTTTTAAAACCTGATTTTCATTTCTTATGCTTATTACTTTTTTAAAGAACTCCTGAAGCTCAGTATTTTCCTTTCCCCACGGGAATGTTCTCCTGCAATCGGGGTCCTTACCTCCGGATAAACCTGCCTCATCCCCATAATAGATGGAAGGCATTCCTGGGTATCCCATCTGGAGTATTGTGGCCAATTTTAACCTCTTTATTGCCTGTTCTTTGGCCTCCTGCGAATTTTTCCCTTCATCAGCAGAGTCGTATCCAAATACCGTTAATATCCTCATGGTGTCATGGGAACCTAAGAGATTCATCGTTGAGTAGAACACAGGCAATGGGTATCTCTCATATATGCTCATGAGCCTTTCATCCAATTTCTCCGCATCTATGGGGGTATGGGTTACATTTCCATCATAGAAGGTTTCATCCAGTATAAAGCTAATAACAGCATTCCTGAAAAGGTAGTTCATAACAGAATTAAACGAGTTTCCTAGTAATTCCAAAGAGGCATCCTCCCATAGCTCCGCAATCATAGGCGCACCTGGTTTAACTGTATCGATAGCCTTCCTGAAGTGAGCCCAGAAATCACCTGCCACTTCATTGGCAACATCCAACCTCCAGCCATCAGCACCGGCATCCCGATCGCCATCAGGATTAAGCCAGTATTTAGCTACCGCTTCTTCATCGTTTATGATAAAGTTTGCCCAGCTTTCTACGTTATACTCGCTCCCGTTCACGCTCCTTATTACGGGCATGCTATCGAATCCCCACCACCCATCATAGCTACCATCGTCCCTTATCTCGTACCATTCGCTATATGGGGATTGCACCTTTAATCTCCATGCCTGATAAGCCCCAATCCCCGTATCCAAATACTTGCCGTACCTGTCAAAATATATACTATCATCGCTTGTATGATTAAAAACACCGTCTAGAATGACCTTTATTCCTCTCGCATGCGCCTCTCTCATCAACTCTTTAAATGTATCCAAATCTCCCAATAGTTCATCTATCTTTTTATAATCGCTGGTATCATATCTATGATTGGAGGGTGACTGAAATATAGGATTGAGATAAATCACCGATATACCCAACTCTTTTAAATAATCTAGCTTTTCAATTATTCCCTGTAGATCTCCCCCAAAAAAGTCATTGTTCCATATGCCGTCTCCCGTATATCCTTCTCTATCTTTATAATTAGGATTATCCGGCAGTTCATACCAGTCTTCATGATATTCAACTGGTTCATAGCCCCTGCTGTACTGCTTGAGCCGGTTATTGGAAGGATCTCCGTCATAAAACCTGTCAGGGAAAATTTGATACATTACAGCTCCTTTCATCCAGTCAGGGGTATCCAAGTTTTCATCATATACAACCAATACAAAGTCTTTGTTTACGGTATCTGTGGCCTTCCCCACCCCTCCTAGCTGTTCATCGTCATCCCCGTAGTAAGCCGTCTTTGTACCATCTTTAAGCACAAAATAATACCATATTCTGGTTGGATACTCAAACTTTAGCTGTACTTCCCAGTATTCATACTTACCATCAGAGCTTTCACCCACTTTATACATAGGAAGCTCGTTTCTCGTCTTCTTTATGTCATCCCAGTAAGAAATCTTAGCGGATTCAAGGTCATGTTTTTTGGCTTGTATCCTTAACGTTACCGTTTCACCCGTTTTTACGGCTCCAAAAGGATAGCGGAAAAATGCATCACGAGTATCATGTTTTAGTTCATCATAGTGTATATCATTGTCCAACTCTGTTGAAGGCGCATTGTAATCTGTCCATATTCTATGCGATAGTGCATCATAATAAAATGTGATCTGGGTATCATAAGCAACATTTAAGGGAATATTGGAACCATCCCTTTGCCCATTTAAACCGTAATTCTCATCCCAGGAAGGCCCCAGAGTTATTTTAAATTCATAGTTCCCTCTGGGAACCAAAGCTGTATATTGATAGATATTATCAAAGTCGTCATCTCTCATTATAGCCGTAGAAGTCTGCGGGTTCCAGTCATCGCCTGCATTTATGGCTGACTGTATTGTGCCCACAACTCTTGGAAGCTTTTCTTCTGGGATAGGCGTATATTTCGTGGAATCTGTGACTCTCGAGGTATAATAATTAAAGTAAAAAGTGATTACAGAAGGCGAATCAAGGTGAAAGCTTAAATTCCCCTGTGAAGGTACTCCACCGCCTTCCCAGGAATGGTTGAGAGCAACCTTATATTCGTAATCGCCAGCAGGCAATTCGGTAGGCGTAGTAAATTCATAAAATCCGTTGCCTTTATACGTCATTATAGTTTTATTACTATTTACATTCCAATCCTCGTCGCCCATCTTTGATTGGAAATTGCCTACTACATTGGCTATTACGAATATCTGTTCTTCCGTGTTGGCGCTGGCCAACTGTACAGGTGATATGCATCCAAATATAATTGCAAATGTGAAAATAATGGATAGCGAGAAAGCCACTGACCTTCTTTCTGACATTTACACTCCCCCTTTTTATGTTTTATATTTCTATTGTGAAACTAAAACTATATACTCCCAAGGCTCAAGTTTCAGCTTTTGTTGAGGTGATAAGTTAAAATTTTGACCTGTAAAAAACTGTTGATACTCTCCTGCCGAATTTCCAATTTTTATTTCCACAGCGCAGGCCTCTTTTGAAAGGTTCATGATAACGATAACCCTATTCCCATCCTTCACCCTTTCAAAAGCCAGGACGTTGTTACTTGTAGTCTCAAAAATGTTGACTTCCCCACCAGCATCACCATTCCAGAGAGCAGGATTTTTCTTTTTCAATTCTATAAGTTTTTTATAAAACTCCTGCATGCTTAAATCGCTCCAATCAATTTCATCCTTTTCAAAAAACTTCAATCTTTTGTTAAGGCCTGCTTCCTGACCCGAATATATAAGGGGGATTCCAGGTACGGTAAAAGTAAGTACCGCCATGGTTTTTACCGCATCTCCCAACCTTTCATATTCTGTTCCATTCCAGGAATTTTCGTCATGATTTGAGGTAAAATGCATAGGGTAAGTCCCTCTGGGATAAATGCTGTCTATTTTCTTAAGGTATACCTCTACATGTTTTGCAATATTGGTACCTTTTGCTATATTGTTCATTATGTTATATAACTCCCATCCGTAATTAGCGTTAAAAGCCTTATCCAACAAAGCCATTACTCTGTTATCCTCTGCCAGCATAAAAACCTCTTTTATCCTATCCAGTTCGTCCCTTGCCGCTTCCCAAAAATCTACGGGCACACCTCCCGCATAGTCAGCACGAAAACCGTCCACACCTATCTCTTCAACCCAAAATTTCATGGCCTCTATCATAGCCTTACGCATATCTTGATTGTCGTAGTTCAGCTGCGCAACATCTGTCCAATCAGTACCCAGAGGATGAATGATTTCACCCTTTAAATTCCGTACATACCAGTCGGGATGTTCCTTTATCCATGGATTATCCCAGCCGGTATGATTGGCTACCCAATCCAATATGACCTTAAACCCCATTTCATGGCACTCGTCAACAATCTGTTTGAACTCCTCTAAAGTGCCAAATTCAGGGTTTACATCTTTATAATCTTTAACGGAATAATAAGACCCCAGCACGCCTTTGCGCCTCTCCTGGGATATCGGATGTATGGGCATAAACCACAAAATATCCACGCCCAATTCCTTTAAACGGGGCAAATGTTCCCTAAAAGCTTCAAAAGTCCCCTCTTTGGTATATTGCCTTATGTTTACCTCGTATATCACAGCGTTTTTAGACCAATCAGGGACTTTAACCTGTGATACTTTACGCTCATCCTTTTCCTCATTGCCTCTTGTAACTTCCCGGGCACCATCTTCATTTTGATTTTCTGATGACTCGGAAACATCTTGTAAAAGGCCTTCTTTCATGCCAGCCTCCTCCTGATTATGTACAGAATTTTCAACAAGCTGGCATGATATCAAGCTCAGCGCTATGGTAGCAGCTATCAATACTTGTAATATTGGATATCTCATTTTATCATATCCCCCGCAATCCTTTTGATTAAAAAGCGTTTGAGCGGTCTCACTTGTTGGCCCCAGCTATAAGCCCTTCCAACAAATATCTCTGCAAAGCGACGTACAAAATGGTGATAGGTACTGCCACCAGCACTGCCCCCGCTGCGAACATGGTAAAGTTGTTGTTGGTATTGCCTGCAATCAGGTCAAAGAGCCCTATTGCCAGGGTTTTCTTACTGTTGCTGCTTAAAATCAGTCTAGGGAATATAAAATCCATCCAAGGAGCCATAAACTGGGTAAGAGCTACAAATGTGATAATCGGCTTCATAAGCGGCAAAATGATCTTTGTAAATATGGTCATATTAGAGGCGCCATCCAATTTAGCGGCTTCATCGAAGCTCTTCGGAATTGAAGCCATGTACCCTTTTACCAACCAAGTATTATATGGAATCTGCCCAGCTGCGTATACCAGTATAAGCCCTAAATGGTTATCCAAAAGTTGAAGCTGCCAGAGCAACATGTATATGGCGATCATGCCCATAAAACTTGGGAACATTTGAAGTACCAATATGGAAAGCAAAGCTATCTTCTTACCCCTGAACTTAAACCTCGAAAAGATATACCCCGTCATGGTTGTCAAAACTACTGACAATATCATGTTGGCTATGGCTATCTTTAACGTATTCCAATACCATTGAAGAAATTTTGTCTCAGTGAACAACCTTTTGTAATGCATCAGAGTAGGGTTCTTAGGTATAGCGGTGGCCGACAAAAGACTGCTTGAAGGATTGAATGACGAGCCAATTATCCAAATTAAAGGTATAATAACCAAAATAGCAATTAATATCAATAAGGCATAAATAAGCACCGTTATTAACACATCAATCCCTTTAGGGATTGATGTTGCTGACCTTCTATTAGTTTCAATAATAATTTGCCTGCTTGTATAGGCTGCATTGCTCATCTTTATATCATATCCTCCTCTTTAAAGGATTTGGTTCTCAAAAAGTTCCAAGCCGATATAGAACCTATCAGCAAGAATATGAGTATGGACATAACCGAAGCCATGTTAAACTGCTTATTGTTTAATGTCATCTTATATATCCATGTTATTAGTATATCGGTATGGCCAGCAAACTTATAAGCGGGGTTGATGGGATTCCCCTCGGTGAGAAAATATATCACGTTAAAGTTATTAAAGTTGTGAGCAAATGACATTATAAGCAGAGGTGCTGTGGAATACAATACCAGAGGTAGTGTTATCTTCCAAAACTCATCGGAAGCATTTGCACCATCAATTCTTGCTGCTTCATATAACTCCTTATCTATGCTGGTCATCACACTAGTCATAAGCGCCATAAAATAGGGAAAGCCCAGCCATAGGTTTACAAGTATTATGGTAACCTTGGCCAAAGTTGGATCGGATAACCACGGTATATTTTGCTGTATCAATCCGTATTCCCTGAGCAGGCGGTTTATAGGACCAAACTGCCCGTTAAACAGATTTCTAAAAATCAGCAATGATATCATGCCCGGCATAGCCCAAGGCAGTATATAGATTGTACGCCAAAATTTTTTAAATTTTACCCGCTTGCTGTTGATAAGTACGGCCACTAAAAGGCCACCAAAAAAACAAGTGGTAGTGGATACAACCGCCCATATGACGGTCCAGGTCAACACCCCTAAAAAGGTCTGGTTCCACATAGGCAACCTGAATATATTCTTAAAATTCTCAAAGCCCACCCAGTCAACCAGCTTGGCAGGAGGTAAGTGGTCAGGAGCAGAATAATTTGTAAAAGCCACACAAAACCCAAATATAAGGGGTAATACCACCAAAAATAACACAAACAGTGCTGCCGGAATCAACATGATATATGCAAAAGACTTATCCCATAGCTGCTTAAATGATTCTATAGTTGAGGGCAATTTTTCTCCTTTATTACGTAATTCGCCTGTCTTTATAGCATCTCTGATGTTTAAAACATATAATACCAACACTATTACCAATACCAACAAGCATATAATGCCTTTAACCATGAGAATTATCGAGTTATCGCCGTGTATAGCTATACCGCCTTCTATCCTTGTAGGCGTCTCTCCTAGCGTAATAAGGCCCCATAATCCATTGTAAAAATATTGATAATTTAGGAAGACTATAAATTGAATTATCAAAAACATTATTCCCTTTAAATACTGCCTGTTATAAAATTGTCCTGCACCCCACACAATAGCAGATAATATGCCGGCCGTTATGGACTTTTTCATAAAGGAAATCCCCTTTCCCTAAGCTGAAATAAACTAATAAGGGGAGAGAAAGCCCGGCATAGCGCCAAGCTTCTCTCCATCCCTTTAATTTATTGCGTCGACAAAACAGAGTAAAATTCCTCCTGCGCCGATTTCAGTGCCGTCTCTGGGTCTTGAATTCCATCCCATACAGCAGTAAATGCTTTCTTATAGGGATCCCATACGTGAGCCATTTCGGGTATCGAGGGCATGGGCGTGCTGTTCTCCGCTTGTTCAGCAACAGCCTTCAAATATTCGTCATTGGCCAGTATGGTCTCCTGAGCGTTCAGGCTAGCAGGCAATTCATATTTGGTTTCATACATTATTCTCAATCCCTCTTCGCTGGCTAAAAACTTAGCCAACAATTTGGCTGCATTGGGGTATTTAGTATACGAACTTACGCATGCGACATCCACCGTTGAGAAAGTAATTGGATAATTGCCGTTGGGCAATTTGGGAAGCTTGGTAATTCCAAAATTCACACCGGCATTTTGGAAATCTTTGATAGACCATGGACCAGTTATTGCATATGGCGCTTCCCCAGAGGAGAATAGTGAGGTCATAGCATCCCATGTAGCATCCTGCGATGGTACCGGATATATCTCCTTTAACTTTTGATAGAATTTCATGCCTTCAATGGCTTCAGGAGTATCCCATCCCAGCTGGTTTTTATCGTCCATATTGGGTCCAAACATCTTGTACCCGTATCCGGCTAAAAACCCATGTGCAAAATACGGCTCATTGGCCTGCCATACCAGAGCAAATTTATTAGCAGAAGGATCGTTGAACTCCCTAGCAAATTCGAACATTTCATCCCATGTTTCTACCGGTTTATCCACCAAATCCTTATTATAGAAGAGAGCAATGGTCTTAACCGTCAACGGAAATCCGTATATCTTTCCTTTGTAAGAAGCGGCTTGGATTGCTACGTCCATGAAATTTTCCTTTACATAGTCGGCAAAAACATCATTTTCTAATATGAGACCTGATTCCGCTGCAACTGTAACATGGTCGTGCGCTGTTACAAATACATCAGCTCCAACCCCTGCGGGACCATCGAGTTCAAGCTTGCTGCGCGCATCGGTGGTACCCACGTTTTCCACCGTCAATTCGATGTCTGGATATAGCTTATTCCATGCCTCCACTATCCTCTCGTTGTATTCATCATTATCCATCCACAGCTTCAGCTTTGCTCCTTCTTCAGGCTGAATCTCTTCTGCTTTATCCCCCGCAGACGTTTCCTCCTGCCCGCCTACACTTTCCTGCTGCGTCTGCTGTCCACTGCCCGTTTGAGTGGTGGACTCGCTTTGCGTGCCGCTGTTCTTAACACCGCATCCTGCTATTAGCAAAGCCATCAAAAATACGCAAACCAAGATAATTGATAGGCTCTTTTTCATTTTAGACCCCTCCATACTCATAGTTTTGTTTTTATGTACAACACCGTTTTTAGCGGCGTTGTATCCCACCTATTTTTCTTTATAGCCTTGTGGATTCCCGTTCTACCAGCACAGTATCTACTATATAGTGGGTATAAGGCATGTCTTTTTTCTGTAGTTTCTCTATAAGTAGTTTGGCAGCATACTCTCCTAGCTTATGGGCATTTATGTCCACCGATGTTAAAGAAGGAACTTGATATTCCGCCAAATAGGTATTGTTAAACCCTACCATTGCGACTCCTTTTATTCCCAGCTCGTTCAGGACGTGGGTAGCACCCAACGCCAACAAGTCATCCGTTGTAACCACAGCTTGGGGAATCTTGTATGCTAAAATTTCTTTCATAGCTTCATAACCGGCTTGCTTTGAAAAATGTTTGGCGAACTTCACCACTTTATCATCTTCACTGATAGCATGAGTCTGGAGAGCTTTTCTATATCCATCAAATCTGTCACGGGTTACATATAAGTTTTCAGGTCCTCCTATAAAAGCGATATCCTTATAACCTTTTTTCACCAAAAAGTCCACTACATTGTACATGGCTCGGAAGTTATCGTTATCAACCCATAAAACGTCATTGGGCTGTTCTGGTCTCCCAATTAAAACAAATGGGTGCCCTACATTTTTGAGATAGGATATACACTTGTCATTTTGCCTGGAAGTGAAGAGAATGATCCCATCGACCAGTTTGCTCCTCACATAATGCTTTATAAACTCCAGTTCCTTTTCTTCATTTTCGCTGAAAGCATACATTATGTAGTATCCCTTTTTTTGAGCATATACGCTGATCCCTTTCATGGCTTGCATGAAAAAAGGATTTTCAAACAGGTCATCTTCACTGGTGGGCAGTATCAGGCCTAATATCCTGGTAGAATTGTTAGCAAGGCTTCTGGCTATTACATTGGGCTCGTAATTCAACTCCTTCATAGCCTTATACACTTTTTCCTTGGTTTCCTGGCTTATCTTGGGACTATTGCTTATGACCCTCGATACGGTTGATGGAGACACATTTGCAAGTTTCGCTATGTCCTTAATAGTAATTCCCAATTTCTTCTTCCCCTTTCTCTCGTGATTTTATTTCACAATTCCCTTATCCATTAACTTTTTAAGAACCATCACAAACATGGCATGAGACCATGTAAGAGGTACTACCCAAGCAGGCTGTCCTGTATTTCTATGAATCTGTTCGGGGAACAATCCCATGGATGTTGCATGCTCCACAGCCCAGTCAAAGAGTTTTTTGGCCTTGTCATCTTCATCGATCAATGCATAATAGTATGCCAACCATAATGTCGTTAATATCCAGGGATTTCCTCCGCGATACGCATCATTTTCATACCTCTTTATGCCCCCTATCTTTGGGCTCCATAACCGCGCTTCTATTAACTTGACAGTAGATACCATCCTTTCATCCCTTGCTTCAAATACCCCGAAAGGATACACCAACCCTAAAAGAGAAGCATCTATAGTAAAATCTTTGATTAACATTCCATTGTCCATCTTGAGGCTTCTTATAAAGTGGTTAGCTCCCGGTTCCCAACATAATTTCTCGATAGCCCTTTTTATGTCCTGTGCAATCTTATTCCACCTTTCGGCATCCTCATGAAACCCCATTTCTTTGGCTGCCTTAGCTGCGCTTATCAATCCTGCATACACATTTGCTGCTGAATACGTATGTTGACCTATTCGCTCTTCCCAAATATCGTAACAATCTGATGGCAAACCCGTATCGCTATCCCTATAAGAAATTAAGAAATCTGCCCCTTTCTTTATACTCGGCCACATCTCGTGTAAAAACTCTAAGTTGTGTGTAACCTCATAATGCTCCCAAATACCCCACAATATAGAACCCGTCTCATCTATTTGCAATCCCCAGTTGGGAGCCACTGAACCATCCAAATAATATCTTTGAGCCCACGAACCATCACTGCACTGGGCCGATGCAGCCCATGAATAAAATTTACGGGCAATGTGATGGTACCCGGCCACATCCATAGCATTTGCTACATAGACTGCATCTCTTCCCCAGCAAAATCCATATCCGCCACAGTACAAAAAATCCTCATCCACTTCTGGTGCCGCCAGTATACCTCCCAAATCAGCGTGGCTCAAAAGATGAAATACCATGACCGACCTTTTACACAATGTATTAATTTTTTCATCATTTACTCTTAAGCAACCGTTTTCATAAATCTTTTTCCAATGCTCATAAATATCGTTTTCAATCAGAGATATATCCTCAGATTTCAAAGCCTTCGCTGTTTCTAAAATGCCATCAATGGAATTGCCAGCTACTAAGTATATATCAACATCCACATATCCATATGCCCCAACATCGCCTAAATCCCACATAAGGGCACCGCATGAAGAAATATCCTGGTTCTTGCAATTCAAGCTACAAGCCTTCACATGCTCCTTAGCATCTGCACCACATTGAAAGGCTGTTGCCCTCCTATTGCTAAATAGGGCTATGACGGTATCGGCCTGGTAGTGCAACAGGCCATCTATATACTTCAAATATTTAGTGGTGTTATATCTGACGCGATCGTTTATAGCAAAGTCAGAATATTGCCACAGTTTGAGTGAAACCGTTTGCCCCGAAAGGTTTTTGATACGCCACCGCCTTACCAACACATCTCGATCAATGAGCACAAAATCCTTTAATTCCCAGCCCAAGGGCAATACTTTATGTATGGCATTTGTCAGTACCACAGGTGAATCTTCCAGATAAGATTGAGTAAAATCCCATTCTGTTTCATCGTGGAGCCACAGTAAGTTGGTGTACCCCTCTATAGAAATCGCAAAATTCCACTCTTCTACTTGCTGATACACATCCAATCTAGGCCACCACAACCTATGTATTTGGCCGTTTGATGTCATCGAGGCCAACATCCTTCTGTTCCCTATTACAGCGCTTGCTAAGGTTGGCTTTGATATGCGTAAATTCTTTTGCAAATCGCCTCAACTCCTATTCCTTTTTGTCGATGATGATATCATAGCTGTAAGGTCCTATGGCGATGGAATAATGTTTATCTCTATACACTAAATCCATTTCAAAGGGACTGTCGCTAACGTTAAAAGCTACAATTATCTCCTCTTCTTCCATAGAACGCTGCATGATCAATTGATAGTCATGGGCATACAGAAAGCTACATTCTCCCCTCCGTAGGGCCTTATGCTCCTTTCTCAAAGCTATACACTGCTTATAAAACTCCAACAGCTCCTTATCTTGCTTTTCTTTATCCCATATCATGGTCCTTCTACAGTCAGGGTCATTTCCCCCTGTCATTCCTATTTCGTCGCCATAATACACACACGGTACGCCCACATACGTCATTTGAAACAATACAGCAAGTTTAAAGAGCCTCTTATCTTCCCTGCACATGTTCAACAATCTGGGGGTATCATGGCTATCCACAATATTGAGCAGCACTTGATTGGCTTGATCAGGGTATCTGAACCTCCACATATTGAGTGTATTGGCAAATTGTTCGGCATCTATGGTACGTTTGCAGAAAAAATCAATGACCGCTTCGGCAAAGGGATAATTCATCACGCCATCAAATTGATCCCCCTGTAGCCATGGTCCGGCATCGTGCCATACCTCGCCCACAATATAAGCGTCGGGTTTTATGGCCTTTATCAATCTCCTAAACTCCCGCCAAAAAGCGTGGTCCACCTCATTGGCTACATCTAAACGCCATCCATCTATGTCAAATTCCCTGGTCCAAAATTCAGCCACTCCCAAAAGATACTCCTTAACCGCCGGGTTTTGAGTGTTGAGCTTTGGCATGCGATATTCAAAGGCAAAACATTCATAATTGGGTCTAGGATGAGTCTTGATAGGATAATCATGTATATAAAACCAGTCCCAATATTTGGACTTGGGCCCTTTTTCTATCACATCTTGAAAAGGAGGGAAATAATATCCGCAATGATTGAAGACAGCATCCAGTATTACCCTTATACCTTTTTGATGGCATCTTGACACGAGCTCCTTTAAGGTGTCATTGTCACCGAAGTGGGGATCCACTTTCATGTAATCCTTTGTATCATACTTATGGTTGCTTGGGGCTTCGAATATGGGCGTCAGATATATAGCATCGATACCCAGCTCAATTAAATAATCCAGATGCTGTATAATACCCTTAAGGTCCCCTCCAAAAAAGTTGAAAGTCGTAGGCCTATTGCCCCAGGATTCAACCTCTTCAGGGTCATTACTGACATCTCCATTGGCGAATCGCTCGGGAAAAATTTGGTAAAAAACTGCATCCTTAACCCACTCAGGGGTGTTGAAAATATCACCTTTATTGATATACGGATACTGGAACATCATGTTTATTTCTGAAACTGGCTGATCATAAAATCCATATTCGGTATACCAGTACTTGCGCCCCTTGGATTTTAGCTCAAATATATAACACAGACGCTTAAATGGAGGGACTACATTCGCTTGCCAATAATCAAAGAGGTGATCTGAATAAATCTTTCTCATGGGTTTCTCATAACGTTCTTTTGGCCAATCATATTTGTCGCCGTATACTATATTGACTTCCTCAACATCCTGCTTTGCCGTCCTCAAGCGAATATGTATAGTGGCTTCATCATAAGCATAAGCAAAATTCCCTTTTGGCCTATGATAGACAGCGTGGAAATTCATATTTATCCTCCCCAACTGACACCCTAACCTATCACAATCGGACCTTGTGCAACCGATTGCACTAATTGCAATTTTTACCCTTCTCTTGGTGCCAATACCTTGCTTCAACTCAACAAAAAATTTAACAATATGATCTCCTAGCAAAATAGGCACAATCAAACGTTTTTTACTATGGGGGGGATTAAAGTATTACATGTGACAGCATTGAGTTTGTGCAACCGTATGCATAATTATAATAGCATGATTAATTGAAACTGTCAATATGGTTTTTTAAAATTTGTTTATTATTTCTGTAATAATGTTATGATTGAACTATCCTGATATGTCATCCATGAAAGAGGAGATGTTCAACATGGCACAAAAAGAAATGCTGGTTTAAGAGTCATAAATCAAGCCATTGAGAAAGTTATACTCATTGGAAAAGCTGCTTAAGTTTCTAAACCACAGTAAACGACGAGTAATAAAGTTAGCAAAAGGGGGTTTTGACACCCCCTTTGTTAATTACATATGTTCCTCATCAATATTCAACTTGATAAGCGCTTCTGTCAATTGGTTCTCCACTTTAACATTTTTAATCTCCAAACACTTTACATTGTTAATATAAAACCCATTGCGGCACATAGGTTCGATAAAACTCAACATCTCTGCATAGCCCGGCTGGGCATTGACATCAAAATGAACGTAGATGTCCTTCAATACTACATTGTCTATTTTAGCTTCCGGCAAGCCGTATATAAATGCCGCGGCTATCTGCGTATTTATGCAGGTAATGTTATTCAAATGAATACCGCCTATATGAGGAGTCCTTTCGTCCACAGGCAGCTTTTCCTTGCTCCAGACATATTCCGTCTTGCCATCAGGATCACAGAAATAGTAACTATTGATGGTAAAGGGCGTTCCCACACCGTTCATCTTGATTTTAGTGGCATAAATGCCATCGATATAGCCGCCTCTGCCACGCCTGGTTTTTATCCTTATCCCTCTATCAGTGTAGTTGAATATGCATTTTTCTACATGCACATCTGCAACTCCGCCCGACATTTCACTGCCTATGACCACTCCCCCATGGCCATATTCCATCAAGCAGTTTCTTACAGATATATTCTTTGAAGGTTCAAAGCTACAGCTGCTGTCAGCCGTGCGCTTGCCAGCCTTTATTGCGACACAATCATCTCCTACCGAAAACCTGACACCCAGTATGAGCACATTATCACACGATTCGGGATTGAGCCCATCGGTATTGGGCGAATCTTTGGGATTTTCAATGTTGAGGCCTATAAACTTCATATTTTTACACCGTAACGGATGTATGGTCCATGAAGGGGAATTCTTAACGGTAATGCCCTCGACCAAAACATTCTTGCAATTGCTTAAAAATATAGTGCGTGGGCGCCATGCTATCCTCTTCACTTTGGGCTCATGCCACCAAGTATCAAAGCTGGCATTACCATCAATGGTCCCCTCACCCGTTATGACCACGTTTTCAACGTTGATGCCAGTTATCAAGCTGGCAAAACACTCAGCCGAATTCCCCTCCCAAGAAGCCAAATAAAAGCCCTTCTCGCCATCTTCGGATTTCAGTGCCCCAGGCAGTATGGGGTAAAGCTCCCGTTCCTTAACTCCCCTTATAATTGCATCCCTTTGTAGCTCCAAAGTGATATCGCTCTTTAAAAATACAGGAGCCGTTAAATATATGCCCTGTGGGAAAACCACCCGTCCTCCTGGGGGACAGGCATAAATGGCTGCCTGTATAAAAGAAGTATCATTAGATACGCCATCCCCCTTTGCGCCAAAATCTTTGACGTTTACGACGGCAGTTTCATCTTTGGTCCTAATTACCTTTCTTTCGCTTTTCTCCCCAGTAACAGCATCCTCGAGCCATACGGAATACTCCCTATTGGGCATAAGATTCCTTATGATAAAGACATTTGTATTCACTTCATCTACCTTTTCATCATTAACATAAACGTTAAGCCGGTTGGGCGAATAAAAACACTCTTCATTATCTACTTCTAGGGCAACCGTTCGCGCCGTTACCGATACCACATCAAATTTAAGCACGGATTACGCACCTCCCTAAATACTAATATGCAGTATCCAAATTGCCAATGAAAAATATATGGTCAGTGAAATGGCATCGGCAATGGTAGTAATCAGCGGGCTGGCCATAAGAGCGGGATCAAGACCAATCCTCTTTGCGATCATTGGCAGCGTCCCACCAATAATTTTAGCAATTATAACGGTAAATATTAAGGTTAGGGATATGGTAACCGCTATGCTAAGATCATAACCTTCGATAAAACAGACCCTTACGAAGTTAACCAAAGCCAACGCCACGCCAACCAATAACCCCACCTGGGTTTCTTTAAATATAACCTTTAATATATCTCGAAATTTCAGCTCCCCCAATACAAGGCTTCGAATCACCGTAACCGAAGCCTGCGAACCAGCATTTCCAGCGGTATCCATGAGCATGGGGATAAAGGCAGCCAAGGCCACCGCCGTTTCCAATGCTAGCTGGTATTTCCGTATTATATAACCGCTAACAGTAGCAGAAATCATCAATATCAGCAGCCACAATATCCTTTTTCGGGCAATCATTAAAGGAGTGGAATCCAAGTATGCCTCTTCGGTGGGCTGAATGGCAGCCATACGCTGAATATCTTCGGTGGTCTCTTCTTCAATGACGTCAACGATATCGTCAACGGTTATTATGCCCACAAGCCTTTTCTCCTGATCCACCACCGGCACGGCCAAAAAATCGTATTTTTTGAATACGCCAGCAACTTCTTCCTGGTCATCATAGGTATCAACATATATGACATCCTTTTTCATTATATCCTCAACCTTGGCATCGGGAGGGGCCAAAACCAGATCCTTCAGCGAGACTATACCTTCCAGTTTGCGCCATGCATCGGTGACATAACAGGTATAAATTATCTCTCTGTCACGACCTACTCTACGAATTTTGTCAAGAGCCTCTGCCACCGTCATCTCCTTTTTAAGGTCAACGAACTCAATGGTCATCAGGCTACCAGCCGAATTCTCGGGATACTGCAAAAACTGGTTGATCAGTTTGCGCTCAGCCTCAGAGGTATTTCTCAATATCCTTTTGACCACGTTGGCCGGCATCTCTTCCAGAAAGTCAATCTTATCGTCAAAGAACAGGTCATTTACAATCTCGTTGAGCTCGTTTTCGTCTATCATCATGGATATCTCGCCCTGGCGTTCAGAAGAGAGATAAGAAAAAACGTCGGCAGCTATCTCCTTAGGCAACAGCCTGAACAGAATAATGGCATATTTGGTATCCAGCTCATCGATAATCTCGGCTATGTCCTGTATCTGCATATACTTTATCTTTTCCTTCAACTCGCCGTATCTCTTTTCATTCAGCAGCTGTTTGATGTCATCGATAGCCATACCATTACCCCCTTTACGCTATATGATTTTGAAAGCACAATAAAGCTGTAACAGCTATTTAAACCAAGGCGCTGCACTTTCCCTACCACATCTACTGCCCCATGTTTTCCATTTAAAAGCCAGCTTCATAGACTTATTATTCCTATTACTCTCAAAACCATATAGCTTTATAAGGTAATGTATGGCTCAGAAAAGATCAAACAGCTATTAATGCCAAGATATGTTTAAACTTTTATTAAATGGAAAACAGAGGCAGTAGAAGACACCACCCCCTTGCCCGCTATTTCATCGAAACTTTTGGGTAAATTACTAGGGCCAGCGTCCATTCTACCACCTCCGTACCAGTTCAATATTTGTAAACTTCACTCGAATAGAATAACACAGACCTGTCAAAAATTCAAACAAAATTTTAAAACAGCAAAAAAGAGGTTCATTGTAAAATTAAATGCAACACCTAAAAAATAGTAGAACCATAGTGAGAAATCCTGTATGATATAGATATCCAAAACCCTAAACATACAGGGAGGTCTCACTATGGCTCAACATAATTGTAC
>PKRC01000033.1 GCA_017577715.1 Clostridia bacterium
AAACGTAGAATTCATAAAAGGATATATCGAAGATATTCCTCTGGATGATGAAACGGTAGACGTTATTATATCTAATTGCGTTATAAATCTCTGTGAGAATAAGGAAGATGCACTAAGAGAAGCATACCGAGTGTTAAAGAAGGGTGGAAGACTGGCGATCGCTGATATTGTCCTTCTTAAAGATTTACCAGAGCATATAAAACAGAGCGTAGAAATGTGGGTTGGCTGTATTGCAGGAGCGTTACCAGTTAAAGAGTATGAAGAAATACTCAAAAAAGTTGGATTCAAAGATATTGAAATTACACCAGTAAATATATATACCAAAGAAGTTATAGAAGGCATTGCAAAACAGAATAATTTAGGCGATGTATATAGCAAAATAGACATAGATTTTATTGATGGAGCCTTTGCAGGTGCCTATGTAAAAGCATACAAACTTTAAATGAAAGCTATGGATGTATTTTCCATTTATTTCTCTCACCCATGCGAAAAAGTGATCCTATTTGGGAGGGAAAAGGGATAAGTAGGAGTTATAAGAAAAATACGAGATTTACACCACTTATCCCTTTTTTCCTTGAACCTGATCCTGCACCTTTGGAAACTGTTTTTGGTTAACGTTTTTCAGTGAAAAAAGTCTTTCCATATTAAACGTTTCTTCAACTTCCAGATTTAATTTTGAAGGCTTTTTCTATTGCATTTTGAATTATCTGATGGCAGCATTTGCCTAAAGGGTTTTTCTCTCGGCATTGAGGGTTTTTCATTGCTCCAGTAATTTCTAAGACCTCTGCCATGCTTTTTGCACCTTTTTCGATTACGGCTTTGATGACCTGCTCTTCTGTTACCTGACTGCAGTAGCAGGCGTATTTAGGATTGGCATCCTTTTTAAACCATATGGGGACTTTGACCTGCTGTTTATTAAATATGGTGCTGGAATCGGAACTGTAATATACGACATCACAGTCCTCGTTCATGCATAAGTAATAATCCGAACTGCCAACTTCTTCAGTCAGTTCTTCTACTACAATGTGTTTGACCGTATAATTTTTTACAAGATTTCCTTCTTTACCGCATGCGGGACAATTGCCTTTTTTATAGCTCTTATTTTCAATCTGGTTTTCACTACAGCAGCAATGATTCATATTGTTTTCCATTAGTTATCATCCTCCTATACACGTAAGAATATATCAAACTCTATTTACCTTCATAACCCGCATTGCGTTTACTATTGCTATAAGTGCAACACCTACATCGGCAAATACCGCTTCCCACATGGTCGCTATACCACCAGCACCTAACGCCAGTACGATAATCTTTACACCCACTGAAAGTATAATATTCTGCCATACAATACGGCGTGTCCTTTTGGCAATCTTTATAGCACTTACAAGTTTTGAAGGTTCGTCGGTCATTATTACAACGTCGGCAGCCTCAATTGCTGCGTCAGAGCCTAAACCGCCCATTGCCACGCCAACATCCGCACGGGCTAACACGGGAGCGTCATTGATGCCGTCTCCAACGAATACAAGCTTTCCTTTAGGTGACTTTTGCTTATCTAGCATTTCAAGTTTTTCCACCTTTTGGTCTGGGAGAAGTTCGGCATGGACTTCATCAAGTCCTAACTGCTTGCCAATCTTTTCTGCTACTGCTTTACTGTCACCCGTAAGCATTATAAGCTTTCTTACACCGATACTTTTTAAGGCTTTCAAGGCGTTGGCAGAGTCCTCTTTTACTTCATCGGATATTACTATAAATCCAGCATATACGCCGTCTATCGCTACGTGTACGATTGTGCCTACAGCGTCAGTATTGTCATAAGCGATATTTTCCTTTTCCATAAGTTTTGCATTTCCTGCAAGAACTGTCCTTCCTCTTATCTTTACCTTTATTCCGTGGCCTGAAATTTCCTCATAATTTTCAATCTCGTTTTTATCCACTTCCTTACCATAAGCCTTCAAAATCGAAAGGGCGATTGGGTGGTTTGAATAGCTCTCGGCAAAAGCGGCGTATTCCAATAGTTCATCCTTTGAAACATTGCCTTGCGGGCTTATCTGTGTTACCTTAAACACACCTTTGGTCAAAGTACCAGTTTTATCAAATACAACCGTATCTACATCATTTAACGCTTCAAGATAATTACTGCCCTTTACAAGTACACCGTTTTTAGATGCTCCGCCAATACCGCCAAAGAAGCCCAACGGGATTGAAACGACCAACGCACAAGGGCAGGAGATTACTAAAAATACCATTGCCCTGTAAAACCAATCTGTAAAGGTAGCCCCTGGTACAGTAAGAGGAGGGACGATAGCGATAAGTGCTGCTGCTATTGTTACAACAGGAGTATAACGCCTTGCAAATTTAGTAATGAAGTTTTCGGTCGGGGCTTTCCTGCTGCTTGCGTTCTGTACCAAATCAAGTATTTTGGAAACGGTAGACTCACCAAACTCTTTGGAAACTTCAATCGTTAAAAGACCGTTTATATTGATAAAGCCAGCTAAAACGTCATTTCCGACCTCGACCTCTCTTGGTACAGACTCGCCAGTTAATGCTGAGGTATCTACCATTGACTTTCCATCAATGATTTTACCGTCCAGAGGTATTTTTTCACCAGGTTTAACCACGATAATATCGCCAACTTTAACATCTTTGGGCGATACTCTTTTAATTTCGTCCCCCACCTTTAGGTTAGC
Organism: Clostridia bacterium; assembly: GCA_017577715.1. GTDB lineage: Bacteria > Bacillota > Clostridia > Caldicoprobacterales > Caldicoprobacteraceae > Caldicoprobacter. The sequence continues at coordinate 2,688 of PKRC01000033.1, forward strand.
AAAATCGGGACGAATATCCAAAAGCGCTACAATAGACTTTCTAGAACGATTTACAGCTATATTCTGTAAGAACTCACCCACCTGGTAGAACAGCATAACGGCTATACCTTCAGGGAATTCCTGAATGATAAATGCACCTATCGTAGCAATGGTCATTAAGAAATTTTCGTCGAACACCTGACCTCTTGTAATGTTCTTAACAGCTTTTAGCACTACTTCGCCACCTGATAGGATATAGCTGATTAAAAAGAGCGAAAATTCTATCCAGTAAGGAAACTCAAACAGAAGGGCGACGGCAAAGAATGCGCTCGATATTCCCAATCGTATGGCCTTCTTTCTGTTTTTTGCTTCAAGGTCTGAAGCTGTATTACTGCTACCATCCTCACAAGCACACTTTACGTCCTGTTCCTCGCTGTCTACAACCTCAACCTCTGGCTCAATTTCTTTGACAAGCCTTTTTATCTGGCTTATAATGCTGTCTAACTCATCCTTGTTTTCGACTTCCAATCGCAGTTTTTTAGATATAAAATCCAGGCTTGCCGACTTTACCCCTGCAATTTTTCTCGTTTCAGCTTCAATCTTTCCTGCGCAGTTTACGCAGTCTAACCCCATTAGTATAAGTGTTTTTTCGGTTGAGCGTGTAATATTTCTTTCCTTTGTTGTTTTTTTACTCATTTTAGAGCCCTCCCTTTCAATACTTTTCGTTTATATGGATTAACCCCTGGTTGAATATATGCTTAACGTGTTCATCGTCCAGCGAGTAATATACGATTTTACCTTCTTTCCTATATTTTACCAATCTTGCCTGCCTTAATATCCGTAATTGATGGGATATTGCCGATTGTGTCATATTTAACAGTACAGCAATGTCACAGACACACATTTCCGACTCTGCCAATGCCCAAAGTATCTTTATCCTTGTAGTATCACCAAATACTTTAAAAAGCTCGGCAAGGTCGTAAAGATTTTCTTCAGACGGCATTTTTTCCCTTACGGCATTTACAACATCCTCATGGATAACGTTGCAATCGCATCTATCCAGTTCGTCTCTTTCCTTCATTTTTTCACCTCCTTTCATATGCATTGTCTGAACAATTGAATAAACATTCATATATCGTATTTTAATTATATGATGCAAATTTAAATATGTCAATACAAATATGAATAATCGTTCAAGTGTTAATATAGGCATATGATAATGAGCTATGGTTTATGGAATGAGCATGATAACACGGTGCAACGTTAAAAGAAACAAGGGGTGAAAATCCAAAAGATCCGATAGCTTCCTATTGTCAATAGCGGATTTAAATTGACCCATTTTTAACAGATAAAATTTGACCCACCCTGGCTTTTTTTAAAAACTAGACGCTATTACGCGGGCTAGCATATAGCCCGGTTTTTAGCCTGTCCTTTA
>PKRC01000012.1 GCA_017577715.1 Clostridia bacterium
GTACAATTATGTTGAGCCATAGTGAGACCTCCCTGTATGTTTAGGGTTTTGGATATCTATATCATACAGGATTTCTCACTATGGTTCTACTATTTTTTAGGTGTTGCATTTAATTTTACAATGAACCAAAAAGTTTAAATCTCCTTGACTGCGTAACAATGTTATGTTACACTGGATTTGACGTAACATAACATTGTTGCGGGAGGGAGCTGTCAGGTGCTTATTTCGAAAAAGGAACTGCTTAAGCTGACGGGGATATCCTACGGCCAGTTATATCGATGGAAGCGTATGGGGTTGATTCCCGAAGATTGGTTTATAAAGCGGACCACCTTTACCGGACACGAGACATTTTTCCCAAAGAACAAGATACTGAACAGGATTAAAGCCATTCAGGAGCTGAAGGATAAATATTCTTTGGAGGAGCTGGCAAAAATTCTATCTCCCGAAGTATCCGAGAGGATTTTTACGGTGGATGACCTGCAAATTATCGACGAAATCGAAAAAGGGCTCATACCCTGTTTCTGCAACGTCCTGGGGAAAAACAGCTTTTTCTACGTGGAAGTGCTGGTACTCATCGCTATTTCGCAGTGCAAGAGGGAGTTTGGCTTGCAGCTTAGAGATGTGGAGGAGCTGTGTGCGGGTGTAAAGGACCATTTAAAGGATATCAAGCAGACTGATTTTTTATTTGTGCTGCTGGATAAGAACGGTGAATACTTTGTTACCATCCATGCCGAACAGGCGCAGGTATTTTTCGATAGCAGGTGGAAGGTACTGTGCCAGATTCGGCTCAACGATATTTCTTCCATCATGAAGGTTAAATATCGCAAGAGCTTTAATTTCAAGCTTGATGCTGAGGGGGAGGAAGTCCCTTTTGAGCTCACATCTGAAAAGGCGGTGCTGACATGAGGAGAAATTTGCTCGTCCTCGGAGAGAGGTATATAGAGGGGGATTACGGCTGCATTATGGCAGCCGGTGAGCTTCATGTAGATAACAGCGATATCAGGTCATTGTATCTTGCGGGGGAAACCAGCATCCATCGTTCTGCCGTTCACAAGTTATTTGGCGCCGGAGAGGTTAATGCCAATACCCTGAGCTTTGGCAATGTAAAAGTTGTCGGGGAAGTAAACCTGCAGGGCTTTTGTAAAGGGGATACTTTAACCATAACAGGAGATTTGTCGGCTGAATTCCTAGAATGCAGAATACTCGGGAGCAGCTTGCCGGGTTTAAAGGGAAAAAAGGGCCGCTTTGTATGGGGAAATGGCCATTTTACATGGCAGGGTAAGTTAAAAGCCGTAACCTTTGAAAACTTGTATGCACTTGATCTTTCAGGCTGCGATTATGAGTTCAACAACATAATCTCTTCGGGTTTTTTGAGCTATAACGGCGAAATCGCGTGCAATAACTTTTACAGCTTTGGAGGGCTTTTCTGTGAAGGCATCAATGCGGAAAATATTACCGTAATCATAAATGACTATATATCTCTTCAAAGCGTTGCGGGGAGCAACATACGCATTTCTAAGGCCTTTCAAGCTGATAGGCTGTTTAAATCCATACCTAAATCATTCAAATATAAAAATTTCACCTCAGACTGCGGCATTGTTTACATTCCAAGCATTGAAGGGGATGCCATAAACATCGAATATACGAGGTCGGATGTGGTTTCGGGCGTTGATGTGGTAATCGGCGATTTATGCATAATAGACAGGGTGGAGTATAGTGGCAGCGTTGTCATTTCGGGAAAAGCGGTGGTGAATGAGGTGGTAAGGTTATGAAAAATGAAAAGGTGGAGGGCATCGGTTCTGTTTACGGCGGCGAGTATGATACCATTTCGTTTGAAGGTATAGGCAAACTAAAGGGAGATGTTACTGCCAAAAAGGTAATGGTGGATGGAATTTTTAAAGGCAAAGGCAAAATAACTGCCGACGAAATGGGAATAGACGGAATTGCAAGGATATTTCGCGATATCAAAGCTAAAAGCGTAAAAATAGAGGGCATACTCAAGTTGCGCCGCGCCTCTTTGAACGCTGACAGGGTCATATGCGAGGGCATTATGGTGGCAAATCGCGCGGTATGTGCCGATGAGATCTATGTTGACGGCATATGCTCCGTTTCAAGGATGTATGGCGACAACGTTATATTGAAGAACAATCACGATAGGATCAAAGCTTCCGGAAACTTCCTGCCCATAAGATTAAAACCGTTTATCAAGCTGTATTTTGGGCGAAATGTAAGCCTTGATTACTCATTGGTCGATGTTTTAGAATGCACCAATTTGGAGGCCGAGGGGATTAAGGCCAAGGTCATCAGGGCAAATAATGTAAAGCTTAAAAATCGCTGTATAGTCGACAAGCTGTTTTGCGACGGCGAAATCTTCATAGATGATACATGTCATGTGGGCAAAATTATTTCCAAAGATCAGGTAATAACGGTTAAAAAGGAGATGGGGGATATGGCGAATATGACCCTTGTGAAGATATTGGACCTGTATAAGGATGGAAAGATTAATGCCGATGAGGCCGAAAAGATGATAAATTCCATAAAGCTTGATTCAGGAGAGGGGTATACTTCAAGCAGAGGTACCAGCCTCCCTTGGGAGGATGATGGAAAGCTTCGCATAGTGGCCTATATAGGCAGGAGGCTGCTCAAAAAGGGTGATCCCGAAGCCCGCAGCATAGAAGTAAAATATGACAGCGAGGCCTTAAATGTAGAATGCTACGGCAATTTAACCTGCGGAAATGTTAAAGGGCACGTCAGTGCGGGAGGAAATGTCACCTGTGGGGATATAGGGGGAAGCGTATCCACGGGTGGAAATATTTACTGTAAAAATATAGGTGGGAGTATAGCAGCCGGTGGCGGTGTGCATATTATGTAAATGAGGATAAGAATCTTCAAGGCCAAGCTGTGGTTGTAAGCAGAATACTTTAGTATACCATTTTGACGGAGAAGGGGAACGGGGGAAGTGCTCAAGGGCAAATCAAAAGCCGACGATAAAGACCTCGATAAAGATGCCGGCGGTTTAGAAGCTGTCCCTTGTAGGACAGAATGGGGGCGGGAGGACCACCTTTATCAAGCTTTCTGTGCAGGCTGTATGAGCCCGAAAGAAAACTCGTGCTTCGATAAGCCTCTGGATGAGAAAGTGCTTGTGGAGGCCCTCAAAAAGGCGGGCATTATTTACGTCTCCCACCGCTTATCCAGCTGCAAGTTCTGTAGCAAGATTACCGTTTTTGAGGGTGGCAGATTGGTGGAATAGTGTTTATGTATAGGCCCTACCACCTCCACGTAAGGAGGTGGTAGCTTGTTTGGTGGTTGTTGCTCCGGGCATTTACGATTCATTTATTGGTTTGACTATTATTTACTTTCATCTTTTCATATGATATCATAGTAACTATAAAAATATGGAATTGGCATGAATAGGGGTTACCAATATAAATTTAAGGGGGAGAAACATGAATTTAAGAGTTCAATTGAATGACTTGGCCAGATGGACGGGGGTTGTAGGGTGGCTTACCATAATAGGAGGTGCCATTTCTGCTTTAGGGGGTTTATTTGCTTATATAGTAGGAGCAATTCCAGGCATAATAACGGTGATTTTGGGGATAAAACTGATAAACGCAAGGAAACATGCGCTCAATATCTCGCTGAGCATAGAAGAAAACGTCGATCCCAATATGAACGGCATGGTAAGGGAATTGGCCATGTATTTCAAGATACAGGGGATTTTACAGATAATAGGAATAGTTTTATGCATATTCGCTTTGTTAGTTGTGTTAATAGGGGTTGTGGTAGCAGGCATGTCATTTATGGACTTGTATGGATCTAGTTTATAGATTTACCATAATCTGGCGTGAAGTTGTTGAGCTTTGTTTGATGGGGGTTAATATAATTAAAATCTTCTCTTTTGATTAGGCTTCTTTTATATAAATTTGAGAGAGCAGATGTTACCGTTAAAATGTCATTGGTACGTTGAAGTTTGGCTAACCAGTTGATCGTTTCCAAAGCATACCACATGGTTGTTTTTTTTTACTGTCGAGATACAATTGCATTGATCTCCTTCTTTTAAATAAAAGAAAGTATATTTGGCAAGGAAGTCTTCATTACTTCAAGGGCTGAATGACCATTGTCAACCAACTTTAATTGATTGATGCCGATTTTCTTTCAATCCAAATCGTAATACAAACCTTCACGTGTAAATCTTTCGTCCTTTACAAGCAGCGGGTTTAATAAGACACTTTACCCCAGCATCATGTTATACTATATTATATACATTTTAAAGTGCTGTTTAAGCTATAATGGTTAAAACACATGTTTAAAAGTGTAACATAAAGCGTTTGCACTGAATGTCTTTTACTTAGATAAAAAGGAGGTTTATTTTGTCCTGCATCTTTCATGTTTTACTAGCTTAAGATGCATATATCATCAATACGATTTAGGAAGTCAAGTATCGGGAAATAACGTGCAAAATCCCCCATATAGGGAATACATACAATTAATGTAGTGCAGCATTTAGCATTGCTATTTTCATCTCAGGTTTGCGTTGGTGAGAAGATTGGGTAGTACTAGTCTTTAGCGAGAAACTATGTTATAATGGATTAATAAAAATATTGAAAAGGTGGAGTTATATGCTTTTAAAGGAACTTCTGGCGAGTACACCTGTTTATGAGCTCGTAGGCCTGAGGGAGATTGAGATAAAGGGTCTTGCTGTTACCCCTGAAGAGGTAAAAGAAGGCTACCTGTTTATTTATGACCCCGAAATGACGCAGCTTTCCTACCAAGAGGCGGTCAAGCGCGCCGTTGAAAGAGGAGCTGTAGCCATATGTATTGGTCAGGATCAGGAGATAATTCCTTTGAACGTGACATTTATCAAAACCTACCATATTAACCGTTTCATATCGGCAGTTGCGAGGAATTTCTATAACAATCCATCTCAAGTCATAGAGCTTGTGGGCATCACCGGCAGTCATGGCAAAAGTACCATCGGCTGGATGATCAAGTCGGTATTGGATGCTTCAAATCAGGATGGGGTGATCATCGGCAGTACCTATTGTCAAATGAACGATGAACCTTGCAGGCTATTTAAAAATGCCATTTTTCCTCTAACCTTGAACCCTTTGTTACATGAAGCTATTCAAAAGGGTATTGGCATCGGCGTGATAGAATGCTCTTATACTGCTATTGTTAAGGATTTGTTGAGGCATATATGGTTTGACAGCATAATATATACCGACCTTTATACATATTTCCAGAATCACCAGTCCGATAGCCACTATTTAGAAATAAGGAAGACCTTGATAGATCACTTAAAGAGCGTAAACTCTCCTATAATTTTAAATGTGGACGATTATTATGCCAATCAGCTTAAAGGGCGTACACAAATCGGGTATGGCATTTGCCATAAAAGCTACGTCAATGCGCAGGATATACATCTAACTCCTCATGGCAGCCGTTTTACCGTAAAGACTTCCCAGGGCAGCTGGGATATCGTGCTCAACGTGCCCGGAATACATAACGTGTACAATGCGTTGGCTACCATTGCTTGGTGTCTAAAAAAGGGCATGGATATGGAGCTGGTGCGGTATGGGCTTGAGAATTTTGAGAGCGGAATAGCCATTGAGATGGGAAATGATGTTTACAGGAATGTAGATATATACGTAAGGGATACGCTGGATGTGGATGAGCTTGATGCTTTGTATTCACAGCTGAAGGGCCGGACCAAAGGCAAAATGGTGACGCTTTTCCCTGTGGGTGGCCACATTGATGTATCAAAATATAGGGAAATAGGACAAATAGTCAATCGCCATAGCGATCATTGTATACTGGTAACCGATTATGCATTCCATGGCCCCATGGAAAAGGCTTTTAACATAGCGCAGCAAATGGGGAATACGGTTATAGGACATGAGATGGATTGTTACAAAGCTATTCAAAAGGCGGTGGAGATAGCCGGAGAAAAGGGCTGTGTATTGGTATTATCTCCTCCGGATCTTAATGAGAGGTTTAGCGACGCAATTTCTTAAGGTTTAAAGTGATCAGTAAGGAGGATAGGTATGGAAATCAAGAATTTTCTGGCCCAATTGGTGGCCATACCGGGGATATCGGGCAATGAAGAATCGGTTGCCCGGATCATATCCCAAGCATTTGAGCCCTATTGTCAGGAGGTCATAATAGATCAGTTTTATAATGTGTACGGGCGCAAGACTGACGTCATAAAAGAAGATATGCCCAAAATCATGATTGCTGCCCATATGGACGAGATAGGCCTTATGGTAAGCGATATTGACGAAAGGGGTTTTATAAGGTTCACCACCGTGGGCGGTGTGGATCCGCGCATACTGCTGGCCCAAGAAGTAGAGGTCCACGGTAAGCAAAAGCTGTTTGGCGTCATAGGAGCTAAGCCGCCCCATATACAGCGACCGGAGGATGCCAAAAAAGCAATCAAGATAAAGGATATGGCCATAGATGTGGGGTTGCCTTATGAAAAGGTAAAGGAGCTTGTCAGCATAGGCGATGCTATCACCTTCGTAAGCCCGTTGACAGATATGATGGGACAGATGGTCAGCGGAAAGTCGCTGGATGATAGAGCGGGAGTGGCGGTGCTCCTTCAGACCATGAAGGAGCTGGATGCCCTACGCTTTGCTGCCGACGTGTTTTTTGTAGCTACCGTTCAGGAAGAGGTGGGAGTGCGGGGAGCTACCATAAGCGCATACAAGCTGGAACCCGACATAGGTATTGCCATAGACGTTACCCATGGTGATATGCCTGATGCGCCTAGGGACGAAACCTTTTCCATGAATAAGGGGCCGGTCATTGCGGTGGGACCCAATATGCATCCCAAGCTAACGCAAAAGCTGATGGATGTAGCTAAGGAATACAATATGGCTTACATGGTAGAGGTGGAGCCAAGGCCTACCGGTACCGATGCCCGGGCCATTCAGATATCCCGCCGTGGGGTACCGACGGTTCTCGTTGAAATACCTTTGAGGTACATGCACACTACGGTGGAGACCTTGAATTTAAGCAGCATCAAGCAGGCAGCAAGGTTGCTGGCGCGTTTTATCGCTTCATTAAAGGAGGATTGGAAAGAATGGCTGAGCTATTGAAGAGATTGACCGAAGTGGCGGGCGTGTCCGGGGATGAAGGTAGGGTTCGCCAGCTTATAAGGCAGGAGGTAGCGCCTTTTGTCGACGACGTATACACCGACAGGATTGGCAACCTTATAGCTTATAAGAAGGGCACGGGCAGTGGGAAAAAGGTAATGCTGTGCGCTCACATGGATGAAGTGGGGTTTATAATAACCGGGATAGGCGAAGATGGCATGTTGAAGTTTAAAACGGTGGGAGGGATAGACCCCCGCGTCCTTGTGTCCAAAAGGGTGCTGGTGGGGGAGAAAGGCCATGCCGGGGTGCTGGGAATTAAGGCCATTCACCTGCAGGAGCCCGAAGAACGGGAGCATGCCATTAAGGTGAAGCAGATGTACATAGACATAGGCGCTACTTCAAAGGAGGAAGCCTCTCAGGCTGTAAAGTTGGGAGATTATGCGGTATTTGACAGCCGGTTTGTGGAGTTTGGCGACAACAAGGTTAAGGCAAAAGCGCTGGACGACCGAGCGGGCTGTGCGGTGCTCATCGAGCTCATAAAACAAAACCAAAGATATGATTTTGACCTATATGCCTGTTTCAGCGTTCAGGAAGAGGTGGGCTTAAGGGGAGCAGAGGTCCTAGGATATACCATAAATCCGGACATAGCTATAGTGGTTGAGGGTACTACCTGCTCCGATGTGCCGGGGGTGGATGAGCATTTCTATACCACCTTGATGGGGAAGGGACCAGCCATTACCATTATGGATGCTTCCTCTTACTCCAACAAGGAATTGGTGGAGATGCTGGTGAATACGGCCCAAAAAGAGGGAATCCCCTTCCAATTTAAGAAGGGCGCATCCGGTGGGAATGACGCTGGAAGGATCCACCTAGCAAGAGAGGGCATAAAGGCGGCGGTAGTATCCATACCATGCCGGTATATACACAGCCCATCGTCAGTTATGGATTTGAATGACTATAGAAATACCATAACTTTGATCTCAGCATTTTTGAAAGGATGTGAATTACAATGAAAGAGCTTCTAAAAAAGCTGACAGAAGCATATGGTCCTTCTGGGAATGAGGAGATTATTAGGGATGTAATCCGTCAGGAAATTGAGGATTATGTGGATGAGATAAGGGTGGATACGCTGGGCAACTTGATAGCGGTTAGGAAGGGCAGCGGCAAAAGGGTCATGCTGGCCGCGCATATGGATCAAATAGGTTTTATGGTAACCTATATCGATGATAAAGGATTTTTGAGGTTTACGAGGGTTGGTGGAGTTTCGGTAAGGGACAGCATACACCGCAGGGTGATCTTCAAAAATGGCGTTGTCGGTGTTATAAGCTATGAAGAGGAGATCGACGATATAAAGGATATCAAATTGGAAAGGATGTACATCGACATTGGGGCTTCCAGCCTCAAGGAGGCTGAAAGCATGGTAGCCATAGGGGATGTGGCGGTGTATCACTCCTCGTTTTCGGAGAATTGCGGCAGATACATTGGAAAGGCCATGGACGACAGAGCAGGATGTGCGCTGCTCATAGAGACCGCCAAGCGGCTTCGGTCTTCGCCCCATGAGATATACTTCGTGTTTACCGTGCAAGAGGAGCTGGGAGTGAGGGGTGCTAGGACCTCAGCATATGCGTTGAACCCCGATATAGGCATTGCGGTGGATGTGACGACTACGGGGGATACGCCTAAATCCAGACCTATGGCTGTAAAGCTGGGGGGTGGACCTGCCATTAAGGTAAAGGATTCTTTGGTGCTGGCGCATCCCAAGGTTAGGAATTTGATGGTGAGCAGGGCGCAGGAGGCAGGAATACCTTATCAGATGGAGATATTGGAGTCGGGCGGTACCGATGCAGGGGCAATTCATCTTACCAGAGAGGGTGTACCTTCGGGAGTGCTGTCCATACCGTGCCGGTATGTCCACAGCGACAGCGAGATGGTGGATGCATCTGATATGGAAAATGGCGTGAAGCTTATGCTGCATATATTGGAGGGTGAAATAGAGATTTAAGTTATGATTGTACTTCATGTAGCTTGGACGGGTAAAAACTTTTTTATATGGGCTGAGCAGGAACCTGGTTTGGATGTTCAAAGGAAGAGGGGGAGACCGCCTAAAAATCCTGGCGGGATCCCCCATACATTCCAAGCACCTGTAAACAAGATCGTTTCAACGCTTTCTATTTTATATCCCGGTGTCGATTGGGGCAAGGTAGCCAAGGAGGATAAACTGTGGCTCCTATTGCCTACCGGAAGGCATGCACCGTTGCCTTCACCGGGATTATGTGCGGAATTCGAAAATTGGGAATATAAGTTGGCCGGTTGGGAGATAACCGGCTTATCTATTCCAATACCCACTTTTATTGAGGGCATAGTGGCATGTAGCCATGATGAGCAATATGGAGATGAAGGTGACAACGGCGATGGCCATTTGATTTTTGGGGATGACTGGAATTTTTGGGTGCTGTGTGGACGATTTGTGCTGCGCATGCTGTGCCGCCAGAAGTTCATACCTTCCTTGGCCCCGGGGGAAGAGGGAGGGGTGGTGGCCGTATGGCAGCCGGTTTTTGAAGACCCGGAGGATCGTGGGATTTTGAAACAACTTGTAAACGCTATGCCACCGGTATGCTGCAGCGTCATTAAACAGCCTCAACAACATGGGGAACTGGCAATGCCATACGATGTCATCATGGACTATTTACGTGTGACCACCGATGAACTCATCCGCACCTGGTTGGGAGATGTCAGCCAGCCCGATCAAAATGCTCCCGTTGAGCGAAAGTGGCTATATGCTTTAAGGGGCAAGAGACGGCGCATTATTGCGCCTAAAAGGCAAATTGAGGGATTGGTAAAAGGGCTTAAGGAGTGGACTGCGGTCTTAAGGGAAAATAAGGGGAGTTTCCGTACCTGCTTGTGCCTTGAAGAGCCTAAAGACGGGAGCGAAAATTGGTACCTGTCGTTTCATCTTCAGGCTACCGATGACCCGAGCTTGTTGGTATCAGCGCGGGATGTATGGCAGATGAATGAGAAAGTTGTTACTTTGCTCAATAGGCAGTTTGAGCATCCGCAGGAGAGGTTGCTCGAAGACCTGGGGAAAATACTTAAGATATACCCAGTCATTGAGAGGGGGCTTATGGAGCCCCGACCCGAAGGAATGTTCCTTACAACCGATGAGGCGTATTTTTTCTTGAAAGAGATATCGGTACTGCTTCAGGACAGCGGGTTTGGAGTTATAGTCCCTTCCTGGTGGCGAGAGAGAAAGAGAAGAACGCCGGGGGTGAAGTTAAAGCTTTGCCCTGTCCGAGATCGCTCAGATGCCGATTCATCTGGGCAGCTTGGGCTGGATTCCATTGTGGAGTTTGAGTGGAAATTGTCTATTGGAGAAGAGACCATTGACTATGAAGAATTTAAACAGCTGGCTGCCCTTAAAAAACCCCTGGTGTGCATCCGTGGGCAATGGGTAGAGCTCAACCCGAGGGATATGGAAGCAGTAATAAGGTGGCTGGAGAAGCAGAAAGGCCCAAAAAGGGTATCGCTTAAGGAAGCCCTTAGCATGGTAATGCACGCAGATGAAAATGGTCCGGATGTCACAGGAATAGATTCTGAAGGATGGCTGCATACCTTTATGCAGGGATTAGCAGGCAGCGAGGGTTATACCATCCTAGATCCACCACCCGGTTTTTGTGGCAAATTGAGGCCCTATCAGATTCGAGGGTTTTCCTGGTTAACCTTTTTGAGAATCCGAGGTTTTGGCGCCTGCCTGGCCGACGATATGGGGCTGGGCAAGACGGTGCAGGTGATTGCCATGCTGATTTATGAGAGGGAATGCCTGGGGGTGAAAGGGCCTACGCTGCTCATATGCCCTACTTCGGTGGTGGGCAACTGGATGCGAGAAATAGCGCGATTTGCTCCTGGCTTAAAAATGTTCATTCATCACGGCACTGATAGGGCTACGGGTAAGGAATTTGTCGAAAAGGCATCCAGTCATGACCTAGTCATAAGCACTTATAACCTGGTGCACAGGGATCTGGACATTCTGGCCATGGTAAATTGGGAGGGCATAGTGCTGGATGAGGCTCAAAACATAAAGAACCCTTCCACCAAACAGGCTCAGAGCGTGCGTAAACTGAAGAGCGGATATAGGATTGCTCTTACGGGAACTCCTATAGAAAACCGATTAATGGAGTTATGGTCTATTATGGAATTTTTAAATCCCGGGTATCTGGGTAGTCGTGAAAGTTTCCGCAAAAAATTCGTCATTCCCATTGAAAAGCATGGGGATGAAAGGCGTGCCTGGCAGCTTAAGCAGCTGATTAAGCCATTTATATTGAGACGCGTAAAAACCGATCCCGCTATCATTCAGGACCTGCCGCTCAAACAGGAGAATAAGGTTTACTGTACCCTGACCAAAGAACAGGTTACCCTTTATGAAGCGGTACTAGAGAGCACCATGGAGCGTATAGCCACATCCAGCGGCATTGAACGGAGGGGGTTGATTCTATCGCTGCTCACCAAGCTCAAGCAGATCTGCGACCACCCAGCTCTGTTTTTGGGCGATGGCAGATTGCTTAGCAATAGGTCGGGCAAACTTATGCGACTGGTTGAGATGCTGGATGAGATATTGAGCGAAGGGGACAAAGCGCTTATATTTACCCAATATGCCAAAATGGGCAAGATGCTTCAGGCGTATCTACAAAGGAGATTTCGACGGGAAGTGTTGTTTCTCCACGGCGGTATTCGAAAGGATGAGCGGGACCGCATGATAGAACGGTTTCAAACTAAAGAAGGCCCCGATATATTCGTGTTATCCTTGAGAGCAGGAGGAGTGGGATTAAACCTTACTCAGGCTAACCATGTTTTCCATTTTGATAGGTGGTGGAATCCCGCTGTGGAGAACCAGGCTACAGATCGCGCTTTTAGAATTGGGCAGCACAAGAACGTTCAGGTGCATAAATACATCTGTATAGGAACGCTGGAGGAAAAGATTGATCTGCTTATTGAAAGGAAGAAAGATTTGGCAGATAAAGTGGTGGGATCCGGTGAAGCGTGGCTTACCGAACTCAGCGATGATGAGCTGAGAAGTCTGTTTGCTCTTGAAAGCGAAGTTGTGCGGAATGAATAGGGGGACAAAGGATGGCGTCGAGGGAAAAAAAGGGGTTTGGCTCCAGTTGGTGGGCTAGGCAATGGCTGGAGGCTTTGGAGTCCTTTGAGTGGGGTAGATGTTTGACTCGCGGTAAGGCTTATGCGAGGAACGGAAACGTACTCGATGTGGAGATATTGCCTGGGCTGGTCAAAGCCCATGTACGTGGTAGCAAGAAAACTCCATATAAAGTTGAGATTTCCATGAAGACCTTGTCAGAACATGAGTGGGAGCAGGTGCTGGATGCTTTGGCCAGCAAAGCGATATTTTCAGCAAAACTTCTGGTGGGCGATATGCCTGGCGATATTGAGAAAGCCTTTTCTTCGCTAGAGGTTTCCATATTTCCAAGGCATACCATGGATCTGACTGCCCACTGTACCTGTTCTGACTGGCTCAGCCCCTGTAAGCACATAGCAGCGGTTTATTACATCCTCGCCCAGGAGTTTGACCGTGATCCTTTTTTGCTGTTCAAGCTAAGGGGTATGAACAGAGAACAGATTATGGAAGCCATTCGCAACAGAAGGACGAGCGCAGCTCAACCTGTGACAGCAAAAAAGGAGGGAGATTTGCCCCAAGGGGTTAAAAGTGAGTACGGCTTACAGAATGATGGAGTATCATTTGAAGAAAAAATTGACGAAAAGGTAAGGCCGGTTACAGGTAACTCACAGCATGGTGAGGTATCGCTTATAAATTACTGGACCGGCAAGATGAGAAACATGGATATAAAGATAACCGTTGAGCCGCCGCTGGTGGAACAATCCATTTTGAAGAGGCTGGGTGAGCCCCCATTTTTTGCAGGAAAGATGGATATGATAAGGCAGCTGGAGCAGGATTACAAGAAGGTGCTCTTAAAGGCTATCACGGTGGGATATAAGGATTAATTGGTAGGTTAGATTGTTAAAGGATTTGCATTTATCTTGATAATTTGTGCGGCGATATTTATAATACAAGTAACCGATTACCTATACGTCTTGTAATTTTTTAAGCGGAAAGGGGCAGGGGACATTGGCTACCATATATGATATAGCTAAAAAGGCAGGTGTCTCTGTAGCCACTGTATCTAGGGTATTAAACGGCGTGGATCACCCCGTAAGGGAGGAGACGCGCCAGAAGATAATTGAAGCCGCCAAAGAACTGGGATATAGGCCCAATAAGATTGCCAAAAGCCTGGCACACCGCCGCACGTATACCGTGGCTTTGCTAATTCCCAGCATCACCAATAACTTTTATACCGAGATTGCCGAGGTAATTGAGCAAAAACTGGGCGAAAAGGGATACAGCACTTATTTATGCAATACCCAGCGCATGATCGAAAAGGAGACGCAATATGTGGACGACCTTATAGCCCGTAGGGTGGATGGAGTGATATTTAGTCCGACACGGGTGAAGCCCGAGGACAATTTGGTGAATGCAAAAAATTTGGAAGAGCTCAGGAAAAATGGCATAGCGGTTGTAGCCTTTGGTAGCCATTTTAGCAATGTCAGCCAGGTGTACATCAATACCTATGAAGGCGCTTTGGAAGCCACTCGATATCTTTTAGAATTAGGGCACAGAAGGATAGGCTTTATAGACGGTTTGGAAGCTGGGACCAGGAAGAGCCGTCGCCGGGGCTATATAGATGCGCTTAAAATGGCAGGCATAAGTATAGATGCGAGCCTCATTGTATCGGGGAATCTTGAAATGGACGGGGGATACGAATGCGTTAAAAAGCTGATGAGGCTTGCCAACCCTCCCACCGCCATAATAGTAGTGAACAACTTTATGGCCATCGGTGCATTGAAAGGTGCCAAAGATATGGGCATCAATGTACCGGAGGAGTTGTCCATCATTGGTTTTGATGACAGCAAACTTTCCGAAGTTGTAGAACCGCCGTTGACGGTGGTTAAGCAGCCTCTAAAGGAGATCGGCGATGTGGCGGTAGAGCTGCTTATGGAGCAGATGGAAAGGGAAGGTGCGCCCAGAATGGTCAAATTAAAAACCCAGCTTGTAGTAAGAGCCTCCTGTGCCAGAAGAAAATAGAGTACGCCATTTGGATAGATGATGCCCGTCTTATAGAATAAACGGGCATTATTTATTTTATTATTGCCTATAAAAAGCCGCTGTATGCAATTTTGTGTAATATATCTACAATATGGTATGCATGCGTTAGAATGAAGGTGATGAAAAAATATTTAATATTTGTGTAATATTTTTTTAACAATTTGTCTTACGGAGATTTACTTATTTGACAGTATATGAAAGCGCATCCTATAATAGTAATCGACGTAAAATTCAGCTCATGGGGGGTGTAGAGCAGGTGCGGTACATTTTATCCCGAGCTGGCATTTACAGGCTGGTTGTTGTAACGGCTATCTTCATGTTTATATTATTACCCGTTGGACGAGCATGGGCTGCATATCCTGTGCTATCGCTGGGAAGTAGGGGTGATGCAGTTGCCCAGCTGCAGCAAGCGCTTAAAAATCAGGGATATTATACTCATTGGCAGATTACGGGGTATTATGGTTCCATTACCAGGGACGCGGTTATGAAGTTCCAAAAGGCAAAGGGTCTTACGGTGGATGGAATTGCGGGTCCCGTTACTCAATCCGTTCTTTATGGTAGCCAAAACGGGTACCGTATTTTAAAGTTTGGTATGAGAGGGGATGATGTTTCCCGGCTTCAGAGTGCGCTCAAACAGCAGGGATATTTCTATGCCAACGTTACCGGGTATTACGGTAAGATTACCGAAAATGCCGTGATAGCCTTTCAAAAGGCCAAGGGGCTGAGAATTGACGGTATAGCGGGTCCCCAGACTCAGAGCGCACTGTATGGCGGTCAAGTAACGTCGCATCAGTCTACCAGCCGCGGGGCTACTTCATCGCAAAAAGTGTCGGATGACCTGTTTTGGTTGGCCAGAATCATACATGCTGAAGCTGCCGGTGAGCCCTATATAGGTAAGGTGGCGGTCGGAAGCGTTATAATGAATCGCGTAAATTCTTCCGGCTTTCCCAACACCATATATGGGGTTATATTCCAGTATTATAATGGCATACCGCAGTTTAGCCCAGTACAGGATGGTACCATATACAACACGCCCAGCGATGAAAGCTATCGAGCTGCTCAGGAGGCTTATAGCGGTTCCAAACCGGTGGGAGATGCTTTATACTTTTTTAATCCTGCCAAAGCAAGCGGCTCTTGGATTATAAAGAGCTGCATATATGTTACTACCATAGGAAATCATGCCTTTTATAGGTAATTTTAGAACGAGAGGATAAGGGGGAGTGATCCCCCTTAATTTGTTATGGCAAGGACGTCACAAGATAGCTTTAAACTCGTATATCTCAATGACATTCAATGGGAAGATGAGATGATGGGGCACTAAAGATATAGCAGTACATAAAGGGAGTAGGTGGGGAGCTTTGCCATTTTGATTATTGACATCAGTTTATTTGTTTGTTACTATAAAGGCATATATAGAAAGGTGTGCTGTGAGGTTTTATTAGACCTGGCTGGCGCGATGAGATGAGACGAGAAGAGATGAGATGAGAAAGGGGAGAGGAGACGTGAAAAATTTAAGGGATTTTGTTTTAGCGGGATTATTACTGGCAATCGGGGTGGTGTTGCATTATATCACGCCGTCGACGGGTACGGTCGTGAAGCCTGACTTTCTGCTGCCCATGCTGTTTTTGTGCCTGCTGTGTTTTGATGACGTCAAGGTGGGATTTGTAGCCGGTCTGGCAGGTGGTGTGCTGGCAGGCATTACCACCAACGTGCCGGGAGGGTTTTTACCTAACCTCATCGATAAGATAATTACGACGGCGGTATTGATACCCCTTATATACGCTTTAAAGAGGTTTGTCAACATGTACGTCATTTCTATTGTAGTTTCAATTGTTGGGACCCTAATAAGCGGGTTGGTGTTTTTGGGGGTAGGTACTGCGATGAAGGTTTTAACGGCGGAGACATCCGCTGTTGCTTTTCTAACCGCTGTGCTTCCCGCTATAGCAGTGAATGTGCTTCTGGTGGCACTGCTATTCGGTGTTTTAAAGCAGACCGGCAGGCTTTACCAGAGAGTTACTCGTAAGGTTTCTTCCTAATTAAGTATTGAGGTGGCATTTTGCAAATGGCATTGTGCCAGCAGGTCAAAAGGCAAAAAAATATCAGTAAATATTTAAGGAAAGTAAACCTCCTTGGGAATTTGGCATATTGCTAGGTATATGGCTACCCAAGGGGGCTTTTTTATGAAAAAATTCAGCGGGGGGATGTGGTCGGTGAAAATTCTAACCGGTGGGAAGGTTTATTTAGAGGGGAAATGGCAATGCAATGTAGACATAGTGGTAGAAGAGGGAAAAATTTTGGATGTTGCCCCTAGAGGGAAATACGCTGAAGGGGAAGTTATAGACGTCAAGGGGAATTATGTATGCCCGGGTTTTATAGATATTCACGTTCATGGATGTAAAGGTCGAGACGTCATGGATGGCAGCGTGGAATCCCTTGAAGTAATGTCAGAGTTTATGGCCCAGCACGGTACCACGGCTTTTTTAGCTACCACCACAACTCATGGGAGGGAAGAGATAAGGAAAAGCTTGGAGGCAGTAGGCGATGCCCTACATAAGGATATCAAGGGAGCTCAGATTCTCGGGATTCATCTGGAAGGCCCTTTTATTAGCCCCAATGCGAAAGGTGCCCATGATGAAAAACGCATACTTGCACCCAGCCGTGAGAATTTTAGGGGGCTGGTAGGGGATTACGAGGGAATTATAAAGATGGTTACCATGGCCCCCGAGGCCGAAGGAGCAAGGGAACTGGTGAACTATTTAACGGATAAAGGTATATTGGTATCCATGGGGCATACGATGGCGAATTATGAGCAGTGTATGGCTGGGTTCGAGTGGGGGATGACCCATGTCACCCACTTATACAATGCTATGTCACCATTTAAACACAGGGAACCTGGAGCGGTAGGGGCTGCTTTAGATAGGGACGGGGTTACGGTGGAACTCATTGCTGACTTGGTTCACGTGCACCCTGCTGCACTGAGAATAGCTGTGGCTATAAAGGGTAGCGATAAAGTGGCACTTATAACTGATGCCATGTCGGCTACGGGAATGGGCGATGGTGACTATATCTTAGGTGGGCTGGAAGTGGTGGTAAAAGAAGGGGTAGCCCGATTAAAAGATGGAGGCAACCTTGCGGGCAGTACCCTTACCCAGGATCAAGCCCTGCGCAACTTGGTTTTGATAGGGATACCGCTGGAGGATGCCGTCAAAATGCTCACCGAAGTGCCGGCCGACATCATAGGCATCGGGGATAAAAAGGGCAGGATAAAGAAAGGCCTGGATGCTGATTTGGTCATTTTGGATGAAAAGCTGCATGTCAATTGTGTGTTTATAAAAGGAATACAGATCCAATCGTAGTATCTAATGGGGGATATAACGCCGTGAAAGGCAAATTTTTGCTTTTTAAGGAGCTAGATATTACACAGCAGCTCAGGGAAGACCTCAATAGGATTGTATGGGGGGCTAGTCTTGGCATAGTGTTTTTTGTATGCCTCAGTGGTGCCCCCTTTGCCGGCTTTGTACGCGCTCTTGGAGTCAGCGAGCTGATGTATGGTATTTTGATGTCGTTTCCGGTGGTGAGCGGCGTATTTCAGGTGCTAGCGGCTTATGTGCTGGAGTCCACAGGAGCCAGGAAAAAGCTGTTTTTTCTTGGCGGCTTCTTTCAGCGCCTTTCCATAATTCCCGTCGTGCTCCTTCCGCTTATTATTCCTGAAGAGCTGAAGGGGCTGACCGTAGGCCTCATAGTGTTTTTTTTGCTGATTTCAGCAGTGGGCGGCGCTTTCAACGGCGTGACCTTTATGTCCTGGATGGCGGCACTTGTGCCATTAAAAATACGCGGGCGATTTTTCAGCCAGCGCCAGATGATGTTCACCTTTAGCGGTATGGTGGGGGGAGTGCTTGCAAGCTGGGTACTGGATCGCATAGGCGGTTTTGTTGGCTTTGCGGTGGTATTCGTCATAGTGACTATATTTGCTGTAATGGATATCCTTTGTTTTATCCGAGTGTATGACCCGCCAATGGCAAAACCGCAGCATCAGCTGTGCCTGAAAAAGATGTGGAACGTTGCGTTACGGCACTCAAATTTCAGACGGTATTTGATTTTTTGGGCGGTATGGGTGTTTGGCGTCAGTATCGCTGGGCCGTTTTTTAATGCCTATATGATCGATTATTTGAAGATGAGCTATCTGGAAATTACCCTCTATACTCAGGTAGTTAGCAATATCCTCACCATATTTGTCGTACGAAAATGGGGTATGCTGATTGATACCTTTGGCAACAAGCCAGTGCTGCGCGTTTGTGGTACGGTGGCATCTGCTCTTCCTTTTCTATGGCTGTTGGCTACTCCAGAGAATTATATGATTATCCCCTTTATACACGTTTTTACCGGTATATTCTGGAGTGGGATTGATTTGACCTCCAATAACCTGGTAATGAGCCTTTCACCTGACGAAAATCGCTCATTTTATCTGGCTAGCTTTTCAATGGTGACGTCGGTGGTGGGCAGTATAGTGGCTTATGCCCTTGGTGGCTTGTTTATGGAGGTTACAGCTGAGCTGGCCAGAAGTTTAGATATTGTAATTTTTGGGCATCGTCTTACCAATTATCATATGCTGTTCATACTTTCTGCTGTCATACGGTTTATAGCCATAACCTTCCTGGTGTCTCCCATACATGAAGATGAATCGGTTGAGCCTAAGGAGATGATTCGCCGTTCCATCCACATGATTGCGGAAAGGAAAGGGAAGTTCCAAAAGGCTCAGGGATGAAAGCAGCTGTATGGGATGCAGTACCTTTAGGGGTTGTGCTGCCTTAAAATTTTCGAAGAAAGCTCTTTGGATATCAACTTGAAAGTGTAAGGATAAAAGCCCAACAGGCTTTTTATGTTCTCCTCTAAGTTGTAGTAAAAATTGAGTATTTTTTCCCTTTCATGCTCGGTTAGCTGATAGTTGCCAAATTGATTTTTTACTACCAGCTGGCATATGTCCATCATAGAACCGGCAGGATTGGCAAGCCAGGTATCTACTCTCTGTGCATAAGAATAGGGGGTTTCTCCTTTGCGCATAGGGAAGCCATAAAGGGTAAGGAGCCACAGTATTTGCCTGTAGCAATAGCTGAGCTGCTGCTTGAAAGGCAGCTTTTTTATTTTTCTCCAGCGGAGCATATCCCATATTCTAAGCCCTGCCATACCGGCTCCTACCACGACAAGCGGCGTAAGCAAGACCAATAAAACCCAGGGTGTTTTGCCTGTTGATGATGAATTGATTGGGCTGGCTATTTCAGAATTTAAATCGGATTGGTAGTTGTTAAACTGTTCACCCTGTATCCATGGATAAGGAGGTTCATCCCAATAATAGCCGGGGTATTCATCCTGATGTTGACCCGTTAGGCCCTGTTGATTTTGCGATTGGGGAGTGGGATCAAAAGTCAGCCAGCCCACCTTTGGGAAATATATCTCCACCCATGCATGGCCGTTAAGCTTTTTGACCTCGTAAAGGTTTTCCTTATAAGGCTGAGAGGGCATCTTGAAGCCTTCTATATACCGGGTGGGCAACCCTACAATTCTGCCCATCACCGCCATTGCTGTGGCAAAGTAGGTGCAATACCCCCTTTTGAGCTCAAATAAGAAGTAATCGACAAAGTCCACGTCAGGGGGGGTATAAGGGGGTTGCAGGGTATAGCCGTAATTTTGTTGTAGGTAGGCCTGAAGGGCCAGCGCCTTGGCCAAAGGCGATTCTATTCCTCGCGTAATTCTGTAGGCCAGTTCAACAACCCTTGAAGGTATGGTATCGGGCACCTCCGTGTAGTGTTCCTGTATGTAAAGCAGCTTTTCTCGGTTGGCACCTTCCCATAGGGATTGTTGTGAGATGGGCTTATGCCAGTCGATAATGGGGGTATAACTTTCAATGAAGCTCTGGAATGCCGGATCTTCAATGGCCGGCACGCTGACGTGAAGTATATAGCTCTCTGATGCCGAGATATCCCTCGTGGTAAAGGTTTCTCCCTTGCCGTTGAAATAGGGGGTAAAACCTCCCCAGCTTTTCTGTATGGTGACACCTTCAAGGCGCTGAGCGTTGAATATCACCGACGTTTCAATGCCGGTATGGCTCACCGAAGCTTTTACGGGAATGAAAAAGCGATCCTTAAGCTGGCGGCTTAGATCTTCCCATATGGGCTCATCCCAATCAAACACTTGGCTATACTCGTTTTCCCAGCTTATGCTGCCCAGCTTATATCGTTTATCTTCTATGGAGTTTTGCCAGCCACCGCCCGTGTACTCATTGAGTATGGTGCCCCTTAAGTATAGGGGGGCAGTGGCTATTACCCTCAATGCCACGTCGCCGCTTATTATTACGGGCCCGCCCAGCTCTTCCGATGAAGATGGAAAGCCGGTCTGAGAAAGGCGAAATGGCTGCCTGGGTTTTGAAAAAGCAGACCATTCCGACCACATGTCGCTTATATCTTCAACCGTCTGCTCGAGGAAATCCCATTTGAGGTGCCGTGTATCATCTGGTAACAATATTGACGACGTTAAAATTATGGCTATGGCCAGGGGAAGCGTTGAGATTTGCCATACTCCAAAATCGGGCATGCTGTAGTGTCGGGAAAGCCTCCTGTACTGTTTTGCGCCCAACATCATAAGCCATCCTAAAAGTACTGGCCACAGCCACGGTAATATCTGGGTATGGCCCAAAGCCCATTCTATGGTTATAATGCCAGCACACAGGATGGATGATATAACCAGCAATTCATGCTTTATGGTTAGCAGATATACAACAAAAGATAAGATGAATACTATAAACCAGGTGCTTGGGAACACATGCTGTGCTTCTAAGGAGGCCATACCAAGGGTATACTCCATTAACCACTTGAAAAGGTTTAATATTTCGTCCAATCGGCCCTTGACAGCAAAATATCTCAAAAGGATTCCTACACTTATAGCCGTTGCTGCTGTCAGGATTATCAAGGTCAGGCGGCTGGAGAAGTAAATTGAAAGGGCTATGTAAAATGCGGTTACCATCAGCAGTATAGCCCAATATGGGACTGGAAAATCCAGGGATACCAGTATGGACTTTGCCAGTCCGCTTACCATGAGGGTGAATATCAGCCATTTCATTATGTAGTTAAGCACGGGATTGAATGTGGATTTTTGGCTCATAGTTCGCTCACCAGTACCTCGTCTATTCGTTCATCGGTATGAAGGGGGAAACAAGGTATTTCTCGCCTGTTTAGCTCGTCAATCATGCGCTTTGTATCTTCCTTCAGCTCGGGACTATGATATATCAAAAAAACCAGAGGGTGTATATTGGACTGTTTTAGCAGACACAGGCGGTTGAACAGTTGGTAGCTCATATCATGGACGATGAGCACAACGCTCTGCCCTTTGTTGAATCCATGAGATTCCATGGAAAGTATCTCGTCCATGCGGAAAGGGCTGTTAAAGGGCAACGCTGCCAGATAGTCAAAAAAGCGATTGAAATCACCTGGATTCCTGCCGCTGAGCTGTTGCCGTTCCATGTGATAGATTATCAGCTGCAGCGAAAGCCATTTTGAGAGTACAAAGTGTATGAGAGCCACAGCGCATTCTATCATCTGGTCTTCCACCTTGTAGCGGGCTATCCCTTCAGAAGGGAAGGGGAATGTCTCCAAGAACATGAGTATTTGTGGCTGGGTGTTGGTTTCATAGTTTTTGACGTACAAGGCCTGTAATTTGGCGGATACTTTCCAATGGATTTTTTTAAGGGGGTCACCGTAGTGATACTGGCGTATATCGCTTAGGGATGAGGGCTCCTCTGTTGGCAAAAATTCCTGCCTGGTGGTGCCTTCGGCTTGAATTTGAGGCAATGGAAGGCTGGTTAACCTGATGACTCTTGGTGCTACGCTTAGCTTAAGAGGCTTGTAATACGAACGGTTGAGCAGGTTGGTGTAAAAGGTAAACAGGCCGAAAGGGTCGCCAACCTCCACGCCGATGATGCCCAACGTGTAGTCGCCTCTCAATTCGCATGTGAATTCCTCTTTGATTTCACCATAATGGAAGGGAAGGATGCACAGGACTTCTTCTTTTACCTCGTTTATCAGGGCAGATTGGGGTATTTGATAGAACACCTTGATGTATGGGTATATGAATGGCTTGTCATTGTGTATCTGTATAATCAGTGAAGCCCGGTCTCCTTTTGTTGCCTGCTCAGGGGTTACCCTCTGCAGATACCGGAAATCCATGAGTACCCACAGGTTAGTGATGAGGGCGTAGAATATGAGCGATGCAATTACTGCAAAGCCCATGAAGAATATCTTTTCCCCGCTATAAAGCCCCAACCCCAATAAAAGCGTTCCAAGGCTGATAATAAAGGCGCGTACATGCTTCATGGTCAGATCACTGGCACGTATACCGAATTTAGGATTGATCTTAAAATTCGCTCGGCAGTCAAGTCTTTAAGACGCGCTTCGGGTTTTAGTATCAAGCGGTGGGACAGGACCGGGATCACCATTTTCTGCACATCATCGGGTATGACGTAGTCCCTGCCCTCCAGTAGGGCATGTGCCTGTGAGGCACGCATAAGGGCGATGGCGCCTCGCGGACTTGCGCCCAATGTCAGGTCCTTGTGTTCGCGGGTACACGCAACCAGCTCGGCTATGTATTCCTTTATGCCTTCTGCTACATTTATGTGTCTAACCTGCTGTTGAAGCTCTAAAATCTGCTGTGCATCGGCTACCGGCTTTAAATCCTCCATGGGGTTTTGAGTTTGAAACCGGGAGAGTATGAACATCTCCTCCCGCTTGGTAGGGTAACCTAGTGATACTTTGATGAAAAAGCGATCCAGCTGAGCTTCAGGCAGGGGAAAGGTACCTATGTATTCGATGGGATTTTGGGTAGCCAGCACGATGAAAGGCTTTGGTACAGGGTAGGACTTGCCATCCACAGTTACCTGGTGTTCTTCCATGACTTCAAGAAGGCTAGCCTGGGTCTTGGGCGAGGTGCGGTTGATCTCATCGGCCAGTATGACCTGGCTCATTATCATCCCCGGTTTGAATTCCATTTCGCCGGTTTTGAAGTTATACATGGTAAAGCCAGTTATATCCGAGGGCATGATGTCGGGCGTGAACTGGATGCGTTTAAAGGATAGGTTGAGGGATTTGGCAAGGCATGATACCAAAGTAGTCTTGCCAACGCCGGGGACATCTTCGATGAGCACATGACCTCCCGCCAGAAGAGCAATTAGGATGAGCTGTATGACGTGGCTCTTCCCTACTATTACCTTTTCTATATTTTCCTGTATATCCTTGACGAGTTTCTGAGGATCGTTCATCTTTTTGCCTACCTTCTTGTTTTATAATTTATTTGCACGATGGCGCTCTTGTGTTGATCAAGAATAATGTAGGATTAAATGTTACGTTGTGGATTTTAAGGATTGCAGCACTTTGTATTAACTGCTGAGATCATTGATTGTATTATTGGTTCAAATAATTGGTAGTGTCAAAAGCGATTGATTGTGCGTTTTAAGATGTCCAGGATGTTTAAAAATATTATACCATATATGAGCATCAAAACGAATTGCTGCCTTATTATTTTATGACCTCATTTTGCGCTTTTTGGCCAAATTTCGTGATATAATAAACCCAAAGAGTGCTGGTTAAGCGGCTTAGGTCAGGCATGATGCTCAAATAGATATATAAACTTAAAGTATAAGAGCTTAACGCCTTTTTGTAGAGAAGAAGGTGGGTTGCAATGAGAGATGTAGTGCTTAACATTTTGCTGGATAATTTGGGGCACTTCGTTTCAGGTGAGGACATAAGCAGGCAGCTGGGTATAACCCGGGCTGCCGTATGGAAATACATAAAGCTATTGCAGAGCCAAGGATATCCGATAGAATCGTCTACTAAAAAGGGATACTGCTTAAGGCAGGTCCCGGATATTCTGGACGATGCGTTACTCCTTCGTGGGCTCGATACTTCAGTTCTCGGAAGAAAAATGGAGATACATTCTTCCATAGGCTCTACCAATGCGCGGGCTAAGGAGCTGGCATTGAATGGAGCACCCGAGGGGACGGTGGTCATTGCCGATGAACAGGTACAAGGGCGAGGGCGGTTAGGGCGCAGCTGGATATCGCCGCCCGGCAAGGGCATATGGATGTCAGTGGTATTGAGGCCTCGGCTGTTTCCACAGCAGGCCTCGAGGATAACCATCATGACTGCCGTTGCAGTAGCCAATGCCTTGAAGCGTTCAGCTCAGATTGAGGTGGGCATCAAATGGCCCAATGACATAGTATGCGGAGGGAAAAAGCTGTGCGGCATTTTGAACGAGGTGCATGCCGAACCCCAGGTTATACACTATGCTGTTGTTGGGATAGGGTTAAATGTCAATTTTTCGCAGGAGGATTTGCCCGATAGTATAAAGGATTTGGCCACCTCGTTGAAAATAGAGAAGGACAAGGAATTTTGCCGTGTGGACATAATAAGGGCCATACTGCAAGAGATGGAAAAAAGCTATTTACAAAGGTTGAACAATGATAGATTTACCGAGCTTTTAAAGGAGTATGAGGCGCATTCGGTCATATTGGGGAAGCGAGTTCGGGTAATTGGTATTGGCAGTGAACTTTCAGGGTATGCCGAGGGATTTGGTGAGGATGGTTCTTTGATACTTCGGCTGGACGACGGCCGCCTGGAAACAATACTGGCGGGAGATGTATCCATAAGGGGGGAAAGCAGCTATGTATGATGGGAAAATCACCGACGTGCCCGGCATTGAAGTGGGACATGCGCAGGATTTTCACGCTAAAACGGGCTGTACCGTAGTCATAAGCAGGGGAGGGGCGGTAGGCGGCGTGGATGTTCGAGGCTCGGCGCCCGGTACCAGGGAGACCGACCTTATGCGACCCATGAATCTGGTGGAGAAGGTCCATGCTGTGGTGCTATGCGGCGGCAGCGCTTTTGGATTGGCTGCAGCAGGTGGCGTGATGAGGTACTTGGAAGAGCAGGGAATAGGATTTGATACAGGTGTGGCCAAGGTGCCCATTGTAGCCGGTGCCGTGATATTTGATTTGGGGTATGGAGATTGGCGCGTTCGACCCGACGAGAGGATGGGCTATGAGGCGTGTTTGAATGCCAGCACAGGGCATGTGCCTCAGGGCAGCGTGGGCGCAGGGACAGGAGCTACCGTTGGCAAAATACTGGGGATGGAGGGCTGTATGAAGGGAGGGGTTGGCACCTCCAGCATTAGATTGCCCGGAGGCATTGTGGTAGGGGCCATAGTGGTGGTAAATGCCTTAGGAGATGTGGTTGATCCTCAAACCGGGAGAATATTAGCGGGCGCTCGGGATCCAAAAACGGGCGAATTCATAAATACATGGAGATTTATGTTAAAAGGCAATGCCACAAAAGATGCAACGTTTGGTAACACCACAGTTGGTGTGGTGGCTACCAATGCTTACCTTACCAAAGAGCAGGCCAACAAGGTGGCTTCTATGGCTCATGACGGGCTGGCGCTGACCATAAGGCCTGTACATACCATGCTGGATGGCGATACCATCTTTGCTCTGTCCACCGGCCAAATAGAGGGTGATGTTACCGTCATTGGCACGGCAGCAGCTGAGGCCATTGCCAGGGCGGTGGTCAATGCCGTAAAGAATGCTTAAATTGATTTTGAATATGTTAATTTTATGAGGAAAAGAGAGAAAATAGCTATAACTTATGGGTAAATGCGTGAAATAGCAATAAATGGGAATATAAAATGATATACGGTAGATTACTATGATTTGTATTTGTTGACGGCTAAGAAAAAGTCATTTAATATAATAGAGACTTTTGACAATTTCATCTTTCAGGCACTTTGCTTTTCAGGCCTTTGTTCATGTCACAACATCTGAAGGCCCTTCTCGACAAAAGATGATAGGGTGAAAATATAACGGTAAAGAGATAGCCGTAAAATGGCCGGGGAGCCTTGAAAGGCAGGTGCTTTTAAATCATGAATAAGAAGTGGGGGTAGTTTTATTTGGACGTTTTAAAACGAATAATGGGCTATGTCTGGAAATATAGGTGGCGACTTTTTGCTGCTACCGTTTTTTTATTGCTGGTTATCGGTTTAAACATGGTAACGCCTTATCTTTCCAAAATACTGGTCGATGATGTCATACGAGGCGGCAAGCGCTCCCTTCTGGTGCCAATTTTGCTGGCAATTCTTGTATGTGCAGCGTGCAGAGGGCTCTTATCGTATACCAGGTCCTACTTATTTGAGGACGTGTCACAAAAGTGCCTGTATGACCTGCGCAATGCCATGTATACCCATCTTCAGGAGCTGTCGTTTTCATTTTACGATGACAATCGCATAGGTGAGCTCATGTCCAGGATGACTGGGGATATTGAGGGCATAAGGATGTTATTGGTGGTAGGATTGCCCCTTTTACTGGAGAATGCCATCTATTTCATCGGTACCACGATTGTGCTATTCTCCATGAACGTTAAGCTGGCGCTGGTTACTCTGGCGATTTTGCCCTTGATCGGGTGGATGGCTTTTAAGATGAACAAGGAGATCAGGCCTGCTTACAGCGAAATACGGGAGCAGCAGGCTAGTCTCAGCACGGCAGCTCAGGAGAACATCGCAGGGGTGCGCGTAGTAAAGGCTTTTGCGAGGGAAGAATATGAAATAGAGAAGTTTAAGAAGGAAAATCGGCTCAATATGGAAAAAAACATAAAGGCCGGCTTTATATGGTCCAAGTATTTTCCGCTCATTGAGTTTTTAAGCGGCTTTTGTGCGGTAGCGTTAATAGGCTTCGGTGGATGGATGGTTGCTTCAGGTGAGATTTCGCTTGGAACCGTTGTGGCGTTCAACGGATATCTATGGATGCTGATTTTCCCCGTCAGGATGCTGGGCTGGATTGTCAACGTCATAAGCCAGGCCATAATTGCTGGCAAAAGGGTTTTTAATGTGCTGGATACCGGATCAGTCATTAAGGATAAGGAAGATGCGTATTGCCCAAGCGAGTTTCGGGGGGATGTGGTCTTTGAGAATGTCTCCTTTTGTTATAAAGAACAGCCTGTGCTCTTTAACATAAACATAAACGCCCCAGCCGGAAAGACCATAGGCATCATGGGGGCTACGGGGGCCGGCAAAACTTCTATAATAAATTTGATTGCTAGGTTCTACGATGTAACTACAGGCAGGATATTGGTAGACGGAGTTGACGTGCGCGATTGGAAGCTGAGCGTCCTAAGAAGCCAGATAGGTATCGTAATGCAGGATGTATTCCTGTTTTCCGATACCATTGAGGGGAATATACTCTACGGCAACCCCAATGCTACCAGGGAAGAAGTGATTGAGGCTGCCAAGATTGCTGGGGCTCATGACTTCATCATGGAGATGCCCCAGGGCTATGACACCATTATCGGGGAGCGGGGCGTGGGGCTGTCAGGTGGTCAGAAGCAGAGGATTGCCATTGCCAGGGCTATTCTCAAGAATCCCAAAATCCTCATTATGGATGACTGTACCTCGGCTGTGGATATGGAAACCGAATATCAGATACAGCAGGCTCTGCAGAAGGTTATGAAGGGGCGCACCACCTTTATCATAGCCCATCGTATTTCTTCGGTGCGTAACGCTGATGAAATAATATTCCTGGAGAATGGGAAAATTGTCGAGAGAGGTACCCATGAAGAGCTGCTGGCCAAGAAAGGCAGGTATTATGAACTGTACAGACAACAGTACGGGGACCTTGAGGAATTTCAACCAAAGAGGCAGGTGGTGAGCCAATGTTAAGGCAGAGAATAATTGAAGATGAGGTGCTCGAAAAGCCGTTTAATATGGAACAGTTCAAGCGGCTGTTGAGCTATATGAAGCCCTATACCAAGCAGCTGCTAATTACTCTATTGCTGATGATCATAGCATCAGTATGTGGCCTTCTGGGGCCACTCATCCTTCAGATAGCCATTGACGATTATATGGTGCAGGGCAACTACCTTGGCCTGGTTTTCATCGCCCTCATCTACCTTGGGGTTAATTTCATAAGCATGGTGTGTGTGCGCAAGCGGGTCAGGATTATGGTGGTGGTGGGGCAGGAGGTTCTCTTCAAACTGCGGCAAGACCTGTTCAACCACATACAAAAGCTGTCGTTTACCTTTTATGACAGCAGGCCTGCCGGTAAAATACTGGTGCGCATCATCAATGATGTAAATTCATTGAGCGACCTTTTGACCAACGGGATTATAAACGTTGTGATCGATGTCTTTACCCTGATTGTAGCGCTGATTTTCATGTTTTCCATACACTTCAGGCTGGCGCTGATATCGCTGATTACGGTGCCGCTGATGGCTTTGGTCATAATACTGCTTAAAAAGGAGATAAGGGTCAGATGGCAGACAGTGCGCAAAAAGAGCTCCAACATGAACGCCTATCTCCACGAAAGCCTTGCGGGCATGCGAGTAATCCAGGCTTTTGTACGGGAACCTGAGACTCGGCGGGTTTACCGCCAGCTGAGCCAAGATATATACTCATCCTGGATGAGCGCCATAAGGGTAAACAACCTGTTTTGGCCTTCCATTGAATGGGTAGCCGCTATAGGTACATTCTTGATTTACTGGTTTGGCATGAAGTTCCTGGATCAGGGTACCGTCACGGTTGGTATCCTAGTGTCCTTTACGGGATATGTGTGGCGGTTCTGGCAGCCGCTCAATAACCTGTGTAATTTCTATAACTCGGTGCTTATGGCTATGGCTTCAACCGAACGCATATTTGAGATGCTGGATATACAGCCCGATATCACCGATAAGGAAGGAGCCATAGAGCTTCCTCCTATTAAGGGTGAAGTCCGATTTGAGCACGTCACGTTCTATTATGAGCCCGAAAAGCCGGTATTGGAAGATGTCAGCTTTACGGTAAGGCCGGGTGAAACCATTGCGCTGGTGGGTCCTACGGGTGCGGGCAAGACCACCATAGTCAGCTTGATTAGCCGGTTTTATGATGCTGTAGAGGGCCGCGTCCTTATAGACGGGGTGGACGTTCGCGATGTGACGCTGTATTCGCTGCGAAAACAAATGGGGATAATGCTTCAGGAGCCCTTCATCTTCTCGGGGACTATAATGGATAATATCCGGTACGGGCGATTGGACGCTACCGATGAAGAAGTGATAGAGGCAGCCAAGATAGTCCGTGCTCACGAGTTTATAAAGGATATGGAGCATGGGTATTATACCCAGGTACAGGAGAGGGGTTCACGCCTGTCGCAGGGGCAAAAGCAGCTTATCTCCTTTGCCCGGGCGCTGCTGGCAGACCCCAAGATACTTATCCTGGATGAGGCCACATCCAGCGTAGATACTCGCACCGAGATGTTGATCCAGGAAGGGCTTAAGGAGCTTCTCAAAGGGAGAACTTCGTTTGTGATAGCTCACAGGTTGTCCACCATACGCAATGCCGATCGCATCATGGTGATTGACCACGGCAGGATAATAGAGTGTGGCAATCATGAGGAGCTTCTCAAAAAGCGAGGAGTATACTACAACCTGTATAAGGCGCAGTATAAGTTTTTGCAGACTATATGATGTGGAAGGGCGAAGTTGTATAATCCACAAAAGATGTAATCATGACTTGTTATGTAGGGTTCAAGCAGGAGCATTCGTGGTTGGGCTCCTGCTTTTTTAATTTTATTATATCTGGCGTTTCGCCATCGGGCATAGGAGAATATATTTATATTATGAAGTTTTCATTGGGCCTGTGTGGCTTTACCACGGGCTTTTATTGTCTTTTAAAATATTTTTTGTTGTCGATAAGGGGTGAAATTATGAACTATATAGAGGAATACGGGCTTATAGCTTTAAGATCGAGACAACATGCCATTCACTTGAACGATATGTTAAAAGCGTCCGGCTATCCTGTCCAGCTGATGTCGACCCCTAGAGAGATATCGGTGGGCTGTGGTCTATCCATCAGATTCCCAATAGGCTTAATGCATGAAATCATGCTGATGTATGAAAGGTACAGATACCCGATAACAGGGATTTATCATATAAAGCGAAGGGGCAATAGAATGGAAATAATAAGAATACCCTATTGATATTGAATCAAAAATTGTTTTAATTTACTTCTCACGGTTTAATTTTGACGATAGTCATCCAAATCATGTTTTTTGTAATTTTTCTTGTGTTTTGGCCATGGTTTTGCTAAAATATTGCTAATACAGGCCGGCATCTTGAGCAGAGCCGGACTTATATTTTCAGCTCTATGGGGCATGATACCGTCAGGTATCCAAATCTGGAACTTGAACGGAGGTGTTGTTTTATGAGGCTTAGCACTCGCAGACTAGCAGTTACAGGAATGCTGGCTGCTATCTCCATCATTTTGGGCCTTACCCCCATCGGCCTTATTCCTTTGCCTTTCAGTCCTACCAAAGCTACCATCATGCACATCCCTGTCATAATTGGTTCAATTGTAGAAGGACCCATCGTCGGCCTTATAATAGGCTTGATATTCGGTGGTTTTAGCATGTACCAGGCTGCCACTATGGCTACCAATCCCGCACAGTTCGTGTTTTTGGATCCCATGGTGGCCATCCTGCCGCGTATGCTGATTGCCATCACTTCCTATTATGCATACAAGAGCGTAAAAGCCCCGCTGAAGAGAGACATTGCGGGGGTGATAGCGGGCATGGTAGCGGCAGCGGTGGGGACCTTGACCAATACGGTGGGGGTGTTGCTTGCCATCTATTTAAGGCATGGCGTCGAATACGCCGAAAAGTTAGGGATAGCGCCCGAGGCGGTTGGGGGAGTGTTAATGGGGATTGCAGTAACCCATGGTATTCCAGAGATTATCGTGGCCGTATTAATTGTAACCGCTGTGCTTCAGGTCTTGCAGCGGATTTACAGGAAGGCGTTTTGATTTTCCCGGGCAGGAAAGTCCTGCCCGTATTTATGTTTCTAATGTTTATTATTGGGTTTTTTAAAATTTGTCTTTATTTAGGGTCTCTCAGCGAATTGCCTATACACCTATACCTAAGGGATCTCTGCTTTGATAAAAGGGACTTGACTGACGGATTCGAAAATGGAGTCTCCTGCGTTCGTATATAATGAAAGTGTTTAATGTATAAAAAGGGGTGTGAGTGATATATGCTGCTGGTGATGGATATCGGGAATACCAACATCGTTGCAGGGGTGTACAATGGGAAGGAGCTGCTCAGCCACTGGAGGCTGGCATCGGACAGGGATAAGTCTGCCGATGAATTTGCTATGATAATGCTGAATTTGTTCCAGTATAAAGGACTTTCTCCGAAAGACATTAGCGCTATCGCCATTTCTTCGGTGGTGCCACCTATGATGAATGCTATAGAGGAGATGTGCCACAAATACTTCAACGTTAAGCCGCTGATAGTGGGGCCGGGGATAAAGACGGGGATAAACATCCGCTACGAGAATCCCAAGGAGGTTGGGGCAGACAGAATAGTCAACGCTGTGGCGGCATACGAAATATACGGTGGGCCCGTTATAGTGGTGGATTTTGGCACAGCCACCACGTTTTGTGCCATTTCCGACAAAGGCGAGTACCTGGGCGGATGCATAGCGCCGGGCATCACTATCTCTACAGAAGCGCTATATCAGAGAGCGGCCAAACTGCCCAAAGTTGAGCTTGTTAAGCCCCCTCAGGTCATATGCAAGAACACCGTCAATAGCATACAGGCCGGCATAATATACGGCTATGTGGGGCAGGTGGACTATATCGTAAGGCGTATGAAAAAGGAGCTGGGGCGTGAGGATACCAAGGTGATTGCTACGGGCGGTCTGGCGCACATGATAGCCGAGGAGTCAGAGACCATAGAGGAGACCAATCCGCTGCTCACCCTTGAGGGACTGAGGATAATATACGAGAGAAATCTATGAGTATTGATGCTCGTTCAGCTAATGCGCGTCAAAACACCGGCATCCATCTCATAAACGGTATCGCAAAGCGCCTCTACGTCCTCGATATAATGTGATGGCAATTACCATATGTTCTGCCCCATCAAGTCCCCCTTCCTGTATATTCATATCTTTTTTACAAAACACTATTGCCGAAACTATGCTCATAAATAATATCGCTCCCAGCAGGCAGAACACTGCATAAGTCGGCGAAGGAATCTCATTCGTAAATTTTACAG
This sequence comes from Clostridia bacterium, assembly GCA_017577715.1. Taxonomy (GTDB): domain Bacteria; phylum Bacillota; class Clostridia; order Caldicoprobacterales; family Caldicoprobacteraceae; genus Caldicoprobacter. Next base: position 32,372 of record PKRC01000012.1, read on the forward strand.
CTTCTACAATGCGGAAATACCCAGGCCGGCATCAGTTCATAGCCGTTTTCTACAGGGAACTCCACATGGTACAGCTCCATGGACTCAACAATTGTTTTATTTTCCAGTATAATTTCCGAGTGGTCATCTATCACTACCTGCAAAGCCTTTGCTGTGCTGATTAGCGGTTCATCCTCTCCCTCCTCAACAATATAAAGCAGATCAGCAACGTAAATTTCCCTTATTCTGTCCCTGGTATAAAAAACGGCAACATAAGTCACCGGTATTGTTTCATTTTCACCAAAAGTTGCTTTTTTCCAGTAAATGTTTATAACGGGAATACCATCAATTACCTGCCAAAAGAAGAACACATAACATTCGTCATCCTTAGAGGAAATTTTAGCATGGTAACGGTAGCAACCCTCAAACCGAAGAGGTTAATATCTATATATCTACATATATCCTTCACAGAAACATACACAAACTTTCAGGACAAGAGGAACAGTTTACTATTAACTACCTGTAAAAAGTGGTAAAATATTATTATTAGGTGGGTAGTAGTTTGTATGTGAACATAAATAGTTCTTCAACGAAAGGGGTATAAGGTGTGAAGATTAGAGTCAGTAAATCAATGGCATATGTGATGATGTTGATTTTTTTAGCAGGGATTATATCAGGCTGTGCAGCACTTGAAGGCTTGGGCAAAAAGCAGGAGAACGTACAGCAAACGGCTGAAAGCCAAAAAGTGCCGGTTGAAGTGGCAACTGCTCGTGTGGATACCATCCAGAATGAAAAAGAGTTTTCGGGCGTGCTTAAGCCCATAAATGAAGTCATGGTTATTCCCCAGATACCGGGGAAGGTGTCAAAGGTGCATGTAAAAGTGGGACAGCAGGTAAAAGAAGGGGATGTGCTTATAGAGTTGGAGGCCGGCGATGTTGAACAGCAGGTAGCTCAGGCACAGGCGGCATATGAGGCAGCCAAGGCCTCAGTTGAACTGTCCAAGAAAAGGCTGAGTGAGCTGGAATCCCAGAAAAGCAAGATGCAGGCTGAGATTAGTAAAATTGATAAACAGATTGACGAGGCACAAAAAGCGCTGGACCAAGCTAAACAGGCCATTGAGCCTGAGATTGCCAGACTCAATGAACTGCGCCAAAGAGGCGCCATTACTGATGAGCAATTTAAGGAGCAGAAGGCCAAGCTGGAAGAACAGTTAAAGCCGCTACAGGACGGTTTAGAAAAATTGGTCCAGCAAAAAGCGGCTTTGGAGAAGAGCAAACTAGAGATAGAGAGCGCCATAAAGTCCATGCCCTATGACAGCAAGACGCTGGATGCCCAGCTCAATCAAGCTAAAACGGCTTTGGACGCTGCCAAAGGTGCGGCCGATAAGCTAAAGCTCGTCTCGCCAATCGCTGGAGTGGTAAGCAGCTTAAGCGTTCAAACGGGGCAAATGGCAACGCAGGCATCGCCACCCGTTACCGTTATCGATATGACCGCCCTCATTCTTGATATACGCCTGTCCGAATTTGATGTAGTGAAGGTTCAGCCGGGGCAAAAGATTGACGTGTATGTTGATGCGGCGGGTTCACAGCCGGTGGAAGGCGTAGTTGAGTGGGTGAGCCCTTCTCCGGATCCCAGGAGCCAGGCCTATGGGGTGAGGGTAAAGATCGATAATTCGTCTGGAAAGTTGCGTCCCGGCATGTTTGCACGGGCTGTCCTGGTGCTTGACAAAAAGGAGAATGCTGTTGTAGTGCCCAAAAGGGCGATTGTACGGCAAGGGGATAAGGCTTATGTGTTTGTCGTTAAGGGTGGCTCGGTGGAGAGAAGAGAGGTACAACTTGGCATGGATGGTGGTGAGAGGATAGAGGTCATTTCGGGGTTGAAGAGCGGTGAGCAGGTTGTTGTAAAGGGCCAGGCCTATCTCAAAGAAGGCCAGGAGATTAATGTAGTTAAGCAGGAGAGTTGAAGGATGTTATAAGTCAGCAAAGTAAGCAGAAGCGCAGTGGAATCATCATTTATGCAGGGCAAATATATTACAGGTGCAAAATGTGGCTTCCGCAATGGATGCAATCGGAGATAAATAGTTAAAAATTCAGGAGGATGGCACGTTATGAATATCGCAGGATTGAGCATTCGCAGACCTGTGACCACCGTTATGGTAGTGCTGATCGTGTTCATTTTAGGCTTTGTTTCGCTGTCAAGGCTTAATGTGGACCTATTGCCCAGCATAAATCTGCCCGTCATGGTGGTGTCGGTGCAGTATAGCGGTGCAGGTCCTGAAGAAGTTGAGAACATAGTAACACGCAATATAGAGAGCGTTTTGGCAACAGTCAGCAATCTTGAATCCATGCGTTCCATCTCTTCCGAGGGTAGTTTGCTGGTTATACTCCAATTTACGCAGGGGACCGACATGGACGTAGCTGCGTTGGAGGTACGCGAAAAGCTGGACATGATAAGGGGCGTGTTGCCGGACGGAGTGTCTGATCCCATAGTGCTCAAGCTTGATCCAAACATGTTGCCCATAATGAGTTTTGCTGTATCTCAGGAGGGCAAGACCGATCAAGAACTACAGGTATGGGTGGAGGATGTGCTGAAGCCGCGCATTGAACGCATTGAAGGCGTTGCATCGGTTTCAATTTTAGGAGCAAAGCAAACAGAGGTGAAGGTTATAGTTGATCCCGAGAAGCTGATGAGCTATGGCCTATCCATGGATCTCGTCGTGAGCGCTTTAAGGGCGGGCAATTTGAATTTGCCCGGCGGAGTTGTGCAGGATGGGCAGTATGACCTGCTGGTTAGGGTTTCAGGGCAGTTTACAAATCTTGATGAATTGCTGAATGTTCCTGTAATGAGCTCCACTGGTACTACATATCTTTTGAGAGACCTGGCGCGGGTTGAAAAGGGCGTAAAAGATGACCGACAGTATTCCAGGGTCAATCAACATGACAGCTTGTCCATATCGATTTACAAGGAGAGCACTGCGAATACCGTCCGGGTGGCTGAAAAGGTAAATCGTGAATTGGAGAGCATAAGGAAGTCCTATCCCGATATATCGGTTATGACCATAGTGGATCAGTCGAAATTCATCAAGAGTTCCATTTCGGCCGTAACCAGCAATGCTTATATAGGCGCTGTACTGGCCATTGCTATATTACTTATCTTTTTGAAAAACATTACACCTACACTGATTATTGCGGTATCCATCCCTTTTTCGGTAATATCCACTTTTGTTTTAATGTATTTCAGCGGCATTACCTTAAACATAATATCGCTGGGTGGATTGGCCCTGGGCGTGGGCATGATGGTGGATAATTCGATAGTGACCCTTGAGAACATATATCGGATGAGGGAGCAGGGCTTAAATCCCATTGATGCCGCTGAAAAGGGTACCAACGAAATAACGATGGCTATAGTGGCTTCTACCTTGACGACGGTATGCATCTTTTTGCCCATCGTCTTTACCCAGGGTATGACGGCCGAGATATTCAGGGAGCTGTCCATCACCGTTACTTTTTCCTTGCTGGCATCCCTGGGGGTGGCCCTTACCCTTGTGCCCATGTTGGCATCCAAGTTGGTGACCCGCCAAGGCTTCGGCAAGAAAAATGTTACCGTGGAGCGTGTGACGGAGAAATACAGGCGCATGCTGGAATGGTCCCTGGAGCACAGGAAAACGATTGTGCTTATTACTGCTGTGGTTTTCGGCATGAGCATCGTATTGCTACCTCTGGTAGGAGTGGAATACTTCCCGACGGTGGATCAGGGCCAGATAGAGATTGAGGTCAGCTTGCCCAAAGGAAGCAGCTTTAGTGAAACCCTGGAGGCCGTCCAGAAGGTTGAGAAAATAGTAAGCGAAATCCCGGAGGTTGAGATGGTGTGGGCCAGTATAGGAGGACAACAGCTGGGCATGATAATGGGCGGCTCTGCCAGGGACCAGGGTAGTATTACAGCTGTACTAAAACCCCTTGGGCAAAGGAACAGGACCACACAACAGGTGGGCGAGGAAATAAGGCAAAAGGTCAAGGAAATAGCGGGGTGCCAGATACAGGTAAACGCTAGCGGCGGATTTGCCGGATTGGGGTTGGGCATAATGGGGGCGTCTATATCCATCAGCATAAAAGGCCAGGACCTGAGTGTGCTTAAAAAAATAGCCGATGATGTTGTGGAGATAGTATCAAATGTGCCCGGTACCCGTGAAGTGCGTTCAAGCTTCGAGGAAGGCCGGCCTGAGCTCCGCATAGTTATAGACAGGCAAAGGGCTTCGCAGTATGGGCTCAATGTCGCTATGATTTCATCGGCCGTTCAAAGCCAGCTGCAGGGAGTGGTAGCTACTAGATATAAGGAAGAGGGCACCGAGATCGATGTGCGCGTTCAGCTACCGGACGATGGGCTTTTTAAGGCACAGCATGTGGAGAATCTAATGGTAACTTCGCCTTTAGGGGTATCAGTTCCCTTAAAGAGCGTGGCCAGGTTTGAGTATGCTCAGGGGCCGGTAAGGATTGAAAGGCATGACCAGTCTCGCGTGGTAACTGTAAGTGGCAGTTATGAAGGCAGAAGCTTTGGCGATGTTATGAAGGACATTCAGGAACGTCTGGATGATTATCCGCTTCCCGAAGGGTATTTTATAGAGTATGGAGGCGAACAGGAACAGCTATTGCAGGCATTTAGCGATCTAAGGCTGGTATTGGTGCTAGGAGTGGTTCTGGTATACATGATAATGGCCTCACAATTTGAGTCGCTAATCCATCCGTTTACCGTTATGTTCACCGTGCCGCTGGCTTTCACAGGGGGACTGATGGGTTTGCTGATAGCTGGAAAGCCGTTGAGCGTACCGGCCTTTCTTGGGTTCATCATGCTGGTGGGGATTGTGGTCAACAACGGTATCGTGTTAGTGGACTATATAAACCGCCTTCGTGAGAATAGCGTCAATCTTAAGCCGGCAATAGTGCAGGCCGGGGTTACCAGATTGAGGCCGGTGCTCATGACCAGCCTGACCACCATACTTGGACTTTTGCCGCTTGCGCTGGGATTGGGTGAAAGTTCGGAGCTCCAGGTACCTCTTGCAGTTACTGTTATGAGCGGGTTGACGTTTTCTACCTTTCTGACCCTGGTGGTGATACCCGTTATATATTCGCTTATTGACGACTTCGGCAAGTGGATCAGTAGAAAATTGAAGGCGTTATAGCGTTTAAGGGGGGTGATGGAAGCTAAGTTCAAATTTACAAACCCCCTTTTTTATGTTATTATGATGAGGTGAGAGCGTGTACTTTATGCAGGAGGCGGGTGTTTGTTTTTGAATATAATGCTCAGGTTTATACAATATATTGCCAAACGGGTTGTCGCCTTGCTCATATTAATATTATTGGCCATATTGGTTACTTTTACTGCGTATGATTGTGCTAATATATATATTGTGGTCACTGAGGGGCTTACGCAGAGAGTGGACGCGATTATGAACAATCATGAAAACGTTTCATTGAAAAAGTTCTTTTCGTCCACTTTCTTGAATTCGGATCCTTTATTAAACAACAATGTATATGCTGACTTTATTATACAAGATTACAAACTTCAGCTTTCCATCAAAAAATTATGGGTATGGCCATGGGAAGATTCCACCAGAGTTGTTGTGGAAGAGGTAGTGTCAGATATTACAGCAACGCCTATTGAGAAAGATCAAGAGGTCAAAACTCCTCCTCCTTGGCAAAACGGCGAGAAGATAATATTGCTCGAAAGAAAAGCCGGTTTGTGGAAAATCAATGGGATTATATTTAAGAAGCCCATAGCAGAATAATTATTACAGGGAAAGGACTAGAAATCGAGATGTTGGATGCAATACAAGGAGTTCTCAGCATATTATCCATGATTTTATTGGGGTATATACTCAGCCGTCGCGGATGGTTTGATGAGCAAATTTCAGGCCTGTTTTCAAAGTTGGTAATAAAAATATCTTTGCCCGCCCTAATTGTGTCAAACTTGCTCAATACCTTTGACAGAACGATGCTGCTTGAGGCCGGGGCAGGAGTGCTGGTACCTGTAGTATGTATGCTATTGTTATATGGAGTAGGATTGTTGCTGACACGGCTGCTGGATATACCTCCACACAAACGAGGAATTTTTGTATCCATGTTTGCTTTTTCAAATACCATATTTATTGGATTGCCGGTTAATATAGCGCTGTTTGGGGAAGAAAGTACCATATTTGCATTGCTGTATTACATTGCTAATACAGCCCTGTTTTGGACTATTGGGGTTAATGGTATGCAGAAACGTGATGACGTGTGTGAAGGAAGGCAGCCGGTATATGTCAGGTTTAAGAAGGTAATGTCCCCTCCGCTGGTGAGCTTTTTATTTTCTCTATCGTTGATCTTGCTGGATATCCACCTTCCTCGATTTGTCATGGATGCATGTAAATATATAGGCAATCTTACTACGCCTCTATCAATGCTTTATATAGGCATCGTAATAAATTCGGTGGCCATAGAAAAAGCGAGATTTAATAAAGATATGTTGGCCATATTGGTGGGAAGATTTTTACTGGCTCCTCTGCTTATATTGATGTTTGTATATTATTTGCCTTTGCCTGTGCTTATGAAAAAGGTTTTTGTCATACAAGCTGCCATGCCAACCATGACGCAGATAGCTATTGTGTCTCAAGCCTATAAGGCTGATTACAAGTATGCTGCTACCATGGTGACTGTTACTACCATGGCTAGCCTGGTTTTTATTCCTTTATATATGGTAGTATTAAACGGGCTTTAAGTTTTGGCAGGAATTTAATTCAATTTTTATGTTGAGTTTCTGCAATCGTTTGCAGAGCTTTTAAATGATTTCTGAGGAGGTAATATTAATGTACAAAGATGACCGGGTTTCTATTTTGCTTGTAGGTATAGGCGGATACGGCAATATATATGTGGATGCCCTGCTGAATAACCTGGAACGGGAAGATTTCAAGATAGTAGGAGCTGTCGATCCAAAGCCAGAGGGATGCCGAAATTTATCAAGAATACAGGATTTAGGAGTACCAATTTTTTCTTCCATGGAGGAGTTTTATAAAAGCTTTAAAGCTGATCTGGCTATTATATCCAGTCCTATTCATTTTCATTGTATCCAGACCTGTTTTGCTTTATCCCAGGGCAGCCACGTTCTGTGTGAAAAGCCGGTGAGCGCCACCATTCAAGAAGCCCATCAGATGATAAAGGCCAGGGATGATGCACGCAAAATCGTTGCTATCGGTTACCAGTGGTCTTATAGCAATGCTATTCGTACCCTTAAGAGGGATATCCAGTCGGGTTTATTTGGCAAACCAAAAAGGTTCAAGACAATGGTGCTGTGGCCCAGAAATCATGATTATTACAGCAGGAACTCCTGGGCCGGAAAGCTGAGGGATGACCAGGGCAGGTGGGTATTGGACAGCGTTGCAAACAACGCAACGGCTCATCATTTGCACAATATGTTCTACGTACTTGGCAAAAAGGAAGACGAGAGCGCCAGGCCAGCAAACCTTATTGCCGAGCTCTACCGTGCCAATAAGATCGAAAATTTTGATACCGCTGCGGTGAGGGTATTCACCGAAGAGGGCATCGAGCTGTTGTTTTACGCTACTCATGCCGTTAACGAGACGGTACAACCCACTTTTTGCTTTGAGTTTGAAAAGGCAAAGGTAGTATATGGGCTTTTGGAAGATGAGAGCGGCGAGATTGTAGCCCTGTTCAATGACGGCACCCGAAAGGTTTACGGGGATCCCGAGAAGGAAAAGATAAAGAAGCTGTGGCTTACCATAGATGCAGTTAAGGGCTTGCAGCCTGTGGTGTGCGGCATTGAGGCGGCCACTTCTCAGACCATATGTATCAACGGCATGCAGGAGTCTGTGCCGCGGATTGGGCAATTCCCAGAAAAGCTGCTCAAGTATGATGAAAGCACGAAGATGACCTGGGTGGAAGGGCTTAACGATGTCTTAAAGCAGTGCTATAGAGAATGGAAGCTGCCGCATGAAATCGGCGTGGAATGGGCCAAGGCTGGAAAGGCAGTAGACTTAAGAGGTTATAGGTATTTTAAAGGAGATGATATACTGTGAAAGTTGCTATTATAGGTTCAAGCGGGCATTATAGATATGCCATCGAGGGGATAAGGGAGGAAAAAGACGTCGTAATTATGGGTATAGCTCCCGGCTCGGAGGGTGAAGATATAAGCCCTGCTTATCGAGCTGCCTGCAGGATAGGGCATGAACCCAAGGTATATGAAGATTATAGGCGTATGCTTGATGAGGTAAAGCCCGACATTGCAGTGATCAATTGCTTCTTCGGGCATCATGCTAAGGTTACAATGCAGGTGCTTGAGAGGGGAATACATGCCTTTGTGGAAAAACCGGTAGCCACCACCTTCGAGGATCTGGAACGGCTTAAGGAGGCTTATTCTCGTTCAGGTGTACACCTTGCGGCCATGTTTGGCATCAGGTATTCAGCCCATTTCATTACGGCATGGAATCTGGTCAGGGACGGCGTGGTAGGGGAAATACGCCTCATGAATGCCCAAAAATCATATAAGTTGGGGCAGAGAAGCGAGTTTTACAAATCCCGCTCGACCTATGGAGGCACTATTCCATGGGTAGGCAGCCACGCCATCGACTGGATTTACTGGTTTAGCGGTCAAGAATTTAAATCAGTCTTTGCTTCTCATTCTACCAGGTATAACCGCCAGCATGGAGAGCTTGAGGTATCGGCGTTGTGCCACTTTACGCTTTCCAATGAGGTATTCGGCTCTGTGAGCATAGACTACCTGCGCCCCAAGCAGGCGCCAACCCATGACGATGACCGTTTGAGGGTTGTGGGTACCCGGGGCGTCCTTGAGGTGAGAAACGGCAAGGTGTACCTGATAAACGATGATATAGAGGGCATCAGGGAGGTTCCACTGCTGCCTCAGCAAAATATATTCGCTGATTTCTTGAGGCAGATGAGGGGAGAAGGCCAGTGCCTGGTTACAGCCCATGATTCATTTTACGTAACCGAAGCATGCTTAAAAGCCAGGCAGTCGGCAGATGAGGGGAAGGTAATATATTTCTGAAGGCAATATCTATTAAGCTATGTAATTGATTAATTATGCTTGTACAAAAGTTAAAATGATGTTAAAATAGAGTAGCCGGGCGGGCGTATTGCAATGGATATACACAACTTACAAGCCCAGATTAGGTTTACATGAGGAGTTTATCATTTAGCGGAGCCCATATACCCAGTCCATATGGCAACCCGTACATAGAATAGAAAGGGTGAAGAACGATGTACAACGGCAAAGTAGAAACTGCTGTCCCAAATAGATACGGTCCATGGTTGGGGTTCCGCTTGTTCAATCAACCCAGGATAAGGAAGGCTATAAGGATTATTTTGAATAATCCCAAGCTCATTATCAATGCTATTTATAGCTTTTTTGTGGGGCTTAGGCTCTTTGGAATGAGGTTTTATAGATTTCCCCTTATAGTGGACTTGGGAAGCAAGATCAGGAAATCCCGCAAGGCCAAGCTGCAGATTGATGGACGGCTGTATCTGGGCGGAAGATATATTGGAGAGCAAAGCGGTGCAGGAGCCTATTTGAAACTGCCCAAAGGGGCAACCTGCCACATAAACGGTAGAGTAAAGCTAGGACCTGGGGTGCGGGTAATCTTGGAGCCCGGTGCTAGCTTGACGATAGGGGATAACACCTATATAACCGCGTCGTCGATTATACACTGTGCAAACAGCATCAGCATTGGAAAGGATTGCGCCATTGCGTGGGGGACCACCATATTGGATACTGATTTCCATACCATCATCTATGAGGACGGAAAGCAAAATTGCATTAGCAAACCCATAAAGATAGGGGATAAGGTATGGATAGGGTGCAATTGTACCATTTTGAAGGGAGTAACCATAGGTGATAACTGCGTAATTGCAGCTAATTCTCTTGTTAACAAGGATGTTCCTCCAAACTCTCTGGTAGCAGGCAATCCTGCCAGGGTAATAAAGACGGGGATTACCTGGTCAGTATAGTTTATACAGAATCATAGGAGTATTTTTATGGGAGTGATGGGCGGGTCACTCCATTTTTTTGATTTGCGAGAGGTGCTATGCTGTTGTTGGACATAATCTCCTTTCGCAAACCTGGCTATGAAATTAAAGCATCCTTTGTAAAATGATGTTCTATTCAATATTGTTATGTTGAATGGGGGAAGGGGTTAAATAGTGCTGCTGCATATATGGCTGTATAACATTGCTCCCGTATTTTTTTTGATAGGCCTGGGATATATGCTTGGCAAAAAGTTTAATTTGGAGATTCATTCTCTAAGTAAGCTTAGCGTATATGTGATTATTCCTAGTACCCTGATCGTAAACCTGTATAAGGCTCCCATTAATCCCGGCCTATTAATGCCAGTGGCCTTTACTGTAGTGTTTGTCATATTGCTGTCGTTGGTGAGTTCTGTGGTGGCTAAGCTAAATAGTTACCACGATGCCAGGAAAAATGCTTTTAAAAACGCGGTGATGTTTTACAATTCAGGGAATTTGGGATTGCCTCTGATATCTTTGGTCTTTGCTAACACCCCTATGCTGCAATACGCGGTATCTAATCAGATCATGATTATAATAAGCCAGAATTTGCTAAATTATACTCTTGGGTTTTATAACGCAGCAAGGGGGAAAATGGATTTTAGCTCGGCAGTAAAGGCCATTTTAAAAATGCCCATAGTCTATACCATATTGGTGGTCCTATTGTTAAAGTTTATCCCTTATGATATGGAAAATTTTTTTCTGTGGCCGGCTGTTAAATACTCAAGCGATGCTATGGTAGCTGTCAATCTGCTAATACTGGGGATTCAACTGTCCCGGGTTAGCATGAATTTTAAAGATTTTGATGTTTATTGGGCAGCATTTTTACGCCTCTGCGTGGCACCTTTATTGGCCTACTTATTGATAGTTTTTTTGAGGATTGACGGGGTAATGGCAAAGACGTTGTTCATATCTGCGGCTCTTCCCACTGCCGTAAATACGGTATTAATTGCGGTAGAATTTGAAAATGAACATGAGTTTGCCGTTCAGACAGTAGTTACGACCACTCTGTTTTGCCTTTTTACCCTTCCTTTGGTCATATTCTTCGCTCAAAGAGCCTTCTGATAGATCAGGTGGCGCCGTGGATCTTTTTGAATTCTACCGGCGTGACCCCCTCGTATTTTTTAAATACGGCACAGAAATAGCTAACATCGCTATATCCCACTTTTTGTGAAGCTTCTTTCACGGTGGCGCCAGGAACTTGTATCAAGTATTCCTTGGCTTTTTGTATTCTAAGCCTGGTCAGATATTGGAAGGGTGTCATGTGAAAGGCGCGCCTAAAGAGGCGGCATAGGTGATATGGGGTGACCTTTATTATGGCAGCCATATCGTTTAAGGATAAGCTCAAAAAGTAGTTTTGTTCCATATAGTTGATGACGGGTTGGAGCTGTTTGTATGGCGATAGAGCGTTTGATAACAGATCGGGCTGGACACATGCCCTGAGCTTTATGAGGAACTGGTAAAGCAGCGAAGAACATTCCACCAATTTAAGTGGGCTTTCAGAGCATATCGAGAGATATATCTCATTCAGCAGTCCTTCGAGGGTTTGTAGGGACGATATGTGAAAGATGTTCCATTTGCCTATGTTTAACAGGTCAAACAAGGGATCAAGGGCCGGGCCATCGAATGTAAGCCAGTAGGTGGTCCAGGGCTGGGTGACAGCGAAGTACTCATGGGGTACATTGGGACAAAGGAAAAAACCCATTTCTTCGGAGATTCTGTATACATTACCTTCGATGATCAATTGGCCATTCCCTTTTACGCAGTGAAGCCATTGATAGAATGGTAGGCCCGATGGCCTTATGATGTGTTCTTGGTTTTGCTGTATTCCTATGCCTTTGACATAAAAGGGAAGCTTGTCTTCTTCTCCTGTAACCATTGGAAAAACGGTCTTCATAGAACGTTATCCCCCTTTTGAAGTCAATATAGCCATATATATGTCAATATATTTGGATTGAAATGAGTATTTTATCATTATACAATATCAATATAGCTACATTACATTATATTATTACAGTGATTTGGCTGCAATTCGCAAGAGCGGTTGGAGCTTACCTAATGGATATTTTAACGTTGAAGATATTGGACATCATTTTTGAGCAATTCTGATGGTAAAACAAAGTGCGGTAAAAGAAAATTTCTGGAGGTGCATAGGTATGAAACCCATGAAGTATCCCCCTATAAACCCGAAGTTTCCGCACTTTTTACATGGTGGCGATTACAACCCCGATCAATGGAAACATATGCCCGAAATATGGGATGAAGACATGCGCCTGATGAAGCTGGCCCACTGTAATGTCATGTCGGTGGGCATATTCTCATGGGCCAGCCTAGAGCCTGAAGAAGGCAAGTTCGAGTTTGGATGGTTGGATACCATTATGGACAAGCTGGCTGAAAATGGAATCTATGCTATTTTAGCTACCCCAAGCGGGGCAAGGCCGGCATGGCTGGCTCAAAAATATCCTGAGGTGCTCCGCGTTTTGCCAAATCGCCAGAGGATCCTGTTTGGTGGGCGGCATAACCACTGCTATACCTCCCCTGTGTATCGTGAAAAGACGCGCCTCATAAATCAAAAGCTAGCAGAGCGCTATAAGGATCACCCTGCCCTTCTAGCATGGCATGTATCCAATGAGTATGGCGGAGAATGTCACTGTGAGCTATGCCAACAAGCTTTCAGGGAGTGGTTGAAGAAGAAGTATGACAACGATTTGGATAAGCTCAACCGTGCATGGTGGACGAGTTTCTGGAGCCATACATACACTGATTGGGATCAAATACAGTCTCCTGCGCCTCATGGAGAAGGGTCTATCCATGGGCTCAATTTGGATTGGAAGAGGTTTGTGACGCACCAGACTGTAGAATTTATGAAAAACGAGATTGCCCCGCTGCGCGAAATTACGCCGGATGTTCCCGTTACCACTAATTTTATGGGGACGTACCCTGGTCTAAATTACTGGAAGTTTGCTCCTGAGCTGGATGTGATTTCGTGGGATAACTACCCGAGATGGCACGGTGAGGAGCCAGATTGGGAACTGGCGTATAAAGTGGCTTTTGTACACGATATAAACCGCTCTCTAAAGGGTGGAAAGCCCTTTATGCTCATGGAAAGCACGCCCAGCATGACCAATTGGATGAAAGTGGCCAAGCTAAAGCGGCCGGGCATGCATCTCTTATCCTCCATCCAGGCGGTAGCCCATGGTTCGGATACGGTGCAATACTTCCAGTGGCGTAAGAGCAGGGGATGTGTGGAAAAATTCCACGGTGCTGTTGTTGATCACTGCGGCCATGAGAATACTCGAGTATTTAGAGATGTGGCGGAAGTTGGCAAGGTATTGGAGAAGTTAGATCCTATTATAGGTACGACGGTGAGGCCCGAGGTTGCTATAATCTATGACTGGGAAAACCGCTGGGCAATAGATGATATGAAGGGCCTCATACAGGATAAGAAGGACTATTTGCTAACCTGTCAGTCCCATTACAGGCCGTTCTGGGAAAACGGCGTTCCCGTGGACGTTATAGATATGGACTGTGATTTTTCGGGTTATAAGCTGCTCATCGCTCCCATGCTGTATATGGTGCGTCCGGGAGTAGCCGAGAGGATAGAGAAGTTTGTGGAAGAAGGAGGTACATTTGTCACCACATACTGGAGCGGCATTGTGGATGAGAATGACCTTTGCTTCCTTGGAGGGTTCCCCGGGCCGTTGAGAAAGGTGACTGGTATATGGTCTGAGGAGATAGATTCGCTGTATGACGACGATGTAAATCATGTGGTTATGAAAGATGGAAATCCGCTGGGGCTCAAAGGCGAATATGAGGCTAGGGAACTGTGCGACTTGATACATGCCGAGACTGCTGAGGTGCTGGCTACTTACAGGGATGATTTCTATGCCGGCAGGCCTGCCCTGACGGTGAATTCCTTTGGCAAGGGGAAAGCCTACTATATTGCATTTAGAAATAACGGGGATTTCCTTACGGATTTTTATCGAGCTCTTGTTGCTGAGCTCAAGTTGAAGAAGGCGGTGGATACCGAACTGCCACAGGGCGTAACGGCACAGATGCGTACTGACGGAGAAAGGGTTTTTGTCTTCATACTTAACTTTGTGCCCGAGGAGAGACAAGTGGATCTCAGGGAGATGCGGTTCAAGGATATGATAACGGGGGAAGATGTAACGGGCTGTATTGTGCTTCCGCCGTATGGGGTAAAGATTTTGGAGAGGTTAAAATAGGGATGGTTTGAAAAAGGGACGGCGCTATCAGACCATCCCTTTTTTATATTGCCCCATATTGTTTTTTGATGATATCGTTATCGAGGGGTATAACCCAAAGCCGTATCCACAGATACTGGAAGGACGATTAGCTGACGCTATTAATTTGTATTTGTATAAGAAAAATACATTTTAGATAAGAAATGGGATTACATAGAATAATCATTTTTTGGCCAGATTCAAGAAAATGATTGTTGTATGTTATGTAGGTTTGGAAAAGCCAATGTGTAGGCTTTCATTATTTGAACATAAGGGGAAAAAAGATATACTTTTTAACTGATCATCTGCGGTATAATGCAGTTGTGGAATAGCAAAAATATGGAAGGGCTCAATATTATATCGGTGCTGGCACATCTGTTGTCACAAAAACTAATATGGAGGAATGTCACGTTACGATAAAAAGATGAGGAAGAGTTTGCCCTATATAGAGGGGGCCAAGGTAGTTATATTTTAATGGCGTTATGGGTTGGTGTTTGGAAGGGGGAGTCGTATGTCTCTAAAATTCGGTATACAGCCTTTTTGGTTTTGGAACGGCGATATGAAGGACGACGAGATAAAGAGGCAGATAAAGGAGATGGCCAATAAGGGAATAAGAGGCTTTTTTATTCACCCCCGGCAGGGGCTTTCGATTCCTTATTTATCCGAAAAGTGGTTTGATAAAGTGAGCGTCGCAATTGATGAAGCAAAAAAGAGGGGCTTAGAGGTGTGGCTCTATGACGAGTACCCCTATCCCAGCGGGGTAAGCGGCGGTCTGGTTGTGCTGGACCACCCTGAGTTTGAAGCCAAAGCCCTCAAAGCCCAGATATTCGACGTAGAAGGGCCTAAGGCCGTTGATATGGAACTGCCATGGGGCCAAGTATTGTTGGCAAGAGCATATCCAAAAGAAAATGGTTCTATCGCCTGGGATGATCCGGTGGAGCTGTCATACCACATTGGTACAGGCTATAAGGAGAACATCTTTCAAATGAGCGGCCTTACCCAATATAACAGGAAGAGGTTTTTCACCGGAAAACCCATAAAGAAGCTTCACTGGGACGTACCTGAAGGTACATGGCATGTTTATATCATATCTCAGGTAGCGGTGGACAACTTCAAATACTTTGGCAAGTATGTGGATCCGCTAAATCCAGAGGCGATGCGGTATTATATCAATACCACCCATGAGCAGTATAAGAAACATTTCGGGCATGAATTCGGCAAAACCATAAAAGGGATTTTCACGGATGAGATAACGGCTTTTCCGCCAGGAATGCCATGGTCACCCCTTTTGCCCCAGATGTTTGAGAAGAAGAACGGCTATTCATTACTGGACAAGTTGCCTGCACTGTTTGAACGCATGGGTCCTGACACCGATAAGGTGAGGTACGATTACTGGAATACCGTTACAGAGGCTTTTATTGAGAGCTATGAGGTTCAGGTTCGAGATTGGTGTGAGGCCAATAATCTATTGTATGTGGGGGAAAAGCCCATACTGAGAAGTAAGCAGCTGAAATATTTCCATATACCGGGTATAGACGCAGGGCATCAAAAGGTGGGTACAAGGCCCGATGTCGCTAGCTCTAAATACAGGGCAAATGCCAAGCTGGCCAGCTCGGCGACCCATTTTTACGGGAAGCCCGGCACACTGTGCGAATGTTTCCATAGCATAGGATGGGGTATGACTCTTCAGGATATGAAATGGACCTTCGATTGGCTGGCGGTTCAGGGAATCAACTTTTTCGTACCCCATGCCTTCTTTTATACCACCGATGGACTGACAAAGCACGATGCTCCTCCCTCCAGCTTTTATCAGATGCCTTACTGGTCCCATATGGGTTTGTTATCCGATTATGCGGCCAAAATAACTGATCTTGAGACCAAGGGCAAGCGGAGGGTGGATATCATCATATTGGATCCAGTTTCTAGCCAGTGGACTGCAATGGGGGAAAAGAGGCATTTGAGAGAGAAGCTTGAAAAGGGATTTTCCAGCCTCCAAAGAGTACTTCTGGAAAATCACTTTGATTACTACATAATGGATCCCGAGCTGTTTAGCCAGTGCGATGTAAGGCAAGGGTGTATCAGGTTCAATGATGAGGAATACAAGGTGCTCATTTTGCCACCCATGCTCAATATGGAAGACTGCGCATTGAAAAAGCTTGAGGAGTACATCGAAAATGGTGGCACCGTCATAGGGGTAGAGTGCTTACCTTTTGAGAGGATTGGCAATTTGGATGCGGGGTTAATGTTTAGCCAATGGTTTGGCGTGGATACACGCTACATTTATGAACACTATGTTGGCGATGAAGGCAGGATGGCTAATGGAAGGATTTGCTCTGATAGTATTGAAGGAGGAGTTTGCAGGCAAGAGGAAAGCCATGATCCGTCCATCGCCGATGAAAAAAACAAGCGGCTATTCTTCGCAAAAAGTGTAGAAGAGGTTATCGATATAATGGAAAAGGTGGTGGAACGCCCTGTTTCCATTGTAAATGATGTGGGAGAAGCCCCTCAGGGATATGACTGCGTGAATGCCACTCAACAAAGGGATATATTGGCAGCGTGTTATCATACCGAGAACAGGCTGAGCTGTTTTTTGGTCAATACGTCGGGAATGCGGCATAGGGTGAGAATTCATCTTAACTGCAATGGGTTTTTACATCATTGGATTTATTGCAGCGATCCCGGTTTGGAGAATAGCAAAAGTATCCTTCAGTTTGATGAAGATGTCAAGCTAAAGGGTTTTTCCCTTGAGTTTGCACCCTATCAGGCCTATATTTTGACTTTGAAAGATAGATGCGATGAAGCTATGGATAAGCAGTTCGGGGTTGTAAGACATACCAAGAAGCAAAAGATAGATCTGGATGATGAATGGGAAGTTCAATTAAAGGGGATGAATGCCCTGAGGATAGGCCGCTGGCGGCTTCAGGTGGAGGGTGGCCATGGGGAAAAGGTGGTGGAATGTAAACCCATAATAGACCAAATTCACGATGCGGGAATTGCGATCCCAATAAAGCTGAAGGATTATTTTGGCTGTCCAAAGCAGTTGGAATTGCCCCTGCTTAACTGCACGTATACAGCAGAATTTTATGTAGAGGATAACGTTAAGCCCCCTATATTGCTTGTTATGGAGCCTGGCAGCTTACAGGGCGAAGGGTATATGATAATTAATGGCAATAGAATAGAGTTGGGTCAATTTGTGCAGCAGGAGATATATCTACCCACCAATCTGGCTGTGGATATATCGCAGTATATAAAGCAGGGGGTAAATGAGATACAGGTGAAGGTAGCTGTTCAAGCCACCCATGATGGGCTTGTGAACCCGCTATACCTCTTCGGATGCTTTGGAGTGAAAAAAGAGGATGGCATGTGGAAACTGTGTTCAATTGGTAGCGCCGGCAAGCCGGGAGATTTAATGGCACTGGGCTTGCCCTTTTATGCCGGCACGTTGGTATACAGGAAAAAGCTTTTGATTGATGGGGCGGCCGATAGGATCGAGATGTTTATAGATGATGCTGCTATGGAAGACGTGGTGAGTCTTTATGTTAATGGCCATAATGCGGGGACCAGGGCATGGAGCCCGTACCGATGGGTGGTAGATAAAAGCTGGATAAAACCAGGGGAAAACGAAGTCGAGCTTCATGTGACCAACACTCTCATACGGCTTTTTGAAGGGCAGTATTTTGATGCATACAGACATGCTTACGTTGATGTATGTAGCCCTTGATGCTGTGGTTATTCACTGATAATATCCTGCCAACTCCGTTGGTATAAGCTAAATTATCGGGCTCGAAAGTTGTTTAAGCCGGAAAGGTTGGTAATTTTATTTTATAATGGCGGGGCGGCACCAAAGCTTCCCCGCCATTTTTATTGCCGGTGAACGTGTTTTAATATCCTATGAAAAGTGTTATAATTTTTATATCGATGGTTTTGGGATAAGATGATAAGGGGAAAAGATGAGGTACATTTACAGGGTATTTGCTATTTTGTTGTCCTTGTTTTTAGGAATATCTATTTTGTCAGGCTGTTCTTATGGAAGGATGGATACGCCCGACGGTTTAAAAGATGGCCAAGGTGTTGACCAAGATGGAAAAACGTTTGGTAGTGATAGCGATAAATCGGAAGGGCAGCAAGAGCAGGGATTGGAAGATGCAAAACAGGATGATCTAGGTCCAGGACAAGGGGACCATCAGTCTCAAAACGATAATGCTCAAGATCAAGGGGATTCTCCGGCTCTGTTTTCTTTGGAGGATAAAATCGAGGAGTATCTGAGCAGGATGACACTGGAAGAAAAGGTAGGCCAGATGCTTATTATAGGCTTTGATGGGTTTGAAGCACCTGCTGCCGTCAAGGAGATGATACAGAACTACCATGTGGGAAGCGTCATACTGTTTTCCAGAAATGTAAAGGACAGCATGCAGCTGGTCAACCTCATAAACCAGTTAAAGGCTTTTAATGAGGGCAATCCCCTTCCCCTTATAATCTCGGCCGATCAGGAAGGTGGGAAGGTCAGCCGCCTTCCTAAAGATGCTACCCATTTCCCGCCCAATTTGGTATGGGGGAAAAATAACTCAACGCAGCTGGCCTATGATATAGGGAAAGTCACGGCTGTTGAGATGCGCGCTTACGGATTCAACCTGAACTTTGCGCCGGTACTTGACATATGGAGCAACCCCCAAAATACAGTTATCGGCGACAGGGCCTTGGGTACCAATCCTGATGCTGTGGCCCAACTGGGGGTAGCCTTGATGAAGGGGTTGCGAGATGGAGGAATTATACCGGTAATTAAACACTTCCCTGGGCATGGCGATACCGTTGTGGATTCCCATGTGGACCTGCCTACCCTGAGCCATGATATGCAGCGCTTGAGGAGCTTTGAGCTTATTCCTTTTAAACGCGCTATTGAAGAAGGGGCAGATATGGTCATGGTAGCTCACATACTCTTTCCCAATATAACTCAAGAGAAGGTACCTGCTAGCTTATCGCCGGAAATAATTACGGGGGTGCTGCGCCAGGAGCTGGGCTTTGATGGGGTGGTCATATCGGACGATATGGAAATGGGAGCCATACAAAAATACTACGGCATAGAGGAGGCGGCCGTACGAGCAGTGCTGGCCGGGACCGATATAGTGTCCATATGCCACACATATGAAAAGCAGAAGCAGGCTTTTGAGGCCATTATCCAAGCCGTGCATAGCGGCAGAATACCAATGGAACGCATAGATGAGTCAGTGAGGAGGATTATCGCCTTAAAGCTGAAGTACGGCTTAAGTGATCAACCTGCAGACGCCAGCAGCATTTTCATGGTAGTAGGGACAGAGGAGCATAGGACTGTGGCTAACGAGGCATGGGGGAGGGAATAAGCAATCCTTCCTTTTATTTTGCATAGATTTTTGCTATACTGTATTCTGAATTGCTGGACATAGAATATCTACATTATACGAAAGAGGGTTTGGCTCATATATGGGTGAGGGTAAAGCGATATATGTAAAAGGCGCAAGAGAGCACAATTTAAAGAATATAGATATATCCATCCCCAGGGATAAGCTGGTGGTGGTGACGGGACTCAGCGGTTCAGGCAAGTCGTCGCTGGCTTTTGATACCCTGTATGCCGAGGGGCAGAGGCGGTATATAGAGTCCCTGTCGGCATATGCACGGCAGTTTTTGGGGCAGATGGAAAAGCCGGATGTGGATTATATAGAGGGACTTTCTCCCGCCATATCCATTGACCAAAAAACCCCTCGCAGGAATCCCCGTTCCACCGTGGGAACGGTTACCGAGATATACGATTACCTTCGGCTTCTGTTTGCCAGGATAGGCACTCCCCATTGTCCCAAATGCGGTAGGGAGATTAAGCAACAAACGGTTGAGCAGATGGTGGATTATATCATGGCAATGGAAGAGGGGACCAGGATCCAGCTTTTGGCTCCTCTGGTTCGCGGCCGAAAAGGGGAGTACGTACGGCTGCTTGAAGATATAAGGAAGGAAGGCTATGTGCGGGTTAGAATAGACGGGGAGATGCGCGAGCTTTCGGAAGAGATCAAGCTTGACAAAAATAAGAAGCACACCATCGAGGTAGTAGTTGACCGGCTCGTCGTAAGGAAGGGTATTCAGCAGAGGCTCACCGATTCTCTTGAGACGGTGTTGAAATTGAGCGATGGCTTGGCCATTGTGGATGTGATCGGAAGGCAGGAGATACTCTTTAGCCAGAAATACGCATGTCCTGATTGTGGAATTAGCATAGAGGAGCTTGCACCTCGACTGTTTTCTTTCAATAGCCCCTTTGGGGCCTGTCCCAACTGTCATGGGCTGGGGGTTCTGATGGAGATTGATCCCGAACTGGTAATCCCCAATCCTTCTTTGAGCCTGGCGGAAGGGGCGATTGCTGTTCCTGGGTGGAACAGCGGCAATGGCGATAGCATGGCCAGGATATTTTTCGAGGCGCTGGCCGAGCACTACGGCTTTAGCCTATATACGCCGGTAGAAGACTTGCCAAAGGAAATAGTCGATATCATATTGTACGGTACCAGAGGAGAGAAGATTAAGGTAAAATATGACCGGAATGGTTCGGGCTATTTTATGGCTCCCTTTGAGGGTATAATCCCCAACTTACAGCGGCGCTATTATGAAACCGATTCTGAGGTGGCGCGTGAGGAGATTGAGGCGTATATGGGCAGTACCCCATGCCCTGTTTGCAAGGGTGCCAGGCTGAAGCCCGAAGCCCTGGCCGTTACGGTAGGCGGGCTCAATATATACCAGGTGACCAATTTATCGGTCAAAGAACTGCTCGATTTTATCGATGGGCTTAAACTTACCCCTACCCAGCAGTTGATTGCTCATCAGATACTCAAGGAAATTCGCTCTCGGCTCCAGTTCATGGTGGATGTAGGGCTTGATTATTTGACTTTATCGCGCCCTGCAGGGACGCTGTCGGGCGGCGAAGCTCAGCGCATCAGGTTGGCTACCCAGATTGGATCTAGCCTTGTTGGGGTACTATATATATTGGACGAACCTAGCATAGGCCTGCATCAGCGCGATAACGAGAGGCTGATACGCACCTTAAAAAAGCTGAGGGATCTGGGCAATACCGTAATCGTAGTGGAACACGATGAGGAGACCATACGCTCCGCCGATTACATCATTGACATGGGGCCGGGAGCAGGAGCCAATGGCGGGCGGGTGGTTGCTGCCGGCACAGTGGAAGATATCATGAATTGCCCGGAGTCCATTACCGGGCAGTACTTGAGCGGCAAAAAAAAGATAGAGGTTCCTGCAGTGCGGCGGCAGCCAGGCGATAAATGGCTTGAAATAATTGGTGCCAGCGAACACAACTTGAAGAATATAAACGTCAGGATACCGCTGGGCGTAATGACGTGTGTAACCGGCGTCTCTGGGTCGGGCAAAAGCACTTTAGTTAACGAGATCCTCTATAAGGCATTGGCCAAGCACCTCAACCGCGCCAGCGTAAAGCCGGGACGTTATGAAAAAATACTGGGACTGGAGCACCTGGATAAGGTTATAAATATCGACCAGTCTCCCATAGGCAGAACGCCGCGTTCTAATCCTGCCACCTATACCGGCGTATTCGATTATATACGCGAAGTCTTTGCTATGACCAGCGATGCCAAGGTAAGGGGGTATAATAAAGGGCGTTTTAGCTTTAACATCAAAGGGGGACGATGTGAGGCCTGCCGGGGCGACGGCATAATCAGGATAGAGATGCAATTTCTGTCGGATGTATATGTGCCCTGCGAAGTGTGTAAGGGCAAGCGGTATAACCGTGAGACGTTGCAGGTGAAGTACAAGGGCAAGAATATAGCTGATGTGCTGGATATGACGGTTGAGGAGGCCATGGAGTTCTTTGAGAATATACCCAGGATTTACAGGAAGTTGCAAACCTTATACGACGTGGGGCTTGGCTACATCAAGCTTGGACAACCATCGACCACCCTATCGGGCGGTGAAGCCCAGCGGGTTAAGCTGGCTACCGAGCTGAGTAGGAGAAGTACCGGCCGCACCATATATATATTGGACGAGCCCACCACCGGTTTGCACATCGCTGACGTCCATAGGCTCATTGATATCCTGCATAGGCTGACCGATGGGGGGAATACCGTGGTGGTCATAGAGCACAATTTGGACGTGATAAAGACGGCCGACTACATCATCGATTTGGGGCCGGAAGGCGGAGATAGGGGCGGTATGATAGTGGCTCAGGGAACCCCCGAAGAAGTAGCAAAGGTGGAGGAAAGCTATACCGGCCAATTTTTAAAACAGGTACTCCATATGTAAAGAGTAGAATGGGAGTGATACGAATGGAAAGGGCTTTTCGCTATCAGACCGGCGAGGTCGAGGAAGTAATAAGGGAGCTAAGGCAGAAAGGGAGCGTTGAGGTAGATGTGGATTCGGAGGATAAAATAAACCCGTTTTTGAAGGATTTGGAACGGTATGGCATATATGAGCGCAGCGATATTCCCTGGGATTATGAAGCCATAAGCTTTTTTGAAAAGCAGGACTTTTTATGCAGGGTACAGGTGGAGGATCGCGCTTGCCAGCCGCCTAAATCGGGTTTATTTATAGATTTTTACACCGAGTACGTCGAAGAGGATTATGCCGATATATTTTGGGGTTGAATGACCTCTTGCGTGTAAAAACATATTGGTGAAATAAATGGCGTTTGATAAGAGGTCCTAATGGGATCGCGCCGATTGCTCCTTAAAACATATTTACAAGGCACAGGGATTCCTTTTGCGGGATGTGGACAATGAAAAGCTTGAGGGCCGAGATTTCGGACAGCGAATCGGCCTTTTCTTTTGTGCTTATCAGCTGTTTTACTCTTGCCAGCGTCACGTCGATATTGTCTATTTCTTCATGATCGATAAATATCTGCCACAGATTTTTGGTCTTTTCCCATAGCTGGTTGAAGTATTCCAGCTGCTCATTTGCCGTTTCCCAGTTATCGCCTTTTATAGCCGATTCCAAGCTGTTCAGGGTCTGTTCCAGCGTTTGGGCTGAGGAGGCGAGGGTGTGTTGGGTCCAAATTGCAAAGCCGATAAAGATGATGGTTATCGCCATCATTATTACCAGTACCTTCAATGGGCTCACCTCCGCTTTTCTTTTTCTTCTATCTGTAAGTTCCTTTGGCTGTCAAGATAGGCGAAGAATACGTCTTTGGGTTTAAGCCCGCGGATTTCAAGCTGCTGGAGCAGCCAGTTGATGTCCACGCCGGCTTTAGCAAGGTTTTTGTGCTGTATATGGCCGTCCATGATGAGGGTATATGGTAAGCCCTCGTAGCGGGTAGACAGATTAAGGTCCTCGGCGGTTACCGGCCTTTTTTGAGGTTTGGGTATGACGCTTAGCTGGCCGTTGGTTTCAAGTATAGCGAATTCAACGTCCGATACGTTGACTATGTTCTTTTCTCTCAGCTGTTCCAGCAGGTCGTTTACGTTATAGCGCAGCCGCGCCAGTTCTCTCTGTACGATCTTGCCGTTTTGTATCACGATGCTGGGCGAGCCACATACGATGGTTCTGGCCCTTTCGCTTTTTAAGGTGATGTATGAAATGAACACTTCAGCCAAAAGCAATGCCAGTATGGGCACGATCCCATTTAAAAGGGGCGTGCCGGTGTTTTCCATGGGCACCGAAGCCAGTTCGGCTATCATTATGGTGACCACCAGCTCAAAGGGCTGAAGCTCGCCTACCTGTCGTTTTCCCATGATCCTTATCCCCGTGACTACCAGGGCATAGAGTATTAAAGCCCGGAAAAACATCACTAGCATATGTACAACCCCTTACCATTGCTTGTATTTTCATATAATAGGTTGGCTAATATATATATGTTTTATTCCTGTCGGGCGCAGCTGATCCTCATTTTAAGATGTCCCTTTTGGGAAATTCCTAAAAATAGGGTCAAATGAAAAAGGGTTCATTGTAAAATTAAATGCAACACCTAAAAAATAGTAGAACCATAGTGAGAAATCCTGTATGATATAGATATCCAAAACCCTAAACATACAGGGAGGTCTCACTATGGCTCAACATAATTGTAC
>PKRC01000013.1 GCA_017577715.1 Clostridia bacterium
TATCCCCATAGTCTCGCGTTCCGAGTATTTTGTCGTCCGTAATATGTAAAATATAACTGAATCTTCTTGCTCATTTATTACTTTTTTTAGCTCAAGCTTTAACTTTCTATAATTTGCCTCAGATATTTCCCCTTCGAGTACCGAATTTTGTACCCAATTCAAATATTTTCTGCAGATCTTTAACACTTTACCTACTCTTTTTTCTCCCACATCATATACTAGAATTAAAAACATAGTTCCCACCATTATATGTTATATGAGTACAATTTAATTAAGCCATCAGACAAACATCTAACTCTGTGAATTCTTTTATTACCCGATTTCTCTCTGAAGAATAGAAATATTTTAGCTCTTATAAATGAAAAATCGACAAATTTATTTTTACCTAAAAAATGGCTAACTCTAAATCAAATTTACCTTGACCCAAACTCACCAACGTGCTACAAAGGCTGTATATTCCTCTTCTCCTATTAAATGTTTTTCTAGTCTATACAGTTCAAGCCTTATAAGGCGCCTATAAGACACATTTCTCCCAAGATTCCTGTGATTAAAAGTGGTCTTTAATTTATTTTCCATTTCCTCTACAAAAATTTTTTGCGCTTTTTCTTTCAAGAGCAATCCGTCCATGCCTTTTTCAAAGTGATCCTTTGTTATCATATTTTTGCCTATTAACGTAAAAATCACTCTATCCACAATTATCGGTTTAAATATCTCAGCCACATCTAAATTCAATGTAAATCGTCTAAAATTGGTAGTATGTAAAAAACCAATGCGGGGATCTAGGTGTGTTTTATAAATCTCGCTGAGTATTATAGTATACAATAGCGAATTTCCAAAACTTATTAAAGTATTCAAATAATTTTTGGGTGGCCTTTTGGTACGCTGTTCAAAGGCAAATTCTGCCTTACCTAAAATCACATCAAAGGCTCTATAATAGTAATCCCTTATATTCCCTTCAATCGCCATAAGCTCTTCTATATCCCTGCAGCAGCCTATCCTTTCTTCCAATATCCTTATATTCTCTTCCACCTCTTTCAATTCTTTGCCTCTGTTTATATAATACCTAAGTACCTGCCGTATGTTTTTCGAAGCACCAATGACAAACTCCGAGGCTATTTTAAACCTCTTTTCAAAATCAAGATAATGTTCAGCCTGCTTCAATATCATATATCCCGAATTTAAATGTTCCCTGGGATAAAATGTCCCAACATAATACCCATAACGATTAAAAAAATGCATTATTATTTCAGCCTGCGTCAAAAATTCAAGGAACCGCTTGTTTACATCTACTTCGCCAAATACATATATTTCTCCTGTATTTTCTACAGGAATAAATTTTTGCCCTTCCTCGCCCTCAAAATAGATTGTATTATCCTTCCTCTTTAATTCTCCGCTTGAAAATATATAAATTGCCTTCTTCATGACCAACAAAACTCCTTATACCCACAATTTTTACAATAACCTATCTTTTGAGGAGGCGGTGGCATTTCCATTGATACCACCGCACTTATCCCTTTGAATATATTCTCTAATTCCTCTTCCAAAGCAAGAGTAAGTTCCACCGGTATTCTTTTCCTTTCTTCGGGGAACAGCAAAAGGCCTTTAGCATCCACACCGCTTTGTTTTAGCTTATAAAGATAAAAAGCAAGCTGCAATCTTGCGCTTTCTTGAGCCTTGGAGCTCTTTTTTACCTCTCCCACCACTATATCCCCTTCATCTGACCTTATGATATCTAGAACAACATTTTCAAAGTTGATTTTTTTCTTGTCCCTGCTATACGTTTCTTGGTCAACCATTCTCCCTATCTCTATATATGGATGTTCTTGATCTGGGATTATTTGATGAGCCATAAGCCACGTTTGCCTTTTACAAATGTAGTAACTCTGTACCAAAGTCCCGGTTATGGTTACCACAACGCCATCGCCCCTTGCGTTATAAATCCGGTATTTTTATCATAGTACTCATTCAACACATTATTGGAGACATATCTGAAACCTGCCACTTCTGGGGGAATATTACTAATTGTCCTAGGAACGGATACGGTATACTTGTAAAAATCTGCTTTTATACGGTCGAATTGCAGTCTCCTTTCAAATTTATCATCTATTTCTTTTATCTCAACGTATCTTTGCCAAATTTGCTTGGCTTCTTCATTTAACTCAACAAAAACGTCAATTTTAGGGTAGTCTTGTTCAATTAGCTGGAAATCAGAGATACATGTGCTACCATCCACGCTTTCATATTTCATCTTATAAACCGCTGTCAAAAGTTCCCTAGAGATATCGCTGGATTTTTTCGCCTGAACCTCAGCGTAATACTCTTCTATTATCCCTAAAAACTCTTTTTCCTCAATAAAATCCCTTTTATTCAGCAGCCTCTTGGTTATATCTAAGAGGACCGAGTCATATATATAAGAAGCGTAGGTCCTCCTTTCATCTTTTAGCGAAACAACTATGACGTGACCTTTGCCCATACCATTTCGGTTACAACGACCAGCTGCCTGGTTTATTGAATCAAGTGGGGCCAAATCTCTATAGACCACATCAAAATCAATATCCACCCCTGCTTCCACCACCTGTGTGGTAACGGCAAGCCTTGTTTTTCTCTCTTTCATAAGTCGTATACGTTCAAGCCTTTCATAAGGCACTACATGAGTTGACAGATAAACTATCTCTTCTCCCGTCTTTTCCCTTAAAAGCTTATAAAAGGCTTTTGCTGATTCTATGGTATTTAAAATGAACAAATAACTCTTATCATTATCAAGTTTCAGGCTCTCAGTAAACTCTTCAAGATTTAAGCAGGTATCAATCCTAGGTATAATGGTTACTCTTCCCATATTATTGAAATAAAACTCCCTATTTACTAGATGAGTAACCTCATGACGTGAAAAAATCAAAGGTTCAGTTGCAGTCACAAAAATAACATATACATCCAGGTCCTGCGTTAACTTTTTAAACATTTCCCCAACAAGAAGCCAGTAATGAGTAGGTATAGATTGGACTTCATCCAATATTATTATACTACCGCTTAAACGATGAAATTTTCGTAAATTTCGATTTCTATTTGAAAAAATGGTATGAAAAAGCTGGACAAAAGTAGTAACTATTATTTCTGCATTCCATCCTTCTATCAAAATTTTAGCGTCATCGCTTTCAAACTCGTCTTGGCCTTTTCGATAGTACACATCCGCAAGGTGATGATGTTTCAATAATAGACTGGTATCAACATCAAATCCATTAGCAATCAAGACCTTTTCAAACTGCTCGGCATTTTGTTCGATGATGCTTAAAAAGGGAAGCGAATATATAATACGTGGGGTGTATCCTTTTGTTGATTGTATCCATTTCCTCAATTTAAGGGCAAATGCTAGCGATGTCAATGTTTTCCCCAATCCCGTAGGAAGATTTATGGACATGATCTTGGCATTTAACTCTATTGGTGCAGACAAGACCTCCTCATATGCTTTTTGCCTTAAGGCGTTCAGCCAGCTGTCCTTTATATTCATAGTTGCTTTGTAATTATCCACTACATTGGCACCCAAATCAACATCTGGCCGCTCAACATTTTTACCTACCGTCACTTCGCTTTTATCGGCGTCTATTAACAGGGAGAACACAAAATTGGTCAAAATATACGGTTCAATATCCTTCATGCGTTCTAATTTTCGCAATTTCATCCTCCAATGCCTTAGCTCATCCTGAAAAGCAAGGACCCATTCTTTAAGATGAGATGTGGTTATGTCTATATTCAATCCTGCCTGACGTAACCTTTCATTTACCAGGGCCAGCTTTGTTTCTTGTATGCTGTCCACCTGCCTCAGCAAAACACCTTTTTCCTTTTCATTCAATATCACTTCATTCATCACATCAATAAAATCTCCATGATGCCTACGGACGGACAAAAAGGCGATAAGGGGCAAAAAATCCCCTTTATCGCCTTTTGGCAAATTATCCTTCTCAAACTCGGCTTTTGCAGCAAAATATGCCGCAATTGCGGAGAGAAGGCCATGATGGGTTTCATCCTTATTTTTCAGCTTATCTTTAATGCTAGCAGGTGCAAACAGATATTCTTGAAAATATGAAGTAGCCTTCCCTATATCATGGCATAAAGCACAAACTCTGATCAACTTTGATAAAGTATGCTTACCGTAATATTTAAAAATATCATCGGGGGTTTGGTCTAAATTTTGTATGGCTATATCTGCCACATTGACAAGATGTTCTTCCAGCAGCTTTCCCTCGTGAGAATAAAGCTCAGAAGAATACAATGCGCTCTCCATTTTCAACCTCCCAATACACTTTGGTTCGCGCATAAATCGGTTTGCCCTGAGCTTCAAATAGCACATCTTCATAACGTTCTACTACTCGTTGCTGATTCATATCCACAGAAACTCTCTCCTTCAAATACCTCTTACCTTCCTCGAAGCGTATGCCATAATCCTCAATAGCACTCATGGGTATAACGGTGGCAATTTCCCCTTCAGCGCTGTGGCCTTCCGTTACCTCCCATAATCCCACATATTTGAAATCAGCCAACAGTTCGCTCAATCCTAACGAAAGGGTATAAACGGTTTTATGCTCCTTTACGTGATCCACCAATTTGCTAAAAACGCTTTCATCATTATGGGACACATATATCCTATAAGCCGGGTCTTTCAAAAATTCAGTTCTTATCTGCGTCCGAGCTTTATGTGATCCTTTTTGGATGGGAATCCAGCAGTTATCTTTAGTATTTATATAGTTAATTCCCATCCTAATTTTTTTAACTGGTGAAAGAATTCTTATAGCAATTTTGCAATTTTTATGAGAAAAGACTTCTAAATACTCGATTTTGTCCGCCCCGACTATAGCGCCCAGCATTCCACGCACAGTAGGCGGAGGTGGAAAAGAAAAGGTAAGAGGTGACGATGTAGTATAGAATTTTTTAAAGTGGCCAAAATCCCCATATATATCGAAGGCCAACACTTTCATACTGCATACCCCTTAAAATGAGAGTTCCTCTGCGTTAAACCCGGCCATTGCATCTTGCACAGATATTTCTTTGCCGTTTAACATCAAAATCACACGCTCGTCCACCTTGTAATTTATCTTTTCAATGGCTCTTTTGTGCCTATTTAGAGCATCTACCAGTTCAGTAATATCCAATTTACCATCTTTTATATCGCGGATCTCTTCATCATTTTTATTGCTTACAAACTTTATCCTCTTGTCCAGCTCACCCATGTGGAAATTTTTCTCTTTATATACCACTTGTATCAATAATCTGGGCATCTGACCAGCCTTTGAAGTGGATAAAAGATTCTTTGTCCCATTCCACAGTCCTTCCAGAAGATATGAGATATCCTGCTCCGTCAACTCTATCCCCTGACTTGCAGCTGCGTTTTCGTTTACAATACCGTAGAAAGCTATGAGTGAATAAGGAAGTATGTATTTTTCGGTGAAAGTACCCTGTTTTTTGTCCTGCTGCGAAGGCATTACAGTAGTCCCCTTTACGTATACCATATTTACCCTGTGCAGCGATCTGCCGTATTTGAACTGTACAGGCCCAGTTAAGGTCATGGTCTTGTCCCTAACCGCGGTAGTTGCCCCAAAAAGCCTGACGTCAATGCATTTTTTAATAATGTCTTCATTGCCCTTAAAATCTGCCAGCCTCTTTTCCTTTGTCCTCAGGCTACCGTCATCTTCCCTTATCTCGAGCACAAATACATCCAGCCCTTTGTAATAATGCAGGTAATCTCTCACTGTTCTTTTAAGCCTTACATCTGTTACTATGTTGACCCCCGTCTCCTCATCTATCCTGGGTTTGTTTTCGTCCACCGGGTCACCATTGGGATTGGCATCGGTCACATCATAAACAAAAAGTATCTCAGACCTATTTTTTATTACGGACATAAATCATACCTCCCCCTCATCTCATTATCTTTTATTCTTGAATTTGCATTTCTTCTGGCTTTTCATCAGGATAGATTATCTTGGCCACTTCATCCACCATGTTCATACCTGCTGCAAAATAGAAGTTAAGCTCATCAACTGTCATCTGCCAATTATCCTGGGCAAGCAATAAATAATTAGAAGCTTCCCGTGCTAAAATTCTTTTGCCTTTATCAAATGCATCGTATTCTTCCAGCTTACTTTGCAATTTTGGCAAAAGGCCCTTAAAATCGCTTTCATTCATTTTCAAGCTCTTCAAATTTTTCATGAAAGGTTTCGCTTTCCGTTCCTTGTATTGTTTTCGCAGCAACAGCTCAGTTAAGGCACCAAGCAGAAATAGGCCTCTTTTCAATGGTACTTCAAAGGCAGGCCCATATTTTTTAAACAGCTCATCAAACACCCTCTCTTCCATAGCCTCCTCCTCCATTCTTATTAATCCTAATGTTTGCAAAAAGTATATCGTCATCAGACCATCTTTGACAGCCTGATAAAAGTATCCCTCATTTACAAATTCATGCCTTATCTTTTTCATGATGAACTGAATCAAAAAGTGGTAGCTGATAGGCCTATCCTTAAACACCCTGTCCACAATATCGAGAAAGTATCCATCCAGATCATAATCTCTCTTATTTGGATCAGATCGAGAGAAGAAGTTTCTTATGGAGCCAAATGTAAATTTATCTTCAAAAATTTCGTCGGTCTTATGCTTTGCATCAAATATCCTGCGGAGGCGAGAGGGAAATACGTCTTCTATCAACAGGAGAATCCTCTCTGCAGCATTCATTTTCTTAATAAAAAGGAAGTTAAGCGTTATAACATCATGGATATCTTTTAGATAGTACAGTATATCATCTTCATCAGTTGTAATCCTGTCTATTACATCCTGCTTCAAGGAAATCAATTTAGACGTATTGGCAAATATATCAAGTATTTCTTCAGGTAGCATTTCTGCTCCCATCACAAATTTGGGAATGAGATTATACTCTATACCACAAAACCTAAAAGTCAAATATTTTTCCACATATTTTTTACCTTCATCCAGTGCCAATTTGCACTCTTTACATACGGGGAAGTTCTTCCATGCTTGGCTTTCTTTAAAACCACCTGTTATATACCCAATCTTATCCAATGTATAAAATGCATAAGTATCCAAATTGCCTATTACCACATCCTTTCTTTGTCCACAAATTGAACATATTTTATCTTTTGCAGCACACCTTTGGCCCTTTTCATTTACCTGATATAAAAGCAACTGCGCAAAAACTGGAAAATCACCTATGTACTTTTCTTCACCATCTTGCTTAAACTTAAGCGTAACAACTATACCCGTTTTATTGGGCGTCTCATCCCTTGTTTTTAAGATTCGTTCCCTTATGTAGTCTGCATTCTGCGCTATCTGTTCCTTGATTTGTGCTAAGAAATCCCTCTCTTGATCTGAAACAGGGAGATGCTTTTCCCCAAGTATATTAAACCAGCCAAGTATTTTATTATCAAAGGTGGTTTCAGGTTTGCCACTCAATCTCGCTGTAGGCGTGAGATCTGCGCCGTTGGCGGCACCACTTCTGTATAGATATCTCATTATTTTTTCTTTATCATAATCCTCCAGCTCAACACCTTCAAAACTCCACCTGCCACCCGCTTGCTCTTTTAAGACGATTGCTATAACTTTTTTATAGCTGCCATTGGAATCCGGATCCTCTACAAGCACTTCTAAAGGAGTTAACCCTTCCTGCTTAATCCTGAGCTGCCCTATCTCTCTTACAGCAGCAAGCATTTTCTGCCCCCCTTTTCACTCTCTGGTTAAATACAAAACTTTGCATAGCCTGATTTGTGACGATATGTTTAAAGCTTTCAATAATTTAAAACTCACTCTTTAACACTCCATAATCATTATACCATATAATTAGACATCATTTCTGTCTTATAAATTTTATGGCCCAAAATTTGTTAAATTTGCATAAAATTTTACCTTTTAAATCCCTCTATTATCTCAAAACACCCAAACCCCTGCGAGTTTTTACTGCCCAATCCGGCCTCGTAGGCAACTTTTATAAGCCTTCTATCTCCCTTTAACCTATATATTCCATTCCAGCCCTTTATTACCGTGTCTTTGTATTCTAAAACTTTACAGTACCGCTCATCCCTAGGCCCCAAAGGCTCTATTTTTATATCGCCGTCCTGTATGCTCTCACCGTATATGAGCTGATATTTCCTCTCAAGATTCATCCTTATAAGCTCAGAAAACCATTCATCCCAGGGAGAAAAATAGATCGTCCGCGATCTGCCGCCCTTTTTCACGGTGTTGTAAGCCACAACCGGTGAAAGCATTTTTATGAGCACTTCTTCGTTGAAATCCATGTCTTCAAAACCCTGAAATACTGCTATACTGGTAAGTATCAGCTTTTGTCCGCATATATTTAAGTTATCATTTCGCAGCATACCCTCAGCCAGTTCGCGCAAAAATCTTTCAACCGGCGAAGCCACAATGAGATCGACGGGAGGCGTAAACTCTATTTTACCGTTTTTCATCTTAAAATGGCCCATTAACCGTGAAAATGTAAACAACTTAAACTGCCTGCCGTTTATCATAAATCCATGGTCATGGAGGAAATCCGATAATTCCTTAGAAATATTGTTGTATATCATAGATTGCACAAAATAATTATACTGTACCGGTATAATTATATTTTTTTCAGCCTGAAATGTAAGCTTTATTCTCATAAGCTCTTACCCCTCTTATCTTGCTTTATTTGTTTTATTAAACGCTATTGCAACAGCGGATATGATTTTACATCTGAATCTTATTTATACTTCTAAAGCTGCATTCAAAGAAAAACGCATAATAATACAATTTCTATCTGCCAAGGTAAAGCACCCCTTTTTATGCCGTGACAATTTCACCCTCACATGTCCAAACAATTTTATTTATTAATATTCTACATTATTTCCATAAATCCTTCTTTAATTGTGCATTTTATGTAAAAAATCCCAGCACCTTATCCGTCTCATGCATTATAAAAAGCCACAAATCGTCTTTTGGCGACATTAATCTCTCCTTCACTTATTAACACAAAAAAGAGGGCAAAATCGGAAATAAATCCCGTAGCCCTCTATTCCTTTCAAATTCATAATTCTATTATCAGGCCTTTACCTTTATTTAACAATCTTAAAAGTAACTTCAAGCCTTAATACATCTCATATGCAAATACTATACGGCTCTTTAACTTGTCATTTTGATCTTTACTGTTTATTGCCCAAACATGCTACTCGGCTGTTAGGTAGTCTTCAAGTCTCTACTCAATGCTTATGGCTCCGGTGGGGCATTGCTGCTGAGCATCCTGTGCACAGTCTACAGCATCCTCGGGAATCTCGCCCTCTATAGCCGCTGCAAGCCCGTCATCGTCCATGTGAAAAACGCTAGGGCATAGATCGGCACAGAGCCCGCATCCAATACAGGTATCTTTATCTACGTATGCTTTCACAATATACCCTCTCCTTTCGTTAAAAATTATGTTCACATATTAAGCAGACAACGCCGCTTTTGCTACAAGATTAATACATTCAGTAGATAAAGTACTGTCTTAATACTATAGAAAATCAAGACATTTGGAATAACGCTGCAACAAGGCATCGTTTTTCTAAGTACCATATGGCTCATATTAGCATCCTCATCGTCCATATCTTTTCTATAACCTTTTTGCCCATCTGCTAAAACACAAATTTTTCTTTATCATAAAATATTCTTCTCATACGTTGTTCAACAACACGTTAACAGCCTCTTTTATATCTTCATATATCACACAAAAGGCATTTTTATGCCGTATGTCTTTTGCCCTATTTTTAACGGGTAAAAAATATGGGGAGCCTGTTACCATCAGGCCCCCTTAAAGCCATTCCAGCATACTATGGCATCAAGGTTCTTTCGCTGTACCGTGTGCCTATCGGGGTTCCCCTTATCAGCGGGATAGCCTATGGGCAAAATAACCATTGGTTCAATATGGTCGGGAAGATTTAAGACCTCCTTGCACTTTGCAGCATTAAACGCACAAATCCAGCATGTGCCCAGGCCTAGTTCAGCCGCCGCCAATGTCATGTGGTCCACCGCAATGGCCACATCGATGTCGCAATGGTCCTTGCCGTCACTCCTCTTCCACGACTTGCTGTGATCACCGCAGGCCACAATAATCACCGGGGCTTCTTTGAGCCACCTGCCGCCATAAGTGGCAGCCACTTTTTCTTTTAACTCTCCCTCGGTGATTACCACCAAGTATAAAGGCTGCAGGTTACAAGCCGAGGGAGCTACCCTACCTGCTTCAAGTATCCTTTCCAACTTGTCCTTTTCTACCGGCACATTCTTGTAACTGCGGCATGAATACCTGCTCTTGGCAAGCTGTAAAAAATCCATAAGATACCCCTCCCATCTATTAGATGATCTTTTTGCTTTTGTACCCATTTACATACACAGCATTTCGCTAAAAATTTATCTTGTATATATTAACCATATACGCCCGCACTATAGCTCAGTGCTGCCTTATAGCACCTTGAATAAACTTAGGTATATATACTAAATTTGACATTTTTGTTTGAGGGGGCTAAACAGCGTCCATTTCTCATGGACAGGTCAATCCCTTTCGCATATCCGCAATACAAATTTGCATCGGTATTCCATGCTGAATACCTTTTTAAGCAAACATTCAGAAAAATGACTTTATCTCTGCGGCGCATTATCCAATGCCCCGTCACATCCCGAGCTCCACCACCTGAGCATCCAGCTTGCTGGTCAGCCTTTCCACCAGCCAATCATGGCAAGTAAAGACAAAGACCTGGCGCTGCCTACTCAGCTCCTTTAACAGAGCAAAGCCGTTGTCCAGGCGAAAACCATCCCAGTTTACAAACACCTCGTCAAGAAAGGCCGGCAAATGCTCGCCTCCCGGATCCAAATGCTCCATAAAGGCTAAGCGCAGTGAGAGATACACCTGTTCAAGGGTACCCCGGCTTAAGGCCCCCTCCTTTACCTCTATAAGCTCTTGGCTATCAAAACGCTTAACAAGCAGAGCATCCTGCTGGCCTTCTTTGGTAAACAGGTGGGTATACCTGCCATCGGTAATGGCCGAAAGGTATCTACCAGCTTTTTTCAAGACATCAGGCTGATGTTCCTCTCGAAACCGCTTTTCAGCCTCCAGTATCACGTTCCTTATGAGCATAAGTTTGTCCCTCTGTCGGGCTATTTTTTTGAGCTCCATCTCGAGCAGGGCAATCTCGCTCTCTATCTCGTCCATATTTCCCTGCCCCATGCCTATCTCGATCTCCTTCTTCAATGTACCTATCTCACTGTTGAGGGCATTGATCTCCTGCTCTATCTGGTCCCGCTCGGCCTTTGCCCGTGCCAATGCCTCATCATCGAACGACCACTCCTCATCCTTTTGCGCGAGCTCCATGATCTGTCTCTGTATGCCTTCCAGGTCAGGATAATCCCTTTTTAGGTCTTCCAGTATGCTATCAGCCTGGCGTGCCAGTCCTCTGGCCCTGATAAGCCCTTTAACTTTGGCATCTATATTCTCTCCCGGCAGTTCATTTAAACGCGACAGTATGTAGCTCTTCTCATTCTGTAGACGCTCTATTGCCTCATCGACTTTACATAGCTCCCGTTTTAAGTCCTCTAACTGCCCATCTGCATTTTGGGCGTCCTGATGGTGTCTTTCGGCTTCCTGCAGCATGACCTGAAGAAGGTCTATCATCCCAAGCACATCTCTCGAGCCCGTGCCGTTAATGGGTCTGTGGTAATCACCCTGTATCGCATCACCATATACATCACCATATAGGCCTGCAAAGCCTTTTACTTTCCAATCATTGCCGCCGTTGCTGGGCAAAACTCCATGTCCAGAATGGCCATCATCACGCTGATTACCATAAAGCCACTCAAGATTTTTGCCGGCCTGACTTTTATCTAGCCCGCACTTCTTAAGCAAATCCAACGTCCTGTTTTCCAATTGGGTTATCCGGTCAGCAATTGTCATCTTTCTTTGAAGGTTTTCCCTTATACAATACAGCAGCTCTTTTAACTGATCTATATCCAGCAACAGATCACTGTCTGGACTTTCAAGCCTCTGGGGGATGACCGGCACACCGTTTAGCAACGTTTTGATGCGCGCACGAGCCCGTTTCACGCTTTCATGCAGCTGCTCAAGGCGTTTTTCCTCAAGTTTGACTCCAAGATGCTCGGTAGGCTTTTTGCCAAAAAACCACCAAACCAGTAGCAAAATTATTCCCGTTAACGCTATAAATACCGATAAAAACTTTGCTTCAGACGTATTGGCCAGTATAAGCCCCAGCGCTCCTAACATACAGATGGCTCCACAAAGCCATGGTATAAATTTGCCACCTGTGCCTTGCCCTATACTTATCTTCAGAGCCTCAACCCTGTTCATTTGTTCCTGATAACGCTCCTGAGCCTGCCTGAAAGAATCTATCGCTGATTTCAATACAGCCGTATCAACAGCTTCCAACACCTTTGTAAGCTCTGCCTTCCAACCGCCTACCAGCACCTGAGAGGCATGGCGTTTGAGCTGCTCTTCCTTACTTCTTATATCAAACTCTAAATCCTTAAGCTCTTCCTGATCAGCCCTTATGCGGTCATACGCCTTTACAAGCAGTTTGATGTCATCGCCATGCTCTAACAACTGTTGGTCCTGTTGGGTAAAGGACTGTACGATGCTTTCCAACTGACGCCTTTTGCTTTCCAGCCTATCCCTTTGACCCTCCAGATCCTTCAGTTGCGCATCAATATTTTTTAAATGCTGAGCTGGATTCTCCGGCAAATCATCATAATTGGCAACGTAAGCCGAAATTTCTTTTAGCTCCTGTACCCTTTTGAGCTTTTTCCGCACAGGGTTTAGTCGCTCGCAGCGATCTATATATGCTATTAGTTGAGATTTTCGGGCTATCTTCTCCTCCAGCATGCGCCGGCATTCAGCCAACCTCGCCTGCGCCTGGCGCAGTCCTTCCTCCCTCGCTCTAACCTCATCCCGTAAAGCTCTAAGCTCACTGATCCGTTCCCCTATCTCCTTGGCCCGTGGCTTACCCCTTCTGTCGGGGCGCCAAAGGCGATTGGCTTCTTCTTCCAGCTCTCCCGTTACCTGATAGACCGGCCTGATAAAGGAGCTAAACTGTCCTCCCAGTAGTAACTGCTGCATGGTCTCCCATGCCCTAGGCTGCGGAAACTTTAGGGCACTGAGCTCAACAGCGTAAACCTCCCTGAAGACCTCCCTCGGTAAAACCTCCACATACGAAAGCGGCCTGTTTCTAAGGTCAATTGCATTATCCTTTCTCAGCAGCATTCCTGTTGAAGTGCTTCTCAGCCTGCGGATAACGGTTACCACTTCTCCTTCCTTTAGCACAAGTTCCCCCTCGCAGGCAGCCTCGACCTCTCCCCAGGGCACAAAGGGATTCTCATCCTTATTTGCGGGGGTCCATCCATAAAACAACGTAGTTATCAAGTTAAAAAGCGTGCTTTTACCCGACTCGTTGCGTCCAAATACCAGTATAAGGCCTGGCTTAAGCGGCGGACTTTCCCAATCCTTCAAGCAACCGAAAGCCTTGGCCTTTAACCTCTGGAATCTCATATCATCTCCTCCATCATCCGAATAGCTACTTCATAGTCCAATCCCTCAAGCAATTCATTAAGATAAGCGATAATATCATCGGTATTCCCCGCAGGGCAACCGGCCAGTATATCGGGCTTCAATTTAAGCAAAACCTGGGGATCCTTCCTGGCCTCCTCTATGATATCCAGAGCAGTTCCTAATACATGGGGCTGTCCTTTGTAAGATTGGGGAACCACAGGACGGGTAAGCCCATCGGTAACCACTTCCACATACCTAAATCCCAGGCTATCGTATAGATACTCCTCCAGTATCTGGATGTTTTCTTCTTGATGGTACTCTTGAGCCCTGTGGAAACATAACTGGCTATATAGAGGACACGGGCCTTCCAGTACAACTCTCGCGATGATATTTTGCGTTTCCTCAACCTGCTCTTGGCTTTCAAGCTGCTGTATCAGCGCTTCATACATGCGTTGTTGTAACTGGGACAAATTGGTAGCCTGAGAGAGGTTGTCCACCTTGAAGGTGATCCAGCGCACCGGCGCCACAGGATAAAATTTAGCCTTAACCTCACCTGGACCATCTATCTCTACCAAATAGGCTCCTTTTGAGCCTTCTTCACCGTGATGGCGCCCTACTAGATTGCCTGGATATATCACCAACGGCTTTTCAACCAGGTGAACTCTAGAGTGAATATGCCCCAGCGCCCAGTAGGTATAACCCTTATCGACCACGTCCTCAAGAGTGCAGGGGGCATACCTGTCATGTTGCCCCTCACCACTTGCGCCGATAACCCAAACATGGGCAAGCCCTATATGGGGTATGGCGTTGTCCCGGGCATGGGGAAAATCCTTGACGATGTTGTCCTTTTCACGCGGGCTTTCATGTCCAGCCCCCGTGATCCAGGCCACAAGTTGTCCTTCCCTATCATGAATTGGGCAAGTTTCCGGCTTTTTAGCGTTGAAGACCTTTACATTATCAGGCCATTCAATCAAGCTTCTCCGGTACATCACCCCGACAGGGTCATGATTGCCCGGCGCATAAAACACCGGTATTTGTGCCTCATAAAGCCTTTT
The DNA here is from genome assembly GCA_017577715.1 of Clostridia bacterium. Classification (GTDB taxonomy): domain Bacteria; phylum Bacillota; class Clostridia; order Caldicoprobacterales; family Caldicoprobacteraceae; genus Caldicoprobacter. The sequence goes on from PKRC01000013.1 coordinate 14,608, forward strand.
CATCTGTTCTACCATAAACTTTTCGGTGGCAAAGCTCAGAGTCTCATTATCAAACAGGTCCCCTGCAATAAGGACGGCGTGCACCTTGTGGGATATAGCTAAGTCTACTGCCCTTTGAAATGCCTCTCGAATTGCCTGGCGCAAAAACATGCGCATATCCTTTGTCCTGATTTGAAAAGGCGTGTCTAGATGGACATCGGCTAAGTGTAGAAATTTGGCTCTCACCATGCCGCCCCCTTTAATTTAAATAGCTAATAAACAGTTTGCCTGATAGATAATTGTCATGCCGGATTTATGAAGACTTTATATAATCCATAATATGAGTCAAAGGAGGAAAGCATTTCTGCCCATTGATATTTTACTAAGAACATTTTACCACATTTTTTCAACCGATTCAGCTTGTTTTTGAATTGGCCAGATTCGCTTCTCCACTTCTTTTGCCAGCTGATTAAGCAACTTGAAAAACTCTATAAATCTCCTGTTCCTTTCCTCAAGCTCCTTGATATATCTTTCTGCAGCTTCATTGCCAGATTCAAGCTCCCTTTTCAGCTCATCCTCCAAAATTTGTACTCTGTTTGTTAAAGTAGCATTTTCCTGTTCCAAAGCGGTTTTATCTTGTAGCAGCTTTTCTGCCATTGCCATCATGGTAATGATGTCCACAACCCCGTTTTGCTGCAGCCCGACCGACTTTTTAAAAGCATTCACCGCAGCCTCGGTCTCGGCACCAAAAATTCCATCCGTTCCATATTTAGGCAGCTGACAGCCCAGCGCCATCAAAAGCCTTTGTAGCCTTTTAACCTCCGGACCTCTGTCTCCCTTTTTCATATAATCCACCTCCCCAATATTAGAGCTATTGGTTGCAGCCATGACAATTTTCTCAAGAGGAAAATAGCAGCCAGGGCAGGCAGTAGCAGCCCCTGGCACCTCCTTGTGACCCTTGATCCACTTAATAGAAGGGTATTCCTCCAACAGGTCCTTTATCACCTTGACCAGAGCATCAAGCTGCGCTGCGGGCATTCCCCTGTCATACGGCTGGCTGTTCGAAGGATGATACATGCCCTCAGCACACACGCCAATGCTTTCAGAGTTGACTCCTTCAGCATGCGCCCCGACAGCCCACAGAGGCCGCAATTCCCACACCGAGCCGTCCTTGCGCACATACACGTTATACCCTGCACCTATCCATCCCCTTTTAAGGTGCCATTCATGGATCTGCTGTGGAGTGGCTTGGCTAGCCGCCGCATGATGCAGCACAATACCGTTGGTGACAGGTCTTCGCTTGAATTCTCCTTTGAATATCAAATTGGCATTTTTCATATAGTCTCTAATTGACATAATCCTCATCTGACCCCTTCTAATTAAGCTATTATTTAATATAAAAGAATAAGAAAGTATACCAAAAGTGACACCTGCAACATTTTTCTTAAACAGCTTTGTCATTCAGGTTTTACTAAAATAAAAATTGACAATCCGCCCACAACAGGAGCAAAAACACAGTGCAGAAGTTATAATTATCTTTCAGTTTCCCCATACGATTTTTTAAAACGATTTTTATTCATAAAGGTCACGAAAAAATGACCCGAATCTATTGACATTACATTGGTAATATTGTATAATTTTTACGTAAAATTACAGTTAAGATACCAACTTACATGGATTAGCACATGAATTTCGATGTACTGTTCAAAAAACTCAAAAGTTTAACGAAATCATTAATATAAATCTGAAAAATCAGGTTATTAAATGTCGTGCAGGATTCTCTTGCTTCTACTTTACGCATTTAAATTGAATTTATGATATAACTTACACCTTGGCAAAAGTGGATAAGAGAACTCCTGCTTGACATAAAAAGTAATATTTTATATATGGAGGTTGATATCACGAAAAGAAAAAGCGTTTTTATGTTTCTACTGGTAGCACTTGCCTGTATGTTCAACACTTTATATGTATCTGCCGGCATGGGTAACTTTACCACAAAACCTGATAAATACGAAATAGAACAGCAAAAGCAATACAAACTACCTACACCAAAAGCATATCATATGGCCATCAACGGGAACATAGTCAGCACAGAAATATTAGATGACGAAGATATCATTAGAAGACCCAACACTGGTATATCGCCAATGGGCTATTGGGAAGGTGGATATTATTATGCCTCAGACAATTACAGATTTTTCGTCAGTCAAGTCAACTAGTGGAACAAAACTCATGAAACTGTTACATTGAAATATGTACAAAGGGAAACAGTGACAACAGAATGGGATGTGTCTGGCAAAATAGAGGCAGACGCAGAATTTAGAGTTCAATTCTTAGCCGCACTTCAAGCGAAGTTTGGAGCGCAAGTAACACATACACACATTACAGAGAAGAGTGATGAAATTGAAGCACAGATGAATGTTCCACCAGGACATGAAGCATATATAAATAAATACAAGGGTGGTGCGTATTCTGGCGGTTCTGCGGTGTGGTATAAATATTATGTAACCCCTAACCATGACTATATTCTAGTCGGAACCTATATAGAAACAAATCAAGGAGGATGGGGTATTATGTCAAATGTTACATCATACACTAATGGATCATACTTTAAAGGGTTTTATGAATAATTCGAATACATGGCTAATCAAATTTTAAAATAAACATATATTTGTACAATATCCTTGTTTTTTTGCCTTAATTTTATACCTGTTCTATTTTGGTATAATCTCGCCTGTGTTCCAATACCTTGTTTACAATTAAATAAAACAGGAGGTCTCAAATATGAAAAAATATGTCTTTTTTATTTTACTTTTTAGTCTAGTTATATTGTCGTCATGTTATCATCAAGTAGATCAGGGAAAAACACCTGAACCTACTCAAACTCAGAATACGAACAACGAAGCCCAGCCATCCGAACAGGATATGAATGATGATGCTAACCAATCTGAAAATGCACTGACATATTCTCAATACAGAGATTTGTGCAATGATATAGCAGAAAACCTGGTGCTAAAGCATTTCAATTTGATACACAACGAACCAAACTATATTATTGTAGATAAAGATATAACCTTTTATCAAAGACAATTTCTAACAGTAAGCGGAGACCAGGATAGTGATACTACACAAGTTCGCCTTGCTTATGCTACCGAGGATTTAGAGCATATAATCTTTATAGACTTATCCTATATGAAAAAGGCATTGTACAATGACCTACTATATATCAGCAATGCGGAACCAGATAACTTAGAACACATCAAATTGCTAGATAGATACGATAATTGTATATTATCATATAAAAATATCCTTATCAGTATAACTCATATTAATAACACTCCAACGGGAGAAGTTGACAGCAGCATCACAAATCAATCAGTAGTCATAGACACTGCCAGAGCTATGGTAGATTACTTATTAAATAAATATGAAGCCGAATAATTCCCCTATTCGGCTTCTCTAACACCGCCGTATATCGTTTGGTATACGGCGGTTGGTTAGTATTACTTCACATGCTATTATCCTCTGTCCCCACCACACGGCACGAACTACATTATCGAACTTGTGGTGATTTCCATTTTCCAGATTAACAACATACAGAAAACTACTTTCATCGGGATATATTGTGGTAGTAAAAATAAGCTCTGTACCCTGCGGGGATACATAAAAATCCGCTCCCCACTCTTCCTTTTCACCTATAGATACCAGTTCTCTTGTCTTTTTTGTTTTCATATCGTAGATAAGCACTTGTCGCTTTTGCACATATACAACCCATTCCTTTCCTGGAATATATCTGCAAAGCCAGTACTTACCTGAATCCATTACAGGAGTAAATTGCTGTGTATCAAAGTCGTATAACCCAATCTTATCCTCCACGGAATACAAATCGTCAATTGTCATTAACATTTTTGGAAACTTACCCGAGGCCTTTATATCATTGGTTATAGAAGTGGTTTCAGAAGTGGTTTTAGAATTAGTTTCAGAACTGTTTTTCTTTATTTCCCCCGAAACAGTGTCATGAATTTCAGTTGGTTGAGTAACCCTCCCATTGTCGTCATTCTCATATGGCTGCCAACGTGAATTTGCACAGCCCAGCAACAGCAAGCAAACCATTATAATTAAAGCTTTTCTCATCATTCATACCACCTACTCTCAAATTTGAGCTAAAGTTATTATATAGAATGCATATTACAAATTTGTTATTTTATTATTACATTTTAGCATTGTGGAAAATTCAGCCAACAAATTTAAGGGTTTTAAGTTTAAGAATTAAAAAACTTAAAGCAATCGCTCGCACAAAAATACGATTGATAGTTGACATTAAATAAAAAGCCTTGATAATATCAGTAATGTCATAGTCAGCAAAATAGCCAAACGGTCTGAAGTTTGGACGTTTAAGCATTTTCAAAACGCCAATACCAACAGAAAATAAAAAGAAAGGAAAGTGCATTGGAATGTCAATGACCATTGACAGGTACGAACTGGTAAAAAGGCATAATCCTATTCTGAGAGATGTCAACCCCATATCCCCTCTATCGGTAGGAAATGGTGAATTTGCATTTACCGTAGATGTTACAGGCCTTCAGACATTCACCGAAATATATGACAGCTACACACCTCTTTGTACGCAATCGCAATGGGGATGGCATTCCTTTCAACCCCCTGACAACCAAAGTTTTTCCAGAGACAAGCTTAAGCTGGAGAAATTTATTGTAAACGGCCGTGAGGTGGGATATGCAACGTCTGCCAAGGGGCAAGAGGAGCTGTTCAACTATCTGAGGCAAAACCCCCACAGGCTCAATTTGGCCAATATAGGCTTTGACTTCTCTTTGTTGGGAAAAAAGCCCATCGATTTAATTGATAGGAGGAGCATCCATCAGGAGCTTGACCTATGGCAGGGCGTCATCACCAGCCGCTTTTGCATAGCCGGCTATCCCGTTTGGGTAAAAACCTGTTGTCATCCTGAATTAGATGCCGTAGCCGTCAAAGCACAATCTCCCCTTATAAAGGATAAAAGGCTTAAAATCCTGTTTAGGTTTCCCTACGGCTCCCCTGCCAAAAACGCTTCTGACTGGGAAAGCGATGACAAGCATGATACAAAGATCATCATGGCCAGCGAGAGCAGCAGAGGAGGTAGCTTTATTGACCTGCTTAGGATAATCGACGACGAGCGAATTTTCATAAGGATATTTTTTAACAAAGGGGTCTGCCTATTAAGACAGGCCAAGCACGCGTTCGCCCTTGAAAGCACATTGGGTAACGACACCATCGAATTTACCTGCATATTTTCTCCCATACCTATTCGCCGGGAAGAATTGACCTTTGAAGATACAGAGGAAGCCAGTAAAAAGCATTGGGAGAGCTTCTGGCTGGAAGGCGGTGCTATTGAACTGGCCCACAGCCAGGATAAACGCGCTATTGAACTTGAAAGGCGCATAGTGCTTTCCCAATACCTCACCGCAATTCAGTGTGCGGGTTCCATGCCTCCCCAGGAAACGGGGCTTACCTGCAACAGCTGGTACGGCAAATTCCATCTTGAAATGCACTACTGGCACGCAGCCCATTTTCCGCTGTGGAATCGCGCCCGGCTTCTGGAAAAAAGCTTGTGGTGGTATATGTCCATAATGGACAAGGCCGAAGATCTAGCTGCCTCCCAGGGGTACAGCGGTGCTAGATGGCCCAAGATGGTAGCCTATGATGGTTTGGACAGCCCTTCACCAATCGGGCCCCTTCTCATATGGCAGCAACCCCATCCAATAATGTACGCCGAGCTATGCTACAGAGCCCATCCCGATCGGCAAACCTTGGAACGTTATTGCGACCTGGTATTCAAAACGGCCGAATTTATGGTCTCCTACGCCATATACGATGCAAAAAACGATCGATACGTCCTGGGACCGGGCCTCATACCGGCGCAGGAAAACCACAGCCCCCATGTTGCCCTAAACCCAACCTTTGAGCTGGAATACTGGAGGTTTGGCCTTAAGACGGCTGGATTATGGCGTAAGCGACTGGGCCTTCCCCCTGACCCCAAGTGGGAAGAAATCATATCCAAGCTATCAAAGCTTCCCCAAAAGGACGGCGTATACCTTGCCCATGAAAACTGCCCTGACACATTCACCAGATTTAATCGAGACCACCCCTCCATGCTTTGCGCTCTGGGAATGCTGCCCGGTTCGATGGTGGACAAAAATGTGATGGCTGCCACCCTTGACAGAGTTTTAAGCAGCTGGGACTTCGACAGCATGTGGGGATGGGACTTCCCGGTAATGGCAATGACGGCTGCGCGGTTGGGACAGCCCGAAAAAGCGGTAGACATACTACTGATGAATGCTCCCAAAAACACGTACCTCCCCAACGGTCATAACAGGCAAGGCAACAGGGCCGACCTGCCGCTGTACCTGCCGGGCAATGGTGCGTTGCTCATAGCGGTAGCCATGATGGCCGCCGGTTGGGACGGAAGTCCCCATAAAGATGCTCCCGGCTTTCCGAAAAACTCGAAATGGAAGGTCCTGTGGGAAAAGATCAATCCGTTGCCTTAGCAGTAGAAACTTACACTGGATAATCCTACATCATTTGCAGATGTTGATGTTATATTTAAAATAAACCATAAACAAACTTTTTTACCAAAATTGAGCATATATCCACAAGTAAAAATAAAAAATGAAGGAGAGAGAACCATGGCTGAGAAAAACCATGATGCTAAAATCCGTCCATGGGGAGACTTAGGAAATGGGTATTATAAAAACCCTGTGCTCAATGCCGACTATTCCGATCCTGATGTCATAAGGGTAGGAAGCGATTTTTACATGGTGGCCTCGGATTTCCACTACATGGGCATGCAGGTTCTGCACTCCAAAGACCTGGTCAACTGGAGGATCATAGGCCAGATATACCGCCGCCTTGACATCCACCCGCGATACGACAACATGGAAGGCTACGGCAAGGGAAGTTGGGCTCCCTCCATCCGTTACCACGACGGAAAGTTCTACGTGTATTTTTGTACACCCGACGAAGGGCTGTACATGAGCACCGCCACCGACCCCGCAGGGCCCTGGAGCCCGCTTCACGAAGTCAAACGGGTATCTGGCTGGGAAGATCCCTGCCCCTTCTGGGATGATGATGGCAACGCCTACCTTGGCCACAGCACCGTAGGCGCCGGCCCTATAATCATCCACAGGATGAGCCATGATGGAAAAACCCTCCTGGATGATGGGGTAGTGGTGTACGTGGGGAAGGTAGCCGAAGGCACCAAGATATACAAGCGAAACGGCTACTATTACCTTATCATTCCCGAAGGCGGGGTGGAAACGGGCTGGCAGACCGTACTGCGCTCCCGCAGCATATACGGCCCGTATGAGAGGAGGGTAGTCCTGGCACAGGGAACCACCAGCATAAACGGACCTCATCAGGGAGCGCTGGTTGAATTGGAATCGGGGGAGACCTGGTTTATGCACTTCCAGAGCGCAGGGATTTTGGGCAGGGTATGCCATCTACAACCGGTGAAATGGGTGGACGACTGGCCATTGATGGGGGCCGAGGGCGAGCCGGTTACCATATTTCAAAAGCCCAACGTAGGGTGTCAATACCCGATAAGCTTTCCTCAGACGTCTGATGAGTTTGATGAGCCCCAATTGGGGCTTCAGTGGCAGTTCAACCACAACCCCGTAGATGAAAACTGGTCGCTGACTGAGCGGCCGGGATACTTCCGCATCAAAGCCATGTATGCCGATGACATACTGAAGGCTAAGAATACCATCACCCAGAAGCTCATGGGAGGAAAGGGAGTGGTGACCACCGAGCTTAGCATAGAATACATGGCTGATGGACAAAAGGCGGGGCTAGCCTATATAGGAGGTACGCAACAGAATTGGATAGGCGTTGAGAAAAGAGAAGGTGAATGTTTCATAAAGGCTGTCACGGGAGGCATAACCTACCATGGGCCTAGAGTTAGCGGCAGTACGGTATGGCTAAGAAGCACCCTGGACCTGAGGTCATCGACACGGTTTGCCTTCAGCCTGGATGGGGAAAATTTCATGGAGCTTGGTGGAGACTGCAAGCTGACATGGGGATTCTGGAAGGGTGCGAGGATAGGGTTATTCTCCTATAACAGCATCAGAGATGGCGGCTGTGCCGACTTCAATTGGTTTAGATATGAATTTGAATGAATTAAAAAAGCCCCATACTTTTATGGGGCTTTTTTTCATGGGTATCATTTTTTCATTTTTCTTAAACTTTGATACCTCCTTTGAAAAATTCATTAAGAAATGATACCAAATCTAATGTTCGATTACTTTTTTATAAAAGGAGTGTATGATACTTTTAAAACAGGCAAAAATAAAAAACCAAGGCCACTTATCTTATTCAAAAACTTTTAGGAGGTGCAGTTATGAAGATCAAAAAGTTTATGTGCCTGTTTGCTGCCATCATCTTGTGCATATCGTTAATAGTCGGCTGTACATTTCAGGATAAAACAGATGAAAAAGGCAGCAACCAAGGTACCACGCAAAACAATGAAGGCAAACAGGAAAAACCTCAAGAAGTAACGCTACGCTTTATGTGGTGGGGTGGAGAAGCCCGTCACCAAGCAACGTTAGAAGCCATAGATCTGTATCAGAAGAACAACCCCCATGTGAAGATCAACGCAGAATACGGCGGGGTTGACGGCTATCTCCAGAAACTGGCAACCCAACTCAGCAGCAGAACAGCTCCAGACATAATACAGATTGATGTTACCTGGATACTCGAGCTGACCTCGCAAGGAGACTTTTTTGTCGATTTGAAGGAGAGGAATGAAATCGACACCAGTATATTCGACAAGAACTTTCTCGACCAATTCTGCTACCATAATGGTAAGTTGATTGGCCTGCCAACAGGCGTAAATGCAGGAGCTTTCCTCTACAACAAGGATTTCTTCCAGAAATACGGCATAGAAGAAAAGATGGAATGGACATGGGATGATCTCCTCGAAGTCGCAGAAACCGTCCATGAAAAGGATCCCAACGCCTATCTATTAAACCTTGATGCCATACGCTGCTACTACGCATTGAAGACATACGTGCTCCAAAAGACCGGCAATTATTGGATCAACGACGATTATACCCTTGGCTTTGACAGAGAAACCCTGGTTGAAGGCTTCAACTATTTGAATAAGCTGCTTGAAATAGGAGCCATAGAACCATTTGAACAGAGTGCACCCTTCCATGGAAAACCCGACCAAAATCCAAAATGGCTGAATGGGGAACTCGGCATGTCCTGGAGCTGGACATCGACCTACGCTGCCGAAAAAGCGAACATTCCCAACCTGTCCATTGCCATGTTACCAGTAATGGAAGGTGCCAAAGACACCGGCATAGTAGTGAGACCGTCGCAATTGCTATCCATCAATAAGGACTCCAAGAATATAGAGGAAGCTGCTAAATTCCTGAATTGGTTCTTCAGCGATTCAGAAGCGGCCAAGATACTCAAAGACGTGCGCGGAGTGCCCGCTGCCAAAGTTGCTCGCGATATACTGGTGGAAAATAATATGCTAGACCCCGTTCTCAATGAAGCTACCACAATAGCCATGGAAAGAATGGGCACGCCCGAAAACGACATAAGTCAGAATCAAGAGCTGGAGAAAATAACCACCGACGTTATACAGATGCTGGCCTATAAGAGGTTGACGCCAGAGCAGGCCGCCGATGAATTGATCGACCGCTTTACGCAGAAACTCTCTGAACTTAAAGAGCAATTAAAGAAATAGGAAACATTTACAATTACATCCGAAGTGCCGGAATATACCGGCACTTCGGATAGCATAATTTTTATATCTTTAGGCAAAATCAAAAATCTTTTCAGGTGGGGATCGCAGAAATGAAGTATTACAGGGGCAAAAATTATGTAGGCCTTCTATACATCAGCCCATGGATTGCAGGATTCCTGCTATTCAAGCTGTATCCATTTGTGATGTCATTCATATACTCCTTTACCAGATTCAGCATACTTGACAAGCCAGTATTTATAGGCCTGGAAAACTATATATATATGTTTACCAAAGATAAGCTCTTTTTTCCGGCTCTGAAAGCAACGCTGGCATACGTCTTTATGACGGTGCCCATGAAAATATCCTTTGCTTTGTTCGTGGCCATGTTATTAAACATGAAGCTCAGGGCCATAAACATCTTCAGAACCGCTTACTACCTCCCTTCCATATTCGGAGGCAGCGTGGCGGTGTCGGTACTGTGGAGATTTCTCTTCATGAAAGAAGGCATCGTCAATAAGTTCCTTGGCCTCTTTGGCATAAAAGCAGTTGACTGGTTGGGGAATCCTGATATAGCGCTGTTTACCGTCAGCCTTTTGGCAGTATGGCAGTTTGGCTCATCGATGGTCATATTCCTCGCTGGATTAAAGCAAATACCAAATGAGTTATATGAAGCCGCTATCGTTGATGGGGCGTCCAGGATAAGGAAATTCTTTTCCATAACCCTGCCTATGATCTCGCCCGTGATGTTCTTCAATCTCGTCATGCAGACCATTAACGCCTTTCAGGAGTTTACCGGCCCATACGTAATAACGGGGGGAGGTCCCATGAATGCAACCTACGTATACAGCATACTGGTGTACGATAACGCCTTCAGATACTTCAGGATGGGGTATTCTTCGGCGCTTTCGTGGGTACTGTTCCTCTTGATAATGATATTTACAGCGCTGTTATTTAGGTCTTCTTCCTATTGGACATATTACGAGGACGGTGGTAAATAACTATGAACACAGTGGCATTGCATAGAAAAAAGGTAAAGATGATAAGAGACGGTACTACAAAGGCGCTGCTTTATGCCTTCTTGGTACTATTCGGCATATTTATGGTCTACCCCCTATTGTGGATAATAGGAGCATCCTTCAAGCCCAACAATGAAATCTTTAAAACCATAAGCATTTTCCCTTCTAAAGTGGTTTTAGACTCTTATGTGAAGGGTTGGCAGGGCACTGGACAGTACACCTTTGGAACTTTTATGATAAACTCCTTTAAGCTAGTAATACCAGTCATCATTTTCACCATAATATCGTCGACCTTGGTAGCTTACGGCTTTGCTCGATTCAACTTCCCGCTGAAAAGTTTCCTATTCGGTCTCATGATTGCGACCCTCATGTTGCCCGACTCGGTCACTTTGATCCCAAGGTATATCCTGTTCAACAATTTTGGATGGGTGGACAGTTACCTGCCCTTCATAGTGCCAGCCTTATTCGCAAGCCATTCTTTCTTCATTTTCATGATGGTACAGTTTTTGAGAGGACTTCCTAAAGAGCTTGAGGAATCGGCCACCATTGACGGCTGCAATTCCTTTCAAACGCTCATAAAGATACTGGTACCACTTTGCAAACCCGCCATAATTTCCATGACCATATTTCAGTTTATATGGACATGGAACGACTTTCTCAACCCATTGATATACATTAACAGCGTCAACAAATATACGGTGGCTCTCGGCCTCAGGATGTCCATCGACGGAACTTCGGTAATACATTGGAATCAAATAATGGCCATGACGGTTATTGCCATGTTACCATCCATAATAATCTTTTTCCTAGCACAGAAGTATTTCGTAGAAGGCATTGCCACCACTGGCCTTAAGGGTTAAGCATAGAAAACAAAACCGGCTTTACACCAGACCAGGTGTAAATGCCGGTTTTTATGTCTTTTAACTCCTCTATTCAGAAGTCATCTCTTCCACATCCGGGATATATAGATATATAGCTGTGCCTAAGTTTTGTTTGGTCCTTATGACCATCCTGTAATCTTCCCCGTACGTCAGTTTTAACCTGTAGTGCACATTTAAAAGCCCTATCTCCTCTGAATATCCCCAATCGCCGTTCAACTTCTCATGGATCTGTTGTAACTTATCAGGAGGTATACCTACGCCGTTATCGATGACCGAAATTTTTATAAAATTCCTTTGTTTGAAGACCTTGACTTTGATAAGGCCCATATTTGGCTTATTCTTAATGCCATGATAAATGCTGTTTTCAATAAGCGGCTGAAGGGTCATCTTGACGATTTTTTTGTCAAGCAGCCTTTCATCGTACTCCCATAGCACATCGAATTGCTCACCATACCGTATCTTCTGGATGTCTACATAATTTCTGGCATTGGTTATCTCCTTTTCGAGCGTTACCATTTTCTCGGGATGGCTAAGGGAATAATCCAAAATATCCGAAAGCTTTTCCAGCATATCGCTTATCTCATTGGGCCCTTTGGTAAGGAGAAGCAGTTTGCAGTTGATAGTATGCAGGGTATTAAACAGGAAATGGGGATTGATCTGCGATTGCAACGCCAAAAGCTCCATGGTCTTGAGCCTGTATTTTCTTTCGGACAGCTGCGTTTTCAAATAGTGTTGCTCAATAAAGTTGTTTAAAATCTCCTCTATTATATAGCTATATTCGTCCTTCTTTTCGGGAACCACTGCTGGAGAAAAATATCCGTTTTTAGCCGAATCTATGATTTTCATTATGCGGGCAATTTGGAGATATTTTTTGCTAGTAACGTAATAGGTAAGACTAAGTGCCAGCGTAAAGGATATGACCAAAGAAAATAGCGTAATGTTGCTGAGCTGAATGGGAACTCGATACAAAAAAGTTTGCGGTACCATCGATATATATCGCCAGTTGTATTTAGCAGAGTGCACCTGCATCACGACATAAGGTTTATCCTGTATGGTAATCGTCCCTTCGCCTTCCAAAGCGGAAAGCTTTTCCTTAATCTCATCCCACAATTCTGTGCTCAAAGAGCGATTGGAAAATAGCAGTTCATCATCCTCGTTTAAAATCATAACGACCGCCTGATTGGGTTGTATTGTTAACTCGCTCATCATCATGTGGATATAATCCGGAAGGATATTGAGTACGATGACTCCCTGGCGTAAAGACAATCTACGATATATGGTGATTACCTTGGTGCTCTCAAACTTATATTGCCCTATTTGCCTTATCTTGGTCCACATAAGTTGATCTTCATCCGTTACAAAATCCTGATACCATTGTTTATCATAGAAGTTATTGAGTTCCACCAGCCCTTCCCGGGTACTCAAAAACCTGCCCATATCATTATTATAGTATACATAAATTGAATGGATATAGGGACGAGCATTGGTGGGAGCTTTTATAAAGCTCTGGACTATTCTGTAGAAATTTACATTTTCCATAGAAAACTCTTTGCTACTCAAAAATGAACGTATTTTCATTACCACTTCTGAATCGGTATCAAACAATATCACCAAAGGATCCAATTCATTGAGCATCAATTCAACGTTTTCCTTGATCTGACCAAGCATGTTCAGGTTGCTATGCCTTATTTCCTGTTTTACAAAATTATGGGTAACGGCAAAAGACAATATCCCTATGATAAGCAGCGAAATCATGGTAGGGATCAAAAACAGTACGAAGTCCTTAAAAAAAAAATCTCTTCTCGATAAACCTCATATCAAATTACAACCCTCTTTATGCCTGTACTGTTTAGGGGTTACGCCGAAGTATCTCTTAAAGCTGCGGGCAAAGTTTTTGGAATTGCTATAGCCCACCATTCGCCCTACCTGATGTATTTTGAGTTCAACATTTTTAAGCAACCGTGCGGCATTCTCCATTTTTACTTCGGTCAGAAAATCCGAAAAATTCTTTCCCGTTTTTTGCTTAAAATAATAGCTCAAATAGTTGGGATTCATATGAACCAGCTTAGCGATATCCTCAAGGGTGACGTTCCTGTAGTTGCGCTGTACATAACTCTTGATGGTATTGATCACTTGGTCTTCCAGATTAAATATCCCATCCTGGCTGCCCTCGCCTGAAGAACCACTTTCCTTTCGGCCGTAATTCATCCTTTCTTCATCGAGCTCGCTTTTAAGCTTGGAAAATACGTTTACCAGCTCTTTGTATTTGGCAGGCTTTAGTATATAGTTCTTTACCCCAAAATCTAGTGCTTTTTTGGCATACTCAAAATCCCTGTATCCGCTCAGGAAAACCACCTTGGTAGGTGATCTGGATAAATACAGCTCTCTGGCTAGATCTATGCCCGATAGCACCGGCATGCGTATATCGCACAGCACCACGTCCACAGGGTGCTGCTTTATATACTCAAGGGCCTCTTGCCCGTTGTTGGCCTGGAACACAATCCTAAAACCTATATCTTCCCATGGAAAACAGCTGCATAAAGTATTTCTTGTCCCCGGCTCGTCATCAACCACCAATAACGTATATAACTTCTTATCGGCATCCATAAAAGATTACACCGCCTGCAATTTTTATAAATTTTCTTATTTCCTTAAAATTTTTTCTCAACTCATGGTCTGAAAAATCATATACAAACCTTTGATTTTATTATACATATAATCTCTGATTTATGCAAATAAATAAGGATATACATATCCGAGATAAACGGCTATACTACATGATAAACATAAATAATGTACTGTATACCTATATAGACTATAATGATTATAACCTCGATGAACGTTTTTATGATATAATTGTACGGTGCCCTATTCCAAACAAGGAGGCGGTAGCAGTGGCTAAAATAAGGCTAGATAAGCTTTTGGCCCACTCGGGGATTGGTACCCGCAAACAGGTGAAAAAGCTCATCAGGAAGGGAGCCATTACGGTAAACGGGCGACCAGTAGGGGATGCCGGAATGATCATAGACCCTTCACAAGACGAAGTCTTTATCGGAAATGATAGGGTAAACTACAAAGAAATGGTATATATTATGATGAATAAACCAAAAGGAGTTATAAGCTCTACCCATGACCCGTCAGAAAGGACGGTCATTGACCTTTTGCCTCCAGAGCTGATCGCCCTTAAACCCTTCCCAGTAGGAAGGCTGGATAAGGACACCGAAGGCCTTCTGCTTATAACAAACGATGGTGAGCTGGCTCATAAGCTTCTATCCCCAAAAAATGAAGTGGTAAAGAAGTATTACGCACAAATAGAAGGCCTGGTTAGTGAAGACGATGTTCGAGCTTTTCAAGAAGGCATTACTCTTGAAAATGGATATAAGACCCTTCCTGCCAGGCTTGAGATAATCCGTGCCTCTGATATATCCGAAGTATATATCTATTTAACCGAAGGAAAATATCACCAGATCAAGAGGATGTTTAAGGCGCTTGGTAAACGCGTGATCTATCTTAAAAGAGTGGCTATGGGAAGCCTCACCCTTGACAATAACCTGAAACCGGGGGAATGGAGAGAACTTTCTGAAGATGAAGTGATTTCGATGCAACAATTAGTTACCTGACTATGCCTTCCTCAAAACATGCTCATCTGCTCGCCATATATGCCTTTTCCGATTTGGTTATTACCGGCTTCGTCCTCACACTCTTCAACCGCAAATTTAGCCCCTACTTTGGCCCTTAATATTTCCTTTATAAGCTCCACGGGTGTATCCTTATTTAGCCACATGTCTACCCATTCTCGCCTAATAATCAAGGGCATTCGCGGATGCACTTCCCTGATGTCCCCTTCGGCATCGGTAGTTA
Source organism: Clostridia bacterium (assembly GCA_017577715.1). Lineage (GTDB taxonomy): Bacteria > Bacillota > Clostridia > Caldicoprobacterales > Caldicoprobacteraceae > Caldicoprobacter. The sequence goes on from PKRC01000013.1 coordinate 30,090, forward strand.
TGATGACAAAGGAGAGCTGCGGCCCTACGCCCTGCTCAAAAGATAGCTTGTACAGCCCGCCTAAAGACATCAAGCTGGCATCCTGAAGGCCTATCCTGTACCTTACCTTTTTACCCGTATCTTTAGCCTTCCATTCATAAAACAAATTGGCAGGCACTATACACCTGGCGTAGCGTGCGGCATCCTTAAACATAGACTTGTCCAGGACGGTCTCGGCCCGAGCATTGGCCACAACCTTCTTCTTAAAACTGTGATCAAACCCCCACCTTCCCAACGCTATAATCCTGTTTTTCTGTTCCAGCACCACCGGGGCGCTCTGCTTGGGAAAGAAATCCCCTGTGCGGTAACCGCTTACATTTTCATCCACCCACTGGGCTCTGTAGTTGCGTACCAGCTCATCGATCTCCGTTTTGAGTAAAAACCTTACGCACATTATATTGCCCTCCCATCGATGCAGATAAAAAATTAAAATTCTATCAAATGCACTCACACTCACTATCGCCGTACAATTATTTGATGTCAAAACTATTTACATTATTTTTGCAGATGATAAAAAGAGAAAGTTGTTCAACAAAAGTAGAGTAAGTAAAGCAGGCCAAAATAAAAACCTGGCATTACATCGGCCAGCAAATCAATCAAATGCCAGGCAAACACAGCTTTGCGGCATTCTATTGACGTTTAAGATAGGACTGAAGATCAATAAGATGCCTCTTTTCTTCCTTAAGCAGCCTGCGAAAGGCATCCTTAGCTTCTGGCAACTTCGAGGAGATGATCATCTGGGTGTACAAAAGTATGGAGTCTTTTTCAATTTGAATACCAAACCTTATAACAGATTCAAGGCTTTGCAGATTATTCATCACATCGTCTTGTTCTTCTTCATCGGGAAAAATCAAGCTGTGAGCAAGAGCGTTAAAATAAGCAGTCACATCCTGGTCGTATAGATACTCATCATCAAACCTATCCTTACTTTTTAGAAACTCCTGATACAGCCCTTCAAAGACAGCTTTGTGCTCCTTCTCGTCCTCTGCCAGCTTTTGAAGCAGGCTCCTTGCTGCCTCATCCTCCACCTTGCGGGCCGATTGGCTATAAAACCTCTCACCCCTCTCCTCGATGGCAATGGCCAGTTTAATGGCCTCCAGGTCATTAAATATGTTCATGGTCATCCTCTTCTCCCCCTTTACAACACTGGCTAAAACTATTTTGCCTTGAGAAAACGATGCCCTTTTCCCAACTAAGCTTATTCTTTATTCTTATATAAATTAAAACACATTAGCGCCCTCAAATGCCTTCCTGTATGTTTTTATAGCCGTTACCTTGTATCCCTTCTTCTCTGTCGGCATCCTGGCTTGAACTCCCGTCAACATCCTGCTTTGCATTCCCCGTACCGTCGGATTGAGCATTACCCCCTTCATGGGACTGAGCAGCTTGATGCCCCTTGAATTGGCTTTTTTCTTCAACGCCTCCACCCTGAGCCTCCTTTTTAAGGCTGTCCATCTGCTTTTTCAACTCCTCAATCCTTCCCTTGTGTTCATCGATCTCCTGACACAAGCGATAAATGTCATTCAGGGAATTATTCTCCTGTTTATAGGCCTCGTATACCGCTTGGCCGATCTCCCTGTACAGCCTCTTTATTGCATCCTCCTCTTTAAATAGCTCGTAATTGAGCTTGCCCAGCTCTACCAGCTGCTCTGACTTTTCTCCCACCTTTTTGACCACGTCGCCAAACCTTTTAGCCAGCTCATCTATAAAAGCCATCCTCTCCTCCTCCTTCGATGCTTTTTTGTGCCCTCTTTACACTATAAAATTCCTTTAGCTAATAACCATAATCAACAAACTGCCTTACCACATCCTTCATATCTATAACTTTCCCATCTTCTAATATACTCTTCCCTATTTAGTTCGATTCATACTTGCTTTTCTTTTTATATTTCTCATAAAAAACACAATTTTATGCTTAACCGGCAGCTTTTTGTGCCCTTTCGATCTCCTGTATAACACGCTGGTCGGTTTCATCTTTCAGCGCTTCGGCCAAAGCGCTCATGGCGTCCCTACCGCCTATTTTACCCAGCGCCCATGCGCTGTGGGCACGAATTGGAGGATGAGGATGTCTCAAGGTCTTAATCAGCAATGGGACAAATTCAGGTTTACCAAAATTACCTGCCACGATGATAGCGCTGGATAGCAACCGTTGCGGCCTGGCATAATTGCTCCCTATCAAAGATGCCACAGCCTCTATGGATCCCCGATGGCCTTCGACCAATGCTTTCATCAACGCATAAACGTCAAACAGCCGCAGGTAGCCATCTCCTGGAAGGCAAGCTTGGCTGGTTATCCTGCTATTCCTGGGACATACCATCTGGCATACATCGCACCCCAGTAATCTGGTCCCCAATTTCTCCCTTATGTCCAGTGGAATAAACTCAGAGGTTAACATATAAGCTCTCAAACAACGCTCCGGCAAAATAATACCATCATCGGCAATTGCATGTACAGGGCAAGCCTCAATGCATCGCCTGCATCCCCCGCACAGGGACAAAGCCTGAGGCCGACTATCACTGGACAAGGGCGCATCGGTTAAAATGAGATGAAGGGTAACCCAGGAGCCGTATTTCCCTACATATATCAACCCGTTCTTTCCGAAAGTTCCCACTCCTGCCCGGTAAGCCGCCGCCTTGGCTGGCAAAGGCGGCTCAACCATGACCTTATAGCCCCCTCGGACGATAACCTCAGCCAGTTCCTCAACCGCTTTCCTGGCGGCAGGATACTCCACATAATGCGCCGAATACCTGGCTATCCCTTCGGAGAACTCCTCCGGATGCGGCACATAAGGATGAACGGCCACCACAACGGCTTCAGCATCCGGCATCAAATTTTTCGGGTAAGGGGTGAGCTTACCTAACCCCCTCCCTCCTTTGCCGGCGTCCTTTCCCCGCATTTCAACCGCCCGCAACCACAGGTCAAAAGGCCGCGCATCGGCAATACCTATCACGGGGAATCCCAGCTGCTTGCCCCGCTCTATAAGTTGGGCCTTCAAATTATCCACGTTTCCCACAACGACTGCCCCTTTTCCAGCGTTTCTGCATCATTTGCTAAGCTACACGATCAAGCCTATGCACTCATACACCTTTTTGAGGGTCTGGGAAGCTATGGCCGCTGCCCTTTGAGCCCCTTCTCTCATCAATCCTATCAAATAGCCCTCGTCCTTCATAAGCTCATAATAACGCTGCTGAATAGGCCTTAAAGCCTCTACCACGCATTCTCCCACGGCTTTTTTGAAATCGCCATACCCCTTGCCCTCAAATTCTCTTTCAATTTCCTCATAGGTTTTGCCGGTAATGGCGGCATATATGCTCATCAGATTGCTTATACCCGGCTTGTTTTCTTCGTCATATCTTATTTCCCTTCCCGAGTCGGTAACAGCCCTCTTAAACTTCTTTATTATTACATCGGGCTCATCCAGCAGAGAGATATAGGCATTTGGATTTTCATCGGATTTTGACATCTTCTTGGTGGGGTCCTGCAGGCTCATCACCCTGGCAGCCACCTTCGGAATATACACCTCCGGCACCACAAACACATCGCCATAAAGGCTGTTAAACCTCTGGGCTATATCCCTCGTCAGCTCCAGATGTTGTTTTTGGTCCTCGCCTACCGGGACAAGATGGGTCTGATACAGCAATATGTCAGCCGCCATGAGCACCGGGTATGTAAACAATCCAGCATTGATATTGTCCTTGTGTTTCCTGGATTTCTCCTTAAACTGGGTCATTCGGCTTAATTCGCCCATATAAGTATAGCAGTTCAAAATCCAGGCCAATTCAGCATGGGCACTCACATGCGACTGGACAAATATCGTGTTTTTCTCCACATCAAGGCCGCATGCCATATACATCGCAAACAGGGACAAGCTCCTGTGGCGAAGCTCCTCAGGATCCTGCCGTACCGTCAAAGCATGGAGATCTACTATGCAATAAAAGCAGTCGTATTCATCCTGGAGCGATACCCAGTTTTTAATGGCTCCAAGGTAATTTCCAAGGGTGAGATTGCCCGAAGGCTGTACACCGCTAAAAATCCTCTTCTTTTGTGCCACCATTTACTCATCCTCTCCATCAAATATATGTATCGTAATGATTACAATATTCCCTTTTCCTCAAGATAACGCCTAAGCTTTCCCACATCTTCAAGATATACCTCTTTCAATTGCGGGCGGTATATTATACTGGCCGGATGATACAGCGGGAACAGTATCATCCTTATCCCTTCCTCGCCCACCGCTATGTCCATAGGAGTACCATGTACCTTCCCTATAGAGATCCTATTATCATCGGCCAACACCTTAAGGGGGATATTGCCCAAACTCGCCACCACCAACGGGCGAATGATGATGAGCTCCTTATAGAGCAAGCCCCGACAAAGCTCTATCTCCTCCCTGTTGGGCGGGCGGTTGGATAGGCGGCCGCTTGCCGGATCGAGCCTAGTAGGCCTAAACTTGACAGCGTTGGTGATGTATATGTCCTCACGCTTTATGCCCAGTATCTCCAAGAATTCATTCAGGTTTTGGCCTGCCTGCCCCACAAAAGGCCTCTGCTGCACTACTTCCTGCTGCCCAGGCGCCTCCCCTACCAGGACCAGCGGTGCGTCGGGATTGCCTTCGCCAAATACCAAAATCTTTTCTTCTTCCCTGTATATCTCCCTAAAAAAAGAAATGCTCTCCTGTCTCAACTTGTGAAGCTGCTTGGCTTTTTGCTTGGCTTTATTACCTGGCACTTTTGCATCTCCTCTTTAAAATGCATCACTTCATTTTAAATAATATTTTTTGCTACGGCTTTAACCCTAATTCGTGCAATTTATCCCTTATCTTTTTGAAATCTTCCCAGGCCTCATATTTTTTAGCAGGGTCCCTAAGCAGGGCAGCGGGATGATAGGTAGCTATCAGCCAATAGCCCTTCCTCTCAAACCATTGCCCACGTATGCTGGTTATCGAAGCTTTTCTGTCTATTACGTAGTGCATAGCCGTCGCACCCAAGCACACTATTATCCGCGGGCGCACAAGATAAACCTGCCTTCTTAGGTAAGGCAGGCAGCTTTCGGCCTCACTCTCGCGCGGCACCCGGTTACCCGGCGGGCGACATTTTACGATATTGGCTATATAGACCTCTTCCCTTTTGAGCCCAATGGCAGCTATCATCTTATCGAGAAGTTGCCCGGCTCTCCCCACAAACGGCCTACCGGTCAAGTCCTCATCTCGCCCCGGCCCTTCACCGATAAACATCAAATTGGCATTGCGATTTCCTTCACCAGGGACGGCATGCGTCCGGGTTTCGCACAGATTACATTTTTGGCATGTCTTTATAGCTCGTATGAGCTGCTCCCATAGCATTTCGATATCCACAGCGTCCATAAAGCAAAAGCCCCTTCGTTTCGTTTATATCAATATACCAGAAAAACGTCATGCTCCTTGTGAAATATTTATCCTTTATTCCATTATAATATAACCCCATATACAACTTCAACCTTGCAATCTACGGAACACCTATGTGGAAGGCAATTGAAAAAAAAGCGCCGTACGCATATCGGTTAATCGATTTATCTCAACACCTTAATGGGTATATAACCTTTCTATCAACTATCCCCATACATTGGAACCTCCATATCAATTGCCTTAAACTTTCAAAACAAAAACATAACAAATTAATGTGAAATTTATAACATTATCAATTTCATTTGTCAAAAAATTTACAATTATCAAATAAAAAATAGCTTCTATTTACTCCCCTCTATGGTATAATAATAGTACAGAATGTATGGAAATTCAAGTCCAAAAAGCCCAGCATTTCTGCGAAAGGAGGACCTTTAAATGTGCAAATATGCCTCCCGGTGCTCACTGTGCAACAGGACATTAGAGGTTCAGGCCCAACAACAAGATATGAATATTGTGAAAATAAAAATTTCATCTGATTGTCCAAACCTTGAGCCGCTAGTGAATCGGACTATTTGCTTGGATGCCATATATGAAGTAATAGCCCCAAAGGAACGATCCCTCCTGTACGAATTGCTTAAACACTGCCATCAGCAAATAGAAAGCTGCACAGCATATGACATAATAAAAGATTCCATAGGACAAAATTTAGGCCGCTATTATGAATTAGTCTGATATGAGCTCTTTTAAATTAAAATCAGGACCAACAAAAAAGCACGCATGAGAACAAATCCCATACGTGCTTTTTTGTCTTTATAGGGCTTATGCTTCGCCGCAAAGCTCAAGCAGCCTATTCCATCTTCTGTCCACTTCTTTCTGGATCTCTTCAATTAAGCCCTCATTTTCCTTGGTGAACAGATGACGGAACCTGCCTTGAACTTTCAGATACTCTACCACAGGCAGCTTGTTCTTAGGCTTATAGTTCAATATGAACTTGCCCTCGACCACCTCGTAAAGAGGCCATACGCAGGTCTCTATAGCCAACCTAACAACCTCCATCAGCTGAGGAGTATTGTATCTCCATCCGCGCGGACAGGGCGCCAGCACGTTCAAAAACGCCGGCCCAGGAGTATAGATAGCTTTTTCAGCCTTCTCGTAAAGGTCCTTCAAGTTCTTAAAAGGAGCAGTTTGAGCCACATAAGGAATGCCATGCGAAGCCATAATCATGGTCAAATCCTTCTTAAATTGCACCTTACCGGGTATCGCACTGCCAGCAGGAGAAGTAGTGGTATCGGCGTACTTAGGCGTGGACGAAGATCTCTGTATACCGGTGTTCATATAAGCTTCATTGTCATAGCAGACATACACCATGTCATGGCCTCTTTCCATGGCCCCCGAAAGAGCCTGAAAACCTATATCATAAGTGCCACCATCACCGCCAAAGGCGATAAACTTGGTGGTACCCTTAACCTTACCAACCTTAGATAGGGCACGATAAGCAGCCTCCGCCCCCGCAACGGTAGCAGCAGCATTCTCAAATGCGCTGTGGATGAACGAATCCTTCCAGGCGGTGTAAGGATACAAGCAGGTCGAAACTTCAAGGCAACCCGTGGCCACTCCAATCACCGCATGGTCCTCGGGCTTTAAAGCCCTCAGTACTGTCCTAACCACGATAGGGGCGCCGCATCCTGCACACATCCGGTGTCCGCCGGTTATACGTTCCTCTTTTTGGGTTAAAGTCTTAAGATTGTATGCCACCTTACACACCTCCTATTCCCTTACGCCCAGATAATTGAAGGTAGATTTTACTTCGCCGGTTCTTACAATCTCCAGCAGATCCTGATACACGGTCATAATATCATCGGTACGCACATCGCGGCCGCCTAAACCGTATATATAGCTTACAGCCTTGGTATCTTTCGCATAATCAAACATGGCACTCCTTACCTCTGTAAACAATGGACCACCTGCTGTAGAGAAGCTCTCAGCCTTATCCATAATGGCCACGGCCTTCAAATGCGACAGAGCTTTACCCAGCTCCTCAAATGGGAACGGCCGGAACACCCTTAACTTAATCAAACCGGCCTTGATGCCCTGCTTGCGCAGCTCATTAACCACAAACTTGGCAGTACCGGCTGTAGAGTTCATTATGACAATAGCTACTTCAGCATCTTCCATCTTGTATTCCTCAAAATATCCATACTTTCTGCCGGTCAGCTTCTCAAACTCTTCTGCGACCTCCAGGATCACCCTCTTTGCATTCTTCATGGCCTCTGCCTGTGCCCGCTTGTGTTCAAAGTAGTAGGCAGGCATATCCAGTGGTCCCATGGAAATAGGGTTGTCCCTGTCCAGCAAATAATATTCAGGCTTGTATTCTCCGACAAATGCTTTGACCTTCTCATCTTCGAGGAGCTCTATATTTTCAACCGCATGGCTGGTGATAAATCCATCATAACACACCATTACGGGCAGCTGCACATCTTTGTGTTCAGCAATGCGAACGGCCTGAATCAGATTGTCGTAAGCTTCCTGGTTGTTTTCGCAGTATAGCTGAATCCAACCTGAATCCCTGGCGCCCATACTATCGCTGTGGTCGTTGTGGATGTTGATGGGGCCAGACAAAGCTCTGTTTATAACCGACATGACGATGGGCAAACGCAATGAAGCAGCTATATACAGCATCTCCCACATCAGTGCCAAACCCTGTGAAGAAGTAGCCGTCATGGTCCTGGCACCGGCCGCTTCAGCCCCTATACATGCGCTCATGGCACTGTGCTCCGACTCAACTGCCACAAACTCGGTGTGTACCTGGCCATTGGCAACAAACTGAGAAAAGTATTGAGGCACTTCGGTCGATGGCGTAATAGGAAATGCCGCCACAACATCCGGATCAATCTGGCGCATAGCCACGGCTATCGCTTCGTTACCGCTCAACTTGTCCTTGATTCCCATTTCCACATTCCCCTCCCTTACTCTTCTTCTACAAAATCTATGGCTTTAAACGGACATACCTCTACGCAGATTCCACAACCTTTGCAGTGGTCATAATCGAAGTCCTTTCTTTTGCCATCCTCTACAGGAATAGCCATATCAGGACATACCGGCCAGCAGAGCAGACACTGCTTGCACTTATCCTGAAGCCACACCGGCTTCATGGAACGCCAATCACCGGTTTTGAAATCCTCGGCGTTACCGGCATCTATGATATGCCCACCCTGCGGCATCTCTCTCCAGGACATATCCTCTTTTACGTTCATCTTGCGCTCTTTAGTCATAGCCCCTTCACCTCCTGCATGGCCCGCTTGAGAGCCCTCATGTTCCCATCTATCACATGGGGTTTAGTAGCAAACTTATGATGGAACGACTTCTCCATAGCTTTAATAAAAGCATCCTCATCCATCAAGTTGGTAATCTTTGCAATGGCACCCAGCATAGGCACGTTGGGGAAGTAACGCCCCAGCTCCTCCACCGATATCTTTCTGGCATCGATGGTGTAAATCTTACCTTCAAAGCCCTTCAATAGCGGCCTGAACTCTTCAGGGTCCTTAGCTGAATTTATCACTATAGCTCCATCCTTTTTTAGTCCGGCCGTCACATCTACCGCCGATACCAGCGTCTCGTCCACCACTATAACGTAGTCGGGCTCATAAATATTGGAATGTATGGTAATTGGCTCGTCGCTGATGCGGTTATAGGCGGTAATGGGCGCCCCCATTCGCTCCGGACCATACTCCGGGAACCCTTGCACATACTTACCGGTGTCAAAAGCAGCTTCGGCCAACAGCAGAGATGCGGTCTTGGCACCTTGTCCTCCTCTGCCGTGCCAGCGGATCTCTATCATCCTACCCATTTAAAGATTTCCTCCTTTCATTTTACAATGCATAATTACTTAAATTTCCAGCATCTGTACTAGTACAAGCAACAAAAAATAAATTGTATTATAACAGATATCCAAATACAATTATAACAGCTTCACAAAACCCATCATTATACACGCTTTATGGACATATAACACTAGTCAGATTAATTATAACAGATGAGAATATCGCTGTCAACAAAATATAAAAATAAACAAAACTGTGATGAAGTATATTCGGAGACGTGGCTTGCCAGAAGGGAACAAAAAATCAAAGCAAGATGAACTGCAAAACCAGGATGAGAATAATACCTGGAATTCCCAAAAAACCCACGATCAAAGCGGTAACGGGGTTTATGGCCACGGTGATGCCAATTAGACCCCCAACCAGGTTCAACAGCCATAATATAATGCCGCCTATGATGGCATTGTATATCAATTTGAGGATGACTTTAAACGGCACCAGCAAAAACCATCCTACAATGTATAGGAGCACCAGGCCAGCAGCATAGGCCAGTATGACTTCCCACGGAATTGCCCCCAACATACCACCACACCCTGATCAAAAATTGATAGCAAGCAGCTCCAGGTACAAATTGCTCACGCTTTATAATATGATGCTAATCCAAATTATATGACAATTGGAGCAACTCCCTCCATTGGTTGAACTAGCCTGTATACTTGTATGACAGCTGTAAACTCATAAGAGGTAGTTTGGCACTTTATTCATTAAAATATTGTAAAGTCTGTATGCCCTCAATGCCCCTCAACCTAGCCTGTTTGAGCATATACATGTATTTTTTTCTGGCAGCTTCCATGTTGTATATGGCATAATCCACCAACTCCGGTTCGCTGACGCTATTGAAATAGTTTTGCGCATTTACCCATTCAGCATGTGCCTGGTTGATAGCCCGCAATATGTCAAAGTACTCTTGATCATAAGTCAAACCGTTGTGGCGTGCATAGAAAAGGTTTAGTATTCGCATCCTCATGTATATCCCTCCGCTGCGCCCGTTTTTTTATATATTATTGCCATATTTTTTCAGGATTATCCCCTTAGGGCCCAGCAAGTAGCCTTTTAATAAAAGTAAAAAAGGACGAGATATATTTCTCGTCCTTTCAGCTTGCCTATGCCCATTATCAATAGGGCTCCACAAATACCTCGAAGTACCCTTGTGGATGGGCGCAGGCCGGACATTTTGCCGGAGCGCTTGTGCCTTCATGTATATAGCCGCAGTTGATGCACTTCCATTTAATGACTGTATCTTTTTTAAATACTTTGTCATTCTCTATGTTCTCGAGCAATTTTCTATATCTCCTCTCATGGTTTTGCTCGCTTACACTGACCCTTCTGAAGACTTCTGCGATCTCTGGGAAGCCCTCTTCATCAGCAACTCTGGCAAACTCAGGATACATATCAGCCCATTCCTCGTGTTCGCCTTTAGCAGCGGCAAGCAGGTTGGCCTTGGTATCCCCCAGAGCAACGGGATAGGATGCATTGGTTATCTCCACCATCTCGCCGTTAAAGCTTTCATTGAGGAATTGGAAGAACCTCTTGGCATGTTCTTTTTCATGGTCTGCCGTCTCCAGGAATATATTGGCTATCTGTATGTAGCCCTCCTGCCTGGCTACAGAGGCATAATAGGTATACCTGTTTCTTGCCTGTGCCTCACCGGCAAATGCTTTTAACAAATTCTCAGCAGTCTTGGTTCCCTTAAGCGATTTCATATAAATCTCCTCCCTTGTTTTTTATTATTTTTTATTTATTTCAAATTTTTATTTATTTCGAACAATAAAATGACATTCATATTCCAAAAAGCAGTTTATCCCACTTTATCCAATACCTTCAAATTAAGCACTGCCTATCTTAAATGCAACCGACTTGCATCTTTTAAGCGATAGGTTTTACTTTACTTCTGTCTTCCAAATCCCATGAATGTTGCAGTAAGCGTAAACATCGACTTCTTCACCTGTATCAACCAATTCTACTTTTGGCTCTTCACCAGGTGCCAGTGCAATTCTCCTCATGGTCTTGTCGCCAATCACCGCCACCCATTCAATGTAATGTTCTGGTACCATAGGATGAGGAGCTGAACCAATCTGGATATACAATTTGCCATCCTTTCTGGTAACGGCCGGTACATGCTTTTCAACGGACGCATCTACGGTATTGGGCTTAAGCTCAGTCATGGGTTGGCCGCAGCATACCAGTTCTCCTCCACCCTTGTTGATGAGCTCAACCAAATTCCCGCAGACTTCACACCGGTAAAAAGTCACTTTGTCTCTCATATTATCCTGTTCCTCCTTTCAATTAAAATCTTCATTTACTTGATGTAAAATATATACCACATCAAATTTGTTTTTAAACCAATTTTTGAATTTATACAAAAAATATCAAAATACAACAAAAAAACGGGAACAAAGCATGTTATGCTTTTCGCGTTTTTAACTTAATTATCTAAACCCCGTCAAAGTTTGGAGCAAATCTATCTGGCAACTTCAGCTGTTGCCTCATCATACTCCCGACAATTCTCAATCCTTTGAACTAGCTTTTGGTAGTGTTTGTAGAGAATACCGAAACGATACTTATAACTGGGATGCCACGGCTTCTTCCTTCCGCAGAAATGCAAGATAACCGTATTGTGCATAACAAAATCAAGATTGACACGGCCTTTTGTGGCAAGAAAATATGTGCCATAACGCCTGGCATCATAATTATATAAATGCTCGTCCAACGGTTTGATCTTATGCCAGAAAAGCCCATTTAGTACATCCTGGTCAGGCAGTATGAGCTCATGGGCATGCTCTTTTATATAATCAAATATCTGCTGAACCTGCACCTCTTTTCGCAACAGTTCCACGTTGATGAGCAAAACGCCAGAATTGTAATATCTATTGGACTCCGTTCTGAGGCGAATCCTGTTTATGTAATCTATCACCGGCTTGGAGTGTGCAGCAGCAGCAAAATAATAGCCATCTATTTCGGTATAATAAAGTGGTTCAATAGGGTTAAGCACCAAAATATCAGGATCAAGATACAATATCCTGTCGACATGGGCAGGTAACACGGTATGCGCGATAAGGCGATAATACATTTCAGGAGGATAATAAAAGTTAACTGGTGCCTCGGCAAACATGTCCCGTTCAACAGTAAGCGGGTACAGCGCATGTCCACAAGCCTCTACAAATGCCGAAAGCCGCTCAAGCTCCTGTTTTTGTATATCGGAGTGCATCAAATACACTTCTACTTTTTCAGAGCAATTATCAAACAGCGATTTTAGCATCACCTTAAGCGGCGGAACATAAGCAGCATTCAGAGTCACCAGTATATTCACACACATTCACCTCTCGCGCATAAAATTTAATATTTAAAAAAATCTTTAGCAAATTCACTTGAATTCTTCAGGCCAGTCAATATATCGATTTAAAACCTCTACAAAACTGCTTAACCCTTTTGCATCTTGACCATCAAACCGCGCTATATGTGGGCTGTCAATATCCAAAACCCCTATCAGCCTGTTATCCTTTATAATGGGTATGACTATCTCTGACCGGGATGCTGGGTCACAAACAATATGCCCCGGAAAGAGATTCACATCTTCAACCAGCTGAATTTGCCTTGTATCGGCGGCGGTTCCGCAGACGCCTTTGCCCAAAGCAATTCTGGTACATGCTGGCTTCCCTTGAAACGGCCCCAACATAAGTTCTCCTTCCCTGTAAAGATAAAAGCCTGCCCAATTTATGTCAGGAAGCAAGGTGTATAGCAAGGCAGCAGCATTGGCCAGCGCTGCCAGCCAGTATTTCTCTTCTTTGAGCAGCCCAACAAGATAGGCATTAAGCTGCTCGTAAAACTTTCCCTTGTCACCAGTATCTAATTTATCCATTACAAACACAACATACCCTCCTCGCCTATACCCTCTTCTGTGGACGTTAAATTGGCCTACAGCAGACATGCTCAGCCACTTTTATTTTACCACATTATAGCCTACAATCCAATAATCATAGCCCATAACCCAACAAAGAAAGCGGATCTTTGGCATTTAAACCTCAATCTTAAAAAAATGCCAGAGATAAAATCTCTGGCCCTCCTGCATGGGTCATCTATTGCCCCTGCTTTGCCATGCTGTAGGTTATATACCCCCCGCTCAAGTTATATACCCTGCTAAACCCTCGCTGCATGAGCATCCTAGTTGCGATATATCCCCTTAAACCGACCTGGCAGTATATCACGATGGTTTTGTCTCTAGGAAGCTCATCTATTCGCTCTCTCAGAGAATCTATCGGTATGTTGATAGCCCCAGGTATAATTCCTGTGGCTTTACATTCAGCTGGAGTACGGACATCAAGCAGCACGGTATACTGCCGGTCCAGCTTGTCAAGGTCATCCCAGTGAATGACAGGATGTAACCCTTGCAGAATATTGGACGCCACATAGCCGGCTATGTTGACCGGGTCCTTCGCCGATGAAAATGGGGGAGCATAGGCCAGCTCCAGCTCCTGCAGATCATATACGGTCATGCCGGCACGGATAGCGGTGGCCAGCACATCTATGCGCTTATCCACACCGTCGTGGCCTACAATCTGCGCCCCAAGTATTTTCCCATTATCAGGGCTAAACAGGAGTTTTATAGCCATGGAGGTTGCACCGGGGTAGTAGCTGGCATGGGAACCAGCATGGGTATAGGACTTCAGGTATGGGATGCCGTATTTCTTGAGCACCTTCTCATTGTTGCCGGTACAGGCCGCCACCATGTCAAATACCTTTATGATGGCCGTCCCCTGGGTAGCCTTATAGGTATCCTCTATGCCGCATATGTGATTGGCCGCAATGCGCCCCTGCTTATTGGCCGGCCCGGCTAGCGGTATTAGAGCAGGCCTCCCATTTACAAAATCAATTACTTCAATGGCGTCGCCTATGGCGTACACGTCAGGATGGGATGTCTGCAAGTGCTGATTCACCTTTATGCCGCCCGTCTCGCCAATTTCCAGGCCAGCTTTTTGAGCCAGGATAGTTTCGGGTCTTACCCCAACTGCCAATACCACCATATCGGTCTTCAGCTGCTTGCCGCTCTTTAAGTTCACAATCGTTTGCTTTTCATCTCTGTCAAACGACACTACTCCATCGCCAAGGCACAACTCCACAGAATGTTCTCTAAGATGCCTATGCAAATAGGCAGCCATATCAAAATCGAGAGGCGGCATAACTTGATTGAGCAGCTCAACCAGCCACACCTTTATACCATTAAGCCTCAGGTTTTCCGCCATCTCAAGGCCTATAAACCCTCCGCCCACCACCACGGCGCTGTCGGGCTTCTCTTTATCGATGTAATCCTTTAGCGCATAGATTCGGGATATATCTCTAACCGTAAATAGGTTGGCTTTTTCTATGCCCGGAATAGGCGGTTTTATGGGCTCAGCACCTGGAGCTAATATGAGCTTATCGAAGCTTTCACGATAGCGCTCACCGGTAGCCCTATTCAGGACAATCAGCTCTTTTCTCTCAAGGTCTATATCCTCTACCTCGCTGTTTATACGAACATCTATGTTAAATCTCTTGGCCATCCTCTCAGGAGTTTGTACCAGCAGTTCATTTCTATCTTTTATAACCCCACCTACATAATAGGGCAAACCGCAGTTGGCATATGAAATATATTGACCCCTTTCAAATATTATTATATGGGCATGTTCATCAAGCCTGCGAAGGCGAGCAGCTGCGCTTGCTCCACCTGCCACTCCTCCAACTATGGCTATCTTCCTACCCTTCAACCGCTGCTTCCTCCCTTTATTTAAATTTGCTTGCTCTAGATAATTACCACCCCTTCAAAAAGTTAAACGGCAAGTTATTCAATCGCAGCGGTCTTACTCCACCTGGACATTAAAGCCCACAGGTACCACCTGTATCCAGGTATTCCCCGGCATCAGCATGATTTCCTGGCCGTTTTGGTCATAGAAAACAGTCTTTTCGCTTTTGCTCGCCTTTTTCCAGCTGCCCTTAAAATGATTGCCGTTTATGAAATACTCTGCGGTGCCTGATGATACCAATTCTATATCGATATGTCCCGCCGACGTATTCATGGATCTATGCTTCGCATACTGTATGATTATATTCTTTACCTCTATCTGTTGACCGCTTTCCCTATCCACATGGGGACTGCCGTTGATAAATCTCTTATGTACACCTTTATCTGCGTCAAATACATACGATGTAACCGTATACTTTGAATCATAAGGAATTATGACCTTTGAATAATCATGTCCCACGGGGATATCTTCTGTGAACAAGAATCCCCTCTCTTTTTGTTTTGAATCTATCTCCTTCCTGCATTCCGTTATGTTTATATAAGCGTTGTGGGGGGCCTTTCTACTCTTATCACGCCAATAATACTTGGTGTCGTATATCCCATCTATTCGCTTTATGCTCTTGTCCTTTTTGTAAACATCCTGAGCAAAGCCCGAGCCACCGTAATGAAGCAGAAGGGCATCCCATTCCCGCACAATATCGAGATAGTAATGCCTTACGCTTCTAACCGGACCGGCCACCGTACTATCTCTGTCGTTAAAAATAGCCATAAATCTGGTGATTTTTCCCTCGACGTACATCTCATATACCACATCAGCATATATGAGCCCACTTTGCGGACGTGCTGCAGGTGAATTTTCGATCATAACAGCTACTGGCTGATAGGGGCGTTCGCTGGGAAGGCCGGTTACGAGGCTTTTGGTTTGCGTTTGCGGGCTAAGGTCAGTATCCCCACCATCGCCCTCTGCACTTCCCAATTCATCGCCTTTCATCTCCAAAGTATCAGCATCTTCCACGTTATCAGCATCAGCATTAGAATTAGTGTCTCTCTGTTCCAATAGCCCATCTTCCTGTAATGCATCTTCATCGTCAGGAATTTCTTTTTGTTGAGAAGTACAGGAACTGACAAATACCATAATTAATATCATCAAAATTAAAAAGCACCTATTTAACACTCAGCATTCCTCCTTATAATCGACGGTATTCCAAAAGTCCCTGCCATCGTCAGCCCATACTTAACTCAAAAATAACAAAAAACTGCTCTGCCCCTGAAGTATCGCTCTCTGATCAATACTATGTTACCTCAATCGAAAACAATGGACAAGGACGCCGGCGTAATAGCTAAAGAGTCGGGGGGCTTTGAAAACATATTGTGAGAAATCAACCTAAAGCTGACGTTTCAGCAACAAAAATGGTTAAAAAATTTAAAAAAGTAATGCAAAATCTTGATGTCAGTAGTAGTATAGTATTGGGCCAACAATTATCTTTATTTTATTCTAACCGGAGGATGAGATGGTTTGATTCCTTTTTACACCATTATATGGACCTTCTCGCCATCTCAACAGGACATAATGCCATAACTTCACGAAAGGTGGGATGATCATGTGGGTAGTATTAGCATTCTGTTCAGCTTTGTTTGCCGGTGTCACAGCCATCCTGGCCAAAATAGGCGTTAAAAAGGTGGATTCCATGCTGGCCACCGCCATAAGAACCATCATAATACTGCTGTTTTCATGGCTAATGGTACTCATAGCGGGGTCATGGAAAACTATATATGGGATTGATCGAAAATCCCTGGTTTTTCTAATCCTATCCGGGCTGGCAACAGGAGCATCGTGGCTGTGCTACTTTAAAGCCCTACAGCTGGGAGACGTAAACAAGGTAACCCCTATAGATAAATTCAGCACCGTGCTCACCATGGTATTGGCCATCATAATACTGAGGGAACCGGTCAGCTCAGCTAAACTCACCGGAATAGTGACCATTACCCTGGGGACGTATTTGATGGTGCACAAAAAGCATGTATCCACTCAACAACCAACCGCCTCCTTTAGCAATGCGTGGTTGGTATATGCCCTACTGTCAGCCCTATTTGCCAGCCTTACAGCCATACTGGCTAAGATTGGTATCGCTAATGTTGAATCAAATTTGGGTACGGCCATCCGTACAGCCGTTGTGCTGATGATGGCATGGCTTATGGTATTGATGACCGGCAAGTACAGGGAAATCAAGATTATCGATAAAAAGAGCTGGATATTCTTATGCCTTTCAGGCGTCACCACCGGCCTTTCATGGCTTTGTTACTTCAAAGCGCTGCAGGATGGCCAAGCCAGCATCGTAGTACCCATAGATAAGCTGAGCGTGGTAATCACCGTGGCTTTTTCCTACTTTTTCTTAAAAGAAAAGCTGGATATAAAGTCCATTGTAGGGCTTATGCTGATAGTGGCGGGAACTATGTCGCTTTTGATACCCTGATAAAGGATCATCTGAAAAAGTAACCCGACAACCCGGGCACCACCATTGGTGCTAAGCCAGGCGAATCTCTATGCTGCCATCTTTATGTAAAGTAAAGGGTACTGTTTGTCCCATGCAGCTTATTTCATAATCACCCAAATAGCCTTCAACGGTAACCAGACCGTCGTCATCTGTAACCAGCCGCTGTTCCCCTGTCCACCACTCTCCCTTGATCAGCTTGTAAAGCTCATGATATATGGGCTTTACTCTTCCATCCTTGGTTATAAACCCTGCGGGAGCATTAAGCCACCCACCATCCAGGAAGTTCCACCACGTAATGGCCTCAACATTAGGCCAGGCAAATAGGGTTTTATAGTGCAATACCGCTTCTTGTGCTTGCCTTTCCTCTCCCTCGGGTGTGCTAGGCCATTCTTCCACCTTATAGTCATTTAGATCTTCTATATGTGGCGGCATGAGGTGTCCCGAAACCAGGGTGGTCTCGGTAAAATGTATGGGCAGGTTAAATCGGGAAAATCTCTCCAGCACTTCCAGCGTCTTTTCAACACCCCAATACCCCTGGTGCATATGGGATTGTATCCCTATGGCATCTATGGTTACCCCTGCCTCCAGCAGCCCTTCTATTAATATGGCATAGGCCTCGGAAATGTTGAAATCGTTTATTAAAAGGATTGCCCGTGGGTTAGCCTCTCTAGCTGCCTTAAAGACTTCCCTGACCAGGGGTATCCTACCCATTTCCTTGCATATCCTCGTTATACCGTTGTCATATTTATCAAACACCGGCATTATTACCACTTCATTGATCACATCCCACATATCTATAAGGCCGGCGAAATCACTTACCTCTCTCCGTATCCTAGCTAGCTGGGCATCCAATATTTCAGCATTGGTCATCTCAAGCAACCACGGGGCTGTGAGGGTGTGCCAGCAAAGCGGATGTCCCTTTAGAACGCATCCCCGGTCCTTAAGCCATTGGGCTGCTTTTTTCAAACTATCGGTTTGCGGTTGCCCCTTGACAGGCTCAAACCTTCCCCAGTAAAAAGGAAGGGTGGCAAAATTAAAGAGGTCCAAAAACTTTTCAAAAGCCCACGATATCCTTTCTTTCTGCTCGCCTTGAAGTTTGTCATTGGCCAATGGGACAACGGCAAATTCGGCACAGCCAAACAGGAATTTGTGCCTTGTCTGCCTTATCACCACCTCTTTCATACTTACAGGCGTACCATCAGGCCGCACAAGCTTTAAAACCGCTTTTCCCTTCCTGTGTTCATATGTATTCATGATAATCCCCCTTTGCAGTTATGTGTCATCAATACCATTTATTTAAATTATACCATATTCTGGCTTAAGCAGCCTATCCTTTTTAAACTCAGTGGATGCTCAAAAATGGCTCCTATAAAGTCAACAAGCCAAAATTTGCACGCAAAAATTATTTTTGTCGGCGGAATATTACATATCTTATCGACAGACCAGCGAATAATATATAAGGGTGCCACATTTAAATGAAGGGAAGAAAACGTTGATATGAAAAATAAAATTGGCTGTCTATTGATACACGGGCTGGGGGGAAGGCCGGCTGAAATTGCCCCCTTGGCCGAATACATGCAATCAAGGGGAATCACTACCTTTTCAGCCCAGTTGAAAGGGCATATCGGCAAAAAGGATGACCTGGAGGGCGTTTCGTATCGTCAGTGGATCGAATCGGGAGAAAGGGCATTTGAGCAATTGAGCAACTTGTGCCAAAATATATTCGTGGTAGGTTTTTCAATGGGAGGGCTGATCGCCGCCAATTTGCCCCGTTACAATAACATTAAGGGCATCATTACCTTAAACACGCCCATCTACCCAGTCAACCTCAGCCGCATTATTAAAAATTTGATGTATGACATAAAGACGAGAAAATTTGACCATCTGAGATCCTACGTACTATCGTCGGTCAAAATACCTTTTTCAGCTTTAATAGAATTTTTGAAGCTCCTGAACATTACGAAATCCCAATTCAAGGATTTATGTTATCCTCTGTTTGTGGCTCAAGCAATGGAAGATGACGTAGTGCTGCCCCAAAGTGCTCTGTATATCTATCGCAATGCCAATTCTCCAAACAAGACCATAAAATTTTACCAAAAGGCCAACCACTTTATATGCCATAGCCCCATTGCAGGTGAACTTTTCAGCGATATACTAGCCTTCATAGAACAACATAGTTAAGCTGCACAATAATTTTATAATCTCTCCCCGCCCCGCCTCATAAAACCCAAAAATAATGGACATTAAAATGATAGAATCTTTCTATCGACTTCCCAACTGCATACAAGCCCCTGGTGATATAAATCAAGCCATGCTAATGAAAAACGGTGATGCGAAATTTGCCCTGTCAGATAAAGTAAGGTACCTCCTTTTGTTGTTTTTATCAGGGGAGTCCCCCTGTATTTACTATCATGAGGTACCTATTTCAAAATTATTTCTTACAGGAATTCAATTCTATGCTGTAAACACAATTCTATTTCAAATAATTGGAGGGGTTTATTTTATTATTAGGAGGGGTTTTCTAATAGCCAATTTATAGGATACGACGATTATTGAATTACAAATTCAGCAGCTAAATAATAGGTATCATACTTCCCTGAATCCTTTGAAACCAGCACATCTTTCACAATGCGATACTGACCTGTATCCAAGCTGCCATAAAGCCATTCCCAATCCACTGCCCATTCACTGGAGCTTTCAGGGGCTAAAATATAACCAATATCATCAAACGCATAGTCACCATCAAAGGTAACGGGAACCTGATACCATTTCTCACCGATTTTCTTTTCTAGCCAAAAGTATTCACCATAAATATATTCACTGCTAGAAGTATTTTTCAATGTCACCGTTAAACCGGTAGCTGAGGCAGTTCCCTCCTTTACCGCCATGGTAACGCCATCGATGTTGTTGACGATTTCAAAAGTTGTAGGTTCCCAATCGGCTGCCATTATATTGTTTCGTCCCCGGGCAGCTGAACTGATGCTACCCAAATTACCGCATCCAGCCAACAGCACCAAACTTGCCAATATGAGCACCGACAAAAACAGATATTTTTTCATACAACCGCACCCCCTATTCAATTGGACGTAAAAAAATAAAAAAAGTTCCATAAAATAAATTTTTAAACCACAATTTTGAGATACTTCAAAGGAAACATTGATAGGAAATTGTGAAGGATTTTAAAATCCAGGAAAAAAATAGGCGTGAGTTGTCAACTCACGCCTATTTGGCAAATACAACCTTACACCAATATAAAGCTTTATTGTCTAAAAAAGTTTAATTACATTGTTTAAAGTTAATTGCAGCTCATGAACTTTCTTTGCCACAACATTAAACCACTTCCTACTGCTAGTAATATGGTCCCTACCACAAGCAACAGTTTTATATCCATCCAGGAGCCAGTTTTAACTAGTTTATCTTTATTTGCTGACTCCGTATCAGATTGCTGTTGATCATCCGTAGTATGCTCATCGCTGGAATCATGTCCCTCATGTAGGCTATCTTTGTCATCTGAATTATCTTCACCAATAGCTTCATCGGCTGGACTACCTTCGCCATCATTTGAAGTATCTTCATCATTACGGATATCCTGGTCGTTCGGGACATCTTGATCGCCTGGAGTATCTTGATCACCCGGACTACTTTCGCCGTTCGAGCCATCGCCATCTATGCCCTCATTATTCCAGCCTTCGTCATCTCCCACATCACCTACATTTGAATCTCCATTGTTACCTATGTCCCTGCTTACTGGCTGTACATTATTCACTTCATAGCCGGGAGTAGGACCCACGACAGTTCCTAGAGCTAACGGCGCATTATCGGTTAATTTAAACAGTCCTTTCATATCAATGGAGCCTGAAGCATCTCTGGTAGGAGCAATATTGATATCCACACTTACAAACCAGTCATCACCAACAATCTCATTGTTAATATTTTGGCCATCGAAGTAATTGCTGGGATCCTCCCTTAAACTTGCTAATTCAATATTATCCGGCTTGCCACCCTTATAAGAAATATTGTTTTTTGCTTCAAAAGTGCGTTCAATAGTTCCCCTTCCATATAAGGCATAGTTGCTTCCCCCATTAAAAGCTGAAACAGTATTTTCAACTACGACTGCTGGATTACTATTACTTGTTATGCCATTGTTATCATTGGCAAAAGCGATAGAATTTCTAAGTACATGTTTTACAGGAATGCCTTCTCCCCCAAGCTTAAATCCATTACCTTCACCAGATGCGCTACCGTCAAGTATGGTTCCGTTCCTATATGCCACACAATCCTCAATTATAACTGCTCCAATTGGGCCTGTCTCTACTTTGGCATACAAGTCCCACCCGTCATCCAAATTATTATAAGCAATACAACCTCTAAATATATTGCCCTCTCCAACAGTCAATTTGGCAGCAAAACCATCGGCATTATTGTGCCCTGGATCACAATTGTTATAAGAAGTACAATTCAGTATTAAGTTATGGGAAGGCCATTTCTCAAAAGGTTCTGTTGAACTCCCACTGATTTGAATTCCTGTATCACCGTTGTTATAGGCATTCACTGATTCGATAATATTATAGTGTCCAGCTATTTGCATGCCTTTAACATTGCCATCAGTATTGCATATATCAATCCCATAAATATGCCAGTAACTTCCCCAAAGTTCAAAGCCTCCATCTGCTCCAGCAAAATCAAGTATCGCTCTTTCACCCTTCATTGAAGTCATGATAATTCTGTTCTCTTCAGTACCGTCAATCCCCCTCGGGATTTTTAATCCAGATGTCATTTTATAGATTCCACCATCAAGTATAATAGTTTGGCCTGGCCTTACATAATTTACAGCAGTATAGATATCCAACGGTGCCTCAACAGTTCCATCTCCATCAGGGCTTCCATTCGGAGTTACAAATATAGTATTATTAGAAGTTTCATAAGTCTTATGAATGACGGTAAACTTTTGCTCTACTGTTTCATATGTCACCGCCGGTGTATAATTGACCCAGGAGCAACGAAAAGGAATTGACCCACCCCCTGGCGAATTATCCCTCTGATTAATCCTGTCAAGAATCGGAGGGAAATAAATGCTAGGGAGTGGATCTATTATCATGTTACACGAATTAAAACCAAATGGCAAGAGCATTCGTGCAATCGCTAAAGCGACTGGCCTTTCAAGAAATACTGTAAGAAAATGCCTGAGAGCAAACGGTATTCCTCAAAGAAAACCTCATCCTAAAAGAGGTTCAAAGCTTGATCCTTACAAGGATACTATTCAACAGATGATAAATTCAGGTATATTCAACTGTGAGGTCATTTATGAAAGGATTAAAGAGGAAGGCTACACCGGCGGCCGTACTATCCTGAGGAATTATGTAAGGCCGTTTAGGCCTCCTAGACAGGTTCCTGCTGTGTGCCGCTATGAGACCAAACCAGGCCAACAAGCCCAGGTTGACTTGGGAGAATATACCTACATTGACGAAGAAACCGGCGAGGTGCGTAAACTTTATATCTTCGTCATGGTGTTAGGGTATTCGAGGGCTATATACGTGGAATTTACAAACCGCTGCAATGTCCATACTTTCATTTGCTGCCTCATTCACGGATTTGAATATTTTGGTGGAGTAACTGATATAGTGCTCACAG
>PKRC01000014.1 GCA_017577715.1 Clostridia bacterium
CAGCTTCTCTGATGGTTATGACTTTGTCGATTGTTTGGTTTATGACTCTTAAACGAGTCATTTCTTTTTGTGTCATGTTGAATATCTCCTTCCTCATGTATGACATTATATCAGAATAATTTCAATATGACATTATCACAGAATAACAACACCTCTATAATTTTTTATTTGCATTATTCTGTCGAAAGTTGTATAATAAAAGCGAGGGCGGAGAAGACGCAGTGCCTTAAGAGGCTGGATGGCCATAAGAAAGGATTTTTTACATTTGTCTCGAATAGATAATTATGATATATCGAAACTTTGTTGTGCTGACAAACTGAGGAAAAGGAGGGCAAATATGGGGTCCAATATCGAAATTCAAACTGCAACAGCGGTTGCAACAAAAGCAAAAGTTGGTAGAGGCAAACAACTTTGGAAGGCCATAAAGAAAGATTGGCAATTATACACGCTTTTGCTTTTGCCATTGGTTCATTATTTGATTTTTAGATATATTCCGATGTATGGGATTATTATTGCCTTTAGAAGATATCAGCCCGGTGGACCGGTTTATGGTAGCCAATGGGTTGGTACAAGATATTTTCAAATGTTTTTAAGGGATCAGGGATTCTGGCGTGCATTTAGAAACAACATAATTTTAAGCGTGGAGTATCTAGTGATAAGCTTTCCTTTCCCGATAATTTTTGCCTTGCTCCTCAACGAGCTGAAAAATTTAAAGTTCAAGAAGTTCGTTCAAACGGTTTCTTATTTACCCCACTTCATATCGACGGTAGTAGTGGTGGGAATGATCAAGGAGATCTTGTCTCCGTCTGTAGGCGTAGTAAATATGGTTCTCAAGAATTTGATTGGTAAGACGATAGACTTTGTTTCAGAGCCTGGATGGTTTAGGCCTATCTATATAGCATCGGGAATTTGGCAGCACCTAGGATGGAATTCAATTATTTATCTTGCGGCGCTCTCTGGTATTAACCCTGAATTGTATGAGGCAGCAAGAATCGATGGAGCCAACAGATTTCAGCAAATGAAATATGTCACAATTCCCGGCATAATGCCTACTGTTATGGTTCTGTTGATATTGAATATCGGGAGCCTGATGGCTGTAGGTTTTGAAAAGATATTGTTACTCTATAATCCCCAAACCTATGAAACGGCCGATGTTATTTCTACCTTCCTGTATAGAATGGGCTTGACCATGAATAATTACAGCTATGGCGCTGCGGTGGGCCTGTTTGAATCTATAATAAGCGTAATATTGCTGACCACAGCAAATTATCTATCCAGAAAATTCACCGACAGCAGCTTGTGGTAAAGGGGGAAATGGGGTTGGGTTCTACGAAGAGAAAGAATATAAGCGTGTTTGATGTTATAAATGTTATCATAATGTTATTTGTAGTGGTTGTTACGCTGTATCCGTTTCTTTATCTGACCGCCTTGTCGATGAGCAGTGAAAAATATGTGTATGAAGGCTCAATCACTTTTTACCCCAAGGGGTTTACTTTGGGGACCTATAAGGTGTTGTTGAAGGATAATTACTTCTGGACCAGCTATAGAAATACCATCATTTATACGGTATTAGGGACTTTAATATCACTGACTTTGACTGTTCTCTTGGCGTATCCCCTGTCTAAAAAGAACTTGAAGGGTAGGGGAATATTCCTAGGGTTTATATTGTTTACCATGTTCTTTGGCGGTGGACTGATTCCCACTTATTTGCTGGTCAGCAGGATGCTGCAGATGAGAAACACCATATGGGCTGTAATCATACCAGGGGCTATTAGTACCTACAATGTACTGGTTACCAAGACCTTTTTTGAGGGTATACCGGATGAACTGGAAGAAGCAGCGGCAATTGATGGGATGAACACATATGGTATACTGGTTAAAATCGTGCTGCCGCTGTCTAAACCCATATTGGCCACAATGTCGCTCTTTTATGCTGTAGGAATATGGAACAACTGGTTTGGGCCCTTTATCTATCTCGATGATAAGAAATTGTTTCCCGTATCGCTGTATTTGAGGAATATAATTGCGGGTGCACAAAAGGCTAGAGAAGTTGTGGGTGGAGACGTCGAAGGATTTGGGGATATAGAAGCTACCATAAAGTCGGCCAGCATGGTGGTGAGTGCCCTTCCTATAATAATGGTTTATCCGTTTTTGCAAAAATACTTCGTAAAGGGTATAATGATAGGATCCTTGAAAGGCTAATTTATACGTATTAAAGGAGGTGATCTGACGGAAGGGTCTGACAAAATATATTAAAATATATTAGGATGGTTGTAAGGTTTGAGCTTACCAGAAAACTTTGAAAGAAAACATTAATAAAAAAGGAGGTTATAATGAAAATGAGTAAGAGAGCAGTATTGCTAATAGCCTGTATCCTTATAGTTTCAATGTTAGGCGTGATGTTTACAGGCTGTGGCAAGAAGGAAACGCCGGATAAGACTACCCCAAGTGGAGATCAAGGCACCACAACGGAACAGCCAGGTAAAGAAGACCAAGAGGAATTTGCTTTTCCGCTAAAGGAACCCGTGAAGTTTACAATGCTTTACAGAGATCATCCTGCATATCCTTATAAAGAAGATTGGATCCTATGGGATGAAATAAAGAAGAGGACCAATGTAGAACTCGAACTTACTATTGTGCCCATGAGCGACTATGAGCAAAAGAGAAACCTTCTCATCAGCACCGGTGAGGCGCCGGAGATTGTTCCTAGCACTTACCCGGGTCAAGAAGTAAGCTTTATCCCTAGTGGGGCAATAATACCAGTTAGCGACTATCTGCATCTGATGCCCAATTTCTCAAGGCAGATTGAGGAGTGGAACTTGCAGGAAGACATAAAAACTATTAAGCAAAAAGACGGGAAATTCTATGTATTGCCAGGACTTCGCGAAGTAGCCGTTGCTGAATATTCTCTGGCCATAAGGACGGATATATTTGAAAAGCACAATATCCCAATTCCTGAGAGCTGGAATGACTTGTATGAGGCTTTAAAGAAACTGAAGGAGCTTTATCCTAATATTTATCCATTTTCTGATAGGTGGAAGGGCGATGCCCTGCTCAACTTTGCTTCGCTCAGCTTTGGCGTCCAGGGCGGTTGGGGCGCCGGTAATGGCATTTACTACTACAGGGATAAGGACGAATTTGGATTTTACCCCATTACCGACGATTATAAGGAAATGCTGAAGTATTTTAACAAGCTGGTTAAAGAGGGATTGATGGATCCTGAGTCCTTCATCCAGGAGGATGAAATTGCTGTCAATCAGAAATTTGCTACTGGTAAGTCCTTCGTTATAAGCACCAATACCCAGGAAATAATTTCGATGCGCAATAAGATGAAGGAGACCCTTGGTGAGGGCAACTTCAAAGTTGATATGCTGCCGCCCCTCGAAGGGCCAAAGGGGAGAGTCATCTCTGGATCGAGGTTGGATAATGGCATTGTTATAACCAAGAAGGCGTTGGATAATCCCAACTTTGAAGCCCTTATGAGGTTTGTTGACTGGCTGTGGTACAGCGAAGAAGGCCAGATTCTGACCAGGTGGGGAGTTGAAGGCGTAACTTACAAGAGATCAGGAGATAAATTTGAGTTGCTGCCCGGCGTAAAGGCAGGATATCTGGGAATCAACGTGGACGATGAAAACGCTAAAGACCTTAGAAACGATTTCGGCATGGGCAATGGAGTGTTTATGTTTTCACTGTATAATGGCCACAAGCACCTCATGTACTCTTATATGATCGAGGAAGCAAAGAATTTTGTGCAGAAGGCCAATGAGCTATGCACGCTTCTGCCCCCAGCACCGCCGGTATTGATGGATGAGATAGAGAGAGAAGAGGCCAACGTGCTTAGCCAGTCGTTGATGGACTATGTGAAACAGATGACATTGCAGTTCATTACAGGAAAAGCTGACATCGATAAAGAATGGGATACCTTTGTACAAGAGTGCAAAGCCAAGGGAGCTGATAGGCTGGTACAGATGACCAACGAGGTTTACCAGAAGACCAAGGATATTCTGAAATAATCGACAACGATGAGGCCTTTATTCCATACCCTCAGGTGACACCGCCCGAGGGTGTGGAGTAAAGGTTATTTTTTTTATTGAGCTATATTATCTATTTGAAAGTTGTGGTGAAATTTTCAACGAAAATAGCAAAAAGGTAAAAAATGATGATGACAGGAGTAAAAAAATATGCTATAATCTATTACTGCATCGAGAGTTTAATACGCCAACATAGCTCAGCTGGTAGAGCAGCGGTCTCGTAAACCGCAGGTCAGGGGTTCGAATCCCCTTGTTGGCTCCAAAAAGTCGGGGTGTAGCGCAGCTTGGTAGCGCGTCTCGTTCGGGACGAGAAGGTCGCAGGTTCAAATCCTGTCACCCCGACCATTTTTTAATAGGCCACGCAATTTCAACCGGCAAAAAGGTCTGGTGGTTTGTGCAAGTGCATGAGATTTTTTTATTTTTATGAAAATGCTCACATATGGCCCATTAAAATGCAATCAACGAAAGAGGTAAGGCAATGAATATACCCAATATATTGACGGCTATAAGGTTTTGCCTGATTCCGGTTTTCATATACGTGTTTTACAACCCGGAAATAGAGAACAACGTGTTATGGGGGATTGTGGTTTTTATTGCGGCCGGGGCGACAGACCTACTGGATGGATACATTGCCAGGAAATACGACCTCATTACCAAATGGGGAAAATTGATGGATCCGTTGGCTGATAAGCTCATGTTGCTCACCGTGCTTATCTCGCTGTACGTCAAAGGCATTATCCCTGCGCCCGTAATATTGATCGTATTTATCAAGGAATTTCTTATGATCGTTGGAGCTGCTTTTCTTTATAAAAATCGCAATGTAGTGGTGGAAGCAAATTTTTTTGGTAAAGCAGCTACGGCTTCATTTTATGTGGCGGTGATTACTACTGTGCTCAAGTTTCAGTATAGTAATGTCTTGCTGTACATAGCCGTAGTTTTGACTCTCATAGCTCTGGTGCAGTATGGCTACAGGGCATTCAAAAGGAATCCATCAAAATGAATGTGCTAAATTTTGGATAAGAAAAAAGGGCTGGACATACCGTTCAGCCCCTTTAAATTTAAAAACGCGAAAGCCCATTTATCGATGGAGAGATGCAGGCAGCCTTTAAAACGAAATTTTGTATTAGCAGAAATGTTTGAATTGAGGCAGCCAATCCTTGTTCACTTCGAACATTTCTCTGACCATTTGTTTGATTTCTGCCAAGCTGAGTACCGCCGACGTTAAGGGGTCATAATAGATGGCCTGGTATATCTTGTTGGGATCTCCGGTCAAAGCCCCTTCCACCGCCAGCTCCTCGCACATGGCATTTACGTAATTAAGGATTGCCAGTTGGGGCGGCAAAGGCCCTACGTGTATTGGTTCAAATCCGTATTTGGATGCCAGCACCGGTACCTCAACGCAGCACCCTTCAGGCAGATTATCGATGAGGCCAAAGTTTCTCACGTTACCGTTGAACTTGTACATGGTCCCATCGCCGATGACGGCGTTCAGAATACCTGCTGCGTATTCATTTCCGCGATTCAAATTAATAGTATCCCGCTCCAGCCATTTTTTGATGTCATCTCTCCAGGTATCCTCACGCTTTAAGTATTCTTTGAGTATAAAGGCATATTCTCCGGGATTCCATCCCGTACCATGGGTGCAATATTTTTCTATGAGGTCGGGCCTCTTTCTAAACCATGCATTGTATTCTGAGTTGTGTCCGCTGGATTCGGTGACATAATAGCCGAGGTGTAAAAACATCTCGTTGCGGACCTGCTCCTGGTTGTAAATTTCGGGGCGCTGGACCGCTTCGCGAATGAGGGGATAGGCATCTTTTCCGTTCCACTTGAATTCCAAGAACCAGGCTTGATGGTTTATGCCAGCGCACACATATGTGATTTCTTCCATAGGGGCTCCTATCCACGATGCTAACATTGCAGCCGTACCTTGAACGCTGTGGCACAAGCCCGTTACCTTTACTTTAGTCTCGCCCTGCATAGCCCGGCACAACATGGCCATGGGGTTGGTGTAGTTGAGCATTATGGCATCGGGGCAGTAGCGCTCAATGTCCCTGCATATATCCAGCATCACGGGTATAGTTCTAAGTGCTCTGAAGATGCCTGCCGGCCCACGGGTGTCTCCTACGTTTATATCCACGCCGTACTTCTTGGGTATCTCAATGTCATGGCGCCATACATGCACTCCGCCCACCAGAATTGTGCATATAACTCCGTCGGCATCCTTCAACGCTTCTGCCCTGTTGGTGGTGGCTATGACTTTGGCTGGGTAGTTGCCTGC
Source organism: Clostridia bacterium (assembly GCA_017577715.1). Lineage (GTDB taxonomy): Bacteria > Bacillota > Clostridia > Caldicoprobacterales > Caldicoprobacteraceae > Caldicoprobacter. Next base: position 6,313 of record PKRC01000014.1, read on the forward strand.
TTCGATGATCTTGTCAACCGCCTTTTTTATGTAGCCTAAGCGCTCTTCATCGATGTCCATGAGGGCAATGGTACAATCCTGCAGTGCAGGGTATGTGAGTATGTCCCGCACTAGGCTCCTGGTAAACTCAAAGCTGCCAGCGCCTATAAAGGCAATTTTTTTAGACATTGTCGGTGACCCCCCTTTAAATTTGATGTTAAAACTATACTTTAATTATAAAGAGTTGCACCGTGTTTTTCTATATGGTAGTGTGATATTTAAGCCGAAATTTTTAAGATATTGTGACTTCATGGGGATGGCGGATTGTCAGTAGTCTGGCAGGGTGTTCCTGTTCTAGCGATATTATGATAGCAGCTTGTTTACATCTTTTTACTTGTGCTATAATTTACACGAACAACCAGCACGTAACAATGCCATGGAGATGGTGCTTTATTTAGAGATATGGTAGAATGCGCCGGTAAACTTATTCAATTCAGTGAGAACGCATATATGACTTTTCTCGCCTTAATCCTAAAGGGTAGCTTTTGGCAACATACTGAGGATGAAAAACGGGAGATGGGATTATGAAGGTGTTATACTATGAGCACTATACCGCCATGAGGCGTACACATTTGGTGAGAAAGTGTGTCGAGTACATACAGAATGGCTTTACCGCATTATACATACTGCCATCGAGAGAGGCCATGTTTGACGTAAGGCGGCTTTTTATGAAACACATGGGAGGAATATTTAACTGCCATGTCATAGGGTTTGACGATTTGGAGAGGATGATAGTTGATGAAGCGTGCTCCAAAAAGCCTGTAATGGATGACACCGAAAAGCGAGTGATGTTGAGCGGCATCATGAACGGCTTGTCTTCCGATAATTTTTTTAGCTTGGCAAAGAATAGGCCTGGGTTTATAAATCAGGTTATGAACGCCATAAGGTTGCTCAAACGCTCATACATAACCCCAGAGCAGTTTTTCTCAAAGACATCGGTTTGCGGGGGTAACCTCCTCAAAAAATGTATGAGCTTTTACGAGATATATTCCAAATATGAAGGCATCAAGGCCAAAAAAGGCGTTATGGATGTCGATGACATCTCCTTTGAGGCAGTTGCAAAATGCCATAGAGCCAGCATATTTAACGGCGTAAAAGTCATAGTGATTGATGGATTTGTGAATGTAGATCCCGTCAATATGGAGCTTGTGAGGCGTATAATGGAGCATTTTCCTCATATAGAGGTCCATGTCAACGTTCCTTATAGGAATGTGCACAATGAGGATTTCTTGCTAAATGGAATAATAGGTGATTTTGTAAAGTTGGGGTTTGAAATTGTAGGGGCCGATAGCTTGCAAGGCGCCTCAAATGCCGGTTCTGCATTTAGCCCAGGCGATGATATGCCCCAAGCCCAGTCAAGCTCTTTGCCTTTCGCCGACCTTTCCAACGATGAAGGCGACAACATAGAGCTTTTGAACCTGGCTTCCCAGCTTTATTCTGCAAAGCCTCGTCTAAAGATGAGCGAAGATAGCCTGCTTATACGCAACAGCCCCTGTATAGACCATGAATTGAGGATAGCGGCAGGCTCCATAAAGAAGATGATACAGGAGTTGAAAGTAAGGCCTGATGAAATAGCGGTTGTGGTAGCGGATATGAAATCATATTTGGACAAGGCAGTAGATGTGTTTGAAGAATACGGCATACCGCTCAATGTCAGATACGGAGGCAAAATCAGCAGCATGTTGCTTTTGAAGGACGTAATGGCAATGCTCAAATACGTGCTTTATCAGGAAGAACGGGATGACTGCTTCATCACCATGGTTACATCGATGTACCTTCTACCAGAGGAGTTACTGAATTTTGAGGGGTTTAGCAATGCCAGGCTTATGGAGATGGCCCAGGATGCCCTTCAGTCCAATCGCGACGACCCATATTCCGCTTTTCTGGCCCTTTATTTTGACAGCACGCAAGATGAATATGCGAAGTCATGCATGAAGGACTATGTGGATGATGTCATAACCGTCATGGATGAGCTCGGGAAATTGGCACAGCAGCCCGAGTTGGATTCTGATGGTGTTGATCGGTTTTTTGGACATTTAAAAGGCTATTTTGAGGCTTTAAACCTTGTTGGAAGGATATCGCTGTTACGCCAAAGAAACATCATAGATACAGATATGTGGTTCGGAAACATGAAGGCTTTAACGACGGCCATGGATCTCCTTCAGCGCTTGGAGGAGATTTACAGCAGCTACGCTTCCCTTAAAGAAGTGCGATATTCAGGGCATGATGTCATGCGCCATGTCGTTGAAAGCCTGTCCTCTCTTGATGCGGATGGCGTTGGGAATTTCTCGGGGGGCGTTAAGCTTATCTCCCCCGACCTCATGAGAGGGCAGAGGTATTATGCCGTTTTTATGCTAGGCCTCAACGAGGGGGTATTTCCGTCCGTAAATAACGCTGTTAAGATATTTGACGGCTATGAAGCTGACTGGCTTTTTAGGCTGGGAATCAATCTCATGCCTGCCTCATGGGAGCTTGAACGGGAAAAGATAAGGTTTAACGCCTGCATTGCGGCAGCCAGGCAAAAGCTGTATCTGTCCTACCGCACCCTGGATGAAGATGGCAGCGTGATGAACCAGTCTCCCTTTATAGACGAGGTGTTGTCGGCAATAGATGAAGAAAGCAGGGAGAATGTAGTAAAAGGTCGTGTAACCATGCGGGACAGGATGGCCTTTAGCGGCCATCCTCTAAGCCTTAGGGAAGCCGTAAAGGCCATAGGCACCATGCTGCGAAACAGCGGTGATACCAGCGATGATCTGAGGGCAGGCATACGCGTTCCGGAGATTCTGGAACACCTTAAATATCCAGCGTACGCCTCCTGCGTTGAATTCTCCAGGGAGTTCGCTCCGATCTTTGACTCATACGATGGAAAGCTGAGTACGCCACCTGAACTTCAGCAGGATATGGCATATATAGTTTCGGTTTCGCGCATAAATGAATACGCCAAGTGTCCGTTCAGCTATTTCGCCAAAGCCATGTTTGATGTTGAGGCTGAAGACCAGGGCTTGATGGCTAACATGGGCATTAGCAGCTTTTATCATGCGGTGCTTAAAGCATACTACCAGGATGATTGTGATCCCCTAAATCCCGATGCCGACAGGTTTAACCGGGTGTTTGATCAGAAGCTGCAAGATGTCAATTTAAGCCATATACCGTCGCCGCTTAAAGGATATGCCGTTGAGGAGCTAAAGAATACCTTGTTTAACTTTATTTGCCATGATGCTCAAAACATGCGCAGGTATTATGCTGCCACGGGTTGTAAATTGAAGCCGGCGCTGCTTGAGTACCCCCTGCGGGTGGGCATAAATACCCCAAATGGAATGGTTGTAATATCGGGCATAGTTGACAGGGTTGATGTGGAGTGCGATGAGCAAGGGAATTTCACCGGCAGATATATTATATATGACTACAAGAAAAAAGGCATCAAGCAGCTAAGGGATTTTATCGAAGGAAAGGATTTCCAGTTACCCCTTTATTATGCAGGAGTCCGCGACGTTATTAAAAGGAAAACGGGTATGGAGGACGTGCACTGCATGGCTCTGCTCTACTACAGCATAGAAGAATTGAAATGGGACGGCATCATTTCAAAGGATATAAAGAGGGCGCTTTTTGAGAGCAGAAAAGGCCCAAGGGATGTTCCTACCTATTCCAACATGGAGGTAATACTTGCCTGGAATCTGAGAGAGGCATTAAGGATGGTTGAGAAGATGCGCAAGGGGCATTTCATGCCACCGCCCGTATGCCCCAGAGAGATTTTTGGGTGTGCATACAGGAGCATGTGCAGGCATAACGAGGTGAGGCTGTCCAGAAAGGTGGGTGTAATCAATGATTGACAGCTTAGCTTATATACGCGAGAGGTATGACTTGAATGAGGAGCAGGCAAGGGCCCTTGATATCAGCTCGAGCATGGCGGTCAAGGCAGGAGCGGGTTCGGGCAAAACCAGGGTCCTCACCCAGCGGTTTATGAGGCTGCTGCTTGAAAACCCGGATATGGATCTTGAAAACATTGTCGCCATAACCTTCACCAGGAAAGCGGCGGCTGAGATGAAGGACAGGATTCGACGGGAACTTTCAAAGAGGATTGACCAAAGCAGCGACATGGCTGAAAAGAAAAGGCTTTCTGACCTCAGGATGCGCATGAGCGCTGCCAACATAGATACCATCCATGGGTTTTGTGCGAGGCTGTTGCGGGAGAATTTTGCCTTGCTGGGGCTTGATCCGCAGTTTAAGGTCATGGATGAGGCTGAGGCCGAGCTGGCCCTCTCCCAAATAGCTGATGACGTCATCCTCAAGTTTTTGGACCAGCACCGGGACAGCCAGGAGGTAAGGCTCATTGCCCAAAGGCTTTCGGTTTCGTTTTTTACCGATGAGCTCAAAATAGGCGTTATTTCGGCCTTTAAAGCCTTAAGGGGCAAGGGATGGGAACCTAAAGGAGAGGTGGATGGTGGGCAAAGCAATCGCGAAAAGCAAGGTGACGATCTAACATCTGCCCTTGAAGAAGTGGGGAGACAGCTCATAACGGTCCTTTATGAGGAATACAGCCGCTACAAGGACACGGAAAATGTGCTGGATTTCAACGACCTTGAAATACTCACCCTTAAACTGCTTCAAAATCCCGGTGTGCGGGATCATTGTTTTGAAAAGTTTGCTGCCATCATGGTGGACGAGTTCCAGGACTTGAACCCGCTTCAAAAGCGGATACTGGACCTGCTCGTTAAAAAGGACGGCCGTATACCTCCCGGGCGCCTCTTCATCGTGGGCGATATAAAACAGTCCATATATGGCTTCAGAGGGTCGGACTATACTATATTCAACGATGCCTGCAAAGAAATAGTTGAAAGCGGAGGTAGGGAGGTATCCCTCAAGACCTGCCACCGAAGCAGCAGGACCATAATAGGCTTTGTCAACAAGGTATTCAGCAACATACTGGAGTATTATGAGGATATTGAGCCCTGGGATGAGAGCCAAAACAGGGAATACCAGGTTGAGCTTATAACATGGAGCTACAGGGAGCAAAAGGAAGCTGATTTAAAGAACAGGTGGGAAACTGCCAAAAAGCTGCTGGGAGAGGAAGAAAGCAACCAAAAGCTGGAGAGCGTGCTGGAAGAGGGCTATGGCACTCAGCTTTTAACCAGCAGCAAGGACTACAAAAAAGCCGAGGTGGTGGGAAAAGCCGTCAAAAGGCTGCTCTCCAGGGGCTTTAAATACGGCGATATAGCGGTGCTTTTGCGGAGCAGGACCTCCCTCGTTCAGATTGAACGGGCATTGACGACTTTTGGCATACCGTATTGCATACTGGGCGGCATAGGTTTTTGGGAGGCTGCCGAAGTGATCGATATGCTGTCTCTGTACCGCCTGGCTTTTTATCCGGGTGATAAACTGGCCCTCTTTTCAGCACTGCGTTCGCCCATCTTCGGCTTTTCCGATGACCTGCTGGTGCAGTTTGCCCAATTCATAAGGAATTACGGCGGTTCCAAGCATGATTTGAGCGGCATATTTGAAGGATTTATAAATGAAATCAAAGGCGAGGAGCTATGGATAGTTAAGAGGGCAGCTGATGTTTTCAAAAAGATTTCACAGCAGGGAGGCCTGCTGAATGCCGCCCAACTTTTGGACCTGCTTATACGGATTACAGGATACGACCACATTTTAGCCGCCCTGCCCTATGGTGAAAGGAAGCTGCGCAACGTAGAGAAGCTTATGCAGATAGCCCGTGAGTTTGAAGAACAAGGGGGCCACAGTGCAAGGCGCTTTCTTGACTACGTAAACGCATTGAAGAACAGCGCGGTGCGGGAGCAGGAAGCCGTACTGGACAGCGAGGATAGCGACGCCGTTAAGATCCTGACCATCCACGCATCCAAGGGGTTGGAGTTTAGGGCGGTGCTTTTGCCTGATATGGATTCCGAAGTGGATTTTCAGACCAAAAGGGATAAGCCTTTATATCTGGTGGATGAGGGTTGCAATCTGGTGGCCATAGGAATGGATGAGAACGGGAAATTCAGCGAAAAGGCCAACCCCGAGTATCAAAGGTTATTCCAGAAAAAGCTTGAATGCGAGATTGAGGAATCCAAGCGCCTCTTTTATGTAGCGGCAACCCGCGCACGGGAGTACCTGGGCCTTATCGTTCAAATTGATGCTAAAAGCAACAAAGGCAAGCTGGATAAGCTCAACACCTTCATGAAGCAGCTCACATGGAGCCTGCAAAAATGCGGGACAATTGAGGAGATGGCTGAGATCGATGCCGGTGAGCTGGTGGGGCATGACGATGAGCAGGTTCAAACGTATAAAAGGGTTATGGATTCCATGAGGAACATAATAGCTGCAGAAAAGGTAAAAAGCATAAGTACGGATGAGCGGTATATGAGGGCATTAAGCCGCTGTCAACCGGCCATAGGCGGCGTGATCAGCATATCCTCCTGGATGAGATATATGAGCTGTCCCCGAAAGTTTTATATAGAGGAGATTGCCGGCATTAAAAGTCCTGACAGCCTTTACGCATCGTCATACTACGATGAATACGTCGAAGGGCCATCCGATTGCGATTTTGCACAATTAGGGATAATGGTCCATCAGATTTTAAAAGAAATAGACGTGATCAATTTCAGCCAAGCTGGCTTTTTATCCGATGAGGGTTTGGCGGGGATAGACGGTGCCACCAGAGCACGGTGCCTAAAGTGTATTGAAGGGTTCTGGGAGATTGAAAACAGGGAAAGGCAAAGGTGGAGCGGCCGCGTAATTTGTAGCCTTAAGGAGCACTCCTTTATGGTGCCTTTAAGGCAGGGACTATACTTTTCAGGGGTAGTAGACAGGATAGATATATATGAAGACGGGGAACGGCTTAAGGCCAGGCTGATAGATTACAAGACCAACAGGATATACAACCAGGCAGACGTTGAACAAAAGAGGGATTATTATGCCAGGCAGTTGCTGTCATACGCCTGGGCTTTGAACCGTTTTCTGGTCTATCAGGGCAGGAAGGTGGATGTGGCTCAGGCTTTGCTGTATTTCCTGGACGGCCCCATTGCCGTGGAGATACCCATCAATGAGGAGAGTATGGCTGCTTTGGTGGAGCGGCTAATGGATGCAGCCCCCGCCATTTTGGGATGTAGGCCCTTTGATGAGTACCCAAAGGGTGATGGAAAGGCCTGCCAGTGGTGTGGGGTGAAGGAGTTCTGCTGCATATAACTGCTACTTGACAAAATTCATGCTTGTCGTATAATAAAAACAACACAAATAGTGGCAAGATGCGATGAAGAAGAGGAGTACACCTCGCTTCCCACCAGAGAGGGGGGTCCGTGGCTGAGAGGCCTCCTTGGGCGATAGGGCGGGGTGGAAGGTCGCTTCGGAGCATTTCAGCTGAATGGCAGTAGGCTGAAACGGAGTGCTACCGTTATGCAAATGAGTGCCTGTCGGCTTACCGCAACTCCTACGGTTCCAGATGCGTGGCGGCTGCTGTAGGGGGAGGGGCGGGCAAGTGCTATAATTTTGCACTTGTAACGGCAGGACTAAAGGTGGTACCGCGGAGCTTGATCCTTCGTCCTTTACGGGATGAAGGATTTTTTGTTGAAGGGGAGTGTTGCGAACTTGTTGGAGTTAAAGCAAATAGATCCGGTGGGGATGGTTCTTATGCTGCTGGGCGGCATATTGGGATACGGTGGTAGATGGATTGTGGCTCATGCCATAAAGCCACCCCCGGAGCAGGAGATGAAGTGGACGGTAGCCATCAAACTGGCCGGTCTAATCCTTGTGATACTTGGGATGTTTAAAATATTGTATACATTTTGAAAATGGGAGGTAGTGGGACATGCCGGATAAGTTGTTGGACAAGACTTATGACCCAAGTCAGGTAGAAGATCGAATATACCGCATGTGGATGGACAAGGGGTACTTCAGGGCCGAGGTAGACTGGAACAAGGAGCCCTTTTGTATCGTTATTCCCCCACCCAACATCACGGGTCAGCTTCACATGGGACATGCTTTGGACAATACCCTGCAGGACATACTGGTACGCTGGAGGAGGATGCAGGGGTATGTGACTTTATGGCTTCCCGGGACCGACCATGCCAGCATCGCTACCGAGCTAAAGATAGTCGAGAAGCTGGCTGAGGAGGGGCTCACCAAAAACGATTTGGGGCGAGAGGAATTTTTGAAGAGAGCCTGGCAGTGGAAGGAACAGTACGGGGGCAGGATCACGCAGCAGCTTAAAAAGCTGGGCGCATCCCTTGACTGGTCCAGGGAAAGGTTTACCATGGACGAGGGCTGTAGCAGGGCAGTGTTGGAGGTGTTTGTGCGCCTTTACAAAAAAGGCTTTATCTACCGAGGGGATAGGATAATAAACTGGTGTCCCGACTGCAAGACCGCCCTGTCGGATGCCGAAGTGGAACACGAGGAGGAGCAGGGCAATCTCTGGTACGTACGCTATCCAGTGAAGGATAGCCAGGAGAGCATAACGGTGGCCACCACAAGGCCAGAGACCATGCTGGGGGATACCGCCGTTGCCGTACACCCCGAGGATGAGCGATACCGCCACCTCATCGGAAAGACGGTTATACTGCCCATCATGAACAGGGAGATACCCATAATCGCCGATGAATACGTAGAGCGCGAATTTGGAACGGGTGCTGTAAAAATCACTCCCGCTCATGACCCCAACGACTTTGAGGTGGGCGTAAGGCACGGCCTACCATGGGTTTGTGTCATGGACGAGAAGGGCTTTATGAACCACAATGCAGGGAAGTACCAGGGTATGGATCGGTATGAGGCGAGAAAGGCCATTGTGGAAGAGCTAAAGAGCCTGGGACTGCTTGAAAAGGTGGAACCCATTAAGCACAATGTGGGGCACTGCTATAGATGCGGCACCGTGGTTGAACCCATCATTTCAAAGCAGTGGTTTGTTAAGATGAAGCCCCTGGCTGAGCCGGCCATAAAGGCTGTTAAGGAGGGCAGAATCAAATTCGTGCCCGAGCGATTTGAAAAGATCTACTTCAACTGGATGGAGAACATAAAGGATTGGTGCATTTCCAGGCAGCTGTGGTGGGGGCACAGGATCCCGGCGTACTATTGTCAGGATTGCGACCATACCATGGTTGAGCGTAGCATGCCGGAGAGATGCACCAAGTGCGGCAGCACCAATATAAAGCAGGACGAGGACGTACTGGATACCTGGTTCAGCTCGGCGCTGTGGCCCTTCTCCACCCTGGGCTGGCCCGATGAGACCGAAGACCTTAAATACTTCTATCCGACTAGCGTGCTGGTCACTGGATACGACATCATATTCTTCTGGGTGGCCAGGATGATATTCTCGGGATTGGAGCACATGGGCGATGTGCCCTTCAGATATGTCTTCATCCACGGCATAGTCAGGGACTCCGAAGGGCGGAAGATGAGCAAATCCCTAGGGAACGGCATAGACCCCCTCGAGGTGATCGAGAAATACGGGGCAGATGCCCTGCGCCTCACCTTGGTGACCGGGAATTCGCCGGGCAATGACATGCGCTTCTATTGGGAGAGGGTGGAAGCCAGCCGCAACTTCTGCAACAAGCTGTGGAATGCCGCCAGGTTCATATTGATGAACATGCAAAGCTCGGGCATAGATAAACCGCGGAAGGTAAAGCTGGAGCTTCCCGATCGCTGGATCATAAGCAGGTGCAACCGCCTTATAAGAGAAGTCACCGACAACCTGGAGAAGTTTGAGCTGGGTATAGCCGTACAGAAGCTGTACGATTTCATATGGGATGAATTCTGTGACTGGTACATCGAGCTTGCAAAGCCGGGACTGTACGGTCAGGACGTGGAGCTTAAGGAGTCAAAGCTGTATACCCTAACCTATGTGCTATCCAATGTTCTGAAGCTGCTGCATCCCTTTATGCCATTTATCACCGAGGAGATATGGCAGCACTTGCCCAATCGCGAGTGCGACAGCATAATGGTTTCATCCTGGCCCAAGGTAAGGGAAAAAGAGCTGGATGCCCAGGCCGAAGAGCAGATGGCTGCCGTGATGGATGCCATAAGGAGCATAAGGAATATAAGGGCCGAGATGGAAGTGCCACCGTCCCGCAGGGCCAAGGTGATACTGGTGGTCAACCATGATTGGATGGACATCTTCGAGAATAGCAAGGCATATTTTGAAAAGCTGGCTTGGGCCTCTGAGGTGGTGCTCCAGAGGGATAAAGAGGGCATACCGTCCAACGCTGTTTCGGCTGTGACCGATAAGGCGCAGATATTTATGCCCCTCGAGGATCTGGTGGATTTCGAGAAGGAGATGGAGCGCCTCCTCAAGGAGAAGGCCAACCTAGAGAAGGAGCTGGCCCGGGTGGAAAACAAGCTTTCCAACCGCAATTTTGTGGAGAAAGCGCCGCCGGCGGTGGTGGAAGAGGAGCGAAAGAAGAAAGAGAAGTATCAGGATATGATGGCCAAGGTGTTGAGCCGCATTGAGGCGCTCAATAGCATGAGAAAGTGAATTTGCAGGAGGATGTCGGATGAACTATGAGGAAGCGCTTGAATTTATACACGGCACTTACAGGTTTGGTTCCAAGCTGGGCCTTGAGAACATAAAGGATTTGCTACGGCGCCTGGGCAATCCCCATGAACGGTTTAGAGCAGTGCATGTGGCCGGGACCAATGGAAAGGGCTCGGTCACTTCCATGCTGGCCCATGTGCTGCATGAGGCTGGTTATAGGGTGGGAATGTTTATATCCCCATACCTTGAAAGATTTACCGAGAGGATTCAGGTGGATTTAAAGGAGATAGAGCCTCATGAGCTGGCACGCATAACGGAGCGGGTTAAAGAAAAGGTAGTGGAGATGGTAAGCGAGGGCAAAAACCATCCCACCGAGTTTGAGGTAGTCACCGCCATAGGCTTTACATACTTTGCCGAAAGGCAGGTGGACTGCGCTGTGGTAGAGGTGGGATTGGGTGGCCGCCTCGATGCCACCAATGTAGTAAACCCCCTCGTATCGGTCATAACCTCCATAAGCTATGATCACATGGACGTGCTGGGGGATACTCTGGAAAAGATTGCCGCCGAAAAGGCGGGCATCATAAAGCAGGGCAGACCGGTGGTGACATACCCCCAGCATCCGGAAGTCATATCTGTTATACGGAGGGTATCCCGGGAGCGCTGCGCTCCTCTGTTTGAGGTAGATGAAGAGAGCATAGAGGTAGTTGCTTCCCAGGTGGGAAGGCAGGTCTTCAATTATTCCTTTGGGGGAGAAAAATTTTCGAACGTAGTTATACGGTTGACGGGGCGCCATCAGATACTCAATGCCGCTACTGCCTTGACTGCTGTAGCTGTATTGAGGAGGGAGGGCATAGCCATTCCCGATGATGCGGTGTATAGAGGTATGGAGCGCGCAGTTTGGCCAGGGCGGCTGGAAGTGGTGAGGCGCCGGCCTTATGTGATTTTGGATGGGGCCCATAACGAATCGGGGGCCCAGGTTTTAGCCAGTGCCATTAAAGAGTACTATGATGGGAAGCCTGTGACTCTGGTCATAGGCATGCTGAAGGACAAGGATGCCGATGCCATAGTCAAACATCTTTGTCCTCTGGCTGAGTCGGTCATTGTGACTAAGCCCGACAGCCCCAGGGCTATGGAGCCTGATGAGCTGGCAATTAAGGTGAGGGGGTATTGCCCGGACGTTACGGTAGAGTCTGATATTGAAAAGGCGGTTGCCATGGGGCTTAAGAGGGTAGCTGAAGATGGTGTGCTGCTGTTTACGGGGTCGCTGTATTTGATAGGGAAGGTCCGCGGGCTATTAAGGCCATCTTAAGCCTTTAAGCCCTTAAGCCCTGTATTATTGCCCTTGACATGAGAAATTCTCATTTTTAAGTAAATGAGTGAATTTTATTGGCCATGCCATCATAGATATTTACTGTAAGGACTTGAAGGTTTGAGATGAGAGCTGGTGGTATGGTGCAAAGTGGCGATGTTAAAAGGGACGAAAACGATGTATTCCTGGAGCTGGTGCACAGGGCATTGATGCTCTGGAAAAAAGCGGAAGATTCCCATTTGGATAGCGAAAAGGTGCGGTGGTTAAAAAGCGTTTACATCTGCCTGCTGAAAGAGGCCAAAAGAAAAAGCATAGCTTTAAACGGCAGGCAATTGCTGGAGCGCATTTTATATCCCCGCATATGAAAGCCTAAAATGGGCGTTTAACCCCTGTTGGGTACCTTCTGCAACAGGCGTTCATATAATGAAGTAATCGCTTGTTGCAGAGAAAATCCGATGGGGGTATTTGTTTTTATGATATGGCAGGGAAAGATTGCAGTCTCCAACAAAGGAGAAGATAGCATATCCTTTTTGAACCCTCGTTTTAGGAGGGAAGAGCATCGAATCCATTTGGGAGCCGGGACGGGACCATGCGCCCTTGCCAAGATGAAGGACACCTCGACTCTGCTGGTAGTCCAAGCTCTTGATAGTTCTCTGGCCTGCCTTGATCTGGATTGTGGCGTTGTACAAAAAATCCTGCCCGTAGGTCGTTGTCCTAGCTGCATTGCGGTATGCGACAGAACCCATACCGTATATGTTACCAATGCCGATTCCGATTCCATTTCGGTTGTGAAAAATGGTGATGATATGGACGTTGTCAGCCAAATACCCGTAGGGTCGGCGCCTCAGGGGATTGACTGCCATCCTTACCTTTCTCTTTTGGCCATAGCCCATATCAACTCTCAGGATATATGGCTTATAGAAACCGAAGGTTATAGGCTGGTGAAAAGGATGGTGATAGAAGGCTATCCGGTTCAGGTCAAGTTCAGCTCAAAAGGCGATATCCTATATGTAGGTTGTTATTTCCATAACCACGGGCTATTTAACAGAGTGTTGCTGGTTGATCTGTCTAAAGGTGCAGTTTATCATGAGATTGCCGTGGGATGCATCCCCCATACCCTGCTGGAGACAGACGATGGGAGCTTTTTACTTGTGACTTCCTGCGATGCGGAGGGCGTGCTGGAGGTCATAGACTTGGCTTCCAAGTCGGTGGTGCGCAGCATCAGGATAGGGGAAGCTGTATGCGATATAACGCTAGATGAAAATGGTATGTACGCGTATGTAACGGTCCCTAAGGAAGATCGGGTATGTGTAGTAGACTGGAAGGCGGGGAGGAAATTAGCCGATATTAGGGTGGGGAGAGAGCCCAGTGGGATCGCATATCTAGGTGAATAAAAGGGCCTTCATATGTTGAAAGACAAGTTTCTATAGCGATTGCGTCAATGTTCTTGCCCTTTATTTTTAATTGGTGTAACATGTTAGTAGATTCACTCCCTGGCATTTAATTGCCTTGGATTTTTGCGTAGTTAGTCGCGAGATATGGCTAGGGGACGGCTAATTTCTTTTCATTGCTCATGGGATAGTTATACGGATGGGGCCACTAAGGCTGCTGTGGTATATACTCCCATGGGATAAAAGGCCATTAGATGAAAAGATGGCTTAACTCAAGGAAAGTAGGAGGTATTTATAATGGATGCTGATGTAATGGTGTATGAGCAGCAGTTAAACCACGACGATGTAAGCGTTAGGCTGGAGGCTTTAAGGGCATTGATGCAAAAAGTGCAGGAGGGGGAAATAGAAAGGCCTCTGCAGGGAGATGATGTCAACAACCACATACACACTACATATTCCTTTTCGCCCTATTCTCCCACAAAGGCCATATGGATGGCTTACAGGGCAGGGCTAAAAACCGCCGGCATTATGGACCATGACTCCATAAGCGGGGCTAGGGAATTCATGGAAGCGGGGCAAATTGCGGGCATTGCCACCACCATAGGGGTTGAATGCCGGGCCGACTTTTCCAATACCCCCTTGAAGGGTAGGAGGATCAACAATCCCGATCAGAAGTCCATTGCCTATGTAGCCATACACGGCATCCCGCATAATCAGATCGATAATGTGAAAGCGTTTTTTGCTCCTTATGTCAAGGAGAGGAATAAGCGAAATGCTTTGATGGTGGACAGGATCAATGAGATTTTTAAGCCCTATGGGGTCCGTTTAAGCTTTGAGGACGACGTCGTACCCCTATCAAAAAGCCATGAAGGGGGGAGCATAACCGAGCGCCACCTGCTGTACGCCCTTTCCCTTAAGCTGGTGGCCAAATTCGGGAAAGGCCAGACCCTAGTAGATTTTTTGATGAACGAATTGGGGCTACAGCTCAATCCAAGGGTGGCCGGGTACCTTCGAGATGCTGATAATCGATTTTACGAATATGACCTGCTGGGGGCTTTGAAGAGCGACCTGGTTCCGCGGTTTTATATCGATGCCACCCTGGAATGCCCTGATGTCAGGGAAGTGGTTGAGCTGGCAAGAAATATCGGGGCTATTTTGGCCTATGCCTATTTGGGCGATGTAGGAGATTCGGTCACCGGTGACAAGAAGAGCCAGAAGTTTGAAGATGATTATCTCGAGCTGCTGTTTGAAGTGATAAGCCAGCTGGGATTTCATGCGGTGACCTACATGCCTTCGCGAAACACCTTACAACAGCTTAAAAGGGTAAAGGCCTTGTGCGAAAAATACGGATTTTTCCAGATAAGCGGTGAGGATATAAATTCTCCCAGGCAGTCCTTTGTGTGTACTCATTTGAGGAATGAGGAATTCAAAAATTTGATAGATGCCACATGGGCTTTAATTGGCCATGAGAAGATGGCCACTCGAGATATAAACAAGGGCATGTTTTCGCCGGATATAGTGCGCCGGTATCCCGACCTTAACGAGAGGATTGACATATACAAGAGGATTGGCCAGGGACTGGATGATGGAAGCAAGCTGTAATCGCGCAGGAGTTTGGGCGACATTGGGGGACGGGCATTTTAAGGCTCGTTCCCAATTTTTATTTTTAAATTGTAAACGTTGTGCTACATAACCATTTAATGCATCATGAGTTTAGCGCCTTGTTGGGAATACTACAATATGAATCAACTATTTTATAAATAGCGCATATAATGTTTACCGAGAATCAGGACGGATTGGCTTAAAAGTCAATTGGGTCAAGGGATTTGAGTGAAGGGAGTGATGTGATGCACTTTTTTTCAATCGGTTTTGAGGCACGCAACCTTGGCCTTATGAATTCGGTTATAGAAAAGTTGGAAGATATTAGGTTCCAAGGGTTTAAAATTGAAGAAAGAAAAGCAGGCGACCTGCTGTTTATAAATTATATGACCAGCGAATCCGACAGTTATGAGGCATGGAGCCAGTTGAGGGATGACCTCAAAAACCGTATTGCCGATATCTTGTCGGATTTTATCGTAAATGGCTTACAACATACCATGCTCGAGAGGGTTATAAAGGACGAATATTTTTATTTGGAGAATGAGGATAGGGAGCAGATAAAGCAGGAAGTGCTAAACGCCATGTTTGAAGGAAAAGAATACGAGCACCTGTTTAGCCAATTGAGGGACAAATGGCATGGGCCCATAAGGCAGCGAATTTTGGAACACCTGGATGCGCACGATGAACTCATAGTAGATGGTTTTATACGGTTTAGGCTAAAGGACTTCCTGCAGGAATTGATGGGAACGGTGGATAAGGTAATAGAAGAGCTTCTGGTGGAAAGGGAGTACAACGAGTTTATCAAGCTGCTCAGGTATTTTGTGGAGATCCAGGAGCCAAAGGTGAGGGAGGTCCACGTACTGGTGGACGACGACAGGAAATATATACTGTTGGATGACAGCATGAGGGTCATAAACAACGACATACTTAAGGAGCTGGCCAAGGAGATATCGGATACCGAGATGAGCTATGACGATTTGCTCATAAGCTCACTCATAACCATTGCTCCGACCAAAATTACCATACACGGCTGCGATAAGATAAAGAATACCGAGCTTTTAAACACCATAAATAAGGTATTCAGGGGTAAGGTGATCATGAGCCAGGATGGACTGTATCCACAAAATTGAAAGCGGGGACAGGTCTTGACTTGTAAATGGCCCTGGATTATAATAGTTTCAAACAAATGAGGTTATATTTTACATGCAATGATGAGGAAGAGTAGGCTGGAAACCGGTGATAGAGAAGGGATGCCTGAGGCTGGAAGCATTCCGCACTAGGTCCAGTTGAAGACCACCCTTTGAGCATGGCGGGTGGCCCCGTTAACGGCCAATAGAGGTGGGTCCTCCTTGTAGGACCAATAAGGGTGGAACCGCGGGTAGCCTCTCGTCCCTTGTAGGGATGGGAGGTTTTTTAATTGCCTGATATAAATCGTGCTCGGCTTTTATACAATTTCATACGAAAGGATGAAGGCGGTATGATAAAAGTGATGCTTAAAGACGGCTCGGTGAGGCAGTATCCCGAAGGGACGACCATAGCCGATATCGTAAAGGATATAAGCATGAAGCTGGCCAAATCGGCTGTGGCTGCGCAGGTGAACGGGCGTACCGTTGACCTATCGACAAAGCTGCATGAGGATTGCCAGCTCAATATACTGACCTTTGACGATGAGGAAGGAAAAAAGGTTTTCTGGCATACCTCATCCCACATCATGGCGCAGGCTGTAAAAAGGTTGTTCCCCGATGCCAAGCTTTCCATCGGGCCCGCCATAGATAACGGGTTTTATTACGATTTCGATGTGGAGAAGCCCTTTTCGCCTGATGACCTGCAGACCATCGAGGAGGAGATGAACAGGATAGTCAAGGAGGACTTGCCCCTCGAGAGGTTTGTGCTGCCCAGGGAGCAGGCCATTGAATTTGTGAAGGAGAAAGGCGAGCCATATAAGGTGGAGCTTATAGGCGACATCCCAGAGGGAGAAGAGATCTCGTTTTATCGGCAGGGGGATTTCGTGGATCTATGCAGCGGGCCACACCTGCCCTCCACCGGTATGGTTAAGGCCATAAAGCTGCTCAGCGTGGCCGGAGCTTACTGGCGCGGCGATGAAAAAAACAAGATGCTGCAGCGGATATATGGCGTTTCTTTCCCCAAGAAGAGTCAGCTGGAGGAGTATTTGCAGCGCCTGGAAGAGGCCAAGAAGAGGGACCACAGGAAGCTGGGCAAGGAGCTGGACCTCTTCAGCCTTCATGAGGAGGGGCCGGGCTTTCCTTTCTTCCATCCTAAAGGCATGATCCTTCGCAACATCCTGGAGGATTTCTGGAGGAAGGAGCACTACAAGAGGGGCTATCAGGAGATAAAGACGCCCATCATACTGAATCGCGATTTATGGGTCCGCTCGGGGCATTGGGACCATTACCGTGAAAACATGTACTTTACCAAGATTGACGATGAGGATTATGCCATAAAACCCATGAACTGTCCGGGTAGCATGATACTGTACAAACGCAAGATACACAGCTACAGGGACCTGCCCATCAGGATGGCTGAGCTGGGGCTTGTTCATAGGCATGAACTGTCGGGCGTGCTGCACGGCCTCATGCGGGTACGCTGCTTCACTCAGGACGATGCCCATATCTTTATGCTGCCAGAGCAGATAAAGGACGAGATCCTGGGCGTCATTGACCTGGTGGATTACTTCTACAGCATATTTGGGTTTAAGTACCATGTGGAGCTGTCCACCAGGCCGGAGAATTCCATGGGATCGGATGAGGACTGGGAGCGGGCTACCAACGCGCTCAAAGAGGCTTTAGAGGCAAAGGGCTTGGAGTACAAGATCAATGAAGGGGATGGGGCTTTTTATGGGCCCAAAATTGATTTCCACCTGGAAGACAGCATAGGCAGGACATGGCAGTGCGGAACAATCCAGCTGGATTTCCAGATGCCCGAGAGGTTTGACCTGACCTACGTTGGCCCTGATGGCCAGAAGCATCGCCCCGTCATGATACACCGGGTGGTATTTGGGAGCATCGAGCGCTTTATAGGCATTCTGGTAGAGCACTTTGCGGGTGCTTTCCCAACATGGCTGGCACCGGTGCAGGTGCGCATACTCACCGTCACCGATAGGGCTAATGCCTATGCGGAACAAGTAGCTGCCAGGCTCAGGGATGCCGATATCAGGGTGGAGACCGACCTGAGGAACGAGAAGATAGGATACAAGGTGAGGGAGGCGCAGCTGGAAAAGATACCCTATATGCTGGTGCTGGGCGATAAGGAGCAGGAAAACGGGACGGTAGCGGTAAGGGCCCGAGGCAAAGGAGACCTTGGCGCCATGTCCCTTGACCAGTTCATGAATATGATATTGGAAGAGATTCGCACCAAATCCATAAGCTGAAGCCTTTTGCTGAGGTTCAGCGATTGATGAGGCAGCTTTAAGCTGTCTCATCAACTTTTTGGTTGGCTATTGTTGACAAATCGGCACATATGCTTTACAATTTATACGTATAAATAAATCGGATTATTGTTTACGTTGTAGGTGGTGGAACGTGCCCTTTATGAACGGCGCTTTCTTATTTATTTCTACTTAATTTATACGTATAAGTTGATTATGAACCACAATTTATACGTATAAGTACATGAAAAGTGCTTGAAGGTGATTATTAGGTAGGAGAATCAAGCCCAAGTTTATGTTTTTGAAGGGAGGGAAAGCACGTTTTTACCATCCTGAAAGAGGTGGTGCGCGCGGTGAAATATGAGGAAGAAGAAGTCGGTTTCTAGCAAGGATGTAGCCAGGGAGGCTGGCGTTTCCCAGGCTACGGTGTCGTACATACTGAACGACGTGAAGGGGGTTAAGATAAGGCCCGAGACCCGGCAGGCCGTGTTGGATGCCATAAAAAAGCTCAATTACCACCCTGATCAGATCGCCAGAGGGATGAGGCTTAAAAGGTCCATGTCGGTGGGGGTGGTGACCGACAGAAACGTCACCAATTTTTATTTCATGAAAACCCTAGAGGGCATAAGAGATGGGCTGCAGGCCCGCAACTATTCGGTAAGCCTCCTCTTTAATAGATACGAATCTATACAGGAATCCGAGTTCATAAAATACTACAGTTCCAACAGGATAGACGGTATAATCTTCGCATTTGCCTCCATATCAGATGAGGATATGGGATATATGGATAGCATGGGCATTCCCTATGTGATGGTCAATCCCTATCCTTTGGGACGGGATGTGGGGGAGGTGTGTACTGATCACTTAAGCCATATTCCGGCCGTAATAGAATACTTTAAATCCAAGGGGGTAAAAGAGATTGCTTATGCAGGCCCTGTACCTAGGCGTCCCAACGATAGGAGGCTGGAGGTCTTTAAGGAAGCTATGGCTTTGCATGGCTATGAGGTAAAAGAGGAGCTTACCATTTTGGGAGGATATGATAATGGCGAGGTATGCCGGGCCATAATGGGGCTTTTTGAAGGCAGGGGCTGCCGCCCTGATGCCATACTTGCAGCTTCCCCGCGGTTTGGCATATTGACTGTAAAGTCGTGCCATATGTTGGGCATAAGGATACCTCAGGACGTGAGGATTGTGGCCGTGGGTTCGTCCAATTTCTTTGAGCTCATTCATCCCACCCTCTCGTCCATTGAGCTTCCCCTTTATGACATGGGCTTAAAAGCGGCCGAGATGGTGCTTAAGGCCATCGATAGTGGGGAGATGGCTCCTACTACCGTATTGCCTTCGGAATTCGTCATAAGGGAGTCGTCTTAAAAGCGATTTTCCGAGGACTCAAAAAACTTTTCGATACATCATTCAAAATGCAGAAAGGCTTTTTGGTGGGAATATACGCCACAGTTCCAGAGGTGGTAATTTAAAGGCTTATAACAAGGCAAGGTGTTATATTGGAAAGGAGGGTAGAGCGCACTCATCCCCTTCTTGAGGGAGATGGGGCTACTGCGCTCGTATATCGTGAAGACCACGCAGCTGTTGTGGGAATTTATAAAGCAATTTAAATGGAGATATATAATAGGTATGATTGTCCTGCTCATTACCTCTTTTATATCATCCATGATTCCCAAGATAACGGGATATGTGACCGACAGCATCAACGACAGGATGCCCGCCTCTGTCACCAATAAGTACCTCCTCATGCTGGTGGCTGCTACCGTGGCTGTATTCGTGCTGAGGTTTACCTGGAGGTATTTCTTGGTTGGCAGCAATAGATATTTGGAGTGCTATTTGAGGGAAAAGCTGTTTGCGCACATGCAGACGCTTCCGGCTTCCTTTTATGATAACAACAAGACGGGAGACCTCATAGCCTATGCCATAAATGATATACAGGCCATAAGGAGGGTTTTTGGCTTTGGCTTCACTTCTATCCTGGATGGTGTGGTGGTCAATACCATATCTATTATGATCATGGTAAGGACCATAAGCCCCATGTTGACTTTGATGGCCCTTGCCCCTGCGCCCATCATAGTATTGGTCATATACTTTTTACGAAAGAAGATCAGGGAGAGGTTTGGAATGGTGCAAAAGGCTTTTGCTGAGATGTCGGGCAAGGTGCAGGAGAGCATATCGGGCATCAGGGTGATAAAGGCCTTTGCGCAGGAAGAGGAAGAGGTTGAAGATTTCTTGAAGTACAATCAAGTCAGGGTCGATACCCAGATGAGCTTGACCAGGGTGTCGGCCGTGTTGGGGCCGGTAACTCAATTAACCTTCGGCATAAGCACGGTGCTGTTTATAATATACGGCGGCGGGCTGGTGGCAAAAGGCGTGATATCGCTGGGGGACTATGTGGCCTTCAGCTCATATATAATGGTAATCATGGGACCTATCGTAAGCATAGGCAGGATTATAGACGTGTGGCAGAGGGGGATTGCATCCATCCAGCGGCTTGACAGGATCTTCTGCCAAAGCAGCGAAAAGGATGCGGAGAATGCGCTGGCGACTGTATCGCTCTTCGGACTAAATCGCCAGGTAGAAGATTCACAGCCAGTGGAAAAGTTAAGAGGACATATCGTGATAAGGGATTTGACATTTGCCTACCCCGGCACAGACAAAATAGTTTTGCATGATATCAACCTGGAGATCAAAGAAGGTGAAACTTTGGGCATACTGGGCAGAACCGGCAGCGGGAAAACCACGCTGGTTAACCTTCTGCTCAGGCTGTATGAGGTGGAGGATGGCCACATATTCATAGGGGGAAGGGATATAAATCATATACCTTTAAAGGTGTTGAGGGAAAACATAGGCTATGTGCCTCAGGATAATTTCCTTTTCTCCACTACCATAAAGGACAATATCCAATTTTTCAAGCCCATATACAGCGATAGTCAGATTGAAGATGCTGCTAAAATGGCGGGCATCTACGATGAGATAATCTCTTTTCCGGAAGGATTTAATACGGTAGTCGGCGAACGTGGAGTAACCCTATCGGGCGGCCAGAAGCAGAGGATTTCCATAGCCAGGGCAATTATCAAAGACCCTTCCATACTCATACTGGATGACAGCCTTTCGGCGGTGGATACCAAAACCGAACAGAGGATTTTGGAAAACCTCAAAAATGTGTTGAAAGGGCGGACGGGTATAGTGATATCTCACCGCGTTTCAGTGGTGAGGTACTGTGACCACATCATATTCCTTGATGAGGGACGGATCATCGAAAGGGGTACCCATGAAGAGCTGATGCGGCTCAGAGGTGCTTATTACAACCTTTACACTTCTCAAATAGAGCAGGCTGAGGATAATCTGTTGTTACAGGCAAGGGGGTAACAGAAATGGAATATAGGATGGATAACGAATATGTTCTGCGCCGCCCCAAAAAGGCCCTATTTATAAGGCTGCTTGGGTATTTTAAGCCATATTTACCGCTGCTGGCTTTGAACATACTCTTTGCATTTTTGATAAACGGGGCCGCCCTCATAAAGCCCTATATCATAAAGCATGTGATAGACAACTACCTGGCTTTGAAGATATACGCTCCTGACGTCTTCATGCGCATGGGACTGCTGTATCTGGCAGTTGTACTGGCGGGCTGCGCTCTTACCTATTCGCAAACCTATATACTGACGTATATCGGCCAGAAAATAATGTATGATATGAGAAAACAGCTTTTTACGCATATACAGAACATGTCTATGAAGTTTTTCGACAGGAACTCATCGGGCAGGATACTCACCAGGGTGACAAACGACGTGGAGGCATTAAATGAAATTTTTTCAGGTGTGCTGGTCAACTCCGTTAAGGATATAATTATGATTTTGGGAATAATAGCTACCATGTTTGCTCTGGACGCTTCCCTTGCCCTCATCAGCATGGGCAGCATCCCTTTGATAGTCCTGGTTACCTTTATATATAGAAAAGCGGCGCGAAAGAACTTTTTGAGGATGAAGATGCTCATAGGCAGGATAAACGGATTTTTGGCTGAGAACATTTCTGGCATGAAGCTGGTGCGCATCTTCCACAGGGAAAAGGAAAAGCTTCAAGAATTCCAAAAGCTCGATAAGGAGTACTTCGATACCAGCCTCAGGGAAGTGATCTTAAACAGCTTGGGAAGGCCTATCATAGAGGTCATCAACACCTTGATCATTGCGGTGATGATATGGTATGCCAGCGGCAGGATTACGGGCGGACACCTGGAGATAGGGGTCCTATATGCCTTTATAACCTATATCAGGCAATTCTTTGCGCCTATCAACGAGATCGCCGAGTTTTATACCTCCATACAGTCGGCTTTGATTTCTGCAGAGCGCATATTCGATGTGCTGGATACCCGAGAGCTTTCGGAGGATATGAAAACGGGGAAACATGTGGAGCGTATCAGGGGCGAGATCGAGTTCAAGAATGTGTGGTTTGCGTATGACGATGAAAACTGGGTGCTAAAGGACGTTAGCTTTAAGATAGAACCGGGCGAGACGGTGGCCTTTGTGGGAGCCACCGGTTCGGGTAAATCCACCATCATAAGCCTTATGGCTAGGTTCTATGACATACAAAAAGGGAAGATATTGATCGATGGAGTAGACATACGGGAGTACAACTTGAAGGATTTGAGACGCCAGATAGCGGTGGTAATGCAAGACGTGTTTCTGTTTTCGGGGGATATCAAATCCAATATACGTCTGAGAAACAGCTCCATAACCGATGAGGATATAATGAGGGCAGCCAAACTGGTCTGTGCCGACAGGTTTATCGAGTCCCTGCCCAATAAATATGATGAGGAGGTAAAGGAAAGGGGTTGTACCTTTTCGGCTGGCCAGAGGCAGCTCATATCCTTTGCCCGGGCGGTAGCCTTTGACCCTGCGGTGTTCGTGCTGGACGAGGCGACGGCAAATATCGATACCGAGACCGAGATGGCCATTCAGCAGGCCATGGCCAATATATCAGGCGGAAGGACCACCATAATCATAGCCCACAGGTTATCCACCATAAGGAATGCCGATAAGATCATAGTGATAGACAAAGGCAGGATAAAGGAGATTGGCACTCACGATGAGCTGATCAAAAAGGGAGGGCTGTACCGTCAGCTTTATGAGAAGCAGCTGGTATACCAGTGTATTGCCTAGGCATGCTATGGCCGTATAGCCAGATGCCAATATTTAAATGCTATGAATGCATGCGTAGAGATGAAAACCCTGTTCTTGAGGTCCTAATGAGTAGCACTTCAAGGGCAGGGCTTTTATTTTGAAGGATATAATTTATGGGACTTGGGAATTAAATTTTTATTTTTTTGCGTCGAGTAGCAGGATTTTAAAAAGTTTTAGAGAAATAATTCATACAAGTGGTTGAAAGTGGGGGAAAGTGGTGGAATAATAGGTTAAGGGGGTGGGGGCTTGTTCATTGGGGAATATCAGCACATCATAGACTCCAAAGGCCGGGTCATAATGCCTGCCAAGTTCAGGGAAGGCCTAGGAGAAAGGTTCGTGCTGACGAAGGGGCTTGATCATTGCCTGTTTGTATACCCCAATGAGGAATGGGCCATTTTAGAAAAGAAGCTCCGTTCACTTCCCTTAACCAACAAGGATGCCCGCGCATTTATACGTTTCTTTTTTGCGGGCGCGTGCGAATGCGAGCTGGACAAGCAGGGTAGGATTCTCATTCCAGCCAATTTGAGGGAGTATGCCGGGTTGGAAAAGGATGTGGTCATAATAGGCGTATCAACCCGGGTTGAGATTTGGAGCAAGGACAGATGGGATGAGTACAACAGCGCTTCAAATCTGGATCATGAAACCATTGTGGAGAGGATGGCCGAGCTTGGGATTTGATAGTCGGAGGAGTGGGTAGATGGAGTTTAGCCATACGCCTGTCTTGCTTGATGAGGTGCTTGAGCTCTTGGATTGCCATCCCGGGCAGGTCGTGGTAGACGGGACGGTGGGCGGCGGAGGCCACGCCTATGAGATACTGAAGCGGATAGTTCCCGGAGGTTTTTTGATCGGCATCGATAGGGACCCCAATGCGTTGCAGGCTGCACAAAAAAAGCTGGGGGAATTTGAAGGCAGTTTTAAACTGGTGCATGCCAATTTTGCCGATATAAAAGAGGTGCTCCAAAGCCTTGGAATAGATGCTGTTGATGGGATACTGTTGGACCTTGGCGTTTCATCCTATCAGTTGGATGAGGCAGCTCGAGGCTTTACATATATGCAGGATGCGCCCCTTGACATGAGAATGGACCCTACTCAAACCTTCAGCGCTTACAACGTCGTCAATGAGTACTCGCAGCAAGAGCTGGAACGGGTCATCAGGGAATACGGGGAGGAGCGGTGGGCCAAGCGGATAGCCCAGTTCATAGTAAGCAACAGGCCCATTGAGACTACGGGACAGCTGGTGGATGTCATAAAGAGGGCCATACCGGCTGCTGCAAGGCGGGAAGGGCCCCATCCTGCCAAGCGCACCTTCCAGGCCATACGCATAGAGGTGAACCAGGAACTCGCTTTGCTGCCTAAGGCAATAGAAAGCGCGGTAGAAGTTCTAAAGCCGGGCGGACGGCTATGCATCATATCATTTCATTCGCTGGAGGACAGGATAGTAAAGCAGGTGTTTCGCAGTTTGAGCAATCCGTGTACATGTCCCCCTGATTCTCCCATCTGCATGTGCGGTAGGCGACCTGTGGTGAAGGTGCTGACAGGCAAGCCAGTGACCCCTACCTCAAGGGAAGTCTCTACCAATCCCCGTTCGCGTAGCGCTAAGGCAAGGTGCTGTCAAAAGTTATGAATGGCTACCAGGAATGAGGATACATAAAAGACAAGGAGGATGAATAAAATTGGTAGTAGCTCCGAAAAGGCAGTATCAGATAGAGCGGCTACCCGAACCGCGGAGGGAAGTCAAACCCAAGGCCAAGGCTAAACCAAGGCCAAGGACTAATACTGCCAGAATGGTAAAGTCCGTGATTCTGGTAGCGCTGTGGTTTGCCATGGCATTCCTGGTAGTTAGCCGACATGCTACCATATCCGAAAATCATCAGCAGATACTCGAGCTCGAAAAAGAGCTGGACCAAGCGCTCAAGCAGACTGAGCTGTTAAAGTTGGAATTGGCTGCAAGCGAAGATTTGAAAAAGATTGAAGAGATTGCTAAAAATCAGCTTCACATGGATTACCCCGATCAAACGCAGATACAGTACGTTGAGCTTCCCGAGGATGAGGGAGAGCAGGAACAGGCCGAAGTGGTAAAGCACCAGGAGATGGACATCTGGGACCTCATTCTGAGATTGATCGACTGAGGGGTGATGCGAGGGGGGTGGTAATTCCGTGGCATTACCAGGAGTTACCAACAGAAAGCGTTTGGTGGCTTTGTTGCTGGGATTTACTCTAATTTTTTTGGCCTTAACCGTTAGGGTGGGATACATACAGTTGGTGTGGGGGGTAGACCTTCAGAAGAAAGCGGTTGACCAGTGGACCCGCGATTTGGACGTTTTCCCGAAAAGAGGGGTTATCAAGGACAGAAACGGTAAGATTTTAGCGCAGAGCGCTACTTCCGTATCCATAGCGGCAAGGCCCAGCCAGATAAGCGATCCGCAAAAAGTAGCTTCTTTGATTGCGCCCATTTTGGAGCTGGACGAACAGGAGCTATACAAGAAGCTGTCCAATAAATCAAGTACATACGTGTGGATAAAGCGCCAGGTTGACAGGGGCACTGCTAACAAGGTCCGCGCCCTGAATATAAAGGGCCTTGACTTCACAGAAGAGCCCAAGAGGTATTATCCCAACGGCAGCCTGGCTGCTCATGTTTTGGGGTTTACCATGAAATACGCCGAACCGGGGGAAGGGTTAAAGGGCCAAGAGGGTATAGAGCTTTACTATGACAAGTATCTAAAGGGATTTGCAGGTAAGATTCTGATGGAGACCGATGCGGTAGGTAGGGAAATGCCCTATAATGTAGACCGGTATATTCCGCCCATTAATGGGTTTAATTTGGTGCTCACCATTGACCAGGTTATACAGTATTTCGTAGAGAGGGAGATCAACAACGTAGTTGCCAAGTATAATCCCAAGAAGGTATATGCCGTGGCCATGGACCCCAATACGGGCGAAATACTGGCGCTAGCAAACTGGCCCACTTTTGATCCCAACAACCCGCCGAGGGATGTGGGAAATTTCGAGGAGATGCAGAATTACGTGAAAAACTTCGTTTGTAAGGACAACATAGATCCGGGGTCCACTTTTAAAATAATAACGGCTGCTGCCGCCCTTGAAGAGGGCGTTGTAAACTTAAACAGCACCTTCAATTGTCCGGGATATAAGATTGTGGACGGGCAGAAAATAAACTGCTGGCGGTCGGGCGGCCATGGTCACGAGACTTTTACTCAAGCGGTGCAGAACTCGTGTAACCCGGTCTTTATGGAGCTGGCATTGAGGCTGGGCAAAGATAGATTTTATCATTACCTCAACGAATTTGGCTTTGGTCAGCCAACGGGCATCGACGTGCTGGGCGAGGAAAAGGGCATCATTATGTCGAGGAACTCTGTAAAAAACGTGGACCTGGCCAGAATGGGGTTTGGGCAGGCCATTTCGGTTACGCC
This sequence comes from Clostridia bacterium, assembly GCA_017577715.1. Taxonomy (GTDB): domain Bacteria; phylum Bacillota; class Clostridia; order Caldicoprobacterales; family Caldicoprobacteraceae; genus Caldicoprobacter. Next base: position 33,106 of record PKRC01000014.1, read on the forward strand.
CATCCAGCTCATCACGGCTGTTTCGGCCGTCATAAACGGCGGCAACTTGATGAAGCCGTATATCGCCAAGGAGCTGCGCGAAGTGGTAGTGGATGAGAACGGCCAGGAAACCGAGCGGGTGGTAAAAACCGTTACCCCCCAAAAGGTGCGGCAGGTGATATCGCCCGAGACGTCCAAAATCATGAGGGAAGTGTTGGAAAGCGTCGTGACCGATGGGAGCGGAAGGAATGCGTATATCCCGGGGTATAGGGTAGGGGGCAAGACCGGTACGGCGCAGAAATACGGACCGGGGGGCAAGATCATACCCAATAAGAACATATCGTCATTTATCGGCTTTGCGCCTGCTGATGATCCAAAGGTGATCGTGCTGTTTATGGTAGATGAACCGGAAGCGCCCGTTACTTTCGGTAGCATTATCGCAGCGCCCTATGTTAAGAATATCCTCGAAGATACTCTCAAGTATTTGGGCATTGAACCTGAGTTGGACGAGGAAGCGCAGCAAGCCGAGCAGGTGGAGGTGCCCGACGTAATAGGCAAGAGCCTGGATGAAGCTATCCGGGCCCTCAAAGGGGCAGGGCTGGAGTATATGGCCGATGAGGGAGGAACCGTCGTAAAGGATCAGATGCCCAAGCCAGGAGCAAAGGTTGTATCTGGCACTACCGTTTTGCTGTATACTGAACGAGAGGTACAGGGACAGACCGAAGGACAGACTGAGGTCCAGGCTGAAGAGGCACCTGCCGAAGGAATGGTAGCGGTGCCCAACGTGTTGGGTAAGTCCATTCGCGAGGCCAACCGGATCCTGGTTTCGGAAGGATTGAGGCTTAAGATAGAAGGTTCGGGCATTGCTGTGGGGCAGGACCCGGCGCCAGGGACCCGGGTAAAAGAGGGTACTGAAGTGACGGTGCGGTTTGCTCTGCCATCGGGAGGACAGCAGAACGCGGCGGAATGACAGGAGAGCGGGCAAAGCCAGGATAGCGAATAATATTACCATGATATGTAAATAATACTGTAAACAGGCAAACGATACATGGGAGGATGAAGGAGATGTTGCTTAAGGAGCTGCTAAAAGGGATGCAAATTTCCCACGTAGAAGGGGATGTCGATAAACCGATAGATGCCATATATTATGATTCGCGCAAAGTTACGCCTGGGTCCTTGTTCTTTTGCATTGAAGGTTTTCGGTTTGACGGGCATGACTTTGCCACTGAGGCGGTATCCAAAGGGGCTCATGCCGTGGTGCTACGCAAGGATGTTCCTTTACCCCCGCACGTCACCAAGGTATTTGTGGAGGATACGCGTCTGGCCATGGCCTTGATGTCGCAAATCTTTTATGGGTATCCTGCGCGGGATATACCCATAATCGGAGTGACCGGCACCAATGGAAAGACCACGGTGACCTATCTGATAAAATCCATACTGGAGGAAGCGGGCAAGAAAGTGGGGCTTATTGGCACCATTGCCAACATGATTGGTTCCAAGATGCTCCCTGCCGAGAGAACCACGCCCGAATCGATGGACCTGCAAAGGCTCTTTAAGGAGATGCAGGATGAGGGCGTAAACGCCATCGTGATGGAGGTGTCTTCCCATTCCCTGAGCCTTAAACGGGTGGCCGGCGTGGAGTTTGAGGTAGGCGTATTTACTAATTTGACCCAGGATCATCTGGATTTCCATCATACCTTTGAGGAGTATCGTGAGGCCAAGGCAAAGCTGTTTTTGCAGAGCAGGCAGGCTGCCATAAACATCGACGACGAGACCGGGAGGATGTTTGCAGAGAGGGTAACGGGAAGGCTGTGGACATATGGGATAAGCGGGGCGGCGCAGGTATTTGCAAGGGATATAGAGATTACTTCCAGGGGGGTGTCGTTCCAGCTGTTCTTGCCCGGTGAAACCTGCATGATAAACCTCAATATTCCCGGGCTTTTCAGCGCCTACAATGCCCTGGCTGCTGCTACGGCATGTCATGCGCTCAATGTGCCCGCTAAATACATAAAGGCCGGCCTTGAAAAGGTAAAGGGCGTGCCAGGGCGGTTCGAACTTCTAGATACTGGTACCGAGTATTCGGTGATAATAGATTATGCCCATACGCCCGATGGGCTGGAAAACGTCCTTAAGACGGCGCGGGACTTCACTAGAGGGCGCGTCATTACGGTGTTTGGCTGCGGTGGCGACCGCGACCCTTCCAAGCGACCCATAATGGGAGAGGTGGCGGGAAAGTACTCCGACTTTTGCGTCATCACCTCTGATAATCCGCGCAATGAGGAACCCATGGCCATCATCCAGCAGATCATACCCGGCATCGAGAAGACCACTTGCCCCTATGTGGTCATCGAGGACCGGAAAGAAGCCATCGCCTATGCCTTAAACCATGGCAGGGCAGGGGATGTCATCATACTCGCCGGCAAGGGCCACGAAACCTATCAGATATTGAAGAACAACCGCATAATTCCTTTCGATGAAAGGAAGATAGTGGCCGAACTGCTGGGAAAGGAGAAGGTTTGATGGAACCCCTATCGATGCGAGAGGTGTTGAAGGCTACCGGTGGCAGGTTGGTCAAAGGAGATGCAGAGGGTTCGGTAGCAGGGGTAAGCACCGACAGCAGGACCATAAAGCCGGGAGAACTGTTTGTGTGTCTCATTGGCGATAGGTTTGACGGCCATGACTTCATCCATCAGGCGGCACAAAAAGGCGCAAAGGCTGTTCTCATCCAGCGCAACATCGATTGGATCCCAGAGAACGTAAGCGTCATTGAAGTCGATAACACCCTTGCTGCCCTTGAGCGTCTTGCAGGATATTATAGAAGGAAGTTCAACATCCCCGTAGTGGCGGTGACGGGCAGTACCGGTAAAACCACCACCAAAGACATGATATGTAACGTGCTCTCGGCGCATTACAGCGTCCTCAAAACCGAGGGCAATCTCAATAACGAAATCGGCCTGCCTCTGACGCTGTTTAGGATACAACGGCACCATGAGGTAGCGGTAGTGGAGATGGGCATGAGCGGGTTTGGGGAGATCCATCGGATGGCCGAAGCAGCACTTCCCTGCGTTGGAGTCATCACCAATATAGGCGTTTCCCATATAGAGAAGCTGGGCAGCAGGGAAAACATACTCAGGGCCAAGCTGGAAATTTTCGATTATTTCCCAGGAAATGGGGTTGCCGTGCTAAATGGCGATGATGACATGCTGTGGAAAGTAAAGGGACGTTTGCCATTTGGAGCCAAGTTCTTCGGAACGGGGCAGGATGCGGATTTCAGAGCTGTTGACATAATTACGGGAGGGCAGGGCACCAGTTTTAAATTGATAAGCGGCGATGAAGAGCACCTCTTCGAGCTTTCGCTCCCCGGAAGGCACAATGTATATAACAGCCTGGCAGCCATCGCTGTGGGACGGCTTTTCGGGATAAGCTTTGGTGAGATGAAGGAGGCCTTAAGGGCTTTTAAACCCGGCAACATGCGGCTCAATATATTAAAGACGCAGCAGGGCGTTGTGGTCATCGATGACGTGTACAATGCCAGCCCCGATTCCATGAAAGCCGCCCTTTCGGTATTAAAGGACATGCCGGCGACGCGCAGGATTGCCGTGTTGGGGGATATGCTGGAGTTAGGGGATTATGCCGAGGAAGGGCATCGTGAGGTGGGCAGGGCGGTTGTGGAAAGCAAAGTCGATGTGCTGATTACTCGGGGGCATAGTAGCCGTTGGATAGGTATGGAAGCACGAGCGGCTGGCATGCCGCCTTCAAGCATATACCACTGCAGCGGTAATAAAGATGTAATAGATTTGTTAGACACAATTGTCCAAAGCGGTGATACAATATTAGTAAAAGGATCACGGGGTATGAAGATGGAGGAAGTTGTTTCCCACCTCTTAAAAGGGGGTTATAAACCTTGGGAGCATTGATATATGCGGTTATAATATCGTTTGTGCTTTCCCTTGTGGCTGGAGTAGTTGCCATTCCCATGCTCAGAAGGCTCAAGTTTGGTCAACAGGTGCGCCACGAAGGCCCTCAAACTCACCTGAAAAAAGCCGGCACCCCCACCATGGGAGGAGTCATATTTTTAATACCCATTTGCATAGCCTCCCTCGTGCTGGTCAGGGGCAGCCTGGATTTCATGTTGGCTGCTCTGCTGGTGATGCTGGGATTTGGGCTTATAGGGTTTGTGGATGACTATATCAAGATAGTCAGGCATAGATCCCTGGGGCTTAAAGCTTATCAGAAAATTTTGGCGCAGATCGCCATCGGAGTAGTGTTTTCATATTACGCCTATACCCATGTGGGTAGCAGCGTCACCATTCCTTTTTTTAAATGGGAGTGGGACTTGGGCATCATGTACATCCCGCTCATGACGTTTGTAATAGTGGGTACCGTCAACAGCGTGAACCTCAACGATGGGTTGGACGGCCTGGCTTCGGGTGTTACCCTCATAGTGGCGGCTACCTTCAGCATTCTGGCGGCATACCTGGCCTCGGCCATGCGGCAGGAAGGCCTAGAGTACTTGGCGGTAAACTACGAGAACCTCATGATATTTGCCGGCGCCGTGGCCGGAGGATGTCTGGGCTTTTTGCGGTTTAATGCCTATCCCGCCCAGGTCTTCATGGGGGATACCGGTTCCATGGGCTTAGGCGGAGCTGTTGTAGCTCTAGCCATTTTGCTGAAGCTCCCCCTCTTTTTGCCAATAATAGGCGGAGTATATATGGCCGAGGCTCTATCGGTCATAATACAGGTGGCGTCATATAAGTTGACCGGGAAGAGGGTATTTCGCATGAGCCCCCTTCATCACCATTTTGAGCTGGGCGGCATGAGTGAGCCCAAGGTGGTCACCATGTTCATGACAGCAACCGCCCTGCTGTGCCTCATTGGCCTTCTGGCCGTATGAGTCCATATGAAATGAACAACAGGAGATCAAGGCGCTTTTATCGGGCATATGGGAAAGCGAGTGTTATATATTGCTCGATATCGAACAGGGTTTTATCCATTAAAAAGTGCGTACTTGAGAAGTTACCGTCTCTATGAGCGATGGATAGGTTCCCATTGAACCAGATGAAAGGGCGAAATAATCAGCAATTATACGGGAGGATAATATGACATACCAGGGGAAGACAGTGCTTGTGGTAGGCCTTGCACGAAGCGGCATCGCCGTCGTCAAAGCCTTAAAGGGGCTGGGTGCAAAGGTCATAGCCAATGATATAAAGACGCGACAACAGCTGGATTCTTCCATATCGGAGCTTGAGCAGCTCGGCGTGGAGCTTTATCTCGGCGATACGCCCGATGCCTTGGTTAATAAGGTGGACTTGATGGTCATAAGCCCTTCGGTGCCAATTGACTCCCCATTTGTGCAAAAGGCGCAGCGTCTGGGATGCGAGGTCATAAGCGAACTGGAGCTCGCTTATAGGCTGTGCTCGGCGCCCATTGTGGCCATCACTGGCACCAACGGTAAAACGACTGCTGTCACCTTGACGGGTGAGATATTGAAGAAAGCGGGCTTCAATGCGTACGTGGTGGGCAATATCGGCGTGCCCTTTGTCAGCAAGGCTTTGGAGATGGATGATGGCGATATAGCGGTGGTGGAGGTGAGCAGCTTTCAGCTGGAGGCCATACGCGACTTTCATCCTCGGGTGGCTGCCATCCTCAACATTACTCCTGACCACCTCAATCGCCATAAGACCATGGAGAATTACATAGCCGCAAAGGCCAGGATCTTTGAAAATTGCACTCCCGGTGACTGGGTGGTTTTAAATGCCGATAATGAAGCGGCGGCAGGGCTGGCAGGGAAGGCCCGGGCTCAAGTGCTGTTCTTTAGCCGTTTAAAACCTCTATCCAAGGGTGCATGGGTGGAGGACGGCACGGTGGTGCTGGACATAGGGCATGGAAAGGAAGCCATATGCGGCGTGGACGACATATTCATACCGGGAGAGCATAACCTGGAAAATGCTTTGGCTGCCTCTTTGATGGCCAGAATAATGGGAGCAACCCCGGAAGATATCGCCATCACCCTGAAGACCTTTAAAGGGGTGGAGCACCGCATCGAATATGTGGATACAATTGGCGGGGTCAAGTTTTATAACGATTCAAAGGGTACCAACCCCGATGCTTCCATAAAGGCCATACGTGCCATGAAAGGCCCCACTGTCCTCATTGCAGGGGGGATGGATAAGGGCAGCAGCTTTGATGAGTTCATAGATGCTTTCGGTAACACCGTCACCCATATGGTGGTGCTGGGAGAAACGGCCGATAAGCTAATTAAAACTGCAAAGGAAAAGGGATTTGACAGGGTATATCGTGTTAGCAGCATAGAGGAAGGCGTGAGAAAGGCTTTTAGCCTGGCTTTCCCGGGCTATAACGTGCTGCTTTCTCCGGCCTGTGCCAGTTGGGATATGTTCAAAGATTATGAAGAAAGGGGAAGAGTCTTTAAGAGCGCTGTCAAGGCTCTTAAGGGGGAAATTGAATGACCAAAAAGCCCAAAAAGGCTAAAAACCCAATCGATTATCCCATCCTGCTTACTATTATAATATTGGTGGCTTTCGGCACCATCATGGTATTCAGCGCCAGCTTCTACTATGCCGGAATGAGATGGGGAGACAAGTACTATTTTTTTAAACGCCAGTGCCTGTGGGCGGTTGTCGGCTTTGTGGCCATGGCTTTTACGGCAAACTTGGATTACTGGAAGATTAGAAAGTTTTCGAAGCTGTTGCTGCTGGTGAGCATAGCGCTTTTGGTGGCTGTACTCGTCGTGGGCGTTGAGCGAAACAACGCCAAACGATGGCTAAATATAGGGGGCTTGAGCGTTCAACCTTCTGAAATCGCCAAGTTCGCCCTTGTGCTGTTTTTAGCCGATAGCATGTCTCAAAGAAAGGATAAGATGAAGTATTTCTTCAAAGGCGTGGTACCTTACCTTTTGGTGACCGGCGTGTTGTTCGGGCTCATAATGCTTCAGCCCAACATGAGCACGGCTGGCAGCCTGTTGTTGCTTGTGATGTTGATGCTCTTTGTGGCAGGTGCCAGGCTTTGGCATTTGGGCTTGTTGGTAGTTGGGGGCGCCGGTGCGGCTGTTTTCCTCATAAAGTCGGCTGAATATCGCATGGAGAGATGGTATGCATTTTGGGACCCATGGAAGGATCCTTTGGAAACGGGTTATCAGATAATACAGTCGCTGTACTCTTTGGGGTCAGGTGGCCTGTTTGGGATGGGCCTTGGTGAGAGCAGGCAAAAGTATCTGTACATACCCTATCCCGAAACCGACTTCATATTTGCCATCATCGGCGAGGAGCTGGGGTTCGTTGGATGTGCGCTGCTCATAATGCTGTTCGTCATCCTCATATGGAGGGGATTGAAGATAGCCATCACTGCTCCTGATCTCTTTAGTTGCCTGCTAGCATCGGGCATTATCGGCATGATAGGCATACAAGCCGTCATAAATATAGCGGTGGTAACCGCCTCCATGCCGCCTACCGGTTTGCCGCTCCCCTTTATAAGCTTTGGAGGTTCTTCGCTGGCCATTTTCATGGCCAGCATAGGAGTGCTGCTCAATATATCGAAATACTCGAAGATAAGCTAGCCTGCCAGGCCACTGTGTCACACCTCTTTTTGAGGCTGCATATCATGGTGTTGTGGAGAGTTGAGACATACTAAAAAAGGGATGATATTCATGAAAAGAGGTGTGACCAATGGCACGATATATCATAAATGGCGGCAGGCGATTGGAGGGAAAGGCGCGTGTAGGAGGAGCTAAAAATGCCATTCTTCCCATATTGGCAGCGGTTTTGTTGACCGAAAAACAAGTCGTTTTGCACGACTGTCCTGACCTTCTGGACGTTGCAAAGACCATCTTGATTCTGGAGTCCATCGGTTGCAAGGTTAAAAGGGAAGGTAGGCATTTGATCATTGACCCTTCTAACGTGTCCCAGTGGGTAATACCCGATTGCTATGTCCGCGAAATTCGTTCCTCCATAATATTTTTGGGGGCGATGCTTTCCAGGGCAGGTAGGGCACGCATAACATATCCTGGAGGTTGTGAGATAGGGCAGCGCCCCATCGACCTCCACATTAAAGGGCTCAGGCAACTGGGAGTACTTATAGATGAATCCAATGGGTACCTGGATTGCGTTGTGCCTAGGATGGAGGGTGGGGTTGTTCATCTGGATTATCCCAGCGTGGGAGCTACCGAAAACGTTATGCTGGCGGCGGTAAAGGCCAAAGGGCGCACCGTTATCTACAATGCTGCCAAGGAGCCGGAGATCGTGGACCTGCAAAACTTCATCAATGCCATGGGAGGGAATGTACGGGGAGCGGGTACCAATACCATAGTTATAGAGGGTGTGCAGAGCAGTTTCAAAGAGGTGGAATATACCATCATTCCAGATCGCATTGTGGCGGGCACCTATATGGTTGCAGCGGCTATAACCGGGGGCGACGTTTTAGTCGAGAACGTAGTACCCGAACACGTTCAATCCATCATATACAAGCTGAGGGAAGCGGGCTGTACCGTCCATATACAGGACTCGGGCGTGAGGGTGAAGGGGAAATACCGGCTCAGGGCTATAGAGCACATCAAGACCTTGCCGTATCCGGGCTTCCCAACCGATATGCAGGCCCAGTTTACCAGCCTGCTGTCGGTGGCCAGGGGGACCAGCATAATAACCGAAACCATATTTGAAAACAGGTTCAGGCATGTGCCGGAACTGGTAAGGATGGGAGCCAATATCAGGATTGATGGACAGACCGCCATCATACACGGCGTCAGAAGCCTTAAGGGTACTACCGTTGTAGCCAAGGATTTAAGGGGAGGAGCGGCGCTGGTACTGGCCGGGCTGCGGGCCGAGGGCCAAACAATTGTGGAAAACGCTTCTTACATTGATAGGGGTTATGAAAAGCTGGAAGTTGCATTGAGTGCCATAGGTGCCGATATCGTAAAGGTAGACGATTAAAAAAGGGAGCTTGTATAAAATTAAAAGCCGAGGGAGCTTTATGGGGAACGGAAGAAAAAAGGGGTTATTCCTGCTATTGTTTTTGCTGGCTACCATGGTTGCTATGGTATATATCGGCACAGAGGTATTCCAGGTAAAAAAGATAACCGTTATGGGAAATAAAGATGTAAAAGATGAGGATATTATCCGGATAGCAGGAATACCCATAGGTGAAAACATTTTTAAAATAGACAGAAAACTGGTGAGGGAAAGGCTGGAGTCCAATCCCCTATTAAAGGTTTTGTCCATAGATTTCAATTTCCCCGACGAGGTCATCATCAATGTAGCTGAAAGGAAGCCGGCGGCGGCTATCCCTTATTTGGGTTCCTATGTCATCATAGACGTAGAAGGCTATGTGATAGAGATCCGCGATAGGCTGGATGATATACCTTATCCGCTGGTCCAGGGGTTAGGGCTTATGGGATGTACGGTGGGCAAACCCCTTTCACTTGCCGATTGGTATCAAATGAAAGCTTTAAGCCGCCTGCTGGAGGGGATATACAAGCAGCAGCTACAGGAGGATATTTCGGAAATAATCGTGGAGGACCCCAACGATATCTACATGGTTTCCCGAAATGGCACCGTGGTAAGGGTGGGACAAGCCATAGAGGTTGATAAGAAGTTAAAATGGCTCAAAACGCCCAATTTTCGAGAGATTGACAGCACGGGGGCAAATGGTATACTTGATGTAAGCGCAGCAAATCAGGCCATATTCAAACCTTTGGAAGAAGAGGTGACCCAATGAAGAAGTCCTTAAGCGCCCAATTATCCATAACCTTTGTAAGCTTAATACTTGGACTGGCTTTGGCTGCTCAGTTCAAAAACGTCCAAAGGGTTGGGGGTAGCGTTTCGCTTCAGCGGACCCAGGAGCTTACCCGGCAGGTACAAAAGCTTGAGCAGGAAAATGATGCGTTGGAGGCGCGTATAAAGGAGTATGAGGAAAGGATAAAGGAGTTTGAAAATGCCATTCAAAGCGAAGGCCAGAGCAACAAGCTGATTTACGAGGAGCTGGAGCGTACCAGGATGCTGGCGGGCCTTGTGGACCTTCAAGGCCCTGGCGTGGTGGTAACCGTCAACGTCAAATATGTAAACGAATGGGGAGAGGATGCCATCGTCCAAAACGTGCGCTATGATGACCTGCTTAAGCTGGTAAACGAGCTTAATGCTGCCGGTGCCGAAGCCATTGCCATCAATGACGAGCGAATAATTGCCACCACTGAAATACGGAATGCGGGCAACTATATAGTCATAAATACCAACCGCTATTCAGCCCCCTTTGAGATAAAAGCCATTGGGAATCCCGATACGCTGGAGGCGGCCCTTAAGCTGCTGGGAGGGGTTGCCGATGACCTTGGGGTATATTTGCAGATCAACATCAAGAGGGTGGACAATATTAGAATTCCCAAATACAAAGGGACCTTCCAGTATAAGTTTGCGAAGCCGGTTCAGGATACCAATGCCAAGAGTTGAGGGGTAGGTAATGAAGATAAGGAAGGATCTATTGATTTTAAGCTTTATGACCATGCTTTTAAGCTTCTTCATTGTAAAATGTTTCGACAACCAGAGGATAGGTTACGATATCGGGGTTACGACTTCTGTGCGCAAGATTCAGGAACTGATAAGCCAGCTGAAGTCGCTGCAGGAGGCAAACAGCCAGTTGAAGGAAGAACTAAAGCAAAAAGAGGTGGTACTCAATAAATATGAAGAAGAAGCTACAGGTAGGATATATAGGGGCGAGGAGATCAGGGCGCAGCTTGAACAGGCAAGAATATTGGCGGGCCTCACCGACCTGGAAGGGCCTGGAGTTGAGATCATACTTAACGATCGAAAAAGGGATACCATAATGCCAAGTGAGCTTTATTCCATTTCCGACTTCATCGTGCACGATATAGATTTGTTGGAGGTGGTCAACGAACTCAAGGCAGCGGGTGCCGAGGCCATTGCCATCAACGGTACAAGGATTTTGGCCACATCCAGGATAAGCTGCGGAGGGCCTACCATCACCGTTGGTGCAGACCAACGGTTTACACCTCCCTTTATCATACATGCCATCGGCGACCCGGATGCCCTTGCTAGCTATTTTAAACGGCCTGATAGCGTATATCATGTACTTACCTTTTATGGCCTCGAGTTTAGCATCAAGAAGCTCGACAATGTAAAGATACCCCGCTATTACGGGGATGTGAATTTCAATTATGCCAGGCCTGTTGAAGGAGGTGAGTAGCTTGCTATTGCCCATTATCGGAATTCTGGTGGGCATAATACTGGGCTTGACCTTGCCCATACATATACCAACGGCATATTCGCCCTACATGTCCATCGCTGTCCTTGCGGCTTTGGACTCGGTTTTCGGTGGGATAAGGGCAAGCCTTGAACAAAAGTTTGAGGCTGATGCTTTTATATCGGGATTTTTCGGCAATGCCTTTTTAGCTGCAGGTCTGGCCTATATTGGAGACAGGCTGGACGTGCCCATATATCTGGCAGCCATATTTGCTTTCGGTACCAGGCTTTTTCAGAATTTTGCTACCATCAGGCGCCATCTCTTGAATCGTTGGCGTGAACGTGCTAGATGATAATTTTGAAAAAATTGCTACAAAATAGATTTAATTTTGTTCAATTATGTGGTAACATACTAATATAGTGAATTTGCCAGTTGTTACAAGCTGCGAGGGGACATGCCTCATGCACTAACATGTGCAGTTGATGGTTATAATGGTCCGCAGAGAGGAAGGCAGGTACACATGTCCCGGTTGATCCCATCAATATGCGAACTAGCAAGGGGACGGTTTTATATGCACGGAAATTCTGGTAATAAGGGTAGTATCGGCTACCTTTAAATTGGTCCATGAAAATCTTTTAGATTGTGTAATGGAAATCTTTTAGGTGTAAAGGGGAGGGTGTAATTTGATAGAGTTTGATATCGATATGGAACAGTTGGCTGAAATTAAGGTGGTCGGAGTAGGGGGCGGAGGGAACAACGCCGTAAACAGGATGATACAGTTTGGCTTAAAGGGCGTAGAGTTCATCGCCATAAATACAGATAAACAGGCTTTGTTTGCTTCCCAGGCTAACCATAAGATACAGATCGGTGAAAAGCTGACCAAGGGTTTGGGTGCCGGTGCTAATCCCGAGATTGGACAGAGGGCGGCTGAAGAAAGCCGCGAGGAGATTACGCAGGCGCTAAAAGGGGCGGATATGATATTCATAACAGCGGGTATGGGCGGAGGTACTGGGACAGGAGCTGCCCCGGTCATTGCCGAGATCGCCAAGGAATTGGGGATCCTGACGGTAGGGGTGGTCACCAAGCCTTTCACGTTTGAAGGCAGGCAACGGATGATCAACGCTGAAAAAGGGATTCAGGAGCTAAAGCAAAGGGTTGATACCTTGATCACCATACCCAACGATCGGCTATTGCAGATCGTCGAAAAGCGCACCACTATGCTGGAAGCTTTCCGAATAGCAGACGATGTCTTGAGGCAGGGCGTACAGGGTATCTCCGACCTCATAGCGGTTCCGGGCCTCATCAATCTTGATTTTGCCGACGTGAGGACCATTATGAAAGAAAAAGGATTGGCTCATATGGGCATTGGCAGGGCCAGCGGGGAAGGGCGCGCTATAGAAGCGGCCAAGCAGGCCATTCAAAGCCCGCTACTTGAGACCACCATTGAAGGTGCCAGAGGTGTGCTGCTCAATATAACCGGAGGCGAAAGCTTGAGCCTGTACGAGGTCAATGAAGCGGCAGAGCTGGTAGCTCAGGCTGCCGATCCCGATGCCAATATAATATTTGGAGCGGTCATCGACGAAAGCCTTCAGGATGAAATTCGAATAACCGTAATCGCTACCGGTTTTGAGGAAAAGAATAAGAAAGACGACGGAAAAAAGAAGATAGAACGGGCAGCCGAGAAGCTCTTTTCCAGCGTAAGGGATGACGATGAGCTGGATATACCCATTTTCCTAAGGAGAACCAGGGGATAAAAGCGTTTATTCCTATGGAAGCCGCAACAAGGATTTATTGATTTACCTGTGTTTGTTGTAATGTACAAAAATATAGGGAATTTTAGTTCAAAGGTGCAAAACGACAATAAAAATTGTTTTTATTGTCGTTTATTTTTTTGTTTTATCGGACTTAATTTTACAAATTTTTAAACATGCCCTGCTTTATAATAAAGGCGAGAGTAAGGGGAGCGGGGATACTCATGGGGTAGAGTACAGGTACTTGGATGTATTATGGCTTGATAATTTTATAATGAACTTTTCGATACTCTGGATCACCTTTAGGATATCCAAGGTAAAGGCTTCTTTTTGGAGGCTGTGGGTTTCAGCGGGTATAGGAGCCTTATATGCGATCATATTTTTTATGCCGGGATTTGAGGTTTTGAATAGCTTTTTCCTTAAAATAGCCCTATCGTTGGTGATGTTGCTGGTAGCCTTTAAGTTTAACACTTTGAAAGACTTTTTTAAAGCCTTTACTTTTTTTTACGTCACCACTTTTGTTTTTGGAGGCGTTGCCCTGGGGTTGTACTTTTTTACACAGGATTATATTGCCATCGAAAGAGGCGTTTTTGTGATAAAGGATTACCCCGTCAACAAGCTGATAATAGCCGGGGTGTTGGTCATAATCTTGGTGCATACCATGTGGAGGTTTATCCGCCTGCACCTTTCCAAAGACCAGCTGCTTTACAAGGTGAAAATATACTTTGAGGGGAAGGAAGTTACGGTTGATGCACTGCTGGATACGGGCAACATGCTTTTGGACCCGGTAAGCAGGCATCCCGTCATGGTGGCGGAGTTTTCAAAGATCAGGGAGCTGTTACCTCAGGAAATACAAGAGATATTTATAGGGCCATACGAGGATGACTTTCATGCGATACTCCAGGTAGTCAGCAGGTCAAGCTGGATTGAGAGGTTTAGAATAATCCCCTATGCCACGGTAGGCAAGGCAGGCGGAATACTGGTGGGGTTTAAGCCCGATGAGGTTTTGATATTGAAAAACGGAAGATGGCATACCGCCGGAGACATCGTTGTCGGTATATGCAACCACAAATTGTCAAGCAATCAGCATTATCAGGCACTAGTCCATCCAGAGATAGTCGCTTAAAAAGGGGGGATTGCAAAATGAAGTTTTACAAAAGGCTCACCATGAAGTACTATCTTTTTATCATGAAGCTGCTCATTAAGTTTCCACGGCTAAGAGGCTTGCCCATATTCTACATAAGCGGGAGCGAAGCACTTCCACCTCCCCTAACCAATGAGGAAGAGGATCAGCTTCTTCATCGTTTGGAAAAAGGAGATACCTCTGTGAAGAGCACGTTGATAGAGCGAAACCTGAGGCTGGTGGTATACATCGCCAGGAAGTTTGAAAATACGAAGGTGGGAGTGGATGACCTGGTTTCCATCGGAACCATCGGGCTTATTAAAGCGGTTAATACCTTTGATCCATCGAAGAAGATCAAGCTGGCTACCTATGCTTCACGGTGCATCGAAAATGAGATCTTGATGTACCTTAGAAGAAACTGCAAGGTAAAAGCGGAGGTATCGTTTGACGAGCCCTTGAACGTGGATTGGGATGGCAATGAGCTGCTGCTGTCCGACATACTGGGTACAGATAACGATCTGGTGTACAAAAGCATTGAGGATGAGGTAGAGAAGGAACTGCTGGATATGGCCATCAACAAGCTTTCAAAGCGGGAAAGGCGCATAGTGGAGTTGCGGTTTGGGCTGAGAAGCGGCAAGGAAAAGACGCAAAAAGAGGTGGCCGATATGCTGGGGATTTCCCAATCCTACATATCGCGGCTGGAAAAGAGGATAATAAAAAGGTTAAAAAAGGAAATTAGTCGCATGGTCTGACTTTGAATAAAATCCTCTGTCCAAGGTAATACTTTCAATAGAATCTGTTGGAGACAAAGCAGCAATATCGTGTAAAAGGATGGAGGATTTTTGGTATGTCGGCAAATAAGGTTGAGATTTGTGGTGTGGACACGTCCAAGTTACCGGTGCTTTCCAACGAAAAGATGCGAGAGCTGTTTGAACGGATGCATGCAGGCGATAAGAGCGCGAGGGACGAATTTATCCAAGGCAATCTCAGGCTGGTGTTGAGCGTCATTCAAAGGTTTAGCAACCGGGGTGAAAACATAGACGACCTTTTCCAGGTGGGATGTATCGGACTCATCAAAGCTATTGATAATTTTGATCTTTCTCAAAATGTAAAGTTCTCAACTTACGCCGTACCCATGATCATCGGCGAGATAAGGCGGTACCTGAGGGACAACAATTCCATAAGGGTTAGCCGCTCGCTGAGGGATATCGCTTACAAGGCCCTGCAGGTGCGGGAACAGCTAATAAGTAAAAACGCCAAGGAACCTACCATAACCGAGATCGCCAACGAGCTCAACCTCCCGAGGGAAGAGGTGGTATTCGCACTGGACGCCATACAGGATCCCATCTCCCTTTTTGAGCCCATATACCACGATGGCGGAGATGCCATCTATGTCATGGATCAGGTAAAGGATGAGAAAAATCAGGATGACAGCTGGCTTGAGGGAATAGCTCTGAGGGAAGCCATGAAGAAGCTCAATGAAAGGGAAAAGCTCATATTGACCATGCGCTTCTTCGAAGGCAGGACTCAAGTGGAGGTGGCCAAGGAAATAGGCATCTCGCAGGCCCAGGTGTCCAGGCTTGAGAAGACGGCACTGGCCCACATGCGAAAGTATATATGAGATCGACTTAAACCGTATAAAAGAAGACGCATAAAACGAGAAGCCTTGCTTTGGTGCGGGGCTTCTCTTTTTTTATTGCTTGGCTGCTGAAGTTTACTTAAGCCCTGTTCAAGGCTTGAGCCTTGTAATTATATGGCATTTTTACATTACAAGGTGAATAAACTTTACTGAGACAAACGTAGAGGAAAACAAGGGAGGGTTACTATGGAAAAAACTTCCGATTTTAGGCAGAAGGAGGTTATAAATATCAGAGATGGCAGGCGATTGGGCGTGATAGTTGATATGGAGTTTGACTTGCACAGCGGGCGAATCACCGCCATCGTGGTGCCCGGGCCCAACCGATGGCTGGGGTTTTTAAAAGGGGACCATGACCTGGTCATCCCTTGGGAGAACATAAAGAAGATAGGAGATGATGTCATACTGGTTGATGTGGATCCGTCCATCATCAAGAAGTAGAACGATTCCAACCAAAGGCAGCATGACTTTAAGGGCACGTAAATGTGGACGAGCCGGCTTAAAAAAGCTATAATAATAAAAAAAGAAGGCCGATTTTTAGCCGGCTTTCTCGCTTGGCTGTCCCAAATACCGCCTGTTGGGGATGGGACGGCTCAAAAAAGGCGGACTATAAATACCCTAACCATCTAAACCTGTACGCCTTTGCGCAGGGTTTAGATGTTCGATAGGCCAGCCATGAAGTGCCCTTTTTGCTACCAAGCTGAAAGCAAGGTGGTAGACTCCCGTCCCACCGATGAGGGCTTTACCATTCGCAGGCGACGCGAGTGTACCAAGTGCGGCAAGCGATTCACCACCTATGAGAAGATAGAGCAGCTACCGGTGTTTGTCGTGAAAAAGGATGGCAGAAGGGAATCTTTCGATAGGAATAAGATCCTGAAAGGGCTTTTAAAAGCATGTGAAAAGAGGCCCATATCCCTCAAGGATTTGGAAGAGCTGGTTCAGGATGTGGAAAAGCAGGTCTTCAATTCCCTGGAGCAGGAGGTTACCAGCCAGCAGATAGGCCAGATGGTGATGGAAAGGCTGAAAAAATTGGACGAAGTGGCATATGTGCGGTTTGCATCGGTGTACCGGCAATTCAAGGATATAAACACCTTTATGGAAGAGCTAAACAAGCTTATGAAGGAGAAGATGTCAGAATAAAGAGGGAAAAGGAGTTTAAGGATGGAGTTTAGCACGGGATTTGAACTGCGAGAAAGGCAAGGCGTATGGTACTGCGTTATACCTAGCTTTGAAAGGACCGGGCTGGTGAGCCACGGCTTTAGTACCCGAAAGGGAGGGGTAAGTACTCGGCAGTATGGCACCTTGAATCTCGGCTTTAACAAAGGTGATTCTAGTGATGCGGTTATGGAAAACTTCTTACGGTTTTGCCGAGCGCTGGATGTAGACCCTCATGATACGGTATTTTCCGACCAGGTGCACGGCGACAAAGTGGCTGTGGTGGGTATAGGTGACAGGGGAAAGGGGGTCTTTAAGGAGAGCGATATACTCCAAGCAGATGGCCTTATGACGGGGGAGAAGCAGGTGGCTTTGGTGACCTTTTATGCCGACTGTGTGCCCCTATTCTTCTTGGATCCTATACGCAGAGCCATTGCCTTAAGCCATGCGGGGTGGAGGGGTACGGTGGCCTGCATAGGAGCCAAGACGTTGGAAAGCATGCGCCAACAGTTTGGTACCCGCCCCGAGGAGTGCCTGATAGGGATTGGCCCATCCATTGGTCCCTGCTGCTTTGAAGTTGACCCTCCGGTAGCACAGCAATTTGCCGAGATTTTTGCCAAATACGAGGATATAATAATAAAGCCCGGCTCTCAACCGGGCAAGTACCGCATAGACTTGTGGATGGCCAATGCGCTGCAGCTGAAAGAAATGGGTGTTCCTCCCCGCAATATAACGGTGGCGGGCATGTGTACAAGCTGTCGACAGGACCTCTTCTTCTCCCATCGCAGGGATAAGGGTAATACCGGCAGGATGGTCGCCATGCTTATGCTTAAAGGTTGAAAGCATCAAGGGTTTATGCTATCGTCCTCATATCTGCTGTGAAAAACCACATGCGTGATACAGCAAACGGCCGTCATACGTTGAAGCGGAACAGCACCACGTCGCCGTCCTGGATGACGTAGTCTCTACCTTCGGACCTTACCAGCCCCTTTTCTTTGGCGGCCGTATAGGACCCCACGGCTACCAGAGTGTCATAGGGGATGACTTCGGCCTTGATGAACCCACGCTCGAAGTCGCTGTGGATTTTACCTGCAGCCTGCGGCGCTTTGGTGCCTTTTTTTATTGTCCAGGCCCTGACCTCCTTGGGGCTGGCCGTCAAAAAGCTTATGAGGCCCAGCAGGCTATAGCACGCCGATACCAGCTTATCAAGCCCCGAGCTTTCCAGGCCCATCTCCTGCAGAAACGCCTTTTTTTCCTGCTCATCTAGCTGGATGATCTCTTCCTCCAGCTTGGCGCATATCACCACTACCGGGGCATTTTCCTTTTTGGCGTATTCCTTGACTTTCTGAACCAGAGGCGGATCCTCCTTGAGGCCAACGTCCTTTTCGGATATGTTGGCGGCGTATATCATCGGCTTTGAGGTCAACAAAAAGAGCTGCCTCACAAGATTTTGCTGTTCCTCGGTAAATGTCAGGCTCCTTGCGGGTATACCCTTCTCGAGATTTTCCTTTATGTACTCCATGATCTGCAGCTTTTCTATGCTTTGCTTATCTCCGCTTTTTGCCATCTTTTGCACTTTTACCATCTGCTTTTCCAGGCTTTCCAGATCAGCGAATATCAGCTCAAGATTTATGATCTCTATATCGCGGATGGGGTCAATGCTTCCCTCCACGTGAGTTATATCCTCATCGTCAAAACACCTTACAACATGTACGATGGCATCCACTTCGCGTATGTGGGATAGGAATTTGTTGCCAAGTCCCTCGCCCTTGCTGGCACCCTTGACCAGGCCTGCAATGTCGACGAATTCTATGAATGCCGGCGTGACCTTTTCAGGCTTGTACATCTCGGCCAGGTTCTCCAGCCTGGGGTCGGGGACAGGGACAACCCCTATATTGGGCTCTATGGTGCAAAATGGGTAATTTTCGGCTTGCGCTCCAGCTTTGGTTATGGCGTTGAAGAGGGTGCTCTTACCGACATTGGGCAAACCTACTATTCCAAGCTTCATATCAGTATTCCTCCAGATATTGTTTATGGGTTTACAACTGAAAAAGTATATATTATTATATATTACTTGGACAAAATAATCAATGTCCGATACCCTCAAGGGCTGTTGAGATTACCTCAAAATGTTAAATGAAATGCCGTTTTGTGTATCTCGCGCTTGCACGTAAGGTAAATACGATAATAGTATTCAGCCTACATTGAGGGAGGGGATGATATCTTGAAGGTAGCATGGAGTAGCTCCCATGCGGAATTTTTAATAAGCGATTCGTATTACTTTTCTACATTAGAGCAGGAAAGCCGAAAGAGGGGCATAGAGATAGCGGAAGTGGCCGATTTCGATGAGCTGTTCCGTTATCCCGTAATAGTGTTTAATTATAGCGAAAAGCCCTTCGATGAGCCAGAGATAAAGGCCATCGAGAGGGCTGTTGAAGATGGAAAGCGGATCATTTTCACGGCGCACTTCAACAACAAGGATAACGTTGCCGAAATATGCAATGCCGTGGCTGAAAGGTTTGGAATGCGGCTTAAGATGGACGAGGTGGTTGATGAGAACAATTTTGACGAAGGCGATTGCCGCATGGTGATCACCTCCAGGGTGGAAGCTTATGCCCAAGGCGTAAACCAAGTGGTGTTTCCATATAGCGCTCCCATAGAGGCGCTGCATCCCGATGTGCGCGTAGTGGTGCGGGGCGAAGAATCGGCTCTTACTGGCTCGAGGGAGAGGGCGCCCATCATGGCGGCCGAACGGAAGATGCCCTCGGGAGGGAGTTTGGTGGTGTGCGGCAGCTGCCTCTTTTGGGACAACTATTCCATAATGCGTAAGGACAATTTGGCCTTTTCAATCAATCTGCTCAGCATGTGAATAGATGCTTTTATCCTGATAGGCTTTATCAGAAAAGCAGTTTTAATCTATAGCAGCTGTCGACCGGAAAGGGTTGACGACGTCACAGGGGAGCGTAATGCCCAGTAAAAGGAACGAAAAAGGGTATTGACAAAGGGGATGTGATTTGGTAGTATAGAGTTTGTCGCTTGGGAGAGCGGCTTAAGATTGGTCCTTGAAAACTGAACAGTGGGAGAAGCCAGGTCAATTCCGGAGAGTGAGCCTTGAGGCTCAAAGCTTGAAGGAATAAACGGTGTAAATAAAGATTTGATATAAATTTAAGTGAAGA
>PKRC01000015.1 GCA_017577715.1 Clostridia bacterium
CCTAAAGGACAGGCTAAAAACCGGGCTATATGCTAGCCCGCGTAATAGCGTCTAGTTTTTAAAAAAAGCCAGGGTGGGTCAAATTTTATCTGTTAAAAATGGGTCAATTTAAATCCGCTATTGACACTATAAAAACAAAATAAAAAAGCGATGGGCTATTGAGTTTCATAGACACTTAGGGTTTAAAAGAGCAGCGTTTCGTGGTACACTTATATCAAACTATTATGTGCTACTCATTATTCTACTTAAACGGCTTAATTATCTCTTATTTCAAGCTTATGACTTCCTTAAAATATATCTTATAAAGTTCTTCAATATTTCTTTATCTTCCAATTGCTTTATGGCTTTGTTATCTGAAACCAGTGAGAATATCAGTAAACCGTTGAAGATATTTATATATACGTCTTTCAAATCAAAGGTGAAAAAACCTTTTAACAATATATAGTCCAGGCTTCCATCCCAAAATATTTTGTCTATCAGAGAGCAGGTAGCACCGGAAAACAGGAAGGCAAACATGGCATTGATCATTTTATTAGTCCCTACCCTATCATTTAAGTACCTGTAAAATAAATATATCAGAACAACTATTATTAACACAAAGGCAATGTGTATCCCTTTGCCTATACCCAGCCGAAACATAGAATTAAACCAAGAATAATGCTTGTTGAACATGGGTTCAAAGTATAAAATAGGAGCCAATATGGGGAACCGTCTTTCAAAAAAGTGGTTATAAATTATTATTTTTATAATTTGCTCAACTGCGACTAGGGCAAATATGCTTGTCCAGGTTTTTTTACTCAAATTTTCTTCACCCTTTGCTTTGCATTATCTAAAAGTACGTAATAAAGGAGCTAACGTGCTTACATAGACCATTATATACTATTTCCATAGTATACTCCATACCTTTAAAATATATATCTTGACTCGGATATGGATACACTGCGGATAACGGTCGCACCTACCCATTCAGAGGCAAAGGAGTCGGGCTGATGCCGGAACCAAGCGAAGTTTTTTCAGCTTTTCCAGACAAGGAATTGCTAATCCATGTCAAGGACGGCAATATAAAAACTTTCGAAGTTTTGTGGAGTGACTACTTAAGCGCTATGACAGAAGAAAGGCTGGCCTAAATAACCGTCTACCGAGATGATGCAGGGATACAATGCTTGAGAGAGCAAAGCCCCTCAATTGGCCTGTTGTCCATGAAAATGATGAAATCAGGTTATAGCGGTTATGTTGGGCTAACAGAATTGACAAAGTCAAAAGAGATAGCTTCAAGCTATCTCTTTTAATTTGATTAAAGAGCTATGCTTTGCGGGCCTTGCGTTTATAGTAATTAATCAAAGCCAATGCTAACAAAAAGGTAAAATATAATGAAACAGCTATTGTCATAATGGCAATAACATCCCTTTCATCACCTTTCCCACTCCCTAACTATAAGACGCCGGAGGAGCGATTATCTTACAAGTTACCACATATCAATTATCCACCGCAAAATAGCGCTTACTATCCAATACTCTATTAAAGTTGCCATAACACAGAGGAAGATAAAAATCCCCAATTTGAACTCGCTTATCCGATCTTTCCAATATTCCCCCCTGAACAACGAAATAATATCGGGTATCAGAGAATATCTCACCGATTCATTAAAGTCTTCACGGCTGCTAAAGATAATGCCAAATATAAATCTGTACACTGTAAATATATTAATGATGATTAACGCAAATGTAATAATTCCTCCCATGTAGTATCACTCCTTGAAAACTGGTTTATCAAGGCACATCCATGATGGTCGTTTTAACCCAATGTAAGACCACGGATTTGCAAAGATATTCTTCTATAAAAAACTTCTTTAGCATCTCTACGTTCATGCATCAATAGGGTGAAATAAGGCTTACGGAGAATTTTTTTCCATTCCATGAGATAGATAATGCCCTGATTTTGTGCATTATTATTAGGCAATTCAGCCTTTTTACCACTTTTCCCTTAAAATTTCTTCACGCTTTTTGCGGAATTCTTCTTCAGTAATTAGCCCATCTTCCCTTAGCCTATTTAGTTTTCTTAGCCTTATCTCAAAATCACCGCTTGCAGATATTGAATGATCATTCTTTTCTTCATCAACACCATCGTCTATATTTACCTCCCATGAAGCAACACCTTTGTCACTAAAAAAGTTATAGGCCTGATAGCATGTTATGACGACTGCAATCAGCGTCCAGAATATACCGAATATGCCGGCAGTGGGAATTGCCATAAATAATCCAATAAGCACAAAAATAATACCCATTATCATGCCAAACAGCGATGATGGTTTGCTCGGCTTAACTTTTACTTTTTTGGGCATAAAACCAACTCCTTTAAAATTATCGTTTTTTGCTTTGCAGGTTTACTATCTACAATACATTTTACTCCAATTCTACCTGTAATTGAACTATAAGTCGTTCCAAATTTCATCATCCACATCATTATTCCAAGAATCCATGCTACTCTTGCTTGCATACATTAGTTGTTTGAATTCTTGATCATGCCTATTATTCTCCAAAGACATTACAAAATCAATAACTTCTGTTATTTTGTTTTCTGTGATTTTATTAATCGTAACATAAAATTTAATAAATATTCCATGCTCTTCATCTACAATCACACCAACACCGCCTTCATCAATTCTATTTATGTAATCAGTTGACCTGCTGATAACATCCGCCACCAATCGCTTAGCGGACTGCTCACCCAAATGACGAGTTCCTCTCATACAGCCTTCAGCGAAAACTATTCTTCGCGACAATTTTTATTCTTACAACCCGAATATAGCAAATCTATTATCTCCGTAAAGGTATTTTTATTTAAAATGGAAAGATTTTATTTTTCATGGAGAAACTTAAACCAAAAAACAAATTCCAAATTTGTTCCTTAGTTTCTTAGATATATGTGTTATATTGAAAGATATGGTATTATATACAAAGGAGAGATTTAAATAGGCCCTCTTACCATTAAATTTAGTCGATGGATCATCGAATTGTTCAATTCTTGAAACATAGGCAGAATGGTGCTGTACTTTGACAATGAAATATTAAGATGTTGCCAAGAATTTATGAAGAGTGCGGGAAAGAATTAAACTCGAGCATTCTAAATTAAAATAAAAAGATTTGTTACAGTGAAAAGAGTAAAGAGATAAAATCTAGGGAAAACATGGAAAAAGATCTGAATATTCAGGTAAAGCTACAAATAAATGAAATAGAGAAGAAAGAAAAAAGGAGGTAGAAAATCAAATGGAATCTTTGTGGTTTCAATCACTTTGTTCTGTTCAAGAGGAAGAAGCGCTAAAGAGTATATTTGGAGACAATTACATTATTGCTACTACCTTGTATAATTGGCTCAAAGAGATACTTCCGTTTCGCTGTGGAGTTCGAATGGGCAAAGATAGAATTACTTTTTTAATTGGGAATTACCGCCCTGCTGCACTAAAATACCGAAGAAAAGGCGTACGTCTTGATATGGTTTTTACCGATAGGTTACCTAAGGGATTTAAAGAAACTGGTTATGTATGGGAGAGTGTTCCAAATACCATAGAAGGATACGCTATTGTTCAAAATGTGCCTCTGTTGCTAACTAAAGAGGATATAACGAATTTCGTTAAAACATGTAATAAAGCGCTGAAAGTTGCTCCAAAAAGTAGGAAACACGAATGCAATATCTTAGCTACTTGGCCCAGTGGAAAGTAAAAGTTTTTATTTAGTTTGGGGGTAAATCAATTGGATAAAAAACGGTTTATTCAAGCAATTGGGAAATACCTTTTAGGTCTAATGCTTTTTTCAATTTTGGTGTTTATTCCAGCAGGAACGCTTAATTATTGGAACGCATGGTTGTTAATGGGAATTTTATTTATTCCGATGCTTATTGTTGGAATATTCTTATCAATCAAAAATCCAGAGCTTTTGCGAAAAAGGCTCAATGCAAAAGAAAAAGAGGCAGAACAGAAAAGTGTAATATTATTCAGCAGTCTGATGTTTATCAGCGGTTTTATTGTTGCAGGATTGGATTATCGTTATCAATGGCTTATTTTGCCTAAATGGGTGGTATTTGTAGCAACTGCTGTATTCCTATTTGCGTATCTGCTTTTTGCAGAGGTATTGCGTGAAAATCGATATTTATCGAGGACAATAGAAGTTCAAGAAAACCAAGATGGACAAGTATCCTTTTTTGATTTATAAAAAAATGTTATTATTTCACCACCAGACTAAAAGCACATTCATAACCGGAAACAGCATGTTCGTTTCCTTCGTTTATAAATCTACCTTTTTTCTTAACTGCTATAATGATATAATATGTTCCTTCAGTGAGTTCTTCCAGATCCGATAAACTTGCATCTTTATCTATCAACTCAAAACTATCATTGAATATTGTCAGCCGTTGAAATGAAACATTTTCTCCGAAGTCAACAGTGAAATCATCACTATATACTACAGTTGATAATTTATGAGCAACCGTAGGAAGCGTATCAATTAAGGACAGATAGTCTACTGAAATCCCTCCTTCCTCCGTCCGTTCTTCGCTCCAAATGATGTTTTCAAGAGGAGCATAAGTTTCACCATTTGACGTTATGAAAATCAGAGGAGAACTTTCTGTATCTATATCACTTGGTAGCGTGGACATTACATTGTCCTGTTTGTTGGTCTGTTCGGTATTTTGCTCGGTGCTGGCTTCATCTGGCTTATTTGAGGTTACAGGTTCCGATGAAGCACCTACGTCAGAACTTTTTCCGCAGCTGATAAGAATAAAAAGTGTAAAAAGTAAACATGTACAAACTAACAGTCCTTTACTTCTCATCGCTTAACTCCCTCTCCGGCTTATTAGGATACATATGCATTTGATTATAAAAAATAATCCTTGTCTCATATAACTCTATAAGTACGATGTAGTCTTGAAATAATGTGCTGTGTACAGCCAAATTGGGTTGTTTTTTGGGTTCATAAGTTTTTCAAGTGCATGAATAATTTCTGAATTCTCTCCAACATAAAGAACAATCATGTTTTCCGATTTAAAAATTTTATAATATAAGATTTTATAATATAAGACGTTAAAAATTACATTTTGTTTCAACATCCTAATGCATATTTTGGAATTCAATAGGAAGAAATACGAGGAATATAAAAAAGTTTAAAACATTAGAAATGTGAAGGCTTTTCTAGACCATCAGAACAAGGCTGTTATAATCCCCCATTGTTTTAGTTCATATCTACAAGAACGTTACATTATATAAATTGTGCAAGTATCCATGCTATCCATTTTCTTGAATGTATAAAAACTCACTAACACTTTTACTTACAAATAAAATGATACTTCTAATTACATAATAAATCATATATATCACAGCAATTATAATATAATAAACAGGAATATTTACAGTAGCATTCATAAGAACATACAATATTATAACTGCATTTAGTACACCCTCTATTGCAAAAAAATATCTCACCCACCTAACACCACAAAAAAGCGCTATTGATAATGAAATCTCTATTATAAGTGTTAATAGGTTGAAGTTATTAAAAGCAGAAGCAATAGCAACAATTATATTAAGTAGAGTGATTGTGGATACAATTATTTTACCTTTTTTATATTGCTTTTCTTGTTGAGCATAAAATTCTTCTATTGCTTTTTGTTTTTCTTGTTCTGTTATTTTCTCCAATGTCCTCCCCCTTATCTAAAAATTAGCCGCTTAATTCTGCAAGTGCGTCAAAAAAGATCTAATCTGCTTATGTACCATTATATACCATTCCCATTAGTATGCTCCATACCTAGGCCTAAAATTCTTTTTACACCTTCATTATCTCAAAAACGTGGTAAAACTTTATTTTCATTTTGACAAAACTTTAGTGAAAATCACCCCAAAAATTTTGGTCCAACGTGATCCTTTTTTCCTTAAAAATTTAATCCTAACTATATCAGAAGAAAATAAACTCCCTCAAAAATAAAATAAAGTTCTATCACAAAAATCCCTACAAACCGCACCAAATCAATGTTTGTTATTTTATCCCATTTCTTATCTATTCTACCAAATCTCTTTTGTTTTCTAGGCCATATTTCCATATATTTGCAGATACATCCACTAAAAATAAAATAAAGTTTTGTTAAAAGGGGTTAGGAATAAGGAAAAAGGACCAAGATATTTACGGGTTTAATGCTCCCTTATTCCTTGATCCTTATCTCTTCAAAGCTAGCAGTATCAAGGGGCAGAGAATTTTGTGGCCTAGTAATTTTTCTCTTTCCCTTCCTCTATTCCTTCTTTCTCTCCTAGATCATTAGCCCTTATTCCTACCTATAACAACTGTCCTTTTCAAACAAACTCTTATCATTTTTCAAAAAAACTCGTGTCACTTGATCCCTTATTAAAATAATATCATGGCGCGATAGGTTCAAGGATCAAGGAAAAAGAGATAAGTATCTGCATCACTTATCCCTTTCAGCTCTTGATTTTTAAGGCTTTTTAGTCTTTTTTACGATTTCTTTTGCCTTCTTCTTCCCCCTTAGACCTTGTCCCTTAACCTTTTCTCCTGACACGACTTTCTTTTAAGTAACACGAGTTTTTTTAAAAGGCACACAAACAATCACACCCGCTACATCTCACGCCGGCCTTCCAACGCTTTTGATAGCGTAACCTCATCAGCGTACTCCAGATCCCCGCCAACGGGCAGTCCGTGGGCAATACGTGTAACCTTTATGCCCATGGGCTTGAGCAGTTTGGATATATACACCGCCGTCGCTTCACCTTCCACATCGGGATTGGTAGCCAGTATAACTTCCTTCACCGTATCGCCGCTTATCCGCGCAATGAGCTCCTTTATCCTTATATCATCGGGTCCTATGCCGTTCATAGGAGATATGACACCATGGAGCACATGATAAAGGCCATGAAAATCCCGCGTTTTCTCCATAGCAATGACATCCCGCGGGTCTTCTACCACGCATATGACGGAAGGATCCCTCTGTGGATTGGAACATATCCTACAGGGATTCACATCGGTAATGTTTTGACAGACAGAACAATATCTGATCTTGCTTTTAACTTCGGCAATAGCGCTAGCAAGCTGCCCTACCTGCTCATCGGGCATGTTTATGATATAAAAAGCTAGCCGCTGAGCGGTCTTATTTCCAATGCCCGGGAGTTTAGACAATTCACCGATCAGCCGTGCAATAGGTTCAATGTAGTAGTCCATATCATTACCTCTCTCATATTTTTCGTTTTCTCTCTATAAAACGCATTGCGGCGAGTTTTTCAATTCGATTATATCCTGCTTTCAGCACAAATAAAGATGTCATATGCCTTTTTCCAAACTCTATCATTAAACCAAAAAACGCCTACAACTCACCCTATAGGCTTAAATCAGAGCTAATATTAGATGGCCTGGCAAATCCATAATGCCGCCCGTTTGAAATCAAAATAAGATCTCATACCATCTTTATCAAAAAATGCCGGGTATAGACAAACCTCCCGTTAATTTGCCCATCTCTTCCTGTACCCTTTCATCTACTCGCCGTAAGGCCTCATTCACAGCTGCCACTATGAGGTCTTGGAGCATTTCAACATCATCAGGGTCTACCGCCTCTGGAGCGATCTTTACCTCTACAATCTCCTTCTTCCCATTGGCCACAACGGTAACCACTCCGCCACCAGCCGAAGCCTCAACCGTCATTTGCTCCAACTCTTCCTGAAGCTTTGCCATCTGCTCCTGCAATTTTTTTGCCTGCTTCATCAGCTGATTCATATTGCCCATACCAGGAAAACCACCTGGAAATCCGCCTCGTGCCATTGCTTTATATTCCTCCTTTTCTCTCACATAAACACAACCCTTTTTTCTATTATATTGGCTTTCCTATCAATCATCAACTACTTCCACAAAATCAGCACCAAATATATCTATAGCTTTCTCTAATATATCCTCATTCTGAAAACTCTCTTTTCTCTCATCGGTAGTATGCCCCTGTGCGGCTAAAACACATTTGACCTTTACCTGTTTACCTGTCACCCTTTCAATAACTTTTTCAACAAAACTTCTATTTTCTTCCTTGTTTATTGATTCCATAAAAAATTGTTGATCCGGAGAAAAGCTTAAAACCGCTACACCCTTTTCTTCTAGAGCAAATCCGCAATCCTTTAATAATCCATACAATGCTATACGCTCTTTCTTTATTGTTTCCAGTACCTCTGCCCAGACGTTTGCTGCATCTTCATCATAGTTGTTGCCTTTTTCTCCTTCCTTTAAGCCTGTCGCCCCATCTTTCTCACCCGTTTGAGACTTACCTGCAGCCCGTACGCTTCTTTTAGAAGGCGATGGCTGTTTAACCACAACACCGCTCTCTATCTGCTGTTCCAGCTTTGCCACCCTGTCTAGCAGGGCATCCAACGTCACATCTTGCTCCGGCCTACAAATCTTTACCAGAGCTATCTCCAACGCAACCCTGGGCTGAGAACTCCATCTCATCTCCGATTCGGCGCTGCACAAGATATCTATGGCCCTTGTCAACCTTTCCTGGCTAGCCTTCTTGGCCTGCTGCACATAGGCTTTAAAGGTATCTTCCCCCACATCCAACAGCTGTTTAGCGTCGTTACACACCTTAACTACCAACAAATTTCTCATATGGTTTATTAATTCCTTCAAAAATACGCCTACGTCTCGCCCATCGTTTATAAGCTGTTCAACCTGATAGAACAGCTCAGAAACATTCCCCTCTATTATATTCTCTGCCACGGTGAAAACAAAACCTTGATCTGCTGTCCCCAGTACTGCCAGCACATCTTCATTGGAAACGACATCACCACAAAAGCCTATGCACTGGTCCAAGAGGCTCAAAGCGTCCCTCATGCTACCTTCTGCCCATCGAGCAATGGTATATAAAGCCTCAGTTTCAACCTGTATTCCCATCCGGCCTACTATCTCTGCCATCCTACTTACAATATCCTTGTTGGCTATCCTCTTGAAGTTAAACCTCTGACACCTGGATAGAACAGTGGCTGGCAGGCGGTGAGGTTCTGTGGTAGCCAGGATAAATATTATATGCTCCGGTGGCTCTTCTAGCGTTTTGAGCAAAGCATTAAAAGCTCCCATAGAAAGCATGTGCACCTCGTCTATGATATATACCTTATAACGTCCAACCACAGGAGGATACTTGACTTTATCCCGCAGCTCTCTTATCTCATCCACTCCATTGTTGGAAGCGGCGTCTATCTCAATTATATCCATGCTGCTGCCCGTTGAAAGTTTTTGGCACACTTCACATCTAAGGCATGGATTGCCGTCTACTGGATTCAAACAGTTGACGGCCTTGGCAAGCACCTTGGCCGTGCTGGTCTTGCCCGTGCCCCGTGAACCGCAAAACAGATAGGCATGGGCAATGCGGTTACTCTTTATCTGATTTTTTAGTATGCGTATGGTAGCATCTTGTCCCACCACTTCATCAAAGGTTTCAGGCCGCCACTGGCGATACAGTGCCGTATATCTCAAACCGCTCACCCGCTCTCCCGTGTAAGATATAACCTATATAGCCAATGTCTATCAAAATTTAAGCCAAATGCTCTTCAAATCGCATAGACCGTCTTACGTCTTGGTGAAAAACGCACACTTTCAAATACAGCATTTTATAGGCATTCCCAATAAAGGAACCAGGATACGTAAAACCGCGCTCATGATTGGGCCTAATCTATTATAACATAAACAACCACAAAATGTAGCCAAAAAAATAGATAAACTGCGGCTTAAGCCGCAGCTTGCTGTAATAGTAATGCCGTGCACCTGCCTTCGATTTGACACCTACAGGCGGGAATCGAACAGTTTACTCCGACCAGGCTACCCTGCGGCACACGAAAACATCTACTTACTGCTGCTTCCTTCCGGACCTGACAGGGTTCGTAGAGTTTCGTTGCACAGGACCCAGTCATCCTCGTATCTTATTCGACCCCTGGCCCTACAGGTGTAAACCTCCAGCAGGAATTCGACCCCGCTATAGCGGATTGCGGGTTACAGGGCACCGCTAACTCCCCGTCTAGCACGGCAAATCTGGCAATTTAACCAATGCAGAAGTAGTATTCCCTCTGGCACCTTAATTATACTATCCTCCTACATTGTTTGCAATATAAAAATTCTTACAATTTTACATAAATATCCATTACCGCGGTTCAAATAATTCATTTGACCTCTTGATTTTTTAGGCATTACGAGGTATACTATTAAAGCGCCAGGAATATTGTGTTCGACGCGGAGAGATGGCTGAGTGGTCGAAGGCGCACGACTGGAAATCGTGTGTACCCCCAAAAAGGGGTACCGAGGGTTCGAATCCCTCTCTCTCCGCCAAATCGCTAAAATCAGGGGTTGCGGGATTTCTACGCAACCCCTGATTTATTTTTGGTTTTGCTACATAGTCCGCCAAAAAGAGTTCTTATTCGCATAATTTATTTATACACCAAGCATATCATGCCTTCAAAAAATTACAATCGCGTTTTTACCTCCCCATGAAGTATTTACAGGGTATAGAAAGTGCTACGGTCTAAAATACCAGTAATTTACAAATCATAAAGAAAAGTGTATCACCTTCAGCAATGGTTTGATCCTCATACAAACTTTTTAAAACTTAAAGAGGATTTTCCAAAAATATGGCGAAATATGTTTATGGAATAAGTTAACTTCCCGAAATATACAATTAGGGAGGAAATTCCGGTTTTATGGTATTAGACCATACAAAAATTGAAGAGTATGAATCTTTTTTAAACAAAATACCGGGGGTTATATCCTCAAAAATAGTACTGAATCAAGAAGGTAACATAGTTGAGCTCCATATACTGGCAAATATAGAACGCAATCCCAAGCAGATAGCCCGGGACGTACAGTCGGCGCTCATGGCTAAGTACGGCATCCCCATTGACCACAAGGTGATAAGCATAGCACAGACGCAGGATGGCAAGCTATGCCGTATAAACCCGCGGCTTGTGATAAAAAGTGTCTCCATAAGCATAGAAGATTCTCGAGTGGAAGCGCGGGTAGTCCTAACCAAAGACGATAAAACATTTGAAGGCACAGCTAGGGGACTAAATTTTACCCAAGGGCGTTTTCGGGCTCTGGCTGAAGCCACCTTAAATGCAATCCAGCAATTCTTAGGTGGCGAATGTTTGTTCAGCGTCACCGATATACAAAAAACCACTATGTCGGGGAAGGCTGTATGTATCGTAGCCATATCACAGGTTTCCAAGCATGAAGAAAGTTTTCTCGTAGGTTCATCCCCCATAGAATACGATGAAAATAAGGCCGTAGTAAAAGCGGTACTGGATGCCCTAAATAGAAAACTGGGTAAACTTGCTTGACAGAAAAATTTAGCATTATCCCAAATAAGGTATACATCAGCGCTCCAGCTAAAAAGGCCAAACCCCGGTTTTAAGCGAAATTATTAACTTTTCAACAAGCGGAGCGGAAAAAGGCCTGCCTGATTAGCGAAGGGGCAGAGAACCCCAAACAGGAGGTTGCACAGTTATGAAAAAGGTTGTTGGGTTCCTAATGGCCCTTATTTCCCTCATCTTGGCAGGCGGTGCCGGATTTTTGTGGTGGTAATTTGAGCTGAAAAGCCGAGGTTTGGCCTTTTAATCACACAGGTGAAAAGCGGAGGTAGCAAAAATATCATGAACAAAAAGGCTATAATCTTTCTAAGCATAATATCCATCCTTGGAATACTCGCAATATCGATTTCAATATATAACATGCCGAAAATACAAGCATATGAGTTTATATTTTGGATTTTGCTTGCCGGCATGAGCCAATCATTCCTAGTTATATTTATGCCGAACGGTGCTTTAAGCGTTGCCTTTGCAGTCATATTTGCTTCACAATTATACCAAGGAGTGTACTTTGCTATAATAATTGCATCTAGCAGTGTTTTATTTCAATTTCATTATGGTAAAAACGGTAGTGAACACATATTCAATAAATCTTTTTATAAAACATTATTTAACATATCAAACTATGCAATAAGCACGTGTATATCGGGTATAGCATTTCAATTTCTATATGACAGGCTGCAAGCAGCTAATAATATCTATTTTTATATACTGTGCTTGTTCACATATATGACCCTATTTTTACTTTTTAATTCTTCTATACTCATGCTTCTCATGAAATTTCTTACCCACCAGTCATTTTTTAAGTTATGGAAAAAAAATATACTATGGGCTATACCCAATTTTTACGCCCTTGCTCCTTTTGGATATTTCATATACCACCTCTATCAGATTCCCAACGGCCACATATATGTAATATTGCTGTTTGGGCCGCTGCTTCTTGCACGATACTCCTTCCAACTTTACCTTGAATCGCAAAAGAGATACTACCAGATAATACAAACCCTCACAGCAGCAATTGAAGCAAAGGACAAATATACCAAAGGCCATTCCAAACGGGTGGAAATGTATGCTGAAAGGGTGGCTAAAAAGCTTAACCTTCCTTCATCCAGAATAGAAATTATCAAAATAGCGGCACTTTTACACGACATAGGTAAAATAGGCGTAGAAGATTCCATATTGCACAAGCCCACTGCCCTTTCGCCGGAGGAATGGGAAAAAATCAAACAGCATCCCGAGATAGGGGTGAAAATACTGGAAGATGTGGATTTCCCGGATGACGTAAAAAAACTGATAAAACATCACCACGAGAGATATGACGGCAACGGCTATCCACAAGGGAATAAAGGCGAAGAAACTCCACTCGAAGCCTATATCATAGCTATAGCCGATGCCTATGATGCCCTTACCTCGGACAGGCCTTACAGAAAAGCCTTTACTGAGCAAGAGGCTTTGGAGATCATCAAGCAAAATAAAGGAACCCAATTCCATCCAGCAGTGGTAGATGCTCTAGTAAGCGTAGTTCAGCAGAAAGGATGACCTTTAAAACATGTTAGCAAGTATTACCATAGTTTTCAGCCTCGTTATAGCTATCATCAGAAGAGGACAACTAAATAGACTAAGGGACATACGGTTCCGCATGCAGTACCTGCTCATAATATCGCTGTTTTTGGAATTTTGGCCCTATCGCTTTTTTTATACTCCTTTTTGGGTTTCATTTATAATATTTATACTTAAATATTCGTTATTGCTTGCTTTTATATTCATCAACAGTTCCTACAAACATCTAAAAATCATAGGCCTTGGTACAGCGTTGAATTTTCTAGTAATACTCTTAAATGGTGGGGCCATGCCGGTATCTCAACGGGCACTTCAAATACCCTCCCTCGATAAATACACCCAGATGATTCAAAATGGTAAGCTTATAAGCTATACATTCATAACCGATAAAACCCCTTTATGGTTCTTGGCTGATATAATCTATTTGCCCTGGCCCAAAGAGCAATTCATAAGCATAGGGGACATCATAATACTACTAGGAGTATTCCTCCTCATACAGAACATAACCCTTGCCGAATAGCCTATGGACTTTCATCCGTTCTCATGTTATTTAAATATTCAAAAATTTCATAATCTTAAAAATTTTCATAATTGTTAAGCATATTTTTGCATTGAATAGAAAATCGTAATGGTATTTTTTATTTTTAGAAAATAAAACGTAACAATTGCTTGCTATACTAATAGATAGAAGAATTTGAAGCTGAATAGAGGTGAAATGGGTGAAGATATTTAAATTAACCATCATTTTATCCCTCGTAACACTGATCCTAGCGTTGACAGCATGTAGTACAAGCAATAACGTTGACCCTCCCGGCACGCAACAGCAAGGTTCCCCTGAAGATGTCACCTCGTCTCCTTCAAACGAAGCTTCTCAGGAGAAGCAAAAAGATGATCAGAAACAGCAAGAAGATAAACCTGATCAAACGACCAACAAAGAGGGAATATCAGGCATAGAAGAAATTGCTAAACTTTTGCCTTCACGCCCAGATTATCAGTGGTCATATCATGGCTTTGCCGAATACGGCCACAGGATGACGCTAGAAGATATATCAAAAGAAGGCAATACCATAGTCTATCATATAAAAGGGGAAGTATACGACATGTCGGGAGGAGAATCTGGCCAAGACCTATCCTTCTCTGTGACCTATATCGCAAAGCCGGACGTGCTCATCCAAAACAAGGCGGGTGAGGCCATGATGGACACCCCGTTTAAAGATCTGGAACTCATAAGGACCCCACTACAGAAAGGAAACAGCTGGCTCCAGGAGACAATTAAAGAGGACGGGGAAACGGTGACTCTAAAGACCACCATTACCGATGTAAGAGAAGAAAACGGTCAAAAAATATATACAGTAGTGTATGAAGATACCCGAAGCGAATATTACGAAAAGCGTGAGATAAAGGAAGGCGTGGGAGTCCTATCCTATGAAAAGCTCTACATGGATCCCACCGAAAATTTCACCATAGGGTATTATATATATTACCCAGGCACAGGCTACAGAAATAAGTTGGAGATAAACGCCTATCTCCCCAAACTTAATACACAGCTAAGGTATTTTGGCCTTGCCGAATACGGGCATGTAGGAACATTAAAGGAGATATCCAGTACATCCGATGACGCCATATACGAATTCCAGGGAATGTACCAAGACGGAACAGGAATAGATGACCAATTTACGGTAAGATATTATATCGATTACGTAAAGGGCACAGTAACCGAAAAAGTCATATCGAGCACCCGGTTTAATCCCCCCGAGGTAAACTCAAAGCTACACAACCTAGTAATATTGAAAACCCCTTTCAAAAAGGGAACAACATGGAGCCATAATACCAAGATAAACGGCAAGGAATACAAGGTAACAGCTGAAATAAAGGAATATGACTCTATGACCGGCAAAATGAAGGTAACGTACACAGTCAAGGGCGTACCAGGATACTTCCAAAACACCTATATAGAGGAGCGCGTGTTTGAGCGTGGCCGGGGCATGGTGGGATTTTCAAACCTCATGCCGGGCGATATACCCATCAGTGAGGCCGATGCCAAAGACAGCCAAAAGCTTAAA
The DNA here is from genome assembly GCA_017577715.1 of Clostridia bacterium. GTDB lineage: Bacteria > Bacillota > Clostridia > Caldicoprobacterales > Caldicoprobacteraceae > Caldicoprobacter. The sequence continues at coordinate 15,001 of PKRC01000015.1, forward strand.
GAAGCCCTCATAAACCACATGTTTGGATATTCCCTCAACCCCGAATTTTAAAAGCCGGAGCAAATGCTCCGGCTATTTTCATATGCCGACTTAAGACCTAAAAAGGAACATCCTAAGGCCAACGCAAGATTTTACCATGCTTTCATCATACAATATGTTCAACGCTCTTAATAAGAACGTTACACATACCTTTTTGTAAATTTTTGATAATTTTAAGAGGTTCTTGCTAATTAATCCTATAGGTATTGTAAGAAATCCTATGGCTTCTTTATAAAATGGTACGCCCATCTCTTATGCGGCATGGTCAGCTTTTGGAAAGCATGCTTACCGTCTTTCAAGGATGCGCTGAGGAAGGAGCCGATATCCTATCCATAGAATCCACAGGCGGAAAAGAGCTTCACGATGAAGCTTTAATCAACTGCGACATGAGAAAGGCAATCTTTGCTCTCGGCGTCTTAGGGATCAGGGATATGCGGTTCCTATGGGCGCATATAGTGCAAATAGCCGAGTCAACCGGTTGCATCCCCGGTGGAGACACAGCTTGCGGCTTTGCCAATACCGCCATGGTACTGGCGGAACAGGGTATGATTCCCAAGGTATTTGCAGCGGTAGATCGGGTGGCAAGCGTACCCAGGACGCTGGCTGCTTATGAAATGGGAGCAGTAGGGCCAAATAAGGATTGCGGATACGAAGGTCCTTATATCAAGGCCATAGCCGGCGTTCCCATATCAATGGAGGGAAAAACAGCGGCATGCGCCCACCTAAGCGCGTTAGGCAACATAGCAGCTTGCGTTTGCGACTGCTGGAGCAACGAATCGGTACAAAACATTAAGCTCTTGAGCGCTCCCGCCCCGGTGGTCTACACTGAACAGCTGATTTACGATTGCCGTTTGATGAACCAGGCAGCAGCGGAAGGGCAGAATTACGCTCGAAAGATGCGCGATTGGTTGGCCAAATCCGACGATAAATTTGACCCTCAAGCTTATATTTTAAGGCCGGATATTGTGCTGGAAATCAGTAAGGAATTGGTAAAAGAGGAAAACGCCTTTTTAGCAACCAAGAAAGCTGCATCCTTGGCCGTGGACACGATTAAAAAAGGCATCAAAAACGGCGAGGTTGTGGTGCCTCCTCGGGAACAAAAGTGGCTGGACATCATAAGCGCTCAGCTTGAAACCATCCCCGACGACGAAGAAGAATTCTGGCACCAAATAAAAAAGGAAACAGATCTGACAAAATGGAAACCTGGAGAATACGGTTTAAAATGAAAATCCTACATTTCAACTGCAGTTTTATCAACTGCAGTTTTTTAATGCAAAATGAGGGAATAATAATATTGACCAACATCAGCAGCATATACAGAGATATTTAGCCCAGTAATTCCTTAGTTAGAAAGAGAGCCTAAGTAGGCATATCATGAAGGAGGCGATTCGGTGAGCGAATTCATAAACAACCGCGAATACAGGATGAAGGTATTGAAAGAGCTGATCAAAGAGCTACATAGCGGAAAAACCGTAGAAGAAGTAAAGCCTAGGTTCGAAGAACTCATCAAAGGAGTATCGACAGAAGAAATTGCCAACATGGAACAGGCATTGATAATGGAAGGCATGCCTGTTGAAGAAATACAGAGGCTGTGCGATGTACACGCAGCCGTCTTTAAGGGTTCCATAGAAGAAATACATCGCCCCCAAAGGCCAGAAGATGTCCCTGGCCATCCCGTTCATACCTTCAAACTAGAAAACAGGGAACTAGAAAAGCTCATAAATGCCCGCATAAAACCTCATATAAAAGAATTTGAAGTCTCAGATAGTCCTGAAAATGTCAGCAAGCTGGCACAAGACTTCAACACCTTATGGGAAGTGGATAAGCACTACGCTCGCAAGGAAAACCTGCTGTTCCCCTTCCTAGAAAAGTATGGCATTACAGCCCCGCCGAAAGTGATGTGGGGCGTGGATGACGAAATACGGGATGGAATCAAAGAGGTCAGTTCCATGCTCTCAAATTACAGGGGCAATAAGGATGAAGTGATAGACAAGGCCAATCAGGTCATCGACAAGGTCATAGAGATGATCTTCAAAGAGGAAAATATACTCTTTCCCATGGCGCTCAACACCTTAAGCGAAGACGAATGGCTCAAGATAGAAGAAGAAAGTTATGAGATAGGGTATTGCCTTACCCAACCTGCAGGGAAATGGCATCCTACCCGGGAAAACGTAGAACAAAAGGCACAGCTTCAAGGCCAGCAACCCGTTGAAGGAGGATACATTAAGTTTGAAACCGGCATACTCTCACAACAGGAGATAGAGGCTATTTTCAACACCTTGCCAGTGGACATCACCTTCGTAGACAAAGACGGAATAGTAAAATATTTCTCCCAGGGCAAGGAAAGGATATTTGCCAGGCCCAAGGCAGTCCTGGGCAGGCGCGTGGAAAATTGCCATCCTCCTGCCAGCATGCATATAGTCCAAAAAATAGTAGAAGACTTAAGAACCGGCAAAAAGGATCACGAAGATTTTTGGATCAAGAAGGGTGATAAATACGTCTTCATTCGCTATTTTGCCGTAAGGGACAACGCGGGGCAATTCCTCGGCATCCTAGAAGTCACGCAGGATATAAAGCCCATTCAGGAAATAAGAGGAGAAAAAAGGCTTTTAGATGAATAATGTCAAACAACTAGGATAAATGAAAATGGACAAATCTAAGATGCCTTCTCGACTTCAAAACATCATGCCAAAATGAGGAGGCATCTTTTTTCTGCTTATATCGAGCCTCTCATAGATGGTTGTCCAACAGCAATGCCTTTCATCACAAGGCTATTTTTCTTCATGAGGATGTACCATTCCAGAGGTTTGTTCCTGCTTACAATGCCATTCCCCATATAAGTACTCCATGGCTTCTATCTCATTCCTTATGCTTTCCACAAGCTCCTCAGGCTTTCGCACCACTGCCAACTTCCCGAAGCTCAATACCCATCTCTTTATGTCGATAAGCCCTTTTACTCTGGCCTTAAAAATGATAGAGCCATCCTTTAGCTCCTCAATCCGTTGATTGGGAAGCCATCTCTTCTCCTTTACCCATATACTGGCAGGATGGAAAAACCGTATCTCAACATCGTATTCTTCGCCTTCTATTACACTGAAAATGTTTGACATATACTCCTTCACTGAAAAATCCAACGGATAAGTAAATGCCGAATCCAATATTTCAATATCCTCTATCCTGACCAGCTTGAATGTGCGTATCTTTTTCCTCAAGTGGCAGTATCCGATCAAATACCACGAACCCTCGCGATAAATTACAGCATAAGGGTCTATTTCTCGCCTCTTTCTTTCATCCCTGGAAGCAGTGTAATAGAGAACCCGTATGCGTCTACGCTGCTTTATGGCCATGTAAATAGTAGTCAATACCTTATCCAGATTATCCTTCAAATCCACTTTCCCTAAAGAAAGCATCAATTCATCTGTAGGTATAGGAAAAACATTGTTTACGGTATCGCCCAAGGCACAACGTATTTTGGCAACTGCCGTCTGTAGCTCATTTGCAAGGGGAAACCCGCTTTTGAAATTTAAAAGCTTTTCGGCCAGCATCAAAGCCGAGTACTCCCCTTCGTCAAGCTTGGGTATTTCAAAATAGTATTCGTTTCCCAGATAATAGCCGCCCGCCCTTCCCGGCATTCCATATATAGGGATACCCGCTTTTTTTAAATATTCGATATACGCCTTTACATTTCGCGGCGTTATATCAAGTATTTCAGCTATTTCCTTTGTCGACAGCATTTGCCGAGTCTGAAGCAGTGCAATTATCTTCAAACACTGACTCAACTTGCTCATGTTTTTACACACCTTTCTTAGAAATATCAACAAAAGATGTATTCTACAGATTACAACAAATTCCTTCTAGAACACAAATTGTTAAATATATATCAAAATAGTCGGTAAGATGTTTTGCAAAAGGCTCTTGCTTTTCTACACAAATTATATTAGAATATAGCCAATTATACACAAATATCCACCTAAAGGCCATGAAGGGAAGAGCAGCATTTTCAGGCGGGTTTAAGAGAGGCGGTGGTACCACGAAAGAAAACCTTTCGTCCCATTTCAATAAAAGGGATGAAGGGTTTTTTAATACTCATTTTCAGAAAAAGGAGGCGATGAAATAGTGAAATTGAAAGGCGCTCAGGTGGTCATTGAATGTTTGAGGGAACAGGGTGTAAATGTGGTTTTCGGCTTTCCTGGAGGAGCCATCCTTCCAGTATACGATGCTCTCTATGATGCAAAAGACATCACCCACATTTTGACTGCTCACGAACAAGGAGCTACCCACGCTGCAGACGGATATGCAAGAGCTACTGGAAAAGTTGGCGTAGTGTTTGCCACCTCAGGGCCGGGAGCTACCAATACGGTAACCGGTATTGCAACTGCCTATATGGATTCGGTACCGCTAGTTGTGTTTACCGGCCAGGTAGCTTCTTCTCTGCTCGGCAAAGACTCCTTCCAAGAAGTGGACATAAGCGGCATAACTGCGCCCATCACCAAACACAATTATATCGTTAAAGACGCCCAACGTCTGCCAGATATTATAAGGCAGGCTTTTAAGATAGCACGAAGCGGCCGTCCAGGCCCTGTCTTGGTCGATATACCGAGGGACATACAAAATACCGTCATAGATTATCAGCCAGTTCAGGTGGATACAAGCTATGTAAATGAAGACATATTTCATCCTCAGTTTTACCGCAATGAACAAATCGAAATAAACATCCAAAAAGCTGCTGAAGCCATAAACAAATGTGAAAGGCCTGTAATATACGCAGGAGGAGGCGTAAACATATCGGGCGCAAACCACGAACTGCTACGCTTTGCCGAAAAGATAAAAGCACCAGTGACATGTTCGCTCATGGGTTTAGGCGCTTTCCCGGGTACCCATCCGTATTTCATGGGTATGGTGGGAATGCATGGAACAAGGGTTTCTAATTACGCCGTTTCCAGCTGCGACCTGCTGATAGCCGTAGGCGCCCGATTCAGCGATCGTGTCATAAGCAGAGCCGATAAATTTGCCACCAATGCCAAAATCATTCATATAGACATTGACCCAGCGGAACTGGGTAAGAACATCGATATTCATATACCCATTTGCGGAGATGTAAAAAAGATACTCCAGAAATTGATCGATTTAGTGGAGGAGAAGCAACCTAACAGCTGGAACAAACAGATAGACGATTGGAAAAAGGAATATGCATCAAAGCGCACTGCTCCCAAAGGAAAACTATCTCCCCGCTTTATTATAGAAAAGCTTTACGCCCTTACTGCTGGAAAAGCCATAATTACCACAGAAGTAGGGCAAAACCAGATGTGGACTGCCCAGTTTTACAAGTTCGATGAACCGAAAACCTTTATCTCCTCTGGCGGCTTGGGCACCATGGGATTCGGTCTGGGAGCGGCTATAGGGGCATGCATCGGAAGGCCCGATCGAAAGGTAATAAACGTTGCAGGTGATGGAAGTTTTATGATGAATTCCATAGAACTGGCTACAGTTTCCAGATACAAGTTGCCCATAGTACAATTGGTCTTAAACAATCAAGCCCTGGGCATGGTACGCCAATGGCAAAATCTGTTCTACAACAAGAGGTTTTCATACAGCACGTTGGGCCCCGATGTGGATTTTGTAAAGCTGGCCAATGCCTATGGAATCAAAGGGTTCAGAATAACTTCCAACGAAGAAGTAGAAGATACGCTTAAAAAGGCCTTGGAAATGGAGCAACCCGTTTTGATAGAATGCATGATACATCCGGATGAAATGGTATATCCCATGGTCCCGCCGGGAGCACCTATTGATGAGATTATAGATTAAAAGTATAATAAAAATGGCATTTAAAAGCCAATACTTTGAGCAATATCTGCCAATATAGGGGGAATTAAGCATGAAGGCGGATGTAAAGCGCATATGGCAGGGCTTTTGGCAACTGGCCGATCCTAAAATTTGGATAGCTTCCACAGTGCCAATGGTGGTAGGTGGGGCATTTGCCTACGGCTACACGGGAAAGTTTGACATTTATTGGTTTTTGGTAGCTCTTATAGCTATTTATTGTATAGAAATTGGCAAAAACGCAGTAAACGAATATGTGGATTACTTGTCGGGGGTTGACCGGTTTGTATCCCCCGACAAACGGACCCCCTTTAGCGGAGGGAAAAAGACCATTGTTGACGGAAAGCTTACGCTAACTGAAGTTGTCATAATTGCCATCGTTACCTTTTTGATAGCCTGTGGGATAGGCCTTTACATCATATTTTTTAAGGAAATAAGCGTCCTCTGGATAGGGATAGCAGGCGTCTTGCTTTCCATCGTGTACAGCCTTCCTCCCTTCAAGCTGGCTTATCGGGGGCTGGGTGAAGTAACGGTGGGGTTGACATTTGGCCCCCTCATAGTCCTAGGTATATATTGCCTGCAAACGGGCAAAATGGATTTATCAGCTCTATTGATATCCATACCCATAGGCATCCTAATAGCCAACGTTCTGTGGATAAATCAATTTCCCGATTATGAAGCCGACCTTAAAGGAAACAAAAGAAACTGGGTAGTTAGGTTAGGAAAACAAAAAAGCGTCAAGGTATTTGCTATCCTGTTTCTCATCGCTTACCTGTGGTTCATACTATTAGCCGTTGTACTGCGAAATGCCTTTTGGTTGCTGGGATTAATCAGCATCCCGTTGGCCATAAGGGCTGTTAAGGTTGCTCAACAATATTATGATGATATACCCAAAATGACCGAAGCCAACCTTAGGATGGTACAAATTTATCTGCTAACAGGCGTGACTATGACGATTGCCGCTGTAGTGGGAAGATTCATATAAAAAACAAAATGGAAGCCAACACCCCCTTTCTTAAATTTTTATTATTGACATTTCAGTAATAAATTTTTATTTAAAGGATAAAATGATTAGAACGGTAAACAACCCCACAATTGCCTCAGGGCTTGCTTAATTTTTTTTGTTAGAAGAAAGGAGTAAAAAATAGAAATGAAAAGCTCTCCAAAGAATCTTGAGCCATATACGATAGCCGAAGTGGATGGGTTTATACATCCCGTTACCATCATAGCCACTGATAAAGGTGTAAAAGAAGTACATTTCGCTCATGTTGAAACTATTGTAAGAAAACTGCAACACAAAAATATATCCTACTTTTTCGATTCATCCCACCCTGCAGCAGTTGAGCTTAAACAGTATTTCCAGGGCAAGAGAAAACGTTTCGATGTTCCTGTTGATATAGAGGGTACCCCTTTTCAGATGATGGTATGGGAGGCCTTACAATCCATACCCTACGGTCAGGCACGCAGCTATAAAGATCTGGCCATACAAATCGGCCATCCCAAAGCTTACCGCGCCATAGGACAAGCCTGCGGCGCTAACCCTGTTCCCATAATAATACCCTGCCACAGGGTGCTGACATCCGGCAGAGGCCTGGGTGGTTTTAGCGCGGGCATTGAAATAAAAAAGGCCTTACTGGATTTAGAAAGGGTTTATAGCCACAAATAAGAACGCCGCCGCATTGCGTCCACTTTCAGCACCTTTACATTGCGGCGGCTATCCACAACAACCCATCAATTCATTATTTGACAAGTTCGGCAATGGCATGAGCATAAATCTTGGCGTTCATGATCAGGTCCTCGATTTCTATGTACTCGTCCTTCTGATGTGCCATTTCAGGTTTCCCCGGAAAGACCGCTCCAAATGCCACCGCATTCTTAATAGCCCTGGCGTAGGTCCCGCCCCCTATAGCAACGGTATAAGCCGGTTGCCCCGTCTGATCGGCATATACTTTCTTCAACGTTTGTACCAGGAAGTGGTCCTCGGGCACGTAAAGAGGCCCTTGATGCTCCAATACTTCTACTTCTATGCCATGTGCCCCAGCCACATGGTATATGCGTGATAATATATGCTCCTTCTCCAAGCTTACAGGATAACGTATATCGATGACCGCCCGGCCATATTGATCATTTACATCTATCATCCCCAAATTGAGGGTAAGCTTTCCCGAAAGCTGATCCTCCAGTGCCAGACCCATAGAATGGCCATCAAATTCCATGCCAATAGCTTCCGCTAGAAAAGCAATAAACCTTTCCATCTCATTATCCTCCAACCCTACAGCCGAGAGGCAAAGCAGCATCTGCCCAATGGCATTCTTACCTTTTTCGGGCATGCTGGCGTGAGCAAGCCGGCCAATAGACTTGACGATTACAGCATCCCCTTCGCCCTTCTCGACCTCTATCTCATACCCCAACTTGCTCTTTAAGTTTTCGATGGCTTCCATCAGCTTCTCCCTATCGACGCCTGGTCTAAAAACGCAGACGCACTCATCTGGTACCACATTGGGCCTCTGTCCCCCATATATCCTTTCAATCCCCATAGAAGATTTTTGTCTGTTTACAAACTTCTTTGACAAAGCTATATGCAAGATTCCCTTTTCGGCGTTAATAATGGGATAACGGCCATCGGGACTCATGCCAAAGTCGGGAACTGGCTCCTTTTTAAAATAGTATTTGAGGTCCTCCCACCCGCTCTCCTCATCGGTACCCAGTATTAATCTCACCCTCTTATTTACCGGAATGCCGGACTGCATTACGGCCTTCATGGCATAAAGTACAGCAATGGTAGGCCCTTTATCGTCAATGGCTCCCCTCCCGTAAATCTTACCATCATGGATCTCACCTCCATAGGGAGGATAGGTCCAGCCACTCCCTTCGGGTACCACATCCAAATGCGTCAGTATCCCCAGCATCTTCTCCCCTTGACCCAATTCTATATGCCCCGCATAGCCATCCACGTTTTTGGTCTCAAATCCCAGCTCCTTGCCAAGGGTTAACATGTAGTCAAGGGCTTTATAGACATTCTCTCCAAACGGCTTGCCAGGCTGCGGTTCTCCCTCTACGCTGGGGATAGCTACCAGCTCTTGGGTCGAGCGTATCATCTCCTCCCTGTACGACTCAACGATGCGGTTTAAATCCATAAAAAACCCTCCTTGTTTTAAATTTCATCTTACATACTGTATCGCCCTGCTCTTCTTTGTCGATTACCAATTGCTTAGCCTAACCTGGAGACCTCAGATTATGTCCTCCACGCTAAAACCCTTGCCCTGTACCTCTCTAGTATCTATTATGGACATAAAGGCTCCGGGGTCAACCCTATGTACCACTTCCCTGAGCTTTGACAGCTCCATGGTCCGCACCACCATGTATATAAGCTTCTTATCCTTATGGGTATAGGCACCTTGGCCATTTAGGAAGGTAATCCCCCTCTTAACATGGCGAAAGAGCTCCTGCGCCATGTCCTCGGCCTTATCTGAGACTATTATAACGGTTTTCTTGTGATTAAATCCCGTCAGTATAGCATCCACCGCTTTGTTGCTTACAAATATACCTACCATCGAAAACATGGCAGTTTCAACATTTAAAAGAAATGCCGCAGCGCTCAATATTATAAAGTTACATGCCGTGGCAACCCAACCAACACTGAACGAAAAGAATTTATTCACAAGTAGGGATATGATATCGGTACCGCCCAGGGAGCCACGGTTTCTCATTACAATTCCTGCCCCCGTTCCCAAAATCAATCCCCCAAAAATTGCAGCTATCATGTCATCCTTTACATCTATTGTCCAACCTTTTGTGAGGTACAGAAAGGCTGACATGCTTGCTATCCCTAGGAGGCTCAGGTAAATAAAACGCTTCCCCAAAAACCTATATCCCCCAATAAATAAGGGGACGTTGAAGATTATGACAGTGATTTCCTTAGGGATAGAAAATAGGTACTCCAGTATTATAGCAATGCCCGTCAGTCCTCCACTCAACAGCTTATGTGGAACTAAGAGCATATTGACACCGAGCGAATATATGAAACTCCCTATTATTATGTAAAAAACCCTGATGAACAAGCGGCCGGTTTTAGATCCCATCATAAAGTTTTATTCCCCTCTTAAGTCAGACATTAACTGTATCTACTCCAATACTGACCAACTATTATTATAGCACAAAACATCGTTTATGCATTTTATTCCAATCATCAAAGGGGTTGCCTTATACCATTTGTAAAACCAATAAAAAAATCTTAAAAAATTTTTCCCAAAAACCTATACATCGTTGAATGAATCATGCTAGAATATTCTGAAGAGTATGTTTAGCTTAAATGCGCCGCTCTATTTAAAGGCTGATTTAAAGGCCGACCAATAAACATTAAAATATCGCCACATAATATAAAATAGCCAGCCAACGAAAGGAGGATAAGCTGTTTTTATCTAATGAAAGAATAAAGCGAAATCAATTAAGCTAAAAAGGAGTGTTTTGACAATGAAGGTCATAATATGCAAAAATTATGACGAGATGAGCCAAACGGCAGCCGAGATTGTAGCCAAACAAATAAACAGCAATCCCTATACTGTTCTCGGCCTAGCAACCGGCAGTACGCCTGTGGGAATGTACAAAACTTTAGTTAAGATGTATAAAGAAGGAAAAGTTGATTTTTCCAACGTGGTGACCTTTAATCTCGACGAATATGTGGGTCTGGACAAGGATCATCCCTGTAGCTATCATCGATTTATGGACGAAAACCTCTTCAACCACATCAACATAAAGAGGGAAAACATCCATCTACCCAATGGTGTGGCTCCCTCATTAGAAGAAGAATGCAAAGTTTACGAAAAGATGATAGCCCAGGCTGGAGGTATTACCCTACAGGTATTAGGCATTGGACATAACGGCCATATTGGCTTCAACGAACCGGGTACCCCATTCCATTCCCTCACCCATGTTGTGGAGCTGGCACAGCGTACCATCGAGGCAAACTCCAGATTCTTTAACTCGCCAGATGAAGTGCCGCGCAAAGCCATTTCTATGGGCATAAAAACCATTATGCAGGCACAGAAGATCCTGCTCTTAGCCTCTGGGAAAGACAAGGCAGAGACCGTAAGCAAAGCACTTCATGGGCCCGTCACCACCGACCTACCTGCCTCGGTGCTTCAACTCCATCCTAACGTCACGGTCATTCTTGATGAAGATGCGGCAGCTGCATTGGATAGATAAATACAAGAAAGGCCTATAATGTTTAATAAAAAGAAAGGCTACTGAAAATTCGGTAGCCTTTCTTTTAGGCTAAAGCAGCGCTTATTTTATACACATTTTCCATTCCATTTACTTTAATTTACTTTAATCTAAAATTTCTCAAACCAATCGCCTTTGTTTTTCTCATAAATCTGTTCATCGCTTATATATCATCGATTATATGGCGATAAATGTATCGATAAGGTGGACCTTTCAAAAAGATGCATAATTTGCAACTAATGCAATTTTGCGCTGCAAATTTGCTGTCTGCCATATATTGTTTTAAAAATTTTTCTGCCTTTAAATGCCTATAATTACAAAATTTATGTATAATTAGATGAAAATTTATGAGCATATTTTAGGCACTGTACATTCTAATTAACCTCACAAAAACTGCTTTTTAATAGCTTCCAAAAATCGAAATGTTTGCCAAATTGTTTTTGTAATAAATATTTATGCAAGTATGCGTAATTTTTAAAAATAAAATTTAAAGATAGCAAAAATGAAGAGGACTATTGTATTATTATTCAAAAAATGATATAATATCAGCTAACTAAAATAATACCGGTCCCAGTAGGCAAAAATTGCAGAACCCGGTATGCAAAAATTGCAGAACAACGTAATCTATATATCTAAACAAATATATTGATGTAATTTAATATATCTAAAATTGATGTAATTTAATATATCTAAACAAGTATATCAATTTGTTTGGAAGTGTTTTATTGTGTTTTGACCTCATTAAATAATATAGTCACTCGTCCATTAATAAAGTTTTACATATACAAAAAAGGAGGAGGAAAGATAAATGACAAAAAAACTATTGTCAATTTTTATCGTGATGGTTATGCTGTTTTCCTTAGCAGCATGTGGAAGAGGTTCTGAAGAGCCTGCTGGGACAACAGATGGTTCCGAAGAACCCGCTAAGACCGACAATGGTCAAGAACAAACCGATGAGACAAATGAAGGGTCTGAAGCAAAAGTAGGCGGCCAAATCATCATCGGAAATACTACCGAGCTATCCGGTGACTGGGTACCGTACTTCCAAAACAACGCAGCTGACTACGATATTTACAACTTTATTACGGGCTACAGCCTCGTGGAGACAACACATGAGGGCGAATTCGTAATAAACAAGACAGTCGTTGCAAAAGATCCTGAGGTCAAAGTAAATGAAGATGGTTCCAAGACCTATACCTGGACCATCAAAGATGGACTGACTTATAGCGATGGTACTCCCATTACAGCAAAAGATTACGTTGCTACCATAATGCTGTGGTCCTCGCCTGTAGTGGGTGAAATGGGAGGATCCAATACTGCTGGACAATACTTTGTAGGTTGGAAGGATTTTGCTACAGGTAAATCCAAAGTCTTCCCGGGCGTAAGGTTGATTGATGAGAAGACCTTCTCCTTCACCATCGACGCCGAGTATGTGCCATACTTCTACGAACTGGCTTTAGTAAGCTCATCGCCTACAAAGCTTTCCTTCTGGACCGATGAGACTGTAGACATTAAAGACGACGGACAAGGCTGCTATTTCACCGACAACTTTACGCTAGAGGCATATAAAGATAAGATAAATGCAGCAAGGAGAGCCATTCCAAGGCCTTCAACTGGTCCTTATGTGCTGGAAAGCTACGATGAGGCTTCTAAGACCGCCGTTTTGAAGATAAATCCGAAATTCCAGGGCAACTATGAAGGGCAGAAGCCCCACATCGAGACTATAATTTACAAGAAGGTAACCAGCGAAACAGCCCTTGACGAGCTTAAGACGGGTGGAGTGGATCTGCTAACTCAAATGGCCTCTGGCAGTGAAATACAGGCAGGACTTGACTTAGTCGAAAGCGAAGAAGGCAAATTTGATTATATAGCCTATCCGCGTTCCGGATATGGAAAACTACACTTTGTATGCGATTTTGGTCCAACACAATATCCAGAGGTACGTCAGGCTATTGCTTACCTGCTTGATAGAAACGACTTTGCCAAGGCCTTTACCGGCGGATTTGGTTCTGTAGTAAATGGGCCTTATGGTGAGGCTATGTGGTTCTATATAGAAACAAAGGATGAGTTGAACCAGAAGTTGAATCACTATCCGTACAGCGTGGAAAAGGCCATAGAAGTACTGGAAAAAGGCGGCTGGATATACGATGAAAATGGCAATCCTTATCAAGAAGGCAAAGGCGTCCGACACAAGAAGACCGAGGACGGTAAGTTGATGCCGCTAATCATCGAGTGGGCAGCATCAGAACAAAACCCGGTATCCGAATTGCTGGTCGTAAAACTTCAGAAGAATCCTGACCTCGAAAAAGTCGGTATGAAGATCAACCAGACTGTGATGACCTTCTCAGAGCTGTTGAACTACTTTTACCGCGATGTTACGGAGGATCCCAAATATGGAGAACCCACGTACCATATGTTCAACCTGGCGACCAACTTTACTCCAATGTATGACCTTTCGAACCAGTACACGATCGATCCTGAGCTTTATGCACAAGGTACCAACCAGAACTATATAAAGGACGAAAAGCTGGCAAAGTTGGCTCAGGAAATGGTAAAGGTAGATCCTGAGGATAGAGAGCTCTTCAAGAAGAAGTTCGTAGAGTTTATCGTAAGATGGAATGAACTGTTACCGGATCTGCCGCTTTACTCCAATATTTACCATGACTTCTTCAACGCTAAGTTGAAGAACTATAAAAACAACGACCTCATACAGCTAGTTGACGCTATACTGTATGCGTATGTAGAGGAATAATGAAGCCGCGGGGTATTGTGGTTAGGTCATAAAAGGTCATACAAGCTGTTATAGAAGAAATAGGGTATTTCAAAATACCCTATTTCTTCTATAAACTTTTTATGAACTTTTTACCAATTGTACATGGATTTTAAGGTTATCTTTAAACTAACTAAAAATAGCGGAGAGGGTATGTTATGGGAAAATACATTATAAAAAGAATTATCTATATGATATTCGTTTTTTTTGTTATGTCCTTTGTGCTGTTCTTTTTATACAACATGATTCCGGGCGATCCTGCCCGTGCTCAGCTGGAACCTCTAAAAAACAAGCTAACACCGGAAGAATACCAGTACAGATATGAGCAATTAAGGAAAACTATGGGCCTTGATGACCCATTAATCGTGCGCTATGGAAAATGGATTAGAAACACCCTCAAAGGCGATTTGGGAATGTCTATAGTATATAAACAGCCGGTAATTGAGGTGGTTAAAACCCCCCTTAAGAATACGGTGTTCATAAATATATTCGCCATAGCTTTGGCTTTGGGCATAACCATACCCTTGGGTATTCACTGTGCAGTCAAGAAAAATTCGCTTTTCGATAAAACAGTACAGGTACTGACCATCGTTGGTTACAGCATCCCGGTATTCATTATTGTGCTGTTGTTCATCTATGTATTTGCCGTTATTCTACAATGGTTTCCAGTAAGCGGTATGAGCACTCCCAACTTCAAGGGAACGCCCTTCCAGGCATTTTTGGATAGGTTGTACCATTTAGCATTACCTCTAATGGTGCTGACTGTGGGATCCCTGGGCGGAATGACGAGGTATGTACGAGCAGCCATGATCGAGGCTTTGAGTATGGATTGCATAAAAACAGCAAGGGCTAAAGGATTAAAGGAAAAGGTGGTCATCTATTCCCATGCTTGGCGGAATGCCCTTTTGCCCGTTATTACGCTAATCATAGGATGGCTCATGAGCGTCTTTTCGGGTTCACTGGTGGTGGAAAGGATGTTCAACCTGCACGGCATGGGCAAATTCTATATTGACGCCCTGTCAAATCAGGATTATAATGTGGCTTTGGCTATACAGATGTTTTATATAGTGATAGCCCTAATCGGCAATCTAATAACTGATCTGAGCTATGGACTAGTAGATCCACGCGTCAGAGTAAATCGATAATAGGAGGTAAAAAACATGAACGCAAACAAAAATTCCAACAACAAAAAACCCAGCTTCCTATACCTCCTATTTACAAAGTTGTTTGGAGGGAAAAAGCAGCTTTCTCTGTTGGAAGAGGAGCAGATGGAAAGTCCTTTTCGCATTGTTATAAATAATTTTAAAGATAATAAGGTTGCTATGACAGGATTAATAGTGTTTATCCTCATTTTCATCTTTGTTATGGTTGGACCTTATTTCTTCCCTATTGATCTATCTTTCGCTGAAACCAGCCAACAAAATGTGCCACCTGGCTTTGATTTGATGAAGGTACCTAAAGAATTGCAGGGAAAGATACAGCAAATATCTATAGGGCCAACCTTTAGCGTGGGCATATCCACAGATGGAAAGATTTATGTCTGGGGTAAAACAAAGGTTACCAAAGCAATTGATGTAAAGAATATGCCCAAGAATATGGGAAAAATTGTAAAAGTAGCAGCAGGGTATGATCATATACTTGCTATGAATGATAAAGGTCAGCTGTTCGCATGGGGTAGCAATAGAAACGGACAAGCCAACATCCCACCTGAAGTGGCAAAGCTGGATAACATAGTTGACATTAAAGCAGGATATCAATGCTCCATGGTTCTAACTGCGGATGGATATACCTATTTTTTTGGTAACTCCATGAACAACGACTATAACCCCAACCATAAATATCAAGGCCAGATTGCCCAGATAGAGCTCACCTCTGATGCCGTTGTGGGATTGACCTTTGATGGGCAGGTCGTCTATCTGGGGTATCAACAGAACAGCTATTCCAATATCCCCGAAAACATGGGTAAAGTGGTGGATATCGCTACCACAGCATCCACTATTGCTGCTGTAAACGAAGAAGGGCGCGTATTTGTATGGGGTAACGTAACCAAAGGCGAAGGCGATGTGCCCCATACCGAAAGTAAGATAGTAGACATACAGGGAGGAAGATATCATTATTCGGCCATAACGGAAGATGGAAAGGTTGTGGCTTGGGGCGCAAATTACTATAAACAGGCCTCTGTTCCCAAAAAACTTCAACAATTAGAGGTAACAAAGCTATTTACGGGTTATTATCAGAATTATGCCGTCACTAAAGACGGAAAGCTTATAACCTGGGGCCTTAAAGGCTATCCGCTGGGAACCGATGATTTAGGTAGGGATATCCTAACACGCCTTGTACATGGCGGATTCATGACCATGACGGTAGGAGCCATCGCGGTCATCATTTCAACTATAATAGGCGTCATCATAGGCAGTATATCGGGTTATTTCGGCGGTAGGACGGACATGATATTGCAGCGCGTCACCGAAATGATATCGTCCTTGCCCTTTTTACCCTTTGTTATGATTTTATCGGCTTTGATTGGTAATTCGATGGATACCAATCAAAAGATCATGCTGATTATGGTCATACTGGGATTGCTTTCCTGGCCAGGCCTATCAAGGCTGGTACGCGCTCAGGTGCTTTCGGTCCGCGAGCAGGAATATGTAACTGCCGCTAGGGCAATGGGGGTAAAGCAGATAAACATCGTGTTTAAACATATATTGCCCAACGTAATTTCGGTCATACTGGTATCGGCAACTTTGGACTTTGCTACTTGTATGCTGATCGAAGCGACTCTATCGTTTTTAGGATTTGGAGTGCCGGCACCGTATCCTACGTGGGGAAATATGTTATACGGATCCAATAACAGCACCGTAATCCAAAATTACTGGTGGAGATGGGTATTTCCTTCCATCATACTGGGTATATGCGTAATATGCATCAATGTAATAGGCGATGGTTTACGCGATGCAATTGATCCAAGAACTCAAGAACGGTAGGGGGAATAATTAAATGGCTTTATTGGAAGTGAAAAATCTATATACTTTTTTCAAGACCAAGAGAGGGATTATCCGAGCAGTAAACGGTGTTTCCTACTCGGTGGAGCAAGGCAAAACGCTAGGCATTGTAGGTGAAAGCGGTAGCGGTAAAAGCGTCTCAGCCATGAGCATTATCAAGCTGCTGGATAGTAACGGGTATATCCACAGCGGAGAGATCATCTTCAATGGCAGAAACCTAGTGGATGTTCCTCTTCATGAGATGACCAAAATAAGGGGAAATGAGATATCGGCGATATTTCAGGAGCCAATGACATCCCTCAATCCCGTTTTTACAATAGAGAGACAGGTAGCCGAACCGTTTATCGTCCATCAGGGGCTGAGCAAAAAAGAAGCTGCCAAAAAAGTTGTGGAAATGCTATCGCTGGTAAGAATTCCAAATCCCGAGAGGGTTGCTAAACAATACCCCCATCAGCTATCGGGTGGAATGAGACAAAGGGTCATGATTGCGATGGCCCTTGCATGTAGGCCTAAACTATTAATTGCGGATGAGCCTACTACTGCTCTAGATGTTACCATTCAGGCGCAAATCCTAAAACTGATGAATGATTTAAAGGCCGAGATTGGTACTTCCATCATATTCATTACCCACGACTTAGGAGTCATCAGCGAAATGGCAGATGATGTAGTTGTCATGTACTGCGGCCAGGTGGTAGAAAAAGCCCCTGTCAGAACCTTATTCGGAAAGGATACCCTGTACTCTCATCCCTATACAGAAGGGTTAATGTCTTCTATACCTAGACTTGACACCCCTGTAGGGGTTCGTCTGGAACCCATACCTGGTTCGGTACCGCATCCTCTTCATCTGCCTGAAGGTTGTAAATTTGCACCAAGATGTAAATACGCAACCGATAAATGCCACGCACAAGAGCCAGAGCTGGTCGAAGTTTCGCCAGGCCATCAGATTCGCTGCTTCTATCCGAGAAAAGGGGTGAGATCCAGTGGTCAATAAGGAGAAAAAGGTATTAATTAGAATACAGCATCTAAAGCAGTATTTCCCGATTAAGAAATCCAGCATCTTTTCCAGAGAACAACTATATGTAAGAGCAAACGATGATATATCATTGGAGATTTATGAGGGCGAAACCCTGGGTCTGGTGGGTGAAAGCGGATGCGGTAAATCTACCCTAGGTCGTACCATATTACAGCTGTATGAGCAGACTGCAGGCCGTACCATATATTATGGACGTAAAGTGGACGATATAGCTCCTAAATATGTGTTAAACCTTCTGAAAAATCTACCAAAAGAGTACAGCAGGCTAAAGAGGTTAGAAGAAGAACAAGAAAGAATGAAGAAAGAATATATGTCACTCCCAGAAGGCGACAAAAAGCAAAAAGCTCTGGAAAAACTTCAAAACAAAGAAAGAGAAGCAGAAGATCTATTTCTCGACATCGTTCAGCTAATTGGCGGATTGATTGTGGCTGACGATTTAAAAGCAGTATCGGCTACCTTGCTGGAAGAATACAAAAAAAGATTTGAAATTAGTAACTTAAAAAATAAAATAGGGGATTACGAGGCAAAGCTTAGAGAGAAAAAATCCATGCTAAGTACAAAAGGAAAGAGCCAAGCTGAAATTGAACAGGCCACTAAAAAGCTGGTAAAACAAATAGAAAGTAAAAGGGAACTCCTTAAATTCAAGGAAAAGGAACTAGAGGAAATACAACAGCGGGTGGAAAAGTTAAGAGCGCAGTATAGATCCAACCCAGACTTTGAAAAGTACGAATCTTACAGGGACGATGGTATCAACCTAGCCAAGTTGACTGAAAGCGAGATGAGATTGCTGCGGAAAGACCTCCAGCTAATATTCCAGGATCCATATTCGTCCCTTAATCCACGAATGACAGTAGGCCAAATTATAGCTGAAGGCCTGTTGGCACATAATATGTTTAAGAAAAGGGATAAAGCTTTACAGGATTATATACTGGAAACCATGGATAAATGCGGATTGGCGCCCTATTTCCTGCACCGTTACCCCCACCAGTTTTCTGGCGGTCAACGGCAGCGCATAGGCATTGCTCGTTCCATAGCTTTGAAACCCAAGTTTATAGTATGTGACGAAGCGGTATCCGCCTTAGATGTATCCATCCAATCACAGATCATAAACCTGTTGCTAGACCTAAAAGAGCAGGAGAATTTGACTTATTTGTTTATATCCCACGACCTAAGCGTCATAAAATACATCAGCGACAGAGTGGGGGTAATGTATCTGGGCAATATAGTGGAATTGGCTGATACGCAGGAGCTTTTCTCCCGCCCAATGCATCCGTATACCGAAGCCCTCTTATCAGCCATTCCAACCACTGATATAGATGCTAAAAAGGAACCAATCATTTTGGAAGGAGACATTCCCAGCCCCATCAATCCTCCTCCAGGATGTAAATTCCACACCAGGTGCAGATACTGCACCGATATTTGCAAAAAAGTGGTACCACAGCTGGAGGAGGTTAGGCCGGGACACTTTGTAGCCTGTCACCATAAATTGAACGTAGAGGAGTAACTCCGAAAGGTTTGATGAAGGCATGATGTTCTATGGCAAATTCAATCGGGCCATGGAATGGCTAAAACAGCAAAACAAAGACAAAAAGCAGGACGGCGACCAGGAAGATTTAAAGCTGGACAGGTCCGATATATTAGCCTTGATGCTCTCAGCTCTTCTGGTATTCGGCCCTATAATCCTATTCTTGATCGCAGTTGCCATTCTGGTATGGATCACCTAATATTAGCTCAAATAAAAAAGCTGCAAATTTGCAGCTTTTTTTACTTATTCTTAAGCACGGCGCCGGTACTGGCCGAAGTGACCAACCTGGCATACCTTGCCAGATAGCCGTGTTTCACCTTTGGCTCAGGCGCCTTCCATTTTGCCAGCCGCTCCTTGAGCTCCTGTTCGTTTATCTTTATATCCAACCTGCCCTCTGGAATGTTGATGCTTATGATGTCCCCTTCCTGTACCACTGCAATAGGGCCGCCTTCCATTGCTTCTGGAGATATATGGCCAATGGAGGCACCCCTGGTAGCACCCGAAAAGCGGCCATCGGTAAGAAGAGCCACATCCTTATCAAGTCCCATACCTGCAATAGCCGATGTTGGCGACAGCATTTCCTTCATTCCGGGGCCTCCCTTTGGCCCTTCATAGCGTATGACCACCACATCCCCTTTTTTGATTTTACCACCCAGTATAGCTTCAAAGGCTTCCTCTTCCGAATCAAAAACCCTGGCCGGCCCTTCGTGGACCATCATCTCGGGCGCAACGGCAGCCCTCTTAACTACAGCGCCTTCAGGCGCAAGGTTGCCCTTTAGTACGGCTATGCCCCCGGTCGGGCTATAGGGATTATCGATCGGCCTTATGACATCGTGGTCTAGGACCCGCGCTCCCGCAATGTTCTCCCCTACCGTCTTACCGGTAACGGTTAAAAGCTCAAGATGCAGTAGCCCTTTTTTGGATAGCTCCTTCATAACGGCTTGAACTCCACCGGCAGCATACAGGTCTTCCACGTGATATGGCCCTGCGGGGCTTAGCCTGCAGAGGTTGGGCGTACGCTCGCTTATCCTGTTTATGATATCCAGATCTATGTGGACGCCCGCCTCATAAGCTATGGCGGTAAGATGGAGAACCGAATTGGTGGAGCATCCAAGCGCCATGTCCACCGCCAGTGCATTCTCAAAAGCCTCAGGCACCAAAATATCCCTCGGGCATATATTATTGCGTACCAGCTCGACGATCCTCATACCAGCCTTTTTGGCCAATCGCACCCTTTCAGCATACACCGCCGGGATGGTACCGTTGCCAGGCAAGGCCAGTCCTAAAACCTCTGCCAAGCAATTCATGGAATTGGCCGTAAACATGCCCGAACAGGATCCACACCCCGGGCATGCATATTCCTCTATCTCCTTGAGCTCATCAGGAGTCATCTTCCCGGCAGCTACTGCTCCTACCCCTTCAAATACCGAATTTAAATCCAAGACCCTACCGGCTCTTTTGCCTGCCAGCATAGGCCCCCCGCTTATGACGATAGAAGGAATGTTGAGCCGGGCGCAGGCCATCAACATACCGGGAACTATTTTGTCGCAGTTGGGGATAAGGACTAATCCGTCAAAGCCGTGGGCCATCGCCATAGCCTCTATGCTGTCGGCTATCAGCTCTCTGGAAGCCAAAGAATACTTCATGCCCACGTGATTCATGGCAATACCATCGCACACCCCGATAACTGAAAATTCTATCGGGGTTCCACCGGCCATGCGTATCCCATCTTTGACAGCACGAGCTATGGTATCCAAATGCAGATGTCCAGGCACCACCTCACTATGAGCGCTGGCAACGCCTATCAACGGCCGCTCTAGCTCCTCATCGATATAGCCCATAGCCTTAAATAAAGACCTGTGCGGCGCTTTTTCGATCCCCTTTTTTACTCTATCGCTTATCATGGCGATACACTCCTCTTTCGAAATAGTGGCTTCTTCTAAAGAAAGCTGTTTAACAGCCCATTTCCCACCCCAAATAAGAAGTCCACATCTTTAGATTAAAAGCCGATTGCAAAGTTTATTTAGCGTTATTTACTATATTTATCCTATTTACATGCATTATGTCTTCCAGCCGTCGCTTTGGCACATGCAGTACTCCCTTATCATCCTTGTAATACCTTATGGAGCCCTGTTCATCCTCTATCACCGATTTTTCAGCCGCATACCCCAAAGCCACAACGCAGTCTATGATATACTTATCCGGAATTTGCAGTATCTCCCGCAACCTGTCCCTGTCTACAGAGCCGATCCAGCAACAACCTATGCCATATTCCAATGCACCTAGCAGTATGTTTTGAACGGCAGCTCCTACGTCGTATTTGGCAGACCATGCGCTATCCAGCTCTCGGTTTATGAGTACTACTATATAAGCCGTAGGCTTTTCCCCTTCTTTTGGCGTTCCGTGGGGCCTGATATAACCAGCCCATCCCAGCGTACTGAATACCGGCTCCAAAAGAGAAGCGTCTTCCACAATCAAGTATTCCAGAGGTTGCCGATTGGCAGCAGACGGTGCCAACCTAGCCCCGTCCACCAGCTCCTTAAGCACCTCCAGTGGGATCTTCTCCTGCTTATATTTCCTGATGGTCCTCCGCGCCCTTATGGCCTCCTTAACAGTCATCATGTCACCTCCGCAACAACAAATTTAAGCTCTGAAAACCGAAAAGACGTTATTTCGCATCCACCTTGTTCTTCTCCCACATCTTCAAAAACGGATATGGGTTGACCGCTACCTCTTCCTTGCCCTCATACATACCAAAGTGAAGATGCGGAGCAAATTTGCCCGTAGTACCTTCCTCTCCATACCCAGAATCTCCTACATACCCTATAACCTGTCCTTTTTTTACCCTCCTGCCTTGGCGTACATCCTTGTGGTATCGGGACAGGTGTGCATAATAGTAATATATACCATCCTCACCGCGGATGCCCAGGCGCCATCCCCCCAGCTCCAGCCATCCCATCTTTTCAACCACCCCATCGCACACTGATACCACCGGTACACCTTTGTCGCACATTATATCGATCCCTTCGTGAGTACGCTCCCCACCATAAGTGCGAACATCCCCAAATCCATCGCTGTAGTCGTACTCATAACCCTTAGCTATAGGAAACACCTTATCCTCATAGACCTGGCGTATACGCTCAAGCTTGTCAAGCTCCTCTCGCACCCTGCTATAAAATTCCTTATCTCCCCTGTAGGCTTCGAGGAACTGTTCGAGCTGCTCGAAATTCTCTATTCCACGAAGGAGTATGGCTATCCGGCCTACCCGTTCAACGGTTATATCTTCCGCCATCACGTCCTCTGCCTTATCTATAGCGGCCAGATAGTACCAAGGAACGCCCTGTTCATCGCCTATGGCAAAGTACATCTCCAAATGTTCAGGAGCAAAATCCGCTATCCTGTAATAAGAGTCAAAGAATTTGCGAGCTATCCACGACGGCAACCCAAGCATCAAAGCGATGAGCAAGAAGGCACAAACGATGGCACAAATAAAGCGACGCTTATTATTTATGGAATATCTTCGTCTAATCCGAGGAGAAGCATACACCCCTATTTCCCCCTTACGGCGGATATTTGCTTCCTGTCCGAAATCAGATCTCCACACCAGCCCATGCGTCTATTCCATTATACCATCGTTTATCTCTGCAGATCTACGCCGTGATAGCGTGCTATACTTCCTTTGTATCCCCACCAATTCATTTTACCATTTTCATCAGTCAACAATCGCAAAACATTTTATCCTGCCGTAACGGGTTTATCGGCCACTTTAAGGATATTACCCGATCATGAAATCTTCGAACAAAATTCAGAACCATGTTTCACAAATTTTGAGCAATAAGGCGTCCCATCTCCTGAGTGCCTACAACTGTATCGCCAGGTGTGGCAATATCCGCCGTCCTATATCCCTGTTCAAGCACCCTGCTTACCGCATCCTCTACAGCCCGAGCCTCCCTCTCTAAGCCAAAGCTGTAGCGCAGCATCATAGCAGCGCTCATGATGGTAGCTATGGGGTTTGCCTTATCCTGACCGGCTATATCAGGCGCAGATCCATGGACCGGCTCGTACAGCCCCAGCTTGCCTTCCCCCAGGCTAGCCGAAGGGAGCATCCCCAGGGACCCGGTAAGCATCGCAGCCTCATCGCTTAAAATATCCCCAAACATATTGGTAGTGAGTATTACGTCAAACTGACTCGGGTTCTTTATGAGCTGCATAGCGGCATTGTCAACATACATATGGTTGAGCTCCACATCGGGATACTGCTGCCCTACCCTAGACACCACCTCGCGCCATAGCCTGGAACTTTCCAAGACGTTGGCCTTATCCACCGAGGTAACCTTGCGGCGCCGTCCTCTGGCAATCTTAAAAGCCACATGGGCTACCCGTTCCACTTCATGGGTAGAATAGACGGCGGTATCCCATGCCTTTTCTCCATCTGATACCTTAGCCCTTCCCTTTTCACCAAAATACAAATCGCCCGTCAGCTCGCGTACCACCAGTATATCGAGACCTTCCCCCAATATCTCTTCTTTTAATGTAGAGGCCGACTTGAGCTGAGGAAACACCTTTGCGGGCCTTAAGTTGGCAAATAGGTTAAGCCCTTTACGTATGCCCAAAAGCCCCGCCTCGGGCCTTAAATGCCCCGGCAAATCATCCCATTTGGGGCCTCCCACCGCTCCCAGCAACACGGCATCGCTTTCTAAGCAAACCTTTAATGTCTCATCGGGGAGCGGCACACCCACCGCATCCAGCGCAGCGCCCCCCATGAGCACCTCCTGAAACTCAAACTGATGCCCAAATTTTCGTGCCACGGCCTCAAGCACTACTATCGCCTGCTTGACCACTTCTGGCCCTATGCCATCACCCGGTATCACAGCAATCCTCATTCCTGTGTCCCCATCCTTTCCTTGACGTATTCAACCAGGCCGCCAGCCTTTATGAGCTCCTGCATGAACGGCGGAAAGGGAGCAGCTTTGTAGGTTTTCCCTGTGGTCAAGTTGGCTATCTCGCCGGTTGTCAGATCTACAGCTACCTGATCGCCATCCTTTATATCCCTAGCAGCCTCGGGACATTCCATTATGGGCAGCCCTATATTTATGGCGTTGCGATAGAATATCCGCGCAAAGGTCTCGGCTATGATGCAGCTTATACCCGAAGCTTTGATTGCAATAGGAGCATGCTCCCTGGACGAACCGCATCCGAAATTGGTACCGGCAACCATTATGTCCCCTGGCTGTACCTTATTTTTGAACTCGGGGTCTATGTCCTCCATGCAATGGGCTGCCAGCTCCTTTGGATCAGCCGTATTCAAATACCGAGCAGGGATAATCACATCGGTATCTATGTTGTTTCCGTATTTGATGGCTTTTCCCCTTATCATCCTACCACCTCCTCGGGCGAAGAAATCTTTCCGGTAATGGCCGAAGCCGCAGCCACAGCCGGGCTTGCAAGATAAACCTCGCTGTCCACATGCCCCATTCGTCCCACAAAATTCCTGTTGGTGGTAGCCACTGCCCTTTCGCCTTTTGCCAATATGCCCATATGGCCACCCAAACAGGGACCGCAGGTGGGAGTACTTACAACCGCTCCCGCCTCTATGAATATCTCTAAAAGCCCTTCCCTCATAGCTTCGAGGTATATCCTTTGGGTGGCAGGAATTACAATCGTACGTACCCGAGGATGTACCTTATGCCCTTTCAGTATCTGTGCTGCAATCCTGAGATCGCTAAGCCGTCCATTGGTGCACGACCCTATTACGACCTGATCTATGGGGATATCGCCTATTTCATCAAACGTCTTTGTATTGGACGGCAAGTGAGGAAAGGCCACGGTTAGCGGAATGGAAGATAAATCTATCTCAAACACCTTTGAATATTCTGCATCTTCATCGGCCTTGTATATTTTATACTCCTTGGTGGAATGCTCCTTTACATATTCCAACGTCTTGTCATCCACTTCAAAGATGCCATTCTTGGCACCCGCCTCTATGGCCATATTGGCAATAGTAAATCGGTCATCCATGGACAGGCTGGCCATGCCCTCACCGGTAAACTCCATGGACTGATAAAGAGCGCCATCTACGCCGATCATGCCTATGATGTGGAGTATTACATCCTTGCCGCTCACCCATTTGTTCAATCGGCCCTTGAGCACGAACTTGATGGCCTCGGGCACCTTAAACCATGCCTGACCAGTGGCCATAGCGGCCGCCATATCGGTGCTACCAACGCCTGTAGAAAAGGCGCCCAGCGCTCCATAAGTACAGGTATGGGAATCGGCGCCAATGACCACATCCCCCGGCACTACCAACCCCTTCTCGGGGATAAGCGCGTGCTCTATGCCCATCTGGCCCACTTCAAAATAGTTCTCTATTTCCATATCACGGGCAAACTCGCGTATGACTTTGCATTGCTCGGCCGACTTGATGTCCTTATTAGGGGTAAAGTGATCAGGTACCAGCACCACCTTTTTTTTATCAAACACCCTCTTGGCGCCCATCCGCTTAAACTCGCGAATGGCCACCGGCGAGGTGATGTCATTTCCCAAAACCAAGTCAACGTTAGCCATTATAAGCTGACCTGGTTCAACTTTATCCAGCCCTGCGTGTGCAGCCAGTATCTTTTGCGTTATGGTCATCCCCATTTATTTCAACCCCTTTCTACATACCCATCTCATTGTAGAGGAAGTATTCGATAGAATCAACCAAAGCATTCCAGCTGGCTTCAATTATATTGGTGGACACTCCCACCGTACCCCATACTTTTTCTCCATCGGTAGATTCTATATGCACCCGTACCTTAGCCGCGGTAGCCTTCGAGGTATCGAGCACTCTAACCTTGTAATCGGTAAGTCGCATCTTCTTAAGCTGAGGATAAAAAACTTCTAAAGCCTTACGCAGCGCCTTATCCAGGGCATTTACCGGTCCATCGCCTTCGGCGGCCGTAACCTCTTCAATCCCGTCTACCTTTACCTTGATAATGGCCGATGCGCTGTAATCCCCCTGCCAGGGTTCCTCGCACAATACGCGGAAATCCTTCACCTCAAAGAATTTATGATCCTTACCCAGTGCCCTCCTCACCAGGAGCTCAAAGGAACTTTCAGCCCCCTCAAACTGGTAACCCTCGTGCTCTAAGCGCTTTAGCTCATCTATTAGCCGCTGCACTTCGGGCGATGACTTGGTAACCCATGGAGCTACCTTTTGAATCTTGCCCAGTATGGCGCTGCGGCCAGCTACCTCGGACATCAGTATGCGCCTCTCATTTCCCACTGATTCGGGCGGGATGTGTTCAAAGGAAGCGGGGTTTTTAAGGATGGCATCCACATGCATGCCCCCCTTATGGGCAAAGGCACAGTTGCCCACGTAAGGATCACGTTCATTGGGTGCCATGTTGGCCATCTCGCTTATATACCGTGATACGTTGACCAATCCAGCTATGCTATGCGGCGGAACGCAGTAATAGTTGCGCTTGAGCTGCAAATTGGGAATGATGGTACACAGGTTGGCATTGCCGCATCTCTCACCGTATCCGTTAAAGGTGCCCTGCACCTGAACTGCTCCCTGCTCCACCGCCATTATGGAATTGGCCACCGCCATCCCACCGTCATTGTGGCAGTGTATGCCTATGGGAATTGACGAAAATTTGCCAACTACTACTTTTACAATCTCGGCAATCTCGGACGGGAATGACCCTCCGTTGGTATCACACAACACAAGCCAGTCAGCTCCGGCCTGCGCGGCTATCTCAAGGGTTTTTAAAGCATAATCGGGATTAGCTTTATAGCCATCGAAGAAGTGCTCGGCATCAAATACTACCTCTTTGCCGTTTTGCTTCATATAGGCAATAGAGTCATAAATCATGTTGAGGTTTTCATCCAAGGTAGTTCTAATGACGTCGGTGACGTGAAAATCCCAACTTTTACCGAATATAGCCACCACGGCAGTCCCACTTCGCAACAGGGCGGCCAAATTAACATCATCTTCCGGCGGTATACCAGCCCTTCGTGTACTGCCGAACGCTACCAGCTTAGCATGGGTAAACTCGATTTCCTTGACCTTCTCAAAAAACTCTACATCTTTGGGATTAGAGCCGGGATTCCCCGCTTCGATATAATCTACTCCGAATTCATCCAGCTTCTTTGCTATCTTTAGCTTATCCCCTACGGTGAATGAGATCCCTTCGGCTTGAGCCCCATCCCTCAAAGTAGAATCGTAGATGAAGATCTTTTTGCTGCTTACATAATTCCCATCTCTCCATCAACTCCTTTTCCGTTAAAGTTTTGCTTTTTATTCTACTCATAACTGAATTTTATTGCAATAAATACATCTAGAAAATTTAAAATGACACCCTGCTATTAGACTACCGTTATATCTAAAACAAATCAGCTTACTTGCCTCATCCATCAGCCCTATAGGTTCTTTAAAACAGCTGATGTCCGCAAGTGCTATGCAAACGTTAATTCATACGCCTTTCTCCTTGCCGTTATGCCCATTCCTGTTGTTCTGCTCCATAACCATCTTATTTATCGCATTTATATATGCCTTGGCACTGGCTTCTATGACGTCTGTGCTAAGCCCACGTCCAATGTATACATCCCCATTCTTGCTTATTTTAACCGTTACTTCTCCTAAAGCATCTTTACCGCTGGTCACCGCCTTTAGATAATAATCAATCAACGTAACCTCTATGCCAATGGCCCTATCAATAGCTCTGAAGGTAGCATCCACCGGTCCATCTCCGCATGCCGCTTCCTCAAAGACCTCATCATCTCGCCTGATCTTTACGGTAGAAGTAGCAATGGAGGTATTGCCGCTGGATATGTGAAAATACTCCAATTCATAAGTTTCAGGTACCTTCACCACTTTGTCATTCACAAGGGCCTCTATATCCTTATCCATCACGTATTTCTTTTTATCCGCCAGATCTTTAAACTTTTCAAAAGCGGCATTTATCTCCTCAGGCGTAAGATTGGTGAAACCCAGCTCTTTTAACCTTTCCTCAAAGGCGTGGCGTCCCGAATGTTTCCCAAGCACCATCTGGCTCTGCTTTAATCCGATGGATTCCGGCGTCATGATCTCGTAGGTCTGACGATTGCTCAGCACGCCGTGCTGGTGGATCCCCGACTCATGGGCAAAGGCATTGACCCCTACAATGGCCTTGTTGGGTTGTACGTGCACCCCGGTTAAATGGCTGACCATGGTGCTGGTACGGTATATCTGTTCTGTCACTATATCGGTATAGTAGTCGAAGTAGTCGCTCCTGGTTTTAATGACCATGACGATTTCTTCCAGCGCCGCATTCCCGGCCCTTTCTCCCAATCCGTTTATGGTACACTCCACCTGTTCAGCACCATTTCTAATAGCTGCAAGGGAGTTGGCCACCGCCAGCCCCAGGTCATTGTGGCAATGCACGCTTAATATGGCCTTGTCAATGTTTGGAACGTTTTCCCTGATGCTCCTTATGAGGGCACCAAACTCCTCGGGCATGGCATAACCCACCGTATCCGGTATGTTGATGACGGTAGCACCGGCATTGATGACTGCTTCCAACACTTTAAAGAGAAACTCCGGCCTGGTTCTGGTTGCATCCTCAGGCGAAAACTCAACATCTTGGCATAGAGATTTTGCATAGGATACCATCTCTACAGCCCTTTTCAAGACCTCTTCGGGCTCCATTTTAAGCTTATACTTCATGTGAATATCGGAAGTAGCAATAAACGTATGAATGCGTGGCCTTGCAGCGTACTTAATGGCCTCCCATGCCCTATCTATGTCCTGCTTCACAGCGCGGGCCAGCGCTACTATAATCGGCCTTCTAATACTTTGCGCTATAGCCTTCACCGCTTCAAAATCGCCTTTGGAAGCTACAGGGAATCCCGCCTCTATGGCATCCACCCCAAGGCGCTCAAGCTGCTTGGCTATCTCCAGTTTCTCCTGGACATTTAAGCTGACACCCGGCGATTGTTCCCCATCACGAAGGGTTGTGTCAAATATATATACCTTTTTGGGCACATTCATCCCCCTCTATCATTTATTTTTAATCCACGGCATCATTTTCCTGAGCTCCTTACCCACCTTTTCTATAGGATGCTCCTGCTCCCTCTTTCGCATAGCGTTAAAGTGTGGACGATTGGCCTGATTTTCCAGTATCCACTTTTTAGCAAAGGTGCCATCCTGAATCTCGGTCAAAACCTTTTTCATCTCCTTGCGTGTCTCCTCGGTTATAATCCTCTTACCGGTGGTGTAGTCGCCAAACTCGGCAGTATCGCTTATAGAATATCTCATGTAACTCAAACCACCCTGATTGATCAGGTCCACTATGAGTTTCAGCTCGTGTAAGCATTCAAAATATGCGCACTCGGGCTGATACCCCGCTTCCACCAATGTTTCGAATCCTGCCTTTATAAGTTCTGAAAGGCCACCGCACAGCACTACTTGTTCTCCAAACAGGTCGGTTTCAGTTTCCTCCTTAAAGGTGGTCTCCAGCACGCCAGCGCGGGTACCGCCTATAGCCTTTGCATAAGCCAAGGCAAGGTCTTTAGCTCGACCAGAGTAATCCTGATGAACCGCTATCAAGCAGGGCACTCCTTTACCTTCCTGATATTGGCTGCGTACAGTGTGCCCCGGCCCTTTGGGCGCCACCATGGTTACATCCACATATTCGGGAGGAATAATCTGGCCGAAGTGGATATTAAAACCGTGGGCAAACATGAGCATGTTTCCCTCTTCAAGGTTGGGCTCTATGCTTTCTTTATACAGCTTGGGTTGCTTCTCATCAGGGACTAAAATCATGATTATATCGGCCAGCTTTGCAGCTTCTGCAGCATCCATAACCTTGAGTCCGGCTTCCTCGGCCAGCTTCCATGACTTGCTGCCCTTGTACAGGCCTACCACCACATCAACCCCGCTATCCTTGAGGTTCAGTGCGTGAGCATGGCCCTGACTGCCGTATCCTATTACGGCCACCTTCTTTCCGCTCAATAATTCCAAATTGGCATCCTGGTCATAATACAGCTTTGCCATCGCTTAATTCCCCCTTCATATTGTAAATTTTTATAAATCTTCATCTTTAATGAGTTTGTTTCCCCTGTCCACGGCTATGATACCGGTACGAACCATTTCCTTTATCCCAAAGTCCTTGAGCATTTCCTGCAGCGCATCGATCTTTTTCTCGTCGCCAGTTATCTCTATGATCATGGAATCCTTGCTTATATCCACAACTTGAGCCCTGAACACGTTAACAATCTGAATTATCTCATTCCTGTTTCCAGGGTCCGCCTGTACCTTTATTAAAGCTAGCTCCCTGGTCACCGAATCCTCCGCTATATCAGCCACCTTTATAACATCGATTAATTTGTTAAGCTGCTTTGCTACCTGCTCGATCACCTTTTCGTCTCCGTCTACCACTATGGTCATTCTGGAGATATTAGGGTCTTCCGTTACGCCTACTGCTAAGCTTTCAATGTTGAATGCCCTGCGGCTGAAAAGCCCTGCCACCTTCGACAGGACGCCCGGCTGATTGGCTACCAACACGCCCAATATGTGTTTCAATCTTATACCTCCTTCCCCCTGATATGTCAAAAATTCGCCAGCAAAATGTATAAATATGCAAATAAATATACAAAAAACCTTTCGCCCCCGAAGGGACGAAAGGTTCTCTTTCGTGGTACCACCCTACTTTGCCTGTACCTCACGGTACAAAGCCTTACCAGGTTCTAACAAACCCTGGCCTGTAACGGGACCACCCGTAAAGCTCTACTGAAGGCAGCTTAACAGTCTTTTCTCCAAGCTGCCCCTTTCGAACCTTCTCCTCGGGAGGGAGCATACAACCCATCCGCCCACCAGTTCGCACCATCCACTGGCTCTCTGAAGATAGCTGCGACAGGTCTTATATCTCCGTCATCGGATTTCATGATAGCAAAACATAGGCTAATTCTATTTTGCTTAAATCAAAACCATTGAGTAACCGCCAACCTGCGACATATGATAGAATCACAAATTTTACATACATTCTGAAACGCGATCGTATATCATTTAACAACCGACGATAATTATAACAACGCCCGACAACAGAACCTTCTTTCATCAAGAAGCAGCCTGCCGCCGGGTCTTTTGTGAATTTGAGGGATATTTTATCAAGTACTGAAATTATTGTCAATAGGTTTTTTGAAAATTTATAAAATCTAAATTGCATTCTAAATTGCAATATTAAATGCAACACTTTTTGAAAAAAGTATGATATAGATATCCAAATTTTAACTTTTTTCATCTGTAAAGCCTTATGGTGTCAAGGAAAGGGTGGAGATTTTCGAGCGTAGGCGAGAAAATACTACCCGACCTTGACATCATTTAACAGATGATATAATTGTTTCCAGGCCAGTTGGCATACCTGCCCAATTGGCCTTAATTGTATTCTATCATCCTGACTCTTTCGATCTCTACGTCAGCTTACTTCAACAAATAGCCCTTCTAACAAATAGCCATTCTAATGTTTTGCCTTTTCTCTTACAGATTTCTAACAGTTCCCTGTAAAAACATTCGTCTGGTGTATTGTAACCCAATATCTTTCTCGGATATTGATTCATCCATCTTTCTATCTCTTTAACCTCTACTTAACGGTATGTCTTTTATCGCTTTCCCTTTGGGAATAAATCTCCTTATAATCCCATTTTGCCTCTCATTGCTTCCCCTTTCCCATGACGAGTAAGGATGGCTAAAATATGCTTCGCTTCTCAAGCTCTCTAAAAGGGCTGACAGCTCACTAAACTCTGAACCGTTATCAGCCGTTATGCTCTT
>PKRC01000016.1 GCA_017577715.1 Clostridia bacterium
GATAATAGATCCACTCCCTAGCATTTATTTCCCTCCGATTCTTGACAGAATTAATCAGAGGGATAATTCGCCAGGGGGTGGGTCAATTCCTTTTCGTTGCTCCTGGGTCAATTATACACCGGCGGTGGCATTTAATCGCCGAAACCATTTTAATGGCAATAGGTTATTTCATTATTTTGACAATCTTTAAAAAAGGGGGTTTTAAAATAGATGGATAAATACAGCAATAAAAGATTTGATGTTTATGGATATGATAGAATCGACACTGAAGTATTAGAAGCAATGGATTACGAATATCCCGGCAGGGATACCCTTGTGGAGTATTATACTGAGGAATTTTCATCTGTATGCCCCTGGACCGGCCTGCCAGACAACGCTAAATTGACTATTAAATATATACCTTCTAATAAGCTGGTGGAATTAAAATCGTTGAAGTACTATCTCACGTCCTATCGCAATGTGGGAATACTACAAGAACATGCGGTAAACAGGATATTAGATGATTTGGTAAATCTCATCAAGCCAAGGTATATGGAAGTCATAGGCGAATTTGTGGCAAGGGGAGGCATATCCACAAGGGTAACGGCCAAATATGATGGGAAAGAGAGACCTTGATATATTCTTAATTGTGTCTCTCTTTCAATCTTTCTATATGTTTTATTATTAGAGATCTATATCTGTTTTGACAGTATTCGGGCAGAGCATTATCTCCATATGCCAACTCCCGTAAAGCCCTGATCACGTTATCGATTCCTATTTTTTTAATTGCATAATCTTCGGCGCGCTCTTCTTGAATTTGTTTGATTTTTCGGAATATTAACAATATCAAACTAAAGACGGCAATCCCTATAAGGACTACTTTCCATAAAGGTAGCTTATCTGTAAAATATAGATAAGCAATACTGGATATAACAATAAAGGCTGTCCAAGGAAACAATAAAGGTGATAATAAAAACTTTATCTTAGCATAGGGATCTCTTATATGCCCTTCTTCATGCGCCACAATATACTGCAAAATTGCGTTGTTTTCAGCAATTAGAGGATTGATGTATATCTCATTTTTGTGTGCCAGACCGAGAGGAAATCGCCTTTCTAAAAATGGCATCATAGGGCATACATAAATTATAAAATCAGAGTGAATATTTTCGATTCTTTTTCTAAAAGTTGTAATTACTGAGGCTTTATATTGCCAATTCCAAGGCATTATTGAATAAGGAGAAAGATAGAATGTTAATACAACCATGCCAAATATCATTATTAGATTTTCTGAAAAATTGCCAGGAAGACCCATACTAGATAGTATTTTAGAAATATAACTGTTTAACTCAATAAAAGCCATTGGTGATATGATCAAAATTACTAAAGCAATCAAAATTACAATTATAGTTGTTATATAATCAACCTTTTTTATTGGTTCTTTATTTTCAATTCGTAGACGACTACCATAGGGACACAACGATACTTTTTTTAAGCCTGATAATACTACAAGATTTCTTTCGACTTCTTTAACCTTTAGCCCTTGCATGAGAAAAAACAGAGTAGAAAGTACACCTGAAGATAAATAATATTCTTTTCCCCGTATATTCTGGCCATTCTTATCTAAAAGAAATTTTGGTTTTCCCGAATAAATTAAATTTAAAAAAAGAGCACATGCAATATAAAGAATATTACGTGATAAATCATTACGTATAATACCGTTTCCTAATGGCATCACCAGTATTTTAATATTAAGCGATGAAAAAAGAATAGATATAAAAGCGGTGCGCGCTGTCCAAGCCGCCAATTTCGCCCAGGAAACCAATTTTATCCCTCCACCAGAAAAATACAACAAAGCCAACAGTCTTAATAAGCCCTATCTACCGATGAGGTATGAACGACATACAACTCTATCAATTCCTCCACCAATACCTGATCCGATTACCGGATACTTCGTATTTCATTCCTATTTCATCAAAAACCTCCAATAGTTTATCTCTTTTTGTCCTTACAAGGTTGTTGAAATCGGAAACCAACGCATTAACATCCCTTAAATATTGGTTTCTTACGTTACCGTCTGTGCTATTGACGACACGCAAACTTGTTTGTAAAATTTCATAGCACAAATCGGCTTCGGCCAATAAAATTTCATGGAATTCCTTCATCACATCCGGCGGATTAATGGATTTTAATTCTAAAATATCCTTATTGACCTGTAGAATATGCTTGTTAACCTCTTTTATATACTCATGGCGTAATTCCTGATTTTTTAAAAATTCATTGAATTTTGTAACGGCGTCGTTCAGCAAACTTTGTATCTGTTCTTCCTTTGGGTCAACAACCTTTAAATAATTTGCTACTTCCCTATGCCTTTCCGCTCCACGGTTAAATATACTTTCAACTGAAAAAAGGGGCTTCCCAGTTATTGAATACGCTATATGGTTTACCCATGTCGATATTGCATAGAAATTCCATAGAAATAGCAACAGACTCGCTATGCTTACACCAGATATTATCCTTCTTCTCCTTCTTTTCCTTGTTTCATAATAGTGGCTTATGAAATCCTTTTCGATATAGCTGTAAAATTTCTCATTTTCCCTGTTTTTCTGCTGTTTCTGGAATTCCCTAATTTGCCTTCTAAAATTTTTTTGTACTTCAGTGGGCATGGATCCCCACTCCGTCTCCCATGTGTTTTTAGGTAAGGTTACAAAAACTTACAGAAAAATCCACCATAAAAACATAAGAATCTATAAAAGTTTATCTGATACAAGCGAAAACTAAAAGACATTCGAACGCTAAAAACAAACTCATACTACTTTAATAAATAACACGCAAAAACCAAACAAACGAGATCAATAAAATCCCAGCCAAATCCTCTATTTCAACAATTGCTCCACCTCATCGATGGATGGCATAGCGGGTATACCGCCTCTTTTTGTTATGCACAAAGCAGCGGTGGCATTGGCAAATCGGATGATCTCTTCTAGCTGGTGGCAATCCATCTTTTCTATAGGACAATCTATTCTCGAGATATTGTAAAGCATCCCTCCCAGAAAAGCATCTCCTGCTCCTGTGGTATCCACCACCTTTACCTGATAGGCGGGAACATGCCCCCGTCCGCTCGAGTGCATATAATAACAACCTTGATCCCCCAGCGTCACCAAAACAAGCTTGACACCCATATCAAATACAATTTGGGCGGCTCGTTCGATATCCGGCTCTTCTGTTAAGAGCTTCAGTTCTTCCTCCGACAACTTTACTATATCAGCATATCTTAAACCTAAAATCATCTTCTGCTTTGCCATATCAACATCCTTCCACAACGAGGGCCTCCAGTTTGGGTCGTAGGAGATGACCTTCCCGTTCTGCTTTGCATACTCTACTGCTTTCAGTGTAGCTCTTTCGGCAGGCTGATGTGTCATGGATAGTGACCCAAAATGAAATATTTTCCCTTTGTCTATTATGCCGGTCTCAACTTCATGCTCCTCCAGCAGAGTATCGGCTCCGGGATTGCGCAAAAACGTAAAGCTCCTCTCTCCTCTGTCATCGAGGTGTACAAAAGCAAGTGTGGTGTTTGCTTGCCCTGTATATTTCAAACCTTGAGTATCTATATTGTTGTTCTCAAGCGTCTGCTTCAGAAAATGGCCAAAATGGTCATTCCCCACTTTCCCGATAAAGGCACACCTACCACCCAGCCTCGCAACCGCAACCAGTACATTCGCAGGAGCACCTCCAGGGTTCATCTCAAAAAGCGGATTCCCATTATCAGAAATGCCGGCAGGAGTAAAGTCTATCAATAGCTCCCCTAAAGCGACTACATCATAATCGTACATTATAATTCCTCCTACCTTTTGTAAAAATCAAAACCAAGTGGGCATCGAATTTTTGAAGTGTCTAAATTACATGTTAGTGCCACTATTTTAAATCTCATATTTCAACTGCTTTCCAAGAAATATTTTATCATATTTATCACATTTTGAGCAATTTACTTCCCTATTGTAGAAAACTAAAATCTTATTGTTCAATCTTGATAAAGGATATAAAAGTACAAAAATAAAAGGCTCGTAAAGAGCCTTTTATAATAAGTTTTAATTTTCCTTTAAAGCCTGGGCTATGGTCCCTCCACCGACCACTACATCACCCTGATAAAACACGGCGGCTTGACCGGGAGTTACGGCCCTCTGGGGCTCATCAAACACCACCCTGAGCTTGCCGTCCTCCTCCGGATATATCGTAGCCGGTGCCTCCTTTGCCGTGTATCTAATCTTGACGTTAGCCCTGATCGGCTCATCAATGCTGGACACCGAGATCAGGTTTACATCTTCGACGAGCATGGCCTTGAAGAAAACTTCATGGTGCCGGCCCAGGACCACCGTGTTGGTCTCCGGGTCTATGGCCACCACATACATGGGCTCGCCCAGGGCTATGCCCAAACCTCGCCTTTGCCCAATAGTATAATGTATTATACCCTTGTGCTTGCCCAATATATTCCCCTGGGTGTCCACAAAATATCCCGATGGAATGGGCTTTGAAGCCCTCTCCCTCACAAATTTAGCGTAATCGTTGTCCTTTACAAAGCATATCTCCTGGCTGTCGGGCTTATTGGCCGTCCTCAAACCTAACTGGCGCGCTATCTGCCTTACTTGCTCTTTGGTATAGTTTCCAATAGGCATTAAGGTGTGCTCCAGCTGATACTGGGTCATGGTGTACAGGGCATAGGTCTGGTCCTTTGTCGGGGTGGCCGACTTCTTAAGCAGATAACGGCCCCGCTGCTGGTCATATTCTATGCGGGCGTAATGCCCGGTAGCAACGTAATAGGCATCAAGGGCCATAGCCCGCCTGAGCAGCTCTTCGAATTTGATGCGCCTGTTGCACATTATACAGGGATTGGGCGTACGGCCCCTCAAGTATTCATCCACAAAATAGCATATGACTTCTTTGTCAAACACCTGCTGAAAATTCATCACATAAAAAGGGA
Organism: Clostridia bacterium; assembly: GCA_017577715.1. GTDB lineage: Bacteria > Bacillota > Clostridia > Caldicoprobacterales > Caldicoprobacteraceae > Caldicoprobacter. The sequence continues at coordinate 4,955 of PKRC01000016.1, forward strand.
TGCCCAGCTGATTGGCCACCCGCCGTGCATCCTCAACGGCGGAAAGGGAGCAGCATCCTCCCTCCCTTTCAATCATCTCTGGGTCATCGCTGGGCCATATCTGCATGGTCACCCCTATAACCTCATAGCCCTGCTCCTTCAACAGATAGGCGGCTACAGAGCTGTCCACTCCGCCGCTCATCCCTACGACCACGCGATTGCTGTTCATGAATTCACCTGCTTACTCTGTTGCTTTCTCTTGTAATCCTCAATAGCCGCCTTTATGGCCTCTTCGGCCAGCACCGAACAGTGCATCTTTATGGGCGGCAGACCATCCAGGGCCTCGGCCACCGCTTTATTGGTTAGTTGCAAAGCTTCATCCAGCGTTTTGCCCTTTATGAGCTCAGTAGCCATGCTGCTGCTGGCAATGGCGGCACCGCAGCCGAAGGTCTTAAACTTGACATCCACTATTCTATTATCCCTTATTTTCAAAAATATCTTCATGATATCGCCGCACTTGGCGTTGCCTACCTCACCGATTCCATCGGCATCTTCTATTTCTCCCACATTTCTGGGATTCATGAAGTGGTCCATAACCTTTTCGCTATACATATTGTTTACCCCCTTTTTGTTGTACGAATAGCGGAGACATCTCCCTCAACCTGTTCACAATGCCGGGCAGTACCTCTAGCACATAGTCTATGTCTTCATCGGTATTGTCATCGCCCAGCGTCAACCTCAGCGAACCATGGGCGATCTCATGCGGCAACCCTATGGCCAGCAGCACATGAGAAGGGTCCAGCGACCCCGACGTACAGGCCGAACCGCTGGATGCCGCAATGCCCTTCATGTCAAGGCTGAGCAGCAGCGATTCTCCCTCTATAAATTCGAAGCTGAAGTTGGCATTGCCGGGCAAGCGCTTGGTCGGATGGCCGTTGAGGCGTACATACTCTATATTGTTTAATACCCCAGATATCAGCCTATCTCGCATAGCAGTAAGCCTTTTGCTGGTCTCCTCCAGATTGGAAGTAGCCAGCTCTATGGCCTTGCCCAAGCCCACAATGCCAGGCACGTTCTCAGTACCAGCCCTCCTGTTGCGCTCCTGAGCCCCCCCGTGCATGAATGGATGGAGCTTTACCCCTTTCCTGATGTAAAGAGCTCCTACGCCCTTGGGACCATAAAACTTGTGAGCCGATAAGGATAGGAGGTCTATGTTCATATCCTTTACATCGATGGGTACCTGGCCTACCGCCTGTACCGCATCGGTATGGAAATATATGCCTCGCTCCCTGGCTATCTGGCCAATCTCTTTGATGGGCTCTATGGTACCTATTTCGTTATTGGCAAACATCACGCTTATGAGTATGGTCTTATCAGTAATGGCTTCCTTAACCTGCTCGGGATCAACCAGACCATAGCTATCAACCGGCAGATAGGTCACCTCAAAGCCCATCTTCTCTAAATACTGACAGGTATGGAGCACGGCATGGTGCTCTATAGAGGTGGTGATTATATGGTTCCCCCGATCCTTATTGGCCAACGCTACGCCCTTGATGGCCCAGTTATCGGATTCGGTCCCGCCAGCAGTGAAGTAAATCTCCTCAGGAGAGGCGTTAAGGGCGGCAGCTGTCCTCTCTCTGGCAAGGTCCACAGCCTTTCGGGCTTCACGGCCAAAGCTGTGAACGCTGGAAGGATTGCCATAAACTTCTTTAAAATAAGGCATCATCTCTTCGAGCACTTCTTGCTTGGTATAGGTTGTAGCTGCATGGTCCATATAAATTCTTCTTTGCATACTCAAGCACTTCCTTTCAGTAAGGTTTTAACATGGGCATTCTTGACTTTGGTATATATTATGTCCTGACTGGTGTCTTCACTAATTCACATATATAGCTGCTTAATCAATCTGAAGCTCCCACATTAAAGCTGGAATAATGGTCTCTTCATCCACTCTCAATCTTCATTTTTCGCTTTTCGCTGATGCAACCTCTTGTAATCCTCTATCATATCCTGCAGGGTTATGGAATCCACTACCTGATTTATGCTGTCCCTGATCCTCTCCCATACCAGGCGGGTGACGCAGTACTCAGCTTTTTCGCAATTGGTTTCCTCATCTTCTATCACGCAATCGACTGGGGCCATGGATCCCTCCAGACTCCGTATTATGTCTCCCACAGTTATCTTGTCCGGCGAGTCGCTCAGCACATACCCACCCTGTGCCCCGCGAACGCTCTTTACCAGGCCAGCCTTGCGCAGGCCCGCCATCAACTGTTCAAGATAAGCCTCCGAAAGGCCCTGTCGTTCAGCGATGCTCTTTATGGAGACAGGCTCGTCCGAAGAATTGAGTGCCAGGTCGAACATTGCTTTTACCCCGTATCGCCCCCTTGTGGAAAGTCTCATCCTTTACCACCCCTTTAAAACCGAGTAATTTACTCGGCTTTCTTATGGTTACAAAATAGCATACCTTAGTAATTTTGTCAAGATTAAGGTCAATAAATTTTTATCTGAGCTTTTCCAGTATTTTCTTTATGTTCGCCTCCCACCCGGAATCCTTTGGGAAGTAATACCTGACGCCTTCCAGCTCAGGAGGCAGGTACGGCTGTTTGGCCCGAGCATGAGGATAGTCATGGGAGTACTTGTACCCCTTGCCGTGTCCCAGCTCCTTAGCTCCCGGGTAACTGGAATCTCTCAAATGAATGGGAACCCTACCCACATTCTTGGTACGAACGTCCTCCAAGGCTTTTTCTATGCCCATATAGGCAGAGTTTGACTTGGGCGAGCATGCCACATACAAGGCCGCCATGGCCAGTATTATCCTGCCTTCCGGCCATCCCACGCGCTCCACCGCCTGAGCCGCTGCCACCGCCACCTGAAGTGCGGTTGGGTTTGCCAGTCCCACATCCTCGGCCGCCGCAATTATGATACGCCTGGCAATAAATTCGGGCTTTTCTCCCGACTCCACCAGCCTGGCAAGCCAATGCAGCACGGCATCGGGTTCCATGTAGTTTCGCATGCTCTTTATAAAAGCACTGACAACGTCATAATGATTGTCCCCATCTTTATCATACTTTATAGCCTTCTGTTGTATACATTCCTGCGCAACTTCAAGGTCGATGTATATCTTTCCATCCTCACGGGGTGGGGTGGTCAAAGCAGCAAGCTCAAGAGCGTTCATGGCCACCCGGGCATCGCCATCGCTCAACCGCACTATGTGGTCGATGGCCTCCTCGGTAATCACAATGGGATACTCGCCCAGGCCTCTTTCCTTGTCCTTCAGGCACCTATCGATGATAATCCGTATCTCCTCGGGCGACAGGGGCTCAAACTTGAATATGGTGGATCGGGACAAAAGCGCTTTGTTAACCTCAAAATAAGGGTTTTCGGTAGTGGCGCCTATGAGGATGATGGTGCCGTCCTCCACAAAGGGAAGCAATACATCCTGCTGCGCCTTATTGAGGCGGTGGATCTCATCAAAGAATAGAATAACCTTTCCTTTGGGATTTAACAGGTAATTTCTTGCCTCATCAGCTACCTCACGAATCTCCTTTACCCCCGCGGTTACAGCATTCAATTTTTTGAAAGGGTACTTGGTCTCCTTAGAAATTATGTAAGCAAGGGTGGTCTTGCCGGTACCCGGCGGCCCATAAAATATGGCCGAAGTAAGCCTATCGCTCTTTATGGCCCTATAAAGCAATTTGCCCTTGCCAATTATGTGCTGCTGCCCCACAAATTCCTCCAGAGTTTCTGGCCTCATCCTGGCTGCTAAAGGCATATTCTTATCCATCTCGCCTCAATCCCTTTTTTATTTTGTGATATGTTGCTCAATATATGAATTACCGCTCTCATGGAAGCGGTCAATTCACAATAAAATTTTAACACAACAGCTTAAAGTTTTCATCAAAAAACAGAATGGGTATAAAAGTGTGCTTTACTAAATGGATTTGTCCACCTTTGCACATAATCGCCCTTGAATAACAAAAAAGATGATCTTTTTCAAGACCATCTTTTTCGTCCGCTTAACGTACTCTATCTCAAAACCCCATGATCGTATAGCGGATAGCGCCTGCATAGCCCATCCACTATGCCCAGCACCTCTTCCCTGTTTTTCTCAAAATCCCCCAGAGCCAGGGAAATGGCTCGAGCAATCTGCCGCATATCCTCCTCTTTCATACCCCTGGTAGTGACAGCTGGAGTACCCAGGCGGATGCCGCTGGTGACAAACGGGCTTTGCGGATCATTAGGAATGGTATTCTTGTTAACGGTTATCCTCACGCTATCCAGCATCTTTTCAGCATCCTTACCCGTTATGCCGCGATTACGCAAATCGACCAGCATCAAATGGTTATCGGTACCACCAGAGACGAGATTAAACCCTTCTTCCATAAGACCATTGGCCAAAGCCTGGGCGTTGTTTATGATCTGCTTCTGGTACTCCTTAAACTCGGGCTTTAAAGCTTCGCCAAAGCATACAGCCTTGGCCGCTATAATGTGCATAAGAGGCCCTCCCTGGGTGCCGGGAAAAATAGCCTTGTCAATCAGTTTTGCATACTTTTCCTTGCAGAGTATCATGCCACCCCTGGGGCCCCTCAAAGTCTTGTGGGTAGTCGTAGTCACAAAATCAGCATAAGGTACTGGATTCGGATGCAATCCCGCGGCTACCAGCCCCGCGATATGGGCCATGTCCACCATCAAATAAGCCCCAACTTCGTCAGCTATCTCCCGGAACTTCTCAAAATCTATGACCCTGGGATATGCGCTGGCTCCTGCCACGATGAGCTTAGGTTTAAACTCCCTGGCCAGACGCCTGACCTCGTCGTAATCGATATAACCGGTGTCGGCATCAACCCCGTAGGAGACAATCTTAAAATATTTACCCGAAATGTTTACAGGGCTACCGTGGGTCAAGTGCCCGCCGTGAGCCAGGTTCATACCCATAATGGTATCCCCCGGTTCCAGCACCGCAAAGTATACAGCCATGTTAGCCTGAGCCCCTGAATGGGGCTGAACGTTGGCGTGCTCAGCTCCAAAAAGCCTTTTTGCCCTTTCGATGGCGATGCTCTCCACCACGTCAACAAACTCACAACCGCCATAATAGCGGCGACCGGGATACCCTTCGGCATACTTATTAGTAAGATGGCTACCCATGGCTGCCATAACAGCCAAGCTGACAAAATTTTCTGACGCGATGAGCTCTATGTGGTCCTGTTGCCTCTTGAGCTCATTTTCCATGGCCTGCGCTACTTCAGGATCAACGTTGTATATCTCCTTCAAATCAACCATGCTACAAGACACCTTCCTTAATTAAAATGGATTTATTGAATATTTATACAAATAAAAGGCCGTCCAAATTTTATATCCATTATAATGATAACTTGGAAAATTGGCAAGTTTTTTGCAAAAAAAAAGATCGGAAAATCCGATCTTTTTATAAAACGGTTTGTATTATTTTTTCAAGCTCGGCTTTAGGCCTTACGCCTACCAACTGGTTTACAGCCTCGCCGTTTTTGAAGAAGTACAGGGTAGGTATGCTCATAATCCCATATTTTTGAGCCAATTGCCCCTCATCATCCACATTTACCTTACCAACCTTTATCTTTCCCGCGTATTCATCCGCCAACTGATCGATGATGGGTGCAATCATCCTGCACGGTCCACACCAAGGTGCCCAGAAATCCACCAGCACCGGTATGTTGGACTTCAATACTTCGCTCTCAAAGTTCTCAGCAGTTAACGTAATGACATTTTCACTGGCCATATTCAACTCCCCTTTCTCATTTATTATCTTTATTATTATTCACATTTAATACAGCTACCATAGTAGGTGTAAAATTGTTGCTCCTTTTAAAGACAGGGTCGAGAGTGCGTATGAGCATAAATGCCAATCCGGTAAAGGCAAGTCCCAGTACCGCTCCTGCCAGCTGCCGGTCCACTGCCAGGTATCCACCCAATACATACCCCACAATCACCCCCAGAATCAATGCAGCCAGGGGTATCAAGTAGGTTATGGCGGAGGCCTTGAGCAAATGCACCGATTCTATAGACAGCTCCACCATATCACCGGGCTTGGCATTCAGGCTATTGGGTAGGGTGAGCAGCATCTCATCAGAGCTGGCTCCCAGTCCGCAGGCCCCGCAATGCCGGCATGCCGAGCTCCTCTGGATGCGCACTATTGCTCTATCGCCTTCTACTCGAATTACTTCTCCCACTTCCCTCATCCTGCATCATCCTCATCTGCACAAAGTTGTATAGATACACCCCCATCGACTAGACACAAATGTTAAACAAGCCATCTATATCCCTTTGTGTTGCGTCATACTGCGACGTAAAGCGAGGTCCAGCTGCGCACTTCAGGAATACCGTTGGGCTCTAACCGGCTTTCCTATACGAAACGGCCTTCTAATTAAACCAGTCAAGCTTTAATCTGCCACTCGTCTCCTTACACCAAAAGATTTAGACGCATCGGGGCCAATCGATGAGGTCCTTTACCACTTCGCTGGCTATGATAAACCCCACCACCGGTGGGACGAAGGAAATGCTGCCCGGCGGATGCTTGCGCTCCTTCACTTGAGCGGTAGAATCCCCTGCCTTTCCCATCACCTCAGGATGGCCAGCAACGGCAGAATCGGTAGAAGTATACCGCGGCTTTATGGGTAGCTCGGTGGAATACACCACCTTCAAGCTATCTATGCCCCGCCTTTTTAGCTCACGCCTCATGACTTTAGCGATAGGGTCCACAGAGGTCTGGTATATATCCGCCACTCTGAAAGCGGTTGGATCCATCTTGTTTCCGGCTCCCATGCTGGAAATAACGGGTATACCTTTTTGTTTACATCTCACCACCAGGTCAATCTTGGAGCCTATGGTATCTATGGCATCAATCACATAATCACAGCCAGTATCGAGGAGCTCATCTGCCGTATCCGGCCCGTAAAAAGCTGCTCGACCTATAATGTTTAAAGCAGGGTTTATTTTGAGCAGTCTCTCCTTCATCACCTCAACCTTGGGCCTCCCAATGGTGGTGACGTCGGCGTGAACCTGGCGATTGATGTTTGTGGGACACACCTTATCATGGTCAACCAGGATTAAGGTGCCCACGCCACATCTGGCCAGAGCCTCGGCGGCAAAGCTTCCCACTCCTCCAATGCCAAATACCGCCACTGTGCTGCTATTGAGTTTTTTGAGCGCTTGCTCCCCGATCAGCCACTCCGTCCTGGTAAATGCATGAAGCATATCATCACCCGCGCGTCATCATTATATTTAACCATTTATGGGTAAATTAAACCACAAGTTTTCACCTTCACGCGTCCACACGGATATGGACCTCTCTCAGCTGCTTGGGCTCCACTTCCGACGGCGCATCGGTTAAAGGATCCGAAGCGTTCTGTACCTTGGGAAATGCTATGACATCCCGTATTGTATCCCTGCCCGCCAGCATCATCACCAAGCGGTCCAAGCCATAAGCGATTCCTCCATGGGGCGGCGCACCGTACTTGAAAGCTTCAAGCAGGAACCCAAAGCTCTTCCAGGCCCTTTCTCTTGAAAAGCCCAGCACGTTGAGCATCTTTTCCTGCATCTCGGTAGTGTGAATCCTTATGCTGCCCCCACCGATTTCCACTCCGTTTAGCACTATGTCATAGGCCTTAGCCCTTACCCTTGCCGGATCTGTATCAAGATATTCTATATCTTCATCCATGGGCGCGGTAAAGGGATGGTGTTTGGCCACAAAGCGCTTTTCCTCCTCGTCATATTCCAGCAGAGGAAATTCCACAACCCATAACAGGTTATATTTAGATTTGTCTATCAGTTCTAAGCGACGAGCCAGCTCCAAGCGCAGCTGTCCGAGAGCCTGAAACACCACATCGTCCTTGTCGGCCACAAACAGCAGCAAGTCGCCCGTCTCGGCCTCCAGGCGCTTTAATATGTCGTTCAGCTGCTGCTCAGTAAAAAATTTGGTAATGGGCGACTTCAAGCCGTCCTGCTCAACTGCAATCCAGGCCAGCCCTTTTGCTCGGTAGTTTTTAACAAAATCCACCAGGGAATCTATTTCACGCCTGGAAAACTTTATAGCACAGCCCTTGGCGTTTATAGCCCTTACGCTGCCACCGGAAGCCACAGCGCCTGAGAACACCTTGAATTCGCAGTCTTTCACTAGGTCGGTTACATCTTTAAGCTCCAGGCCAAATCTGGTATCGGGCTTGTCGGTACCGTATCTCTCCATGGCCTCCTTATAAGTCAGGCGCGGCAGCGGCAGCGAAAGCTCAATTCCCAAAGCCTTTTTGAATATATAGGCCAGCATCTCCTCGTTCAAAGTTATAACGTCGTCCACATCTACGAACGACATCTCGATATCTATCTGGGTAAACTCGGGCTGTCTGTCTGCCCTTAAATCCTCGTCCCTAAAACACCTAGCAATCTGGAAATACCTATCGAACCCCGACAGCATGAGCAGCTGTTTGAAGAGCTGGGGCGACTGTGGCAACGCATAGAACTTGCCGGGATGCAACCTGCTGGGCACCAAATAGTCCCTGGCCCCCTCCGGCGTGCTCCTCGTGAGCATCGGAGTTTCTATCTCGTAAAAACCTTTTGAGTCCAGAAAATCCCGGACCCACTTGGTTATTCTGTGGCGCAGCACTATGTTCCTCTGCATCTCGGCCCGCCTTAAATCCAGGTACCGGTATTTCAGCCTCACCATCTCGGAGACGTTTATGTTATCCTCTAGGCTAAAGGGCGGGGTATTTGAAGCCGATAAAATCTTGAGCTGGCTTGCCACCACTTCAATCTCGCCGGTAGGGATTTTAGGGTTAACGGTATCGGGCTCCCGCTTTACCACCGCCCCCTTCACGGCTAGAACGTACTCAGAGCGCACCGTTTCGGCTTTTTTGAACACATCGGCGCCGCACTTTTCCTCGTTAAACACTACCTGTACTATGCCGGTACGATCCCTCAAATCGATGAATATCAAGCCTCCAAGGTCACGGCGCCTATGGGCCCATCCCATAATGGTCACTTCCTGCCCTACGTGTTCAAGGTTCAAGGTGCCGCACATATGGGTTCTCTTCCAATCTCCCATTAGCTCGCCCATATCGTATACCTCCTTTTATTTATGTCTTGTGAATTACTTTTAAAAAATCCATACATCTTCATCTATCAACGATGTTACTCATGGCATCACCACAATTCAACTTCATGCTACAGCAGGTCAGGTGTCATATATCGCGCACATACTCCACCTAACTGCACCGTAGATGCATGCTCATCAGCACATTTGCAGGCATCACCTATTACCATCGTTAAGGCTAAAGCTTCCGTTTCCACACCTCATAGCTGCCCTTATACTCCATGTTAAAGCCCTTGCAAATACTTCCAATGACCAGCCTGCCATACAGCTACTTTGCAGCTCACTAGTAAAAGCCCATCAATACCAGGCCTTATGGTTCAATCAAGCCTCCTTAACCTCTCAAGATAGGCCACTATTTCATTCATTGGAACCGGCTCTTCCCGCCCCGATGCCATATCCCTTACTTTAACGCATCCATTCTTAAGCTCATCCTCGCCCATTATACACACCCTGGGTATATTCAGCTTATCCGCATATTTGAACTGGGCCTTTATGCTCCTGCCCACGTGGTCCATATCGGCCGAAATTCCCTTTAGGCGCAAATCCCTAACCAGCTTAAAGGCTTGAAAACGCGCTTCATCCCCAACGGTTATGAACATGACGTCCAACTTTGGTGGCGGCGGTATCTCCACTCCCTGATTTTCCATGACCAACAGCAACCTCTCAATTCCCATGCCAAAGCCGGCGCCCGGCGTTTCGGGTCCGCCACAAAGGCCTACCAATCCGTCATAACGGCCTCCACCACATACCGTTCCCTGAGCCCCTATGTCCCGGGAAATAAACTCAAATACCGTCTTGGTGTAGTAATCCAGCCCTCGTACAATCATGGGATTGACCTTATAGGGTATACCTGCAGCGTCGAGGTAGCGTTTAAGGCCGTCAAAGTGCGCCTTGCACTCATCGCACAGAAAATCCAGTATTACCGGAACAGAAGCCACCACCTGCCTGCACCTTTCTTCCTTGCAATCTAAAATCCTTAAAGGATTTCGGTCAAAGCGCTGCTTACAGTTAGAGCACAGCTGGTCTAGCTGCCCCGACAGGTATTCCTTGAGGACCTGATGATACCTGGGCCGACAGCTGGGACATCCAATGCTGTTTATGTTGAGTTCCAAATTCTTTATATTGAGCCTGTCAAACAAAGTCACCGCCAAGCTTATGATCTCAGCATCCACCGATGCCTCCGGAGCGCCAAATACCTCCACACCAAACTGGTGGTGCTCCCTCAAGCGTCCCGCCTGCGGCCTCTCGTATCGAAACACCGGGGTTATATAATACATCTTAATGGGCTGGGGTTGAGCATAAAGCCTGCCTTCTATGTAGGCACGCACCACCCCTGCTGTACCTTCCGGCTTTAAGGTAATGCTCCTTCCGCCCTTATCGGTAAAGGTATACATCTCCTTCTGAACCACGTCGGTGGTATCGCCAACCCCCCGTTCAAACAGCTCGGTATGCTCAAAAGTGGGGGTACGTACCTCTTTATAGCCGAACAAACGGGCAATCTCCCGTATCTTCCCTTCCACATAGTGCCATTTATACGACTCATCTGGCAAGACGTCCTTTGTACCTTTCGGGGCCTGGGTCAGCATTTCCATCTCCCTCCTTCTTCTGCGTTAACTTAAAAAACCTCTCATTCCCTTCAAATAAGGGACGAGAGGTTTCACTGCCCGCGGTACCACCCTTCTTGGAGAAATAAGCTTCTCCCACCTTTCCTTTAACGCCGGATTGGGCGGATCTGCCTACTTCCCTTCAGCAGACCGGCTCCGGGGTGTCCTTCCCAGGATTTCCGCAAGGGATGCTCCCACCCACGGCCAACATTTGAACCGCGGCATCCCCTCTCTGATGCATCCATCCAGGTACTCTCCCTTTCACAGCCGTTGGAGTATAACGTTATAAGTATTATAAAGCCAAGGACGAGGTACTGTCAACTATGGGTTTTTACAGCTTCAAAACGTTGAGCCCCACATTTTGGTCAAACTCCCTATCTACCTCTCCTTCCACCTTGTGGACAAAAACCTCGCACACTCCGCTTATCACGGCCGAATTCAAATGACCCCCTATAGCCTCGAATTTGGAATTGGCAAGGGTGACGTGTATGTGAAGATATATCTCCCCCTTCATGGTGGTTATGTTACCCACAAGGGAGGTTATCTCGTGTTCCCCACTTATCTCCGTCGAACGATACACCTTCTCCCTGGTATCAAAAATTCCTATGACTAACTTGTTTGAAGCCCCTATGCCGGTGATGTAGCCCAACCTTACATTCTCAGCCTCACAAAAACGCTTAAGCGACTCGACTACTTCCTCTCCCTTTTCAATGCTTACAACATAAGTATTCCCAAACCTTTTATAGGTCATCCTCAACGCCTCCTTTACAAAGATCTATAAACCTCATCTTTCGCCGTATCATCTCCTCAAGCCTATCCATATACTCCTTCACATCCTTGACGTTGGGAACGCGCTGTATACAATCATTTTCCGGAAAGTATACCTTGCTGACCGCTCCCGCCCCAAATGCCCATATGGTCTGATTTTCTCCCATCATCTGGATGTTGTATATACAGGCCTTGCCGGGCTTAGTATATCCGACGTTTTCGAGGTTCCCCACCATGTATTTCTGGCGATAAAGGTAATACGGCACCATCCCCATCCTCTTTACCCATCTTTGGCATACTTCCAGCATCCTTTCAGCCGTATCATCGGAAGTTAAGGGATATTTATCCAGCGAGTCCTTAAGCCTGGATGCCCTCTTTACGGCAAGGGTATGCACCGTAAGGTTATCGGGCTGCAGACCTGCAATGGCTTTCATGGTCTTTTCCATGTGCGGCACACCTTCGCCGGGCAGTCCCACTATGATATCCATGTTTATGCAATCAAACCCGACATACCTGGCCATGTGAAACCTGGACACAACCTGCTCCACCGTATGCCTCCGACCGATCTCATCAAGGGTTTCCTGGTTCATGGTTTGGGGGTTGATGCTTATGCGGTTTACTCCAAAAGCCTTGAGCAACGAAAGCTTGTCGATGTCCAGAGTATCGGGCCTACCACATTCCACCGTATACTCCCTTACAGAGCAGCCATCCAGCAACAAGTCCACTGCGCTCAGCAACCGCTCCAGTTGTGGATAGGCAAGGGCAGTGGGAGTTCCACCGCCTATATAAAGGCTTTGAATTGATATTCCCTTGTGCAACAAAACTGAGACCACCTTATCAAGCTCGGTAACCAGGGAATCTATATAGTCATCCACTATCTCCTTGTATCCATCCATCACGACCGACGGAAAAGAACAGTATAGACACCTGGTGGTGCAGAAGGGAATGTGTATATAGAGAGATACGGTATCGGCGGAGGACGATTTTACAATATCCCGCTGGTTGTTGGCCGTCTCCACCAGCAGGGAAGCCTTATCATCCCTTACGTAGTACTCGGACTTCAATGCGCTCAAAACCTCTTCATCGCTCAATCCATCGTCCATTAGATGATGCACCACCTTAAGCGGGCGCACGCCGGTAAGTATACCCCAATTCGGATACTTGCCTGTGAATCTCGACAGCACGTCGTAGACGCATTGGCATAAGACCTTCTTTATCTCCCTTTTCCGTTTGAGATAAGAACCTCTAGTCCTATCATCCAATTTTTGGCTTCGCTGGCTTTCAAACAACACCCTTCCCCTGCCGTCCTTCAGGCAGCTTTTCGCCACAATTTCAAAGTCCGAGCAAGTATATTCGGCAACGACGAGTAAATCCCCGCAGCTGTCGCCCTTTTCTCCCGGATTATCACTTTGGGCCGGCAAATGGTCAAACACCTTAACCGACCAACTGGGAAAAAATACGCGGGTCAATTCCCATATCTCGTGCTCAAAGCCACCATTGGTAACGTGAACGTATACATTCAAATCGCAGCAGCCCTCCACCATTTGTTCTGATCTGTATTATACCGTCACGGTTTATGTCAAACTCTTTAAGCCATTTTTAAGGCTTTAAAACGCCTTTTATTATAAAGAAAGATCTTTCAAAAATCTCATAACAAATACTCCAAATTTCATAAAAAATACGCCAGATTTCATAAAAAGGTCAAGCTACAGTCTTTCCCATAATAAACTATTCCAAACGACACTTTATTCGGATTTTTCTACCAATACTTTATTGAATTTTTGTACCACACTTCCATCAGCTATTCATCGCTTCCATCAGCTATTCATCTCACATAGTACTTTATAAACGGATTGGTAACCCTTTCAGCGCCAATGGTGCTCTTTGGCCCATGGCCGGGATAGATGGTGTAATCGTCATCGAGGGTAAGCAGCTTATCCCTTATGGAGCTGATTAGCTGCTCATAACTGCCTCCTGGAAAATCGCTCCTGCCTATGGAACCCTGAAATAGCGTATCCCCCGTGAAGGCCATCTTTACAGGGCTGTCCACCACAAAACATACGCTGCCTTCCGAATGCCCTGGCGTGTGGAGCACCTTCATGGTTATGCCTCCAACGGCAATGATATCTCCCTCCTGCAGCAATACATCAGGCGGTACCTGCACCAAATGCTCTCCCATGAAGGCCGAAAGGTTTCGGGCAGCATCGGTAAGGGCCTGAGCATCTCCCGAATGGATGGCCACAGAGGCCCCCAATTGCTCCTTGAGAAATTTCACAGCGCCTATGTGATCAAAGTGGCCATGGGTGAGCAGTATGTGTCCCACCTCGAGGCCTTCATACTGTATGCGGTTTAAAATACTCTGACCATCTGCACCGGGATCAATGACAACCGCCTTTCTGGTATTCTCGCAATATACTATATAGCAGTTGGCAGCCAGCTGTCCCACCGGCATGGCTATAACCTTCATATTTGCTACTCCTTTCAAAATCAAAAAGTCCTCTTGCTGTCCAGCAGTATGGTCACAGGGCCGTCATTGAGCAGCGACACTTCCATCTTTGCCTGAAATATACCGGTGGCCACAGGGATGTTCAACTGTTTAATCTTTTCCACAAATAAGTCGTAATATTTCTTGGCCATATCGGGAGGTGCGGCCTGGGTAAAGCTGGGCCTACGCCCTTTTCTGCAGTCTCCGTACAGGGTAAATTGCGACACAGCCAGTACGGCTCCGCCCACATCCTGCACTGACAGGTTCATCTTGCCGTTCTCATCCTCAAATACTCTCAAGCCAGTCACTTTGTCTACCATATATGCCAGGTCTTCTTCGCTATCGTCCTTCTCTACTCCCAAAAATACCAGCAGCCCATTTTCAATGGAGCCAACCACCTTTCCATCCACCTTTACGCTGGCGTGTTTAACCCGTTGAACAACAGCTCTCATCGAAATCATCACTCCGTTTTACCTTAATTTTCATTTTCAAACTGTCAAAGTGGCCATACCAATCCTCTTCACGCGTTTACCCTGTGCACATCCAGTATGTCGGGCACCTTTTTAAGCTGCCTCATCACCTTTTCAAGCTGCTGGGTGTTCTTTATTTCCAGGCTTAAATTTATAAGGGCCTGCCGAACCCTGTTGGTCCTGGCATTGACAGCAGTCAAGGCTATATCCATGTTGGCAAGGGTGCTGGTAATATCGGCTAGCAGCGAATGCCTGTCTCGCGCTATTATCTGTATCTCAGCGTTATAAGAGGCTCTATCCTCACCGCTCCACTCTACCTCCACCAGCCGGTGCCTCTCTTCGGGAACTATATTGATCACATTGACGCAATCGGCCCTGTGCACCGATACACCTCTGCCCCTAGTGATAAACCCTATGATTTCATCGCCCGGCACGGGATTGCAGCATCTAGCAAGCCTTACCAGTATATTATCGACACCCTTGACATGTATGCCATTATCGGTGCGCCTCTTGGGCCTGCCTTCCTTTGCCTGCTTTGCAATTACCTCCTCTGACTCGGAGGCGGTCACCTTTTGATACCTCTTGTACTCGTTGATGAGCCTCACCAGCACCTGGCTGGTAGTAAGCCCGCCGTAACCGATGGCAGCATATATATCGTCAATCGAATGGAACCCGTATTTCTTAAGTATGGGCTCAATCCATTCGTTTTTGAGAAGCTGCGACAGGACATACCCCTGTCGCTTTGCCTCCTTCTCAAGCATCTCCTTGCCTCTTTCTATGTTTTCCTCGCGCCGCTCCTTTTTGAACCACTGCTTGATCTTATTCTTGGCCTGAGTGGTCTTGACTATCTTGAGCCAATCACGGCTGGGCCCCCGGCTGCTGGGAGAGGTGATAATCTCCACTATATCGCCGGTTTGAAGCTCATAATCCAAAGGAACCAGCTTACCGTTTACCTTGGCGCCCACGCACTTATTGCCTATCTCCGTGTGAATGGCATATGCAAAATCCAGCGGTCCTGCTCCCTTGGGCAGGTCAATGACGTCGCCTTTGGGCGTGAAGACAAACACCTCATCGCTAAACAGGTCTATCTTTAGGGTCTCTACAAATTCCCTGAAATCCTTAAGGTCGCTCTGCCATTCCAAAAGCTGGCGTATCCATGCGAGCTTTTCGTCAAGGTCGGTTGAAGCCTTACGTCCCTCTTTGTATTTCCAGTGGGCTGCAATCCCGTATTCGGCAGTACGATGCATATCCCAGGTCCTTATCTGTATCTCAAACAACTCGCCCCTGGAATCTATAACGGTGGTATGGAGCGATTGATACATGTTGGGCTTGGGAACAGCTATATAATCCTTAAATCGGCCTGGGATGGGCTTCCAAAGGGTATGAACTATGCCCAAAACTGCATAGCAATCCCTCACCGAATTCACTATCACGCGAATAGCCAGCAGATCATAGATCTCCTCAAAGCTCTTGTGCTGCATGTACATCTTGCGGTAAATGCTGTAAAAATTCTTGGGACGCCCTTCTATCTCGGCTTCAATGTTCATCTCATCAAGCTTTTTCTTGAGGGTTTGTATGACGTCCTGAATGTAGGCTTCTCGCTCCCTTCTCTTGGCAGCCACCTTCTCTACCAGGTCATAGTATCCCTTTGGATCGATATAGCGCAGCGATATATCCTCCAGCTCCCATTTTATCTTGAATATCCCCAATCGGTGAGCAAGGGGAGCGTAGATCTCCAGGGTTTCGTAAGCCTTTTCTCGCTGCTTCTCTTCATCTACGTACTCGAGGGTTCTCAAGTTGTGCAGCCTATCAGCAAGCTTGATGATTATAACTCTTATGTCCTTTGCCATGGCCACAAACATCTTCCGCAGGCTTTCCAGCTGTTGCTCTTCTTTGCTCTTGTATTCTATGCGGCTGAGCTTTGTAACTCCGTCCACCAGCTTCGCTATATCGGCCCCAAACTCCCCTTCCAGCTGCTGTAGCGTCACGCCAGTATCCTCTATGACATCGTGCAGTATACCCGCCACAACGGTATCGACGTCCAATCCGAGCTCCATCAATATAAGGGCCACTTCCACGGGATGGATAATAAATGGCTCGCCAGATGACCGCTTTTGCCCTTCATGGGCCTTTGCGGCATAAGCATAGGCCTTGCGGACTTTTTCTGCCCCTTCTTTGCCATAAAGCTGCTCCGCTTTGGATTCAAGCTCTGCCACTTTAGCTTGTATACCATTGCCATTCATTATACCACCCCCTTTCCATAGCGGAAGCGCCCGTTCAATCAAATACTTCAATCAAATACAAAGAATGGCTGGTACAGCAAGCACCAACCATCCTTACCTCTTCAGCATCATTCTCAGTCATCGTAGGTAATGACGGAGTACACGTCATATCCTTCCAGCGTCTTTCTACCATTCAAATAGGACAGCTCTATCACAAAGGCCACGCCCACCACAATGCCGCCTAGCTTCTCGACAAGCTTGACAGCCGCCAAAGCAGTGCCGCCCGTGGCCAGCAGGTCATCCACCACTACTACTTTTTGCCCGGGCTGAATGGCGTCCTTGTGTATTTCCAACACATCAGAACCGTACTCCAAACCGTACTCGTATCTGACAGTTTCGGCCGGCAACTTGCCCGGCTTGCGCACCGGTACAAACCCCACCTTCAGGGCATACGCCACCGGCGCTCCCAGCACAAATCCCCTGGCCTCGGGTCCCACTATTAGTTCAGCTCCTTTTTCCTTGCAAAAAGACACCAGTGAATCTATCGTATAGATGTAGGCTTCTCGATCCTTAAGCAAAGTGGTTATGTCCTTAAAGCTTATGCCCGGCTTGGGGAAATCCAATACAACCCTGATCTTTGACTTCAAATCCATCTTTACTCCTCCTTTTCGCAGTGGGATTGCACCCCTTCAATCCATGCCATGTACTTCTGATATAGCACGCTCTCGGCAAGTTCGCGGTTGCGTGGATTTTGTATGCACTCCACCTTGATACAGGTCTGCTGCCCATCTATTCTTATAAAGCCTAGTTCTTTAAACACACCTAACATCAAGCGCAGCTGAAACTCGTTTATATCCTGCCCCGTTGCCTCCCTGAACTGCCTTGCCATCCTGGACACCCCTGGCCATATATTCTGGCCAGGACGCCGCGAACGCAACCATTTATACAGTGCTACAAAGTGCGCTCTTTCCACATCCAGCCGCTTGAGCACATCTTTGAGAAGAATCCCATGGCTATTCCAGCCTTTTATGACACGTACCCTTTCCCTTAAACCTTCTACAAGGTACAATCGCGGATACAGAGGAAGCTCATCTTCCAGCAAAAAGATCTTCCTGTAGTGCCTGAAGAGGACCCTGTCCAGCACTGGAGCTATGAGTATGCCGTTCATCCCCGTCTCCCACATCTCGTGGAAGTATCCATATGCAAAGGCCATATGGGGTATCCTCTCTTCAACGATCAGGTTTAGTGCCCATCGTGCTCCCTCCAGGGTGCTTGCCAAAATCAAGTTGCCCACCTTGGAAGCCTTAAAGCAGGCTATAGCTTCATCACAGCTCATCTGCTGGAACGTCGGCCACTCCGCTTTGCTCAATTGTTTACCGTTTATGCAATCACTATTATACATAATTTCTTGTAAAAAAGCATCAAAAAATTTAAAATAAAACGGCTCCAGAAAAGCCTCAACGTCATCTTCATCATTCAAAACGGCCTGCATGGATTTCACGTTGAACTGAATTTTTTTCACGCCGCCCCATTCATTTTCCTCTATCGCGGCAATGATGTCCACCTTTTTACCCCCGACCAGCAGATAATCCTTTTTATCGCCCAGCCCAAATCCGATGGCATCCCACAGCCGCTGTCCCGTGGAAACCGACATTTTAAGATGCCTGCCATCATTTCCCACCGTCCAGCAATTCTCAACCTGAACATTGCTAAACAGGAATCTGGGTGGCGGATTGCCTATGCCAAAAGGCTCCAACAGCCTTAATTCCTGCACCAGCGATAGCGTGATATCCTGCGGCATCAGCACCCCATCATGATAATTGCGGGGAATGAGCAATGACTCGTCCATGCTACGGTGGACATAGCTTAAAAGGCGCCTTTTTAGTTCCGGTATAGCTTCTCTGGGGATGCTGAACCCCGCAGCCATTTCATGGCCTCCAAACCGAATGAACAGATCATCGACCTGCTTTAATGCGTTATATATATTAAAGCCTTCAATGCTTCGGGCAGAGCCCACACCTTTATCACCCTGCAGGGAAATCAATATACACGGCCGATAAAAATGCTCGCTGATTTTGGAAGCCGCAATGCCCACGACACCGGGGTGCCAGCCCTTTTCCTCCTCCCCTTCCAATACTATTATCCATTCAGCGCTGAGATCGCCATCCTTAATGAGCCTATCTATACACTCTTTCAGCAGATTATTTTCAATCTGCTGGCGCTTGGCGTTTTCCTCATTCAATTGCCGGGCAATGCTAGCTGCCTCCCTTTCGTCCTGAGTTGTGAGCAGCGAAAAGCCCAGATAGGCCGTTGACATTCTGCCAGCGGCGTTAAGCCTGGGCGCCAGCATAAAAGCTATCCTGTATGCATCAATGGTGCCTTGTGCCAGCCCGGCAACTTTGAGCAAAGCCTCAACCCCAAGCCGTGGGGAGGCGTTTATGCGCTCTATGCCTTTAGCTACCAGAATTCTATTTTCGTCCAGCAAGGGTACCACGTCGGCTACCGTACCCAAAGCGATCAGGTCCAGATACTTCTCCAGCCCTTCAATCCCCTCCATGGCCTGAATCAGCTTAGCAGCCACGCCCACCCCTGCCAGGCTACAAAAGGGATAGGAGTGGTCGCTGCGGGAAGGGTTAATGACAGCACAGGCGCGGGGAAGCTGGCCTGAGCACCGGTGATGATCGGTCACTATGACATCCATGCCCAGCTGCGTAGCCAGTTCGACTTCATCAATTGCCGTTATGCCACAATCTACCGTTATGATGAGCCTGATCCCACGGGCATGAAGCTGCTCAACAGCCTGGCAATTCATGCCGTATCCTTCTAAATAGCGATGGGGGATGTATACTTCCACATCGGCGCCTTTACCTTTTAAAAACAAATACAGGACAGACGCCGCCGTAATCCCATCCACATCGTAATCCCCGTATATTGCAATGCGTTGTCCGCCGTCGATTGCCTTTCGGATCCGCTCTACGGCCTTTTCCATATCGGGCAACAAAAATGGGTCATGAAGTCCCTCGAGAGAGGGGTTGATAAACGAGACAGCCTGCTGTAGATCGGTAATGCCCCTGTTTACCAGCAACCTGGCCACTACCCTTGAGACTCCCAAGCCATTATGGATTATATCTACACTCCGTTGCCATTCAGGCGTTTCGTCTGCCAGCGGAAGATAAAGCGGCATACATTTCAACTCCTCACGAAAAAATAATGGCGTTTCCCTTTTTAATCAATAAATAAATCCACCGTAAAAAATAACAACAAGAGCTTCCCGAAGGAAGCTCATTGATAATATTGCTCGCCAATTAACATCGATGTATCTTATGTTTTCCCGCCTCCCATATGAAGCAGCCCAAACCATGGCAACCTGCATTCAATTACTTGGCAGCAGCAAGCTTGCGCCGATCGGTCCTTTCATTCCATTCAGCCCACAAGGGTCCCGCAATGAATATGGTAGAATAGGTTCCAGCTACGAGACCCACCAAAATGGGAAGCGAAAACTCCTTGATGGACTCAACGCCAAGGACATACAAAGCCGTTACCGTAAACAAAGTAGTGAGGAAAGTGTTAATAGTACGGTTAAGGGACTCGTTGATGCTTCTGTTCACTATCTCGGCTCTAGACAGCTTGCTGCCAAACTTCTTCTGATTCTCCCGTACCCTGTCAAAAATCACTATGGTGTCATTGATGGAATAACCTATTATGGTCAACACAGCCGCTACAAATGTGCTGTTTATCTGCGTTCTCAATAAGGCGACAACCGACACCATGATCAGCACGTCGTGTATCAAGGCTACGATGGCAGCTACTCCCGATTTGAACTCAAAGCGTATCCCTACATATATGAGTATACCCACCCACGATATGACCGTAGCCAGTATGGCATTGCGTGTAAGGTCTTTCCCTATGGTAGGCCCCACCGTATCAATGCTGAACCTCTCGTCGGTCAAATCGTATTTCTCTTTAAGCCGGGCTATCAACCTCTTCTGTATTTCCTCCTGATTTTCCATATGCCTCATGCGTATGATGGCATCCTGCTTGTTATCGCCCACCTGCATCACCGTGGCGTCTATCCCCTCGGATGACAATATATCACGGATATCGTCAGGCGAATAGGGTTTGCCGATGTTTACGTATATGGTGGTGCCACCCTTGAAGTCGATCCCCAGGTTTAGCCCCTGTAATATCATCACAAGCAACCCGGCTATGATGATTACCAGCGAAATGGCTGCAAAAATTTTATACCTTCCGACAAAATCTATATTCATCTCCGTTATTCCCCTCTCATACACCGTACAATTTCTTATTTTGTATATTCAGGTCTATGATGAGCCGCAGTACATATTTTGTAAAGACTATGGCAGTAAACATGCTCACCACTACGCCCAACATCAGCGTCTTGGCAAAGCCTTGAATGGGGCCTGTCCCAAAATACAGCAGCACCACGCCGGCAATAAGAGTTGTAACGTTGGAATCCAGTATGGCACTGAACGCCTTCGAAAAGCCCGAATCAAGAGCCGCCCTCATGGTCTTGCCAGCCCTAATTTCCTCTTTAATCCTTTCAAATATTATGACATTGGCGTCTACCGCCATTCCTATGGATAGCACTATACCTGCAATGCCGGGAAGGGTAATTGTAATGCGAGCCAGCACTGTAATCAGCATTACTAATAGTGCGTATACCACCAGGGCCAAATCGGCCACCAGGCCTGGTAGCCTGTAATAGACCAGCATAAACAGGAACACCAGCGAAAGGCCAACCACCCCTGCCAATATTCCCCTTTCAAGGGCATTGGCACCCAGCGTTGCACCGATGGTCCTCACTTCCACCTGTTTGAGTTCAACGGGCAGGGCACCGCTTTCGATCAAGGTAGCAAGCCTTTGCGCCTCCTCTATACTGCTCATACCTTGGATTACGCCCTGGCCGCTTGAAATTACTTCCTCCACCGTAGGCTCTGATATGGGATTGCCATCCAGAACTATCTTTATCACTTTTCCCAGATATTTCTTTGTAGCTTCGGCAAACTTCTTAGCACCCTCAGAAGTCAACTCAAACTGCACAACCGGCTTTTGGCCAGTTATATACCCAGGCTTCGCGCTCTTGACATCCTGGCCCGTGATTATTACATCATCCTCAGGCCCGATGAACTCCAGCACTGCCGGTTCCATCAGGATATCAGCAAGCTCCTGTGGGTTATCCACGCCCGGTATCTCCACCACTATGCGATTAGTACCCTGACGCGCAATAGTGGCCTCATGCTGATTCGACCTGTCAAGGCGGTTGCGCATCACTCTCATAGCGCCCTCTATTTTGCTATCTCCATCGGGATCACCGGGGGCTATATTGGCTTCATACACCACATAAAGCCCACCTTTTAAATCCAGACCTTGCTGAACCCCTTCTCCAAGCGGGATAATCCTGTATACCCCTATTTCAAGACCGTTTAATGCAATGTAACAGGCTACAATGATGCAAACAATTATTAGAGATAACTTTAAAGCGCTTTTCTTCTTCATTCACTGGCCCCCTTCAAAAAAAGAACTCACTTTTTCATTATAATATTTTAGCAGTGGACTAGTCAATAACGGAAACGACATGCATACCAATACAATAAAAAACAGCAGCAGCAAGCGCTACTGCTGTTTTTTGGCTTAACGTTCATGAGGCTTAACACAAAAAGCTATCTTCATTGCTTTTGACATGCCTGATTAGCCACGGTGCAAGACGTCTTGCATGCAGACTGGCAAGATGCCTGGCATTCGCCGCAGCCGCCATTCTTCAAGCTGTCCTTCAATGTTCCCTTATGTAAGGTCTTGATGTGCTTCATAATCAAACTCCTCCTTTACAGCAAATTTACACATTTTGCCTCTTTTTAGCTGTTTGAATCGGAATAATATTTTTGACCATAGTAGAAAATTTCCCTATATTTATTTATCAATATAACTCTTTAAGAAATCATTTCTTAATGAATCATAATAAACTATATCGAAATAATAAGGGTATGAACATTTGTTCATTTAACATTACACTTAGCCCGCTTTCGGCGCAATATTTTCTACCATAATATGGCCAAGTCAGTACTCGAGCCGTTTTTATAAAGCTCCATGGCAGGGGCCCCAAAAATCCCGGCTTTTTCAATTGATAGATGTTGGTATAAAGCACATTTTAAGTATATAAGATGTTTTTCCAATTTGTCAATCTTAACAAGGCATTTTGGCTTTTTACCTTATTCAATATTTATGCCTATGATCCCTCCTATGGCGCCTACCACTATGCCCAACAATGCATCAGACAACAGCACGGTATCAAAAGCGTATTTGCCTCCGAATATAGCGCTTATAACGAGGGCCCACACGATATACAGAAGCCCTGTCAGTGCACCCTTAAGCCAGCCTTTGGTGCGGCTGCTGCGGGCTGCAACGGCGCCTCCCAATGCAATGCTAATTATGCGAATGGCCTGATTTACCGGCGGAATTATAGTCTCCTGGAGATTAGCCAGCTTCATCACCACAGCAAATATCAAAAAGCCTACAAGGGTTACTATAACGGCTAGAAGCGAGGCCTTCAATATCACAAGTCCGTTGTGTATAAGGCTGTTTCTATCCACCTGCACGGAATTTTTTTTGGCGCTCCTCATCTCGCTCTCCCCATCCCTTCACATTGCTTTCTCACTTTACTTTTATGCCGTGCAGGTGCGAAGTATGACAAGCAAAAGGGCATAAAAAAATAAGTAAGAAGGCTTTATCCATTCACCAGCAACAGATAAAGCCTGAAATAGCGATTACCAATACCAACATCAGTCTGCCGAAATGGGCTTGTCCACGCTCCGGATAGCCCATCTCTCTAACACCAGCTTCACCTTGTCCGGCCCTACCTCTATGGTAATGATGTCATCCCGGATGCGCACGATCTTCCCACAAATTCCACCTATGGTGGTAACATTGTCCCCTACCTTCAGAGAGGCCAGCATCTCCCTGGTCTCTTTTTCCTTTTTCCTTTGAGGCCTTATGATCATAAAATAAAAGACTACTATCAGCAGCACAAAGGGGAGCAAGGATTGAATCAAAAGCGCCGTAGTGCTCACTTCTTCTGAAGGCATATTCTTTCCCTTCCTTTCTAAATTAGAATATTTTCCCTGATGCACAAAGCTCGCTTTCTACTGTTTGTCTATCCCGTCAACGAGTCACAGTGCAACAAAAATAAGTATAACATAAAAATCAAATCCTGCCAATTTAGTTTTTTCTTTTTCAGCATTGCCGAAAACAAAAATTCCACTAACTCATTCTCTGTCATCATACCCATACTTTTCGAAAAAGCTTTTCCTAAACTCAAGCAGGTTGTCATTCCTTATGGCTTCTCTTATTTGCTCCATAAACCGTATTAGGAACCTTACATTATGGATGGTGATGAGTATGGCAGCCAGTATTTCCCGCGCTTTCACCAGGTGCCTTAAGTAAGCGCGAGAAAAGTTCTTGCAGGTATAACAGTCGCATTCGGGATCAAGAGGGCCAAAATCCCGTTGATATGGCGCATTGCGCAGCATCACCTTTCCACGGCTTGTCATAGCCAAACCGGTCCTGGCCGTCCTGGTGGGGAGCACGCAGTCAAACATGTCCACCCCTCGTATAACCCCTTCAATCAAGCAATCGGGTGAACCTACCCCCATCAAATACCTGGGCTTATCCTTTGGCATGGCAGGCGTTATCTGCTCCAGGATCTCGTACATCAACGGCTTAGGCTCACCCACGCTAAGCCCCCCTATGCCGTATCCTGGAAAATCCAGCTCCAGCAGTTGCTCAAGGCTTTTCATTCTGAGATCTTTAAAAACGCTGCCCTGAATGATGCCAAACAGCGCCTGATCTTCCCGCTGATGCGCGGCTTTGCAGCGTTTAGCCCACCTGGTAGTCCTTTCAACGGCAGCTTTGGCCGTTTCATAATCGCAGGGGTAGGGCACGCACTCGTCAAAGGCCATTATGACGTCTGCGCCCAGCGCATTCTCTATCTCTATAGCCTTTTCAGGGCTTATGAAATGCTTTGAACCATCCAGATGCGAACGAAAATAAACCCCCTCATCGGTTATTTCCCTTAAATCGGCTAGGCTGAACACCTGAAATCCACCGCTATCGGTAAGTATGGGCCTGTCCCAGTTCATGAACTCATGCAAGCCACCGGCTTGCTTTATCAGCTCATGTCCCGGCCGTAAATACAGGTGATAGGTGTTGGCCAGTATTATCTGGGCACCTATCTCTTTAAGGTCCCTGGGCGTCAAAGCCTTCACCGTAGCTTGAGTGCCCACTGGCATAAACACCGGGGTCTCGAAGCTGCCATGAGGGGTATACACCCTGCCCAGCCTTGCTCCAGTTTTTGAGCACTCCTTTATAAGCTCAAACTTAAAGCTCATGTCCCACCTCGCGCTACCAAAATTCAATGCCATTAATCCTACAAAAGCTTCACCCTTTGTTTAACCGTAAAGCATATTTAAAAGCAGTTTCAAAGTATCAGCATGGCATCCCCAAAGCTAAAAAAGCGGTACCTTTCCTTTATGGCCTCTTGATACACCCTGAGTATTTCCTCGCGGCTACACATAGCGCTCACCAGCATGAGCAGGGTGGACTTGGGTAGGTGAAAATTGGTGATGAGGGCATCCACCACCTTAAATTTATAGCCCGGGTAGATAAACAGATCGGTACAACCTTTTTCGGTTGGATGTACCCTTCCACTGTCATCAGCTGAAGATTCAAGGGCCCTTGTGGAAGTGGTCCCCACCGCAATCACGCGACCACCTTTTTCCTTTGTCTGGTTTATGACCTGCGCAGCTTCCTGGCTAATCCTGTAATACTCCTCGTGCATCTTATGCTGCTCTACGTTGTCTACCTTCACAGGGCGGAAAGTCCCCAGCCCTACATGAAGGGTTATCCTGACAATATTCACCCCCGAAGCCTGGATCTTCTCCAGCAAGGGTATGGTAAAATGTAAGCCCGCAGTAGGCGCTGCCACCGACCCGCGGTGTTTAGCATACACCGTCTGGTATTGTTCAGGATCATCTATTTGCTTTCGAATGTAGGGGGGGAGCGGCACAACCCCCACCTTATCCAGAATCTCATTGAAAATGCCCTCGTATTGAAACTCCACTATACGGCCGCCTTCCGGGGTCTTATCAATGACCTTTGCCTCAAGCAAGCCATCCCCGAATACAAAGACAGAACCTATCCGGGCCCTCCGTCCAGGTTTTACTAGAACTTCCCAGCGCTTATCGTCTATTTGGTTAAGCAGCACAAACTCGATCTTACCGCCGGTATCGACCCGTTTACCTAAAAGCCGTGCCGGAATGACCCGCGTATCGTTGATCACCAGGCAATCGCCTTTATATAAATATTCAACTATGTCCTTAAATATCCTGTGTTCAATTTGGCCAGTATCGCGGTGATAGACCAACAGGCGGCACTCATCCCGCTTTTCCGCTGGCGACTGAGCTATCAGTTCCTCTGGAAGGTAATAATCAAAATCTTCTACCTTCAACTTGCTACCTCACCCTCATTTCCCATTTCGCATATTATTGTTTCCAGCTTTAATGTAATAATAAGCCTCGTTGCAAAATCGATCCGCTAAATGCTGGCTTGCCAAAATAAAGCCTAACCCACTTCTCAGGCCCTCACATATTTTGTATTCAAATGATTACCGCATCAAAAACGATTTTACAGCCACATTTTAGTAAACTCCCCTTTGAACGCTAAAATGGGATTTTCAGCCAAAGCCACAATTGTGCCTCATATGACAAAACTAACAAAATCCCTTGTCAGCGCCGGCCAACACATGTTACAGCAGCGTCATACTAGTCTTTGTTGCTCCTGATAAGGGATCTTCAAGTGGCGGTAGGCAAGGGGCGTGACCACCCTGCCGCGAGGGGTACGGGCAATAAACCCCATCTGCAGGAGAAACGGCTCGTACACATCCTCAATGGTGGTGCTTTCTTCGCCGGTCGAGGCAGCCAACGTATCCAATCCCACCGGGCCTCCATTGTACTTTTCTATTATGGTCCTTAAAATCTTTCGGTCAACCTCGTCCAGGCCAACCGAATCCACCTCAAGGAGATCAAGGGCTTCCCTGGCAACCTCCCGGGTGATGACTCCATTGGCTTTTATCTGCGCAAAATCCCTCACCCGCTTGAGCAGGCGATTGGCGACCCTGGGCGTACCGCGGGACCGTGCGGCAATCTCTCTGGCCCCTTCGGAGTCTATGGGAATCCCCAGGATGCCAGCCGACCGAATCACTATCCTGGTCAACTCCTCGGCTGTATAAAGCTCTAGGCGGTGTATCACCCCAAAGCGATCCCTGAGGGGAGAGGTCAGCATTCCTGCCCTGGTGGTAGCCCCAACCAGGGTAAACTTGGGGAGGTCAAGGCGTATGGAGCGGGCGCTGGGCCCTTTACCTATTATGATATCCAGGGCAAAATCCTCCATAGCCGGATAGAGGATTTCTTCAACGCTCCTGCTTAGCCGGTGAATCTCATCTATGAACAGCACGTCCCCATCGCTCAAGTTTGTAAGTATGGCCGCCAGGTCCCCCGGCCTTTCTATGGCAGGTCCGGAAGTTATCCTGATGCCCACTCCCAGCTCGTTGGCAATTATTGTAGCCAGCGTGGTTTTACCCAATCCAGGGGGCCCATACAGCAAGACGTGGTCTAAAGGCTCACCCCTCTTTACAGCTGCCTGTATAAATATCCTAAGCTGCTCCTTTACCTTTTCCTGACCTATGTATTCATCAAGGGTCCTGGGCCTTATGGTCTGCTCCACTTCGCTATCCTCATGAAGCTTCATGGAAGTCACTATTCTATTTTCCTGCTCGGCCAATGTATTCACCCCTATCTCTTATCCAGGGCTTTCAGCGCCAGCTTCACCAAAGTTGCTGTATCCTGTGCCTGACCTTTTACCATGTCCAAAGCGCGCTGAGCCTCAACAGCTTGATATCCCAGCGCCATCAGCGCCTGAAGCGCCTCCTTTTGTACCCCTTGCGCCACCATCATTTCATCATTTACCGCTGGTGAACTCTCCACCACTTCCTTGTCAATCTTTTCCCTTAACTCCAATATTATTCTCTGCGCCATCTTTTTACCGATGCCCGGAGCGGCGCTCAAAGCCTTTACATCCCCAGTGGCAATCGCTAGGGCCAGCTGAGTGGACGACAAAGCCGACAACATGGAAATGGCAGCTTTAGGACCTATGCCCGATACCGAAATGAGCTTTTCAAACAACAGCTTGTCCTCACGGCTTAAAAAACCATACAGCTCCATGCCGTCCTGGCGGACGTTGAGGTACACATACAGCTTAACCTCACTTCCCCTGGAAGGTAGCTTAGAGGCCACAGAAGACGGGACCGTTATATAAAATCCGATCCCCTGCACATCCAACACCACATGCTGTGGCCCGACCTCCACCAGCGTACCATTTAAGTAAGAAAACATACCATCTCTCCTATCGCAAAACCTTCATCTTAAAGGCATGCATTTCACAAAACTTAATTCGATTCCTCCGTCCAAAAGCCAGCCCTTTTCATCCTGTCGTTGAGGCCCACCGAGTGAATATGGCATATGGATACAGCCAGGGCATCAGCGGCATCATCCGGCCTGGGTATAGATGGCAGGTTAAGCAGTATGCGCACCATCTGCTGTACCTGCTGCTTGGTGGCCCTGCCGTAGCCGGCCACCGCCTGTTTGACCTGCAGCGGAGTATACTCATACACCTCAAGCCCCTTAAGGGCAGCGGCCAATACGGCTACCCCTCTTGCATGGCCTATGGCAAGGGCTGTCTTGACGTTTTTGTTGAAAAACAGCTCCTCCACGGCTACAGCTTGAGGGGCATAGCGATCTATGAGCTGACATACTGCATCAAAAATGGCTACCAGCCGATGGGGCGTGTCCATATCGGAGGGCGTGTTGATAACTCCATAATCTATGACCTTCAAGGAATGTCCATCCTCCTTGACCAGCCCGTAGCCCAAGATGGCCATCCCCGGATCTATTCCCAGTACCAGCATAAACCCACTCCAAAATGTATTTATAGCGTACCATTGCCCCGCTTTATCAAAGGCGCTATAGTAATATTATGACTTTTTGAGCGCTGTGTCAACCACAACCGACCGGTTGGCAAACTCTCGTTGTATAAACTATAAATTAAAAAATAAAAATTCAAATGGCTCTGAAAATATACATCAACGAGTTGTTGTATGATAGTAGTTGTATAAATATTCGAATTGGTGTATAATTATTGAAAACAGACAAACGGAGGTTGAATCACATGGCTGAAAAGCAAAAAGTAGTGCTGGCCTACTCAGGAGGGCTGGATACATCCATAATAATTCCGTGGCTCAAAGAGAATTTTGATTACGAAGTAATAGCCATGGTAGGGGATGTAGGACAGGGTGAAGAGCTGGAACCCTTAAAGGAAAAGGCCATCAAGAGCGGCGCCAGTAAGGTCTATATAGAGGACCTAAAAAAGGAATTCGTGGAAGACTTCATATTCCCCACCTTGAAAGCAGGGGCCATATATGAAGGCAAGTACCTGCTGGGCACATCCTTCGCACGGCCGCTCATCGCCAAGCGCCTGGTAGAGATAGCTGAAAAGGAGGGCGCTGTGGCGGTAGCCCATGGGGCCACCGGCAAGGGCAACGACCAGGTGAGGTTTGAACTGACCATTAAGGCATTAAATCCACGCCTTAAGATTATAGCACCCTGGCGAATGTGGAATATAAAATCGAGGGAAGATGCGATAGATTACGCCCTTGCAAGAAACATCCCAGTACCGGTCACCAAAGAGCATCCCTATAGCATGGACCGGAATCTGTGGCACCTCAGCCATGAGGGTGGCGACCTGGAAGACCCGCGGAACGAACCAGGGGATCACGTCTATCTCATATGCACCCCTCCCCATAAGGCTCCCGATCAGCCCGAATATGTAGAGATAGAATTTGAAAAGGGCATCCCAGTACAGCTCAACGGAAACTGCTACGACGGGGTGGAGCTTATACAGAGGTTGAACGAAATAGGGGCAAGGCACGGAATCGGAATAATAGACATAGTGGAAAATCGCCTGGTAGGCATAAAATCCAGAGGGGTGTATGAGACCCCCGGCGGGACAATACTCTATACCGCCCACCAAATACTCGAGAGCATTACTTTGGACCGGGATACACTGCATTACAAACAGCATGTGGCCATCAAGTTTGCAGAGCTGGTATACGACGGTAAGTGGTATACGCCTCTCAGAAAAGCGCTATCGGCTTTTGTGGACAGCACACAGGAAAATGTAACCGGGTGCGTGCGGCTCAAGCTGTATAAAGGAAACTGCATACCTGCAGGAGTTGAATCGCCATACTCCCTGTATGACAAAGAGCTGGCCACCTTTGGAGAGGACAGCGTATACAACCAGAAAGACGCAGAAGGCTTTATCAACTTGTTCGGTCTTCCCCTCAAGGTGCAGGCCCTTTTAAGGGAGAAGAGGAAGGAGCTTGATTTATGAAACCATGGGGTGGACGCTTTGAGAAAGAGACCAGCAAGGAGGTAGACGAATTTCACTCCTCCATCCACTTTGACCACCGCCTGTACAAGCAGGATATACTGGGCAGCATAGCCCACGCCACAATGCTAGGCAAGCAGGGAATCATACTCCCTGAGGAAGCAAAAGCCATTTGCGATGGGCTGAAACAGATACTGAAGGACATCGAAGAAGGCAAGGTCACTTTCAGCGTCGCCAGCGAAGACATACACATGAACATAGAATCGCTACTCATAGACAGGATAGGGGACGTTGGCAAAAAGCTGCACACGGCCAGGAGCCGCAACGACCAGGTAGCGCTGGACATCAGGATGTATACCAAAGAAGCCATTGACGAGATAATAAAGCTTCTCCTGGCGCTTGAAGAGCAGCTACTCAACTTGGCGAATAGGCATAAGGAGACCATCATGCCGGGCTATACCCACCTACAAAAAGCTCAACCGGTTACCCTGGGGCACCACCTGATGGCATACTTTGAGATGTTCCGGCGTGATGTAGAACGGCTAAAAGACGCATTGAAAAGAACGGATGTCATGCCTCTGGGTTCGGGAGCCCTAGCCGGGACCACCTATCCGCTGGACAGGGATTACGTAGCGCAACAGCTAGGCTTTTCTGCAATATCCCGCAACAGCATGGATGCCGTGGCCGACAGGGATTTCGTGCTGGAATTTTTAAGCTGTGCATCCATAATAATGATGCACTTGAGCCGATTTTGCGAAGAGCTCATACTGTGGTCCACTGATGAATTCAAGTTTATCGAGATGGATGACTCCTACAGCACCGGAAGCAGCATAATGCCCCAAAAGAAAAATCCCGACGTGGCGGAGCTGATACGCGGAAAGACCGGCAGGGTATACGGCGATTTGATGGCATTGCTTACCACCATGAAGGGACTTCCGCTGGCCTACAACAAGGACATGCAGGAAGACAAAGAACCCCTCTTCGATGCCGTAGACACCGTCAAAAGTTGCCTTTCGGTGTTTACCGACATGCTCAAGACCTTAAAGGTGTACCCTGAGAACATGCTTAAACAAGCTGCAAGGGGGTTCATCAACGCTACCGATGCAGCTGACTATCTGGTAAACAAGGGCGTTCCGTTCCGCGATGCCCATCATATAGTAGGAAGGATAGTGCTTTACTGCATACAAAACGGCAAAGTGCTGGAGGAACTGACGTTGGAAGAATACCAGCAGTTTTCCGATAAGTTTGACAGCCATATCTATGATGCCATATCGCTCAAAAACTGCGTAAACCGCAGAAATATTCCGGGTGGTCCCGCACCTGCCGCTGTTTCACAGGCCATTGAAGAAGCTCGCCAATGGCTTGAAGGACAAAAATAAAGGGGCGCAAACAAGCGCCCTTTTTTCATTTATTATTCCCTTATCTGTCCGTTGCCGTATATTACATACTTAACGGTGGTAAGCTCTTTAAGCCCCATGGGGCCCCGGGCATGTAGCTTTTGTGTGCTTATACCTATTTCGGCCCCAAAGCCAAACTCGAATCCATCGGTAAAGCGCGTTGACGCATTGACATAAACAGCAGCAGCATCCACCTCATCCAAAAATTTTTGAGCCTTAAAATAATTGGAGGTGACGATGGCCTCCGAGTGGCCTGTACCGTGCTGCTGTATATGGCATATGGCCTCGTCGATTCCATTCACCACCTTAACAGCCAGTATATAGTCCAGATATTCGGTATCCCAGTCCTCTGGAGTAGCAGGTACAGCATCGGAAACAATTTTTAGGGTCTCTTCACATCCGCGAATCTCAACGCCCTTCTCCCGCAAGGCTTTGACCACCTTGGGCAAAAACTCATTGGCGATACTCTTATCCACAAGCAGCGTTTCGGCTGCGTTGCAAACTCCTGGCCTTTGCGTTTTAGCATTTACCACGATCTTCACCGCCATATCCTGATCGCACTCGCCGTCCACATATACGTGGCAGTTGCCCACTCCCGTTTGGATGACGGGCACTGTAGCTTCCTCCACCACCGCTTTTATAAGCCCGGCACCGCCTCTGGGTATGAGCACATCTACCAATCCGTTTAAACGCATGAGCTGCCGCGCGCTGTCCCGATCGGTATTCTCGATGAGCTGAATTGCCCCCTCTGGAATGCCAGCTTCATAAGCCGCTTGAGCCAAGACTCTTACGATGGCCTTGTTGGATTGGATGGCCTCTGAACCTCCGCGTAGTATCACCGCATTGCCGGCCTTAAGGCACAATCCGGCTGCGTCTGC
Organism: Clostridia bacterium; assembly: GCA_017577715.1. GTDB lineage: Bacteria > Bacillota > Clostridia > Caldicoprobacterales > Caldicoprobacteraceae > Caldicoprobacter. Next base: position 37,385 of record PKRC01000016.1, read on the forward strand.
CGTCACGTTGGGCCTGGACTCATATATGATTCCTATAACGCCTAACGGCACCCTGCGCTGTCCAATGACCAAGCCGTTTGGCCGCCGCCACATGGCTACCGTCTCCCCCACCGGATCAGGAAGCGATTTCACGACCCTGATTCCATCGGCCATATCCTTTATGCGCTTTTGGTTGAGGGTCAGGCGATCAATGAAAGCCTTGGGTTTGCCGTTTTGTATGGCTGCTTCCACATCGGATTTGTTGGCCTGGATGATAAAATCGCTTTGATCCTCAAGGGCCTGAGCCATCATCTCCAGTGCCCTGTCTTTAACGCTGGACGATAGCTTGGCCAGCTGTATAGCAGCCGCCCTCGCCTTTTTGGCTTTCTCCAGCACCTCGCTCATCTTTATCCTCCTCTCCGTTGGGGACAAAGATGGTCCCCACAGGCTCTCCATTTAGGATCCTGCAAATGTTATAGGGGTTGTCACCGTTGGCGATGACCATGGGTATGCCATGGCTATTGCATATCTTAGCAGCAGCCAGTTTTGTTACCATCCCACCGGTGCCGAAGCTGTTGTCGGTACCCTGGCAGTTCTCCTCGATCTGGCGGGTTACGCCGTAAACAACGGGAATAAGCTTTGCATCGGGATGATGCTTTGGATTTTTGTCATACAATCCGTCTATATCCGAAAGCAGTATCAATAGATCTGCCTTCACCAGCACCGCCACCACTGCCGACAGCGTATCGTTGTCTCCGAACTCGATTTCCTCAGTAGCCACCGTATCGTTTTCGTTGACTATAGGAATGCTTCCATACCTGAACAGGGTATTAAAGGTATTGATGGCATTGAGCTTCCTTTTCTCGTCCTCTATTACATCCTTGGTAAGCAGGATCTGGGAAGCTATCTGGCCGTACTCGCTAAATAGCCTGGAATACACGTGCATCAAATTGACCTGGCCTATCGCAGCCAAAGCCTGCTTCTCGGGGAGCGACTCGGGCTTCTTTGTAAACCCCATTCTGGAACACCCTACCCCTATGGCACCAGAGGTGACCAGCACCACATTTTTATTCTCGTTTTTCAGGTCAGACAAAGCACGGACCAGCTTTTCCACTATCAATAGATTTATGGTGCCGTTGTGATGGGTAATGGTGGATGTTCCCACCTTTACCACTACAGTTTTAGCATTTTTTATCTTCTGGATAATGTCCTTTACATCCTCCGACTTTGCTTTATCGCTCATCCCGCCTGTTTCCGTGATTATTGCGCCATCATTCTTTTCATCTATAACATCCCCCATATGGCTACCCCTCTTTACAAATTAATGTGGTTTTGCTTCTCGATAAAACAAAAAGCCTACCTGACGTCGAAGTATATACTGAAGTATATACTTAAGCAACAAAAATGAACACAACTTGCACCACAGCAATTGACGGAGCTGAAAGCTAGCAGCTAAGAATGGAATTTGCAATATACCAATCGCTTACAAGAATATTATCAATAGCAGCAGGCTATTCTCGCTATACGACACAAGCCTCAGCTGTCCCAGCTCTCCATCAGCAATTCCAACTGCTCTAGAGAATCCACCACCCATCCTTCCCTTATGCGCTCTTGAACGTCAGCACCCAAAAACGCAATGTCGATGTCGGTTTGGTATATAAGATAGACGTCCTGGCCATCTTCACGAGGACGGTATAGGGCCACGCTACCATCCTTCTCCCCTATGATATAATGATTGGTGCAGTAACCATCGACCTTCTCGCACAGCCACACAATTGATGGAGAGAACTCCTTAATATCCCACGAAGAATACATCTCCTCAACCTGTTCTTGTGAAAGCCCAGCTTCTTGTGCTGTCGCGTACCTATAAGTTATGGAACTATGTCCACAAGCATTATATACCCTCTCAAAGATAAAGGTAGTCTCCCGGGAGGTAATGTGAGGCAGTTCGACGGCTGCTAAAGGTTCAAAAGAATCTGAGAGGCTACCTGCCTTGTTTATCTGTACCTTATCGTTGCCAATGCGCTCTTCATCCTGAAACATCTCCGTCAGAAGGGTATAAGAATACCCCATTACCATCCCTAGTATCATCAATGCCACCATGCCCACAAAACCGCTCTTCCGTCCGATATACACTATAATCCCTCCAAAATATGGATTTGGATTATAGTGTTCCCATTTTTTGCATACGTTATACATGGGCCATGTAGAATTGGGGCCATGGTGGCAACGCTGCTCAAAGCCGCTGAGCTTTATCAGCTCCATGGCTTTTCATTAAGACATTAAGAACATAGCAATTACACATATGACCATCCATCATTACATTTTCAGGTTGGTAAATACGTTTTGCACGTCATCATGATCTTCCAGCTTTTCGATGAGATTCATAATCTTCCTGCTAGCTTCCTCGTCCACCTCAACGTAGTTCTGTGGAATCATAGCTATCTCAGCGGTCACAAATGAATAGCCAGCCTTTTCCAGTTGCTCCCTTACATTGGAGAATTCCTCTGGAGCTGTGATGATTTCAAACACGTCCCCTTCTCCGGATATATCCTCGGCACCGGCCTCCAAAGCTTCCAGCATGAGCTTCTCTTCGTCTACGTTGTCGCTCTTCTCTATGACCAGCAGCCCCTTTCGGTCAAACATCCAGGCCACACATCCAGCAGCTCCAAGGTTCCCTCCGTGGCGCTCAAACAGGTGGCGGATGTCGCTGGCCGTCCTGTTCCTGTTGTCAGTCAAGGCCTCAACGATTATGGCCACGCCACTGGGACCATAACCTTCATAAATGACCTCCTCGTAGTTTACCGGCTCCAATTCGCCGGCAGCCTTTTTAATGAGCCTCATGATATTCTCATTAGGCATGTTGGCCGCTTTGGCTTTGGCAATGGCATCCCTCAGCCTCGGGTTTGTTTCAGGATTGCTTCCTCCCTCCCTGACGGCCACGGAGATTTCCCTGCCAAGTTTGGTAAACAGCTTGCCCTTTTGAGCATCGGTCTTTTCCTTTTTATGCTTAATGTTTGCCCATTTCGAATGTCCAGCCATAACATGTAACCTCCTGAACTGAGGCTTATTTTTCTTTCCTATAATAACATAAGTTTATCAAACTGTGAAGAGGTGGCTTTTTTAATAGCTTTAATATGCCCTATCTCTTAACAGCTGGCCTATGCTGTCCATGTTGTCCGTCAAACGGCATGTAACATATCAACGGCTTACCCCACCCCACCCAGAAATGCTTTCCCGCTCTAGGCATCTCGCCTTTCCAGTTTAACAAATTTACTCTAGCTCATAAATGGAATAAGCTAATGGTAACCATGGATAGGGGCCAATAAAAATTCACGCTATCTTTAAAAAAGCAAATTTACCAAACTATACACAGCTACAGCCGTAAAATACCTTTGCAGCACACTATGCCCTGCTCCACAGAGGTAAAAGCCATACCACATCATTTGCAGTAGGAGCATCCATGAGCTCTTTACCAACTCATTTTATCGCATTAAGCACATAGCGCATTGCTCATGGCGCACCGATCAATTAGGTACAAAAAATCCCGCTCATCATTCATATGAGCGGGATTTCGCTGCATTTTGGCCAAACTACTGGCTCAAGTCACCTTCTGTCTTATCGGAACAGAGATAGCGTTATAAACAGGTTAGCGGCCAAGGAGGATATCAGGGAAACCACGGTTATCTGCGTGTTGAGCGATGGCCCTGCGGTGTCCTTAAATGGGTCACCAACAGTATCGCCGATAACGGCAGCTTTGTGGGCATCCGAACCTTTACCGCCGTAAACCCCTGTCTCGATGTATTTCTTGGAGTTATCCCATAGGCCGCCGGCATTGGCCATCAACAGTGCTAGGAACAGGCCCGACACTATGTTTCCGGTTAGATACCCACCGATGGCATTGACTCCCCCGACAAAGCCTACTACCAGGGTTACCACGATAGCCATCAAACCTGCAGGAATCAGCTCTTTTATGGCACCGATAGTGGCTATATCAATGCACCTTTCATACTCGGGTCTTACGCCCTTTTTGCCCTCTTTAAGGCCGGGTATGGTTTCAAACTGGCGATGGATTTCAGCCACCATGCGCTCAGCATTTCGATCGACACCAAGCATCAACATGGCGGCAAATACGGCTGGTACCGCCAGACCTACCATTATACCAAAGAATACGAGGGGATCCATTATATTAAAGCTTACATTCATATCTGGCACTATGCTCATTACCGTCTCCCTATAAGCTCCGAGCAATGCTATAACGGTAAGCCCTGCCGCACCAATGGCAAACCCTTTGGTTATGGCCTTAGCGGTATTGCCAGCAGCATCCAACTCGTCGCTGACGACCAGAGCATCCTCTCCCATATTGGCCATCTCAACCAAGCCGCGGGCATTGTCTACAATCGGTCCAAAGGCGTCGTTTGAGATGATCATTCCTACAATGGATAACATGCCTATTGCGGCCATGCTTATACCAAACATGGCATAGGTTGCTCCCAGGGGTTCGCACAGCTTGTAGGATACTAGAGCCGAAAAGCCAATACCCAACAGCGCCGGGAAGCAGCTCACCAGCCCATAGGAAAAACCGCTGAGGATGGTGAAAGCCGGCCCTATGGTGGATGCCTTAGCCACCTTCTCAACGGGCTTCTTGTTGTCCCCCGTGAAGTAGTCGGAGGTAATACCGATGATAACGGCAACTATAAGCCCTACCATTGTAGCTCCCCAGATGCGCAAATCATACTTGAATACCAATGAAACCACAAGCGTCAATACCGTAAACAACACGGTGGTGATATAAGTTCCCGTATTCAAAGCCCTACCCGGATCTTTGTGCTTGCCCATGCTTATAAACAGCACGCCCAATATAGAGGCCAACAAACCTAAAGTAGAATAGCAGAACACTAAGTGCTCCTGACCGAGCGACAAACCTACAACCATAGCAGCCGCGATGGAAGCTATGTTGGAGTCAAACAGGTCAGCACCCATACCGGCTACGTCGCCGACGTTGTCTCCTACGTTATCTGCTATTACCGCTGGATTTCTCGGGTCATCCTCAGGGATTCCCAGCTCAACTTTACCTACCAGGTCAGCACTCACGTCAGCGGTTTTGGTGTAGATTCCGCCACCCGCCTTAGCAAAGAGGGCCAACGTACTTGCACCAAAGCTGAAACTCAATACCGTATTGGCATCTTTGGTGAGCAGATACAGGACAGATGCTCCAAACAAGCTGCAGCCCACCACGGCCATGCCCATAACTGCACCGCCTTTGAAGGCTACTCCAAAAGCAGGAGCTATGCCTTTCTTGGAAGCCACAGCCGATTTTAGATTGGCAATGGTAGCGATGTCCATCCCAATCCTACCTGCTGCCGCCGAAAGCGAAGCACCAAATAGGAAAGCGAGAGCCATTCTAAAATTGGTCCAGAAGTTGCTCTTCCATATGGGATGGGGCAGGAATAGCAGAATCAAGACCGCCACCACCGATGCAAATACAGCCAGTACCTTATACTCCCGACGAAGGAAAGCACTGGCTCCATTCCTTATAAGCTGCGCAATCTCTTCTGCCTCTTTACTGCCGCCGGGTTGTCGTTTTACCCATTGGTACAGGTATCCTGCAAGACAAAAGGATGCAATTGACACTACGATAGCTGCGTAAACCCAAAACACCTTCCATTCTCCTCTCTTCTTTAAATTTTCAAAAGTTTAAGCCGCACGGGACTTCCGCTTGCAAAACGCGGCTGCTTCAACCCCTTAAGCAAACCGCACATTTACAAACGCAAGCCCTGCAGCAAAATTTGATCCCTTTAAGCATCGTGGTTTTTAAAAGCATTCATCAATATCTTCACCATCAGGTAGAAAAGGGCTAAAGTACCATAAACGCCCGCTAACCCTACTACCATGAGAAAGAGGGATTTGGTAAGCTCAGATGCGTGTGCAATGTTTTCAAACATACCTTCACTCCTCCCAGCTTAACCCGCCAAAAGCGGTACCAGCGCTAATATCATGCCCCCTGCGATTATGGAGCCCAGCTGGCCAGCCACGTTAGCACTCACCGCATGCATGAGTATAAAATTCGAAGGGTCTTCCTTCTGCGCCATCTTTTGAATAACCCTTGCGGACATGGGGAACGCCGATATGCCAGCAGCTCCTACCATGGGGTTAACCTTCTTCTTAAGGAAGAGGTTTAAGAATTTTGCAAACAACACTCCGCCCGCAGTATCGAATATGAAAGCCACCAGTCCACCTAAAATGATGATAAGGGTGGTGGGTTGCCAAAAGTCTTCGGCCACCATGGTGGAACCAATGGTGATTCCAAGCAATATGGTTACGATATTTGCAAGCTCGTTTTGAGCCGCCTTTGAAAGCCTCTCCATCACTCCCGATTCCCTTATCAGGTTACCGAACATCAAGAGGCCCACCAGAGGCACGCTTATAGGCGCTATGATGCCCGCAATAACCGTGACAAATATGGGGAACAAAATCTTGACGGACTTTGGTACGTATACATCCTTATATTCCATCCTGATCATGCGTTCCTCTTTTGTGGTCAAAAGCTTGATAACGGGCGGTTGAACGAGGGGAACAAGAGACATGTAAGAATATGCGGCCACCGTTATAGGCCCTAAATATTTCTGCGCAAACTTGCTAGCAACAAATATGGCAGTGGGACCATCGGCAGCTCCTATAATCCCTATGGCCGAAGCAACCTTCAAATCGTCAGCTCCAAGCAACAGCGCAATGACCGTCGTGGCAAATATCCCGAACTGAGCTGCAGCGCCAAAGAACAGCATCTTGGGATTGGCAAGAAGAGGGGTAAAATCGATCATGGCCCCAACGGCAATAAAGATCAAAACCGGGAAAAGCTCGGTCGCAATGCCGGCATCAAACAATATCCTGAGCACCCCCGGCATGCCTTCATATTCCAGCACCGCTGAAAGCGGCAGGTTGACCAGTATGGTACTAAAGCCTATGGGCAACAGCAACATAGGCTCGTATTCCTTCTTGATTGCCAAATAGATTAACAGACCGCCTATAGCTAGCATCCCCATATGTTTAAGTATATACATGATTATCTGGTGTGTATTCATATCAGCAAACAGCTTATCCATAATCTACCTCCGTAAATCAAACAATATTGTAAATTTTTGGTATATATTAACCTCAAAAATAAGACCTTCTTAAAATGCTCAGCAGAAAATATCTATGCCTTTCGGCAGGTTCACAGACCCCTATCGCCTCCCTTCAGCTCATACATCACCATTGTTAAAATCAGCAAATCCTAGAAATTGTAAAAGATTTTACTTCTATAAATAGAAAAAACTGACGGATATGCCCATCAGTATAAACACAAACGGTATATGAAACTTATCAATACCCCCTCTTCCGCCGCATATCCTGGTCCCTTTGTAAAACCATCAGTCCAATTATATCATATTGTTGAATAAATGCAATATACTTTTTGAGGGGGTTTTTTTAAGGTTCATTGTAAAATTAAATGCAACACCTAAAAAATAGTAGAACCATAGTGAGAAATCCTGTATGATATAGATATCCAAAACCCTAAACATACAGGGAGGTCTCACTATGGCTCAACATAATTGTA
>PKRC01000017.1 GCA_017577715.1 Clostridia bacterium
TCACTTAAATTTATATCAAATCTTTATTTACACCGTTTATTCCTTCAAGCTTTGAGCCTCAAGGCTCACTCTCCGGAATTGACCTGGCTTCTCCCACTGTTCAGTTTTCAAGGACCAATCTTAAGCCACTCTCCCAAACGGCAAACTCTATACTACCAAATCACATCCCCTTTGTCAATACCCTTTTTCGTTCCTTTTACTGGGCATTACGCTTCCCTGTGACGTCGTCAACCCTTTCCGATCGACGGCCGTTATAGATTAGCACATATGAGTTCGCCTTGTCAAGGCCTTTTTGTCACGGCTTATACCTATTATATGTGATACCACATTGGAATCCTTTCAAATCAAAATACAGATAATGGTTCATGAACTTTTACAACGGAGTAAAAATGTAATAATTTCGAAAACTTTTCTCTATTTTAAAGGGGTATCTTATATAGAAAGACCAAAAAGGAGGTGCACAGGTGGATAAGGATGTGATAGCCAGGGTTAAAAAAGGTGATAAACAGGCCTTCGAACAGCTGTATAACGAATACGCGGAGTATGCCATACGGACGGCCTTTGCCATCACCAAAAACAGCGCCGATGCATCCGATGCCGTTCAAGAAGCCTTTATAAGGGTTTATCGAAACATCATTTTCTACGATGAAGAAAGACCTTTCAAACCTTGGTTCTACAAAATATTGGTAAATGAGTGTAACCGGATAACAAAGCGCAAATCAAAGGTGATACCCATAGATCAATATTTAGATGACCATTATATGGGCTTACACATGGACGATTATAAATTCGAGGAATACGAGGAACTGTACGCCGCCATACAGGGGCTTAAAGAAATAAACAGGATACCCATTATACTGAAATACCTCAATAATTTTTCGGAAAAGGAAATTGCCGAGATTTTTGATGTAAATATAAACACCGTAAAATCAAGGCTTTTCAAAGGGCGCGAAAGGATCAAACAAGCTTTATTAAAAATGAAGGAAGGGAGGGAAAAAAATGGAGGAAAAAATCTTTGACCAGGAGATTAGAGAAGCTCTTTTGAAAGCCACAGATGCATCCCTACGCCTTAAAAAGGATATATGGAAAGATATCGAATCCCAAATTGAATATTATGAAAAACAAAAAGAGGCAAGAACAATGAAAAGGAATAAAAGCAAATCCATGTTCACTGCCCTAACCCTGATGGTAGCAGTTCTGTGCATAGTATTTTTCACCTCTACCAATGCAGGTAGGGCTGCGGTTGCCAAAATCAAGGAAATCCTTGCCCCGGAAAAGGTTATAGTCCAGGACATTGAAGGGGAAAAAGAGGATACCAAGGTAAATCTCAACGAAGGCCCTGGATACATTATATACGTTGACGAAGAAATGTACCAGGTAGTAAAAGAAGATGGGAAAGACAAAATTGTCCCCAAATTTCAACCGGACAACAATTTGCCGGAGGTATACATGGAAATTCAGCGGGTAGTCGATAAATCCCCTCAGGAGATAACTATACAGCTGGAAGCCGAACTTAAATCCTCCTTCGAAACCGTGGAGAACTGCGGCATGGTCAATGACCCTATTGAGGCGATATCCTTATATGCACGCAGTGGCTTAAAACCCGATTCTACCATAGTCAGGTATTACCTAGTAGACGATAACCATGGAGGCACGTTTGTAATAAAACAACAGTACTTCCTAGAGGCAGCAGAAGGCCATGGGGCTAGATTCTACCATATGCTCAAGGAATTTAAAGTAGTTGCTCCGCAAGAATGACTGCAAAAGCCAAAGCAAAGAGTCGGTTAGTATTCCATCATCTTCCACTTCCTACCGTCCCTTTCTATAAGCGTCCTGGCAGAAGGAGGGCCCCACGTTCCAGCCGGATAGTTGGGAAATTCGGGCTCTTCCTCTGCCCATACTTTGGCTATGTTATCCACAAAGCGCCAGGCATATTCCACCTCATCCCAACGGGTAAAAAGCGCAGAATCGCCTTTCATAGCATCCAGCAAAAGCCTCTCATATGCATCGGGAGAAACGGTATCCACCGCACAATTTTGGCAAAAGTCCATTCCCACCTGTATTATTTCGTTCTTGACGCCAGGTTTCTTCGCGTTGAAATATAGTTCCACTCCCTCCCGGGGTTGAATGCGTATCAAAAGGGTGTTGGGTTTAAGGCCCTTTAGTTCCTTAAAGTACAACACTTCAGGCAGGGATACGAATTGTATCACTATCTCAGTGAACTTCTCAGGCAGTCTCTTACCGGTCAGCAGATAAAACGGTACCCCACCCCATCTGAAGTTTTCAATTTCCACTTTCATGGCTACAAAGGTTTCGGTATTGGAAGAGGGCGACACCCTGCTCTCCTCACGATATCCAACAACAGCCTTTCCGTCTATATAACCCCTGCCGTATTGCCCCCTCACAACATCCTTTCGTACCTTAGCAGGGGTCATTTCGGACAACGACTTTAGCACCTTAACCTTTTCATCCCTTATGGACTCGGTATCCAACTTTGCAGGAGGCTCCATAGCGGTTAGCATCAAAAGCTGAAGCATGTGATTTTGTATCATATCCCTCAGCGCCCCCGCCTTTTCATAATAAGGCCCTCTGTTCTCAACCCCCACCGTTTCGCTGGATATGATCTGAACATGGTCTATATATTTGTTATTCCACAACGGCTCAAAGAGGGCATTGGCAAAGCGTATGGCCATTATGTTTTGAAGCATTTCCTTCCCTAGGTAATGATCTATCCTGTATACATATCTTTCGCTGAACACGCTCGTTATGACATTGTTTAGGGATATCGCCGAACTCAAATCGCTGCCAAAAGGTTTTTCTATAATCAGCCTTTGCCAGCTCACCCCATCGTTTAATACCATACCTGAAGATTTGAGGTGCTGAACTATTGTTTTGAAATGCTCAGGGGCTACTGCCAGATAATATAATCTGTTACCCTGCGTTCCATAACGTTCATCCAGGCTGGACAGGTACTCCTTTAAGCCGGTATATCCCTGAGAATCATTTATATCCAATTTATAGTAATAGAACCTGGATATAACGGCACTCAAATCTTCATCGGCGCCGCTATTGGGCCTTGAAAATCTCTTTATTGCTTCAACAGCATCCCGCCTGAACTCTTCATGGGTCTTATCCCTGCGTCCTACCGAGACCACGGCAAAATGCTTGGGCAGCTGCTGCGATAAGAAGAGGTTGTACACCGCAGGATACAGCTTTCGATGAGCCAAATCTCCCGTACCGCCAAATATAACCAACAAACAATCCACAGGTCTTCACCTCCGTCGGCCTTTTATTTTACATCTTAAGTATAACCGGCCTCTTATGCTGTAAAACTGATTTTATTCACTAAATCTTACAGCTGCCTGCTTATAAAGCGATGACATATTATGTCGCCTGATGGAAAGGCCCTTTGTTAAAATTTTGTTAAATTTTTTGTTAATAATGGTAATAAATATCTTGACCCTACTGCATTTTTAGGCTATAATTCCATTCGTTGACGAATGATGAAGAAAGAGTGAGAAATCATATGAAATTGGTGACAGAGATAAATATGCTGCGTCAAAAGCTGCATGATATAATATTGAAAAATCAAAAGCTGTGCAGCGAACCAGTAATAAAATATAGTCAAAAGCTTGATAAGTTGATTGAGCTTTATTATTCTCAAGCCTACAATCAATCAAAAGAAGGGGCTTCCAAAGAGTGATCTCTTTTTATTCGCCCTCCTTTTTTATCAACTTTTTCACCTTCTTTTCAAATTTCTCCCTGTCCATCATGACTATCCTGCCGCATTTTAGGCATTTTATTTTGAAATCTGCACCCACCCTTATTATTTCCCATTGATCATTTCCACAAGGGTGTTGCTTACGGGTTTGTACCACATCACCTATCGAATACTGAGTTGGCATCACTTTTCCTCCTTTTCGGACTGAATTATAACCCTACGGGGATATGGTATCTCTATACCGTTTTCATCAAAAGCCTCTTTGATCCGCTTTTTTAACTCCCGTTCCACTTCCCAATGCTTCAAGGGCAAAGTACGGGCCACAGCGCGAATGGTTATCTGGGAATCCCCCATGTCCATAACTCCTAAAACCTGGGGCTGTTCAACTATGTTTTCATTTTCTTGAGCATACCTTTTGGCAACATCCTCTATGACCTTAATGGCCTTATCAATATCGGTTTCATAGGGCACACCTATATCAACCACAGCCAGCACATTGCCCCTGGTGTAATTTACCACCTTTTGTATCTGTCCGTTAGGTATGATGGTCAAATCCCCTTTAAAACCGCGTATCTTGGTAATCCTCAAACCTATTTCCTCCACCGTACCCGTGGTATCGCCTATGGTAACAAAATCCCCTACGGCATACTGATCCTCAAACAATATAAAGAATCCGCTGATCACATCCTTTACCAAACTTTGAGCCCCAAAACCTATGGCCAATCCACCTATACCTGCCGTAGCCAAAATTGAAGTAGTATCCACAAACTGTCCCAAAACAGTAAGCCCCGTAACAAAATACACAATATATCTCAATATGCTATGACTTAAAGCCCGAAGAGTATTTATTTTTCTTGTATCCACGCCAATTTTTACCTGAATCTGTGCATTGAAAAATCTATCTATTAAGACCTTGCCTATTTTGTATACAACACACGCCAAAAACAATATAGCTAATATTTTTAAAAAGATAGAGGCTAAATGCTGATAGTTTTGAAGTGTTAGCCCTTCAATCCAGTCAACCAATTCCTTGCCGATGGCAAGCAAAAATTCCCTCATAATATCCATCTGCCTCCTTCATTCATTAAACGCCCTATCTATCGCTTGCTCCTGCTGCACGCCTCAACAAAAGCTTTAAATAGCGACAACATGTTTTGGTGATGCCTATACATCCGTTCAGGATGCCACTGAACTCCCACCGCGAAGGTGTGCTCTCTGGACTCGATAACCTCGATGACGCCGTCATCGCTTCGGCCGGCGATACAAAAGGGAGGAGCCACTTCTCTTACAGCTTGATGATGGAAGCTGTTTACCCGTACATGTTGTTGCCCCATTATGGAGCTTATCCTGGAGCCCAGTTCAAACCTGACCTCGTGAATGGGATACCATCCGGGCGCCGTTTGTCTATGATTTATGGTAACTTCAGATTTCAATTGGGTAGCTATATCCTGATAAAGCGTTCCACCCATAGCCACATTCATTACCTGGATACCCCTGCATATGCCCAGCACAGGCTTGTCATTTTTCATAGCCCAGGCGCAAAGCCTTATTTCCACCTCATCGCGAACTGGATTTACTTGTCCTAAAGCATAATGGGGATGCTCTCCAAAGTAACGGGGGTCTATATCTCCGCCTCCTGTAAACATGATACCGTCCAACCTTGAGGCCAAGGAATACAAATCCTCAATATCTATATATGACAACATCACGGGTAATCCTCCAGCCGCATATATGGCCTCACAATAATCGTTACGCACCTGCATCCTTTCGGCTGCCACATCGTAATCGCAGGTGATACCTATCAATGGCTTCATGTTACCTACACCCCCATTTTTTTCATAATACCTTTTTAGGCCATTTTATGCAACAGGCTTTGGCACCAGCAGTAACTCCATAGGCCTTATACAAATATATTTTATACAGATTATTTTAGCACATTTTTGGGCCACTTTTCCCCTTCTCTTATACAAAGATTTAATAACCATTATCAATTGATAATGATGAATATTATCTTTTATTCTGCATTTAAATAATTTTTCTCGATTTTATCTTATTTTTATGTTGCTTTCTTCCTCCAAATAAAATAATATATATAGTAATTCGATTCTTAGTTGAAAATGGGAGAGGTAAACCATGGAAAATGCTCGGTACCATGAGGGTCAGAAGGTTAACAGAATAGGCATCATAATAAATGTGCTGTTGACGCTACTGAAGTTGATAGCAGGATATATATCCCATAGCACTGCCATGATAGCTGATGCTGTTGAATCGGCGTCTGATATATTGACCACATCAATTGCAGCTTTAGGCCTCAAAATAGCAAATAAGCCAGCAGACCAGGAACACCCTTACGGTCACGAAAAAGCCGAGGCAATCGCGGCCAAATTCATTGCTGGGTTCCTGCTGGTAGCGGGATTGGCCATTGGCTGGAAAGCCATACAGCGCCTCACCGCAGGTGATATGGAAAAACCAGGCCTTCTTGCCCTTTATGCAGCCATCCTGACTATAGCCGTCAAAGAAATACTATTTCAGTATACCGTTTTTATTGCCAAAAAGATAAACAGTACGGCCCTCAAAGCTAACGCTTGGCATTACCGCTCGGATGCCTTGACTTCCATGATAACCCTTATAGGAATAGGAACGGCTAGACTAGGTTATGCTGCAGCTGACCCAATAGCAGCCATAGTGGGCACCTTGCTTATTTTAAAAATGGCATATGAGATATATGCAAGGTCTATCTCAGAGCTTATGGACTCGTCGGCTCCTCCAGAAGAGGTGGAAGCTATACGCCAAATCGTACTGTCGGTACCAAACGTCAAAGGCATAGACCTTTTAAAAACCCGTAGGCATGGCAACATGATATATGTGGATGTGGACATAGTTGTTGACAGTCACATAAGCGTGCAAGACGGGCATGACATAGCCAATACAGTAAGAAATGATGTAATGTCAAAATTAGGGAACGTAAAAGACGTCATGGTTCACGTAAACCCCTGTTCAGCTTGCCAGAAATGCAGCAAGTAGTGCTAAAATGAATTATCCTGGCGCTTGGCTATCACGTCTGCTAGCTCGTCAAGGCTGGTAGGGTCGATCAGCTTCTCAGCATCCTTGCCATATTTCACGAGGTTATAAAGTGGGATAAGCATATCGGCCTGACGTCCCTTTCCCTCGTTCCACACCTTTAGGTCCTCTTTTATCTCGTTAGGAGTCATATAGCTTTTTGGCCTGTATCCAAGGGCTATACAGCTAATCAGAAACCGCCTGTAAAGATACCGCACCTTCTGGTTGACACCGTGCAGGTCTTCCCATCTCGGCTCCCGCTCCATCAAGGAGGTCAGCCAGCGTTTCCACCTGCTGGTATATTCTTTACTTAAAGCCTTTAGATCGGCCACCTTTTCCTTGACATCCACATATCCCGCATCGGCTTCTACCCATTCCCCTTCCTGTATCCACCTTGCCAACAGCCTAATAAGTCCTCTTATTGCTCTGTACAACGCCACAGCAAGTGCAGCAGCCAACGCGATCACAAACGTTATAGTTAAAACATATGCCAAGCCCTCTAATAAGTAGTCAAAGATATTAGGCGCTCTAGGCTCAGCCTCGGGCAGCATATCCAACATTTCGCTATCCTGCGGTATCCCTCCCGGTTGGCTGCTCATGAATAGAAGGTTGCTTAAGAACAAGAGGATCTTGACAATTAACAAACCTATGGCTTTAACCAGCCACAACACCACTTCCTTAAGGCGGCTCAAATTGGCCACAATTCCTATCAATATGAATGTCAGGACAATCAGCAGCCTGTTATGCCGCAACAGGCCGGCTGGAAGGAAAGGCGCATCATTTTTGGATAGGGTAGCCCTTTTAAGCTGCTGTAGGTTAAATATTATAAGGCTTACGACTGTATAAATAAAACCCATCCACGCTACCAACCCCGCATAGGGATTTAGCGTTATTGAATGCTTGTAAAAAAAGTAGCCTATAAAATAAATCAGTATTCCTGTCCACAAGGCGGCAGCGGGAAAAAGCTCCTCCCATCTGCGCTCAACCAATGACATCCCTCTGAAAAGCACCACAAGCCCTGCGCTATATGAAGCCCATAGCAGCAGACCCCATCCGAAAGCGCCATATGCCAGAAGAAACGTCGCGACAAGGCCTAGGAGTACAGACATAACCTTGGGCTTCGTGTTCAAAATGCTCCTTATAAGAATTCCTACAATGTAGTACACCAGTAGAAAAGCCGACCACTTAAGCGTTATGGATGCAGGAAAAGCAAAAGCTGCTATCATCAAAATTAAAGGTAGGAAAGCAATAAATTCCACTAGCGCCTGCCCAACCCGCTTAAGAAACGCTAACGTCCGATTCTTCATGTTTTTCACTCCCCACATCCTGTTGCGGTTCCAGCCAAAGAAATTCCACTGCATTGCCGTACTCCTTCAGCTTCCTTACCTGGTTCTCCAACCTTGGGCTTAAGTAAGAGGTGATTATGAGAAAATCCATCCCTGTAACACCACTTGCCAGGTCCTGTTCCAAAAAAGTAAAGAATGTCACGCTTCTTGCTATAACCAGTTTTGCCAAAGCTTCATATATGGCAGTAAGGTGCTCCAGGCTGCACCGCGGGAAGATGCGTACCGGCTCCCCTGGCCGATCTATCAGGTAACCGTTGCTTCCGAATCCCACTTCTATTCCCCGGGAAATAACATGCTGTGCAATGGAAGCAGCATATGATATGCCCTTCTCAATCCTTTCGGGTTCGGTGACGGCATTCCACATGTCCTCAGAAATATCAACATTTAAGTATATCATCAATCTAGGGTTTGCAGTAAAATCGAGGTTATTGACCTTTATCTTGCCTGTACGGGCAGTGGCTTTCCAGTTGATGCGGTTTAAGGGGTCACCATAGGCATAATCCCTCACCCCTGCTACCACGAAAGGGTCATCCACTATCCAGCGCTTCACCGTCACATCCCCCTGCCAGCTGTGCGACGGCAAAGGTATGTCCTCCTTGGGTATGAGTTTAGGATATACCAGAAGCTGTGCTGACAGTTGAAACTCCCTTGACACTTCCTGGAATCCAAACAGATCGCCGCATGTCATGGTGACCGAATTGAGATAATAACATCCCCTCTTTAAGCACTTCACCTTGTGGCGACGGATGATTCGAGTATACGGCATAAGGCTGAACAAGCTTTTATGGAACTGCTGGTGCTGTATATCCAGGTTAAACTGCTTTTGAAATTGCAGATTTGCGCTGATCTTAGATTCTATGCGGAGCCATGGAACTGGTAACAGCTTTTCATTGGATATGACCTCAACCATTTCCACCTCTTGCCCTTCAAACACGGCTGAAGCGCTAAAATACCTATGGTATTTGAGATTTTTTAATCCCCACTTTCTAAATACCAGCCCTTGTATAATCACGATGATAACGGTTATGAATATAAACCACTGAATGGACATCATTTAACCTTCCCTTTCCCACAGCTGTTGTTCGGTGGGCACCGGAACCTGCCTTAGTATCTGATCGATGATTTCGTCCTGCCGGCCGCCTTTAGCAGCCATCACATCTCTTAAGATGAGCCTGTGCCGTAGTACCGGCTTTGCCATTGCCTTGACATCATCAGGAATGACATAATCCCTCCCCTGAAGTATCGCATATACCTGGGATGCTCTGAGGAGCGCCTGGCTTCCCCGGGGACTTACTCCCAGATGTACATCGTTGTGCTTTCGCGTCAGCTCGACGATGTTGACTATGTACCGAAGGATGTCATCACTTACAAAGACATCGACATAATCCCGTTGGGCTGTTATAATCTCTTCTCGGCTGACTACTGGAAGGATTTCGTCCAACGGGTTTCTCTCCTTAAACCTTTTTAAGATTTCAATTCCCTCGGATGTAGATGGATAGCCCATCTGGACTTTCAACAAAAAGCGATCCAGCTGTGCCTCGGGTAGTGGAAAAGTCCCCTGGATCTCTATGGGGTTTTGGGTGGCAATGACTAAAAAAGGCTGCTGTAGCTTCATGGTCTCACCGTCGATGGTGACCTGCCTTTCCTCCATGCATTCCAAAAGGCTGGACTGCGTCCTGGGCGTAGCCCTGTTTATCTCATCGGCCAGCAGTATATTGGTAAAGATCGGACCTGGCCTAAATTCAAATTCGCCAATTTTCTGATTGAAATAATTTATGCCGGTCAAGTCGCTGGGTAAAAGGTCAGGCGTAAACTGAATCCTCTTAAATGTACAGTCCAAAGACTTTGCCAGGCACTTAGCAAGCAAGGTCTTACCCATGCCCGGCACATCCTCCAAAAGCACGTGTCCCGATGAAATCAATGCCACCAGCAAAAGGTCTATTACCTCTTCTTTCCCCACAATCACCCTCTGTATGTTTGCCTTTACCCTCTTTGCCAACTCATAGATATGGGCAAATCGCATCGGTTACCATCTCCTTTTTCTATATCAATTCATTATATTCGCCGTGAATTGTGTAATTCCTTGTATGATTATTGCTATATTTACACTCTTTTTGAGTTAACCCAAGTGTAATAAATCCTACTCATTTTGCCGGGCCATTGAGATGGTAGAGCTGCTCAAGATTTGGCTAACTGAGGCAAGTGGCCATGCCAATACCATAATTTCGTCACTCGATGGTACTGAACCCCTTCTAGCAAAAGGATCTACCAAATTTAAAAAAGCCTTTACTAGCTTATTCGTAAGATCCTGCAAACTATACGAAATGCTAATACTGACATGACTGTCAAGCGGCGCTCTGGCCTACATATCCCCAAAATTGGTTGATGGTATCTAGCATATCTATCCCCCTGGTTGCAAACCATATGGCATGAGAAGAAAGACACTATCTGTCCAAACAGGAAGATTACTTGACCAAGCTTCGCTAGATTTCGAGCATGGTTAATGGTATAATTGATGAAAATTATTCCCGAGATCCATTTGCTGCAATCTGGGGTGATGTAATTGAAAAAGAGCTCTTACCGCATACCGCTGTTTTGCATTGTAACTATCTTGTATTGGTTTTCGATGTATTCATATGTGCCCATCTTATCGACTTATGCTGAATCTCTGGGGGCATCCTACAAGATGATAGGCCTCATCGTGGGATCGTACGGATTCACCCAAATGCTGCTCAGGGTCCCCCTGGGGATTCTCTCGGATAAAATAGGGAAGCGAAAAATTTTTATAATCATGGGAATTGCACTTTGTTTCATGAGCGCTATAGGGATGTGGATTTTTAAGACGCCATTTTGGTTGCTGGTTTTTCGCTCCTTAGCAGGGGTTGCCGTCTCAACATGGGTAGCATATACAGTCCTGTTTTCAAGCTATTTTGCCCTGCAGGAGGCCCCTAAGGCTATTGGTATTATAAACTCCTTCACCACGATAGGTCAGATGTCAGCTACGCTAATAGGTGGCTATGCAGCACAATATTTTGGGCAAGCCAGCACTTTCGTGTTGGCAGCCGTTGGGGGATTAATCGGCCTTTTGTTGAGCCTGTTCATAGTAGAAAACAATAACGTGAACGCGGATCGTCAGCCCCTTACCCTATCTCAGCTTCTTTCGGTATCAAAGGATTACAAACTGCTGCTGGTATCAGGGCTTGCGATAGTGGTCCAGTTTATTATATTTGCAACCACCTACGGCTTTACGCCAGTTGCAGCTAAAAGCATAGGCGCCAGCGACGTACAGCTGGGACTTTTGGCCACCTTTTCTGCCCTCCCTACGGTATTTACTTCTGCTGCAAGCGGTTCATTTTTGGCAAAACGCTACAGTGAGAAGAAAATGATTGTTATAGGATTTATCATCCTTTTTGCCGCCTGTGCCGTAATCCCCTTTATCAAAAATATATATTTGCTTTACATATCCCAAGCCATCGGGGGAATAGGGCGAGGTCTTGTATATCCCTTGCTTATGGCCCTTAGCATAAAATCGGTGGAAAACTCAAAGAGAGCCACCGCTATGGGCTTTTTCCAGGCCATATACTCCATAGGCATGTTCCTGGGACCAACCTTTACAGGATTTGTAAGCGATGTTTTGAGCTTGACATGGGGTTTTGTGCTTACTGCTGTATTGGGACTTGCAGGGGCCTTGATTTCCGCCAGATTTATAAAATAAGCAATTCTAATTGTCGCCTTACTGCTAAAACACTCCTTGTCCATTATACTAAGTTATGCTAGACTAATTAAAAAGGTATTGTTTTTGGGTTTAGCGAATGGGGGGATAAAATTGAAAAATAGGCTAGTTGTATGGGGCATAATTTTTATTTGCACGTTTATCGTTGCCATTCCGGCATACGCCATACAAGTCCCATTGGAGATATCCATGAAAAGAGCCTACCCAGTTCAAAGCGATAACATAACCCTTGTCTCTTACCAAGCCACTTTAAGGGTGCGGCCAACCTTCACCTCTGTAGATACGTCTATAGTCGTACGAAATGACGGCCCTTCTGAAGCAAGCATTACAGTGGGCATACCTTCAAAATATGATGATGTTGTGACCGTAAAGCAGCCTTCAGTAATAGTTGAGGGACAAAGCCAAAAGCTTACTACGCTACGCGCATCTCAGCCCCCCCAAACGAGCGATATATTTTTGCCTCCCTATTGGAGTACTTTTACGGTGAAATTAACTCCTGGCCAATCTAAGGTTATTAAATCTTCCTTTACTATAGATAATAAATTTAATCAAGACGAACTTCGCTTTATATATTTTCCTCTAAAGTTTCTCAATTTCTGGAAGGGGCCTATTAATTACATTCAGATAACAGCAGATTTAGACTTTTATCCCCTTTATGTGTTTGAGCCAAATCCTTCCGTCATGCCTTCTGAATACGACACCGGAGGCAGGTTGGTATGGCGCTTTTTGGATGTCAGGCAGGTTGAAGACCTACAGCTTTATTTTTATCCTGTCGAGCTGGCTGTGGCAAGCTATTTGAAACAAAAAGCGCAAGGCAATAACGAAGTGATCAACATCGTCAACTTATACCAAAAAATGGACTATGATGACGCCATCGCCTCCATTGACGAATTTCTGCTGACAAATCCTACCTTTGAACTAAGCAACGAATTAAAGTATCTAAAGGCCCTGTGCCATATGGAGCTCTATCAGCCGGGAATGGCCATGGAAATATTCGAACAACTTCAAAACTCCCCAGGTTTTGCAGAACCTCTTTCCAATGTGATACGCAACAAGATGATCTATGATAGGGTATATTTTATGAAACTCATGGGAAAAGAGGATGAAATCTTAGATTACCTAAAAGAAATACAACCTTCGTTAAAAAATAATGCCATTTTTAAAAAATGGGTAGAAGATGAGATCAAAAGGCTGTCCCCTTTGCCACCACCTCCACAAGAAACAGAAGAAATGGTCGATGAGACGGTAGATGAACAAGCCCAATCTTCCAATGACCAAGAAGATAAGGTTAATGCCATTGAATATATCGACATCCTAGGTTATGACGTTCCAGTAGAGCTAATTTTTATAGGCATCCTGTTGCTAATTATAATAGTATATATGATACGCAGACGGCGAAATAAAAAGAAGAAGAGATATATATTTTAGAGGAACAGGGGAATAGAGTATGAAAGAATTGCTGTTTATCGTAAATCCTACTGCGGGCAATGGCGCAGCCCTTGCTGCCATACCTTTAATTGAACAATATTGCAGGCAATGCCATTTCAAATATGAAATAACAAAAACTCAATACAAAGGTCATGCTACCGCCCTGGCGAAGAATGCCATTTCCTCATCGTATGATGCCGTAGTAGCTGTAGGAGGCGACGGTACCGTTATGGAGGTAGCTAATGGCCTAGTTGGCTCATTGACCCCTCTGGGCATTTTACCAATGGGCACAGGCAATGATCTTTCAAAAAGCCTAAACATTCCTTCCAAGATAGATAAGGCTCTATCCATTATCGCCCGAGGCAAACCTAAGTACATGGATGCAGTTTCCTACGGCGGTGGTTATTTCCTAAATGTTGCCAGCGTAGGTTTTGACGCTGAGATAGCCCGAGATATACAAAAGTTTAAACGATGGATCCCTGGCAAGGCGGCTTATTACTTGGCTGCATTGCTTAAATTCATTACATATAAGCATAAAGACGTTATACTGGAAATAGATGATACTACAATCAGTGCCAAGATATTGCTATTTGCTGTTGCCAATGGCACCCATTACGGAGGGGGAATGAAGGTAAACCCCAACGGTTTTATAGATGATGGATATATCGATGCAATATTGATTTCTCCCGTACCACGGTTTAAGTTCCCTTTTTTATTTTGGAAATTCGTGTCAGGCCAATACTTGGACTTGCCTTATGTTAAGGCTTACAGATGCAAAAAGGTGAAGATACACAGCAACGAAAACCTTCCAGTAAACGGGGATGGCGACATAATTGCAACAACCCCTGTCCAATTTTCTGTGTTGAATCGAGGCATCCTTGTGCTTTGTTAGAGGCTTATGCAAGGGGAGAGGGTAAGGTATGGATTTATATACGATTTTGGAAGAATATGACTACTTGATAATAGTTATTTCTGCTACATTATCGATACTGGCCTTCATTATGGCAATAGTGTATTCGATAAAAACCAGAAAGATCATGAAGAAATATAAACGCTTAATGAGAGGTATGAACAATAAAAACCTTGAAGCGCTGCTGATGCACCACCTTGATTGTGTTAAAGATAATGCCACCAAAATACAAGATTTAGAAGCCAGATACCAATATTTAGCAAAAGAGCTGAGATCCTGTATACAAAAGGTAGGAATTATAAGGTATAATCCGTTTGAACAGATGGGAAGCGATCTGAGCTTTTCAGTGGCTTTGCTAGATAAGAACAACAACGGAGTAGTATTAACTGGGCTATTCACCAGAAGCAGTTCCTCTGTATACGCAAAGCCAATTCAAAACGGTACTTCTACCTATCCTTTATCCCAGGAAGAGATAGAGGCTATAAACAGGGCCATTAATCAAGGTGCTTCTTTCCCCACAGATAAATAGCCTACGAAATTAAAGAATTGACTGCATAAAAAACACCTCCGCAAGAAAAAATATCAACGCGGAGGTGTTTTTTTATGAAGGTCATAGCGATTCAAAGAGGACTGGAGCATATCAAAGACCAATTAAATCGGCTGGGATATAAGGTGGTGTTCTATGAGGATGCCCGCTGCCCTGTCGATGCGCTGATATACCTCGAAGAAAACAACGACAATACCCTTATCAATATCAATAAACACCTATCTCAGCAATATGCCATGGTAAGCCTTCCTCACCATTATACCGGCACTATCCTGATCAACGCAAAAGATAAAAGTATAGAGGAAATCGTTCAAATAATAGAAAAGCGCGCATATAGCCCTTTATTTTAAAGTACAAATAGACGTTTCCGCAAGCTTAGAAAAACTCAAATAAATCCCCCTACTTATGATGTCGGCCATGTTCATGACGAGACTCAATCTGGTGCTTTGTAATATAAGATACTCTGCCAAACCGCCCACATTTACTATTCCTGTTATGTACATATCTCCTACTTTGGGTAACTTTTTATTAAGGCCAGCCCCTGGAACAATGGAGCCTTTATCCACTATTATACATCCAACTCTTTCATGATTTCCCAGACATGCATCAATGGCTATTATGAAAGGGTGGCCATAGTTTGCTTTGATGGCATCAAGAGTGCTCTGTAAATTTTTGGCATGCACGGGGTTGTCCAGCGTGCCATATATAAGTATATTCTGCCACTTAACCATTGAACTGAGCTTATATCCTACCAAAGGGCCAAGGCAGTCTCCCGTCGACCGATCGGTACCTATGCACAGCACAATAATGTCGGTATGTTCCAACCTATATGCTTCTTTAAAAGTCCCTATGAACCTCTCGACAAACATCGATAAGGCATTTGGATTTTTGATATCGATAATTCTGTTCTCTATTGTCTGCACCGTCTTTATCCTCCTGCTTTTTCATTTTCTTTTGCTTTTTAAATGCTATCCAATATAATGTTTATGAAATTTCGCTGTAAATAATACTTGGATAACAGAAAACAATTGGCTAGGTCAAAAGCAGGATTTTTTCACTTTTTGGCGAAATATCAATACTAGGCGTCTATTTCCCCGGTAAAGGAGATAAAACTTCAACATTAGAAAGGAGGAATGAACGCATTCCTCTCCATCTCGAAGTAGATGGAGCCTCCTGCGCTCGTAAATGATGAAAAAGACCAAGGCAATTTTTTTAATTGTACTGATCGTTTTTATAATCGGTATTACGATGCGCTCTCAGCTGCGTAAATTGTTATTTTACAGATATGAAAATTTGCAAAGTGACAGTTCGTTGAACGAACCTATTCAGGCAGAAGAAGGAGCCCAAATCCATTTTTTTAAAAATGGATTTGCAGTTTCGGGCAGTAATACCAAATTTTACTTGTATGACGGTAGCGAGATGAGCTTGCCTTTTAAGCCGGAAGATATGGCGTTGGTGGGCAGTTCTCCTGTTATCAATCAATCTACTTCTAAGTATGCCCTAATAAATAGCAAATTCGTATATGATACCACGCAAATACCTTTTAAGCTGGTATATGCCGTTGAAGAGGAGGGTGAGGTTTTTGAAATACGTGAAGCGGGCGATATGCTGTTAATAGTCTCAAAAACACAGGACAATTTTCTAAAACCGGTACTCATCGAAAAGGATACAATATATACCATTAGTCTAGAGAGTACCGATCATTCCCATTATTTAGATGCATCATATGATCCCGTTACAAAGGGTTTTTCGGTGCTGGCTTTGGCCACCGATACTCCCTATCCGTCTGTCCGTGTATTCAATTTTATCAATGGCAATTCCCCTCAGGGGATGTTGTCGTTGAGCGATTCAATGTTTTATAAAATCTACAGGACCCAAAAAAGCGTTGTCCTCGTCGGCATACACCAGCTAATATGTTACAATGTTGATGGCTCAATAAAATGGAGCATCAACGTTCCAAACTGCTACATCCATCACTATATACCTTTAGGCAATGACTTCGCACTCTATTTCCCAAAAGCAAGGTTCAGCGGCGCCAATACAGTGTATGTGCGCAGCAATGGTGAAAAAGAACTGCTAGAGCTGCCATATGGCTTAACCGATATACAGCCTTACAGGAGCCAACAGCTGGTCGCTCTTGATAGAAACGGCAACTTGGTAGTAATAGGGAAAAATGGCAACACCATTAAAACTTATACCTTGGATATATATCCAGTAAGATTATATTGGTCATCTTTCGCCCCCGAAGGTTTTTACATATTGGGCAGGGATAATATGCTGCATATATATACTTTAAATAAAGCCGATTCTCGAAAGGATGAAAATACATGAACTATGTTGATTATATAGTATTGTCTATTTTATCGATATGTTTATTGATAGGGGGTTACAACGGTTTTGTGGTTTCAAGTTTGGGCTTTTTATCCTCCCTTTTTTCTTGGCTTGTCTCGCTTACATTCTATCCATCGCTCTCTAAATTTATCATACAACGATATCCTGATTTGATAAAAAATTTGATTTTTTACACAGAAGGTGCTTCCAAAGTTAAATCCATTGAGGAACAAGCTCTCGTTGTGTCATCATTAACACAGGAACAAATAATAGATATAGTGAATCGGGCCAAACTGCCCCCGCCTTTTGATCGCTTGTTGTTGCATAACATGTTAAATAAAACTTTGCCCGATCTCACTACTGTTGGCGAGTATTTCAATTATAGCATCGCGTACATAATTCTCAACATAATATGCTTTATAACGCTATTTTTAATAATAAGGATAATATGTCAGATTGGCATATCCATCACAAGGGAAGTAATAGGTTTGCCCGTTTTGAAGAAGTATAATGGTCTTGCGGGCGCTGGAGTCGGAGTTCTAAGAGGCTTCTTTTTAATATCCTTGCTGTTCTCACTGGTACCGATCATATTGATTTTAGCTCCCCTAGACATCATTTATTTGTTAATAGAAAATTCTTCCATGGGAGAATTCTTTTTTGAAACAAATATATTTACCAATTTTATAAGGGGATTCGTCTAAACGAATCCCCTTTTGAATGTTTCACGTGAAACAATTTAGGAGTGTTTCACGTGAAACACTCCTATGACATCAGCCTTTCAACTATTCTTTCAAGGTCATCTTCGCTGTAATATTCAATTTGAATTACGCCTTTCTTTTTTCCCGGGGTAATCTGAACCCTGGTCCCAAAGCGCTCTTCCAGGTTGGCTTCAATCTCTAATATATAGCTAGGCTTCTTTATAACTGTTTCTTTATTTTTACTTTCCTTTGTGCGGCCTTTTATATTCCTGACTATCTGTTCTACCTCTCTTACGCTTAACCCCTTTTCTACTATCCTCCTCGCTAGCATCAATCTCATTTGCTCATCCTCAATGGACAGTAATGCCCTTGCATGTCCCGATGTCAACCTACCGTCCTCTAAATATCCCTTTATTTCATCGCTTAAAGAGAGAAGCCGTAAGGCATTAGCCACGGCAGACCTGCTCCATCCTATCCTTTCGGCCACTTGTTCTTGAGTAAGGCCGTACTCCTCTATTAGCTGGCGTATACCCTGGGCCTCCTCTATAGGATTTAGGTCCTCGCGCTGCAAGTTTTCAATCAAGGCTAATTCAACCAATTCTCGCCTTTCTACATCCCGCACAATGGCCGGTATATGGGTTAAACCAGCAAGCCGGGCCGCTCGCCACCTCCTCTCTCCCACAACGATAACGTATCGCCCATTGTTGGGCTTTACTATAATGGGTTGAACGACACCATGCTGTTTTATAGACTGGGCAAGCTCCATTATCTTCTGTTCATCAAAACGCTTCCTGGGTTGATCAGTATTTGGATCAATATCGGTGATCTTTATCTCCTGAATAGCTTCCCTACCAGAGGAGGAAACTATTTGTACATCATAGGGCTGCAGGAGAGCATCCAACCCCCTACCCAATCCCCTTCTTGCCAACTAAATCGCCTCCCTATCGCTTTCAATAAACTCTTCAGCCAGTTCACAATAGGCAACAGCTCCTACGCATTTTGGGTCATATAGAATTATAGGAACGCCATGACTCGGTGCTTCACCCAATCTAACATTTCGCGGTATGATAGTTCTATACACTTTATCCCTAAAATGCTTTTTTACATCCTCCACTACCTGGATTGAAAGATTGGTCCTGGCATCAAACATGGTCAATACAACACCTGCAAGCTCCAGAGATGGATTTAAGTTCTTTTTTACGATATTGATGGTGCTCATCAGCTGGCTTAACCCCTCAAGAGCATAGTATTCACACTGAATGGGCACCATAACTTTATCTGAAGCAGTTAAAGCATTTATAGTAAGAAGTCCCAAAGAAGGAGGACAGTCAATGAAGATATAGTCATATTCATCTCTGATGGGTTCAATGGCCTTCTTGAGTATGGTCTCTCTTGCAATCATAGGGACCATTTCTATTTCTGCCCCTGCAAGATCTATGTTAGAAGGTATGATATCCAAATTTTCTATTTTTGTATGTAATATAGCCTGCCTAGCATGAACCCCGTTTATTAACACGTCATAGATAGAACAGCCTAGGTTATTCTTATCAATTCCTAATCCGCTTGTGGTATTGCCCTGAGGATCTATGTCTATGGTCAATACTTTTTTCCCCAGAGCGGCTATGCAGACGCTTAAATTTACATTTGTCGTTGTCTTCCCCACTCCACCCTTTTGATTAGCAATGGAAATCACCTTTGACATGAAATAACAACCCCTTCATTTGATTTTCCTCCATAGGGAACTGTCCTTAACCTATATTATATTAAAACATAGCATCAATTTAAAGGGCAACAAAAACAAAATACGGCATTACCTGCTTAATGGTCATGCCGTATCTCCAATTTAAAATATCAATAATTTAATTGGCTTTATGACACATCATATAATTTTAAGAATACTTAGGTATTTTCACAATTATTTCCACACTATCTTCGTTATCAATTTGCGTCATCTGTGGGTTTAACCCATATTCCTTTATCAGGCTAACGGCTCTTTTAATGGTATTTATAAAAATCCTCATATCCTTATTACAAGCACTCTTCACCCTTTTATGTTTAATCTCCTTAACTTTATCGGACTGCAGCTTTTTCAATACTTTTTCTACCAGCATCTCGGTTTCTTTTACGTTGTATTTCTTACTTATGACCTGCTGCAAGACCTTGAGCTTCAAGTCATCATCGGGCAATCTAAGCAACGCTCTGGCATGTCGTTCTGTTAGATTGTGTTCAAGTAACATCTTCTTTATATTATCTGGGAGCTTGAGTAGGCGCATCTTATTGGCAATGGTAGATTGATTTTTCCCTATCTTCCTTGCCAACTCCTCCTGCGTAAAGCCATGATCGTGTATTAGACAGGCATATCCCATTGCTTCATCCAAATAATGTAAATTCTCCCTCTGAAGATTTTCAATCATGGCCACAATGGCTGAATCACTCTCGCTAATGTTTAAAACTATTGCGGGTATGTACTTCATCCCTATCATTTGACAGGCACGCAGGCGCCTTTCACCAGCAATCAGCTCATAGCCATCAGAACCAATCTTTCTCACTGTTATAGGCTGTAACACTCCATATTGCTTTATAGATTCAGAAAGCTCCTCTAAGCCCTGCTTCGAAAATTCTTTCCTAGGCTGATAGGGATTAGGTCTTACCTTATCGATGGGAATTTGTTGTACCATCATATAGCTCTCCGGAACGCCTTTTCTCATAACCTTCAACACCTCTATCGCCCCCATTCGATTTATACTATTCGCCATAAATTCTTAAATTCCTTCTTATTCGTTTAATTTTTTTTATTATTTTCGATTATTACATTATTTTTAATATTTTCTCTTTATATTGCTGTATTTCTCCATTTTTCACCATATTTATTGGTAGATACAAAAAAATCGCCATCATAACGGCGATTTTTGGGGTTTTCCGGGCGATCGAGGATATTTGTCAGGCGTCCTCTCTTCTTTCCGTATCACCACTATATTGTGAGTTTTTTCTGAAAATGGGACATTTAGATTCTTTATCTCAACAAAGCTACCCCCCAAAACATCGATGGCATTTTTGGAGGCTCTCAGCTCTTCCAACGCTCCCGGCCCTTTATACGATAAAAAAAATCCTCCCAAACGCAGAAAAGGAATGCAATATTCGCACAGCACCCTAAGTGGAGCCACCGCTCGGGATACCACTACATCAAAAGCCTCACGATAATGAGAATGCCCCAATTCCTCTGCTCTCCCATGAACAGCTGTTATTTTATCGAGCTTCAGAGAACTGATCACTTGATTTAAAAAGGCCACCCGTTTTTTTGATGCATCGAGCAACATTACCTCCAGCTGAGGAAAAGCTATCTTTATAGGAATACCAGGAAAGCCAGCACCTGATCCCACATCCAAAATCCGCATTCCGGGTTGAAAAATGTTTATGGTCAATACTGATATGGAATCCAAAAAGTGCTGAATTATAATTTCCCTTGGCTCTGTAATGGCGGTTAAATTTACTTTTTTATTATACTCTACCAAAAGATAAAGGTACTTCCTAAACTGCTCAAGCTTTGAGCTATCTATATCTATTCCCAACTCATAAAGGCCATTCTTCAAAAGCTCCAACTCACTGAGAAAGTCCTTCACTGGCCTTTTTCCTCCTCATCTTTTCCATGTAGATCATCAAAACCGAAATATCAGACGGTGACACTCCCGAGATCCTGGAAGCCTGCCCTATGGAACGCGGCCTTATCTCCTTAAGCTTTTGCTTGGCCTCATTTCTAAGACCTGATATATCGTCATAGTTTATATCCTCAGGTATCAATTTGTTCTCCATCTTTCTAAACTGCTCTGCCTGTTGTATCTGCTTCTTTATATACCCCTCATATTTTATCTGTATCTCTACCTGCTCCTTTTCTTGCCTGGTCAGGTCAGGATTTGCCAGCCCCAACTCCTCATAATCGCTATACTGGATTTCAGGCCTTTTTAACAGGTCATACAACGTAATACCGCTCTTAATCAGGGAACTTCCCTTCTTCTTTAGAAAATCCAGCATCTTATCTGTAGGGCCGACAATTACCTCCTTAAGCCTAGCCAACTCCTTCTCCACCTTCTCCCTCTTTCGCATGTATAAATCATACCTTCTATCATCCACCAGCCCAATTCTTCTCCCTATCTCTGTAAGCCTTAAATCAGCGTTATCCTGCCTAAGCAGCAGACGATACTCGGCCCGTGAAGTCATCATTCTGTATGGCTCATTGGTACCTTTGGTGACAAGATCGTCAATCAAAACCCCTATATAGGCCTGGGAACGATCTAAAATCAGTGGCGGCTCATCCTTTATATACTGCACCGCATTTATACCTGCTATTATCCCTTGAGCTGCAGCCTCCTCATAGCCCGAACTGCCGTTTATCTGTCCTGCGAAGAATAAACCCTTTATTTCCTTGCTCTCCAACGATAGCTTAAGCTGAGTGGGGTCAATACAATCGTACTCTATGGCATAAGCAGGACGCATAATCTGGACGTTTTCCAGGCCCGCAACGGTACGGTACATGGCAATCTGTACATCAATGGGCATACTGGTGGACATGCCCTGCACATACATTTCAAGGGTATTAAGGCCTTCGGGCTCTATAAATACCTGATGGCTCTTCTTATCTCTAAACTTGACCACCTTATCTTCTATGGAAGGACAGTACCGCGGGCCAATGCCCTCTATAACGCCCGAATACAGAGGAGAACGATCCAAATTCTTTAAGATGATCTCGTGGGTGCGTTCATTGGTATAGGTAAGCCAGCAGGACACCTGTTCCCTCTTTATGGTATCATGCAAGAACGAGAAGGGAATTATGATTTCATCCCCCGGCTGCTCTTTCATCTTTGAAAAATCTATGGTTTTGCGGTTGACTCTGGCAGGGGTTCCAGTTTTAAACCTCCTTAATCTAAACCCTAGGTCTTTCAAACACTGGGATAGGTAATTGGCGGGGAAAAGGCCGGAAGGGCCGCTGTTTACAGAATACTCGCCAATGATCACACGGGATTTTAAATACACTCCAGTAGCCACCACAACTGCCCGACAGGTATAATACTCGCCAGTGCTCAAAACAACGCCTTCAACGGCTCCTCCCTTAACCCTTATAGAAACTACTTCACCCTGCTTTAGATCTAGATTTTCCTGTCTTTCCAGAGTTTGTTTCATCTGCATGTGATAGTTCCTCTTGTCGGCCTGAGCCCTCAAGGAATGAACAGCAGGACCCTTGCCGGTATTTATCATCCTTATCTGAATAAACGTCTTATCGGTATTTATGCCCATCTGCCCGCCAAGGGCATCTATCTCCCTCACCAGATGCCCTTTAGAAGTACCCCCTATAGAGGGATTACATGCCATAAGGGCTACGCCTTCCAGGCTTATGGAAAAAACAGCTGTCCTACAGCCCAACCTTGCTGCGGCAAGGGCCGCTTCACACCCTGCATGACCAGCTCCTATGACAATTACATCATAATCCCCTGCATAAAACTCCATAGCCACATCCAACTCCTATTTCCCTATGCAAAATTCAGAGAATATCTTATCGATCAAATCCTCGGTCACCGTTTCTCCCGTTATGGTACCCAGTGCATCACAAGCACTTCGTATATCAATGGATACCAGGTCTAGCGGTATACCATTTTCCAAAGCATGCAAAGCCTCTATCACATGTTCCTTTGCCCTTATGAGGGCCTCCTGATGGCGCAAATTGGTTACCAGTACCCCATCATCAGCCCATACCTTGCCTTCCATAACGATATCGTATATGGACCTCTCTATATCCTCTATCCCCCTATTTAAGACCATAGAGGTGTGTATTATTGGGGCATTCAGCTCAATATCCTTTAAATTCAAAACTATTGGTTTATCGGTCTTGTTTAAGACGGCAATCACCTTTTTATCGGCTATCTCAGCCATAATTCTCCTATCCTCATCGTCAAATGGCCTTGAGGCATCCAGCACCCACAACACCAGGTCTGCATCTTCAATGCTCTTTCTTGACCGCTCAACGCCCAATTCCTCTATCACGTCTGTGGTCTCCCTTATGCCAGCCGTATCGAGAATCCTTACCAAAAGGCCATTTATGCTGAGGGATTCCTCGATCACATCCCTGGTGGTGCCGGGTATATCGGTAACGATAGCGCGGTTTTCCCTTAGCAGAGCATTGAGAAGCGATGACTTGCCCACATTGGGTTTGCCGACAATCACCACCTTTATCCCCTGCCTGATTATCTTTCCATGCTCAGCCGTACTCAACAGGCGGTCAATCTCCTTCAGAGCGTCGTTGAGCCTGTACAAATAATTCTCTACGGGTTCCTCCTCTATACCTTCTTCCGGATAATCGATGATAACCTCTATGTGTGCCATGGTATCTAGAAGCTTTCCCCTTATGCTGCGAATTTTTTCAGATAAAGCACCTTCCATTTGCCATATCGATGCTCTGGCCTGGGATTCCGTCTTTGAATATATAAGCTCCATTATACCTTCAGCTTGGGCCAAGTCAATCCTGCCATTCAAAAATGCCCGTTTGGTGAACTCTCCCGGCTCTGCCATCCTCGCCCCGTATTCAATGGCGAGTTTCAGGATCTGCCTTAAAGGAACAATCCCGCCATGACAGTGTATCTCCACTATGTCCTCTTTGGTATAGGAATGGGGCGCTTTCATGACTACTACAAGCACTTCATCGATGATCTGCCCATTGCCATCCACTATATGCCCATAATAAAACCGGCGATTCTCAAAATAGTCTAGCTGCTTGCCACTTTTGGTTTTAAACATCCTCTTTAAGATATCCTGGGATTTATTCCCGCTCATCCTCACTATGCCAATGCCACCCACGCCAATAGGCGTTGAAATTGCAGCTATAGTATCTTCAAAAGCTATGTTCATCACATATCATCCTCTTTTTCTCCTGCCTTACATGATGGATTTACCATGATTTTTTCCCTTTAACATAAATATTAACCCAGTAATCATTTACTGGGTTAATACTTAATATAAGTATCATTATATAAATATCATTTCAGCTTTATAATCACTTTTCTATAAGGCTCTTCCCCTTCGCTGTACGTAGTAACATAAGGATGATTTTGAAGGGCGGAATGTATAATGCGCCTCTCATAAGGATTCATGGGTTCAAGCACTATGCTCTTCTTTGTCCGCTGCACCTTATTGGCCAACCGCTGTGCCAACCTTCTCAAAGTCTCCTCTCTTTTGCTGCGATATTTCTCCGTGTCCAGTATAATCCGCTTTGCGTCGCTCCTGCCTTTGTTTACCACCAGATTTGTGATGTACTGAAGTGCATCCAGAGTCTCGCCTCTACGGCCTATCACCAATCCCATATTTTGGCCGCTAAGCCTTACCATTATCTGTTCTTCCTCTTCGGTCACTTCAATTCTGGCTTCAATTCCCATCAACTCCAAAAGCCTGGATAAAAACTCTTTTATCTCGTCCTTTACGCTCTTCTTAATGGTGGCTCGAATCCTCGCCTCTCTACCGCCTATTATTCCAAATAAACCCTTCACAGGCTGTTCAAGCACTTCTATCTCTAGATTATCCCTCTGAACCCCCAGCTTTGCCACAGCCATTAAAATGGCTTCTTCAATAGTCTTGCCCGTGGTCTCCACGCTTTTCACGATTTTACACCTTCCCCTTTAGGTGAATTTGTTCGATTATATATGATTTGCTGGACTATTTGAAACACGTTATTGGTCACCCAGTATACGCCAAATGCCGCCGTATACATGGCGGTAAACCACACAGACAAGATAGGAAAAATTGCAGTAAAGCTGCCCGTCTGTTGGTTAGCTGTCGAAACATTTGCCAGCTTTGTTTGATAATAAGATGTAACACCTGCAAGAACTGGAAGTATGAATAGACCATTCCACTGACCTGAAAATAGATCTATAGGTCTTCCCACAATGCTTACAATAGGAGAATCAGCAATCCATATATTTTTAATCCAGAGAAATCTATAAGAACCATACTGCGCATTGAGAAAGTTGTATATCTCTTCATTGCTTATGTTTCTAATGGCCTCTAAAATCAGTGAAACATTTTCTTCCCCAGCAATTTCCTTCATCTTGTCAACAATTGATAAATTGGTTCTAATAAACAATTGAGGTATAATATCCACCATCTTTTGCCTAATAGCGCTCGAAGATTCTACAGCCTTTATAACTTCATCTAAAACAGGCACTATTGAAGGATCGTGATGCTTGATGGCATCAATCAAAAAGCTCCCTAGCTCCATGCTTGAAATCTGTCTTAAAGCGGCAAACATGGCAAAAATTATCGGAATCTGTATTAATAAAGGAAGACAGCCCCCCAGCGGATTTACTCCATGTTTTTGATATAGCTCAGCGATCTTTCTATTCCTCTTCTCGGCATCATACTTATACTTCTTATTTATTTCCTCTATCAAAGGCTGCAGCTCGCCCATCTTCTTAGTCGAAGCTTTGGACTTCAAATCCAAAGGCAGCAACAACAATCTCATCAATATAGTAAACATCACTACAGAAAGACCGTAATTATTGGTTATATTATTTATTAGCCGAAGTACATTGGCCAAAAAATTCACGAATGAACCCCATAACCCTGGATTGGTCGCCTCTGCAATGACAAAGACACCCGCTATTAGATCATTCATTATATTCATTACCTCCATTGACTACTCTACCGGATCATAGCCCCCCGGATAAAACGGATGGCATTTCAACACTCTTTTTATTCCCATATAGAAACCTTTTAAAACTCCATACTTTTCCACTGCTCGGATAACATATTCAGAGCATGTTGGATAAAAACGACAACTATTGGGCAGCAACGGCGAGATTGCTTGCTGATAGCAACGTATAATTCCTATTAAGAGCTTTTTTAGCACCAAAGCTATCAAATCAATCCATCTCCTTGAAAAGCTTTGCCCTTTTTAACAGGTCGTCCACTGCCTCTTCAAGCTTGGAAAACTCCACACCTCGTGCATTCTTTCGCACTACAAAGATAAGGTCATACCCCTCTTTTACATGCGGAATCCTTTTTCGATATATCTCCCTCAATTGACGCCTTATTCTGTTTCTCTTAACAGACTTACCAAACTTTTTGCTTACGGAAAAACCTACACGGCTAACGTAAAAGCCAGTTCGACGGTACACCAGTACCAGATACTGATTGGCAACGGATTTTCCTTTCTTATAAATGTAACTGAAATCTTTTCGCTTCCTCAACCTATAAATCTTCTTCACTTTTTCCTCCAGCAAGCTACCGCTTAATGTCAGAAAAGGCCACTTACCAGCGGCCTTATTATGCTGTCAAAACCTTTCTGCCCTTCTTCCTCCTCCTTTTGATTATAAGACGACCACTCTTTGTGCTCATTCTCTTCCTGAAACCATGCACTTTCTTCCGCTTTCGGTTATTGGGCTGATACGTCCTCAGCATCTCTTTTAACCCTCCTTCCTGCTAAATTGCCTTTTGCTTTTCAGATATCCCTTACAATACTTGAGTACGATAGTATTATAAGCGAAATATCTCCAGCATGTCAAGAAAATCAGACACCTCAACGTTGATTATCCACAAATAATCTGCTATTATAGTATTGCCTGTTGATAACTTTAGAATATATAATAAGGAA
Organism: Clostridia bacterium; assembly: GCA_017577715.1. Taxonomy (GTDB): domain Bacteria; phylum Bacillota; class Clostridia; order Caldicoprobacterales; family Caldicoprobacteraceae; genus Caldicoprobacter. The sequence goes on from PKRC01000017.1 coordinate 27,406, forward strand.
AGAATCCCATAAAGTTATACACATACTGTGGATAACTTTGTGTATAACTTCTGAATTTTCCACAGCTATACCGAAAAAATAGAGATTTCAGCCATGTGGATAATGTTGATAATATGCTCTCGGCGTTGTTCAAATTTAACTGACCGATATTATTATTGGTAATTTTGGCAAAAATATTAGTTAGAAAGTTTTCCCAAAATCTTTAGGAGGTTTTTTGAATGAGTAAAAACGTCAACGATTTGTGGACAAGAGCCCTTCAGTACATGAAAGTTCAACTATCCGATGTCAGTTTTGATACGTGGATAAAAGTTATACAGCCGTTGCTTTTAAACGGCAATGAAATCGTGCTAAGCGTGCCCAATGAATTTACCAAGAATATCCTCCAATCGAGATATATGGAAACTATAGCTGGATCCCTAAAAGAAGTAGCAGGACAGCCTATTTACATTAAATTTATTCTAGAAAACGAGGCAGAAGCTTACCTGGAAAGCGTTAATAGTAAAGACGTAGCTAATGCCCAACCTCACAGCATATTAAATCCCAAGTATACCTTTGACACCTTTGTGGTGGGCAATAGCAACAGATTTGCCCATGCTGCATGCCTTGCAGTGGCCGAAGCTCCCGCAAAGGCGTACAACCCCCTTTTCATATATGGTGGGGTGGGACTGGGGAAAACCCATCTCATGCATGCCATAGGGCACTATATTTTAGCCCGCAACCCCAAAGCCAAGGTATTATACGTTACATCCGAAAAATTTACAAACGAGCTGATAAACTCAATACGTGACGATAAAAACGTCGAATTTCGCAACCGCTACCGCACCATCGACGTATTGTTAATAGACGACATCCAGTTCATAGCTGGTAAAGAAAGGACACAGGAGGAGTTTTTCCATACCTTCAACGCACTACATGAAGCAAACAAACAAATCATAATATCCAGCGATCGTCCTCCCAAGGAGATTCCTACGCTGGAAGACAGGCTGCGCTCCAGGTTTGAATGGGGGTTAATTGCCGACATACAACCTCCAGACCTTGAAACCCGAGTGGCCATTTTGAAGAAAAAGGCTGAGCTGGAAAACATAGAGATCGATGATGAAATACTCCTATTCATCGCTAAGCGCATTGAATCCAACATTAGAGAGCTAGAAGGAGCCCTTATTAGGATCATGGCTTATGCTTCCCTCACCAACAATAAGCTGGATATATCCATAGCCGAAGAAGCGCTAAAGGATATACTGTCTGTTTCGCAGCCCAAGGAAATAACTATACCATTGATACAACAAACGGTAGCCGATTATTTCCATTTGAAAGTGGACGACTTTAAGTCTAAAAAAAGAAACCGGCCGATAGCATACCCCAGACAGATTGCAATGTACCTATGCAGGGAACTTACCGATCAATCGCTGCCCAAAATTGGTGAAGAATTTGGAGGACGTGACCATACAACCGTTATACATGCATGCGAGAAAATACAGGAGGATATGCAAAAGGACAGCCAGCTCAGAAGAATCATCGAGGAGCTGAAAAAGAAGATTAAAGAAGGCTAATATGCACAGCCTGTGGACAAGATATGCCTATATCAAGCATAATATCCCCATGGCTATCCACAGTGGATATGTGGATTTCATCCATTTCGACACCAAAATCCACATATCCACAATCGTTATTACTGTTACTCCTAACTAATTAAAAATAACAACTATAACCTAGGAGGTACGCCATGAAATTCAGATGCTTCCAGAAAGACTTATCCGATGCCATAAGCAAAGTACAAAGAGCTATCCCAACCCGCAGCACTATGCCCGTATTACAGGGTATACTTGTAGAAGCAAAAGAAAATACAGTGAAATTAACAGGTACTGATATCGACATTACCATTGAAACGCGCTTAGCTGCGGAAGTCATAGAAGAAGGATCAGTCGTCATGCCCTCTCAGATCTTTAGGGATGTCATAAAGAAATTTCCTGAAGCCGATATAACGCTACAGCTTAGCGAAGGGTTTCAATTAGACATAATCTGTGAAGATAGTATATTTACCACCTTGCAAGGGCTGGAACCTTATGAATATCCCGAAGTACCGCAGGTTGAGAAAAAACAGCAAATAAAGCTGACGCAGGATGTCTTCAAGGAAATGATTCAGCAAACTATCTTTGCCGTGGCCACGGACGAAACCAGGCCCATTCTAACAGGAGCTTTGCTCGAGGTCGAAAGCGGTTCTATGGTAATGGTTTGCCTTGATGGGTATAGGCTGGCTTTGAGGAGAGAAGCTATTTCTGAAAATGATATAAATACCAGCATAATCATACCCGGCAAATCCCTCAATGAAATCAGCAGAATACTGGAGGACGAAGAGCTTGATTTATACATAAACGTGGGGGATAAGCACGTACATTTTGACCTGGGAGATACTCAAATAATATCGAGATTGCTGGAGGGTGAGTTTGTAAATTATAAGCAGATAATACCTCAGGAGTATAAAACGCGGGTGAAGGTTGATAAATTGCTTTTGGAAGAAGGACTTGAAAGAGCTTCTTTGATGTCGAGGGAGCTCGAAAATAATCTGATAAAGCTAAACGTCGAGGATGATAAGTTGGTGATTACATCCAATTCGGATATAGGTAGGATATACGAGCGGATCCCTATAATTATGGAAGGTAAGAACATCGAAATAGCCTTTAATGCGCGGTATTTGCTGGATGTAATGCGCGTTGTGAAGGATGACGAAATTTGCCTAGATTTTACCACCAATGTTAGCCCTTGCATAGTGCGCCCTCTGGAAGGGGATGCCTACTGTTATCTTGTACTTCCAGTTAGGCTGCACAGTTAGGGGATGGAAATATGAGGGAGATTAAGATACACACCCAATACATAAAGCTCACCCAGTTTTTAAAGTGGGCTAACATAGCCATTACAGGCTCTGAAGCTAATCAAATGATAAGAAACGGCATGGTTAGCGTAAATGGGCAGGTGGAATTGAGGAGGGGCAGAAAGCTGTATCCTGGCGATTGCGTCGAGGTTGAAGGTGCAGGCATATATCGAATTATCGGGGGAGGAAATACTGAGGGTGTATCTAAAGGAACTGACCCTGAATAATTACAGAAATTACCACAATATTGGTTTAAAATTTGACAGCAGCAGGATAATGTTTGTGGGGAAAAATGCACAGGGTAAGACCAATATATTGGAATCGATATTCCTCACCTGTACAGGACGTTCTCACAGGACACCCAGGGATAACGAGCTTATTAGATGGGGACAGGATAGCTGCTATATAAGGGTATTGGTTGAGAGAAGGGTGGGATACAACTCAATAGAGGTTTTTTTAAGCCTCAAGGATAAGAAGAAAATAAAGATAAATGGGGTGGCGATACAGAAACTGGGGCAGCTCATGGGACATTTCAATGCTATAATGTTTTCTCCGGAGGATTTAAAGCTGGTAAAAGAAGCCCCTTCCGAGCGGCGCAGGTATATGGATATGGAGATATCTCAGATGAAACCCCAGTATTTTTACAATCTTCAGCAGTACAACAGGATACTGGCCCACCGCAACAATCTTTTGAAAGAGATTGGCAAAAATCCTGGGGCAAAAAAGATGCTGCCTATCTTTGATGAACAGCTATCGGAGGTAGGTGCATTCATAATAAAACATAGATATGAATTTATAGATAGCCTGTCTAAGATAGCCAGGGAGATCCACTGGCGAATTTCTTCGCGATCTGAAAGGCTGGATATAAAATATAGGCCGTCCATTAGAGCTAGCAGTTTGGATATTGAAGATATCCGGGAAAAATTTTTTACAGCCCTGGAGAAGAACAAGCCTGAGGATGTACAGCGCGGAAGTACAGGAGTAGGTTGCCACCGCGACGATATTGGGTTTGAGATAAATGGCGTAGATGTGAGGATATTTGGATCTCAGGGACAGCAGCGAACGGTGGCCTTATCGCTTAAGCTTTCAGATGTTGAACTCATGTATAGGGAAACGGGGGAATACCCCGTTCTATTATTGGATGATGTTATGTCGGAACTAGATGGGGAGAGACTTAAAAGGCTGTTTGAAGAGCTAGGAGATGTTCAAGTGTTTGTTACAGCCACAGACCTTAATAGTATACCACCGCTAGAGTTAGAGAAATTTCATATTTACGAGATAGAGGGAGGAAAAGTGATAAAAAGATAAATTTACGAGTAAAACGGACGATAATTTAAAATAGGGCTTTAAAATTGGGCAAAAAATAGGTATAATAGGTCTACAAGCGTGATTTTGGGCTGTATAGGAGGAAAGAATAGTCATGATATTACATCTTGGAGGAGACGTAGTTGTTTCCATGAAGAATATAATCGCAATTTTTGATATGCAAACCATCAACGCATCCCGTATAAACCGGGAGTTTTTGCATATTGCGGAAGAGGAGGGCTTCGTACGAAGGGTGTCGGACGACGAGCCCAAAACCTTTATACTGGCCGAAATTGATAAAAAGAGCGTTGTGTTTTTATCGCCCATTTCTTCTTCTACCCTTCTTAAAAGGAGCTCATTTATAGACGGCGTTGCGTTATATAGCAAAGAGACGGAGGGAGCATAAAATGGAGAACAATAAGAAAGATAATGTGCCCGTATATGATGAAACTCAAATCCAGGTTTTAGAAGGGTTGGAAGCAGTTAGAAGAAGACCAGGAATGTATATTGGTAGTACAGGCATCAAGGGCCTTCACCATCTCATCTATGAGGTCGTAGATAACAGCATCGATGAAGCCATGGCGGGCTTCTGCGATTTCATACAGGTGATAATCCATAAAGACCTGTCGGTTACCGTCATCGATAACGGTAGAGGTATACCTGTGGGGATTCACCCTCAGATGGGTAAGCCGGCGGTTGAGGTTGCCCTAACCGTTCTCCATGCAGGGGGAAAGTTTGGAGGACAGGGCTATAAGGTGTCAGGTGGACTCCATGGTGTGGGCGTTTCGGTAGTAAATGCCCTTTCGGAATGGCTGGAAGTAGTTATAAAAAGGGATGGCCATATATATAGGCAGCGATATCAGCGAGGTAAAACCGTTTCGGAATTGGAGATAATAGGTGACACCCAGGAAACGGGTACCACCATAACTTTTAAACCCGATGCCGAAATATTCGAGGAGATAAATTTTATTGGCGAAACAATAGCCAATCGTTTACGTGAATTGGCTTTTTTGAATAAGGGGTTGCGCATTGTATTCGAAGATGAACGCGAGGGCATAAAAAAGGAATTCCATTACGATGGAGGAATTGCATCCTTTGTTAAATATTTGAACAAAAATAAAAACACCTTGCACCCTGAACCCATATATATTTCAGGGGAAAAAAATACTACATTTGTAGAGGTGGCCCTCCAGTATAACGATTCGTACATGGAAAACATATACTCATTTGCCAATAACATTGCCACCCATGAAGGCGGTACTCACCTTATAGGTTTTAAATCGGCTTTGACCCGTGCGCTTAATGATTATGCCAAAAAGTACAACATCTTAAAGCAAAACGACGATAACTTGACAGGAGAAGATACTCGGGAGGGTCTGACCGCTATTATAAACGTGAGGCTGGTTGAGCCACAATTTGAGGGACAGACCAAGACCAAGCTTGGCAATACTGAGGTCCGCGGACTGGTGGATAGTATTGTCTATGAGGGGCTCACAGTATTTCTGGAGGAGAACCCAGTTATTGCCAAGACCATAATCGAAAAAGCCATAAGCGCGGCAAGGGCCAGAGAAGCTGCCAGAAAGGCACGGGAACTGGTGAGGAGAAAGAGCGCTATAGAAAGCACCTCGTTACCCGGAAAACTGGCGGATTGTACCGAAAAGGATCCAGCCCTCAGCGAGATATTTTTGGTGGAAGGCGAGTCAGCAGGTGGTTCTGCAAAACAGGGCAGAGACAGACGTTTTCAGGCAGTATTGCCCTTGAGGGGTAAGATTTTAAACGTTGAAAAGGCCAGGCTTGATAAGATACTGGCAAATGAAGAAATAAAGGCCATGGTGACAGCTTTTGGTACGGGCATCGACAATGAGTTTGATATCAGCAAGCTCCGCTACCACAGGATCATATGCATGACCGATGCGGATGTTGATGGAAGCCATATACGCACATTGCTCCTTACGTTCTTTTACCGATATATGAGACCTCTTATAGAAAACGGTCACGTATATATAGCCCAACCTCCTCTATACAAGGTGGCCAAGGGTAAACAAGAATACTATGTCTATAGCGATGCCGAATTGGAAAAGTTGCTAAACGATATAGGCCGCGATGGCATTGAAATACAGCGATATAAAGGTTTGGGTGAAATGAACCCCGAACAGCTATGGGAGACCACCATGAATCCTGAAACCAGGACCATACTAAAAGTTAAGCTGGAGGATGCCATAGCAGCCGATGAGATATTCACCATACTCATGGGAGAAAAGGTTGAACCCAGGCGCGAATTTATTGAGAAAAACGCAAAATTGGTAAGAAATCTGGACATATAAAACTCTATAAGTAAAGGAGAATGTTTGCCATGGATTTCACAAACCAGAAAGTGATAGAGGTAAATATAGAAGATGAGGTAAAGCGCTCCTTCATCGATTATGCCATGAGCGTTATAGTGAGCCGCGCGCTTCCGGATGTCAGGGATGGCTTAAAGCCTGTTCACAGGCGGATACTCTATTCCATGTTTGAGCTTGGCATCACTCCCGATAAGCCGTATAGGAAATCTGCCAGAATCGTTGGCGATGTGTTGGGTAAATATCATCCCCACGGAGACGCAGCGGTTTATGATGCAATGGTGCGCATGGCCCAGGATTTTTCCATAAGATACCCTCTTGTGGATGGCCATGGCAATTTCGGTTCTGTAGATGGTGATGCGCCGGCTGCCATGCGTTATACCGAAGCAAGGCTGTCTAAGATTGCCATGGAGCTCATGGCCGATATAGAAAAAGATACGGTAGATTTCATGCCCAACTTTGATGAGACTTTGAAGGAACCCACCGTGCTTCCTTCAAAATTTCCCAATCTGCTGGTAAACGGTTCGTCAGGTATTGCAGTAGGAATGGCTACCAACATTCCTCCCCATAATTTGGGGGAAGTGATAGACGGTACCATTGCCCTCATCGATAATCCTGACATTACGGTAGAACAGCTGATGAAATATATAAAGGGGCCTGACTTTCCCACCGGCGGTATAATTCTTGGGAAAGAGGGCATACGGGAGGCCTATTTTACTGGGAAAGGGCGCATAAAGACCAGGGCAAAAGCCGAGATTGAAGAGATGGAAAATGGCAGATCCCGGATAGTGGTTACAGAAATACCTTATCAGGTGAATAAGGCAAAATTGATCGAAAGGATTGCTGAACTAGTACGGAATAAGAGCATAGAGGGCATATCGGATATAAGGGATGAATCGGATAAATCTGGCATGCGGATAGTGATTGAGCTTAAGAAGGATACCAATCCCAATGTGGTCTTGAATTACCTGTACAAGCATACCCAGATGCAGGAGACATTTGGGGTCATCATGCTGGCTTTGGTGGATGGGCAGCCCAAAATCATGAACCTCAAGGAAATGCTGACCCATTATATTCTTCATCAAAAAGAGGTTATAACCCGTCGTACCCGTTATGACCTTGATAAGGCACAGGCAAGGGCGCATATACTGGAAGGCTTGCTTATTGCGTTGGATCATATAGATGCGGTGATTTCATTGATTCGCAGTTCCAGAACCGTTCAGATTGCAAAAGAGGGATTGATGAAGAATTTCTCGTTGACCGAAAAGCAAGCTCAAGCCATACTTGATATGCGCCTGCAAAGGCTCACTGGATTGGAGCGGGAGAAGGTCCAGCAGGAATACGCAGAGCTCCAAAACACCATAAAATACCTGCAGGAAGTTTTGGCCAATGAATCCATGGTGTATGGCATCATAAAAGAGGAGCTGCTGGCAATCAAAGAAAAGTATAATGACGAGCGAAGGACAGTAATTTCTTCGGCGTCCGATGAAATAGATGTTGAAGACTTGATTCAGGAACAAGATGTAGTAATTACCTTGACCCATTATGGGTATGTGAAGAGAACACCTCTTAGCGTGTATAAGAGCCAGCACCGTGGCGGACGGGGAATTGTCGCTCTTCAAACCCGGGAAGACGATTTTGTAGAAGACATATACGTTACCTCTACCCATGACAGGCTGTTATTCTTTTCCAGCTTGGGCAAGGTTTATGAGCTCAAAGCTTATGAGATACCGGAGGCTGGTAGACAGGCTCGGGGAACGCCTATAATAAATCTGATCCAGGTAGTTCCAGGGGAAAGGATACAGGCGGTAATCCCCGTAAGGGACGTGGATGACAAGAAATATATTGTGATGGCCACCCGTAAAGGGTACATCAAGAAAAGCCCCATTGAGGAATTTATAAATATACGCAAAGGAGGACTTGTGGCCATCACCCTTCGAGAGGATGATGAGCTGATACAAGCGCAGCTGACCGATGGTCATAGGGAGATAATAATGGCATCTCATAACGGTATGGCCATTCGCTTCCATGAGTCGGAGGTACGTCCCATGGGCAGAGCGGCTATGGGGGTAAAGGGTATGGAGCTGGAGAAAGGAGATTATATCGTCGGGATGGACCTGGTAAGAGAAGGAGCCTATGTCCTTTCCATAAGCGAAAATGGATATGGGAAGAAGACGCCTATCGATGAATATAGGGCGCAGGGTCGTGGTGGAAAGGGCATCATAACCATGAACACCACCAAGAAGACGGGGAAAATGGTGGCTTTAAAGGTAGTTACCGATGAAGACCTCATGATCATCAATTCGGAGGGAGCGGTTATACGTATAGATTCCAGAGAGGTTGTCAGCAGCGGCAGAAACACCCAAGGGGTTGTTCTTATGAAGCTGGACGAAGGGGTATCGGTGGTTTCTGTTGCAAGAGTTAAGCGTTCTGAAGATGAGGAAGATTGATAAACCAAAAAAATGAATTTACCATATGGAAAAGGTACCATAGAAGTGATATAATCTACCAATAATGAATTTTTATGCACTTTATATTAGAGCAGTGGGAGGCGTTTTTATGGCCCATATTAAATTTATAAGGAATCAAAATCCAAAGCCTAAGCCCAAAAATGAGGAGCTCAGGTTTGGCACTGTATTTACTGATCACATGTTCGTTATGGATTACAGCGTAGAAAAAGGATGGCATGACCCCAGAATTATACCCTATGGTCCGGTAAGCTTTGAGCCTTCTGCTATGGTATTTCATTATGGACAGGCCATTTTTGAAGGCTTGAAGGCATATAGAAATATAAGAGGAGAAATAGTCACCTTCCGCCCCATGGATAACATTTCTCGCCTAAATCGGTCGGCCGAAAGGCTGTGTATACCTCAGGTGGACGAAGAGCTGTTATGGGAAGGCTTGAAGGCGTTGCTGGAGGTTGAAAAAGATTGGGTTCCCGAGGCAGAAGGTACTGCCCTTTATATCAGGCCTTTTATAATTGCCACCGATCCCTATTTGGGCGTAAGGCCATCAAACACTTATAAGCTGTTTATCATACTCTCTCCAGTGGGAGCGTACTATGCCGAAGGATTTAAGCCTGTGAAAATATATGTTACCGATAAGTACGTGCGGGCTGCAAAGGGTGGTTTAGGATATACCAAGGCTGCTGCTAACTATGCTGCTAGTCTTTATGCTGCTGAAGAGGCCAAGAAAAAAGGATATACTCAGGTATTGTGGCTGGATGCGTGTCACCACAAATACGTGGAGGAAGTTGGCACCATGAATATATTCTTTAAGATAGATGGTGTAATAGTGACGCCATCGCTGGAAGGCGGCAGCATACTCCCGGGCATTACCCGTGATTCGGTAATCACCCTGGCCAGGTCTATGGGCTATAAAGTGGAGGAGAGGCTGATTTCCATAGATGAAGTATTTGAAGCCCACGAAAGGGGTAAGCTCGAGGAAGTGTTTGGTACTGGCACCGCTGCCGTTATATCGCCCGTTGGGGAGCTCAATTGGAATGATAGGATCATACAGATAAACAATGGCGAGATGGGCGAATTTTCCAAGCTGATGTATGATAAGTTGACAGGCATTCAATATGGCAGAGAAGAGGACAAATTCGGCTGGGTAAAAAAGATATGTTAACGGGTTTAGTAAAAGGGGTACAGGAATTGATACCCCTTTTACTGTTTTTCACCCTTGATTTTGTACTTTCTGTTCGAGTTTATGGAGATTACTTTGCATTTGGCTTGAAATTTGTTGGTCTACATCTTGCTTGGCAGCCTGGCTGGGATGGGCGGCTTCTACAGGGTACCAGCCGCGCTGGTGCATGGCTTCAAAGAATAGTTGCGCATGGTCCTGTTCTTCCTGTTGAATGTGCTGTAAGGCCTGTTTTATGTTTTGGTTAACCGATTCTATAATGGCGTTGTTATACGCATCTGAAATGTATTTTTCCGTCATAATGGAATCGTAAAGCATTTCCCTTTCGCTCAGTTGATTTTGAGGCATGGCCTTTCCTCCCTTCTGCATATTTTTATCGCTGGGTCGGCGGGTTGAAACCACCTTGCTGGAGCAACATTTTAATGGTGTTTGCGTGCTGTTCTTCCTGTTTTGCTACCAGATCAAAAAGATGCTTAATCTCCGGATCTACTGCCTGGGCAGCATATGCTCTGTATTTGTTGATGCACATATATTCTGCTTGAAGCTGATCCTCCAGCAATATCTTCTCTTTGTTTGTAAGCTCCATTCCCGCTTATCCTCCTTTCTTTTGAATAGTTTTTCCTAAAATCCGATTTTAATAAATCAAAAATTCTGTGAAAAAATTTAATTGAAAAAGAAGGATTTTTAAGAAATGTGTAGAACTATAGAAATATGGTTTCGTAATATTTTTGTAAAAAATATTTAACAATTATTAATAGTTGATTAAAGAGGGAAAGAGGGTGTAGTGGAAGGCGAAGCAAAATGAAGAGAAACGTTATTGTATTTGTGATGGCATGCTTTATATTTTTAACGGGGTTTACTTATAGCTATGAGGTGGATGATAACACAACGGGCTACGCCATGTACGTCAACGATGTGGAAGTGGGCGTATTAAAATCAGCAGCTAAAGGGTTGAGCATCTACGATGAAGTTATAGAAGGCATAAAGGATAAATATGGGGGTCAGAAAATATACATAGGAGCCAAAGTTTATTTTAAAGAAAGAGAGAAGTATAGTGGCCTGTTTACAAGTGAATACGATTTGGCAAGGAATATACAGCAAGTTGTGGAGATAAAGACTGATGTATTTGCCATAACAGTGGATGGACAGCCGGTCTGTTTTCTAAAGACTTATGATGAGGCTGAAGAGGTGCTGGAACGGGTTAAGAATTCCTATCGCTTAACGGTGGAACAATCTGAAAATACGGTATTGGAGGATATAGGATTTAAGGAAAGCGTAGAGATTATTCCCCAAACGGTGCTTTATAGCAGTGTTGTGGACGTTGATAAAGCTTTTAAGATAGTCACTACAGGTACAGCAGAGGTTCAGGAATATGAAGTAAAAGAAGGGGATACGCTGTGGGATATTGCACGGAACCATGACATGAGAGTAGCCGATATTCAAGCAGCCAATCCGGGTTTGAAGTCTGAAATGATAAGGCCAGGGCAAAAGCTCAAGCTGCAAGCTCTCAAAAGCCTTGTGACAGTGGTGACCCATGAAAAGGTGACATATACCGAGGAGATACCGTTCAATACCGTCGTCAAAAATACCTCCAGCCTGTATAAAGGCCAGAAAAAGATAGAGCAGAAAGGCCAGAAGGGGCAGAAACAGATAGAAGTCTATATAACAAGGGAAAACGGAGTAGAGGTATCCCGTGAGAAGATAGGCGAAACCGTATTAAAACAACCGGTGGATCAAATAGAGCTGGTAGGGACGAAAAGCAAGCCTGTAAGCAGTACATCTAACCGAAATTATACAAGGCCCTCGGATCTTACGCCTATTTCAAGGGATGGGGTGGAGATGACGCCTTGGTTTGGCGGAGCCGATAAGATTTTTACCAGGGGTTCCATAGCTAAAGTTACTCATGTAAAAACAGGACTGACTTTTTATGTAAAGCGCCGTGGTGGAACCAACCATGCTGACTGTGAGCCGTTAACAGCTGCAGATACCGCCGTTATTAAACGCATATACGGAGGTAGCTTTAGTTGGGCCCGCGAGCCCATAATAGTGCAGGTGAATGGGAAGAAGATGGCGGCTTCCATGAATGGTATGCCCCATGGAGGATCTACCATAGCTAATAATAATTTCGCGGGACATTTTTGTATACACTTTTACGGCAGCCGGACCCATGGTACAAACAGGGTAGATCCAGAACACCAGGCGGCCATAAGGATCGCAGCAGGCAAATAAATACGCTGTCAAGCTGTGCATCTGAGAAAAATTAAGAGCTCCTCGATTGAAATTAATAAGGAGCTCTTTTGTTTTGCCGTTTGTATGCAAATTATGCATATCTGTTGATTATCTCCAGGACGTTTCTTGTACCGGAGGTATGGTCGTGAGCAGACATGGCGTTGATGTACTGATGCCTCTTGTTATAAAGGTCCAAGATTGAGAGATACAATGTATCTTCTGTCATGTCCTCTTGCAGGAGCACCTTGCTGTAACCCTTCTTTTCGAAGGATCTGGCGTTTAAGATCTGATCCCCACGGCTGACATTAAGGGGTAAAGGAATTAAGAGGCAGGGCTTTTTAAGGGCCAGAAATTCATGGATGGAATTGGAACCTGCCCTGGATATCACTATATCCGCCAAAGCCATGATGTGGGGTAACTCCTTATCCAAGTATTCAAATTGGACGTAGCCGGGAATATTGGCGTAGTTTGGGTCTATATTGCCCCTGCCGCATATATGTACTACTTGAAAGCGGGTAAGCAACTTTTTGACTATCTTGCGCAAGCAGTCATTTATGGCCACAGCCCCCGAACTTCCGCCCATTACCATTATTACCGGCTTTTCTTGCGCAAAGCCACAAAGTTTTCTGCCGATTTCAGGGTTGCCCTGAAACAGTTCTTTGCGTATAGGAGTGCCGGTGTATATGGCTTTGTTGCCTTTAAATTGGGCGACGGTTTCGGGGAATGTGGTGCATATGACCTGTGCAAAGGAAGCAGCTATCCTGTTTGCCAGACCGGGAGTGATATCTGATTCGTGTAATATGACCGGCACTCGGTTTATCCATCCACCAATTACAACCGGGACAGAGACAAATCCCCCCTTTGAAAAGATGACATTGGGCTTTATCTTTTGTATTATATGCACCGACTGGCCTATTCCGTAGGCTACCTTAAAGGGGTCGGTGAAATTTTTGACATCTAGATATCGCCTCAACTTGCCCGACTGCACAGCATGGTATATTACCCCGCTTTGCTTTGATATGAGATTGTACTCTATGCCGGTTTTTGTGCCTATATAATGGATTTCCCAGCCATCGTGCTTAAGCTCTGATATGAGCGCTATATTGGGGGTCACGTGTCCTGCCGTGCCCCCACCTGTCAGCACTATTCTTTTCATTAATGTTACCTCCTACACCCTTTCAAGCGGTTTAAGCCCTATAAGCCTAAGCCCATTGGCTAGCGTGATCCGCGTGGCTTCCACCAGAGCTAGCCTTGCACTTCTCAACTGTTGGTCCTCTACCAGAATGGGGTGTTCATGATAGAAACGATTAAAGTCTTGGGCCAAGTTCACCAGATAACGCGTTATGACGGAGGGTTCAAGCTGATTTAAAGCTATCATGACTTTTTCGGGGAACTGATACAGCGTTTTACACACCTGGTACTCTTCTTTGGTCTTAAGCATGCCGGGATTAAAACTGCCGTCACCTTCAGGAGCCTTTCTAAGCACGCTGCAACACCTTGCGTGTGTGTATTGTACATACGGCCCGGTTTCTCCGTCGAAATTTAGCACTTCATCCCAGGAGAAGGACACATCTTTAATTCGATTGCTGTAAAGGTCGCTGAATATAACAGCGCCTACTCCCACGTATCGAGCTACTTCTTCCTTGTTCTCCATGTCAGGATTCTTGCTCTCGATTATTTCCAGGGTTTTCTTGATGGCCTCGGATAGTATATCTTCTAGCAGCACCACCTTACCTTTGCGGGTGGACAGCTTTTCTCCTCCCAGGCTCACAAGGCCAAAGGGAACGTGTATGAGGTCCTTTGCCCATTCATACCCCATTAGCTCTATGACCTTGAACCATTGCTGAAAATGGAGGCTTTGGGCCGCACCCGTCACGTATATGCATTTATGAAAATTATACTCCTTTTTGCGGTATATGGCGGCTGCTATATCGCGAGTGGCATACAGGCTGCTGCCATCTTTTTTTAGTATCATACAGGGAGGCATACCATATTCTTCTAGGTCTACTATCAAGGCACCTTCGCTTTCCTTGAGCAAGTTCTTTTGTTTCAGCTCTTCGATTACGGCATCTATCTTATCGTTATAGAAACTTTCACCGGCATACGAATCAAAATGTACGTCCAGAAGGTCATATACCTTTTGAAATTCTTTGAGGCTTATATCTTTAAACCATTGCCACAGCTTTAAAGCCTCGCTGTCTCCTTTTTCCATGCGGGCAAACCAATTTCTTGCTTCATCTTCCAGCTTTGGATCCTTTTCGGCTTCCTCATGGAATTTTACGTACAGGCGCAAAAGCTCTTTTATGCCATGGGCTTCGACTTCTTCTTTATTGCCCCATAGCTTGTATGCTACTATGAGTTTGCCAAATTGGGTTCCCCAGTCACCCAGGTGATTTACGCCGATGCATCTGTATCCCATGAATTCGAATATTTTGCGCAAGGAATTGCCGATCACAGTGGAGCGAAGATGCCCCACATGGAAAGGCTTGGCTATATTTGGAGCCGAGTAATCTATGACGATGGTCTTACCCTGTCCAATGGGTTTGGAACCATACCTTTCCCTTTCTTCCAATATGCATTTTAAGGTCTGCTCTATAAACAGAGGTTTATTGAAGAAAAAATTGAGGTAACCAGATACCGGTTCTACCCTGTCAATAAATTCCATATTTGTAATATTTGATGCTAGCTCCTGGGCGATATGCATCGGAGGCTTTCTGAGGATTTTGCTCAGTTTAAAGCATGGAAGGGCTATATCACCCATTTCGGGATTAGGAGGATATTCCAGCATGTCGTAAATCTGCTCATGGTTCAGTTCAGGAAGCTGTTTATGTATTGCTTGTGCGATAATGTCCTTGACGTCCAACATGGTCACTACTCCTCTTTCTTAATTTTTTCTTTATAGTCTATAATACCACACAGCTGTGCTGAATAACAATAAGCATCGACAATTTGTTGCCTTAGGGTAATAATCGACTTGACAGATTTTCTGTAATAGTATTATACTACACTTGAAAATGAAGTGGTTAAGAATGGCCTTTCTCCCTGAAGCAGGGCGGAAGGCTTTGTAAATTATAAAGACTATTGGGAATATTAATTTAGGGATTAAAAGCGAAAGGAGGAAAAGGCGTTTTCCCATTTTAAATCATTTTGGGATTTAACGCCATAAAGCCAATGAGTGAAGTCAGGACGCGGTTTGCTCCGAGCCCTACGGGTTATATGCATATCGGTAACTTGAGAACGGCGCTTTATGCCTACCTGATTGCTAAGAGTCAAGGAGGAAAGTTTATATTGCGCATTGAGGATACGGACCAGGAGAGATATGTAGAAGGAGCAATAGATGTGATATATAAGACCCTGAAGATTGTAGGGCTTGATTATGATGAAGGGCCTGATATCGGTGGACCTTACGGCCCTTATATACAAAGCCAGCGTAAGGAGATCTATCAGCAATATGCAAAAGAGTTGATAGAGAGAGGGGGAGCATATTACTGTTTCTGTCCCAAAGAGAGGTTGGAAGCCCTAAGAGAGGAGTGCCAAAAGAGGGGGATTCCCTTTAAATACGATGGCCACTGTAAGAATCTCAGCAAGGAAGAAGTGGAGCAGAGGATTAGAAACGGAGAAAAATATGTCATAAGGCAGAGGATACCATCAACAGGTACCACCTCATTTCATGATGAGGTGTTTGGCACCATAACGGTGGAAAACTCCACTTTGGATGAAGGAGTGCTTATCAAATCGGACGGCATGCCGACATACAATTTTGCCAATGTAGTAGATGACAGCTTGATGAGAATAACCCATGTGGTTAGAGGAAGCGAATACCTTTCCTCTACTCCTAAATATAATCTTCTTTATCAGGCGTTTGGATGGAATATTCCAACCTATATCCATTTACCCCCTGTAATGAAGGAAGCCGGTAAGAAGCTCAGCAAGCGTGAAGGGGATGCCTCTTTTGAAGACTTCTACAACAAGGGGTATCTAGTAGAGGCCATAATAAACTACATTGCATTATTGGGATGGAGCCCAGGAAATGATAGGGAATTTTTCACCCTAGAAGAGCTTAAGGAACATTTCTCCATAAAAGGGCTCAATAAATCCCCGGCTATCTTTGACGTAAATAAGCTGCGCTGGATGAATGGAGAATATATAAGGAAGAAGAGCCTGGAGGAATTTTGCCAGCTGGCCATGCCTTACTACAAAAAAGCAATAAAGAGGCAGGACATCGATTTGATGAAGTTAAGCCGTTTGCTACAGACCCGTATAGAAATTTTAAACGACATAATAGAGAGCGTCGATTTTATAGATGAGCTTCCGGATTACGACGTCCAGATGTTTGTACACAAGAAGATGAAGACCAATCTGGAAAATTCTCTGGAGCACCTTAAGAAGAGCTATGAGGTACTGGAAAAGCTCGATAACTGGAACGAAGAAGAGATCCACAGGGCATTGATGGAACTGATACAGCAGTTGGGCGTCAAGAATGGCCAGGTACTGTGGCCCATACGTACTGCTATAT
>PKRC01000018.1 GCA_017577715.1 Clostridia bacterium
AGAATCGCACCACTTCCGGATCAAACTGCTTGAGTATATCACGAACAGTGAAGAAGTTGCCCAGCGACTTGGACATTTTCTGGTTATTTACATTGATATATCCGTTGTGCAGCCAGTACCTTGCAAAGGGCTTGCCAGTAACCGCCTCGCTCTGAGCGATCTCATTTTCGTGATGAGGAAATATCAGGTCCTGGCCTCCAGCATGTATGTCAATGGTATCCCCCAAGTACTTCATGGCCATCACCGAGCACTCTATATGCCAGCCCGGCCTTCCCTTGCCCCACGGGCTATCCCATGCCGGCTCGCCCGGCTTTTGAGCCTTCCACAGGGCAAAGTCCATGGGGTTCCTCTTGCCCTCTTCTACTTCCACGCGGGCACCGGCTTCCAGCTCCTCCAGCTTTTGCCCCGATAGCTTACCGTATTCCGGAAAAGCTGAGGTATCGAAATATACGTTGCCATTTACCTCATAGGCCACACCCTTTTCAATTAACTTCTTGATCAGAGCAATCATATCGCCGATATGCTGGGTAGCCCTGGGATGGAAGGTTGCCCTCTTTATGCCTAAAGCATCGGCATCTTTAAAGTATTCATTGATAAAACGATCTCCCAGCTCCTTTACGGTAATGCCCTCTTCATTGGCCCGCTTGATCATCTTGTCGTCTATATCGGTAAAGTTTTGAACAAAAATTACCTTATAGCCCTTATACTCCAGGTATCTTCTCAAAGTATCAAATATGATAAAGGGACGAGCGTTGCCTATGTGGAAATAGTCATACACCGTTGGCCCGCAGGAATACATGCGCACTTCTCCTTCACGCAAAGGAACGAATTCCTCTTTTCTCTTCGTAAGCGTATTATACAGTCTCATCTTTCCACCTGCCCTCCAATTCCTCTACCTTCTTTTCTAAGGCGCTGATTCTATCCAATATCTCTTTAATCTGCTCAGCCACGGGGTCAGGAAGGCGTACCTGATCCAGGTCAATCTCATCCCTGGCCGATGCCACTCGCTTGTTGTCCTTTTTCACTATCTTCCCCGGCACGCCTACCACCGTGCAATTGGGCGGCACTTCGCTTAAAACCACAGCATTGGCTCCTATCTTTGAATTATCTCCTACCTTGAAAGGCCCTAAAACTTTGGCGCCCGCGCTTATCACCACGTTGTTCCCTATGGTAGGATGGCGTTTTCCGGTCTCCTTGCCAGTCCCCCCTAGCGTGGCTCCTTGATATATGGTGACGTTATTCCCTATTTCGGCGGTTTCCCCAATCACCACGCCCATGCCGTGGTCTATAAACAGCCCTTCACCAATTTTAGCGGCGGGATGTATTTCTATGCCGGTGATAAATCTGTTAAACTGCGAAATGAGCCGCGCTATAAGCTTAAATCCCTTGCCATAAAACCAATGAGCTATTCTATGCAATAGGATAGCATGAAACCCCGGATAGCACAATATGACCTCCAGAGCATTTCTGGCGGCAGGATCCCTTTCAAGTACAGCCTGGATATCCTTGCGAATTCGATCAAACATGAACCTCCCCCTTCTGCAAAATTTTTAGCCGTTAAAATAAAAGCCTTCATCCCTAGACTCAGAGACGAAGGCTTCCGCGGTTCCACCCTGATTGGGCATGCTCTTTAGAGCAATACCCCACCTTTATAGCCGTAACGTGGCATGGACGATATCCCCTACTCAGCTATCAGCCTTTCGGAGATACAGCTCCAGGGCGCACCTTCAGCACGTCCTGTATCCAGGGCAACTCTCAGCGTAGCCATTGCCCCTCTCTGTGGATTTGACATGCCTACTTTTCCCGTTCATCGCCTTTATCCTTTTTATTTATAACCCCACTTCATCCAGTTAAAACTATCTAGGGATAATTCATTATATTACATTTCTCATCAACAAGTCAATGAGCGCGCAGGTAGACATTTTCCGTAAACCTACTTGCATACCGGTTATGCGCTAAACCTGCCGATGAGATTTTGAAGCCAGCTTATAAAGCTCTTTATGGCCTCCCATATACGCTGAAGTACTCCCTTATTCTCCTCCACCGTCTTCCTTATGTCATCCAAACGCCGCGTGATGTTCTCTAGCTGGGAGGTTATCTTGTTTATATCCAAATCCAGCTTGCTTATCTTTTCCATCAGTTCAATAATCCTATTGATCTGTTCCTCCGTAAGCTCTATATTGAGCTCCTTAGCAATCTGCAATATGATCCTTCTGATGTCCTCTGGGTCCTTGATCTTCTCTCGAATTATTTTTTCCTTTATTTCCTTTATAAGGGCCGCAGCCTCGTCCTTCCCTATGTCCTCGCCCAGCTCGCCGGTAGTTACCAGCTCCTCATTTGCAACCTTCTTGGCCTCCTCATCCAGCTCCTTGCCCGATACCTCTTCAAAAGCCTTCATTATGCCGGTTAGCGCTGCAGTTCCCGACACACTAAACGGAGCTGCAGCCACTACCCGTGCGTTTTCTATGCCGGCCGTGGCCATAGCATTGGCGTACATCTCTTTTGTAACCCAGCTTATGTTGTAGGTCTCAACCACCAAGCCTTCCCCTTCGGATAAAGGTTTAACATAGGCACAGGATATAGCCCTGGTTCCTATCTTATCCTCTGAAACAAGCCCCTCTAGATAATCCCTCTCCTCCTGGTTGGTAACCTTTATTATTTTCACCTCATCAGCCTTCACTCCAAACAGTTCTAGCATCTGTTGTTGCTGTTTTTCGTTTAAATCGGCACCAAGGCTTACCACTTCCTCCACCTGAGCCTGTACACTACCAAGCTGCCCCATCAACAACGCTACTGCACATAAGCAAGCCGTTATCCACCTTTTCATATCAAACCCTCCCCTGGGTATTTAAGATCTTGCCTGGACACCATTAAAGCACAACGCGTATTGCCCTGCACGTTCAAACTGTAGCCATTTTAGCGCCCAAACAAATCTTTCTTCACTTTTTAAAAATATTATTACGAGCAAAAAGCAAAATAATACAGGTTTCAACTTAAGCAGGATTTAAGCCAGTAGGGCCACAGCATAGGCAGCTATGCCCTCCCCGGCGCCTATAAAACCCAACCCTTCTGTGGTAGTGGCTTTAACACTTACCCTGTCAAATTCAATGTTGAGCTCCCGCGCTATATTTTCCCTCATCTGTTCAATATATGGCGCTATTTTAGGCCTTTGTACTACCACTATGGAATCGATGTTCTCTATGCGGTACGACATCTGCGCTATGAGCTGGCCCACCAAGCGCAGCAATACCAGGCTGCATATCCCCCTGTATCTTTCATCAGTATCTGGAAACAGCTTGCCTATGTCTCCCATCGCCGCAGCACCGAGCAAGGCATCCATTATAGCATGAGCCAAGACATCAGCATCTGAATGTCCCTTAAGTCCTTTTTCAAAGGGAATAGAAACTCCCCCCAGGATCAAATCCCTGCCTTCCACCAGCGGATGCACATCATAACCCATGCCTATCCTCATATACCAACCCTCCGGCCATAAATTCCCGTGCCAAAATCAAATCCTCCCTCGTGGTAATCTTTATGTTGCAATAGCTGCCCATCACCATTTTAACCGGATGGCCCAGCCGTTCTACCAGCACGGCATCGTCAGTTCCACAGAAGCCATCCTGCACGGCCTTCTCATGAGCCTCCCATATGAGGCGATACTTAAAAGCCTGGGGCGTCTGCACAAGCCATAGCTGGCTCCTCTGAGGGGTACATATTACAAATTGCTCATCATCTACCTTTTTTATGGTATCCTTGACGGGAACTCCCACCACAGCAGCCCCATATCTATCAGCCGCTAAAATGCTGTCCTGTATCATCTGCTCCGTCACAAATGGCCTGACCCCGTCATGGATGACCACTATATCAACATCTCCGAGCTCCCCAAGAGCTTTAAGGCCGTTATACACCGACTGCTGGCGTTCCTGTCCGCCTTCCACCACCAGTACAGGCTTTTTAAACTCATATTCCGATACTATGCTATCTTTAACGCGCTTAACGTCAGAAGGCGCCACCACAAGTACAATGGCCTCAATCGCTGGCTGCTCATCAAACGCCCGAAGCGCATGTACAACCACTGGCTTGTCATCCAGCAGCAAATACTGCTTGCTAACATCGGTGCCCATTCGCTTGCCCTGTCCAGCTGCAACTACAATAGCATAATTTCTCCCCTTCATGTTTTTATATCTATTCCACCCCCTGCTATATACAACGGGCTGCTAAACTGACATTCAATCAATACACAAGCTACTAACCTTACCTGTAGATGGATAAGCCCCGTAAGGGTACAGCAAAAGCTGGACAGCTTTCTATGCCTACTACAGTATACAAAAAAAAGCAACGGAATACAATCCGTTGCTTGATAATGAATTCTCATCCTACCTTTGGTCAACCCTTCAGCTTACCTTATCTACCGGTTTAGGTTTGGCAAATATCATCCTTCCTGCTGCCGTCTGGAGCACGCTGGTGACCAGTACTCCTATGGTCTCACCCACGTGTTTCTTGCCTCCGTCCACCACAATCATCGTACCATCGTCCAAATAGGCGACGCCCTGACCTACTTCCTTGCCGTCCTTGACAACCTGTACCACCATCTCTTCGCCGGGAAGAACTATGGGCTTCATGGCATTTGCCAGCTCATTGATGTTAAGCACCGCCACTCCTTGAAACTCTGCCACTTTGTTCAAGTTATAGTCGTTGGTAATGATCTTGCCGTTCAGAAGCCTGGCCACTTTAAGCAGCCTGGTATCCACTTCAACCGAATCATCAAAGTCCTTTTCATAAATCTTCACCGGAATATTCAGCTCTTTTTGGATACGGTTCAGTATGTCGAGGCCACGCCGTCCGCGGTTACGCTTTAGGGCATCAGAAGAATCGGCTATATGCCTTAATTCCTCCAGCACAAAGCTGGGAATAATCAGCGGACCTTCTATAAATCCGGTTTTACATATATCGAATATTCTTCCGTCGATTATTACGCTGGTATCCAAAATTTTGGGTTGAGCGCGATAGCCGTCGAACATGTCCTTATCCTTTGACGCCTTTTTATGGGGACAAAGCCAGCTAAGTTCATCCCTTCTCTTTATGGCAACGCTTATCCCCAGATACCCCAGCAGTATGTAAATAACCACCGTCAGAAATATTGAAACTCCCGGCAGAGCAATTTGATTTAATGGGAAACTGATGAGATAAGCTATGAATAACCCAACGATCAGCCCGCCAGCACCCAATATCACATCGGTTAAAGGCATCTCCTGTAGCTTTTTTTCTATCGCTTTTGTAAATCTAACCGTTAAAGATATGAGCTTGTTGGAAAAAACGAAAACAATAATTGCAAATGTTAAGCAGCAAAGCAAATAAACAATAGCATCCTGATACATTGGCACAAACGTTATCCCCTGGCTGTTGAGCAAATTGGTAATCCACCACGCCGCCCCGATACCCATGACGGCGCCACATACCGTCAACGCTCCTCTAAAAGCCTTTACCAGCACATCTTCACCTCCTCTTTTTCGGTCATGCCATCCTCCAAAGACTCCATATTTCTCCTCTCCAAAGCCAATCCCAAGCCCAAGTCCCCTTTTATTATTATTGACACTCTACCAAATTTTATAAGGTCAAGCACAGCTTATCATACCCTTGCCCAGGGATCTCACTCGGCCTGTCTTTCCAAAATGACCCTATCAACCAGCGCTGCAACCTCATCTTCGCTTCCATCTATGGACAGCATCAGCTCGCTGATGAGGAACTGCCTGGCACTGCTGAGCATCTTCCGTTCAGCAGCAGACAAGCCCTTCTCCCTATCCCTTAAAGTCAAATTTCTCACCACATCGGCAATCTCATATATATCCCCACTTTTTATCTTATCCATATTTAATCTGTACCGCTTATTCCAGTTGGTAGGCATGTTGGTCTGTTCCCCGTTCAAAACATCCATCACCTTATCGACTTCATCTCTGGATATAACCTGCCTCAAACCCATTTGTTCAACATTCTTGGTGGGGATCATTACCGTTATCTTCATTATAGGGAAATATAGCACATAATATTCCTGCTTCTCGCCCAGTATCTCCCTCTCTTCTATGCTCTTCACGATGCCGGCACCGTGCATCGGATAAACCACCTTATCCCCCACCTGAAAAACCATAAAAAAGCCTCCCTTTTGGTACAATATTTTCTTTATTATACCACAAGTTTCTGATACTGTCAATAAAAGTAACATTCTAACACATAGGAAACGAGCTTGTCAATATCAGCAAAAACAAAAATTTTGCGATCACCAAGCATACAAGGAACTTACTATGGCTTATATAATTGAGCCATAAAATCTTGTTCCTTTAGCGCTGTAATCTTTATACTGAATATTTACTAAAAGGTGTAACGGCGACATTTTTTCGCAGAAATGTAGGGATAATAAGGTAGAAATAACGAAATGGAAATAAAACGAAGGCAAAAATGGAATTCACCAATGAAATGTCTAATGGCAGCCAATCGAAAGGCTATACCCATGGCATTGCAGCTTAAAGCATAAAACTTTTCCCGATTTAGAGCCCCAAAATCACCTCTAGGGCCTCGGATATGGTCCCAACGCCCATTACCTCCATGCCCTTTGGAATGACAAGGCCTTTCAAATTATCGCGGGGTATGACGCACTGCTTGAAACCCAGCCTCAAGCTTTCGTTGATCCTCTTGTCGATATGGCTTATCCCTCTGACCTCGCCCGTCAGCCCCACTTCCCCCATCACCACCATCTCGGGGCTTACCGGAATATTCCTGAAGCTGGAAGCAATGGCGGTAACCACAGCCAAATCAGCGGCCGGCTCATCTATTTTGAGTCCTCCTACCACGTTGACATAGGCATCCTGGTCATACAGCTGCATTCCAACCCTTTTCTCAAGAACCGCCATGAGCAGGATGACGCGATTATAATCGATGCCGGTGGACATGCGGCGCGCCATGCCAAAAGCGGTGGTGCTGACCAGGGCCTGCACTTCCACCAACACCGGCCTGGTTCCCTCCATGCTGCACAGCACTACTGACCCAGGCACCCCTTGGGTTCGCTCGGAAAGCAAAATTTCAGAAGGGTTATGTATTTGGACAAGTCCCCTGTCCCTCATCTCAAAAACGCCTATCTCATTGGTAGAACCAAACCTGTTTTTCACTCCACGCAGTATCCTATAGCTGTGGTGCCTATCCCCTTCAAAATAGAGAACGACATCCACCATATGTTCCAAAACCCTTGGCCCTGCAATTGCCCCTTCCTTTGTCACATGCCCCACTACAAATACGGTAATCCCTTCGTTCTTGGCCAGCTTCATGAGCACTCCCGTAGCTTCGCGAACCTGCGTTACGCTGCCGGGAGCGGATGACAGTTGCGGCAGAAACACCGTTTGAATTGAGTCTATGACCAAAAATTCCGGCCTCAGCGTCTCAACATGGGAGAGTATCACGTCCATGTTGGTCTCTGAGACCAGATATAGCCTGCCGGCCGATATATTGAGGCGGTTGGCTCTCATCTTTACCTGCTTGACGGATTCCTCGCCCGAAACGTAGAGCACTGTTCCATGCCTATCAGCCAAAGAGTTACACACCTGAAGCAGCAAGGTCGATTTTCCAATCCCTGGATCACCGCCTATCAATATCAAAGAGCCTTTTACGATCCCTCCACCCAGCACATGGTCCAGCTCTTCAAGGTCAGTGGTATATCTTTCCTCATCCTGCAGGCTTATTTCCTTAAGAGCTTCAGGCCTGGAATGCAACATCACATCTAGCTCAGTAGCATCATGGCTTCTGAACTGTATCTCTTCCACAAACGTATTCCACTGCTGGCAGGAAGGGCACCTGCCCATCCACTTGGGGGACTCATACCCGCATTCCTGACATACAAATACCTTCCTCGGTTTAGCCATAACCCCTCCATTTGTACTTTTTATATATCCGGTTGTTCAATGATGCTGATTCTTACTTTATCTTTTCTTTGGGATGCATCGGTTATATCATACCATACCACCACATTGCCCGCCACGCAAGCTTTGGACAGCATCCCCTTTTCATCGGGTTTGGTAAGCCGCGCATAGCAATCTATTTCCCAAAAATATAGCATTATAGAATCATTCTGGGTATAGACTATAAATTTGTCCCCTACTCCAAATAGCCTTCCAACGCCCTGTGCAACCACCTGTATGGTCTTGCCATCGTCTCTGGTCATCAGCAACCTCGCATCTGAAGGATTAAGGTTATCCAACCAGGCAATTACCTGGCCGTTGGTCTGAGGATAAATAGCAAACCCTTGAGGGTCTATGATCTGTGGCTCCACCACTTCGGCCTCTACCTGCTCGTAAATCTCATCATCCTGGTTCTCTCCTTGTCTCAGTTCACCCTCGCCCCCAACGTCAACGATCTCGACTTCAATAGCTGTCTCTCCTTGCTGCAATGTATCGTTTGCGGAGATATCGTCAGGCTGAGCTACGGGCCCATCCCCGCTTGGCTGGATGACAGAATCCTGTGCCGTAGCTGCCCCTATCGTCAATGCCTCTTTAAGGTCCAGCTTTTTGATAATGCTTTTGCCCGCGTCCTCCGGCGACGGGCACACCCATACTAAGATATCATCGTACAATGCAGGTGGACATGTCCCATACGTGGGATTGTTAAAGCTTTCAAGGATTACAGGCTCCCCTGACTTAAAATTATACAGATACATCCTGTCATTTTCCTCGTCCTTTTGCTCTACCCATACGAGGTTATCGCCGTACAGCACCAGCTGTGGTTTATTGAGATCACAGCGTTTAACCTGAGATATTTCTCCCGTCTTTCTATTTAAGGCATATATATAGTTGGTACCGCTTTGATTTGTATCCAGCCACACAATCCAATTCTCGTTGAACCTTCCTTCATAGATCTCGCCAAACTTAACCTTGGTCTCAGCAACCTGAGTTTGCTCCATGGTATCCAGGTTATACAGAAAAAGTTTGGTAAGCACGGGGCCTTCGATGCTGGAAGAGTTGCCGGCTGAATAGAGGAGTTCCCTACCATATGGGGTAGGCTCATTTATCTGCACCATCTCGGTCTCCAAATCTATTCTGACGTCTGATAGATCTATGACCAGTGGTTGCTTGGGTTGCACCTTTTCATCGTCATCTGATAGCTTGGGCTCCCGCACAAAATCGTCTTCTTCAGGGGAATTTAAAACAATTTCCTCCATCGGTTCTTCAACCCTTTCCGGCAAATCGGTATGCCACAAAACATCGCCTTTTAATACCAACCCGAAAACCACAACAACTAAAGCACACGTACAAGCTATGGCCATGGCCCGGACCCTTTCATGCTTTAAAAGCTCCATGGCCTTTTCCGCCCTATCCCTAATCCATAATACAGCATCCTTAAACTCCATAATGTCATCCCTTTCATAAATTTGCAAAAATTTAACAGATTAGACGTTTGTTTACGAATTTTGTTGCCGGCAACCTCAAGGCAATATTACATAAAAACAAAAACTTACAAGCCTGGTTTTATTATACCACCCATCCATATCAATTCCAACACCCAATGACAATTCAAAAGGCCGGGCTTCTATGCCCGGCCATATTACACCACTTATACCGGTATCTGTTTTTTAAACACCAGCTTTCCATCCTCAACGTCCAGTAACACCTTATCTCCCGCCTTGACACGCCCGGCAAGGATCTCCTCCGACAGGTTATCCTCCAGGGTTTTCTGTATAACCCTGCGCAAAGGTCTGGCACCATATAGGGGGTCAAATCCCTGTTTAATCATATACTCCTTGGCTGCATCGCTGACTTCCAGGAATATATTTTTCTCCTCAAGGCGCTTGGCAACATTCTGTATCATCAGAGAAGTAATCTGCCTCAAATGCTCATCCTCCAGCGGGTGGAACACTATGATCTCGTCCAGACGGTTGAGAAACTCTGGCCTGAAGGTCTTACGCAGCTCTTCCATTATGTTGTCCTTCATCTTCTCGTATTCGGTGGCAGCCATATCGCCTGCTGCAAAACCAAGGGTCTTCTGTTTCCTGATGGTATGGGCTCCAACGTTGGAGGTCATGACTATGACGGTATTTTTGAAGTCCACCGTCCTGCCTTTGCCGTCGGTAAGCCGGCCGTCCTCAAGGATTTGCAGCAATATGTTGAACACGTCAGGGTGTGCTTTTTCGATCTCATCGAGCAGCACCACGGAATACGGCCTTCTTCTCACCTTTTCGGTGAGCTGTCCGCCCTCTTCGTATCCCACATAGCCAGGAGGTGCACCGATTAGCCTGGACACAGTATGCCTTTCCGAATACTCAGACATGTCTATGCGTATCATTGCGTTTTCATCGCCAAAGAGAGCCTCCGCGAGGGCTTTGCACAACTCGGTCTTCCCTACGCCCGTTGGCCCTAAGAACATAAATGAACCTATGGGGCGTTTTGGATCCTTAAGCCCTGCCCGTGCCCTCCTTATGGAGTTTGCCACCGCGCGCACCGCTTCATCCTGCCCAATGACGCGCTTGTGGAGTATCTCCTCCATTTTAAGCAGCCGCTCGGCTTCACCCTGTTCCAATCTCTGAACGGGTATTCCCGTCCAGCTGGATACGATTTGGGCTATATGATCTTCCGTCACTACCTCGGTATTGGCGGTGTTTTGCGTAGCCCACTTTTCTTTCTCTTTCTCGATCTGTTGACGAATCAACTGCTCCTCATCGCGAATCTGTGCGGCCTTTTCAAAGTTCTGGTTCATGACGGCCTCTTCTTTTTCTTTTTTCAACTTCTCTAGCTTATCCTCTAGCTCCTTTATCCTAGAAGGAGGCGTAAAAGCCTGTAGCCTCACACGGGATGCCGCCTCGTCGATGAGGTCAATAGCCTTGTCGGGAAGGTACCTATCGGCTATATACCGTGCCGATAGCTCAACAGCCGCCTTTATGGCCTCGTCGGTGATTCTCACCTTATGATGAGCCTCATACTTGTCCCTGAGACCCATCAATATTTGGACGGCTTCCTCTTTGGAGGGTTCCTCCACCATCACCGGCTGAAATCTCCTCTCCAGAGCCGGGTCTTTTTCCACGTGCTTCCTGTACTCGTCTAGGGTGGTGGCCCCAATTACCTGGATCTCGCCACGGGCCAAAGCCGGTTTCAATATGTTGGAAGCATCAATGGCTCCTTCCGCTGCGCCGGCGCCAATGATGGTATGCATCTCATCTATAAAGAGGATCACATTGCCGGCCTTCCTTATCTCTTCCATCACGGTCTTGATGCGCTCTTCAAATTCTCCACGGTATTTGGTACCCGCCACCATAGCCGACAGATCCAGGGTAACGACCCTCTTATCGCGCAAAAGCTCGGGAATATTGCCGTCGACAATCCTTTGGGCCAGCCCTTCAACGATGGCCGTCTTACCTACCCCCGGTTCGCCAATCAAAACGGGGTTGTTTTTGGTCCTCCTGGTTAAAATCTGAAGCACCCGTTCTATTTCCTTCTCCCTTCCTACCACTGGATCAAGGTTGCCTTCCCGTGCCATTTCGGTGAGATCCCTTCCAAATTGGTCCAGCGTAGGAGTATTGCTCTTGCGCCTTTTGGCGGCTGTGCGCGGTTCACCGCCTTCCTCCTTCAAAATTTTAAGCAGCTGTTCTCTAACCGCCTGGAAATCCACCCCCAAGTCTTTGAGAATTCGTGCCGCCACCCCTTCTCCTTCCCTAAGGAGCGCCAACAACAGGTGTTCTGTACCCACGTAATTATGGCCAAGATTGCGTGCTTCGTAAAAGCTGAGTTCCATAACCCGCTTGGTACGCGGAGTATATCCAAAACCTTCATTGAAATTGAAAGTGCCTCTGCCAATCAGCTCCTCTATTTGCCTTCTGACCTTGTCTGCATCGGCGCCCAGCTGCCTAAGGATCTGTGAAGCAACCCCTTCTTCTTCACGAATTAGCCCCAGCAACAGGTGCTCTGTGCCTACGTAGTTGTGTCCCAAAGCCCGCGCTTCTTCCTGAGCATACATCAAAGCCCTTTGAGCCCGCTCGGTGAATCTTCCGAAAAACGCCATTTTTCACCCTCCTTTTCTTTTGCTTATACCTTAATTTTCCTCTATCAAATGTTCTCCTGACAAAGGTATCCTATATTTAAACCGCATTTGTTCCTCATCTTAGTGTAAAGTAAAGCATGATCTTTACTCCTTCATCTTAAAACAACATCTTATTCCTATTTATTATACCCTCGGCGCCATGGACAAAAACGTTCAAATAACTTTGCTCAGTTCCTTTCTGACCCTGTCGGCCCTTGCCACATCCAATTCCTGCGCGCTTACCTCTCTGCCTACATAAGCTTGAAGGTGGGCCGGCTGGCATTTGACCATTAGCTCGTTGAGCATCACAACATCTATCCCACTGATGATACCCATATCCACCCCCAGCCGTACCTGGGACAGCAAGGACATAAATTCCTGCAGGTTCAGCTTTCTAGCATATTTTAGCATTCCTAAAGCCCGCCATATGCGGTCTTCAAATTCCAGCTTGCCGGACTGTACCAAAGCCTGCCGCGCCATCCTCTCATTCTCCATTATTTGACGTACGGCGATGTTGATGCTGCTTATTATTTCTTCCTCGGTTGGGCCTAAGGTGATCTGGTTGGATATCTGGTAAATATCGCCCAGGGCTTCGCTTCCCTCACCATAAAGGCCCCTGGCAGTCAAGCCCACTTTGGATATGGTATGCAAAACGCTGTTTATATGATCGGTAGCCACAAGCCCTGGTAGATGCATCATCACCGACGCCCGCATGCCCGTACCCACATTGGTGGGGCAGCTGGTAAGATACCCTAAATTCTCGTCAAAGGAGTACTCTATGCTCTCCTCCACGATGTCGTCCACTTTGTTTAACAGTTCCCAAGCCTTGTCGAGCTGAAATCCGGGAAAGATGCACTGCATCCGTATATGGTCCTCTTCATTGACCATTATGCTTATTTGTTCATCGTGATTGATGAGGACAGCGGCTACCTCTGCACGCTCCAAAAGGTCCGGGCTTATCAAATGCTTCTCGACTAGCACATATCTTTCCACATCACTCAAGTTCTTTAAAGGAATGAAGTCAAAATCACGGCTCAGTATCGAGTTGCTTTCCAGAATGCTTTTCTTCACCATATCCACAACTTTTTGCGATACTTCTTGGCTTGCTATGGACGGAAAGGGCAATCCGACAATGTTTCTTGCAATCCTTATTCGGCTGCTCATTACTATACCGCTGTAAGGTCCGCTCTCGTTTATCCAGCTCATTCAAATCCCCTCCTTATAGCTGCCCCAGCTGCTTTTCAAGCTCCCGTATCTGATCCCTTAACTTGGCAGCTTCTTCAAAAGCCTCTGCTTCGATGGCCTTTTGAAGCTGGGCTTTCAGCTGCTGAATCTGTCGCTCAAGGCGTAAACCTACTCCCGCCCTCCTGGGCACCTTGCCGTTGTGCTTCAGGCTCCCTTGTACCCTTTTAACTACAGGGGTAAGCTCGTCAGCAAAATATTTGTAGCAATCCTGGCATCCTAACCTTCCAAGCTTTCTGAACTGCATAAAGTCCATGCCACAGGACTTACACCTGATCAAGCCCTGATTCTCAACGGGAACAGCTGCCTTACCCATATCCAGGAAACTAGTTAAAAGGTCGTTTATGGAAAATGGAACAAACACCTTGAAATCCCCTTTTTGATTCGCACACTCCTCGCACAAGTAAAGTTCCGTCTTATGGTTATTGACTATTTTTGTAAAGTGAACCGTCGCGGGGCGTTTTTGGCATTGTTGACATAGCATTGAATTTCACTCCTTTTTGAATTAAAATCAGCATCAGTTACGCAGCGTTAAAATGGCGGTAAGCATCGCCTTCATGATGCTGGCGCGAACGTTATCCTTCAAGTTCGTTGGAATGCCTATCCCTTTATCCTGTATAGCCGCTTTCATTATGAGCGATTCCCGCTCGGTGATAATCCCTTTATTTAGCATATGATAAATTATGTCTTCGGCTGCCTGCTGCGATATACGATTGCCTATCCTTTCCTTAAGCAGATACATTATATAATCATTGTTATCCATGTCTAAACGTATAATACGGATATATCCTCCACCGCCCCTTCGGCTCTCTATATAATACCCGCGATCAAGGGAAAAACGCGTGGCCAATACATAATTGATCTGTGAAGGCGCGCACTCGAAATAATCCGCTAGCTCGTTCCTTTGAAGTTCCAGCTGCCCATTGCTCTCTTCAAGCAGCGTCTTTATAAACTCTTCAATCATGTCGCTCAATCGTGCCATCCACATCACCTCTTTGGTTATTGACCTTCTCTGACTTTCATTTTAATTATAACCAATTATAACAGAAAAATAACATTTAATATTCAAGGGATTCCCTGTATTTTATGCTCTATTTTTAAATTACATCCATTTAACTCCAAAAATTAAATGTTTAAACCGGTTTTTGTCTAGCTACTGCTTTATTTTATACATTTTTAAACCCTGTATCTCTATCGCACTTAATTTATGTTTCATTTTTATAAACTTTTATTATCATACAAGCTCTAGCAATGATAATAAGCTAAAGCAGTTGGAGCAAAGTAAAAAAGCGGGAGAAAGACATCGTTGATGCTTAAAAATTGATGCCACAATAAAAACCTCCTACAAGGCTGTTATACCCTAAGCCCCGTAGGAGGTTTTCGTTTAAAAAGCTCAATCTTCTATTACCTGTTTAGCCAGCTCTATTGGGGATATCGCATCCTTGGAAAATGGTCTGAGCCTCACGCTGAAATTGAACTCATGGGGCAGCAACCTGTACTGCGGTAACTGTCCAGGCCCACAGCTGGCACTGCCCAGCCCGTGTTGCCTGTAATCCAGATTCACGGTGATGAAGTCGCGCTTTGTCAGCTCATATGTATGAGAAGCGGCATCCAGGTCCTGTGTGGTAAACCAGTGGGCGCTGAATTCCAGTTGCGGCATTCCCACCGCCAGCAAGCCCATACCACGGGTATTAGTGAAGGATACCCACCGCACATCGGTGCGGTTTCCATTTTCCTGTGGGCGTACATAGGGCGTATACAAATCATCCACCTTACAACTGTATACGCCAAATCGGTTGGCCTCCTTGCTGTCACAATAGCTCTCGCCAGGACCGCGCCCGTACCACGATACAGAATCCATACATGCTGGTAAAGCCATCTGCAGCCCTATTCTCGGCAGGGTATCCGGTAGCTCCCCCTGCGGTACACCATGGACTACCATAGCCACATCTCCACTGCCATAGATGTTGTATATATACTCACAGTTTATGCCCCAATCATATGCTGGAGGGGCTATGCGCGAGGTGACCTTTACTTGCACCAAGCTCTTCCCGCAAGATTTAACCTCAACGCTATCTATGCGATGTTGGAGCTTATCAAGGCCTGCCCTGCGCCACATGACCGCCTCGTGTACATCGTTATCAGTGGGCGCTCTCCAGAAGTTCATCTTTGGCCCTTTCACTAGCATATCCATCCCCTGATATCTCCAAGACTGTATGATACCCCTCACCTTATCGAACACCAGCTCAAAATCTGCACCTGAAATCAGCAGCTTGTTCCCCTGTTGTCCATAAAATACCGGCGCCATGGATGCCACGTATACCTTAGGAGCAGGAGATTCAACCGGCAGCTTAAACTGCGCCCAGGCAACCTCATATCCTCTCTCAGCCCACGGTGTATCACACGCCAAGACAAAATGCAAATTCAGCCAGTAATCGGTACCGGGTTTAGCGACCTGGGGCATTTGCAGGGGTATGGTCACAATTTGGCTGTCGCCGGCCTCAATATGAGGTATGTCAACCTGTCCACCTTGCAATATTTGTCCATCGGCCGTTATATCCCAAGACAAGGCCAGATGGTCCAGCGAAATAAAGTCATACCGGTTTATAATACGCACCTTACCGGCCTTTAAATCCACTTCCTCTACCTTTACCGGCTCCAGCACCTTTTTGTACTCTATCAGACCGGGCGATGGCGTCCTATCTGGGAACAGCAGACCGTCTATGACGAAATTCCCGTCATTGGGCTGATCTCCAAAATCGCCGCCGTAGGCAAAGTATTCTTCTCCATTATCCGCCCTTCGCCTGATGCCGTGGTCCAGCCACTCCCATACGCAGCCTCCCTGTAGCCTCTTGTATTTATAGAAAACTTCCCAGTATTCTTTTAGATTGCCTGGGCCGTTGCCCATGGCATGGGCGTACTCACAAAGTATATGAGGCCTTTTGATACCTGTCTTTTGCCCCAGCTCTATCAACTTATCGATGGAGGTGTACATGGTGCTGTACACATCGGATACTTTAGGCTCAACCTCTTCATTGTCAAATATGAGCCTGGTTTCCCCTTCATAATGGATGAGACGGGTGGGGTCGATCTGGCGAGCTTTCTTGGCCATGGCCTCATGGTTCCGTCCAAAGCCCGACTCGTTGCCCAGAGACCACATGATGATGCAGGGATGATTCTTATCTCGCTGAACCATCCTCTCTATCCGATCCACATATGCCTCTTCCCATTGAGGATCATTGCTCAATCTACTCCAGTCTTTAATCACCTCAAAGCCATGGCATTCAAGATCAGCCTCGTCTATGACATAAAGCCCGTATTCGTCGCATAGGTCATAGAACCTGGGGTCATCGGGATAATGGGAAGTTCGTACCGCATTTATATTGTGCCGCTTCATGAGGATAACATCTTGTATCATCGCATCCAGGGGCACCGCCCTACCAAGGTCGGGATGATGCTCGTGTCGGTTTACCCCCTTAAGCTTTATGGCGACACCGTTAACCAAAAAGTTACCATCCTTCAACTCTATGGACCTGAACCCTACTCTGGAGGGGATGACTTCCAAAATGCGCTCATCAGCATCCTTTACGATCAGCAGCAGTTTATACAGATAAGGCGATTCAGCCGACCACTTCTTGGGGTTGGCTACAGGTATTTCTATATCCAACGTGGCCTGACCAGCAGCAGATATGAAGAACTCCCGTTTCAGCGGATTTTCGATAACAGGACAACCACAGGCATCCAAGAGCTTAACCTCTAATTGACCGCCTACCTCTTGCTGGAATGCGTTATTCAAAACAGCTTTGATATGTAGAACCGCATCTTTATAGTTTTCATCCAGCTGGGTACGCACAAAGTAATCAAACAGGTGTACCTTGGGCCTGGCGAGGAGATACACGTCCCTAAATATGCCGCTCAGCCACCACATGTCCTGATCCTCCAGATAGCTCCCATCGCTCCACTGGTACACCCTGACGGCCAAAGTGTTCATACCCACACGAACCCATGGGGTTATGTCAAACTCGGCTGGTAAGCGGCTGCCCTGGCTGTATCCCACCTCATTGCCGTTTACCCATACATGAAATGCGCTGTCCACCCCTTCAAACCTTAAGGCTATCTGGTAACCCTCCCACCTTTCGGGTATATAAAAATCCCGCCTATAACAGCCAGTAGGATTATCACTGGGTACCCGTGGGGGATCCACCGGAAAAGGATATATCACGTTGGTATAGTGCGGCCGCCCGTATCCCCACATTTGCCAGTTTGAAGGCACCTGAATACTATCCCACGCCGTTACATCATAATCCTCCCTATAAAACCCTTCAGGCGCTTCTGCAGGCGACCCTGCGTAATAGAATTTCCATGCTCCATTGAGCAGCTTAAAACGTTCAGAAGCTCCCCGCTGGCCTATCATAGCCGAGGCTTCATCATGATATGGAATAAAATAAGCTCTACTGGGCATGCGATTGCGCTGAAGTACCTTTGGATTTTCCCAGTCATTTAGGGGTTTTACTATCTCTTGCATAATAAAACCACTCCTCCTCAAGGAAATAGATTTTAGGCTGGGAAATAAGCTGTTATTTGCGCATCATAGCCCGCCTATGCTTTTTGAATAAATTCCTGTAGCGTGCTATATCTTTTCTGGTGTCATTCATTACTTCCTTTTAAAGCCAACATCAACTCTTCATAAAACAAAAAAGACCGCACCTCATCATCCCATCGATGAGGACGATCTTTTCTGCCCCTTTACTCAACGGTGAAAGGCAACAACGCTAAAATGCGCGCTCTCTTAATGGCCACAGTGAGCTGCCTTTGATGCTTTGCGCAGTTACCAGAAATCCTACGAGGAAGAATTTTCCCTCGCTCGGTCATATATTTTCTCAGCCTCTGAATATCCTTGTAATCTATCTTCTCAATTTTATCTAGGCAAAAGCTGCACACTCTCTTTTTATTACGCCTTCCCCTAGAAAGCTTTACTGCATTTTCAACCATCCACCTTTACCTCCTTCCACTCTAGAATGGAAGCTCATCTTCTTCACCCTCGATGTATTGGAAACCAGCAGGGATATCCTCGTATTCTGGCTCCGAATGGGGCAGGTCATCAAACGGCACCGCACTCCTATCCATCCCCGATCCATCGCGATCTAAAAATACCACCTCGTCTGCTACCACTTCGGTCACATAGCGTCGCTGTCCGTCGCGTCCCTCGTAGCTACGGGTCTGAATCCTTCCCGAGACGGCCACCAGCCTGCCCTTACTGAGATACTTAGCGCACGTTTCAGCCAATCCCCGCCATACTACAATGGGAATAAAGTCAGCTTCACGTTCTCCTTGCTGGTTGGTAAAATTTCTATTTACCGCCAAGAAAAAAGTAGTTACCGCAACTCCGCTAGGGAGGTACCGAATCTCGGGGTCTTTTGTTAAACGCCCAATCAATACAACCTTATTTAACAATTTTTACACCCACTTTCTATTATTCGTCCTCCCGGACAATCAGATAGCGGATAACCCCATCCGTGATCTTATACATGCGCTCTAGTTCCCGTGGGACGGAAGGCCCTGCAGTAAAGTTCATGAGCACATAATAACCTTCTCTGAAGTGCTCGATGGGATAAGCCAACTTCCTCTTGCCCCACTCCTCAACCTTTTCTACCTGTCCACCCTGTTCAGCAATGAGATTTGAAAACTTCTCGATATTCTGCTTAACTGCCTCTTCTTCCAGATCAGGGCGGAGCACATACATGGTCTCGTACTTCCTTATCCTCATCCGGTTTCACCTCCTTTTGGACTTTGGCCCTGCTTCAAAGCAGAGCAAGGATACGGCAAAAATGCTGCTTTTCCACTTTTTCACCATTTGCATTATATCATTGCACGTGGTTAAATGCAACAAAAAGTTTATTCCGCTTTAATTGTAAAAATTTAACTATGAATTGGGATCCAGAACATCCCTCAATGCATCGCCAAAAAGATTAAAGCCCAGTACTACCAGCATGATCATAAGCCCTGGAAAAAAGGAAATCCACGGCGCCTGGTCAAGTAGCCCCTTACCGCTATCCAAAATAACTCCCCAGCTGGGCTCAGGCGGTTGAGCCCCCAATCCCAAAAAGCTCAAAGAAGCCTCTATTACTATGGCCTTGGGCAGCTCTAAAGTAGCCATGACGATCACAGGCCCCAGCGCATTGGGGAGCACATGTCCGAATATTATTCTGGCATCGCTCATTCCAAGAATACGGGCAGCTTGAACAAACTCCCGCTCCCTTAAAGAGAGAAACTGGCCCCTTACCACCCTGCAGTATCCTGCCCAGCTGGCAAGAGCGATGGCTATTATGACGTTTTCAACCCCCGTTCCTAAAGTGGCAATGAAGGCTATGGCCAAAAGGGTGGTAGGAAAGGCCCAGGCTACATCGGTTATAGAGGTGATAATATAATCCACAACTCCGCCGTAATATCCGGCCAGGGCACCCAGTACCGTACCTATCACCAGCGAGATTCCCACAGCTACAAATGCCACCCTCAGGGATATCCGCGCTCCGTAAACTATCCTGCTGAATATATCCCTGCCAAATTCGTCGGTACCAAACAGATGTTCAGCAGAAGGAGGCTGCAGCACAGCCGAAATATCGGGCTTATCGTACTCATAAGGTGCCAGCCATGGTGCGAAGGCCGCCGTACACACAAACAACACTATGATCACCGCGCCAAATACAGCCCCTTTATGCTTGAAAAGCTTTGCAAAGAAATCGATAAGGTGCCTGCGTTCCTTTCCCTCCTTTGCTTCTAGAGCCTGCTGCTCAATCCATTCTTTTTGGATATACACTCCTCCATTCCTACTCTGCGGCGCAATCATCCCTTATATCACCTTCTTTCAGCAAGATTAGCTGTATCTTATCCTGGGGTCCACAATGGCATACAATACGTCAGCCAAAAGGTTGGCCAGGATTATTGAGGAAGTCAGCACTATCATAGAACCCTGGACAACGGGATAATCCCGTGCCAGTATAGAATCCACCATCAATCGCCCTATCCCCGGGATGCTGAATATTATCTCAAGAGCCACCGACCCGCCAATGATCCATCCTAGCCTAAGGCCCATAAGCGTGATAACAGGTATCAGAGCATTTTTGAGCGCATGCCTGTAAATCACCACTTTTTCAAAAAGCCCCTTGCTCCTGGCAGTTCTTATGTAATCCTGATTTAAAACCTCCAGCATGCTTGACCTCACCATCCTAGCCGTTACGGCTGCATTGGTCAGCCCAATGGCAAAGCCGGGAAGGATAAGGTGCCGGATGGTTCCGTATCCCGAAATGGGGAACCACCTCAATTTATAGGCGAAAAAGTACATAAGCAGCATGCCAAACCAGAATGTGGGGATGGCTGCTCCCAATAGAGTACCTGACATACACATATAATCCACCAGGGTATTTTTCTTTACTGCTGCTATCACCCCTACCGGGATGGCAATCAAAAATGTTATTAAGAATCCCAGCAGGCCGATTTCCAGCGTGACAGGCAGCCTTTCCTTTATCATCTCAATTACCGGCCGCTCCTGAAGGATGGAAACGCCTAAATCTCCTTCTATTACACTCTTCATAAACCTTAAATACTGTATAATGAAGGGCTGATCCAGCCCGTACTTCCGCCTTATGCTCTCATAAACCTCGGGCGTTACGTTGGGCCCTGCAATCCGGGATACCGGATCCCCCGGAGCAAAATAAAATATTGAAAAAACAATGAGGGTCATGACTATGATCACCGGTACCATTAAAACTATCCTTCTTACGATGTACTTGAGCATAATCTACACCCCATCCCCCTACTCCACCTCTATGTCAAACCCGTCGTTGTACTGCAACATCCAAGGATGATACTTGAAATTTTTCACTTCCTTGCGTACCGCGATTATATTCATGGGCACGTAGATGGGCGCCCATACAGCTTGTTCGATCAAATAACGCTGTACCTCCTTGTACGCCTCGGCCCTTTCAGCCCAGGTGGGCCTTCTGGCTGCAAACATGATGAGCTCATCGGTCTTGGGGTCCCTCCATCTTGAATGGTTTGGATACGGGAAGCGCTCCGAAAGCAAGAACCAGTCAAGTATATCCGCATTGGGCCAGCTGTACTCCCTTATGAACAGTTCCTGCTTGCCTTCCTTTAGCATATCAGCGTAGCTGGCAGAGTCGTACAACTGAATGCGGGTCTCTATGCCCACTTCCTCGAGTTGCTGCTGAATAATCTCGGCCAGCTTGCTACTCTTAGATGAGTTATCAGCCGAAAGGGTCGCCTTAAAACCATTGGGATAACCCGCCTCAGCCAATAGCTGCCTTGCTTTTTCGGGATTGTATTCATAAGCCAACTGGCTGCTTTCTTCCAGATATTCATCTTTGAGAGCAGGAGGTAGGTACCCATACGCCACCTCTCCTATCCCCTTGAAGACAAACTGTATAATTTCCTCCTTATTCAAAGCATGGTTTATGGCCCTGCGGACCCTTACATCGTTAAAGGGTTCCTTGTCGGTAGCATAGGCAAGGTATCCCAGCTTGGTAGCGGGGTTCTTATAAACCGTGATATCGGGATTCTTTTCCAGCTTTTCCACATAGGTTTCGGGAACATTCCTGAGTATGTGAATGCCACCCGTCTCAAGCTCCATGATCCTGGCACTTTCATCGGGCATGATTTTCAAGATTATCTTGTCAATAAGGGCTGGACCCCTATTGGACATCCATTCGGGGCCCCAGTTGTAATCCTCGTTTTTGACCAGCACCGTCCTGTCTCCCGGAATCCACTCCTCAAGCTTGTAAGGCCCTGTACCTATTACGATCTTTTTCCCATAATCCTCCCCGTACTTCTCATAGGCATTGGCTGGATGTATGCCAGCGGCGGTATTGGATAGGTTGAACAAGAGGTTAGGATATGGATAGTTCAGGATTATCTTTACCGTATAGTTATCAACAATCTGGACTTCCTTTATGGCATCAAGGTCTGCCCTAAAAGGAGAACCCGTGGCTGGATCCTTTATGGTATCAATGGTCCATTTAACGTCCTTGGCCGTAAAGTCGGAACCATCATGGAATTTTACGCCCTTTCTCAGATAAAAGGTCCATACCAACCCATCTTCCGATACCTCCCACCGTTCGGCCAATCCGGGCTGATAGCCAAATTCATAGTCCCTGCTGACAAGTCTATCGTGTATGTAAATCAGGGCATCGGAATACCACGATGTCTTTATGGTATCCATAATTTCAGCATCCCTATCATATCCAATGACCAAGACCTTCTCAGAAGCTTTAGTACTGGCCTTTTTGGAACACCCTCCCACAGCGCCTAGTAAAAACGTTACCAACAAAAGCAACACCACAATTCCCCTTAATGCTTTTTTCACTCTAGATCCCTCCTTATTGATTTTTACCTTTGGAATTAAACTGGCCATAACCTTAACAAGGCTCTACACAAAGCGCCCTTCAATATAGGTGACAGGCCACAAAATGCTGGTCGCCTACCATCTTTATTGGCGGCTCAATCTCGCTACACTGTTTTGTAGCATATCTGCACCTGGTGCTGAATCTGCACCCCGGAGGTGGGTTGACCGGGCTGGGTATCTCGCCCTCCAGCACCAGCCTTTTCCCTTTTCGTCCGGGCTTCAAAACGGGTATGACCGAAAGCAAGGCTTTTGAGTAGGGATGCAATGGTTCCCTGAACAAATCCTCGGCAGGCGCCATTTCCACAATCTTGCCCAGATACATTACCGCCACGCGGTCGCTGATATGCCTAACCACCCGCAGGTCATGAGATATGAATAGATATGATAAGTTTAAACGCGCCTTCAAATCCATGAGGAGGTTTATGACCTGGGCCTGAATGGACACATCAAGGGCGGATACCGGCTCATCGCATATCAGCAGTTTAGGATTGACGGCCAGAGCCCGTGCGATTACTATCCTTTGCCGCTGTCCGCCGCTGAACTCATGGGGATACTTGTCCATATCTTCCTTCCTAAGCCCTACCATATCAAACAGCTCTTCAACCCTCTCCCTCCGCTTAATACTATCTCTCATACCGTGGACGAGGAGTACCTCAGCTACAGCATTACCTACCGCCTTTCTGGGATTCAAAGATGCAAAGGGGTCTTGAAATATGAGCTGCATATGCTTGTATACCTGTCTGAGTTGCTTTTTGTTAAAATGCGTTATATTTTGGCCTTCAAAAAATATCTCCCCTTCTGTAGGCTCCAGCAGTCGCATGATAGTGCGCCCTGTGGTGGATTTACCGCATCCACTTTCTCCAACCAAGCCCAGTGTCTCCCCATACCCTATGTGAAAATCAACCCCATCCACCGCTCTCACATATTCTACTGGCTTACCTAATAAGCCCTTTTTGAATGGAAAATATTTTTTCAAGCCCTTTACTTCTAAAATATTTGCAGTCACAGCCATACCTCCATACTCCCTTTAACTTATCTTCGTCTGCCAACAGGCTTTTTTCGGTAGCCACACATCGATGCATACCAGTAAAACCTCAACCATAATTCCAGCAGCGGACAAGGGCAGAGCCCACCTGTGTC
This sequence comes from Clostridia bacterium, assembly GCA_017577715.1. GTDB lineage: Bacteria > Bacillota > Clostridia > Caldicoprobacterales > Caldicoprobacteraceae > Caldicoprobacter. Next base: position 23,849 of record PKRC01000018.1, read on the forward strand.
AAAGGCGGTTCATGAAACATGCACTCAGCTTTTACATAATCACATCTGGTCTTAAACCTGCAGCCCTCCTTTATCTCGTCTGGCAGTGGGACCACTCCTTTTATCTCCTTAAGCCTCTGGCCCCGTGGCAAATCCATATCAGGAATAGCCTCTAGCAAGCCCCGCGTATATGGATGTTTTGGATTGTTGAATATAGAGTATACGTCGGCATATTCAACAATTCTGCCTGCATACATTACAGCCACCTTATCGGCTGTTTCAGCCACAACCCCCAGATCATGGGTTATCATGATGACCGACGACCCAAACCTCTCTTTTAGCTCATTTATAAGCTCCAGTATCTGGGCTTCAATGGTTACATCCAGGGCTGTTGTAGGCTCGTCTGCAATGAGCAGCTCGGGATTACACGCCAGCGCCATGGCAATCATTACCCTCTGCCTCATGCCGCCGCTCAGCTGGTGAGGATATTGCTTTATCCTCTTTTCGGGTAGCGGAATTTTAACCATTCTAAGCATTTCTATAGCTCTTTCCAAAGCCTCTTTTTTGGAGACATTTTGGTGTTGAATGATAACTTCGGAAAGCTGATAGCCTATCGTCAGCACGGGGTTCAAAGAAGTCATAGGCTCCTGGAATATCATGGATATGTCGTTGCCTCGGATCTTTCTCATCTCTTCGTTTGTTTTGTCCAAAATGTTTTCTCCTTTAAACCAAATTTCGCCTCTCTCTATTTTAGCAGGGGGACTTGGTAGCAGCCTCATAATGGAAAGGGCAGTTACGCTCTTACCACACCCCGATTCTCCAACCAATCCCAGCGTCTCTCCTCTGGAAACCGAGAAACTCACTCCATCCACTGCAGGAACTATTCGTGTATCCATATAAAAGTAAACGGCCAAATCGTTTATCGTAAGAATTTGTTCAGTCAACGACATCCTCCTTCCCAATAATTTCCATGACAAAATTGATTTAAATGGTTAAAGGCTACACTTTGAGTCAAAAATACATCAATTGATAAAAAATACATAAGTAAATAATTTATGTGTGAAATAATGAGTTAAAGTACCGAGATACGCACTTCAGTTTGGGGCGCTAATAAGATAGGCTTTTAACTCGCCAAAATACCCTTTCCTGCTTAAAAAATGGATTGCGACAAGATATTTGGCGTAGAAAAATCAAAAAGCTATGGGAGACCCATAGCCTTTAAGCACGCAAATACCACTCAGGCTCTCAATCTCCCTTACACGCTTACGAGGTTAGCTGACGGATTCGGGCCTAAGGTATAGCCCTACACCTTGGCACACAAGGCTTTTACAAAGCCTCCTCCAAGGTGATTCACCCCGAATAATTGGGTCCCCCGCTTCTTTTTGCAAAGAATTCAGCGCTCCAGATTGAAAGCTTTTACGCTATCGAGCTATTAAATTTAAGATGGTTAAATTCATCAATATGAATCGCCTTTTGGTTAATACACCTTACGGTCAGTATACTATAAATTGCCGTTTATTTCAAGAAGAAAATTCAATCTTTCTATATCGAATACAGTATAATCCCCAACAGACCCGACACGATGATGAGAAGTATCGGATGAACCTTATACTTCAAGCTGGCTGTTAAAGCAACAGCAAATATCATTATGGCCCGCCAGTTTATTGCATTTAAAATATTGCCTATTCCGGAAAACAGGTGTCCCTGCCCGTTCGATACCGCAAAAAAGGTGGTACGGGCAATCAAAAAAGCAGCCGATGCTATAAGCCCTATGACCGCAGGGCGCAAACCATACAGGGCATACCGCACAAGGGCCTGATCCTTAAAGCGCTCCGAGTACTTGGCCACCTGCGTAACTATTAAAAACGAGGGCAGCACTACCCCAGCGGTAGCAAAAGTGGCGCCCAATATGCCTGAGGTCCTGGTCCCAACGAAGGTGGCTGCATTTATAGCAAAAGGCCCAGGCGTCATCTCCGACACGGCTATTATGTCTATGGTCTCCTTAAAGGTAAGCCAGCCATGCCTCACTATTTCTCGCTGGATGAGAGGAAGCATGGCATATCCTCCGCCAATGGTAAATAGCCCTATCTTAAAGAAGATGATTAACAGCTCCAGGTACAGCTTGTACATGCTCTAAACTCCTTTTCTCCTGTTTATATAGCTTATGGCTATACCGAATACAGCCGATGCCAATAGTACGTATACAGCACTTATATCGGTTAGGCTCATGATAATAAACACAACGGCCGCAATAGCCCATCCATAATTATCCTTTATGCTGGGCTTGATGAGCTGAACCAGCGCCGTTATTATAAGCGCTACCACACCGGCGTTGATCCCCTCAAAGGCCCTTGCAACTACCGGCACTTTTTTAAAGCTCGAAAAGAAAAGCGCTATGACCGAGATAACTATAAACGATGGGAGCACAACGCCTACCGCAGAAGCTACAGCCCCCCACATGCCGGCCACCCTGTACCCGACAAATATCGCCGAATTAACCGCAATCACCCCTGGCACGGATTGCACCATGGCAAATATATCGACGATGTCCTCCTCCTCAATCCAATGGTTGCTGTCCACTATTTCCCTTTTGATGAAGGGAATCATTGCCAGCCCTCCGCCAAAGGTGAAGGCTCCTATGCGAAAAAAGACTAAGAATAGCTTCCGTATTTTCCTCCATTTATCATTGTCTTTCATACTGGCATAACCCCTTTTATTTGGCTATTTGTTTATTATAACAATGAGCATTACCTTTTTCAAGCAGAGGACAATTTTCGTGTCCATGTTCGAAAGCAACACGGAAAATCCCCGCCATATATTTAGTATTTGGAGATGCAAACTTACTCGCAATAGCAGGTCATAACTTGCGCCTGAAATATTATGCAATCATCCACCGCTCCAGGACAAAAAGATCCGTAAAAGTGGAGCATCAAGTTGTAACGTGATACGTTGTGATGTAAAATGAATTTAAATATAAAGCACATGAAAGGAAGAATGGGAAATGTCGGTACTATCGTCATGTAAGGATATGATTGGCTCTTCATTCCTCTGCCAATGCGGCTTGACGCATACGATACCTTTAAGGCACGTGATAATAAAGCAAAAAGCCGAAGAAGACGTCCCTCTAATCGTGGCCGAATTAAGAATGGGAAAGCGTGGCTTGATGATATGCGATGATAATACCTGGGAATTGGCGGGTAATCGTATATTTGAGATGCTCTCAGACAAAGGATATGATATAGGGGTGTGCATGCTCGAGCAAAAGCCCATAGTAATCCCCAACGAAAACGCCATCACGCAAATATTGCTGAAGTTTGACCCTTCAACGGACTTTCTGATAGTGGTGGGTTCGGGCACTATCAATGACTTAACGCGCTTTATAAGCCATAGAACAGGCAAGCCCTATATTATATTTGCAACCGCCCCTTCCATGGATGGATACGCATCCACCGTCTCCCCCCTGCTCATAAACGGATTTAAGCGTACATACCCCGCCGTTCACCCACTTGCAATAATAGCCGATACCGATATGCTGTGTTCAGCTCCCGATGATATGATACTGGCCGGTTTTGGCGATATACTGGGCAAGGTCACCTCACTGGCCGATTGGCAGATGAGCGTTATCGTAATGCATGAAAGGCTGTGCCCTGTAGCTAAAAACATGGTCCAAAGAGCTCTGGAAGAAGTCCTCTCAAAGGCATCGCAAATAGCCCAGAGAAAGCCCGAAGGCATACAGGCCCTCATGGAAGCCCTTATACTATCGGGCATTGCCATGATGTTGACGGGCAATTCCCGGCCAGCTTCCGGTAGCGAACACCACATATCCCACTATATCGAGATGAAATATTTCATGCAAGGGCGTCAGCCTCTCTTGCATGGCACGAAGGTGGGCCTGGCCGTCCTTTATACCGTAGCCTTATACAACGAGCTGGTATTTCTGGACCCCAAAAACATAGACATACCGCACCTTGTGATTACCAGAACTTCTTACCAGGAATGGTGCCAAAGGGTAAATAAAGTATTCGGTCCCATTGCCCATGAGGTAATAGGCTCAAATGACAGTAAAAACTGGAATCCCGCTATTTATGAACGCAGGTTGTATGACATCAAGGAAAAATGGGAAACTCACCTTAAACCGCTCATCTCGTCGGTACCTTCGCTCAATACGGTAAAAGAATGGCTGCATACGGCTGGCGCCAACTTTACCCTCCGGGCTCTGGGCATAGAAGAGAGCCTGGTGGAAGAAGCTCTGCTTTACGCCAAAGAAATCCGCCCCTACTACACCATTCTCCGGCTGGCCGATGACCTGGGCATTTTGGAGGAGAAAATAAAAGAGATAATGAATCTTGTATGAAAAATTATAAAAATCAAAAGAGCACCCACCATAAGCCGTGGGTGCTCTCCCATTAATCGACACCATCGGAACCAAATATATTTTTATAAGCTGCTTCAATCCGTTTCAAGTGTTCCTCGGACAATTCCCATTCACCGGCTCCCGCATTTTGCTCGGCCTGCTCAGGAGTTTTGGCACCTACTAGCGCCGAGGTCACTCCTTCCTGCTGATTTACCCAGTTGATAGCCACATGTGCTACGGGCTTGCCCACCTCGTAGGCAATTTCCCTCAGCGCCTCTACCAACTGCATGGCCTTACTCCATAAAGGCTCGTGGAAAAATGGATAAAACCTATCCCTGTGGTCTCCTTTCTCCAATTTGGGCCTTTCCTTAAATTTTCCTGTCAATATGCCTCCACCCAGTGAACCGTATGTAAGGACGCCTATCCCTTTCTCCCTGCAGAAGGGCAATACATCCTTCTCTATGCTTCTCTCAAGCAATGAATACTGCGGCTGTAGGCTGACAATATCGGTCATGGAAATAATTTGCTCCATGAGTTTCGTATCAAAATTGGAAACCCCTAAGTACCTGAACTTGCCAGCCTGCCTCAGTTTAACCAGCTCATTTACCGAATCTTCCAGAGGCGTATTTTTATCGGGCCAGTGGATCTGATACAGATCTATCACATCAACCCCCAAGCGCCGCAGCGATTCATCAATCTCCTTCCTTATGGTTTCGGGCTTTAGGGTGCGTATAAACCGCGGCCCATCACGGAGAACACCGCACTTGGTGGCAATTATCACCTTGTCGCGCCTTCCCTTTATGGCTTCCCCTACAATGCGTTCAGCATGGCCATTGCCGTACGCCGGTGCGGTATCAATGAGGTTTATACCGCAGTCTATCGCCCGTTGAATGGTCTTGATAGAGAGTGCATCGTCCACACTGCCCCAGAAATCACCTCCAATGGCCCATGTTCCCAAGCCTACCACCGAAACAACAAGGTCACTGTTGCCAAGCCTTTTATACCGCATCTTTTTGCCTCCTTTTTGTTTACTTTTGTTTACTAAAAATAATGATATTTAAATTTTAAAACTTTTCTTTCAACTTTTTCAATTGTTCTTGCAGCTGGGTATTGAAGATGCCGCCATTTACCTTCCGGCCTCTACCATGCTGAGCATCAGGGCATTCATTTCTGTTTTTACTATTGCTCCGCATCTCATATTCTCGAGCTTTCACCAAACGCCTTACCCACCCAAAAACGTAATATAGCTCCTCTAAATTTAATTCTCTAAATTCTTCATTACCTATCTCATATTTCAGCGGGGACTTTTTAGATATTTTCAAGAAACCGTCTATAAAGCCATTGTAGGCTTTTTTAAGGCTTTTTCCACCTCCTATTACCTCCAAATTCGAATCCCGAACATCGTACAGCATTTTATAAAAGCTCTGAAGCTTTTGGTCCTCCGGCTCCTTCTTTTCACGCACAATATTTATCATGTCCAATATAAAACTTACAAAACCGGTGCTGCCCGACTTTACTATATAATCAGCTGCATGCTCTGCGCAAATCAATAATTCTTCTTTGCTCTTGGGCATGATGATCACCTCTCACATAGCAATAAAAGCTCATCACAAAAAGCATTTCTTCAAACAAACCATATATGGGAAAGGCAATGCGAATTAATTAAGTCATAACTATCCATCATATGACTTCAATGCGTTGTTGTAGTTTAATATTCTTATAAGAGCATCTATATTCCCCTTCACTTCATGGGAACACTCGTTGATATATTGCCGTGCTTTGTCAGCCCACTCGGGGTGTGAGCTTATAGCAATGCTGCCGTAAAAAAAGGCTTTCCCGTATCCAATTTTAGGATGGATATCACCACTTAATCCCAGTGCAAAGCACAAAAGTGCCAGTTGTTTATGGGTCAATCCACTGTATAGTACCTCTCCCTCAAATTCGGCTCCTGTGGTCACAAATTCGCATAAAATAGGGCCAGTGGGTTGAATCCCATCTACCCCATGCTTGTAAAACTTATAACCTTTGTACTTGCCGTTTTCTATATAATAGCCGCTTTCCGGGTTTGGCTTAAAACTCCTTGGTATACCCCTGACATAAGTCCCATAATTCACGGCGACAAGATCGCTAAATCGCACCTTGCTCCTGTGTCCCATGCTTCCAAACATATCGCATATTATACACCTATGCTTTTCATCATGCTGCTTATCTGCAGGCACCTTTTTATCTTTCTGCGATGTTCTCAAACAGCTGTGAGATACGCTTTCTGCGATGGTTCTGACACACCCCTTAAAGCTTGTTCCTGGGATAATGGGTGTCCTATTTACTTTTATAAACTCCCTGTAAATTTTACCGTTCTCTTGTACCTTTAAGTGCCCAGAAAATATATGGACGGGAGTCAAAACCTTCACTTTAATCGGAATGCGACCCTCTAAAGTCCCATTTTCATCATAAATTTTACATTTCAAGAAAGGGACAAAATCATAGGGCTTTGTCATATTCCAGATCACATCCCTGCAATAAATTTTGATCATTAATGGATACATCCTTCAGCAAAGCCGATATCGTTTCACGGCCGCTTATGCTCTTTTCTTTGAAAAATCCTTTATCTATATATCCCTCCATTTCCTCATGCTTTCCGAAATAGCGCACCATCATGTTCACATTTTGAACCCTCATCTGCCCAAATCCTTTTGAGGTAAGGCCCCCAAAAACCACAAAGCCTTGGTCAATCCTGTCGAATATCTCAAATAGCAGTTTAATATGCCATCTGAAGAAGTTTTTGAGGTATATATTGCATTTAAACAGGGCATTCTCTATATATTCAAATTCGTAAACCGGTCCTTTCATAGCTGCCCCCGTTATGCGGTCTATTGCCACTGATACGCGTGAACCTATTTTATACTTCCCTATCGGATAAGCATCGTCAAAATATACACGGCTTTTTAGAATAGTAGAGCCAAACAGCTTACAGGTTGGACAGCTTTCCTTATACCGTTCCTTGCCCAAAGAAAATTCCTTTCCTTGTTGCCGATCCATTTGGCGCTCTTTAGCCTTAATCCTATTAGCGCACGGATTTCTAAATATATCGCAGCTTCCCGGCAACAACTGCTCGGCGCAGCTCCTGAAAACGCCCTTTAAGGACGAACCCGGCACGACAGGCACCGGTTCTCCATCCCGATACATGGTAATAAAGGTATTATCTGCTGCAGTAGGGTTCAGCTGATCCTCCCGTCCCGAGCGGATAAATAAAGGGCTTACCGTCTTAAGCTCAAAAGATATGACCGCCTCATTATACAACTTTCTAAACATATTGCCACCTCATTTCTTCCTTCAAGCCTTCCATGAGATAGCTTCTAAAATTTGTCGGCTCTATTTTATATGCTCTGGTATCTATAAGCCTGATGCAACCCAGGCCTACCGAGGTTTTACCCCCAACCCTCAGCTGCCCGCTTTCAAGCACCTTTACCATGAGCTTTAACAGCTCTTCATGTTCCGGCTCCAGATTATCCACTGACATACAAAACTCGAATTGAGCACCGGCATCCACCTGCTCAAAGTCGTATTTCTTTCCATCGGCAGCAGTTCCCGTATCCCTATCTATCCCCACTCCATCCCGTATGCTAAGATGAGCATCGCCTTTAAGCATACAATCATCCACCTTCAGCTTGGAAGCAAAATAGGGATTGCCAAATATTCTGCAAACATCGCACAAATTCCTGTATATTTCTTCGGCTACTATGAGGTCCAAATCCCGGTCGCGCTTCTCTTCCTGGTAAATCCTTTTTATCTTTTCCACCTCATCTTCGTCGCCCAAACACGGATCATTGACTATCAGGCAAGCTTTAAACCTCTGGTCTACCCCGCTCAAAAGCAGTGTTTCAAGGTAGCTCCTCAGAGCCCCTTTGATTGAACTGCCCGGTATATACGGTTTGCCGTTCACATCCTTGATTACCGAATTGTCGGTCTGTATGGGATCTAAACTCTCCTCACCCGCCCCTATGTGGATAGGCGTCTCGGCTACCAATGTACCCTTTATGATATACTTGTTATAAAAACGATCGAGGAGCATCACCGGCTTCATCCCCCTTATTTCTTCAATGCTTTAAGTTTCCAATAAAGATAGCCAAAAAATCTGCTGATCTCTTCCAAAGCCTTTTTATCATCCCTGCCGCATTTTTCGTATATTTCATCAAGGTATTCTATTATTACATCAGCCAGCGCTTTATCATTGGAAAAAATTTTCTCCCAGCCATTTCCCTTGCCCCTTTTATATTCCATGAATAGCCTAAACTCCTTATAGCAACTGGCGTCTACTGCCATAGTAGCTAATTTCCTTACATTGCTGCTTCCTATTCTACCTCTTTGCCAAAAATTTGTATTCTTCCCCAGCTCTTCTACAAAATCAAGCAACATTTCGGTCATTTAAAATCCACCCCCAGTGTGATACTCAAACTTTCCAAATCCGTCTTGAGTATCTTCTCCAAACCCCTCTATGGATTTAAAATATTCAACCACCCTATCAAACCCCAGACTTGTTTTAAACACTATTACGCTCCCCTTTTCCACCATATGAACCGCACTTTCACGCTTGTCCTCTCCTACCTTCGACGTATCATACCCTCTAAAATTGAAAACCTCCGCATATACTTTCTCTACCTGTATATCCAAATCTATACCCAGAGCCTTAAGCCATGCCTCTTTGTATTGTGCAGTGGTCATATACCCATCTAAATCGATATGCCCAAAATTCAATTTGGCATCCGACGTAAATTTGATGGCAAAATATCTTGTGGTTTCCTCCTTTATCTTATTGTGTGTTTTGTATTTGGCATTGAAATCCTCGAGCAACGCGATAACCCTACCTACGTCACAGATATCCGTCCTTTCATCCTCCGTGATTACGCTGCATCTACCAAAACCTACCGACGTATATTTCCCGATTCTAAGTTCATCAATAGCTTTCAGATCCTGCGGGGCTACTCCCCACATATGACCTTCAAATACGTTTTCCTCGTATCTCCCATTTTGATCCTTCGATGTAGCCGAAACAGCCAGCAAAGAATAAAGCGAGCCATCCTTTGCAGTGCCGGTATATCTGTTTATCGCCGTTCTGGTCACAAAGCTTTTAACCACGCTGTATTTTATGCCGTCCTTCAGCAGCCCTGAGACAAATTCTACCCTTCCTCTACCTCCCTCACACCTGGTACATCTGGACTCCTGCGTAAGGCAATCCACAAAGCCGTGCTGCGGATTTGCTTTACACACCATCCAAGTGGATGGAATGACTACCGCATCTTTGGGATAAAAAAACGAGATTCTTATGTCGCTAAATTTCTGGCACAGCATTTTCAGCCTACAATCGCTGCACTTTGGGTTATCCTTAAAATACACCCAGTTTGTCCTGTACGTCCCATTTACCATTACCACTTCATCAGGGTCATAATAAGGGCAGTTGTTCAGTATGTATCTGGCAAGAGCAGCCCTTACTACATTGCCCGGTATGTAATCCAGGCTCTCAATATAATTTGAGACTCGCTTTATCCCACCTACCACAAAGGGGGAAATAAACTTGAGCCTTACCTTCATCAAGTCACCTCCTCCAGATAAACCTTGACCCTTCCGTAACCCCTACTCCCACCGTTGCCCACGCTGTCTATCATCTTAATGGCCAATTCCAAATCCTGTTTGTATTTCAAAGTCTCCTCGTCAAAATAAACCTTTATGGTGCCGATAAAAACGGCCGGTTTCACCACTTCCGTAATAAATAGCGCTTCATGCTTAGCAGTTCTTTTATACCTATCGATAGCACTGGATATCCTTATAAAAACGGGCTCTCGATTTTCGCTGCTTTCCTCCATTATCAGATCGTCTATGTATATCCGCGATGGGTTATACCCCTGGCCACCGAAGATGCTGCACAACGGGCATTCACATGGGCCTTCCTTATGATCAGGTAAGACCAGCTTGTAAAAGTTGCTACGCACTTTACCTTTTATAGTGCTGCCGGGAATGTAAGGCTTTCCCTTCAAACGTACTGTCCTTTTGTGTATATAGCCATCGGCCTCTCCCGACGCTATATTGAATGGCGTTTTAACCTCTATCCTCACGCTATATTCTTTAAGTTGCATCGCCCGCACCCCCTCCAATGCAATCCCAAAGCACCACTATATCTTCCCACGGCGATAAAAACGGCCTTTCTTTATTTGTACCGTTTTTTTCGATCAAGCCGTTAAACCGCCTGGGATCCACGCCAAATACCTCCGCTATGCCTTCAACAAACGTTTTATATTCCTGCGACAGCCTGGCCACCTGATAAGCGTAGAACAATTGAAATTCATAGGGTTTCAACTCCCTGGCGGCATGTCTGAACTTGTACAGCTGCGAGCGCTTTATCCCTTTAGTAGCCTTCATGCGCTTAATTATCTCTATAAACTTCGCCAACTTTGAGTTGTCAGAGGGAAACAACGCCCACCTAGACCTGGATAGGTCTATGCTTATATTGCTCTCTATCACTTCTATGTCTACAGTGCCGCATTTCATCCCCCAATTCCTGGCCAGAGCCTTTGCGCTCTTTAGCTTTGACTGCGCTACCTGAAGCATGCTCTGCAAGGGGGTGGTATGCTTGGCAATACATATCCCTGCCGACATGGTGATTTGATGGTCAAAGCCTTGATCAAACCCATTTATTATCTCATTGGCAATCTCAAGGCTTACATCCCCCGGCACAACGATAAATACATCATCGCCACCCAGGGCAATTGCCTCAAACCTGGCGTTATCGCCCATCACTTTCCGTATAGCGTTATACACACATCGTTTGGTGATATAGTCCACCTTGCGACTGAAATACATGTTCTGAAGAGGATTGCCTATGTTCATCACCACGTTGCCCATGTTGTTGCCATCGGCATAGATCACCGCCACATGGCCGTGATTATCTTTTAAATCGGATATGCTGGCAACATCCCGTTTAGGCGGAATGCCAACGATCCGCTCGTATTCTTCATAAAATATAGCCTTCTCTATCCTACCTACTTCGTTTTTTCTCATACACGAGGGACAGGCCGGCATCTTACCCTCGGCCGTGTCCACAGCGTATCTAGCATCCCTTACGTTGCAGAGCCTGCAAACTTCTCCACAGGAACTTAAGCGTTCAACGCCGGCAAAGTTTATTCTTTTGCCATCTATGACTATTTCCTGCAAATCGCTGTCGGGATTGATTGGGTATACCTTGATCTTTTTCCTTTCCTCCAGGCGATCATGCAGGTCTTTTATCTTTTTTCTGTAATCGCTAAAAAGCTCATTCAAGCTACAAGATATGTACTCAAACGCCACTTTTGCTGTCAGGGCAATTGTGAAAAAGCATTTTTCTAGCTGTCGACAAGCTTTGTCTCCTTGCCCCCCGGGCAAAACCATTAAAACATTGCCCCCACCGCAATACAGTGCGCATTCTTCTATAAAATGACACGATAGAAATTTCTTTGTCACCTCTTCATTGAGATACTTGATTATGGCGCTGGCACCCCGTATATCCTTTATCCGGTTGTTCTCAAGGAAATATTTCTTTATCTTGTAAATTGAGCCCATCACCACGTCCACCTGTACATCATCCTCGAGACTTGCTGGCTTCCCTGCAGCAACACTGGCTATGAATTCCTTTATTTTGTCAGTACCATTTTTAAAAAATTGCCTGTAGAATTTTCCTCTATCAAAAGGCGTTCCAGACCTACCGAACAATAAATAGTTAAGCAGTACGTAGAGATGGGCCGCATCTCTGATGGACGGTAAACATTCAATATCCTGGTCAAAATCAAAATAATACGGAACATCCCACCAATCTTCCAGCAAAGTTTTAACATCAAAATCTGGATTTTCTATCTTATTTTCTAGCTGTTCCTTCAACCTTTTAAACTCTGAGAGAGATATGGGTTTCGGTCCCAAAACACCCATCATACGCTGAGCCATCGGCACTACATCTCCCCGTTTCATAATTTAGGCTAAATGAGTTTATATCTTCTGAAATCTACATGTTCAAACTGTCGTACGCTCACTACACTATCCCCTTGCCTTTCTTCGCTCACCCTCCTGTTGGTAGTGGCGTACACCGGGATTAGATTGCGTTTTATACAATATGAAACCACCATCAAGGTAGCACCGTAATCCCCCTGAACCAGGACATAATCGCCCATTTTGGCATTATCATCAATCCATTTCAGTATGTCCTCTAAATATTCATCAAGGTTATCCAAATTAGGTGGAACATTGCTCCATTTTTCAAGAAGTGCAGAACTTAATGGTACAAACCGGGTCACCCCCAGCTTCTCCCTTGCCTGAATTTTTTGAGGATCTGTCAATTCATGGGATAATATCAATAGCATTTGCCTTTCGGCTTTGCCGCAATCCACGATTTTTTGAGCTTTATTTAGAAACTCCTTTAATTTTTGTTCGAATACCGAAGCCCTAGCAGGATGCATCATCCAACCAGCATGATTTATATCGTTACGGATGTAACATATATCATACAGAAGTTGATAAAATTCCCTGGTAACGCTTAAATCCTCATCTGCAAACAAACTCTTTACAAGTTCAACCCCTTTATTATTGCCTACCTTATGAGCGTATCTATTTATCTCGTCTCTTATTTCCTTAACCCTCTTGTCCAACCCATACCTATCGCAAGCAAAACTTATAAGGCTTTCTTCCAAAATAGTAAGTCCCTGCTGATACATATTATTTCCGAGGCACCACTTTACAATTTCCAGCATGTTTGTATGCTCATCCGAACCAAACTTATCAAAACGCTCCTTTAGCAGGTCTATTATTTGTGCTAAGGGTTGTACGTGCTTATAGGCTTTACTTTCAACAACCTCCTCTATAGCCTCCTTTAGCTCCAACGCTTTTCTGGATAATTCCTGCCCTCTGCAGGTAAAAACCGCAGCGCTGAACTGCGCCATCGCATTGGCCAGCTTTTTCAAATTTCGAGGGTCTCTAAAAAGAGAAGCCGCATCTAGAGGAAGCTCCTTTTGAGAGATGTCCTCATTGATACGCTCCGAAAGCTTGCTGCTCTCTTGCCGGGTTAACTGCTCAATAATTGAAGCATCACCCGTCTTAAGATAGCGATCAACCCCTATCACCCACTCAAATAAGATCGCAAACGGCGTCAAATCCAGCACAGGAGCATTACGTTCATTTATTGGGATATCCTTTACCTTGTCCAAGCTTCCTAATACCTCAAATGCACCATAGTAAATACCCCTTATTTGACATTTTTTAACAACCTTGGCAAAGCATAAGACAATAAAAGTCAGCATGGGTAAAAAGCGAAATGAATGTGTTATGTCTAATACTATTTCATCTTCTTCTTCAAGGTTGTCCATAAATATGTCAAACAGTTGCCATAATTCTTCTTCACTATTGCCATTAGGAATAGGTATGTTTTTAACACGCTGGGGATCATGGGCAAAAATATCCTTCAGTATCTTTTCAAGGCCCGGCCTTTGTTGGTTATATTTTGCGCTATAGGCATTTTGCAACCAATTGCTTTGATATGCCCCTTCGGTTGTGAAAATAAGTACCGAATCAAATTCCAACCCTTTCCTGGTTAACAGTTTGATAAGCGCCTCTTGAATATAACAACAATCTTCTACTTTATGGTTGTCCATCACATAATTACAGGGAAGGTACGCGTTCGTACCCAGCAAGGAGATAAATTTGAGCATATGCCACCCCCTCACCCTCAACTTTTCTAATTATCTTTAATCAATAACTATGTCTTCGTACAACTTAACGGCTTCTTTAAAAAGCTGTTCGAAGCTATCCAGTTGCTCTACGGTATCCTGAGTTCCTCTAGCTCGAGAACCATGTACAGCGGCGTTTCGCGTATATTCCAATTTGTAATACGTCTCCTTTTGAGCATCGCTGAATAGAACGCTATCGTTGTTTTTAATAAACTGCCTAATCTTTTCTCGCGCATCATAATCCAAATAGTCATTGAAACCGTGCTTTCTTCCTATGCCAATTACAAGGCCTTCATACAGCAATATAAGGGCTTTTAAATACTGTTTCTTCCCGAAAAACAGTTTAGCTCGCTCCACCATTCTTTTATCCAAAGTAGAACTCAAGAGAGGCTTAAGCTGATCATTTAAATAACCGGCAATTGAAGCTTTGTAGTCATCTCCTCGGGAAAAGCTTTGTAACATTTCGGTTATCTGCCTAAGCTGGCTACGAGGCTGACGATTCATCTCAAGCCAGAAATATGTTCTTTCGGTATTCTCTATGCCCAGTAGGTTTAACAAGTCCACAAAATAGCCTGAATTATCAAAAGTGGCCAAGCCTTCAACCATTGACACTAAATCGGAAATCAGGTCGATTTTGAGAACCGGGACGGCATTGGCCGGAATATCGTTCATAAACTCGCCCATGTTCAGCGCTCCATAATACACGCTGACACCGGAAATTTCTTTTATGTACTTTAAGACCATTATGGAAAAAGCAAGGATAACAGGCATATGCCTATAAGAATGCGTAATATCAAGCATCACTTTGCATTTTTCTTCAGTGAATTCTTTCAACAACGCATTTATATATATATCATAATTTAACGGGTCAACCGGGAGAAGCCTTATTCCTGGGATCCTACTGGAAAGCAGACTCTCCCACTGTCCAAGCATCTGATCTGAAATCCCCTTTTTCTCTTCTTCGCACACTTTCATATACCATTCAACTAAACCGTCAATCTCCTCTTTATTTTCATCCTCTAAAACAGTTGCAAGCTCAGACCAGTTGGAGTACCTGGTGCCAAATATTATCCATTGAACAATGTCATATCCCAACTTTTTTAGTACCTTATAAAGTGCTGCACCGAAAAGAGATGTGTATATAACCTCATCAGTTTCTTCAAAATAGTATCCTGCTTTTTTGTAACCTCCATTCTCTATTATTCCCTTACCTATTAAAGAAAGCAAGACAACCTTTTCGTTTGGATTCACGGTGTTCTCCACCTCTCAAGAATTTTCCTTTTTTGTTATTATTTCTACATTTATGTAGAAAATCCTTTTATGTCTTGTAAAAATTACGTAAAATTACGTTATACAAAAACTTCATTAGCAGACCTATCTTTAGAGAGTAAAAACAGCTTCCGATAATTCGTCAATTTACCATTTACACGCATTCAAAATTTAGTTCAGCCTTACCCCTAAGACCTCATATTAGCTAAAATAAAATCATTCCACCTTTGCCTGGAGATTAACAGCCAATACCATTCTATCTTCACACCATCGATTATTCTGCGGAAGATATTTAAATCACATAAATTTAAAACTTCCCTAACACTAGCCATGCAAAAAGGTGAACCACAAACAGGCTGCTTTTCTGGTAAATAGAAAGCCGTAAATACTGATACTTATTCGAATTTACAAACATAATAAAGCTGTAACAAAATAAATTATAATTACCTTCGTAGTTTTTGTCGCTTAAAGATAGGATAAAGAGCTGCTCGACATCAAACAATTGCAGTTAATAGATGGCGTTTCACTCCCCTATAAAATCAAAATTATCAAAATTAAAAGCAAAGTTAGATGTTTCAATACCTATAGAGGAAATCTAAAAATTGCTATATTTAACATAAAATAATAACAAAAAACAAAGCAAGTTTCAATCCCTTATAGGTAGTCTAGAAACAAAAGAGGAAAATGTCAACTAAATTTTTCAAAATTCGTTTCAATCCCTTATAGGTAGTCTAAAAACGAAGAAAGAATATGTGTGGGAAGTCAAACAGATCAAGTTTCAATCCCTTATAGGTAGTCTAAAAACTTTTGCCGCCTTTTCCATCGAATCGCCAAGATTTTCTGTTTCAATCCCTTATAGGTAGTCTAAAAACGAGTTATGGGGGCAAGGGTTTACGAAAACACAGAGGTGTTTCAATCCCTTATAGGTAGTCTAAAAACCTATTGCATCGAGTGCGACGGCGAGTTCCGCATAGCCGACATGGGTTTCAATCCCTTATAGGTAGTCTAAAAACGAAGTACTGGGCGGCTTCTTTTATCTTCATGAAAGGTTGTTTCAATCCCTTATAGGTAGTCTAAAAACATGAGGTATCGCCCGTTGTGTGGGCCCGCTGTGTGAGGTTTCAATCCCTTATAGGTAGTCTAAAAACCCGACTTGCTTGGGAACACGTAAAGTGATATTATCCGTTTCAATCCCTTATAGGTAGTCTAAAAACGCGACTAGGGTTTTTGCGCAAGCAAAAACCCGTACCCTGTTTCAATCCCTTATAGGTAGTCTAAAAACCCCTAGTCGCTTACGCTCCCGCTCTTCGCTCCGCTGTTTCAATCCCTTATAGGTAGTCTAAAAACGGGGGGTTCCCTACTCTACATCCACGCCTTTTTTTGTCGTTTCAATCCCTTATAGGTAGTCTAAAAACGCAGGAACAAAGCAGGTTGACAAAGGCTGGGGCATGTGTTTCAATCCCTTATAGGTAGTCTAAAAACACACAGAACCAGAATCCCCAGCAGACATGCAAGGCTGTTTCAATCCCTTATAGGTAGTCTAAAAACTTTAAAGCATTTTGGCTTTGGGGGTTTTTAAATGGCGTTTCAATCCCTTATAGGTAGTCTAAAAACTTGGAAAAAGTTAAGGCTTTATTGAGCAATGTAAATGGTTTCAATCCCTTATAGGTAGTCTAAAAACACGGAGGTTGATATTTATGGATTGGCTCAAGGAGCTTTGTTTCAATCCCTTATAGGTAGTCTAAAAACCCCCTTGACAACAATCTGCCACGGCGAGATAACCTCGTTTCAATCCCTTATAGGTAGTCTAAAAACTGTTTTTGAGTTGTTGAGCTATATGGCCCAAAAGGAACGGTTTCAATCCCTTATAGGTAGTCTAAAAACGCACTTCTGCTAGACCGCATGGAGCTGTCTAGAAGGAAGTTTCAATCCCTTATAGGTAGTCTAAAAACTGGACTAGTGAGGGTTGGGAGCCGATACCCCACCCGAGTTTCAATCCCTTATAGTTAGGCTAAAAACGGAGAGAGAAAAAATCAAACAACGCCAACGAGAAGGAAGTTTCAATCCCTTATAGGTAGTCTAAAAACACAAAAAGGCAGAATTGATTGGAAACCCCGTAAAGGGTTTCAATCCCTTATAGGTAGTCTAAAAACGCCTATTGAGGCTTTGCGATATCAGGGAAAAGGTTCGTTTCAATCCCTTATAGGTAGTCTAAAAACCTGAAGAAAATCAGGAATAGGCAACTCATACGGCACCGTTTCAATCCCTTATAGGTAGTCTAAAAACGCTTTGAAACTAGGAAGGAGATTTATTGGGATAGATAGTTTCAATCCCTTATAGGTAGTCTAAAAACGGACAGAAAGCCTAGGGAGGGGGTTTATTTTGATAAGGTTTCAATCCCTTATAGGTAGTCTAAAAACGGATACGACGAAGAGAGCGAAACCCTTGAAGAGACGAGTTTCAATCCCTTATAGGTAGTCTAAAAACTAGCTTGCTCCATTCACAGTCGGATCTTGTCCGCCAGTGTTTCAATCCCTTATAGGTAGTCTAAAAACCCTGTAGCAAAGCACCTTCAGCAATCATGCGGTTGAGTTTCAATCCCTTATAGGTAGTCTAAAAACTTAGGTTGGACATGTTTGACCTGAACCATTCATTGTTGTTTCAATCCCTTATAGGTAGTCTAAAAACGTCTGAGTTTTATTGGATGGCGCACATCGACGGAGCGTGTTTCAATCCCTTATAGGTAGTCTAAAAACACATCCCTTACAGTATTGTCGGTTGCATAGTAAAGAGTTTCAATCCCTTATAGGTAGTCTAAAAACCCATACCATGCCCAAATGTTCTCTATTCCGCAATTCTAGTTTCAATCCCTTATAGGTAGTCTAAAAACTACCGTATCAGGAATCGGTACAGCAAAAACTAGAAGGGTTTCAATCCCTTATAGGTAGTCTAAAAACTGGGTCGGGTACCCCGATCCGACGGACCCCAAACGCGTTTCAATCCCTTATAGGTAGTCTAAAAACGTAGTGGGCAAAGAAGAAGTGTTTATCGTTTATTAAGGTTTCAATCCCTTATAGGTAGTCTAAAAACTACTTGCAAGGGATTATTACCACTTATGGGGCTGGAGGTTTCAATCCCTTATAGGTAGTCTAAAAACACAAGACGGCGAAGAGTGTGGCAATTATATGCTGGTTTCAATCCCTTATAGGTAGTCTAAAAACTTAGAATTTTTGGCCAAACCCATTGGCCCGGATCCATGTTTCAATCCCTTATAGGTAGTCTAAAAACGGTGATGACGACCAGTGCTATAAGCTTGGGTACGACCGGTTTCAATCCCTTATAGGTAGTCTAAAAACAAGTAAAAGAGGCAGATGAGAGCTTTGTACCAAAAGAGGTTTCAATCCCTTATAGGTAGTCTAAAAACGGTGCTGTATAATGTTTTTGGCAGCGGCTTCGTATGGTTTCAATCCCTTATAGGTAGTCTAAAAACTGAATATGAAGCATTGAAAAAGCAATTTTACAAAGAATGTTTCAATCCCTTATAGGTAGTCTAATGTCAATAGCGGATTTAAATTGACCCATTTTTAACAGATAAAATTTGACCCACCCTGGCTTTTTTTAAAAACTAGACGCTATTACGCGGGCTAGCATATAGCCCGGTTTTTAGCCTGTCCTTTAG
>PKRC01000019.1 GCA_017577715.1 Clostridia bacterium
GACTACCTATAAGGGATTGAAACAAAAACCGTGCCAGTCATTGGGAGGAGGGCTTTCTTTGGTTTTTAGACTACCTATAAGGGATTGAAACAAGGATGATTTAGTGAACAAGGGTTGGGAGCCTTTGTTTGTTTTTAGACTACCTATAAGGGATTGAAACTTAAAGTCATATCCTAAAATTTTAATACATCTATCATAGTTTTTAGACTACCTATAAGGGATTGAAACCATAAAAACTACGGCCAAAAGAACTCGGAACAGAAGGTTTTTAGACTACCTATAAGGGATTGAAACAAACCTGTACAGACCTAACCACATCCCAAGGCAAACAGGTTTTTAGACTACCTATAAGGGATTGAAACTATTTACCATAAAGCTCATTTATTTTAGCCTCCCCGGTTTTTAGACTACCTATAAGGGATTGAAACGTTGAAGGTTTAAGGAAGATAAGTGCTATTCCTGACAGGTTTTTAGACTACCTATAAGGGATTGAAACTGATTCGCGAACTGGATCCTGGCGACGACCCGCACGTTTTTAGACTACCTATAAGGGATTGAAACATCTCATTCTCTAATAAACCTTGAAAATCATAACTAACGTTTTTAGACTACCTATAAGGGATTGAAACCTCTATAAAAGAAGAAAGAGATTCGACCAAAACTAACGTTTTTAGACTACCTATAAGGGATTGAAACTAATCTCTTTTTGTTCTTTACTCAACCCATCAAAATGTTTTTAGACTACCTATAAGGGATTGAAACCTGGATGGACGGCCTTTTTTCTACTATGCACCAGGATGTTTTTAGACTACCTATAAGGGATTGAAACTGGAATAGCGACAAGAAAGCTGCTGACCGGAAAACCGGGTTTTTAGACTACCTATAAGGGATTGAAACAACGGCAAACTGAAAGGAAACTTCGTCGTAATAGGCAAGTTTTTAGACTACCTATAAGGGATTGAAACATATTACATCATAGCCAAACTTCCTACTCTGACTAAAAGTTTTTAGACTACCTATAAGGGATTGAAACTTACTTTAGCTTAACCTTTTATATAACTCATACGCGTTTTTAGACTACCTATAAGGGATTGAAACTTATCAAAGTGCCTTCCTTGCGGATGAAGACAAAATATGTTTTTAGACTACCTATAAGGGATTGAAACTCTATCACTTTAAAAATCGGCTCCATTTTGCATGCCCGTTTTTAGACTACCTATAAGGGATTGAAACTGTATAAGGCCCAAGAGATATGGGCTGTGGGGCTATAGTTTTTAGACTACCTATAAGGGATTGAAACGCTCGTCCCCGGATTCGAATTGGTTATAGTCAATTCGTTTTTAGACTACCTATAAGGGATTGAAACTTCCATAACGGAAATACTTTTACATCTCCGACCCCTGCGAGTTTTTAGACTACCTATAATGTTTTTTGCAAGAGAAAATTCCCCATTTTTGCAAAGATTTTTCCCCAGGCACCGGTGGGGAATTTTTTTGTTAACTTAACTGTCTCATCAGTGATTGCTTCATGCGATAGCTTTGTCCATCAAAGATTAACAAATAACAATGATGTATCAATCGATCTATTATTGCCGCTGTCATTTGCTCATCATAAAAAACACTCATCCATCGACTGAATTCCAAGTTGGTAGTAATTATTATGCTCCGCTGCTCATAACAGTCCGAAATTACCTGAAATAGTAGTTGCGCCCCCTCCCTGTCTACGGGTACATAACCCCATTCGTCACATATCAAAAGGTCTGCTTTAGTAAGCTGCTTTAAAAGCCCAGAAAGTTCACCTCCTTTCCTCGCTTCTACCAACCTGTTGACCAGCGCTGCTGTTCGGAAAAACTTTACGTTATAACCCTTCCTACATGCCTCCACACCTATCGCTGTTGCAAGATGCGTTTTACCTGTCCCCACATTACCATAAAAAATTAAGTTTTTCTTTTCCTCAATAAACTTGCAATCCTTTAAATCACCCGGAGTAAGTCCTTGTGGAAACTTTATCTCATCAAACATATAACCATCAAATGTCTTGATTGTGTAAAAGTTAGCATTCCTCAAAAGTCTGGCTTTCCTACTTGCTTCCCTGTGCTCCACTTCCAACTTTAACAACTTAAGCAGAAACTCTTCATGGCTTTCTGCCTCTATCTTATCACAGTTCTCTACCAGATTGTGACTGAGCTTTAATGTCTTGCAGCAGGCAGCTATTTGTTCCTTGAGCATATATCCATACCACCTTTCAGAAACGCTCTATCATAGCCCTCTGCATCAAAATGAAATTCTGTTAGTTCAGGTAATCCTTCCGGCATCTTCAGTGGTTTTAACGGTGGGGTTATATCCGTTATCCTGTTGTGGATTGTTACAAGGCTATCTAAATCCTGTACCCCATAAATCAGAGCTTCTTCTACAGCATTCACTGCCTGCTCAAAACCACTTTTTACACAAAGCTCAGCCAGAACCTTAAGCACTTTGCTTCGCTCTTTTTTACTGCATCCATCCAGATATTCCTGCACAGATAGTGGCAGCATGCTGTATATCCCAGAATACTTAAGAGCACCCGGACAGCGTGAAAGCTGAGTAAGATACGGCAGCCAATTCATACTCTCTTGCTTGTTATCACCGTAAAACCTCTGGTGTCGCACTATTTCCCTATGATTATCATCAAGTGGTATAACCTCATAAGGTGTTATCTTGACAAGCACCCGAGTGTTGGCATATTTGGGTGCGGTAGAATAAATATGTCTTCCACCATTTAAACTGAACTTACCATAAGCGTTGGTCTTAACTGTTATATAGTTAGCTACTTCATAAGGGTTAACCGGTAATTTGAGCAAAGCTTTCCTGTCTTCCTCAAAAAGCTCAGCATGCGTCCCCTCTTTCCGATAGTGTTCCCGTTGCATATCTCGGTCGCATATCCCTAAGAGTTCAACATTAAACTCCTCCAGCTTTTCAAACTGTGGAGGGGGTACTAAAAAGTTACGTCTGTGATACCCAACTTTGTTCTCCACATTCCCCTTCTCATGTCCAGCATTTGGGTTGCAAAATATAGCTTTAAAGCCGTAATGTTGTTTAAACCGCAAAAAAGCATCCGTAAGCTTCCGCTCCCCATCCCTTAAAAGCTTTACAATATTACTGGCATTATCAAACCACAGCTTAGGTGGCACCCCACCAATATGTTCAAATATGTTCTTTAACCCCTCAAACAAACACTCCTGATTCTCTCCCTTGAAAAGCTGCACGTAACCCGCGTTGCTGTAAGGAAACGATAGATTCAAATAAAATCCATTATGTAGTATCCCGTTTTCATAAAAGTCAGCTCGGCCAAAATCTACCTGTGCTTCACCAGGTTTATGTTCTAGCGGCAAACGACAGGAGTTGTTTTGATACAACTCTTTCTTCTTTCCAGCCACATATCCCGCTACAGTACGATAAGAGCAGTTAAACTTATCCCCATATTTTTCACGTAGCCTATCATAGACCCGCTTGGCTGTATGCCTCTGTTTCTTGCGCACTTTTTTGTCTTCCTCAAGCCATTCATCTATATCCTCTTTAAAAGGATCAAGCTTTGGGAATGATCTCTTGGCTTTGACCTCAACAGAGGCGTTCCAATCTTCCTGATAAACATATTTGCGTACTGTTTTGCGGTCCACCTTGAACTCCCTGGCTATTTCACTAATACTTAGTCCTTTAAAAAAGAACGCATTTCTGATATCATCTATTTGGGTCATTGTGAGCATCCTCCAATCCTCCCTTGCAGTTAAGTTGTACCTAACTACAAGGATAAAGGTTTTTGTGGGTGCCTGCAATGACCTTTGCAAATCTGGGGAATTTTAAGTTGCAAAAGTGAGGATTTTTACTTTGCAACTCTGTCCATTTTTATTTTACAACAAACAAACACTTTTCTAACATGAGAATAGCTGAGCCCGACAAAGTTGGCCACCTCTTGGATTCCTATATCATTTCTGTAATTTTTCTTTATAAAATCTATTATCTTGTTGACAGTTTCATCTTCCTCTTTCTCGTACACCACGAGGAAATCTATTATAGCCTTATACATATTGACAAGCCAAACCTTTATTTCATCCAATGTCTCTTTACTGGAAAGTTCACTATATACATTAAAATCATGGCCAAAAACTTCGTTCATATCTAACTTAAGTTCGGTAAGATATTTTACTATGGTATTTCCCACCAGTTGATTTATGACCAGTAAAACATTGTCGCAAGATATATCGCGTCTTTCTTTTAACTGTCCTATCAATTCAGCCACAGTTTCTTCAATTTTATTTATATCCCTAGATTCCAGCTGATTTATTATGTTCCTTTCTAGCTTATATGGATAATAATAGCTGTAATTTTCAAATTCCTCATTCCACAAAATGATGCTCCCATGGCCAAAGACCAATCTCCATTTGAGCATTTGTTTGGCCTCCATGTACGATACATGTACTTTTGATATCCCTTCATAACATCTTCCAATTCCCACCGATACAGTGAAATCCAATATCTTGCCAATCTCGCTCTGTATCTCGCAGAAATACCTCTCTAAATCCTCGTATATTTGATGCATGCGGTCATCGCTTACATTGATGATAAATGCGATTTCTCCTCCAGCCAAATTCACTCCTTCGCACACATATTCCCTTCCTATGACATATTTTACAATATTTATTATCAACATCTTTAAATAATATTGCCTTTCTGCTCCATATCTATTAGCAAAGTCACGATATTTATCTATCATTACAGAAACACATATAAAATGTCGATGCTTAAAATATTCACCAGCCAACCCATCATTGTCAACGTTGCTGTAGCTATAACTAGCGTTCAACAGATTACTTAAATAAATCTGTTTGATATGCATTTTATTTTGGGCTAACTGGTTCGAAAGCGACTCGAAAGCCCTTCTCAGTATTATCATTTCATCCTTGCTATCATAAACGTCTATTCCTTTATTGAATTTAATATCTTGAATCAACTTGGTTATCGGGCTAGACAACTTTTTTGATATTAAATAAACGCTCAAAATGCTCAATAACGCTATTAGCACAGAGAGATAAATAAACCTCGTACGCAAACTATCAATCTTACTAAGCAAGGGTTCCAAAGAAAAAACGCCTATATAGACCCAATTATCGTTAAGGGATTTATAATATGACAACAAAATATTTTTTCCTTCCATCTCATCGATAAAGTATCCGTCAACCGTATTGCTCTTTAATATTTTCTCTATGTAACTCTTATGGAGATATTGCAACCTATATAATTTTTATCTACATGAGTCACAACCTTTCCATCGTTATTAATGATAAAAATATATCCTTCCTTGTTTATATCATCAGTGTTGATAAGCTTTGATAATGCATCTTCTTTTATATTTGACACAAGCGCCCCTTGTAAGGCGCTTATGTAAGGAGTCAGAGGGAACACATACGTTATAACATAATTATAACCGGAATAAACTACATCATCGTATTCCCTGCTCAACATAGGATCTATCCATCCTAAAGGTTTCCTGTCATTTTTGTATTGAGTATAGGCTTTAAACCAACCCGTATTCTTTATATCGTCATTAAAAATCACCCCTTGGTTGCTGGTCAAGCAAAGTCCTAGATCTTCAATATACAAATAGATTGATTCATACCTTATATTAGCATTAATCACCTCTAAAATCGACTTTTGCGCATTCGAAAGCTTTGTCAAAGCTTGACTATCAAAAACTAGCTTACCATCTCTTTTTAGATTCTTTAGTTGTACAAGAGCATTTATAGAATTACTAGCCGCCAGCCTTACAACATCTTCTTGAACGACATTTTTAAACTCCGCTGTAATCTTTTCCGCTACTTTCAATTTCCCTATATAATTTATGCCAATCTCTTCTTTAGAACTATTTATTACCACTTTTTCGTATACAAAAATATAGAAAACAGTTATCACTACCAATAAGAACGTGAAGGAAATAAACAATTTAATAAAAAATGATTGGTCTTTCATAAAATACAATCCCCCATCATTCTTATCCACTTACTGCATTAATTATTTTATTTTGGGCATAGTTACAGATGTTTTATGCGAGCGTAACAAGTCCTCTAAAATCTCTTCCTCAGTCAAAACTTCAACCCCATTATCCATAAGCAATTGGGCTGTTATGCCATTTCCTTCTTGAAGCTTTCCCGTAAATGTTCCATCGTATACCATCCCTTTGCCGCAGGAAGGACTCCTAGCCTTTAAGACAGCGCGCTTTATTCCCATCTCCTGACAAAATCTCAAAATCTGTTTTGCACCCCTTATGAAATTCTCAGTGACATCAACGCCATCCTTTCTGACCACCAAAGCCTTGCCCTGCAAAACATCGTGGGCGTTGCCACCTTTTATCTCGGCCGGCAGCCTGGGCGTGGGCAGACCCCCTAATTGCTCGGGACACAGCGGAATGGCCTTGCCCTGGCGTACAAGCTCTTTGATAATGGGGATTCCATTATCTTCTCCATTGTATTTACAGCATATCCCTGCCAGACACGCGCTTACCAAAATCATGCAGTTCACCTCGCTCTTTTATTTTAGCTGCACTATGGTAACGCCACTTTCACCCTCGCCATATTTCCCAAGACGGAAGGAGCTTACATGGGGATGATTGCGCAAGTATTGGTGGACTGCCTCCCTTAGCGTACCCGTCCCCTTGCCGTGAATAATGGTCACCTGTTTTAACCCGGCCAAAAAAGCGTCATCCAGGTACTTATCCACATTCATCAAAGCTTCATCTACCGTCTGCCCCCTTATGTTTATCTGCGGCGAAACGGCGGTCAACTTGGGAGAAGGCATTTTAGACGATATCACTGCAGTTGCTGCATCGTTCTTCTCGTCAACCTTTCTCACATCCGAAAGCTTGACAGCCACCTTCATTATGCCCACTTGAACCATGAGCTCGCCGTTGTCATCGGGAAGGGTCAGTACCTGTCCTTTTTGGCCCAATGTGCTTATATACACCGTCTCGCCCAGGCGTACCTCCTTAACCGGTTCATAATACTGGTGGGACTGCCTGGTTTCTCCAGCAAGTTCATTCTCTATTTTATCCAGGCTTTGCTTCAACCTCATCCTGTATTGCTCCATGGCCCTGTTGCGTTCCTTTTCGGCAGCCATCTGCGATAGTTTATTCAACTCTTTGATGATCTGATCGGCCTCTTCCTTAGCCTGGCGCAATATCATCCTGGCCTCTTCTCTGGCCTTTCGAAGTATCTGCTGGCGCGCCGACTCAAGCTCCGACTCCTTCTGGGCAAGCTCCTGCCTTGCCTTCTCTGCCTCTTTCAAATACTTTTTAGCCCTTTCCCGTTCTTCCCTTGCCTTGATCCTATTGTATTCCAGGTCAGAAATCAAATCCTCAAAGCGGATATTTTCCTGCGTCAAGAATTCCCTGGCCTTTTCGATAATTTGCTCTTTAAGCCCTAGCCTCCTGGATATCTGAAAGGCATTGCTCTTACCCGGTATTCCTATAAGCAAGCGGAACGTGGGGCTCAATGTTTCCACATCAAACTCCATGGATGCGTTCTCCATCCCCTGATTCATCATGGCGAATACCTTAAGCTGGCTGTAGTGGGTTGTGGCGACGGTTTTAGCGCCACTGTTGTGCAAAAACTCAAGGATGGCCATAGCCAGAGCAGCACCTTCTGTGGGATCAGTACCGGCTCCCAGCTCATCCAGCAACACCAAAGAATTTCTGTCTATTTTATCAACGATATATACAATATTTACCATATGCGAGGAAAAAGTACTGAGGTTTTGTTCTATGCTCTGTTCATCACCTATATCAGCAAAAACCTTTTGGAATATGCCTATCTCGGTACCGTAATCGGCAGGCAAGCAAAGGCCGGCCTGCGCCATCAACACAAACAGCCCCACCGTCTTCAAAGTTACGGTTTTACCGCCCGTATTAGGTCCAGTGATCACCAGGGTATTAAAATCATATCCCAGATTAAGGCTTATGGGTACCACTTGATGTGGGGGTATCAACGGATGCCTGCCATTTACTATTTTGACCTTACCGTCCTCCACTATTTTGGGCACCATGCCCCTCATAGAATATCCTAATTTGCCCTTGGCAAATATAAAGTCAAGCTTGCTCAGGATTTCAAACGAAGTGCTTATGTCCTCCCTAACCTTCCATACTTCCTCCGTTAACCTGCCCAAAATGCGCTCAATTTCTCGCTTTTCTTCCAGCATCAATTCCTTAAGCCTGTTGTTGGCTTCCACTACCGGCATGGGCTCGATGAACAAAGTGGCCCCGCTGGCCGACTGGTCATGGACCAGGCCAGGCAGGCTGGAACGATATTCCTGTTTTACGGGAATGACATACCTGCCATTCCTTATGGTGACAATGGGCTCCTGAAGGAATCTCTGGTACTGCGGCGATTGTATATAGCGGTTCAAAAGCTCCTTTATTTTTTCCTGACACCGCGCTATATTACGGCGGATACCATGAAGCTCAGGACTGGCATTGTCGGCTATCCGCCCGTCGGGTTCTATACACCTGAATATCTCGCCCATCAAATCACTATGTGGCTTTAACTGATATACCAGCCCCGGAATAATGGTAAGCCCCGAATCATTTAAACCTTCCCTGCTTTTAAAGGCATCTTTGAGGCTGGCGCAAGTCCTTAACACGCACCCTATGTCCAGCAATTCCTCGGGGCTCAATGTCGCCTTTTTTTCCACCCTCCTCAAATGCATGCGAATGTCGGGGAACTCCCCTAAAGGAGACATCCCATATTTGACCATTATCTTTAAGGCCTCTTCTGTCTCTGCCAGGGCTGAAATAATTTTATCCCTATCGGTATATGGGACCAAACTTTGTGCCATTTCGCGCCCCGGCACCGATACCGTATGCTCCATAAGCATGCCTATAATCTTGTCATATTCAAGCACGTGGAAGGTTCTCTCATTCACAACTCATTCCCTCGACTTTTACTATTAGAATTTTAGAGTCAATCTTTATTGGTTATCCTGCTATAACAGGTCAATAGCCTTTTTTATCGTACCCTTCAATTAGGATAACATTCTCACCTACTAAATGCAATAAGTAAACCGCCTCAAGACGGCCAGTTATTCAAACTTTTAGGAGAGAAGCAAAGCAAATAAGATAATAGGTGTCAATAGCTAATTTCAACATGCAAATTCTTTTTGGAGCCTTACTCTCTGGATAAAAGTCTGATATTATTATTCCATTCCTACACCTCTGGTAATAGCGCTTTAGGGTTCCTTTCGCTTTTCACTAATTGTTTCTAGATCTATCCTAGGCCTTTTCAAGTGCTTACCCGCTTTCCTTGCTGTTTCTATGCATTCTCATCCTCTCTGTTTTATCCGCTCACGTTTTTTCTGGGTCATACATATAGCAAAATAACTCGAAACAGATGACGCTATCTTGTTTGTGTCACTCATGTTTCTATCCCCTACAAATAAGTGAAAAACACTGGCAGACGATTTTAAATAGATTGAAATAAAGCGGATTCTTGCTGCCAACCCATTGCCCATGCTGGTCGCATACGTAAACAAAAAGCAGCCCGAAGGCTGCTTTTTATACCTCACATCGCTAGCACTCAATATGAAACTGTCCTCTCACCGTCTTATCCTGCGTGAAACGTCATAAACAGGAGAAGTATTTGGGATGTCATTCCGTCCATCTTCCTCCAGCACGGAATGCAGGACGCTTATCTCTCGCTGGAGCTTTTCGACCTTTTGCTGAAGCTTGATGACCTCATCCGCCAAATTTATGGCCGTCAGCATGGCTAACATGGTGGTACTTAAATTGGGCTGCCGCTGCTTGATCTCCTCCATCTTCCTGTCGACATAAATGGCCACCTTATGAATGTATTCCTCGGACTCCACGCTCTTTATGGAGTATTCCCGGCCGCCGATCCGGACCACGGTTTTCGTCTTACCCACCATGGATCACATCCCCATTCCCCTGCTATCTTGGATACTATTATACAACATCTGCCATATTAGAACAAGCGTTTTGTCGAATTTTTGTGATCCCTTGCGGGTTAACGCAGTCTCGCCCCCAGCTTTTGTTCCAAACCTTTCACAATGCTGTCGTGCAGGGAATTAACCTCCTCATCCGTCAAGGTTCTATCGGCGGCACGATAGCTCAAAGAATAAGCTAGGCTCTTATAGCCTTGAGGTATTTGGGCACCCTCATACACATCGAACAGCTTCACTTTTTCGAGAAGCTGCCCACCAAGCTCTTTTATACAGCTCTCCACCTGGGCAGCCAGCACTTCCTTCTTCACCACCACCGCCAGGTCTCGCTCAACGGCAGGATACTTGGGAAGGGGCCTGTACTTCCGTTCCTCTTTTGCCAAACTGAGCAGGATATCAAGTTGTAGCTCGGCCACCAGAACCCTCTCTTCAATCTGATAGTTTTGAGCCACCTTGGGATGTATCTCCCCAAGTATGCCTATCTCCTTGCCCTCCAGTTTTAAAAGCGCCGTCCTGCCCGGATGGAATGTGGGATGAACGTGTGGTACAAACTCTGCCTCATCCAGCAGTCCCAGTTCCTCAAGCAACACCTCAACCTTGCCTTTAAGGTCATAATAATCTACATCCGGCCCATATTCTGCAATGGTCAAAAGTGGTTTTTCCTCCGGTAAATCCTCCAGCGGCAGCGATTTTGGCAGGAATGCCGTCCCTATCTCAAATATCTGGCATCTCTCTATTCCTCTGTTATAGTTGTGGGATAGCACCTCTAAAAGGCTTGGAATGAGCGTGGTGCGCATTATGCTCTGATCCTCGCCCAGGGGATTTAAAATTTTGACGGTCTTGGGTATGAGCTGCGGATCGGTAATGCCGATGGACTCATAGACCCTTGGGCTAGTGAAGGAGTAGGTCACCACCTCGTAAAGGCCGGTACCCACAAGCACGTCCTTTACCTTGTCTATAAGTTTCTGCTTCCGGGTCTTTTTACCACGGCTTATAGTGCCCTCCATCAAGGTCATGGGGATGTTATTGTAGCCGTAAATGCGAGCCACTTCCTCAGCTATATCGGCCACACCTTCTATGTCTTGCCTGAAAGACGGCACCTCTATCTCCATGTATTCACCCTTTACATCCACCTTGAACTCCAACTTCCTTAAGATATCGGCCATCTCATCGGCAGATAAGTTGATGCCTAGCAGGTCATTTACCCTCTTATATGGAATCTCCAAAACCCTCTTCTCCAGGGAACCGTGACACACATCTATAACGCCTTCTACCACCGTTCCTACCCCTAGCTGCTGGATCAGCTGAGCTGCTCGGTCCAATGCCGCCATGGCATTATGTATATCTAGGCCCTTTTCAAACCTCAAAGATGCCTCGCTGCGAATTCCCAGCGCCTTTGCCGTCTTACGGATGCATCCTCTATCAAACAGCGCACTCTCCAGCAAGATATTCCTTGTCTCATCTGTAATCTCGGTGTTGGCTCCGCCCATGACTCCTGCCAGGCCTATAGCCTTTTCTACGTCTGCTATAACCAGCATATCCGAAGTTAATAGCCTTTCTTTGTCATCGAGAGTAACCAGCTTTTCTCCGTCGCGGGCTCTGCGTACTACGATGGTCCTACCGGCTACCTTATCCAGGTCAAAGGCATGCATGGGATGGCCCATCTCCAGCATGACATAATTGGTTATGTCAACGATATTGTTGATTGGCCTAACCCCGGCAGCAGCCAACCTGCGCTGCATCCATCTCGGAGACGGAGCAATCTTTACATCCTTTACCACCCTGGCACAGTATCTTGGACACAGGTCAGGGGCCTCAACCACCACCCTGGCCTCAACATTGACATCCCCTACGCCACGTTTCACCTCTATACGTGGTGGGTTAAAAGTGCTGCTTAGTGCTACCGCAGCTTCACGGGCTATGCCTATGACGCTCAAGCAATCAGGACGGTTAGAAGTAATCTCAAACTCCAGTACCTCGTCATCCAAACCCAATGCTTCCTTTATGTCCATCCCCAGGGGATATTCTTCCTGTAAAATCAATATGCCGTCCACCTCTGCACCCGGGTAATCTTCCTCCGTTAGTCCTAATTCCTCACCCGAACACAGCATGCCGTAGGATTCCACCCCCCGCAACGAGGTGACGGTTATCCTATACCCACCGGGCAGGGTAGCACCATCCAAGGCTACCGGTACCAGCTGTCCCTCCTTTACGTTGGAAGCACCGGTCACTATCTGTAATTTGCGGTCCCCAACATCCACGATACATACCACCAGCTTGTCAGCATTGGGATGAGGATGTATATCGCATATCCTTCCCACCACCACGTTGCTTATGCCTTCGCCTTGCTTGGTTATACCCTCAACCTTTGTACCCGTCATAGTGAGATGATAGGCCAGCTCATGAACAGGCACATCTATCTTTACATACTCCTTCAGCCATTTTAGCGGTACCAACATCTATCTCTACCTCCCTTTAAAACTGCTCCAGGAAACGTATATCGTTTTCAAACAGCAACCTTATATCATCTATCCCATATTTCAGATTTGTTATGCGATCAAGGCCCATGCCAAAGGCAAACCCGCTGTACTGTTCGGGGTCAATTCCTCCATACTTCAGTACCTTGGGATGCACCATGCCTGCACCTAAGATTTCAATCCAGCCGGTGTACGAACAGACCCGGCATCCCTCGCCTCCACACGTGGTACAGCTCACATCCATTTCAGCGCTAGGCTCGGTGAACGGAAAATGATGTGGCCTGAATCGAGTCCTGGTCTGAGGACCAAACAGCTCCTTGGCGAATACATCCAGCACACCTCTCAAATCGCCCATGGTTATATTCTTGTCTATTACAAGCCCTTCCACCTGATGGAAGATGGGAGAATGAGTGGCATCCACCGCATCCGACCTGTAAACCCTGCCGGGCACTATGATCTTTATAGGAGGCTTTTGCCTTTCCATCACGCGAATCTGGGTGGGTGAGGTATGGGTACGCAAAAGTATGTTCTCTGTAATATAGAAGGTATCCTGCGTATCCCGGGCAGGATGGTTTTTGGGTATATTGAGGGCTTCAAAGTTATAATAATCCCATTCAACTTCCGGCCCTTCGGCTATCTCAAAGCCCATTCCCAGAAAGATGTCCTTGATTTCATTAAGTACGATGCTCAGAGGATGAAGCTTGCCGCGATGATGGCGCCTCCCCGGCATTGTAACGTCGATGGTTTCGGCTTTAAGCCGTTGATTGAGGGCCTCCTCTTCCAGCACTTTCTTCTTTTTCTCTATCTCTCCCTCAATATAAGCTCTTATCTCGTTGGCTAGCTGTCCAATTTTAGGCCTTTCTTCCGGAGGAAGGCTTCCCATTCCTCTTAGAATTTGCGTAAGTTTACCCTTTTTACCCAAATACTCAACGCGAAAGTTGGTTAAATCTTGAAGATTGCTCACAGATGCGAGAACTTGCTCGGCTTCCCTTCGAATTTGCTCCAGCTCGGCTTTCATCCATGGCTCTCTCCTTTCCTCGATATCGTCGTATATTGAAAAAGCCTTCGCCCAAGCATGGGACGAAGGCTTAAAAAGCCACGTGGTACCACCCAATTTCGTTTCGATACGAAACCTCTTTTAACTATAACGGGTTATACCCGGCAGGGCCTACTGCCATTTCAGCCCCCAGCTCAGGAGCGAACTTCTACCCTCGTCTTTATAGGGGCGCTTTCAGCCTATGGCGTCCCCCTCTCTGTATAAAGATGCTCGGGTATACTCCTCTCCCTCATCGCCTTTACTTCTATCTATATCTATTGCCTTTTAAAGCATTATAAGCTCTCTATAAAGCATATAAGCGTTAATGGAACCCGTCTTTTCAAAAATTTTCCAGATCAGGTCTGCAAGCCTCACCGGTCCCATCTCCTTTAGTGGGCTTTCTAAGGCTAATTATACCATATGCCCCTCGTAGATTCAAGGAAATTCAAGGCCCCAATTGCCTTGACTTGCGCAATACCTCGTATATCAGTATACCTGCCGCCACCGAAGCGTTGAGGGATTCGGCACTCCCTGGCATGGGTATCTTTACCAGCGAGGAAGCAAACCTGCATATTTCCTGGCGAACGCCTTCCGATTCATTGCCTATCACCAGGGCTATTTTATCATAGCCCCCAGGCCATTCAAAGAGGTTGGAACCGTGCAGGTGGCTGACCAGTATATGGACCTTGGCTTGTATAAGAGCCTTGAAAAAAGCTATATGATCATCCACCTCATATATGGGCACCCGGAATATCGAACCCATGGTGGATCGTACTACTTTAGGGCTATAAGGATCGGTGCAGCCTTTAAGCAAGACCACCCCATCTCCTCCGGCAGCATCCAATGTCCTTATGATGGTACCCAGATTGCCGGGGTCCCTTATCTGGTCCAAAACCGCTATGAAAAATGAAGGCTTGCTGAATAGCTCTTCAAGGCTATATTCCTTTTTATTTACAACCGCCATGATCCCCTGGGGGGTCTGGGTATCGCTGATGCTTGAAAACAGTTTGTCCTCCACCCTTAATACCTTCAGTCCGTCCATATCCACATCCAGCTGCTCTTTAAAACCCAACAAATCAAAACCCCGTGCTGCCACCAAAGCCCAGATGCTTTCCCCCTGCTCCACCGCCTCCTTTACCATTTTAACCCCTTCGACCAAATACTGCCGGTAGACATCCCTGTATTTCTTATGGTGAAGCATTTTGATACGCTTGATGGAAGGGTTATGCGGGCTGGTGATGTACTCCTGCAAACCTACCACGCCCCTTTATCCCTGCGCTTTATCTTCCAGCCTTTTTATGTGGTCATTCCTGCCAATGGTTACCAAAACATCCCCTTCATGGATGACATCCTCGCCCTTTGGTGATATCAGCACATCCTCTCCGCGCTTTATGGCCACAACATTCAGGCCATACACGACCCTCATATTGATCTGCTTGAGCGATTTCCCAATCCATTCGGGAAGGGCGGTAATCTCTATCAGGCTATAATCAGATGCCAGTTCAATATAATCAATTATATTGGTTGACGCCAAATGGTGCGCTATCTTAATGCCCATGTCCCTTTCGGGGAATATCACTTTATCAACTCCAATTTTGTACAGCACTTTGGCATGGAGGTCATTTTGTGCCTTTCCTACCACAAACTTGACCCCCATTTCCTTGCACATCAGTGCAATCATTATGCTGGCCTGTATGTCATCTCCTATGGAAATCACAACGGCATCAAAATTCCTCATACCAAGCGATTTCAGTGTTTCCTCATCGGTAGCATCTGCCTGCACGGCATGAGTAACGTAATCGGCTATATCCTGTATCCTATCCTGATCCTTATCAATGGCAAGGACCTCATGGCCCAGGGCGCATAGGGTTTTCGCAACGCTGGAACCAAAACGCCCTATTCCAATGACGGCAAACTGTTTCTTCATAATAACTCCTCCTTTTAACCCACCATTAGCTTGCCTTCAGGATATTTCACATTGCCGGTATCGCCTGCCATTCTCTTTGCTAAAGCCAACGTCAGCGTCAACGGCCCTACCCTCCCCGCAAACATGGTCATGATGATGAACATTTTGCTGATACCGCTTAGATCAGCATTATTGAATGTGGCCAGCCCCACCGTTCCCAGGGCAGAAGCCGTCTCAAAAAGCACATCAACAAACTCATAGGGTTCAACCAACGATAATACCATGGTGATGCTGACCAGCATGATAAAGCTTATCACCGTTATGGCCAGCGCCCTGTTGACAATGGCATAAGAAATCCTTCTGCCAAAAACCTCCACATCATGCCTACCTCTAATCACGTTGAGCACTGCGAGCAAGATCACGCTGGCAGTGGTAGTCTTGATTCCTCCTCCCGTGCCCGCAGGCGAAGCGCCTATAAACATCAGGATGATGGTCATAAATTTCGACGCATCGGTGAGGGAGTCCTGATCAATTGTATAGAAACCTGCAGTTCTGGCAGTCACCGATTGAAATAGCGCTCCTAGGACCTTGCCCTTCCAATTTTGGCTGCCCAGCGTAGTAGGGTTGTTAAACTCTACAATAAAAAAGAAAAGAGCCCCTGCTCCAATCAGAACGGCGGTAACGCACACAACCACCTTTGTATGCAATGACCACTTTTTAAAACGCCTATTTCTATAAATATCAAGCAGCACTGAAAAGCCGAGCCCTCCACAAATGATCAAGCCCATCATTGCAAAATTGACGATAAAATCATCAGTAAATCCTGTAAAATTCCTGTATCCTCCCATGAGGTCAAAACCCGCATTGCAAAAGGCCGAAATGGCGTGAAATATGCTAAAATACAGCCCTTTTGCCCAGCCATACATCGGTACAAACCGCAATGCAAGAATTAAAGCACCGATTCCTTCAATAAGGAAAGTCATGCCAACTATATTCCTGGTCAAGCGCACAACGCCCTGTAATTTAGATTCATTGAGGGCTTCCTGTATCATCACCCTTTCCCTTAAGGTGATTCGCTTGCCCAAAAGTAAAAATACCATGGTGGCCATGGTCATAAAGCCCAAACCGCCTATTTGAATAAGGGTAATTATGACCAGCTGGCCAAACAGGCTCAAGTCATCAGCGGTATCCACCACCATAAGGCCGGTGACGCATACCGCCGAAGTGGCCTCAAACAGGGCATTGAGGAAGCCTATACTCTCCCCCGTGCTGGAAGCTACGGGGAGAGAAAGCAATAATGCGCCGATTATGATCATAGAGGCAAACCCCAAAACCAAGACCTGAGTTGGTAAAAGCCTTATAGCCCTTCTGCTCATCATTTTATCCAAAAATTTTAACCTCCAGTCCTTAAGATTGCCAATTGCAGGTTTAGGCTTATACGCAGTTTTGCAGTTTCACCCTAACAACCCTCAAATAAAATGGCTGCTTAATAATTAGAGCTACATTTTGGGCTCCTTTTCTATAATAAATAGCTCAACTTGCTCTTTAAATCAATTTTTTAGCCTGATATTTCAACAAAAAATATAAAGGCCCTATAAAAAAGTATAAAGACCTCATTTTAAATGAGGCCTTCTTTAAAATCCCAGCATCTCATTTGCGGTATAAGCTTATGCATGCAGCTTTTCTTTTGCTATGTTGACTAGTTGGGCAAATCCATTTGCATCGTTGACAGCCATCTCCGCCAGTATCTTTCTGTCTATCTGAATCCCTGCCTTGCGCAGGCCGTTTATGAATCGGCTGTAGCTTAAACCATTTTGCCTTGCTGCCGCATTGATCCTGGCAATCCACAATTTGCGGAAGTCCCTCTTCCTTAGCTTCCTGCCAACATACGCGTACGCCAGCGCTTTCATCACTGCCTGATTGGCGGCTCTAAACTGCCTGCTCCTGGCACCATAATATCCCTTTGCAAGCTTTAATATCTTCTTATGCTTCTTCCTTGCGTTAAGCGCTTTCTTTACCCTAGCCATAATACACCCTCCTTTACTGCCTTATTTATACGGAATCAGCTGCTTTATTTTCTTTGCTTCAACAGCCGCAACGTAAGTAGCTTTTCTCAAATTCCTCTTTCTCTTGGAGGACTTTTTGGTAAGCAGATGGCTCTTGAACGCTTTAGCCCTCTTTACCTTGCCACTTTTTGTCAATCGAAATCTCTTGGCTGCTCCACGATGTGTCTTAATTTTAGGCATTGTTTATTCCTCCTCTCAGTGCTTTATCCTTGTTTACTGTTTGGCTGCCATCAATGCCCGCAATCACGCTTTTGGCGCCAGTACCATAATCATGTGGTTACCTTCCAACGTGGGCTTGCGCTCTACCACAGCTTCCACCGTCAGCATGGATACAAATTTCTCCATAACTTCGTAACCTACCTCAGGGTGAGCCATTTCCCTCCCCCTAAACCTTATGGTCACCTTCACCTTGTCCCCTGCTTTCAGGAACTTATCGGCGTTTCTGGCTTTAACCCCCAAGTCATGGTCTTCAATGGAAGCCGACAAGCGTATCTCCTTTACGTTGATGACCTTCTGGTTTTTACGGGCCTCCTTTTCCTTCTTGGCCATTTCAAACAGGTATTTACCGTAATCCATAATCTTGCACACAGGTGGATTGGCCTTGGGAGCTATCTTAACCAAGTCCAGCTGCCTTTCTTCGGCAAGTCTCAATGCCTTTTCAATGGGCATGATGCCCAGCTGCTCACCCGTCTCGCTGATCACCCTGACCTCTCTGTCCTTGATCTGTTCATTAATCAATAACTCTTTTTTGTTGATATTCGTTCACCCCCGAATTTAATAAAACAAAAGAGCGGGCACAAACTACCCACTCTCATCTCCATAGCGCACCTTCACACACTACCCTTTTACCGCCATACCAACCTTCCTGGCAGCCCTCTCGCGCCGGAAGGTGAGAAGTGGATAGCTTCTACTTGATGGCAACATAAAGTTTAACACAAAAATTCGTACTTTGTCAAACATTTTAATGCAAAATTTTTAAAAACCATGACCCAAACATATGTTTGCAATATAAACCAAAATGTGATAAAATCTTCTCACACGGTACAACAGCAAGTAACAGGAGGCCCTCCATCATGGATTTACATACGAAGTTAAAGATCCTAGGTGCAGCTGCCAAATACGACGTATCCTGCTCATCCAGCGGAAGCTCACGGCGAAACAGGCCTGGTGGTCTGGGCAATGCCAGCCTGCCCGGGATTTGCCATAGCTGGTCGGATGACGGGCGGTGCATCTCCTTGCTAAAGATACTATTTACCAACCGCTGTGTCTTCAATTGTCTGTACTGCGTAAATCGTGCCACAGCCGATGTGCCACGGGCCACATTCACGCCCGACGAAGTGGCACAGCTTACCATAAACTTCTACAAGAGAAATTACATCGAAGGGCTGTTTTTAAGCTCGGCCGTATACAAAAATCCGGATTACACTATGGAGCTTTTGATTGCAACGGTAAAAAAGCTGCGAAACCAATATCACTTCAACGGATACATACACTTAAAAGTCATCCCGGGCGCAGATCCGCTGCTGATAGCCGAAGCTGGCAAATACGTAGACCGCTTGAGCGTCAACATTGAGCTTCCTTCCAGCCAAGGGCTTCAGCTGCTGGCACCACAAAAAAACAGGGATTCCATCATCAGGCCCATGGAGTTCATTCATTCCAAGATACTTCAAACAAGGGAAGAGAGAAAATTATACAAAAGCACTCCCCTTTTTGTTCCCGCCGGCCAGACTACGCAGCTCATAGTGGGAGCAACCCCCGACAATGATTTAAAGATACTCAAGCTATCTGAAAGCCTCTATAAACGATTTTCTTTGAAGAGGGTATATTATTCGGCGTATGTGCCTGTAACTCAGCACCCAAACTTGCCGGCCATTAGCAGTCCTCCTCTTATGCGGGAACACCGTCTTTACCAGGCAGACTGGCTATTGAGGTTCTATGGCTTCAAAGCAGATGAGCTGCTGGACGAAAACCAACCGCTGCTCAATACAGAGATTGATCCTAAATCGGCCTGGGCCCTTCGAAACCTTCACCTATTCCCGGTGGAGGTCAACAGCGCTGATTACGAAATGCTGCTGAGGGTACCTGGGATCGGCGTACGCTCTGCCAAGCGCATAATTGCGGCAAGGCGATACAGCTCCATCGACTTTGAGACCTTAAAGCGCTTTGGCGTTGTGCTCAAAAGGGCGCGCCATTTCATAACCTGCCGCGGCAAATTCTACGGCGAGAGGAATATAGATGAGCTGACGCTGTATCAAATGCTCAAGCCTTCATCCAGCCAGTCAAGCGGTGCAAAGCCATCAAGCGAGCAGCTGACCTTTTCCTCGCTTTACCCCCACCTGTTTCAACCCCAGGACTTCCACACCGTCATAACAGGGGAGATGTAAGGTGGTTTATTACATATACGACGGGAGCTTCGAGGGACTATTAACGGCCATATACGAGGCCTACTACCGGCACCAAAATCCCGAAAAAATCCTAAGCTCCGACAGCATACAGGACAACCTGTTTATTCAACACGTGTACATAAAGGCAGATCAAGAAAAGGCGGAGCGCGTATACAGCGCTATAGTACACAAGATATCCCTTGCAGCAGCCAAAAAGGTGCTGTACGCCTTTCTTTCGGAATCGCCGGATGCTGCAACAGCCATATACCGATACCTCAAACTGGGCTTTAAGCTGGGTAAAAGCGTCGATTCGGCTCTGGCCGACCCGTATGTCTTTAGGGTTCACGCCTTGCATAAAAAGGTGAGCCAAGAAGCGGGAAAAATGCTGGGATTGGTGCGCTTCCGGCTGCTCAAAAATGGGATATTTTACGCCCCTATCGAACCCGACTTTAACATTTTAGGCATAATTGTTCCCCATTTTAAAAGGCGCATGTCGGCTCATGATTGGATAATACACGATTTAAAGAGAAAAATAGCCGCCTTTTATAGCCAGGGACAATATATAATCGTGCCCTTCGAATTGAGTGGAGCCCTTCCCTTGGACGAGGAAGAGTTTGACTATCAAACCCTTTGGAAGGAATACTTTCAAAACATCGCCATACAAAGCAGGATCAACCCGCGGCTCCAGCGACAGTTCATGCCGGTACGTTACTGGAAGCATTTGATTGAAAAACCGGGCACACATGACAAAGCTTAAAGCTGTAAGCTCTTCATTATAAATAAAAAGCAGGCTACAGCCTTTTTCCCGTAGCCTGCTTCTTGTTGTTTTCCCCTGGTTAATCCAGTACTCTTAGCCCCCATTTAAAACTCTGTTGATAATACCCTGAGCTCAGCGTATCAATTCTAACCTCTCCTGCAGCTGAAGATGCGTGGATAAACTGACCGCCCCCTATATATATTCCAACATGATATCTGGTATTGCTCGACGTGCTGGTATCAAAAAACACCAGATCTCCCTTGCTAAGCTGCTGCTGCGATAGCCTGGCAAAGCTGGAATCATTGCCCTGGTCCCAGGCTGTTCGCTTAAGGGAAATGCCGAAATGCCCGTATACGAAAGTAGTAAAGCCCGAACAGTCAAATGAATCAGGGCCGGAAGCGCCATACACATAAGGTCTGCCTATGTACCCCATAGCAAAAGCTATAATCTCATCGGCTTTTGCATCATGCGAGGCGTCACCTTGACCAGCTTGTTTATCGCCCGTCACCACGTCGGAGCTGTACAGCTTGGCGATGGTAGCCTTCCCTACGATGCCATCGACCGTAAGTCCGTTGGCTTTTTGAAACGCCTTTACGGCATTTAAAGTAGCAAGGCCGAAAATGCCATCCGCTTTACCGCAGTTAAAGTTAAGCTCATTTAACCGCTTCTGCAAAATGGCTACGTCTTCTCCCCTGTCGCCCAGCCGCAATGTCCTCGAAATATCGGCACCTCTGCTGGGCTCTTCTTCAGGCAAACTTGGGAAACGATTTTCTTCCGTAGAGGCATCCTGGTTAAGTAGCGCTGCTAGCGTCTTAGGGCCGACGATGCCATCAGGTGTCAAGCTATTTTTCTTTTGAAATGCCACAACAGCGGCATGAGTAGCGGCACCAAATATCCCATCGACCTTTCCGCAGTTAAAGCCGAGCCTGTTCAACAGGTCCTGAAGAATTGCTACATCCTGGCCTCTATCCCCCAACCTTAAAGTCCTCGATATGGTCGCCCCTCTGTTGGACTGTTTATCAGAAGGACTGCCTCCTGAAGAAGCCGCACTGCCATACAGCGCATTTAAAGTCTTGGGGCCAACAATGCCATCGGGAGCCAGCCCCTTGGCCTTCTGGAAGGCTATCACAGCTGCCCGGGTTACAGGCCCAAATATCCCATCGGCTTTTCCCGATAGAAAACCTTGTTTTATTAACGCTTGCTGCAACATCTCAACCTCAGGCCCTCTGCTACCCAACTTGAGCAAAGTTCCCTGAGCATGCGCCCTTGCGGGAAAAACAAAGGCTAATAATCCCACTACAAGAGCAAAAGCCAAACACAAAAGACAAATCGTCCTTTTAGGCACACGGTTCACCCCCCTTCTCCCCTTTAATCAAATTATATACCTTGTCCACTTTCATCTCAAATTTCGACAATTTCCCTATAGAGGGGTGTAACCGCAAATTCCTAAAATATTACAAAAATGTTACATATTATTTTCGTATACTTAATATTTTATATAAACATCATAAACATCAATATAATATGGGGAGCTCACGGCTCCCCATTTCTCATCTTTCCATTATCAGTTTGAGGTCAAAATTCAAATAGTCGCAAGAGACCAGATGATAGGTAATGCCATTTATCTCTCCCTCTACCACGCTGTTTAAGCTTGCACCATGGAGATGGCCAAATACCACGTGTTTCACGGGATATTTTCGAATCAGCTTGGCCATGTCATTTTCATTTCCCATCTCGTCAAAAGGAGGATAATGAAGCATCACCACTATTTCTCTGGCATCCCTGGCGCTGTCCAGCGATAATTTAAGCCTATTAAGTTCCCTGTTAAATATCTTGATGTCATGCTGCGTTCCTTCCCGCCCTTCCAAGACCGCCCATCCCCTGGTACCGCAAAAGGCAATATCATCGATAACCACGTTATCATTCTGTATGGCAAACATATTATAGGGAAGCATCTTCCTCACTTTAGATATGGAAGACCACCAGTAATCGTGGTTCCCCCGTATTATGACTTTTCGTCCGGGCAGTTGCCCAATGCTATCCAAATCTGGTTTTGCCTCCTCTAACTTCATAGCCCAGCTTATATCGCCGGGAATGAGCACTACATCCTGTTCTCCCACCTTGTTTATCCAATTGCTCTTTATCCTCTCCCAGTGCTGGAACCAATGCTCCCCAAAAACATCCATAGGTTTGGGATTGGCTTCCGATAAGTGAAGGTCACCAATTGCAAAGACTCTCATTTGTCATTTCTCCTTATTGCACTAGCCCCCTTTTGCTCAGCTCTTGGATTATCCATTTATTTACCTCTTCAGCGGAAATATCAGGGTCATTCACAAACAGGCGTATGTAAGCACAGTCGGCATTGAGATAATACTCTTTAACACCAGCGCTTTTTTGGTTATATTCACCAAATCGCTTAATTATTACTTCCTCGTTATCATCTTCCCTTATAGTTAGCTGTCCTTGGCATTCAGGACACTCTGTATATCCTTGCTTTATATGAAACACCCTCTTACAACTACTGCAAACTCTCCTGCCCAACAACCTGTGCAAAAGCACATCCTTCGTTACGTCGAAATCAAGCACTACCTCAACTTTTTTGCCCATCGAATTCAGCATTCTATCTAGCGCCTCTGCCTGTGCAACGGTTCTAGGAAAACCGTCAAATATTACGCCTTTTGCGTCCTTTAGCTTTATCAATGCGTCTTCTACCACGGCATTTACAATTTCATCAGACACCAGTTTACCTTCTTTAATGACCTGTAAACTATCATACAAAGGATGGCTGGGATCCTGCAGTATCTGGCGAAACAAATCTCCGGTAGACAATTGAACCAAACCAAAAGTTTGTGCCAGCAACTGTCCCTGCGTCCCTTTGCCACTGCCAGGTGGACCGAGCAGTACGATGTTCATGGCATTCCTCCTTCCTTGCTATGACCAAACTCATCTTCCCTGCTGCTTATTATTCCTTCCTTTTGTAATTTTTAATTTATCTATCTAGCAAATTCTTTTTACCAAATCTTAATTTCATAGTTAATACTTTATCTGTAGAAAATATCCTGCCGCATATGAATATCAAAATTACGAAGACGACCAACATATAAGCGATGCCGTAAAACACCACATCGTAGTTTCTGAGAAGTATGTTCTGCGATGCTATAAAGGGATGGCTAAAGGGTATAAGCATCACCAAAACCCTAATGGGCAGAGACAAAGAGTTTATATCCGAAAACATGGAGATAAAATACGGGAGCATCACCAGAAAGGTGAGGGGCAGTATCATGGTCTGAGCGCTCTTTAAGTTTTCTACCATTACCCCCAAAATGATAGTTAGGCCCAGCGCACACAGTATAGCAAAGAAGATGGATATACCCAGCAAAGCATAATCTGCCGAAGTATACTGTAGTCCCAACCTCTGTATGAGGTCATTCAGCTGGTTGCTTGTGGTAATGTCCCCCATCAGGCCATTCATATAATACCTGAAGCCCAACATATATATCACCGCAGAGAGCAATCCCACCAAACCCGATGCCACCATTTTGGCAATGGCTATTTGCTTTCTGCTTACAGGTACAGTAAGCAGAGTCTCCAAAGTTTTATCCTGCTTTTCCATTGCCATGGCTGACAATACCATCTGGGAAGAAAATACGATGACCATCATCAGAATGACAGGAATGAATATGGATTGCGAGTATACGATGCTGCTAACCTCGGAAGCCGACCCCT
This sequence comes from Clostridia bacterium, assembly GCA_017577715.1. Classification (GTDB taxonomy): domain Bacteria; phylum Bacillota; class Clostridia; order Caldicoprobacterales; family Caldicoprobacteraceae; genus Caldicoprobacter. Next base: position 24,330 of record PKRC01000019.1, read on the forward strand.
CGGCCACAACGTCTTTTACCACAACGAACCCCTTGCTCTGTATGGGATTTTTTATATCTTCCGGATTGAGGTCTGGGAAATTGGCCTTCAAAAAGTTATTTGAAATAATTTCGTTTATCTGGGAGATTACCTGATCTACTACCGCAGCGTTTACCGAACCGCCCATAGAAAAACTGCGGATAAAGGAGTAGGCTTCTATATCCTTAAACTGGAATTCAGATGCCGCTTGGCCAAAACCCTCAGGGATAACGATGAGCAAATTTATATCGCTGTTTTTAGCATATTCTATAGCTTTATCTTTATTTTCTTCGTCTAAAATGTTTACTTCAAAGCCAGCATGCGACAAGCCATCAAGAAGAATTTTAGATTCCTGGGAATCATCCAAATTTAACACATATATTCCCCGTTTCTCTTCTATCTTCTTCACTTCTGACTGGACGATAGATCCTATGAAATAGAACAGCGTCACGGTAAACAGCAAGGAAATGACCAGCTGCAAGGTTATCAATTCCTTTATTTCTTTTTTCAATAAGTTTAAAAACTTTCTCATTGTACCAGCCTCCTAAACACCTCTTCCAGATTTTCTGCAGAATATTTTTGCTTCAACGCCTTAGGCTCTCCAATTTCCAATATTCTGCCTTTGTCAATAATTGCCACCCTGTCTGACAGAAAATCGATCTCCAGCATGTTATGGGATGAAAGAAGCACCGAAACTCCTTCCTTTACAAATTCCTTTATGACTTCCCTTACCTCCAGGGAGTTAATTACATCCAGCCCAGAAGTGGGTTCATCGAGTATGGCAAGTTTGGGCTTGGTCATGAGCGCCCTGGCCAACAGGAGCTTTCTGATCATACCTTTGCTGTACGTGCCCACTTTGTCTTTTAACCTGTCTTTAAAGCCTATAATGCTCATGGCCCTTTCAATGTATATATCTACATCTCTCGGACTTTCGGCATAAAAGCTTGCCATGAATTTAAGATAATCAAGCCCGGTAAGATTTTTATATGCCCCGGCTTCCTCCGGGAGATAGGTAATCCCCTCCCTTATCTTGTCGGGATTCTTTTTCAAATCATAGCCCATGAATTCGACCTTTCCATCGGTAGGCGTAAGAAGGGTGGCCACAATCCGGAGGGTGGTAGTCTTACCCGCGCCATTGGGCCCAATTAAAGCAAATATTTCACCCTTTTTCACTTCAAAATCAATCCCTTTTAAGGCCTCAACTTTGCCGTAATTCTTCTTTAAACCGCTTACTTTGAGAATTACGTCACCCAATATATTCATCCCCCTCACAAACGTTAGAGTTACATTTTCACTATTAGTTTAACAAAACATTAGAATTAAGTCTATGAGAAATATATAAAATTTTTGGAAATTCTCTGCCACTTTTACGCCTGTGGTTTTATTGCAGGTTTCTCCTGTTTGCTAGTATACGCTTGCCGGCATATTTATTTTTGTTGTCTACAAAGCCTTACACAAAAGTTAGAATCTTATGGGTTAGAATCTGATGGGCAAATCTTAATAAATTCTTAAGATAAATACCATAGATTTTTTAGTATAATCATGTAAGAAAACAGTAGGGCTTGCTTTGGACAAAAGGCTGGGAGGTTTTTCGCAAATGATGAGGCTTCAAACTCTAAAATCGAATGGCAAGTTAAAAGAACTACTATGGAAGTACAAACATCTTTCGCTGGTGTCGCTTTATGGATTTGCCCAGATATGGTTTCAATATTGCGAGCGCACCGTACGACCTAAATACTACATGCATTCGCCAATTGATGATTACATACCATTTGTAAAATACTTTGTGGTACCCTACCTCTTCTGGTTTATATACATGGCTCTTGGATTTCTGTACCTGGCGGTGGTATCCAAAAAGGATTTCTACAAGCTGTGCCTATATATGTTTGGGGGCATGTATCTGTGCTATGTGCTGTATCTCTTATTCCCCAACGGGCAGAACTTGAGGCCAATCATCACCGAAAACGATGTATTCTCAAGGATGATAAAGTACATATACGCCACTGATACCCCTACCAACGTGGCGCCCAGCATCCATGTCTTCAACTCGATAGCAGTACACGTGGCCCTGGTCAACTGCCACCAATTTAGAGAAAAAAGGCATTGGCGGCTAGCATCCTTCATATGCATGATAATCATAAGCGCTTCTACAGTGCTTATAAAACAGCACTCCATTAAGGATGTAATGTGGAGCGTTTTGCTGGCTACGGCCTTTTATATAGCAATATACCAGATACCAAAGTGGGTATTCAGCAAAGACTTGGTCTCCCTTGACATCAAAAGAGGTTTTTTCTCTAGAATAGCGCATAGATAAAATAGATAAACTAGTTTTAAATTTATTAAAGAAGGTAGATTCAAAACAAAGCTTCGTAAATAAGCATAAAATAAGGGGGATTATATCCCCCTTATTTTGCCTCGCTGACCATCTTCTTCCTGTATTTTTCCGCACCCCAATTCTTTATCCTATAGATCTCTTCCTCAGCCATCGCTTTAACTTCAAGGCCGTTTTGCCGTATATGGTGTACGACATAGAGGCAAGCGGTCAAAGTCTCCTCCATGGTCCTGGCTTCGATGTATCCAGCCTTGTACACCACCTCTCCTGTACGGGTATCTATATTGATCTTATTATCGGTCCCATCCACGGCTATCTGCTCATGGTCAAGGTAGACTATCTGGTCAGGATACAGCGCCTTCTTGAAAAATTCCATGTCTACGGGATTGCTCTTGATAAAATCCCGCACAAATTCCGTCCTACCGATAAATTCGGAATCATCCACCTTCTCCAGCTTTATTTCGGGATAGGGCGCAGAAATATGGAAATAATCCTTTATCATGCCATTGACCGTTTCATGGAGATCTATGCATTCCCGAGCATCATCCGCTGTCACTATGAGGCCATGGTTTTGCATGAACATCACCTGCGGGAATGCGCCATGCTCATTCACGTACTTCTGAATGATATCCTTTATCTTCAGGGTCAACCGAAACCCTGGCATGATATAAGAGATCCACACGCAGTGCAACCCTTTTGAATTGAAGATATCCTTTACAAGCTGCTCGCCCTCTTTAGCGCAGCAAAGTATATTGGCATAAACAGGATGGGTATGAACGACATATTTTTTGAGTATCGAGTGGAAGCCCGTCTCAACCGATGGCCTTAAAGCCTTATACCCCTCCAACTGTACGGTATTCTGCTTCAACAGGTCAGCCCCTACCTTTTCATAATCCACATCGGATGCTATATCGGCGGTATTGAAGTACTCTACAATGTTTCGGTAATTGACTATGGCAAACCCATCCCTCTCGGTCACCTGATCTAGCCTATAACCCGACGCCTTAATGGCCATGAGCTCCTGGTCTATTTTAACCGACGTATTGCCGCCTCCACCCTGCACCAGATCAGGATAAATCCCCACCGCTTTGGATATCATCTCTAAATCCTTCAATGCCTCTTTTAACAACGCTATCCCTTCCTTTACCGTTCATCTCAATGACTATATTGTAACAAATTGCCGGTCAGCATACAAGCTCGCCTTTCATTAAAACCATCAGAGGCCTCTGCTTCACACTCCTAAACGAGCTCTGCGCAGCTGCTCATTGGCAGTAAAGTTGTTGCTGGGCACGTGCCCTTTAAGGGGCACTATCTTTTCATGGATGGCGTCGATTATCCACTCAGGTTGCGGGAAGAAGAACCTCTCCAGCTCATGGGCAGGAGTGATCCAGTTTCTAGCTCCCACCACCACTGGAGGCGCATCCAGATAATCGAAGGCCAGCTCGGTGATATTCTGAGCAAACTCTTTGAGGTAAGAAGATCTTTCGCAGGCATCGCCGGTAATGACTATCTTGCCGGTCTTCTTAACCGATTCAATCACCTTCTCATAGTTAAAGGGCACGATACTTCTCGCATCGATGATCTCAGCTGACATTCCGTACTTGGTCTCCAAAATCTTGGCTGCCTCCAGTGCCCTGTACAGCATTGCTCCTGCCGTCAGGATGGTGATATCTTTACCCTCTTTCTTTATATCAGGCTCGCCAATGGGTACCTCATAATATCCTTCAGGCACGCCTCCCGGATGGAACATCTCACCCACATCGTATATCCTCTGGCTCTCAAAGAACACCACAGGATCGGTTCCCATCAAAGCGCTGTTCATGAGGCCTTTGGCATCATAAGGCGTTGCTGGGAAGACCACCTTAAGGCCAGGTATATGAGCCACAAGGGAGGTCCAGTCCTGCGAGTGCTGAGCCCCGTATTTGGAACCTACCGATACCCTTAGCACCACCGGCATCTTCAAAAGCCCCGCGCTCATGGCCTGCCACTTTGCCAGCTGGTTGAATATCTCATCTCCCGCTCTTCCCATGAAATCGGCGTACATCAACTCAACCACCACCCTGCCTCCGCACATGGCATACCCCACCGCAGAGGCCACAATGGCAGCCTCGGATATGGGCGCGTTAAACAGCCTGTGATAGGGCAAAGACTCGGTCAGCCCCCGGTACACCGCAAAGGCCCCGCCCCAGTCGCGATTATCCTCTCCGTATGCGATTAAGGTCGGGTCAACGTAGAACTTATCCAAGATTGCCTCAAATATAGCGTCACGGAGCTGATAGACCCTGCTCTTGGGAACCGGCTTCCCATCTTGAATAGCTACCCTTACCTTTTTCTTTATTTGCTGCACCCTCGGATTCTCTTCCTTGGGGATTAAGACCTCGCATTCCCTGTCCTCCATCTTTTCTATCCTTTGATTGGAAAACATCACGCTAGCTATGGCATCGGGATTTGCCACGAGGTTCATCCTGGGGGATTTCTCATCATCTATGGCCAACCTGTAAATCCTATCGAGGCGCTGCTTCACATCATCCAAAATGGCATCCAGTTGCTCCTGTGTAGCTATACCAGCATCGATAATCTGTTTCCTATAAGTCACTATTGAATCATGCCGCTTCCATATCTCCACCTCTTCGCTAGTCCTATAAGTGGAAGCATCGGAAGGTGAGTGGCCGCAGAACCTATATGTGACCACGTCCAACAGCACCGGCCCTTTATTCTCCAGCAAGAGTTGCTTCTTCCTCTTGATGGCATCTATGACCGCCAGGGGATTGTATCCATCCACCCTCTCGGCATGCATTTGCTCTGGATTTATGCCGGCGCCCACTCTGGCCAACATCTGATAAGCCATGGTCTCGCCACAGGTTTGACCGCCCATGCCGTAGTGGTTATTGAAGAAATTGAATATTATGGGCAGTCCACCCCTATAACCTTCCTCCCACAGATACTTGAACTGATCCATGGCCGCCATGTTCATGGCCTCCCATACCGGACCACATCCCATGGAGCCATCGCCTATGTTGGCTATTACTATGCCCTTTTTGCGGTTAACCTTTTTAAACAGCGCCGCTCCCATGGCGATGCCCGCCGACCCGCCCACGATAGCATTGTTGGGATAAATGCCAAAAGGCGTAAAGAAAGCATGCATGGAACCGCCCAGCCCTTTGTTAAAGCCGGTCTCCCGTCCAAATATCTCGGCCAGTGCGCCATACAGCAGGAAGTCCATAGCCAGCTCCTTTACGCTACTATAATCCCTCTTGCTTTCCTCTACTACCTTGAGTATCCTGCCATCCCAGAACTTTTTCATTATGTCCATCAGTTCATCATCTGACATCTTCTCTATGGCCGAAAGCCCCTTGGCTATGATCTCTCCATGGCTCCTGTGCGAACCAAATATGAAATCGTCTTTGTCCAGATGAAATGCCTGGCCCACCGCTGCCGCCTCTTGGCCAATGGAAAGGTGCGCCGGGCCGGGATAATCATAAGAAACACCGTTATACTCCCCTGTAGTCTTAACTAATTGAAGCAAGGTCTCAAACTCGCGGATGATGACCATATCCCTATAAATCCGCACGAAATCCTCAACAGTGTAGTTGGCTTTCTCTTCTTCAATGGTCTTATTATATTGATTTACGGGTATATCCTGAAATTTGATCCACCCGCTTTTCCTCACTTCGTCTGGATTTACAAAAAGCTGCTTGGGCATTTAAACCTCTCCCTTCTCAATCTTTAAATTGAAAGATGCATTCCCTTATGACCTCCGACACCGTTGGATGGGGGAACACCAGCTCTTTTATGTCTTTTACGCGCATCTCGGCTTCTATCATCAAGCCAGCGCCGTAGATGATCTCAGAAGAATAATTGCCTATCATGTGTACGCCAATCACGTTCCTGTACTTCTTATTGATGAGCACCTTACATATTCCGTCTCCTCCTTCATTCTCGGCCACGTACCTGCCGCTATACCGCATAGAAACCTTGGCAACTTCAAAGTCTATGCCTTTCCGCTTTGCGCTCTCCTCGGTCTCGCCCACCGAAACGACCTCGGGGTTGGTGTATATCACGGACGGTATGGCGTTATAGCGTACTATGTCCTTCTTCCCCAGCATGTTGTTTACGCAGACCTCTGCCTCCCTGTAGGCCGTGTGAGCCAGCATATAACGGCCGTTCACGTCGCCAGCAGCGTACACTTCCGGCACGTTGGTCTTTCCCCTGTCGTCGACCTTTATGGCACCCTTTTCAACCTCGACGCCGATATTCTCCAGGCCTATTCCTTCAACGGCCGGCCTTCGCCCCACGCTCATCAACACCTTGTCAGCCTCAACGACCTCCCTCTTGCCATCGCGCTCGTAAACCACAGCCCCTTCACGTATCTCCACCACTCTGGAATTGAGCTTAAACTCTATTCCCTTCTTTTGATAATTTTTGAGCAGGATCTGCGAAATCTCCCCATCTATGCTGCCTCCGATGTGTTCCAGCATCTCGATGATGGTCACCTTGCTTCCGGCCGAATTGAAGTATGAGGCCATTTCCAGGCCTATTACCCCACCTCCTATGATGACCAAGGAGTCAGGCACCTGTGGTATATCGAGTATCTCCCGGTTGGTAAGGACGTATCCCCTCTCCACGCCTTCCCTTGCACCCGGTATTGGCGGAATGACGGGCACCGATCCCGTGGCAATTAGCAGCCTTCTGCCAATGAAAGTATCGCCGCCCACCTTTACGGTATAGCCCTCGGTTGTCCTGGAACCTATACATGCATGGCCTTCCACTATGTCCACGTGGTTGGCCTTGAGCTGGGAGCGTATGCCCGCCACCAGCGTCTTAACCACCTTGTTCTTTCTGGCTATTACAGTACCATGATCCAAAAGCACGTCCTTGGCTGTAACGCCGTACTTTTCGCCAGACCTTGCATAATCGTATATTTTAGCCGAATGAAGCAGCGTCTTGGATGGAATGCACCCTTCATTCAGACAGACGCCGCCCAAGAACCTTTCCTCAATAAGAAGCGTTTTAAGGCCAGCATGCCCTGCCCTTTCGGCACCCAAATAGCCTGCCGGCCCACCACCTATCACAATGAGATCGTATACCATCCCTTTTTCACCTTTCCCTTTTAACTTATTTTGCTAAGAATACGCTGAAGTTCTCCAAATTGGTTTTAAGGTCCTGCAAGAACCTTGCGGCAGGAGCGCCATCCACCGCCCTGTGGTCAAAGGTCAGCGACAGTCCCATGGACGGATAGGTGATTATCTTGCCGTCCACCTCTTTTACCCGCTGCACTATGGTATTTACTCCTAAAATGCCGATCTGCGGTGGGTTGAGTATGGGGGTAAAGAATTCCACTCCCAGCGATCCAAGGTTGGTAACCGTAAAGGTACCACCCTTCAGATAATCGGGATTTATACTGCCCTTCCTGCAGGCCTCCACCAGTTCCTTGACTTCTCTGGATATCTCGTCCAAGGATTTGGTATCTGCATTGTAAATGGTGGGTACCATGAGTCCGCGCTCAGTATCCACCGCAACTCCCAGATGGACATGGTTGAAAAGGAGCATTTTATCACCCAGGAAATGGGCATTTAAAGCTTTATGCTTAAGCAGCGTCCTGGATACCGCGTAGAGTATGATATCGTTGAGCGTAATGTTTGCCAATCCCAGGCGCTCTCCATACTCCTTTACCTTATTTCTAAAGGCCAGTATTTCAGTGGCGTCAAATGAGATATGTATGGTGAGCTGTGCGGTATTGGCCAGCGACTGGTGCATGGCATTGGCAATGACCTTTCTTATGTTGCTCAGCTTTACCTCTTCGTAGTCAGCTTCTCCAGCCTTAACCCCTTGAACAGGAAGCTGCGGCACCTCGTAATGAGCTTGACCCTTTACGCTCTCGAGATCAGCTGTGGTGACTCTTCCTCCTATTCCCGTACCGCCTATCAGCATACCATCGGTGCCCATATATTGCTCTCTAGCGGCAGGCGTCACCAATTGGCCTTTATCCATAAGCTGCCTTATATCCCTTTCAATTATCCTGCCATGGGGCCCCGTAGGAGTAGCTTGCCGATAATCAACTCCCACTCTTTCAGCAAGATTACGGGCCCTTGGACTGATCTTTATACTATCGCCTTCTGGTACTACAGCGCCGCTTTCTATATCCGTTCCGCCTTGGCTTTCGGCTACCGATTGCTGCCCTTCAGATACCACTTCCTCCTCAGCCGAGGCATCACTTGGCAGAAACTCGGAGATGTCCTCGCCCTCCTGGCCAATGACGCAAACGGTGGCAAGGACCGGCACATCATCCCCCTCATCAAAGTAGATCTCCAACAGCGTACCCTCTACCTTTGCCTCTTCGTCAAAAGCCGCTTTATCGGTCTCGTAGGAGAACAGCAGGTCGCCTACCTTTACCTTATCCCCCTTCTTCTTGTGCCACTTGGTTATGATGCAACTTTCAACTGTTTGCCCCTGCCGAGGCATAATTACCGGCGTAGCCATTCTAATATCTCCCCTCTTCCTTATTCTAAGCTTTCATGGCTATAGTAACCCTTTATCATTTTTATATACATGCCACACTCCGATGTCCCGTTGCTAACAACAAAAATAAAAAGATGTTCGAAACTGTTCTTATGATGTTGAATTTGATCTTATATTTTACATTTAAAAAAACAAATATAACATATTTTTAACATCAACTCTGCTAATTAAAACCCCTTTATTTCATTTTAACAGAGCAGTTTTTTCTTGTCAACAACTCCAACTTACTTTTAAAATGAGCTTTTTCATTGTTGATTAAGTGTTATTTAGATTGTATAATAATTAGGAGAATTGTGTAATCTTCATGTTAAATTTATCAGAAAGGGATGATATGTATGGAATATAAATGCCGCAGATTAGAAGGTCAAATTGCCATTGTAACCGGGGCCGGTCAAGGATTAGGAGAAGCCATAGCCAGGCGTCTAAACGCCGAGGGAGCCAAAGTAGTGGTAACTGATATCAATTTTGAAGCAGCACAAAAGGTGGCCGCCGACCTCAATGACGCCATTGCCATAAAGGTGGATGTGACAAAATACGATGAATGTGAAGAGATGGCACGCGTAACCGTTGAAAAATACGGAAGGATAGATCTGCTGGTAAGCAATGCCGGTATACTCATTGCTAAAGGGATCGACGAATTCTCCACTGAAGAATGGCGAAAGGTGATAGACGTAAACCTCATAGGCTATTTCAACAGCGCCAAGGCCGTAGTACCCATCATGATAAAACAGAGAAAGGGCAATATCATTCAGATAAACAGCAAGTCGGGCAAAAAAGGATCTTACAAGAATTCCGCTTACGCTGCAAGCAAGTTTGGTGGCATCGGCCTTACCCAAAGCCTTGCCCTCGAGCTGGCACAGTATAACATAAGGGTTAATGCCATATGCCCCGGTAATTTGCTGGATTCACCGCTATGGGTTAACAGCCTGTATGAGCAATATGCGCGCAACCAGGGACTTACCAAAGAGGAAATAAGGCAAAAATACCTAAGCCAGGTACCGTTGGGGAGGCCGTGTACATACGACGATGTGACCAACGTACTGGTATTTCTGGCTTCAGATGAGTCCAGCTATATGACAGGCCAGGCCATAAATGTAACCGGTGGGCAAGAAATGAGATAAAACGGGAGATAATGAAAAAAGGAGATATTGCCCCCTCCTAGAAGGCAATATCTCCTTTTTATTAATTTCTACTACATCTGTAATTATTGCCTATTCCAACAGGGTTAATAGCTCAACTACACAAGCGAAGATGGAAACTCGCATTACTCAATGGTTATCAGCCGGTGCACATCAGCTTATGGACTTGGCATGAGCTAACAGATATTTTTCTGCCTCCACGCACCATAGGCCATTGTTTTTCTCCACTATCCTGGCTAGCTCTGCAAATAGCGGATCGGATTTACCCTTTTCCTTGAAATCGGCTATAGCGGTCAACTCGAGTTCGATGTTGGTATATATGAGCTTTTTGCCTCCGGGGATCTTGGGCAGATTCAAGGTGGTATCCACTACGCTGTTCAATCCCCCAATATGTGTTATCATGGCCGCCGGATTTATGAGCCCCTTCTCCATCATCTGCAGGGCTTCTATCATGTCATCGGTATTGCCACCGCTGGTGCCTACCACGTGGGTGGATGCGTAGTGGACGTTGTAAAAGTTGATTTGAGCCGAGAAGTTTGGATCGGTAGGCCCTGCGAAGAAGTTCAAGCAACCGTCCCGTGCCAGTATAGCATCACCTATCTCAACCACCGATCTAACCGGCGCAAATACGAATACATCATCATATCCTTTACCATCGGTCAAGGACATGAGGTATTCCGCCACATTATCCATCCCGGAGGTATTGACATATATCAGCGTAACGCCGTTGCGAGCCGCTTCTTCCACCGTGATGATCTCGCTGGCCCTTTTAAGCCTTGCCTGATCGATATCGGTTACCACCAATAGCCTCGGCTTTCTATCATTGTGTATGGCATAATCTATGGCTCCCAGGCCCATGGGGCCTGCTCCAGCCAATATGGCCATATTGCCGCCTTCTACGATGCCCATGTTGTGCACGTATTTGCCGGGCACTGTATGGTAGCTTGCATGAAATGCGCCAATAATACACGACATGGGTTCAGCCAGCGAGCCGTAAAAATAGGCTTCGCCGTTGTATTCCAGCAGGCAATTCATCTCCATGACCTCATTGGGGATGATGATATAGGTCGCATCTCCTCCTATATACCTGTAGGAATACCCGGGCGCCGCCAGGCTTCCCTTATAATTTAGCGCCGGCTGTATGGTAAATTTCTGGCCGGGCTTAAACTTATGCTGCCACTTTTTCCCCACTTCCAGGATGATGCCGCAAAATTCATGGCCTATGATGACCGGATTTGTTTCCACATCGTCGGGAACCCTCTTATGGTCTTTCCCTTGAATGGCAGCCTTATATGAAGACATGCATATGCTATCCGATATCACCTGCGCCAGTATTTCATCGTCCTTTATAGGTGGCAGCTCAAATTCCTCCAACCTCAAGTCATTTTTACCATAAAGGCGTACGGCTTTGGTCTTCATACATCTTCTCCTTTTTCATTCAAACCGGGAATTACCCGCTTTGAACGGCTGGGCATTTATAATCCGCCTTTTTCAGTTGCCCCTTCCCAGCGGGCGGTATTAGAGCAACCCTCTTGAATCATCTTATCTCAACGCCATACTGTTCAGCAGCTTGCATTATATTTTCAGGTAAAGGTTTATCACATATCAGAACGTCGATGTCCTTCAAAAAGGCAAAGGTAAAGGGCATATTCTTGTCAATCTTGCTTACGTCCATCAGGAGTATTACCTTTCGCGCCTTTCTGATGATGGCCTTTTTGAGCTCGCATTCATTGTAATCTCCACAAGTAAAGCCGTATTCGAGCGAAAAACCGGAAGCGGCCATAAAAGCTATATCCACGTTTATATCCTTTATGAAATTCAGGGAATTGGCACCTGAAGTTGATAAGTTGTTGCGGCTGAGCTGCCCTCCCACCAAAGTCACCGAAGGATTGTTGTTCTTGATGATCTCCAAAGCGATGTTAGGGCCACTTGTGAGTATAGAGAGGTCCTCATCAGGCAACACCTTGGCCAAGCACATGGTAGTAGTGCCCGAGTCTATGAAATACGAACGCCCCCGTTCCACAAAGGCCAATGCCTTTCTGGCAATCTTCATCTTGGCTTCCACATTCTCCATGGCCCTTAAATTGTACATGTCTTCCTTTAAATTGGAGAACAGGCTGATGGACTTTGCCCCTCCGCGTACACGAATGATCTGGCCCTTGGATTCCAGGTAATTAAGGTCACGCCGCAATGTCATAGTGGACACTTCGGGAAACAGCTTCTCCAGCTCTTTGAGCTTGACTTCACCTTTGTTTTGGATATACGCGTTTATGATCTCTCGCCTTTGAGCATTCAACCCCTATCACTTCCTCACACTCATTGTACCAAAATCCCGCTATTTTTAACAACAACTTTGTTACAATTGTTTTTATTTATCACAGGTTTACATTTCAATTATACTCATAAAAACGTTCAATTGTCAACTTTACAGATATCACCACGGCCATTTATTCAACTTATAATCCACCAATGCCAAATCATCCTCATCCACGTTTATATCTCTTTCCGCATACGGAGTACCGCTCAAAAAATATTGCAAAGCGTATACCGCCGCTTCTTCTGGTTCCATATCGGCCTCATAATTTTTCTCTCCCGAAATGTAGGTACGCATCCATCCGGGGTGGTATAGCCTGAAGGTATAGCCCTCCGGCCTTAACCTGTTAAAAGTTATTCGTTCCCCATATTTAATCCTTGGCCAGCCAATTGAGGGAATTCTTAAGCAATAACTGAAAGCTGGGATGGAGCCATACCTCTACGTTATGACCCGGCGTCAAGACGCATACCTTCCCTTTTCCATAGGTATGTACCCAGCCGGCAGGTTGCTCTCCGTGTTGAGACTTTGATGTTAAAAACACACACAGATCATCATCAATAATCTCCATAAAATAGTGCTCATCCTTTAAGGTAAAAGGCTCAAAGCCATCGGTAATTATGTGCCTGCCTACGGTTTCTACCGTCACTTCGCACTGCTCGGGATGGTGTGTAAACACACCGCCCAATATGCTGCGAATTATGTTTGCCTCCTTATAACCCGCCGTACCAGAATGCACTGCCAGAAAGCCACCGCCGTTTCGTACAAAGCTTTCAAAAACACTCTGTGCTTCCTCGGTTGCCCATTCCCTCGTATCTGTCGACGAAAAGTTGTTTGATTTTGCAAGTATTGCCACCCGAAACTCTTTAAGAACATCGGGCCTCCAATTAGCCATATCTTCTATATACGTGAATTCAAAACCATCATCTGCAAGGGGGGCAAGCCCGCTTTTCACCACGCTTGCCGGATGCCAGTAATCATCGCAAAAAACTAAAACGCGCATTTTCCTACCTCCATTTCAAGACAATTCGATAAAACAATTTCATCAAAGGGAATCAAAAATAACATTTACGCCCGGCAAACAGGTTCCACTATCTGCAAAGATGCACAATATCGAACAAACTGTGGTTCTTGTCATGATCAATAACCTTACAAGAATATTTTACCATGTTTCATCGACAAATTCATCTTTGCCTTGAAAATTGACGCTTGCCTTATTGTCCTTCTTTGCCGTCCCAGATAAGCTCAAATAAAACCATATAAAAAGCTCTGCTTACTTCTACTTGACAATGAAGGTGAATATTAATGAAATCAGAATCCTAATGCTATATCGGAGGAATGGAGAATTGAGGATAAATCCCCGTTCTATGCTGTATGGAACGTTCATCTTAGCCGGGGCAAATGTCCTGGTCCGAATCATCGGATTTGTATATCAAATAGCGTTGAGCCGACTGTTGGGGCCTGAAGGCATGGGAGTATACCAGCTAATATTCCCCCCATATACCATTGCGCTGGCTTTGACCACCTCCGGCATACCGGTTGCCGTCTCGCGTTTGGTGGCATCCAGCAGCGCCACAGGTCACAGCGGAGAAGTCAAAAAAGTTGTATCCACAGCCATATCAATAGTGCTGGGGCTTGGCATAATCCTTTGTGCCCTAGTCCTTGCGAACCTTGACTGGATTGCCCATGCCATATTAAAGGATCCGCGTACTCGCTTGCCGCTATTCATTCTCTTTCCTTGCATCATCATCACCGGCATGGGGGCAACATTTAAAGGCTATTTCTACGGCATAAAGCACACGCACCGGCCGGCCTTTGCCGAAATATTGGAACAACTGGTCCGCATCGCAACCGTCATATTAACACTTTTATGGCTAAAGCCGCAAGGATATGAAAGGTCAGCCATGGTCATCGTATTCGGCGTCGTCATAGGGGAACTTACAAGCCTATTCTACCTTCACGCTCAATACCATTACTCCGTCAAGACATTAAAAGGGTATACCAAAACCCCATCCGTTCATTCTTTAATTAAAAGCATTGGCGCCATAGCTGTTCCCGTAACCCTTACCAGGCTTATAACCACTTCAATAAACTCCATCAACACCATCCTGATTCCTCAGCGCCTGATGGCCAGCGGCCTGACCAACAGCCAGGCGGTATCGCTGTTTGGCATCGTATCTGGAATGGTAATGCCCTTGCTCTTCATCCCTTTCACTATTACCAATGCGCTTTCCACCGTCATAATCCCCCACCTTTCTGAAGATATGGCCCTCGGAAACTGGCAAGCCATACGCAGCAACATTTCACGCGCCATCCAGCTGACCTCGATAGTCGCTTTTGCTGCTACTGCCGCTCTGCTATCCCTTGGGCAGCCCATCGGAATAGCCTTGTATCGCCAATCCCAGGTAGGACAACTGCTAACGCCCCTTACCCTGAGCGTGGTATTTCTTGCCCTCCAGCACACCCTAAGCGCAGCTTTAAACGGCCTGGACAGGCAAAAGCGCTCAACGCTAAACCTCTTCATAGGTGGAGTTATCCAGCTCTGCTGCACCTGGTTTTTGGTGTCCCATCCAGCTTTAAGGATATACGGATTCATCATTGGTTTCAACCTGCGGAACATAGCGGTATTCATCCTGAACTTTGGAACAGTAAAAAAGCTTACCAAGCTTGAGAGAAGGTGGGCCGACTGGTTTTTTAAACCGGCTTTTGCCGCCCTAGTCATGGCTTCCTTAGGGCGATGCGCCTTTAACCTGTCGCTACATGCCGGCTTACCCCTCATAGCATCGCTAGCCTTAGCGATAATAACCGGCGCTGCCTTTTTCTTAATTTCTCTTTATTCGGTAAATGGAATACCGAGAATAAAAGGCCGGCAAAAAGATAAGGCTCCTCGTACAACCACAGGTCTATGAGGAGCCTTAAAATCCAAAACCTTTAAAGCATATGATCTTATGCTAGGATTAACCTTATCTCACTTCGTCTGCCTTTCCGGCGCAACCCAATACGTTTACCAGCTTGTGCTTTACAAGCTCTTTAATGGCCTCTCTAGCAGGCCCTAAATACTGCCTCGGATCAAAATGGCTGGGATTGTTTGCAAAATATTCTCTGATGGTAGCAGTCATTGCAAGCCTCAAATCGGAATCGATGTTTATCTTGCAAACGGCCATGGACGCCGCCTTCCTCAGCATGTCTTCCGGTACGCCCTTGGCTCCCGGCATCTGACCGCCGTACTTATTGATCTTCTCAACGAGTTCGGGTATTACCGAGGAAGCGCCGTGCAGAACAATTGGAAAACCGGGTAACCTCTTTTGAATCTCCTCAAGAATGTCAAATCTCAGCCTCGGCTCACCCTTGAACTTGTACGCTCCATGACTTGTCCCTATAGCAACCGCCAGGGAGTCAACCCCTGTCCTCTCGACAAACTCAGCAGCTTGGTCTGGATCAGTAAAGAAAGCCTCTTCCTCGGATACATTCACAGCGTCTTCAATCCCCGCAAGCCTTCCCAGCTCGCCCTCTACAACTACGCCTCTCTCATGAGCATAATCCACTACCTTCTTGGTCAAGGCGATGTTTTCCTCAAAGGGAAGGTGTGAACCGTCAATCATAACAGATGTAAACCCGCCGTCAATACAGGCCTTACAGAGCTCAAAGCTGTCGCCATGGTCCAGGTGAACACAGATTGGGAGGTCAGTTTCAATCAAGGCGGCCTCAATGAGTTTCATAAGATATGTATGCTTTGCGTATCTTCGTGCACCGGCAGACACCTGCAAAATCAAGGGAGCATTTACTTCCTTAGCAGCCTCGGTAATACCTTGAATGATTTCCATGTTGTTGACATTGAAGGCCCCAATGGCATAACCGCCTTCATAAGCCTTTTCAAACATTTTTTTTGTAGTCACCAATGGCATAGTGCAACAACCCCTTTTCTAATTTTATTTTTATTTTTCACAATTGAGTGAGCATGTGATTAAGCTAACCTTTTTAATCACAATAATTTTATCACATCTTCGTTTAAAATCAAGGTCATTTTAAAATTTTTACTTCCAAATCATTCCAAAGAAAAATAATTTATTGGATTTTAATGCAGAAAAATTGCTTTTTTAGATTAAATATGGTATATTTTATAAAGTATCTGAGTGAAATTGTAAAAAGTAACAAAGAAAACTCATGCTTCATGAAAAATTAACACCTAATTAACATCATGAAGTTTAAAAAGGGAGGTTTACTAAGCAATGGGTGAATTGAGGGGAGCTTGTATACTTGGACAGTCAGGTGGGCCTACCGCCGTCATCAATGCCACGGCAGCTGGAGTTATCCAGGAAGCGTTGAAGCAAGATTGCATAACCGCAGTATATGGAGCAGCTCACGGCATCCAGGGCATATTAAACGAAAAATTCTATGATATGAGCAAAGAAGACCCATATGAGCTGGACCTTCTTAAAACCACGCCATCGTCCTTATTGGGTTCGGTGCGTTATAAGCTGAAAGACCCCGATGAGGATGACACCGAATACAAAAAACTGCTGGAAATCTTCAAAAAATACAACATCAGATACTTCTTCTATAATGGCGGTAACGACTCCATGGACACTTGCAACAAGATAAGCAAGTACATGCAAAAAGTGGGTTATGAGTGCAGGGTAATAGGCGTTCCTAAAACCATTGACAACGACCTGTGGGGTACCGACCATTGTCCGGGTTATGGCAGTGCAGCTAAATACATAGCAACATCCACCATGGAAATCTATCTGGATGTAAGGGCATACGATACAAAAATGATCACGGTATTGGAGATAATGGGAAGAAACGCCGGTTGGCTCACTGCAGCATCAGCGCTGGCTGGCGTACAAGGATACGGTCCAGACCTCATATACTTGCCCGAGATTCCGTTTGACCTCGATAAATTCATAGACGAGGTAATGGAAGTATATGAGAAAAAGAAAAATATTATCGTAGCCGTATCCGAAGGCGTGCGAGACAAAGACGGCAAATACATCTTTGAATACGGTGGCGTGCTCAATAAACATACAGATGCTTTCGGGCACGTCCAACTGGGTGGCCTTGCAGCTACCTTAGCGGGAATATTGAAGCAAAAAACGGGAGCCAAGGTTCGCGGTATCGAATTCAGCCTGCTTCAGAGATGCGCATCCCATGTTGCTTCTCTGACCGACGTAAATGAAGCTTACCTTGCCGGACAAGCCGCTGTTCAGTATGCGGTGCAGGGCGTAACCGACAAGATGGTGGCCTTTGAGCGGGAAGAAGGTCCGGAGTACAAGTGCAACATCAAATTGGTCAATCTGACCGATGTTGCCAACGTAGAGAAGAAGGTACCGCGTGAATGGATAAACGAAAATGGCAATGGCGTCACCGAGGAGTTTATCAAGTATGCTATGCCGCTTATCCAAGGCGAATCCAGACCTCCCTTCGAAAACGGCTTGCCAAGGTTTGCAAGGTTGAAAAAGATTTTAGCAACAAAATAAGCTCATAATCAAACGAAAAGGGGAACTCAATGCCCCTTTTCGTTGTTATTTCACCTTTTTTTAATATTTTAATGCTAGATAAATCTTTTGCCTGGCAATTAAGCTCATAATGCCGAGGCCAAATGGCTATTACAAATACAGTCTTAAGAAAAGGAGGCTAAAACATTGAAATTTGAATTGTTGCACCCAGCTGACCAAATAGTGATGATCATGGAAAGGATATATCGCTACGGTATGACTACCACCTCGGGTGGCAACATATCAATCCTTGACGACAACGGCGATATATGGATAACCCCAAGCGGGATTGACAAGGGCTCACTGCACCGAAATGACATAATACGCGTGAAACCTGATGGTACCATAGATGGAATCCACAAACCTTCCGTTGAACTTCCCTTTCACGAGATGATCTATCAAAAAAGGCCTGATATAAAAGCCATTATTCATGCCCACCCACCCGCCCTCGTAGCCTTCAGCCTCTTTTTCTTTTTTACAATTCCCCACCCCCCAGAAAAAAGAGGAAATAGTATTTGGGCTTTTTTTTTGTAAAAAAAAAAAAAAAAAAAAAAATTAATCTAATGTGTCACCACAATAGTCACTATATCA
>PKRC01000001.1 GCA_017577715.1 Clostridia bacterium
TTTGGGATCAGGCTTATATGACGGCTTCAATGTTTAAAGCGGTTATGGCTGAATTATATATGGACAGTTCGAGATTGAATGGGTTTTTAAGTAATCCAGTTTCAATAAAATGGCGTATCCTTGGAGTCCAATATGATAAGCTAGGACTTTCGGAAAGGGGCTATAGACCCGCTCAAATTCAATGGTACAGGGAAACAGCTAGGAAAATTGATGAAAAGATTAAAAAGCTTTTGGAATATGATTATCCCATAGGGAATGAGATATATAGGGATGAAACTGGAATATATTTTTTGATTGCTGAAATATTGGGAGAAGGGCCAAAAGACAACGAATTGTTAGGTGAGCTGCACCCCGACTTAAATGAGATATATGAAAAAATATTACAGATTTTCAAAGATGAATCACTAGATGAGTTTTACCCTGCTATTTTTGTAACAAAAGCTTCCAGAGGACTTATGACTTTAGGTTATCTTATAGATGAAGCTCGGACAAACTTTTTAAAAGCCGATTGGAGCAAAAAGGAAAATGACATATGTCTTGAGAAGTCGATAAGTGGCAGATCGGTGGGCATATGTCAATTGTGCGGTCATAGACTTGTGTTTGAATCGGATAGGATGGATGAAGATAAGGACATTTGCGGTCCCTGTTATGAAAATAAAACTCGGGGACGGATAAAGGAATGGCTAAAAGATACTAGCGGAGAGACAATCTGGATGGATGAGCTAAAAGATGAACACGGCAGGGTTGCGCTTGTGACGATGAAGTTTGAGCTAAAGCATTGGCTGAATGGAAATATGTTGAATACTTTGGTTTTGCAAAATGGCGTTAATCTGAGCCATGATATCGCTGATTTGAAAAGGGTTCTTATGGATATTTACAAGAACAATGGTCAGGACAGAAAGGTTGAAGCTACTGTCTTGAAAAATTATATTGATGGAGCCTTACATTCCCATAAAATAAAAGAACGAAAAATAATTGAGAGTTTATTGCTTGAACGGTCTATTGGTGATGAGTGGGAAAAGTTGATATATAAAGGATTGAACGATTGGGATGATAGTCAAAATGTACCTTTAAAGCAGAAAATAGATTTTGATAATAGAAAAATTGTATGGCCCCGCTTGACCGAGGGGGATATAGAATTTATCTCTGCAGTCTTATTGCAGTTACTCCTTCGTAAGAACCCTTCACCTGCAAGGTTGAGGAGGGTGTGGGAGTCTACAAAAGAATTTTTTGAGGAGATAGAGAGAAATATATGTGATTATGCTGGTATCCCCGAGGAAAGGAAAATAAGATATTACTGGTATAATAGTGGTATTCCCGAAGGCGAGTACTATGATGGTGATGCGATATTTTGGTCCGATCCCCAAAATACAAACAGGGTATATTTGATTTCATATTTAAAGGATTTGAAAGAAACTTTCGAGTTGAAGAGATACGGCGAAAGGTATTCCAGCGAAAGTGAAGAATATGTGAGCAGGTTGTGCCTGAGAGACGGCAAGAAGGAAACCTATCGGCCTTATATGTCCATTATTGATCCTACGCCGGTTAGCTGGCAGTTTATCATTCCTGCTAAATATGTACCCAATTTGATAGATAACGTCATGAAAAAGTATGACGAGCATTTTAAGTTCGTTTATGGCAAACTGCCGCTCCATATCGGCGTGGTAGTGCAGGACTATAAAAAACCGCTTTATGTTGGGATAAAAGCTTTGAGAAGGATAAGGAGGGATATCCGGGATATCGATACATTGCAGGTTAAGGTAAAAGCTTCGCAAGTTGCGGACAAGCTGAAATGCCAGAGATTCGAGGAGAAAATTAATGATACCCAAAACTATTACTCGCTGTACTGGGGTGAGCACACCGACGGTTATGAATTTTACCTAAAGATGAGCGGCGATGAAAAGTTCCATAAGGAGTGGATTTGTTGCATTGATAAAATCGAAGAAGATAGAAATATTTATATAATTCCAAATACCTTTGATTTTGAATTTCTTGATACAAATGTTAGAAGAAATGATATCCGTTATGTTAAAGAATTGGGATACAAACGAGCGGTAGAGCTCAAGAGCAACAGGCCTTACGAAATAGAGACTTATTGGGGTAGATTTAAAGCCTTTAAAGAGATATTTGGAGAGGGTAGATATTTGACAAAACTGCAAAAGCTGGTGACCATGATCTATGATGGACTTGATTTAGAAGAAAATTCGCTGGCAGGGTTTATGACGTCCGCCTTTATAAATGTGTTGGAGCTTAAAAAGGATAAAAATATGTTGAGTAAGATTCTAAAAATTCTTGATATAAACGAATCTTCGGTAAAAAGTGACAACAAATTGGATATAGATAAGCTTTACGAACAACTTGCTGTAAAATTAAACTGGGAAAATTTAAAGCTTTTCCTGGATATGTTTGAATTCTGGCATAGATTATTGAAGGAGGTATAGAGGGATATGTGTGAAAAGGTTGATCTCATTAAAGAGGTGAAACTCTATGCTATGGCTAGCGATCCGATTCATATCGGTACTGGCGGGTATACCATAGGAAGGGTTGATAATACAATAGTCAGGGATTCGGCGACAAATCTTCCTGAGATTCCCGCATCCAGTATAGCTGGAGTATGGAGATACTACATGGCTTTGGAGATACACAGATTTTTTAAAGACGATGATGTGCGCATTAGCAGAAAGAAAAGAGAAAATAAAGAGATAAATGAAATTTTTGTTGATGGAGCACATGAGTGGATTAAACGGTTTGATGGCAACAGATATGCGGCTATAAAGTGCGCCGGCCAGGATGATAAACCTATGCTCACCCTTAAGGAATCTATAAACGAGGATACGGGGCATTGTGGGCACTGTATAGTTTGTAAAAGTTTTGGTTTTTCAAAAAAGGATGTAAGCTTTCAGGGTATGATATATTTTGGAGACCTACGCATTTTGTTCTTCCCGGTTTTTACCATGAAGGGGACCAAATGGGTAACCACAATAAATCTATTGAAGGAAGCCGGATTGTATAATGATAAAGACACTGAGCATTTCATGGGCAATGAGGACGGCCAGTACAAGTGTATTTTACTGGGGCCAGCAGAAAAAAGCGGTCAACAGGGACAGATAAACTTGGGATGGATTTACCTGCCGTATGAGGTTAAGGAAGATATAATAAATGTAAATCCTATAAGTTCTGATACCAACGGAGATAATAGTATAGGTTTTGATACCGATGGAGATAATAGTGAAGATTTTCATTTAAGGGCGGAAGATATAATAATTGTTCCCGAAGAGCTGTTTGCGCATATCGTGAACTCCAACCTTGAGGTGAGGACGTCGGTTTCGATAGATCCCTTAACAGGGGCAGCAAAGCAGGGAGCACTATTTACTTCTGAAGCTATACCTAGGGGTACCGTATTCTACGGAGATGTGAGGATATTTGACAAATCGATTTTCGGCGGTATCTTTAATAAGGATATAGGGGATTTACCGAAAATCGAAGATATTAAAAAAGCATTGTATGCATCTAAGCATTACTTTGAGACATTGGGCATCGGGGGTATGACCACTCGCGGGTTTGGCAGGATGTTTTTGAAGTTGAGAAGTTGAAATAGTAGAAAATGTTCTTATAAAGTGTCTATCCAGAAAGTATTGTAAAGTTGTATGTAATGGTTTTGAATTTTTCCGTGATAGCGGGAGGGAAGAAATAATGTACGCTTCTTTAGAAAGCACTATAAATGACGTGGTTTATAAAATTGTAAAGAAAGGCATTTTTGATAACAAGGGGGAAATAGATAATATTTTGGGCGTGCTTTCCAATAATGGGGTTTATGCAATGTGGGTTTATGTAAAGTCAAAGAAAAAAGAGGCAAATAAAGAAAAGAATTTGGGCGAGGAAGAAAAAGATTTAATGAAAGAGCTCAGGCCTCTTTTTGAAAAAGTTTTTCCGGATAAGTTTAATGGGCAAAACAATAATGACTATGAAAATGAGTATGAAAAGTTTTTCAGAGAAATTGCGGAAGACTTGCCGACGCTCATTTTTGTTAAGGATATCCTGGAAAGAACCCTTACTTACATTCGCTATCATGTAAAAGCATTGGATGTAAAGGCATTGGAGGATTAAAAATGAAGTGGTACAGGCTTGTTTTCAAACAGGAGCAGCCCATTCATATCGGTGCTTTGAAGTGGGGGGTAATTGACGAAACTGAGATATTCATACCGGGCTGGACGATGTGGGGAGCGCTGACCAATCAATTTTTGAAGTATAGATTTGCAAAAAATCAAGCCGAGGAGGCGGACGTAAGCGGCAATAAATGCTTATTGAGGCCTGAGGACTGTGATATTGAAAGATTTAAGGGGCTCTTTGAGTGTATTACCAATTTTTATCCTGTTATATGGAAGGAAGGTAGGGAAGATTCATCGCGGCTATTCAAGCCATTTTTCCCGTATTACAAGGAAGGCGTTTTACATATCGGCGAATACTCGGAAGAAAAGTTTAGATCTGAGTTTGTTGATGTATTTGTCTCCACGGCGGTGGAACCATTATTTAGGATGGCGAGGAATGAAAGCCTCCACGAATTTGAGTATATACTGCCTAAATCGAATGGAAAACGGCTCTATTGGATGGGGATAATAGGTTTTGAAAAAGAGCAGCTTCAGGAAGTAAAAAGTTTTTTAGAAGGGTTGGAAGAACTATATGTTGGTGGTAATTCAAGATACGGCTTTGGACGGCTGACGTTATCAAATGTTGAATGCCTCTCTGATGAAGATGAAAAAGAAGGAAATGAGTATCGGCAAGAAAACGGGGAACTGGCGGAATGGGGGGTAGATGCAAACGGCTATTTGTGTTGGCCTGAAGATGATGGAGGGAATTTTATTTTAAGGCAGTTTCTGGAGTTTTCACCAGAGATAAAATTCGAAGGGCAGCTTAGGCTTATTGCGGATTTTGATTTTACACAGAATGTTCCGAGAGTTCGAGAAGCGAAGTATTACATAAACGTGGGCAGCAAAATAAAGATTGCGGCTCTTCGGTCAAAAGGTGTGGAATTTAAGAAATATCGCCTTTGTAAGGGTAAGTTTAAGATGGTGAGAATCTAATTTATGAATAAATTTTTATATTTGGCAAAAGAGTTAAAATATCATTGTTGTATGATCAAAGAGGATGTTTTGATGGGAAAAACTCTAGACATATAATAAACATAATAATAAGAAGCTATAAAAAATACCGCCTGCATACGCTGCTCATATTACGGGTGATAGCCTGGGAAGGACAGATGCATATGGAACGCATGTGGCAAGAAGGTCGGTTTGTCAGGGATATGCTGGACTTACCAATGTGCTTTTAGGAATTGCGGGGATACCTAACAGGGTGGTCAGCGGCCATACGATCTGGAAAGATTATGAGGATGGGGACGAGGTTGACCATAGCGTTTCGGATCATGCATGGAATGAGGCGTTTACTTGTGGAAGATGGGTAATTGTAGTGTTACATGGGATAGTGAAAACGAGTATATGGGTGGCGAATATAGAAAGGGATCCCAATTTAAGGGGTTTTTTCTCTTGATCATAAGATACTTGAATACAGATGAGTAGGATACCTAATTTTTGGGCTGTCTCAATTTGGAGACGGCCCATATCTTATTTTTTTATTGTTCTTTTTAAATTCAATCGGAATCCAGCATTTCGATAAATTCCGAAGGGGATACGGCGTTGGATAGAAACTTCTTAAGCCTATTATCGCGCGTGATGAAATAATCCGATTTTGACTTTTTGGCGCACTGAACCTGTAATGCATCTTCCAGATCTGTTATTGATGAGTTGCTCAGAGCTTTTTCTACATCTCTATTCGTTATGCCGACTAATTTCACGATTTGCAAAAGGGCTTTGATTGCTTCAACAGCTTTATCGTTTCCTAAATTTTTTGAGATGAAATAATAAAGGTCGGTTACTGCGAAAGAAGCGATATATGCTTCTATTGCCTTCTTCTCAGCTCTTTTGAGGATTTCATAGGAAGCTATATCAAACGGACTCCTTTTTAAGATAACATCCAGTATAACGTTGGTATCAATTAGAACTCTCATATTTGCCTATCCTTTCTTTCCTTATTCGTCTAAGAGAAATATCTTTATTTGAAAAATTCCGCATCAGTCCATACAAGAAGTCGGCATTGGGCGTTCCCTGTTTGTTAATTGGTACCAGCTTTGCGACTTGTTTACCATTTTTGGTGATTATTATTTCTTGTTTTTCTGCTAATTTTAAGTATTTGCCAGCCCTCATCTTAAACTCAGTGGCATTTATAATCATGGTCAATCACCTCCAAATGTGATTTGGCCATTTTTAGTATAATAGAAATAGACTATAATATCAACATTAAAATTGACCATTTGCTTTAAAAATATTCTTGGGAAATAACTCAAGTTAGCACCAAAATTATGAATATGCCTTATTATTGTACAGGTAAGGAGCTTTAAAGCAGCATATTTGTAGATGACATTGGCGCTGGGGTGAGGTTGCATTGAACAAAACTGTAAAAGCAATTCTGGTGGTTGCAATGGCTGTTTCAAATGTTTCCCGTGCGTTCAAGTCCCCATTCATCCGAAAGGGATGCTGAAAGAATGGTTAGGAGGGGGGATGAGGTTCAGACAATTAAGGACATTAAGCTTATTACCTCATGCTCTGGTGGAAGGCTGGTATCATCGCGACCAGGGCAATACTTCGAATCTATAATTTTCGTTTTTCAATTGACGGATAATGTGGGGCAGGGCCTGCACTGTTGCGTCTTTTTTTGGAGCGTCGTGCATCAAGATGACAAGGGTACTCAGCCCCTTTGCGGTATCCTTGAACTTTTTAATGAGCTGCTGTGCTGATTGTTTTTTAGTGGTTTCGGCATCGCCGTTTACGCAGTTCCAATCTACATATAGATATCCGGCTTTGTTTACTGTTTCCCTGAACGGAGCCAGTTTTTGGCCAAATGAACCGCCGGGAAATCTGGTAAGCATAAATTCTTTATCTTCGCCTAAAATGGACTGCAATATCTGCTTTGTTTTAGCTAGCTCGTCGAGGTAGTTTTCGGTGCTGGCATATATGTGTTTAAAAACGTGGGAGTATGAATGATTGCCGATCCCATGCCCTTCCTGGTATATTCTTTTGACAAGCTCAGGATAACGCTCGGCATTGGAACCAATTACAAAGAAGGTGGCTTTTACCCCTTCTTGTGCGAGTATGTCGAGTATTGCCGGGGTGATGGAAGGTGTAGGGCCATCATCAAAGGTGAGATAGGCTACCTTATCTTCCCTATGCTTATAAATACCGTTTAACTCTTGTTGATACGCCGTTACATCCACCACATCGCTGTCACTTTTTTCTTCCTCCTGTTGCAGGGCGCCGCTTTCATCTGTATCCTGCATCCCATTTGTTGGTGGTTGGCCTTGTGCCTCTCCTTCGCTTTCCATATCTTTTGTGTTTTCAGATATATCCGTACTTTTATCGGTGCCTTCTGCTGGGGCCACCGGAACGTCATTTCGGTTTGATCCTTCGATATTGGTGTTACTAGGTATTTCCATGTTGTTGTCGACGTTGTGCTCGTTTTTGTGGGAGATAGGTATAACGATTCTATCGCTATCATTAGGAACAGGCTCTGAATTTTGAGCCAAATCTTGAGAAGGATTTGTACATAGAGGTTGGGGTTGTTGCTTGGTTAAAAAGGATTCGGTGGCGATGGCGGTGACTGGATAACCAAACAGAAAAGAAAAATTCAGCATCGACAGGATACACAAGAGCTTGATGGTTGTAAAAAAATATCTTTTGGCGCAGCTTTCCTTCACATTGATTGCCCCCCTTTACATCTGGTACCTACACCATACATATTCATTATACCTTTAAGAAAAAACATTTTGTGTCATTTTTTTAAAATTTAACAATATTTAAAATGGATGTAATAGTTGTAATAAAAATGTCATAAAATGAGATGCAACGTATATAAATGTTGCTTTTTGATTTATTTAATCTGCCTGATGTTATTATGGTATAATAAAGGAAATCAAAAGACTCACAATATAAACTTGAGACTCACAATATAAACTTGGTAAAAAATATAGTACTGGAGAAAATATGCGATGGAGGTTGATTTATGCTACAGATAGGTTACCTGGTTTCGGGAGGAATAATCACAAACTACAAATGCTCTTCCAGGTGCAGGCATTGCTGCTATTCCAGTTCACCACAATGGCCCAACGATTACATGACGCCTTCCATGGCTGACGAGATATTCCGCATATTGAAGGGCTTGGGCTGTAGGTCGGTTCATATAGGCGGAGGGGAACCCCTACTTAGGCCTGACAAAATTCTGGCAGTACTTGAGGTTGCCAAGAAAAACGGGGTCCATATAGAATATATCGAGACCAATGCGTCATGGTACAAGGATGAAGCGTCGACCCATGCCATCCTTAAGGACCTTAAGAGATGCGGCGTGCATACGTTGCTTATATCCATAGATCCCTATCACAATGAGCATATACCTTTTTGGAAGGTAAAAGCGCTCATGGCTGCGTGTTCAAAGGCAGGTATAGAGGTATTTCCATGGCTTATGGATTTTTGGCCCGATATAGAGGCAATGGATGATAGCAAGCCCCACTCCCTTGATGAGTACGTCCAGCTCTTTGGCCGGGATTATCTTTTGCGGTTAGCTAAGAGATACGGCCTTAATTTAAAAGGGCGTGCATTGAAGACCTATAGACCCATGATGAAAAAGCAGCCTTTTGAGCAAGTATTAAGACAATCCAGGCCATGCAGGCTGCTTTCTGGTGTATATCACTTTCACGTTGACCTGTACGGCAACTTCGTACCGCAATCTTGCCCGGGGCTTTCGATTCCTCTTAAGGAGCTGGTAAGGGGGGCTGACCCTGGCAGGTATCGCGTATTTTATGCTTTGGAGACTGAGGGCGTAAAAGGCCTTGTCGAACTGGCCATGAAGGAGTATGGGTTCGAACCTCAAGCCGAATATGCAGGAGATTGCGACCTTTGCTATGACATAAGGAACTATTTGGTGCTGGAACGGGGTCTTGACCTTCCCGACCTTAAACCGGAGGGACATTATAGGTATGTGTGAGGTGTCTTTTATTGTTCACTGGTCTTCCAAATGTGAAGGAAATGCCAATCCACAATATGATGTGAATAAAAATAAGACCGACGGTTGGCGGCTCTTTTTTGCCGTGCACTAAAATTTAGGTCCTGCCCTCTCTTTGTATGTCTCAGGACTTCTACTATCTCTACGTAATGTTCGCAGTGGAACAATTTAAACATAGTCGTACTTGTGGCTTTCTGCTATATTTGATAATTTGAAATGCAAGAAGGTGATACTATGGGTGAAGCAGAGAGGGGCATAACTATTAAACTTGCAAGTAAAGATACTAAGAATGGGAAGATACCTGTGAGCATATTCGTAAAGACGGTTAATAGTATCCAAAAAACTATGTATGCTTTAGGCACTGTTCGATTAAAAGGAGAACCTGCTTCACCGGGGAGGAAACCTTCGATAATTGAAAAAGAATGTGAATTATTTCTTCTAAAAGTAGAGCCTGGAAGTTTGTTGGCTCAGTTAGCACTACCCGACAAAGAACCTAGCCTTGCAGTTGGAGTGCCAAGTTTTGGTGAATGTGTTTTACAGGATTTTGAAAAAGTTTTGAATAGTTTTTCTGAAAAAAAACCAGAGGTTTTTAAGAGTATAGTACCAGATGCAAAATGTAGAAAACAAATTTATAATAACCTTGTTTCTTTATTACCGTCTGAAAAAGATGATTATGAATTTTACTTTTCATTTGATAAAAGTAAACCATTAAGAAAGGCATATAGGCCATCTAGTGAAGAGGCAGTGAAGTACATTGATGATGTGGAGAATGATGTTGAAAACTCTGATGATCTGGAAAAATTAATGATTGTTGCTTGGGGTATTGTAGATAAAGATACAGGCGAATTAAGAGAAATTAAGCAAATTATTGAATATGATATACTGGATGATGTAATAAGGCCATATAGAGCTAGTGAAATAAGTTACGGGAATAGGAAGCTGTTATTATCATATGAAATTGCTTGCCCGGTTATTAAAGAAGAGGGATATTATATTGTTCAATATGAACCATTAGGTATTCAGGCATATGCAAAATCTCGAGAAGAAGCCATCAACGAGTTTAAAGAAGAATTTATGATGATTTGGGATATTTATGGCAATGAGAGTGACGATAATCTAACGCAAGATGCAATTCAACTAAAAAAGAGGATAAAAGGGTTAGTTAAGGGGGAACAACTAATTGGCGACTTTAAAAACATTGGAAATTAAGCGGGGGTTACAAAGGAAAGGTTTTAGAGAAGATAATAGGGATCACAAGTTTTATTTTCTTTATTTAGGCGATAAAAGGACATCTGTGCGTACTAAAATTAGCCATGGTGAGACAGAAATTGATGATGGTTGATCAATTTATTGATTTAGTGAATTGCCCTTTATCCTACGATGAGTATATAAAAATCCTTCAGGAAAAAGGAATTATAACTACATAATGAAATAAAATATTTGCGTAGCGTTTTTTTTTGTTTGTCAACATTTGCTAACAACATGGTAGGGCAAGAATAAATCTGATAAATATAAAATACGCCACAATTGCTTTTGGACTCCATTCAAATCCACAATTGTATGCGGCTGAGATACCATGGCTAAAACATTACCCGTAATAAGATAAGGACCATTATCGGTCCTTATTTCTTTTAAATCTTTTAAAAATATAAGTTTGTGCGAACAGTTCTGGTGCCGAAGGTGGGAGTCGAACCCACACGGGGTGTAAGCCCCACCGGATTTTGAGTCCGGCGCGTCTGCCAATTCCACCACTTCGGCGCGTCGTTGACTTTTCACAAGAGATATAATAGCATATTAGTTGTAAGAATGCAATAGTCATTTTCGAATATTCTTCTAAAAGGTGGTGCATCTGTGAGCGTCCAGCAAATCGAAAGGGCAGTTTTGGTAGGAGTTATCGAGTCTAGTAAAGATGAAGGAAGCATGGAAGAGCTTAAAGCCCTGGCGGAGACGGCCGGTGCTTACGTTGTGGGCATGGTCACTCAAAGGCGAAAGGGCATTGACAGCGCCCATTATATTGGCAAAGGCAAGCTGGAGGAATTGAAAGCGTTTATCGAGGCCAACCAGATTGACGTTGTCATAGTAAATGACGAGCTGAGCGGGTCTCAGATCAAAAACATGGAGGATATTTTGGGGGTAAAGATAGTCGATCGCACCTGTCTCATCCTGGATATCTTTGCCAGGCGGGCTAGGACCAGAGAAAGCAAGCTGCAGGTGGAGCTGGCCCAGTTGAAATATAGGTTGCCACGCCTTGTAGGCTTGGGAGGGCAGCTGTCAAGGCTAGGCGGAGGTATAGGCACAAGGGGACCGGGTGAGACCAAACTGGAAACCGATAGAAGGCATATACAGGACAGGATAAAGGCCATAGAGAAAAAGTTGAGTAAAATAGAACGGCATAGAAATTTATATCGCCAACGACGAGCTAAGAACAGGGTGCCGGTAATATCCATAGTAGGCTATACCAATGCCGGCAAATCCACTTTATTCAATGCTCTTACCAAAGCCGAGAGTTATGTGGAGGATAAGCTATTTGCTACCCTCGATACATCTGCGCGTAGGCTTATCCTGCCTTCCGGGAGACAGGCGATACTGGTGGATACCGTGGGTTTTATAAGGGATCTTCCTCATGATCTGGTTGAGGGCTTTAAATCGACTTTAGAGGAAGTGCGGTACTCAGACCTTTTGCTCCACGTAATCGACATTACCTCGCCGGATATGGATGAAAAGATACGAGTGGTAGAGAAGGTATTATCGGAATTGGATGCTATAGATATACCGCGATTGGATGTATTCAACAAAATTGATCTCGTCGAGACGGGCTCTATTGTTAATAATAAGCGTGCTATTTATGTCTCTGCTAAAACTGGTATTGGGTTGGAAGCCTTAAAGGAGGCTATTGAGAGGCAACTGACTGTGGAGCATTAGTAGCGTGATATCCATTGAATTTGTATCGGTAGAATTGGGGGGCCAATGGCCGCTATGTTCAGATGTATAAGGACCTTGAAGTCCAAGATTTTATTTTATTGTTTTACCATAACGGTTATCGTTCTGGCGTTGGTGATATCCCTCTGTTTGGTGAATTTTAATGTCCTTGTCAAGCTAAACAAGATTCAAACCGTCAACCATAATCTGTGCATTTTTAATGAAAAAGCGAAGAAGGAGTTGGAGCTCAGGATGTTGGGAAATTAAATAAACCCGCATTTCTTTAAAATACCCTTAATTCTATAAAGTGGATGGCCATGATACAGGGGTCTACAGGCATTGCTGAAATGGTTAGCTCCCTTTCGGTGCTTTTAAGGAATGTAGCTACCGGTACCGATGAGCTTATTACCACAAACCGCTATTTTTTATGCTTAAAAAAATTTTACCGCTTTTTCTTAAAAAGTTTTACTTTTACGGCTATAATTTTTTTATAGAAAATTTTTTAATGAAGATTGAAGAAATTTATATAAACATCCATCTATTTACCCTACTTTGTTTTATGGGTTATTTTTGGCAGTATGATATGCATGTAATAAAGGCATATGAAGATGATTTTTTTGTCAGCCTATCTTCTATAATGCTTTCGGCGTTACGGTAATTAGGACTGTCTTGGGTACATTTTTAAATTTGAGTGTACTATGGCTTATGTACTTGCTAAAGAGCGCCTAATAGGGAGAAAGAAAGGGAAAAACTGGGCGTGGCGCTTTATTACGGCAGGTATTCAGAGAACCAAAATGGATGATCAACTAACAGATATATTAACTCAATCGTGGGGAGAATTAGGAATACAACATTTAGAGATGACTGATTCTCTTTGGTTTTACGATGAAATTTCTATGTTTGCTCCGTATTTCCCAGAGTTGGCCGACTATGATTTGGATTCATTTAAAGTAGAATTTAGGGATAAAGCAATTATGGGGCAAATAATTGATCAAGAATGGGATAATTTTGTTGAGAGATGGAGAAATTCTGGAAGGAATGAATGGATAAGGCTTCATACCGAATGGTATGAAAATGAGTACAATAATATAGTAAAAATAATAATTAAGGCATTATGGTTTAAAGGCATTATGGTATAAGTAACTGCTGTATCCGTCTGTATTTTTACAGACGGATACAAATCTTTTTATCTGCTTTTTAAGGAAATGCATTTTGTTATATAATTAGATTTACAACGCTATAATTCCAGGAATTGTATAAAGAAGGGAGACGGGTAGAACGATGGATGAGGTTTTGTTACAAAAGGAAGATTTTTCGGATTTCAAAGTAGGCGATTTTCCTTATGACCCCGAACATTCCGCCATGGGGGAATATCATTATTATCCGCCCAAAGGTTATCAGGGGAATTGGTATTGTCCCATTACCGATTCAGAATTGAGGGGACCTATGTGGATGATTGTTCTTCAAGAAAATGGACAAAAAGCTATAGAATCTCAGGTTTTAAAAAGAACAAGGCCCTCAGCTTGGAATATGGTAGTGACTGGTTGTGATGACTGGGATGATTATCAAGTAGAAGTAGAATTGAGGATGCTCAATACATCTTTGCTGTGTGGGCTGGCCTTTCGATATCAAAACAGCCGATGCTTTTACATTCTCTGTTTTGAGGATCAAAAGGTAAAGATTATAAAAAGAAATCAGGAAGAGTACGTTGAATTGGCTTCAAAGGCTTTTGAATACAATTGCGATAGAATATACAGGCTAAAAGTTTTATGTGATGGTATGCATTTTAGCGCTTATGTTGACGATGAGAATATTTTTAACGTTACGGATTCTACTTTTGCAAGTGGGAAAATAGCTTTATGCGCTAATGGTCCTGCTCAATTCTCTAACATTCGGATATCTACTACTAAAGAAGCGTATAACAAGCTTTCCATTAAACGCCAAAAGTATCAACAAGAGTTGGAAGAAGAGAGAAAGAGATATCCTCAACCTAAGTTATGGAAGGTTTTGGATTTAAAGGATTTTGGAGCTGGACGAAGTATAAGATTTGGGGATTTAACAGGTGATGGCCGATATGATATCGTCATAGCTCAGTGTCAAAAGAGAGTGTTTAAGGATCGTTACGCCAATATCAGCTGCCTTACGGCCATAGACCTGGATGGCAATATACTATGGCAGATAGGAGAGCCAAATCCCGAAAATGCATTCATTACTGCCGACCTGCCCTTTCAGATCGCGGATGTAGATATGGATGGAAAAAATGAGGTGATCGTTGCAAAGGATTTCAAGTTGATGATATTGGAAGGCAGTACCGGTAAGATAAAGAAGTGTATAGATACTCCCATTTCAGATGACCCCATAGAAACGCTGTATTCGGGAGTTCCATTTGGGCGCTATGCTTTTGACAGGGTTAACATTGACTGTATAAGGATATGCAATTTTTCGGGGAAGGAAAAGCCTACTGACATATTAATTAAGGATAGATATAGTAGGGTGTGGGTCTATGACAACGAGTTGAATTTTATGTGGAAATATCATGATGGGATAACCGGCCACTTCCCATACACTAAAGACATTAATAATGACGGAAGAGAAGAAATGGTGGTAGGATATAATCTTGTGGATGCCGATGGGCGTAAGCTGTGGACTCTTCCCATATACACCGATCATACCGATGAAATAATAATAGGAAAGTTAAATCCAAAGGATGAGGAAGAAATTATTGCCATGGTATGCGGCGATGAAGGGCTTGTACTTTGTGATTTGAAGGGCAATATCATTAAAAAGATGTTAATTGGCCATGCTCAGAGAATTAGCATAGGAAAATATAGGCCCGATTTAGAAGGCTTTCAGATCGCGGTTACCACTTATTGGGGGCATCAGGGGATAATATATCTATTTGATGATAAGGGCAATATGTTGTGGTCATGGGAACCCGGAACCAATGGGAATATAATTGCGCCGGTTAATTGGACGGGGGACGGCCAAGACTTGATTTTGCTCAATGGAAATGTAGAGAAAGGAGGTATGATAGACGGATTTGGCAGAAGGGTAGTTGTATTTCCTGATGACGGCCATCCCGATCTCTGCGCTGAAGTCATTGATTTAACAGGGGATTGCCGCGATGAGATAGTATTATGGGATAACAGCAAGATGTTCATTTATACGCAGGATAGAGAATTTAAAGGGGACAAGATTTATTGCCCCTATAAATATCCAACTTATAACGCATCGAACTACAGAGGCGAATATTCATGGCCAAGATGGATTGAAGTTTAATATAACTTGAAAGTCAGCTTTACCGCCTTGCAGATTGTGGTTACTAGACAATACTACATACATTACACCGATGTCGGAGGCGTACAAAAATCTGAATATGCTTCCTTAAGGATTGGAGGTATTTGGGATTGTCTGCTTGATAAACCACTATATTGTTGCATAAAAATAAAAAATTTTCTTTGATTTGTCACCTCTTAGAGATATATTCCATAGTATATATTGTGAGAAATAAATAATCGCTATGTTTGCCAGTAAACATAAAATTAACAGTTTTACTGGCGAACAAGAAACTAGACGAGAAGGGAATGTTGTTTATGCTGGATATCGATTTCAATGAATTGAAGGCTCAACTGAAAGCCGAACTTGAGGCTGAGTTAAAAGCTGCTATAAAATCCGAGGTTGAAGGGGAACAAGATGTTGAAGTGGAGGAAGAGGAGTACAACAACCAGAAGCAGCATAACAAGCAAATTAACTACAACATCTTGACCCAGAAGCAATACCAGGGACAAAGGACCGAGAGCGACACTGATGTAGAATCTGAAAGTGAAGCCAAAGCTGATGCAAGGAGCAGAAACAAGGCAAAGGCCGATAGCGAGTCAAAATCTGAAAGCGAGGCAAAAGTAGAACCCGACAAAAAAGGGAAATACTTTGTTTAATGTAAACTAAGGTGGAGATTTCCCCACCTTATACATATGAGCTGCATAAAATGAATATAGGGGGGTCATTATGGAGCTACAAGAAAGGATATGTGATGGGAAATTTGATGTGGGTGAGGCAAAAAAAGGGGATACACTAGAAAGCAAAAGCGTCCAGTATAATTATCAAGATCTGGATCAGGAACAAAAGGTTGATGTAAATCCAAAACAGACCAACGCACAAAATATTTACATTTATGTAAATGGCGTTAACGGCAATCTTGCTGCAAAGTTAACCGGAGTTACTTATATTGAAGAGAGCAAGAAGGTTGCTCCGTATGCGAAGATACGTTTGTTTTTTGGTCATGAGAGCTTAATACCGGTATACGAAGCTAATTCTGACAGTAATGGGAATTTTGTTATCGAAGATTTACCGCCTGGTTACTACACATTATCCGCTGAGCACGGCGATTTAAAATATCGTTCGCATATTCTTAAAATCCTTCCCGCCCAAATAGTACATGTATCGGTATTGCTGAAGTGATACGATGATTATCCTTTGTATAAATAAAAATGCCATATTGACCCAAGCAAACACGGCGGCATATAATGGGTTTGTCGATACATGTACAGGAGGTAGGGAATATGAGTGTTAAGAAAAAGATATTATTATTGGCTTTTGTTATTTTGTTTCTGTGTTCTCTGGTTGGATGTATCCCTGGAGATGGAACGCATACGCCAGACAAGCCCGCGGGATTTTTCTGGGGAATCTGGCACGGCTGGGTTGCACCCTTGTCCCTGATAATAGGATTTTTTGATAGAAACATCAGGATTTATGAGATACACAACAGCGGCTGGTTTTACGATTTGGGATTTTATATTGCCGTAATAAGCGGGTTTGGCGGAATATCTTTTGTAAGAAAGAAAAAGAAATAAAAACTATGAAAGGTTATGATTGAGAAAGGAGCAAAATCCATATGGGCATCATCAACACAGTTCCAACGGCTAATCCTCTTAAATTGTGGTACCGTCAGCCTGCCAGGGAATGGGTAGAGGCACTGCCACTTGGCAATGGCCGCATTGGCGGGATGGTTTTTGGCGGCGTACCCCGGGAACGGATTCAGCTTAACGAGGATACTTTGTGGTCGGGATGCCCCAGGGATACCAATAACTATGATGCTATAAATTATCTTCAACGGGTCAGGCAGCTCATATTTGAGGGGCACTACGCGGAAGCGCAAAAAATAATTGAAGAAAAGATGTTGGGGCCATGGAATGAATCCTATCAGCCCATGGCTGATCTGTACATAGCTTTTGAGCATGAAGGGCCTATTGCCGATTATAAAAGGGAACTTGACCTTGAGACCGCTGTAGCAAGAGTTGAGTATAGGATAGGGGATGTGATCTATACAAGGGAGGCCTTCATAAGTGCTGTAGACCAGGTGCTGGTGGTGCGCATAACATCCAGCCGCCCTGGCCATATTGCTTTACGTGCCATGCTGGATAGCGTGCATCCCTATTCTCTTTGTCGGGCTGGGGACAAGCATATGGTTTTGCACGGTAGAGTCCCCATCCATGTGGAGCCCAGCTACGTCAGCAGTGACAACCCAGTCATATATGAAGAAGGAAAGGGCATGGAATTCGAGTGTAGAATGGCCATCATAACCGATGGCGTTGTGTCTGAAGGCAAGGATTTTAAGGCTGACAATGTAAATGCCCATGATGGTATAAGGGTAGAAGGAGCCAGCGAAGTCCTCATTATTTTGTCTGCTGCTACCAGCTTTAACGGATACGATAAGGACCCTGCCCTTGAAGGTAAAGACTGTTCGGAAGCTTGTAAGCGTATGCTTTGGGACGCACTTCAGAAATCATACCGGGAACTGCTGGATGACCACATACGGGATTACCAGGCTATCTTTAAGCGGGTGGACCTGTATCTGGGGACTTCAGAGGCTGTAAACCTCCCTACCGATGAGCGGCTAAGGGCTTTGCAGGCCGGTGCGGATGACCCGCAGCTTATAGCCCTATACTTCCAGTACGGCAGGTACCTTCTCATCTCTAGCTCAAGGCCCGGTACTCAGCCCGCCAACCTCCAGGGTATATGGAATCAAGAGGTAAGACCCCCCTGGAGCAGCAACTGGACGGTAAACATCAATACCCAGATGAATTACTGGCCTGCTGAGGTGTGCAACATGGCCGAATGCCATGAGCCGCTGTTCGACATGATCGACCAGCTCAGGATAAACGGCCGAAAAACGGCGCGGATTCATTATGGCTGTAGAGGCTGGACGGTGCACCACAACGTGGATATATGGCGTACCACCACGCCTGCCGGCGGTTCGGCCAAATGGGCTTTCTGGCCCATGGCGGGGGCATGGCTGTGTAGGCATCTTTGGGAGCATTACGAGTTTAGCCAGGATGAGGAGTTCCTGGCATCGAGGGCATATCCTGCCATGAAGGAGGCTGCTCTTTTCTGTCTGGACTGGCTGGTGGAGGACAGCGATGGCAACCTCGTTACCTGTCCTTCCACTTCCCCTGAAAACGAGTTTATAACCCCTGAGGGGAAGCGCTGTGCCGTCAGCATGGCCTCAACCATGGATATGTCCATCATATGGGATTTGTTTACCCACTGCATAGAAGCCTCCCGCATATTGAATATCGATGAGGATTTCAGGCAGCAGCTTGAGCGAGCTAGAGAGAGGCTTTATAAGCCCCGTATTGGCCGTTTTGGGCAGCTGCAGGAGTGGTTTGACGATTTTGACGAGCATGAACCCGGCCACAGGCATGTATCGCATTTGTATGGCCTGTACCCCGGCCACCAGTTTACCTTTAAAAATGAGCCACATTTGGTTGAAGCCTGTAAAAGATCACTCGAAAGGCGGCTGCAACACGGCGGAGGGCACACCGGCTGGAGCTGTGCATGGATCATCAACCTGTGGGCCCGCCTCAGAGAGCCAGAGCACGCATACAAGTATGTACAGGTCTTGCTTAAGCGCTCTACATATCCTAACCTGTTTGATGCCCATCCACCATTTCAGATAGACGGCAACTTTGGCGGCACTGCTGGTATTGCCGAGATGCTTTTGCAGAGCCATGAGGGAGAGATTTATCTGCTGCCTGCTCTGCCACGGGCATGGGAAACCGGGTATGTAAAAGGGCTCAGGGCCAGGGGAGGTTTTGAAGTCGATATGGAATGGGAGCAAGGCAGACTGACAAGGGCAGTTATCCGTTCGTTGGCAGGCAGGCGCTGTAGGGTTCGCACCTCTATCCCTGTCGAAGTAGAGTACAACGGAAAGCCTTATCCAGCGGTTGGGCTTGAACCCGGAGTGATAGAGTTTGAGACAGAGAAAGGGGAATGCTATTATCTGTACTCATCAGAGATTAAAAAGATTTAAAGCCACCAAAAGAGTTGTGATTTCAACTTTTTTAATTGGCTTATTTGCCTTTTTTGTATTGTGAAAACAATTTTATCGTCGTGACAAGCATAGACGTTGAAGCGCACAGGCTGCCTGATGCCTTTGATGGGTCTAGGGTGCTCACGTCTTACAAAATACATATGCCGCTATAACAAAAGGTGAAGATGAGATTTGTGTTGTTGGGATAGACGACCCTGTATCGGTAAATTCGGCATATTATGGAGGAGCATCGATAGCTAAAAGGAATATTCTACAGGCGTTAGAGGGGCTTGACAAGTCTGATGCCTTCAAAATGCTGCTTGCCCATAGACCGGGGATGTTCTCTCTCTACAGCAGCTATCAATTTGACGTGATTTTATCCGGACATGCTCACGGTGGACAGGTGAGGCTCCCTTTTAGAGGAGGGTTGGTTGCACCCAATCAGGGGTTGTTTCCAAAATATACAGCCGGGGAATATGAAAAAGAGGATAACGTTATGATCGTTAGCCGAGGGCTGGGGAATAGTATTTTTCCTCAGAGGATCTTCAACCGACCGGAAGCCATCGTCATTACGCTAAAAAATACACTAGATCTTGACGCAGCCCCACTGAAATGAGCACTTGACAAAAGCTGCAATGTATCTATATAATAAGAAACGATTGCAGATGGGGTGATGGAATTGGTCATTGACGTGTCGGACATCCTGAAGCAAAAAGGCTCCTGCAAGGAGTTTAGAGGGAGCCAACCCCTGGAAGACATCATATATCAGGGAGAAAGGATAAGCCTGTTAGGTCCGGTGGAGGTATCAGGTGACATAACCAATACCGGCAAGTTGCTAGTGCTTAACGCCGATGCGGCGGCTAAATTGTTGCTGCACTGCAGCAGATGTACCAAACCCTATGATAAGGAGTTGAAGTTTAGCTTTACCATCAGATTGAGCAAGATAGGTGATCCAGAGGATCCAGACATTTTTGTCTATGAAGGTGAGGAAGTGGACCTGAAGGATATAATCCTTGAATTCTTGCTGCTTGAGCTGCCCATGCGCGGACAATGCAGTGAGGACTGCAAAGGGTTATGTCCATATTGTGGTTGTGATTTAAATGTAGAGCAGTGTCATTGCCAAGAGAGGGTAGAGTACCAGGAAGAACGCGTGGTAGACCCGCGCCTTCTGGCTCTGAAAAAAGCACTATCTGCCAATGGTGAGGAGGTGTAAGAATGGCTGTACCCAAGAGAAAGACTTCGAGGGCAAGAAGGGATAAGAGGAGGGCTCAGTGGAAGGTTACCGTACCCAGCATTGTGAGGTGTCCACAGTGCGGAGAACCCAAGCTCTCTCATAGGGCGTGCAGGCATTGTGGCTATTATAAGCGCAGACAGGTTATTGAAGTGGAAGAAGGATCTGCCCAAAAATAAGGGCAGTTCTTCTATTTTTGGCAATGAAAATTGTGTGCTGGGAAATGATTTCCATGCTATAATATCCTCAGATGTTTAAAAACGCAGTAATATGGGAGGGGTACAGGTGAAGGCTTTGAGGAATCGAAACGAGATCGATGAGAAATATAAGTGGAGGCTGGAGGACATATACGAGGACGAGCAGTTGTGGGAGCAAGACTATCAGGATACAAAGCAGCTACTGGAGGAAATTGCTAGCTTTAAGGGTAAGATAAATACCGCCGAGAATCTGCTTAAGGTGCTCAAGTTAAGCGACCAAATAGGCATGAGGCTGGAAAAGATATTTGCGTATGCCAGGATGCGAAGGGATGAGGATAACACTAATACCAAGTATCAGGCGTTGGCCGATAGAGCTATGCGGCTGAGCATAGAAGCTTCCAGCGCTACATCCTTTATAGTGCCCGAAATTTTAGCCATGGACGAAGCCCAATTGAGAGCCATGATGGAAGAGCTGGAAGAGCTGAAAGTTTATAGGCAGTACCTGGATAACCTGCTGAGATACAAACCCCATGTTCTTTCATCGGAAGAGGAGAAGATATTGGCCGAGACGCAGATCATGGCTCAATCGATTTCCAATATATACACCATGTTAAATAACGCCGATTTGAGGTTCCCAACTATAAAGGATGAGCAGGGCAATGAGGTGGAGCTGACTCACGGCAACTTTATAAGCTTTTTGCAGAGCAGCAACAGGGATGTGAGGAGATCAGCCTTCGACGCCATGTACGATACTTATAAGAAATACATAAACACCTTTGCTGCCACCATGGCAGGCAACGTCAAGAAGGATATCTTTTATGCCAGCATAAGAAAGTACAACTCGGCCTTGGAGGCATCGCTGTTTGATGACAACGTGGATGTGGCCGTGTATAACAACCTCATAGACACAGTGCACAAGAGGCTGGGAGCGTTGCACAGATATGTGGGCATAAAGAAGCGGCTTTTGGGGCTTGATGAGATACACATGTATGACCTCTATGTTCCACTAATACCGGAGTATGACAAAGAGTTTACCTATGAGGAAGCGGTGGATTTGGTGCTGGAGGGCTTAAAGCCCCTTGGGGATGAGTACATCAGCCTGCTAAAAGAGGGCTTCTCTTCGAGGTGGATTGACGTTTACGAAAACAGGGGGAAAACCTCAGGGGCTTATTCATGGGGAGCATACGGAGTGCACCCATACGTGCTTCTCAACTTCCAGGGTACCCTAAATGATGTGTTCACCATTGCTCACGAGATGGGTCACGCCCTTCATACTTACTATTCCAATTCGGCACAACCTTACGTTTACGCCGATTATAGGATTATCCTGGCCGAGGTTGCTTCAACATGTAACGAGGCCATACTGATTGACTATCTTTTGAAGAATACCAAGGACGAGAAGGAAAGGCTGTACATATTGAACCACTTCCTTGAGGAATTCAGGACTACGGTGTTTAGACAGGTGATGTTTGCCGAATTCGAAAAGATAATCCATGAGATGGCTGAAAAGGGAGAGGCCCTGACGGCTGAAGCCTTAAGTCAAAAATACTATGAGCTGAATAAGCTGTATTATGGAAATGAGATAGTGGTGGATGAAGGCATTAGCTACGAATGGGCTAGGATCCCTCACTTCTACAGGAATTTTTACGTATACAAATACGCCACCGGCTTTTCGGCCGCAATAGCCATCTCGCAGATGATCATGAATGAAGGCAGTGCGGCGGTGGAGAGATATAAGGAGTTCCTAAAGAGCGGAAGTTCGGATTACCCATTGAATATATTGAAGAAAGCCGGGGTGGACCTTACGGTTCCAAAACCCATTAATGATGCACTGGACGTATTCGAGAGGTTGCTCGACGAGTTTGAAAGGTGACGTTAGGTATGACAGCCTACACCAAGTAGCCTATATGATGTGTTGCGGGGAGAGCGATATATATGGCGTTCTAGCGGGAGCGGTATTGAAACGATTATCCGGCTCCCGCTTTGCGCTTTATTGGTTTATTTCCATCTACTTTTGTCATTGATAACGCCTGCATCGTCTGCAACCTCGTTTAAATGTGATTACTTCCTCCCGAGCCAGGTTTTATCACCTTGCTCATTGTAAGAAATTGCTTTAATCAGGCCATTTAAAGTAAAATTAAAAAACTATTGCATTTCTTCCATTAATTTTGTATACTACTTTTAGTACCTGGTATTAATAGCAGATGATGAGCATAGAATATACCATGAGGTGATTGATGAATGGCGCGGCTTACCCTACCTAAAAAGGCCAGGCAAAAGGCGCTGCTGGAGCGCCTTAAAGCTGATCCGTTTTTGACGGACGAGGAGCTCAGCGATATATTCCACGTCAGCGTGCAGACCATTCGCTTAGACAGGCTTGAGCTGGGGATTCCCGAGCTGCGCGAGAGGATTAAAAGCGTTGCAGAGCGAAACTACGAGAAGATTCGTGCCATTGGAGGTCGTGAGATAGTTGGGGAGCTTATCGAGCTGGAGCTAGGCAAAAGCGGCATTTCTATACTCACCCCCACGGAGGATATGGTGTTTCAAAAGACCAAGATAGTGCGCGGGCATTACATCTATGCCCAGGCCGAGTCCTTGGCCATTGCGGTCATCGATGCCAAGGTGGCCTTGATAGGCGTGGCCAACATAAAGTACAAGACTCCGGTTTATCTCGGTGATAAGCTGGTGGCCAAAGCCGAAGTGGTAAGGCGTAGAGGCAACAAGTATTTCGTGTGGGTAAAGACAAAGGTAAACTATCAGGAAGCCTTCAGGGGGAAGTTTATACTGGTTTCTATGGAGGAAGGAGAATAGAAATATATTTAGGAGGGTGTATATGGTGAACATAATTGTAGATGCGATGGGTGGAGACAAGGCGCCGGGGGAAGTTATACAGGGTTGCATAGATGCGGTACGTGAGTATGATATCTCCCTCACTCTGGTCGGGGAAGAGGACGTCATACGGGATGAATTAAAAAGGAGAAATGCGCCGGAGGGAAGATTTACAGTAGTGCATGCCTCGGAAGTCATACATGCAGACGATGCGCCTGTGGCTGCCATAAGGGGAAAAAAGGATTCGTCCATGGTAAAGGGGTTTGAACTGCTCAAGCAGAACCCGGGAGCCGTATTTGTTTCGGCCGGCAACACGGGGGCCTTGATGGCCGGAGCCCTCCTCATAGTAGGCAGGATAAAGGGAATTGATCGCCCGGCCCTAGCGCCCATGATACCCACGCTGAAGAGGGGTACGCTGCTCATAGATGCCGGGGCCAACGCCGAGTGTAAGCCCAAAAATTTGGTGCAGTTTGCAGTGATGGGCTCCATTTATATGGAGAGGGTTATGGGGTATAAAAACCCTACAGTGGGGCTGGTCAACATAGGTCAGGAGGAAAGCAAGGGCAACGAGCTGACCAAAGAGGCATATAAGCTCCTAAAAGCCGAGAAATCCATCAATTTCATAGGCAACGTCGAGCCGAGGGATATGCTGGAAGGCGTGGCCGATGTCCTGGTATGCGACGGTTTTGTGGGCAACGTCATATTGAAGCTCACTGAGGGCGTTGCACTGGGAATTTTCCAGATGCTGAAAGAGGAACTCACTAAAAATGCAGTGACAAAGATGGGAGCCATGCTGCTTAAACCTGCTTTTAAGAGGCTTAAAAGCAGGATGGACTATGCAGAACACGGAGGGGCACCGCTCCTTGGCGTAAAAGGTGGAGTCATTAAGGCCCACGGAAGTTCAGATGCGAGGGCCATTAAGAATGCCATACGTCAGGCCATGCTGTTCATACAAAACAACGTGCTAGAGACCATTACCGATTACGTGAGGTCATCCGAGGAGGTCTAATATGGCAAAGTTGTTTAATGGCGGCATAATTGCCACCGGAAGCTATGTGCCCGAAAAGGTCATAACCAACCATGACCTTGCAAGGATAGTTGACACCTCTGATGAATGGATTGTAACCAGGACCGGCATTCGTGAGAGGCGCATCGCTGACCCTCATATTGCCACTTCCGACTTGGCTACCATAGCGGCTCGGAGAACTCTCGAAAGCGCGCACCTCACGCCGCAGGATATAGACATGATCATTGTAGCAACCGTCACCCCTGACATGCATTTCCCGTCGACTGCATGCCTGGTACAAAGGAATATAGGCGCTACAAATGCCTCGGCTTTTGACCTTGAAGCGGCCTGCTCAGGCTTTTTATACGGCATAATTGTGGCCAATCAGTTTGTGGCCACCGGCTTTTGCAAAAATGTGATGGTGATCGGTGCCGAGTGCATGAGCAAGTTTGTCAACTGGAAGGATCGCAACACCTGCATTCTCTTTGGCGATGGGGCTGGAGCGGTTGTAGTGAGCCGAGTGGACGAAGGGTATGGCTTTTTGTCACAGGTTCTGGGCGCTGACGGCAGCGGGGCTGAGCTGCTCATGCTGGAGGCCGGAGGTTCGAGGAAGCCGCCGACTTTTGAGACCGTTGAAAAGGAGCTGCATTACATCCATATGGATGGAAGCGAGGTATTCAAGTTCGCCGTGCAAACCATGGCCGCCATGGCTGAAGAAGCGGTACAAAGGGCGGGGCTTACAAAGGAACAGGTGGATTTCTTGATCCCGCATCAGGCCAATATAAGGATCATAGAGGCGGCTAGAAAGAAGCTGGAACTCCCCGAGGATAAGGTATACATAAATCTTGACCGTTACGGCAACATGTCTGCCGCCTCCATACCGGTAGCTTTGGACGAAGCGG
The DNA here is from genome assembly GCA_017577715.1 of Clostridia bacterium. Taxonomy (GTDB): domain Bacteria; phylum Bacillota; class Clostridia; order Caldicoprobacterales; family Caldicoprobacteraceae; genus Caldicoprobacter. The sequence continues at coordinate 25,502 of PKRC01000001.1, forward strand.
TAAAACAGGGGCGCATTAAAAAAGGCCACAACATAGTCATGGTGGGATTTGGCGCCGGCCTTACGTGGGGCGCCTGTACCATAAGATGGGCGGTGTAATTCGTTGTTTATGGCGTTTTGATGTGCACCGTGGGACATTGCGTTAGCCAAAGCGTACCAATGAGATGGACTTCAAAGGCAATTCAATCGTTACGGGCAATAGCTGTTGGCGATAGAGCACAAAGGGGGTATTTTATGAAGAGAAAGATTGCCTTTGTATTTCCTGGCCAGGGAGCGCAGTATGTGGGCATGGGGAAGGATCTATATGACAACTATGCTGAGACAAGGGAACTGTTTGATAGGGCTGATGAGATACTGGCAAATGGCATAAAAAGCATGTGCTTTGAAGGTCCAGAGGAGGAACTCAAAAAGACAGAAAATACGCAGCCGGCCATTCTCCTGGTAAGCGTAGCCGCCATGAGGGTGCTTCAAAGATACGGCATCCATCCCGATATGGTGGCGGGGCTCAGCCTTGGGGAGTATAGCGCTTTGGTGGCGGCCAGCTCCATTACCTTTGAAGATGCCCTTCCACTGGTTATGAAGCGGGGGAGGTTCATGCAGCAGGCGGTACCCTTGGGTCATGGCAGCATGGCCGCCGTGCTGGGCCTTGAACGCCAAAAAGTGGAGGAGTGTTGCAATCTGGCTTCGGATGTGGGAGTTGTAGAACCTGCAAACTACAATTGCCCCGGGCAAATCGTCATATCGGGCCATGTAGCTGCTGTTGAAAAAGCCTGTGCCATAGCAAAGGAGATGGGGGCCAAGCGAATAGTGCCGTTGGCAGTAAGCGCACCCTTCCACTGCTCGCTGCTCAAGCCGGCCGGTCAGGCACTTCAAAAGGAGCTTGATGGGATCGATATTAAAGATCCGCAAATTCCGGTGATATCCAACGTGGAGGCTCTTCCTGTAAGGGATGCAGCCCACATACGCAAGCTGCTGGTTCAGCAGGTGAGCAGCCCCGTAAGGTGGGAGGACAGCGTCCGGTACATGATAAGCCAGGGCATAGAAGTATTCATCGAGGTGGGGCCGGGTAAAGTGCTAACCGGCTTTTTGAAGAAAATTTCCCCTGAAGTTAGGGGGTATAACGTGGAGGACATAAAATCCCTGGAAGCCACACTGAAAGAGCTGGGAGGTATGATATGATGGAGCTCAAAGGGAAAACGGCCCTTGTGACAGGTGCCTCACGAGGCATTGGCAGGGCTATTGCCCTATACCTGGCCGAGCTGGGGGCCCAGGTTGCTGTCAATTACTCCAGCTCCGAGCAGCGGGCCCTTGAGGTGGTGGAAGCCATAAAGGGAAAGGGTGGCAGGGCCATTGCGATTAAAGCCGATGTGTCAAATCCCCAGGAAGTAGAGGCCATGTTTGAGAGGGTGTTGGAGGAATTTGGAGACCTGGATATATTAGTCAACAATGCGGGGATCACCCGCGATGGGCTGCTCATTAGGATGAAACAGGAGGACTGGGACGCGGTACTGGATATCAATCTCAAGGGGGTGTATAACTGCTCAAAGGCCGCTGCAAAGATCATGGTCAGAAGGCGCAAGGGGAAGATAATAAACATATCGTCAGTAGTGGGGGTGGCAGGCAACGCGGGGCAGGCCAATTACGCTGCAGCAAAAGCAGGAGTCATAGGCTTTTCCAAGGCCATAGCAAGGGAACTGGCTCCCCGCAACATTCAGGTGAACGTGGTGGCCCCTGGATTTATAGAGACCGATATGACAGCTGCGCTGCCTGAAACAATAAGACAGGAGATGCTAAAGCAGATACCTTTGGGCAGATACGGGGACCCTATGGACGTGGCTTATGTGGTGGGTTTTTTGGCATCCGACAAGAGCCAGTATATAACCGGACAGGTGATACATGTTGACGGTGGAATGATAATGTAATATGATTGGTATTAATAGCAATCATAATACGTTTTGTAATGATAAGGTAATTATTTACAGAACAGCGTTAAACGGCATCAAAGATGGGATTAAAGGATGAAGCTTATGTCCGAGCAGCAACCGTAGCACAGAGTCTGGACATTGAAGGGAGGTGAAAAGGATGATCTTTGAAAAGGTAAGGGATATAATCGTTGAGCAGCTAGGGGTCGATGCTGAGGAGGTCACCCTGGAGTCCAAATTCATCGATGACCTGGGGGCGGATTCTCTCGACATCGTTGAACTCATCATGGCTTTGGAAGAGGAGTTTGACATGGAAATTCCCGATGAGGATGCCGAAAAGATTTCCACGGTGGGGGATGCGGTGGAGTACATTAAGGCCCATTTGAAACAGTGAATAAAATGGGTTCCCCATTTTGTGGGGAACCCCATTTAATATTGAGGTTTTTGGGACTCATTCTTCTGGAGATTGCTATGGCAATATGCTCTAAACTTTTGCTGGTGGCGTGTCATCTTCAGTTGCGCGCTATTTAATGTGTTATTTAATGTGTATAAATGATAGCTTTAAAAGGGCAAGTTCCAGGATGAGACGGACTGATCCTTTGGATGTTATCCATACAAAAAAGCTTGGAAAGCCTTATCCTTATGGCAATGATAGCAAAAAGGCTGCTGTACATCGGTTGAGGTGTTCATTTAATCTGGGCAACTCACTCGTTTGTGGTGAGATGATATAGATGGGAAGTATATAATACACAAAATTGAAAAATATGCTGTAAGTTTCGAGGGGGTATATTGGTGAGAAGGGTTGTGGTAACCGGATTGGGAGTTATCTCGCCGGTAGGGAATACCGTGGATGACTTCTGGACAGCTCTTTGCAGCGGTCAAAGCGGAGTTGACAGGATTACCGAATTTGACGTGAGCGATTTTTCCACTCAGATAGCTGCTACCGTCAAAGATTTTAAACCCGAGAATTACATGGACAAAAAAGAGGCAAGGCGGATGGACAGGTTTACGCAGTTTGCCGTAGCGGCTACCTACATGGCCATAAAGGATGCACAGCTGGACTTGGATAAGATAGACAAGGAACGCTTTGGAATAATACTCGGCAGCGGTATCGGAGGTATACAGACGCTGGAGGAACAGTTTGAGGTGTTGATGCAAAAGGGACCGGGCAGGATAAGCCCGTTTCTGGTGCCCATGATGATTGCCAATATAGCGGCTGGCCAGCTGGCCATCATGGTGGGGGCCAAGGGGGTTAACTTTACGGTGGTAACCGCTTGTGCGTCGGGAACCAACGCCATAGGCGAGGCTTTCAATGCCATACGCTATGGCCATGCCGATGTGGTGATCACGGGAGGTACCGAAGCGCCCATCACCAGGATCGCTTTGGCTGGCTTCTGTTCCATGAAGGCATTGTCCACCAGAAACGACGATCCTAAGGCTGCCTGCCGTCCGTTTGATAAGGACAGGGATGGGTTTGTGATGGGTGAAGGTGCTGGGATACTGATTTTGGAGAGCCTTGAACATGCGCAGAAGAGAGGAGCCAGAATCCTGGCAGAGGTAGTGGGATACGGCTCCACCGATGATGCCTACCATATAACCGCTCCGGCGCCTGAAGGCGAGGGAGCTGCAAGGGCTATGAAGCTGGCTCTGGAAAGCGCTGGTATAGCACCTGAAGAAGTGAGTTATATAAACGCTCATGGAACTTCAACGTCGTATAATGATAAGTTAGAGACCATGGCCATAAAACAGGTGTTTGGGCAGCATGCTTACAAACTGGCGGTAAGCTCCACCAAATCCATGACTGGGCATCTCCTGGGGGCAGCAGGCGGAGTGGAAGCGGTGGCGCTTGTGAAGTCCATTGTACACCAGTTTGTACCGCCAACCATTAATTACACCACTCCTGACCCCGACTGCGACCTTGACTATGTGCCAAATGAGGGAAGGCCATGGGAGATAGAATATGCCATGTCCAATTCGTTTGGATTTGGCGGGCATAATGCCTGCATACTCATGAAGAGGTATAGGGAAATTTAAATATAGGATTCCATACACCCATAGAATAGAGCCCTCTGGCTCTATTTTTTTTGCTTGACAAACTGTTTGCTGGCAATATAATCTAGCATAGGGATTGGATGGCCTTACTAGGGCTTTTATATGGCCTTTGAAAGGGGAAAGGTATGTTGTCCCAAGACAGGGAACTCCAGTTGAAAGAGTTTGAGAACAATCTGGGCTACCGATTTGATAATATACAGTTGCTCGATACGGCATTGACGCACAGCTCGTATGCAAACGAGCGCCCCGGGAGCTCCCAGCACAACGAAAGGTTGGAGTTCCTAGGTGACTCGGTTTTAGGGTTGGTAATAAGCGAGTACCTGTATACCAATTTTCCCGAACTTACCGAAGGTAACCTGGCTAAGATAAAGGCGCTGGTAGTGTCGGAAGCATGCCTGGCGAAGGCCGCTAGGCGGATTGGCCTTGGGCAGCGGATGCTACTCGGTAAAGGAGAAGAGCACACTGGTGGGCGGGACAGGGACTCCATCCTGGCTGATGCTTTTGAGTCGGTTATAGCCGCCATCTTTCTGGATGGTGGGTTGGATGAGGCAAGAAAGTTTGTGCTCAAGAATCTGTCGCAGTTCATTGACGATGCCTTGAACGGTAAGGGGATCAGGGATTATAAGACCGACCTGCAGGAGGTATTACAGAAAAAATCCGATAAAGCCATTGAATACAGGATTGTAGGGGATTCAGGGCCCGATCACCAGAAGATATTCATCGCCCAGGTGTACCACGGTGACAAGCTGCTGGGAGAAGGTGTGGGCAGAAGCAAGAAAGAAGCCGAGCAGCATGCCGCTCAAAAAGCTTTAGAGGATATGAAAAATAAAGAGGTGTAAGGTTTTGCATCTGAAACGCTTGGAGATATATGGATTCAAATCCTTTGCCGATAGGGTTTATATAGAGTTTGATAAGGGCATAACCGCCATCGTGGGTCCCAATGGTAGCGGTAAGAGCAACATTGCCGATGCCATACGCTGGGTTTTAGGCGAGCAAAGCGCCAAGTTGCTGCGCGGCGGCAGGATGGAGGACGTGATATTTTCGGGGTCCCATGCCAGGAAGCCACTGGGGTTTGCGGAGGTTACCCTAGTGCTGGACAATTCGGATGGCGCATTGCCTATGGAGTATTCCGAGGTATCGATAACCCGGCGGGTTTTTCGTTCTGGAGAAAGCGAGTATTACATAAACCGTACACAGTGCCGTTTAAAGGATATAGTGGAGCTGCTGGTGGACACCGGCATAGGCAAGGAAGGGTACTCCATCATCGGACAGGGCAGAGTTGAGGAACTGCTCAACATGCATGCCGAGGAAAGGCGTGGCATATTCGAAGAAGCTGCAGGCATAATGAAGTACAAGCTGCGCAAGGAGGAGGCCCAAAAAAAGCTTGAAAAGGCAGAAGAAAACATAACCCGCATAGATGACATACTGGCAGAGCTAGCACAGCAACTGGAGCCTTTGGAAGAGCAAAGCAGGGTAGCGCAGCAGTACCTGCAGCTCCGAGACAGGTTAAAGCTGCTGGAGATCAACAGGTTTATTCAGCAGTATGAGAGATATACTGCCAGGTTGAAAGAGATGGACGATGAGATACATTTGCTGGATGGCGACATATCATCTCACCGGCAGCAGGTAGAACTGCTTGAGAATGAAAGGTTGCAGTTGCAGCAGGAAGTGGAAAGAAGGCAAAAAGAAGCCGAACAGCTGATGGAAAGGCGGTATACCCTCATCCAGGAGGAGGAAAAAGCCAAAGGGCATCTTCAGCTGTTGGAGCAGAGGATAAGCCAGTATAGGAAAGATAATGAGCGGTATGAAAAGGAGATACAACAAGAGGAGGTTAATATAAATAGCAGCCTTTCCGAAAAGGATGCGTGCGTAGGGCAGCTTGTAAATATGGAAAGGGCTGTGGAAGAAAAAAGGCAGCATCTGAACGGACTTGTTTCGGAGCTTGCGCAAGTCAATGAGGAGCTGAATTCGAAGCAACTGGAGCTCGATGCTCGGCGCGCCGATGCTGCCCAAGTATTGGACAGGCTGGCCCAATGCAGGAACAGCATAACCAGATATCGAACGTTGAAAGAAAATCTGGAGAAAAGGCATGGCGATGTTTGCAGGCTCATACGTTCAATGCTTGAGCAGAAGGAAACCTTGCAGGAGGCTCAGAAGCGGACAGAAGAAAGCCTTAACTCCATAATATCGGAGAGCCAGAGCCTGCTCCAGCGCAGAGAAGAGGTAAAAAAATTGCTAAATGGCATAAAGGGCGAGATAGCCCAGCAAAGCAGCCTCATTCAAGCAAAAAGGCAAAACCTCGAGGGCATGAAATCCCGGTATAATCTGTTGAGGGATATGGACAGGGCCCATGAAGGGTTTAGCCGGAGCGTACGGAAAATCCTTGAGGCCTGCCGGTATGATCATGCTATGGCTGAACGCCTGTGCGGGGTGGTAGCTGACCTGATAGAGGTACCGCGGGAATACGAGCTGGCCATCGAGACGGTTTTGGGGGCCAGCCTTCAGTACATAGTGACCGAAACCGAAGAGGATGCGCAGTACATAATAGAGTTTTTACGGGAAAAAGGCTATGGCCGTGCTACCTTCCTGCCGCTTACCTCCATACAGCCCAGGACTCTCAACCAGCATGAGATGGGTGTTCTCAAGCTAGATGGGTGCATAGGCATAGCTTCCAATCTGATCAGGTTTGACCCGAGGTATTCCAGGGTGATAGAGTATCTGTTGGGCAGGGTGGTTATTGCCCGGACGCTTGATGAGGCCATTGCCATGGCAAGGAAATATTCCTATTCTTTCAGGATAGTAACCCTTGAAGGCGATGTGCTGCATCCGGGAGGGTCCATTACTGGGGGGAGCAACACTACCGCTAAGAACACCGGCATATTGAGCCGAAAAAGGGAGATAGCCGAGCTTGAAGCGGCCATCCTTCAGGAGGAGCGCGGCATAGCCGATGAGCAGGATCGGTTGAAGCTGCTTGAACAGCGATATGCCCAACTGGAGCACCAACAGGATGAGCTAAACAAAAAGGCGCATAGCCTCGAGTTGGCAAGGACTGCCCAGGAGGAAAGGCTGCAACACGAAAAGCAGCAGGCCTTGAAGCTGGAAGGAGAGCTAAAAAGGCTTGAAAAGGAGAAGGAGGACCTGGAAAGCGAGCTACAGGCGGTCGATGCTTCTATTGAAGAGGTTGTTAAAGAGATGTCGCAGCTGGAAAGCGAAAGCGAGGGGGTTCGCTCTTTCATTGAAACCATAGAATCGGCCTTTAAGTGCCTCGGCCAGCGTAAGGCGGAGCTGGAAAAGCGTATTGCCGATTTACGGCTTGACCTCAGCACCTTAGAGCTTAGCGCTGAAAATTTGAGGCAAAGGATAAAGCAGCTCGAGTCCGATATAGCCCAAAGGCGGGACGCCATTGCAAAGAAGCGGGACCTGATGGAAGATAATCTAAAGCAGGTAGAGCGCTGTCAGAGCGAAATTGAGCAGCGTTCCGAAATGCTTGAAAGCTTACGGAAGGAAGCCCAGCGGCTGAGCGGCACGCTGAAGGAGATGGAGGCTCAAAGGGAAGCCCTTTTAAGGCGGCTGGAAGAGCTGCAGGGCGAGATAAAACGGCTCTCGGGGATTGTTGAGGAGATAATGGGCAGAAAGCACCGTTTGGAGGTACAAAGGTCCAGGCTGGAGGCCGAGCTGGAGAACCTTCAGAACAACATATGGGATGAATACGGAATAACTTATAACACCGCCCTGGCCTATCTGGATAAGGGGCTCAAGCTGAATAATATAAACCAGGAGATTGAGAATATTAAGGAAAGAATTCAGGCCCTTGGGCAGGTTAATGTGAGCGCCATAGATGAATACAGGCGCATAAAGGAAAGGTATGAGTTTTTGGAGTCGCAAAAGCGTGATTTGGTGGAGGCAAAGCGCAACCTGAACGACATCATTCAGGACGTGACCAGAGTGATGGAGGAGAAGTTTCGCCAGGAGTTTGAATTGATCAACCGGGAGTTCCAGGAGGTGTTTTCCAGGCTATTTGGTGGAGGGGTGGCCAGGCTTGTGCTGGAAAATGAAGATGATGTGCTGGGTTGCGGCATAGACATTGTGGCGCAGCCCCCGGGCAAAAAGCTGCAGAGCCTATCCTTGCTCTCGGGGGGAGAGAAGGCCTTAACAGCCATAGCCATACTCTTTGCTATATTAAGGAGGAGGCCTACGCCGTTTTGCGTTTTGGACGAGATCGACACCGCACTGGATGAGGCCAATTTGGCCAATCTAGGAAGATTTATAAAGGAGTTTTCCCAGCATACCCAGTTCATAATAATCACCCATAGGAGGCCTACCATGGAGGTGGCCGATGCCCTTTATGGCATAGCCATGGAGGAAAAAGGGGTATCCAAGCTGGTTTCGGTACGGCTTGATAAAGCCAGCTGATGGCTTATTACACAAGGCAAAAAGAAGGGGAGAGTTAGCATAATGGAAAAGAAAGGCTTTTTTAGCAGGTTAAAGGAAGGATTGGCCAAGACGCGGCAGAACATAACCGAGAAGATGGACCTGCTGTTTAAATACCACAACGAGGTGAACGATGAACTGTTTGACGAGCTGGAGGAAGTGCTGATACTTGCCGATGTTGGGGTCAATACCACCACCCGGCTGATAGAGAAGGTTCGGGAGCGCGTCAGGGAGGAAAGGATAAGAGAAGCGCAGAGGGTACGAGCAGTATTGAAAGAGGAGATATTGGCGCTGCTCAGCCAACCTCAGGAGCTCAATTTGAGGTTTCCGGCAGTCTTTCTGGTGGTAGGGGTAAATGGCGTGGGTAAGACCACTACCATAGGCAAGCTGGCGCATATGTTTCAGTCGCAGGGTAGGAAAGTGCTGATGGCAGCGGGAGACACCTTCCGTGCCGCTGCCATAGAACAGCTGGAGGTGTGGGCAAACCGTGTGGGCTGCCAGATTGTGCGTCATACCGAGGGCGCTGATGCCGCCGCTGTGGTGTTTGATGCCATACAAGCTGCGAAATCAAGAGGCATCGACCTGCTGATATGCGACACTGCCGGGAGGCTGCACACAAAGAAAAACCTGATGAATGAGCTGGAGAAGATAAACAGGATAATTGAGAGGGAATACCCTGAAGCCCATAAAGAGGTTTTTTTGGTGCTGGATGCTACCACCGGTCAAAATGCGGTTTCCCAGGCGAAGATGTTTAAGGAAAAGGTCAACGTGACGGGCATCATACTTACAAAGCTGGATGGGACGGCAAAGGGCGGCATCATCATAGCCGTCAAATCGGAACTGGGTATTCCCATACGATACATAGGCGTTGGCGAAGGAATGGACGACCTGCAGCCCTTTGATGCTGAGGCTTTTGTGGAAGCTCTGTTTGAGGAAGCTTAAAGAAGCTTAAATTGGAAAATGGTGAATTACAAAATGGCGACTGTATTTGGGGAAATCATCAAAAGCAGGGGATAAAATAAAAAAAGCACTTGTATTATGACAAGAAGTGATATATAATATTTCGCTGTAAAGGACAAATACTTTACAGCGGGTGGATGTATGGAGAAATTGGCTAAGGTGGCTTTGCTGCTGGATATTTACGGCCCACTTTTGACGCCCAGGCAGAGGGATGTGCTTGACCTATATTATAACTACGATCTCTCCCTAGGCGAGATTGCTGAGATGCACAACATAAGTAGGCAGGGCGTTCATGACCTGATAAAAAGGGGAGAGCATGCGCTGTATACGCTGGATGAGAAGTTGGGCTATTACAAGCGCTGGGCCGCCTTTGAGGATAAAATGGGTCAGGCTATAAAGGAGCTGGAGGACATATGCCAGCTGCCCGACGAGAACTTTATACAGTCGCCTGGCCAGGTAAAAGACAGGCTTATGAGTGTAAAGCAGAGGTTGATAGAACTGGGTGATACATGGTTCAGGAGGTTGTAGGATGGCGTTTGAAGGGCTTACGGGGAAGCTGCAGGCAGCCCTGAAGAAGCTGACGGGCAAGGGCAAGCTCAGCGAAAAAGACGTTAAAGAGGCCATGCGGGATGTTAGGCTGGCGCTTCTAGAGGCTGACGTAAATTTCGTAGTGGTGAAAGACCTGATAAATAGAATCACCCAAAGGGCCGTTGGCCAGGAGATCATGGAGAGCTTAACTCCTGGGCAGCAGGTCATAAAGATAGTCAATGAAGAGCTGACTGCCCTGATGGGCGGCACGCAGAGCAAGATCAACATGGCACCCAATCCACCTACGGTGATAATGATGGTGGGGCTGCAGGGTTCTGGAAAGACAACGACGTCCGCCAAGCTGGCCGGGTATTTGAAAAAACAGGGGAAAAGTCCCCTGTTGGTGGCCTGCGATATATACCGACCTGCAGCCATCAAGCAATTACAGGTAGTGGGCGAAAAAGTGGGGGTACCGGTATTCGAACGCGGGCAGGTTGACCCCGTTGAAATTGCCAGGGAAGCGGTGGAGTTTGCCAAAAAGCAGCAGCGAGATGTGGTCATAATAGACACCGCTGGAAGGCTTCACATAAACGAGGAGCTCATGGAGGAGCTTTCTAGGATCAAAGCCCAAGTAAAGCCCCATGAGATACTCCTTGTGGTGGATGCTATGACGGGCCAGGATGCCGTGAACGTAGCCAAGAGCTTTGATGAACGGCTGGGTCTGGATGGGGTCATACTTACCAAGCTGGATGGGGATACCCGCGGCGGTGCTGCCTTATCCATAAAGGCCGTTACAGGCAAGCCCATCAAATTTGTTGGGATGGGTGAAAAGTTGGATGACCTGGAGCCTTTCCATCCTAACCGGATGGCATCACGAATCCTGGGTATGGGGGATATACTCACATTGATAGAAAAGGCCCAGGCTTCCATCGACGAGAAAAAGGCTCAGGAGCTGGAAAAGAAGCTCAGGGAGCAGCAGTTCACCTTAGAGGACTTCTTGGATCAGCTGCAGCAGCTTAAAAAGATAGGATCCATTAACGATATAGTGAGCATGCTGCCCGGCGTTGATGTGCAGAAGCTGTCAGCATCGGGCGCCCTTAACGAGAAGGAGCTTATTAAGGCTGAAGCCATAATACAGTCCATGACCCCTGAAGAGAGGCGTAATCCGTCCATCATCAATGCCAGCCGTAAGAGGCGCATTGCCATGGGCAGCGGTACCACCATACAGGATGTCAATAGGTTGCTAAAATCGTTTGAACAGTTCAGGCACATGATGAAGCAGATGTCCAACATAGAAAAGGCGATGAAGCGGGGAAGATTTAAATTTCCTTTCCTGTGATGCGTTTTCCCATTTTATTGGGGTTGTTGGGGTCTTTGGAAAGCAACTGGCTATCCGCCGTATGAGCGGACGGCCGGTAGCGATATATAAAAGCTGCAAGGAACGGAGGTGAGATTGTGGCAGTAAAGATAAGGCTTAAGAGAATGGGTGCCAAGAAAACGCCCCATTATAGAGTGGTAGTGGCCGATTCGAGGTCTCCGCGCGACGGTAGATTTATAGAGGAGATCGGGTATTATAACCCGCTCACCGACCCGGCAGAGGTCAAGATTGATATAGAAAAAGCGAAAGACTGGTTGAAGAAGGGTGCTCAGCCCACTGATACGGTAAGGGCGCTTCTGAAAAAGTGTGGAGTATTGTAATATTGAGTAGTTAAACAAAGCTAGGTCACCAATTTAGTTGCATTTAACAATACAATACAATACTTTATGGAGGTGCTTGTAAGATGGGAGAGCTGGTAAAGTTCATTGCCCAATCTCTTGTAGATAATCCCGATCAGGTGAGCGTAAATGAAGTGCGCGGTGAGCAGTCCATAATCATCGAGCTCAAGGTAGCTCCAGAGGATATGGGTAAGGTGATTGGCAAGCAGGGGCGCATTGCCAAGGCTATTCGCACCATCGTAAAGGCAGCAGCTGTAAAAGAAGGGAAGAAGGTTATAGTTGAGATCATATAATGGCTTAAAGCATGGTTAAGGGCCAGGAGGTTTTTTGGGTAATGCCTGTGCGTAAGTACCTTTCGGTGGGGTATGTGACAAAGCCTCAGGGCATCAAAGGCGAGATAAGGGTTAAGCCCCTTACCGACGATATGTACAGGTTTGATGACCTGGATGAGGTATTTTTAAAACGGCAGGACAGGTACGTCCCCGTCAAAATCCAGAGAAGGAGATATGCAAAGGATTTTGTTATCCTAAAACTGGAAGGTTTTGAGGACAGAAACCAGGCTGAAACCCTTCGCGGTGAATATCTGTGGATTTCGAGGGAACAGGCGCGGCCCCTGCCAAAGGACACCTATTTTATCGCTGACATCGTGGGCTGCCGCGTTGAGACTTGCGCTGGGCGCTTTCTGGGATATGTCACCGGCGTATTGCATACCGGCAGCAACGATGTTTACGTGGTGAAGGACAAGGAAGAGGTGCTTATACCTGCTCTCAAAAAGGTTGTGGTGGATGTTGATGTTGAAAACAGCAAAATAGTGGTCAACCACGAAGAGCTGGAGGGGCTGTTGCCGGATGAGGATTGACGTCCTCACCCTCTTTCCAGAGATGTTTGCCCCCCTGCTGTCCACCAGCATCATAGGGAGGGCAATTGCGAAGGGCCTGCTGGAGATAAAGTTGTACAACATAAGGGACTTTGCTAAGAATAAGCACAAGCGGGTGGACGATTACCCGTATGGCGGAGGCCAGGGGATGATACTTGCTCCTCAGCCCTTGTTTGATGCTCTGTACCATGTGCTGGGGGCTTATGAGAGCGAGAAGCCCAAGGTGATACTCATGTCCCCACAGGGGAAGGTACTGGATCAGGACCTGGCAAGGCAGCTGTCAAAGGAGCATGGCTTGGTAATTATCTGCGGCCATTATGAAGGTGTAGATCAGAGGGTCATTGATAGATTTGTCGATATGGAGATCTCCATTGGGGATTACGTTCTTACCGGCGGGGAACTCCCCGCCATGGTACTGATAGACTGCGTGGGGCGATTGATACCCGGCGTGCTGGGCAACCCGGAATCCACCCAGGATGAGTCTTTTTCCCGGGGGTTGCTGGAATATCCACAGTATACCAGGCCTTACGAATATGAGGGCTATACAGTGCCGGATGTTCTGCTGTCGGGTAACCACCAGGAGATACAGCGCTGGAGGCTTAAAGAAAGCCTTAGGAACACGTTGCAAAAAAGGCCTGACCTCCTGGAGAAGGCGGAATTATCGCCTTATGAAATGGAACTTCTGGAAGAGATAAAGAATGAGATGCGGCATACGGAATGAGTATGCTGATAAAATTTTGAGGCGCTTTTAGCGATTTTATGCTGTGAAAATGGCTGTTAATGAAATCCACGGTTTTGTATTACGTGGTAATATGCCAATAGAGGTTTTGCAGGATTCTGTGCGATGAAGTAACGCGCGAAAGGAGGTTGAAGTTGAGATGGACATCATTAAAGCCATAGAGAGCGAGCAACTGAGGAAGGACCTTCCTGACTTTAACGTGGGCGATACCGTTAGGGTATATGTCAAGGTTGTAGAAGGCAACCGCCAGAGGCTTCAGGCATTTGAAGGCGTTGTCATACAGAAGAAGAATGGTGGCATAAGGGAGACCTTTACCGTGAGGAGGGTTTCCTACGGCGTTGGCGTTGAGAGAACGTTCCCGCTGCACTCTCCCATGATCGACCACATTGAGGTCATCAGAAAGGGTAAGGTGCGCAGGGCTAAGCTGTTCTACCTGAGGAAGAAGGTCGGTAAGGCCGCCAAGATCAAGGAAAAGGGCTTCTAAACAAGGTTTCTTAAATTAGACAAATATGGGACTGCGTTAAGTCCCATATTTGTTTTTATAAGGAAATAAAATTCAATTGTTTCAAGAAGTGTTTCAAGAAGGCGTAACGGTAGATACTACTGTTGATTCACAAAGACATTATTTATGTAATATCAAATAGAATGGCTTTTAGAATGGCTTTCTGAAAAGCTTAAATAGCATTCCAGAAAAACGTGAATATCGCAATACAGCCCCATGCATTTTTGGTATAATCCTTTATGACCAGCATACCGTAGATGATGATAAATACAGCTAGCCCTTCCATCAAACCATAGATGCTAACGCCGGTCATGACGTGAAGGAGTAAACATGCAATACCGCAAGATATCGCTCCCCAGTTTAACCATATGTTTTTAGGAGGATAAATCATATTTATTTTATGGCTGATTATTACGTAATTGAATCCTTCGAAGAAACCCCATACTATTGTAATAATGCTCATCCCAACCATGTTATATTGGGAACCCTACCTCAAGCCATTCTTTGGTTATAATCACCCTTTTAAACGGTAAATAACCCGTAAACGAATCCGTTGCCCAGATAAGGATAATGTAGGGGATAAAGGTTAATGTTGTTAATGCGATGGTTTTAAACAGATTCGTTTTAGTAAGTCCAAATCTGATAAAACTTTCTTTTCTATATAGCGCAACAACAGTGATCCCCAGGCCAGCTATTCCCCATTCGAAAAGAGCGGCAATAGAAATGCGCAAAAGTAAGGGAAAATTTTTGTTCATGATAAAAGATATAATTTGAGATTTAAACAACATATAAACAACCATTACTGTTAAAGTAATAGAAATGATTACATTCAGATCTGTATTTGCCCTTTTTTGTTCAATTGATAATTTAGATTTATTCACATTATCCTCCTAATACAATATAATATTAAACGACCCACAGCTTTTTCCTTTAATGTTAAATATATTCCTAATTATATCATGTTCTATATATATTACAATATTTTTAAACCTTTTTCTTTATTTTTTTCATATCTGGCTTTTTAGGCATTATTTAAACAGGCTTTGACCTCGATTGTGTCAATATGGTAAAATATTGGTAAATACAGTGTTGTGTGCAAAATGGCGTTTTGAGCATTAACCAGAGGAAAGGCAGAGGGGGATTTCCTTGCTTGCCAAGGTGAAGAGCGCAGGCCTATTTGGTATAGATGGCTATGTCATCGAAGTAGAGGTGGACATATCCAGTGGGCTTCCATCATTTGACATTGTGGGATTGCCCGACGCCGCTGTAAAAGAGTCCAAAGAGCGCGTCAGGGCGGCAATAAAAAACAGCGGTCTTGAATTTCCCTTAAAGCGCATTACCGTAAACCTGGCTCCCGCCGACACCAAAAAGGAAGGGCCTGCCTACGATTTGGCCATTGCCGTGGCCATACTGCTGGCAACGGGGCAGATCCCCCATCATCCACTTATACACAGCGTCTTTCTGGGAGAGCTTTCCCTTGATGGAAGTATACGGCCCGTTCATGGCGTGCTTCCCGCACTTTTATCGGTAAAGGACCAAATTCGCAGCGTTGTTGTGCCCCTTCATAACGCTCCCGAGGCAAGCCATGTAGAGGGAATTGACGTCTATGCCGTCAGCTCATTAAATGAACTCATATCGGCATTTAAAGGCGAAACTGCCATAACGCCTTATAAAAGGTTCCACGGGTTTGATGGCCATGCGGATAACGAATCGTTGGAAGACTTTGCAGATGTTAAGGGACAGGAAGGTGCAAAACGTGCGCTGGAGATTGCCGCAGCAGGGGGGCACAATGTAATAATGATTGGCCCACCCGGCTCTGGTAAAACCATGCTGGCGCGCAGAATGCCCTCCATCCTGCCGGAGCTCACTTATCAGGAGGCTCTGGAAATCACTAAGATATACAGCGCTGCCGGACTGCTTGATACATCCGAAGGTATTATAAAAGTGCGGCCTTTCAGAGCGCCCCACCACACCATCTCGGCCGTTGCCTTGATAGGAGGCGGCAAGCTCCCCAAACCAGGAGAAATCAGCTTAGCCCACCACGGCGTGCTGTTTCTGGATGAGCTTCCGGAGTTCAAAAGGGACGTGCTTGAGGCACTGCGGCAGCCGCTGGAAGACGGAAAGGTGACCATATCGCGGGCCAACGGCACAGCCGTATTCCCGGCTTCCTTTACCCTTATAGGATCGGCCAATCCATGTCCGTGTGGGTTTTTCGGAGATAGCTCAAAGGAATGCACCTGTACTCCTATGCAAATAAACAGGTACTTGAGCAGAATATCTGGTCCTCTCATGGATAGATTTGACATTCAGATTGAGGTGCCGCCCATTTCATTTGACGAGCTGACTGGTCAGAGGAGGGGCGAAACGTCTAAGGAGATAAGGAAGAGGGTAAACAAGGCGCGGCAAATCCAGCTTGAACGGTACAAAAACGAGGGTATATTCTACAATGCGCAGCTGAACTCCAGGCTAATTGGAAAATACTGCGCTTTGAACAGCGCCCAAAGGAAGATGCTGCGCCAGGCTTTCGTGTCGCTTAATTTAAGTGCCCGGGCATATGACAGGATATTAAAAGTTGCCCGGACCATAGCCGACCTGGAAGGATGCCAGAATATAGAGGACCACCACCTGGCTGAGGCCATACAATACAGGAAATTGGATCGCAGGCTTTGGATGCAATGAAAGCTCATGGCGCCTCCAACGTTAAAGCGCCCAGCCGGCCAGAACGGTAATCTCCCAGCAGCTGTCTGGCTCCCCTATCGACATCGGGATTGCCGCCGCTGCGAATCCATTTCTGGTTTAAGCATATAGCCTCCAGCAGGCTATAGCCGTCCATGCCTTCCATATTCTCAATGCCATACCTTTTTTGGATTGCTTGAGGATATAGGCCTTTCAACGTCTCGATAAGCTTTACAGCCACTTCTAACATGTCTATTGCCTCATCGCCGATGGAACCTATGTATGCCAGATGTAACATGGCTGTTTGATCGTCTGCTCTGGGCCATAAAAGGCCAGGGGTATCAAGAAACTCCACATAAGGATGAACCCTTATCCATTGTTTACCGCGCGTCACGCCAGGCTTATCGCCCACCTTGGCCTTGGCGCTTTTGGCCAAGCCGTTGATTACGGTGGATTTACCTACATTGGGTATCCCTACCACCATAGCCCGTGTGTTTTTGTAGATTCCCTTTTGCTGATAGATGAGCTTTCGCCTTTCCTCAGCAAACTCTATTATGCTTTTTCTCAGCTGGTTTACGTCGCTCATGTCCAGACAGTTTATGGCTTCTACCCATAAACCCTGGCTTCTAAAAAAGCTAGTCCACCGTTGAGTCATGTCAGGATCAGCCAAATCCTTCTTATTGAGAAGTATTAGGCGCTGTTTGTTTCTGCAAAGGGCTCCGAATTCCGGATTAGTGCTGCTCCTTGGAACGCGGGCATCCCGTACCTCGATGATGAGGTCCACAAGCTTGATGTGCTCCTGTATGAGCCGTTTGGCTTTGCTCATATGGCCAGGATACCAGTGAATGTGCCGACTCATGTTGCCTCACCTTTATTTGAGTATTGTAACGCTCCACAAAGGCCATATCCTTATCTTTGCCTTACCTACGACGTTTTCCAGCGGTATAAACCCTACTTGGGAGTTCCTGCTGTCGCGGCTGAAGTTTCGGTTATCCCCCATTACGAATATGGTGCCTTCAGGTACGACGGTTTCGGGATACTCTCCTAGGGTTGGCTCGGCGATGTATGGCTCTACCAGCGCCTTACCGTTTACGTACACCTTGCCATCCTTTATTTCCACCCTGTCACCTTCAACCCCTATTACCCTTTTTATATAGTTTACGCGGGGATTATCGGGATTTCTAAACACCACTATATCTCCATGTTCAGGATGCCTGAACCTATAACCCAGCTTGAGCACAATAAGCCTGTCACCGGATTCCAGGGTGGGATGCATGGATGATCCTTCCACCATTACCACGTCAAACACGAACATGCGCAGCAAAAAAGCCAGCAACAAAGCTATGACGATAGACTGAAGCCATTCCACCCATTCGTTATTTTTTACTTCTTCCATTATATTCACCTAACTTTATACAAAGATTTAACGAAAATTTAAGCCACCCTTTTCTTGGCCGATTATCAACTGGGATAACCAGCCGAAAGGGTAGGAAATAGCTCAGTACAATATATTACCATTGATTCTGAAATTTTGCATCACCTTTTTTAGACAACCGGGGGAATGCAATTGACAACAGGCCTCTCCAGTTTATTGAATTGCACTACCCCTTCTTCTAGCATTTACAATTGTTTTGCAGTATGATACCATAATAATGTAAACGGTGTAAAATGGAAGTTACCAATCAACTGAAATAGCGGCTCAAAATAAATCATAGTATACCTCCCAAATTTCCAGCAAAGAGCGTGCAATATGCCTTTCTAAAGTTCCATTTTAATTTGTTTTACGCCAATTCGATATCAAATTGGTAATACAGGTAAAAGGGTGTTGTCCATGCCCGATATGCTTGTGAAGCTTTACGCACTGCCCGATAACAGGGATAATATTGAAAAGCTAGAAAGACAAGGGATATACATAAAAAGGGCGCTTGCCCCCGATAAATTTAGAATAGTGGAATACGTGCGGAGTAGATTTGGGGATGGCTGGGCGGGGGAATGCGACGTAGCATTTTCAAGAAACCCCATATCCTGCTTTATAGCGGTGAAGGAGCATAAGGTGGTAGGATTTGCCTGTTATGATGTCACTTCTAAGGGCTTTTTCGGCCCTATAGGCGTGGATGAGGAAGTAAGGGGCTATGGCATAGGAAAAGCATTGCTTTTAGAGTGCCTCCATTCGTTGAAGAATGAAGGTTATGCCTATGCCATCATCGGCGCAGCAGGAGAAGATGTTATTGAATTTTATGAAAAGGTAGCCGGAGCCAAAGTAATAGAGGATTCATCTCCCGGCATATATAGTCGCATGATAAAGTATTAGCGCCATGTCATTAAAAGGGATCATGGCAGGTAAACAATATGGCATGAAAATGAAG
Organism: Clostridia bacterium; assembly: GCA_017577715.1. Lineage (GTDB taxonomy): Bacteria > Bacillota > Clostridia > Caldicoprobacterales > Caldicoprobacteraceae > Caldicoprobacter. The sequence goes on from PKRC01000001.1 coordinate 44,270, forward strand.
TATAAAGGGAAAGCATTTGTGTTTCATACGTTTTATATTGAAAAGTTGGATTTTTAAGCTTGTCATCAGTGTTTGTGAAAATAAACTGAGACAGGCTTTGATGTTCATGAACTATGAAGAAAAAGCCTTGTCTGGAGAAATTGTTGTTTGCATTCGATAAGATGGAAGGGAATGAAGGTTATGAAGATTGATCATTTAAGCTTAGAGCAAAAGATAGGACAAATGCTGATGGTGGGCTTTCATTCTACCTTTTACGATGACCATATTGAACAGCTGATAAGGGAATACAAGATCGGGAATGTTATACTCTTTTCCCGTAACATTGAGGATATTAATCAGACCAGGGAGTTGTGTGCACAAATCCAAAGCCAGGCCATCAAATACACAGGGATTCCCGCCTTTATTTCCATTGACCAGGAAGGCGGCATGGTTGTCAGGTTCCATAAAGATGTCACATATTTACCCGGCAACATGGCCGTGGGAGCCACGTATGACCCGGCCAATGCCCGAAAGGTAGCCACCATAGCTGCAAAAGAGCTCAAGGCACTGGGCATAAATATGAATTTTGCACCGGTTTTGGATGTGAACAACAATCCCTTAAATCCCATAATAGGCGTTAGGTCATACGGGGAAGACCCGAAAAAGGTGGCAGACTTTGGGGTCTCCTATATAAAGGGGCTGCAGGGGAACGGCGTTATCGCCACTGCCAAGCACTTTCCGGGACATGGGGATACGGCTGTGGATTCTCACGTTGACCTGCCACTGGTACCCCATGATAAGGAGAGGCTGCAGAGGGTTGAACTCTATACCTTTAGAAAAGCGGTGGAAAGCGGTGTTGATGCCGTAATGACGGCTCACGTACTCTTTCCCGCTCTGGAGGACGACAGGCTGCCTGCTACTTTATCCTACAACATCCTCACAAAGGTTTTGAGGGAGAAACTGGGTTTTAATGGCGTAATTGTCACGGATTGTATGGAAATGAGCGCAATTGCGAAATACTTTGGCACTGCTGCAGCAGTGGTACAGGCTATAAAGGCGGGTGCCGATCTGGTTTTAATCTCCCACACCAAGGAAACCCAGATAGGAGCTTTTAACAAGATTAAAAAGGCCGTTTTGAGGGGCGAAATATCCATTGATAGGATAGATGAATCGGTTAACAGGATACTGAGATTGAAACAAAAATACCGCCTGTTTGAGAATCCGTATCCGGACGAAAGCGGTATTAAACTCATTGGGAGCAAGGAGCATTGGGAGATTGTCCGGGAGATTAGCCTGAAAAGCATAACCCTGGTCAAGGATGAGTTTAAACTTTTGCCTGTTAGAGGTAAAAATATTTTAGCCGTATCTCCCCAAATGATGCCTGCTTCGGCTGCTGATGACAGAATGCTCCCAAGCCTATCTTTTGCTGACTCTTTTGTAGATCGGTTTGGGGGTACAAGGAAGGTCATCCCATTAAATCCTGATGAACCAACCATAAACTCTATTGTGGCGGAGGCGGTGGGTAAAGATGCCGTTGTGGTGGGGACATATAACGCCCACCTGAATCCTGCTCAGGCAAAGCTGGTGAACTCATTGCTGGATGCCAGCAAGAAGGTCATGGTGGTGGCTTTGAGGAACCCATATGACCTGCTGAGCTTTAAGGGAGTTTCGACATATCTATGCGCTTACGAATATACTCCGCTTTCGGTGGAAAGCGTTCTGGAGGTTTTGAATGGAAAAATTGTGCCACAGGGCAAATTGCCGGTTTCGCTATGAAAAGTTATTTTTTGACTATAAATGAAAAGGGAGATAGTCAGAACGCTGTGGCTATTTCATCTGCGTTGAAATGCAGCTTGAAACATGATGGATCGGCAATAATTATAGAGAATAGGGTAAAGGAAAATTGTTTGTCGTTTTAGACCATAAGAAATGAGCTTATGAATCAGGGAGCATATAATGTGTATTCACCCTGTAATGGTATCTGGAGCCCTAAGAAGGAGTATAATTGTGCTTGTTTTAACATGGTCAGGTGCTTTTGGGAGATACCGTTGATATGTAAGTTTTTTAGGAATCACGGGTTAAGAAAAGGCAGACGATATGATGTCCCTTTAAGTTATGTGATATTGTGCAAAGATGGAAAAACGAAGTACCGAGTAGAGGATAATAGCAGATTTTATGTTCAGCTTAAAGATTTGCGGAAATATATCGACCAAATAATTAATGTTAAGGGCATAATTAAGAACGGTTATAGATAAAGGGGATAAAATAAGCATCTTGCTTTGCGATAGGAGCATGAGCTTAGGAATAAATGACGACAATTCAGCAGTGTGGATAGAGCCAGTGAATAAGGAGTGGCTGGTCAAGAGAGGGTTCTTTCCAAATAATCGCAGCCGAGAAAATCACGCTGAAAAAAGTCAAGGTGGGGGGCGTAATGAATTTTCACTTGCGCCCAGACTTAACGCCCAGACTTAAAATGCAACACAACAACACCGAAATCAAAATAGAGTATTCAAAATTGAGTACTAAGGAGGCAAATAATGTGATATTGAGCGCAAGCCGCAGGACCGACATACTCGCTTTTTATTTGGACTGGTTTTTTAACAGGCTAAAAGAAGGATATGTTCTCGTACGAAATCCGATGAACTATCATCAGGTCAGCAAGATATATTTGAATCCTACGGATATAGACTGTATTGTGTTTTGGACAAAGGATCCCACGAATATACTGGGCCGCCTTGATATGCTGAAAGATTATTTCTATTACTTTCATGTGACCATCACGGGGTATGGTAGGAATGTGGAGCCAAATGTGCCGCCCAAAGAAAAGGTTATACGGTCTTTTCAGGAACTTTCGCGGAAAGTGGGCAATGAAAGGGTGATATGGAGGTACGATCCCATAATACTTTCCAGAGAAATCGATGTGGAATTCCACCGCAAAAAGTTTGGTTATATTGCGACTTGTTTAGCGGGCTATACCAGGCGGTGTACCATAAGCTTTGTGGATATGTACAAGAAAACCGAGCGCAACACTAGAGGGTTAAACATGTATGAGATAAGCCATGCGCAAATGTTGGACATAGCCGGTGTTATCGCTGAGATCGCAAGTAAATACGGAATAGAGGTTCAGAGTTGCTGCGAAGAGGTAGATCTTTCTCACTTAGGGATCAACCATGGCAAATGCATAGATGATGAGCTCATAAGCCGTGTATCCGGGCGCAAGATTAATGCCAAGAAGGATAAAAACCAGAGAATAGCATGTGGTTGCGTAGAGAGCGTGGATATAGGAGTTTACAACACCTGCAGGCATGGGTGCTTGTATTGCTATGCTAACTACAGCAGCAAAGCGGTATACACTAATGTAAAGCTGCACGATCCTTTTTCACCCATGCTGGTGGGAAATGTAACACCTGAAGATGTGATTATCGAGAGGAGAGTAAAAAGTTTTGCTGACGGGCAGATAAGCTTTTTTGATGAGGATTTTGGGGCAAGGATGATTGGGTAAAAGTTTGATTTATGAAGCAGGAGTTTGTGAGAAAATGGAGAAATATGTATAAAGATAAGCTGTGGTCGATCTTCGAGGTTTTTTGCATTATTGGAGGTCGACGACAAAAAAAGGGTGCTGTTATACTCTTAAAACCGCATTGCATCTCCTTTTTTTGACGGGTTTTTGACCCACATATAGGGGACGGAAACGCCTGCCATAGTCCGTGCTCCCTGAGATCTCCGGTTGGTTTTTGACCCACGTATAGGGGATGAGGATGCTTATGGGATACAGCACTGGCTCAGGGTGTACATAAAGCTCTGGGTTACATATGAGGTGAGAAAAGGTTTTATGTTGATTCTAGGCTGTGGCGGCATGCGGTTATGGTGAAGTGTACAACGAGGGTAGAGTTTACAAATGATATATAGAGTAACAAGCAATATCAATACTCTACAAGCGTACAAAGCATAAGAATAAATGATACCAGGATAAGCAGGGGTGAATGAGCATTGCAGGTAAATAATGACAATCTAAAATTGGATGAGACTCAATTGAATAGGGTATTTGTATACGGCACGCTGATGAAGGGATTCTGGAATCACAGCAGGTACCTGGAAGGCCGTATAAGTTGTATAATTCCGGGGAAAACGCAAGGCTTGCTCTATCATCTGCCGCAGGGCTATCCGGCTATGCTGAAGGGTAAAGGAACAGTCCGCGGGGAGATAGTAGAACCGGTGAACCGAGACCTTTTAAGGAAGCTTGACGGATTGGAAGGGTACTACGGATATGGGGAGGATAATCTGTACGTCCGAGAGATAATAGATGTATTTACCGATGATGGAGAAATGCTTTGCTGTTGGGTATATATCTATGCAGATGGGGAATATGCACGAAAAAGAGGGATTTTTATCCCTGACGGTGACTGGAGAAAATTTATGCAAAACAGGGGGTATATATGAATAAAAAGTATTTTGCTTATGGAAGCTGTGTAAATGTGGAATCGTTTAAAGAGACCATGAGAGATGCAAAATGCGAGGATAGATTTCGCATTTGTGGCGATGAATACCTTCAGGTAGTATTAGAAGGTATGAAGCAGCATTTCCCCCGCAAATACATTAACAGGTATTTAATCGATCACTGTAACGACGAATTTGAAACAAAACGCTAACAAAGGTGTTCACCTTCGCTTACAAAAGTATAGCCTACTTTATCTGAAAAGCATTGATGATGTGGTTGAATTGGCATGAGCCGTCACGGTTTAAAATCACCTCTACCACGTCAAACCGGCAGTTTATATCCTTTATTCCATTTTCCTTCATGTAGTATTGCGCTATTTTGAAGTATCTCATTTGCTTTTTGAAGGTCACCGCCTCGGCTGGTAGGCCAAAGCACATGCTGCGCCTTGTCTTCACTTCTATGAATATCAGAACATCATCCTGTTGGGCTATGATGTCTATCTCACCTAAGGGACAGCGGTAGTTGCGCTCCAGTACGCTTAGGCCTTTATGGGACAGGTACTCGGTTGCCCTTTCCTCACCCCACCTGCCGAGAGCTTTTGTGTTCAACTTCAAAGGCCTCCTTTTAACTTACAAATTTTTCACAGAAAGTCCTGCGGTGGATAGGAGACAGCCCGAACTTCTTTATGCTTTCTATATGCTGCTTGGTGCCGTATCCCTTATGCTTTTCAAAACCGTATTGAGGGTAAACTTCGGCCCATCTCACCATCTCGCGGTCTCTAGTGACCTTGGCGATTATAGAGGCGGCCGCAATGGCCTGCGAACGCACATCACCTTTTACTAGAGAAAACTGCGGTATGGAGCAGCTTTCAAGCTCAAGAGCGTCTATGAGCAGGCAGTCGGGAGATGGATGGCAGGCCAGTACAGCCTGTTCCATTGCCTTACGAGCGGCATTGAGTATATTTATCCTGTCTATCTCTTCCGGTTCCACCCTGCCTATACCCACAGCAATAGCTTTGGACATTATTACGTCATACAGCCGTTCTCGTCTTAAAGGCGAAAGCCTTTTGGAATCCCTGATGACGAAAGAGGAATCCACTATGCCTTCTATGAGGACTTCTTTGGGCAATATGACGCAAGCTGCCACCACTGGGCCAGCCAGCGGCCCGCGACCTACCTCGTCTACACCTCCTACCAGCGTATATCCCATATCCCAGAATTTGATATCTTCTACCAGTATTCCTGTCTTTGTTATTATTTCTACTGCCATATCTTCCTACTCCTTATGGAAAATAGTATCCTACTCTTTATGGGAAATTGTATCATAGCGTACCAGGCTTTGACAAGAAAATTCCGCTGCTCCACGAGGGTTTGATAACTCTTGCTTGACTCCATATATGTGTCGAATGTATCATAAAAGATGAAAAAGCTGGTTTGTATGGAGGAGAATTGTGGTGGGGGATATTGTCGATAAGGTATACTGGGTGTGGCTGTCCAGTATACCCGGCATAGGCGCCAAGCGGTTTTACTATATGGTAAAGAGGTTTGGCAGCCCCAAAGCGGTATGGGAATGCAGCCGTAATGATATCCTGGATGCATACAGGCTGATTGGAGATAAGGCCATAAAGAATGTAATGATCCACAAGAGCATGGAGTACCTGGAGAAAGCCCAAAAAATCGTTGAGGATCCTAATATCCAGGTAATAACTTTGATAGATGATGAATATCCTAAACTCTTGAAGACAATATATGATCCTCCACCGGTGCTTTATTGCAAGGGACAACCACTTAAGGAAACGCCGTATATGGTCTCCATCGTGGGTTCGAGGCGGACTTCGGAATACGGCAGGCAAATGGCTGAAAAGCTGGCTTACGAGCTGTCATGCGCCGGGGTTACTGTAGTAAGCGGCCTTGCCAGGGGAATAGATGCCATGGCACACAGAGGCGCCATACGAGCCGGTGGCTATACCATTGGAGTTCTGGGATGCGGAGTAGACGTCATATATCCCAGGGAAAATAAAAGGTTGTTCATGCAAGTGCAGCAGCAGGGCACATTGATGAGCGAGTATCCGCCGGGGACCCAGCCTGCTGCAGGCAATTTTCCGGCAAGGAATAGGATCATAAGCGGCCTGTCCCAGGCCGTTGTGGTGGTGGAAGCCGGCAGTACCAGTGGTGCGCTTATCACCGCCAATTTTGCTTTAGAGCAGGGCAGGGAGGTGTATGCTCTGCCCGGAAATGTCACCAGTCCTTACAGCAGCGGAACAAACCGGCTGATAAAGGAGGGGGCTACGCCGGTGACGAGTGCCGGCGATATACTAGAAGCCCTTGGCATAACTGCCAATAAGGAGATTAAACAGCCCTCTTGCCTTGCTCATCAGCTGGATATTTTTGAGATAGAGGTGTATAATGCCCTTGAGGATGGCGAAAAGCTGCTGGAAGAACTGGCTGCCATTACGGGTTTTGATATAGCCAAGCTAAATGCGATTTTGACCCTTCTTGAGATGAAGGGAATAGTAAAACAGCTGCCTGGAGGTAAATTTGCCAGGCAATGGATGAATTGAATGGAGGGATAAGGTGGCACAGGATTTGGTCATTGTCGAATCACCTGCTAAAGCTCGGACCATAAAAAAATTTCTGGGCAGTAAATATAAAGTCGAGGCTTCCATGGGGCACGTGAGGGACCTGCCCAAAAGTCAGTTGGGAGTGGATATTGAAAACGACTTTGAACCCCGGTATATAACCATAAGGGGCAAGGGCGAGATAATAAATAAGCTGAAAAAGGAGGCGCAAAACGCCGATAAGGTCTATCTGGCTACCGACCCTGATAGGGAAGGGGAAGCTATATCGTGGCACCTTGCCTATCTTCTGGGCATAGACCCCAACAGTACCTGCAGGATAGAGTTTCATGAGATCACACAGCAGGCCGTCAAAAACGCCATAAAACATCCCAGGACCATCAACATGAGCCTGGTTTATGCGCAGCAGGCCCGCAGGGTATTGGACAGGGTGGTTGGGTACATGATAAGCCCCCTGCTATGGCGAAAGATCAAGGGGGGATTGAGCGCCGGCAGGGTCCAGTCGGTGGCCACCAGAATGGTGTGCGAGAGGGAACGAGAGATTCAAGAATTCGTTCCTGAAGAATACTGGACCATAACCGGAAAGTTTGTAACGGAGGCCGGCAAAGCCTTTGAAGCCGCCTTTTATGGCACGGCGGATAATAAAATTGTCCCTAAAAATGAACAAGAGGTAAAGAGCCTTGTTGAAAAGCTTGAGACGGCGCAATATACCATCCGTGGGGTTAAAAAAGGCATTAAAAAGCGCAGCGCTCCACCGCCTTTTACCACCAGCACCCTCCAACAGGAGGCTTACAGGAAGCTGGGCTTTACCACGCAAAAGACCATGCTGATTGCCCAGCAGCTCTATGAAGGGGTGGAAATTAAGGGCGAAGGTGCGGTAGGATTGGTGACCTATATTCGCACCGATTCGACGCGAGTAGCTGAGCAGGCGCAGAAGGAAGCTCTGGATTACATAAGGGAAAAATATGGGAAGCAGTATCTTCCCGATAAGCCCAACCAGTATAAGAGCAAAAAGGGTATACAGGATGCCCACGAGGCCATACGGCCTACCTCCATATTGAGGGAACCGGAATCCATAAAGGATTCCCTCACCAGCGATCAGTACAAGCTCTACCGCTTGATATACGATCGTTTTCTGGCTAGCCAGATGGCCCCGGCGCTGTACGAAACCATGACGGTAGATATCGCTGGGGACAACGGATATATCTTCAGGGCAGCCGGCTCGCGCAAGACCTTTGCGGGTTATACCATCATCTATATGGAGGGCAGCGATAATGAATCATCCGAAAAGGAGGATGTGGAGCTGCCGGAAGTGATCGAAGGCGAGAGCCTCAAGCTTAAGAAGATGGTTCCCGAGCAGCACTTTACACAACCGCCGCCGCGATATACCGAAGCGTCGCTGGTTCGTGCCCTGGAGGAGATGGGCATAGGCAGGCCTAGCACCTATGCTCCTACCATTTCAACCATCATCGCAAGGGGCTACGTGGTGAGGGAGAAGAAGAGCCTGGTGCCGACCGAACTGGGGTTCATAGTAACTGATCTAATGATGGAGTATTTCCCCGATATAGTAGATTACAAATTCACTGCCGAGATGGAAAAGCAGCTGGATGAGGTTGAAGAGGGAAAGAAGGACTGGCGGGAGATAGTAAGGGAATTTTATATTCCTTTCCAAGAATTGCTTAAAAAGGCTGACGAAGCCATATCCAAGATAGAGATCAAGGACGAGGTATCCGACGTCATATGCGATAAATGCGGGGTAAACATGGTCATTAAGAGGGGGCGGTATGGCAAATTTTTGGCCTGTCCCAATTTTCCCGACTGCCGCAATACAAAGCCCTATGTAGAGGTCATTTCGGCCCGGTGTCCCAAGTGCAACAGCGCCATCGTCGTAAAGCATACCAAAAAGGGCAAAAAGTTTTATGGGTGCGAAAACTATCCTGAATGCGATTTCATATCGTGGGACATGCCGGCCGATGAGAAGTGCCCGCAATGTGGAGCTTTGATGATGGTCAAGCAGAAGAAAAACGGGGAGGAGTATGTAGCCTGCACCAATAAGGAATGTGGATACCGTCACGAAAGAAGTGGGGTAAGCCATGGATAAGGTGATGGTGATAGGCGGCGGGCTGGCCGGCTGCGAAGCGGCATGGCAGCTTGCACGGGCGGGTATACAGGTGGAGCTGTATGAAATGCGGCCCCATAACATGACGCCTGCCCATCATACCGAATATCTTGGGGAGCTGGTATGCAGCAATTCCCTGGGATCTTTCAGGCTGGAGAACGCTTCCGGCCTTTTGAAGGAAGAGATGCGACTGCTGGGCTCATTGATAATAGAGGCGGCCGATGCCACCAGGGTACCGGCGGGTGGGGCGCTGGCGGTGGACAGGCAGCTGTTTGCACAGTACATCACCGACAAGATACAAAGCCATCCGAATATTTCGGTGATTCGCGAGGAAGTAAAAACAATACCGCAAGATCGCTATGTGGTCATCGCAACGGGGCCCCTATCCTCGCCGGCTATTTCGGAAGATATAAAACGGTTGATAAAGCAGGAATACCTGTATTTTTTTGATGCTGCGGCTCCCATTGTGGTGAGGGATTCCCTGGATTTTAGCAAGATATTTAAGGCGTCGAGGTATGGGAGAGGGGAAGACTACCTCAACTGCCCCATGACCAAGGAAGAATACGAGAGGTTTTGGCACGAACTGGTAAACGCAAAGACGGTAACCCTGAAGGACTTCGAAGATGAAAAGGTATTTGAGGGGTGTATGCCCATCGAAGTGATGGCCAAGAGGGGTATAGACACCTTGCGGTTTGGCCCTTTAAAGCCGGTAGGGCTTCGTGACCCGCGAACCGGGCAGGAGCCGTATGCCGTGGTCCAGCTAAGGCAGGACAACAGCAAGGCTACCCTATATAACATGGTAGGCTTTCAGACTAATCTGTTGTTTGGGGAACAAAAACGGGTCTTTTCCATGATCCCCGGCCTTGAAAATGCCGAGTTTGTGCGCTACGGGGTGATGCACCGCAACACTTACATCAATTCGCCCAAGCTGCTCAACTCGTCTTACGGCTTAAGGAGCAATCAGTATATATATTTTGCTGGGCAGATTACCGGCGTAGAAGGATACGTGGAGTCGGCTTCCAGCGGGCTGGTGGTAGGGATTAATTTGGCACTGATGCTCCATGGCAAGCCGCCCATCGATTTTCCGGATACCACCGCCATCGGTGCGCTGGCCCACTATATATCCGATCCTCGTATAGAGGACTTTCAGCCTATGAACAGCAATTTTGGGATCATAGCGCCCCTTGATAAGAAGGTGCGTTCAAGGCGCGATAGAAATTTGATGATTTCGCAGCGGGCGCTAGAGACCATTAAGCAAATTATACAAAACAGCCATTTGGATTTTATCAGAATACATTGAAATTTTTGAAAAATTGTGATAATATTGGTGTGTTTAGTAAAGAGGGAAGGGGAATTTGTAGTTATGCTTAAGGGGACTACCATTATAGCAGTTCGAAGAGGTGATAAAGGGGCCATCGGCGGCGACGGCCAGGTGACGCTGGGGCAGAGCACCATCATGAAGCAGGGTGCGCGCAAAATACGGAGGCTATATCACAATAGGGTAGTGGTAGGATTTGCTGGCACCGTGGCCGATGCCTTTACGCTGAGCGAAAAGTTTGAAACTAAGCTGGAGGAGTATTCTGGCAATCTGCAGCGGGCTGCCGTCGAGCTGGCCAAGGAGTGGCGTGCCGATAAGGTGCTGAGAAGGTTGGATGCAATGTTGATTGCCATAGATTCTAAGGATCTGCTCATAATTTCAGGTACCGGTGAGGTCATCGAGCCCGATGATCAGATTGCCGCCATTGGGTCGGGCGGCAATTATGCTTTGGCCGCTGCCAGAGCTCTCGTTAACAATACCCAGCTAGAGCCGGTGGAGATAGTCAGGAAATCGCTGGAGATAGCTGCGTCCATCTGCGTTTACACCAACAACAATATATATGTGGAAGAGGTTTAGGAGGGGGAGTCCATTGGCCGAATATTATACTCCGAGGGAGATAGTCGAGCAGCTTGACAGGTACATAATCGGACAGGAGAAAGCCAAAAAAGCGGTGGCGATAGCTTTGAGGAATCGCTATCGCAGGAGCAAGCTCGACCCAAAGTTAAGAGACGAGATCACGCCAAAAAACATAATACTAATGGGGCCTACCGGCGTGGGTAAGACCGAGATTGCGCGGCGTTTAGCTAAGCTTGTAAATGCGCCTTTTATAAAGGTGGAAGCCACCAAGTATACCGAGGTAGGATATGTGGGTCGAGATGTGGAGTCCATGGTTAGGGATCTGGTGGAAGAAGCCATCCGCATGGTTAAAAACCAGAAGATGGAGATGGTGAGGGAAAAGGCGGCTCAAGCCGCCGAGAACCGCTTGCTGGACGTACTCCTTCCTCCCAAAAGGAAGAGGTCCCAAAGCCCACTGGGCATGCTATTTCCAGTAGAACAGCCGGCAGCTGAGGAGCAGGATGACGACGATTCTATGGCCCATACCAGGGAAAGGCTGAGGGAAAAGCTGCGCAGTGGCGCTCTGGAGGATACCCACATAGAAATTGAAGTAGAGGACTCGGGATTTGCCAGTTTTGGATTCATCCCTGGCATGGGCAATGAAGAGGTACTCATACAAATACAGGATGTATTCGGCAATCTATTTCCTAAAAGGCGCAAGAAGAAAAAGACCACCGTCAGAGAGGCGCGGCGCATATTTGAACAGGAAGAAGCCCAAAAGCTCATAGATATGGATGAGGTGGTAGAGGAGGCCATCCAGGCTGTAGAACAGCACGGCATAATATTCATCGATGAGATCGACAAGATCGCCGGCCGTGAAAGCGGAGCAGGCCCCGATGTCTCCCGCGAAGGGGTACAGAGGGATATACTGCCCATTGTGGAGGGCACCACGGTTATGACCAAATACGGCCCGGTTAAGACCGATCATATACTCTTTATTGCTGCCGGGGCTTTCCATGTGACCAAGGTGTCTGATCTCATACCCGAGTTGCAGGGTAGGTTCCCCATAAGGGTGGAGCTGGAAGCTTTAACGAAAGAGGATTTCAAGCGCATACTCACCCAAACTGAAAATGCCATCATAAAGCAGCAGATCGCGCTCCTCAAAGTAGAGGGAGTAGACCTTGAGTTTACCGAGGATGCCATAGACGAGATAGCCAACATCGCTTATATAATGAATCAGACCAGCGAAAACATAGGTGCACGGCGCCTGTACACTGTAGTTGAGAAGTTGATGGAGGATATATCCTTTAACGCAGATAGGCTGGCAGGGCAAAAGGTTGTGATAGACAGGGAATACGTGAGAAACATGCTCCAGGATATGATAAAGCAGAACGACCTTCACAAGTTCATATTGTAGAGGCTTTATGGTCCTATAGGGCTTTATAAAGAAGAGGGGTCGTAGGGGGCGTTATTTACTTTATTTGGCAGAAAGTGGGGCTAGATATGTCAGATAGTTTGCTGGAGCGGATAAGGAAATTCAATCAGGTATTTCAGAGCAGCGAGGCACAAAGGATAAATCTGTCCTATTTGTGCGAAATGCTGAGCCAGCTGCTTGAGAGCAGTGTATTGCTGCTGGATGAGGAGGGTCGTGTTATAGGCTGTGCACCTGTGCAGTCAGGTGGCAACGCTGACCAGAAAGCATATGTTCCGGCTGATTACAATAACAACTTGCTGTGGATCGGCACCACCATGGCAAATGTTGTGGAGGATACCCCAGAAGGGAAGCAAAACCTCACCTTTGTTCCGATATACTGCAGGGGCAAGAGGTTGGGGACTCTCATTTTTCGGCGTTCTGGGCTCAAAGAATTTGTAGATGATGACCTGGTGCTGGCCGAGTACGGCGCCACCGTGGTTGGGCTTGAGATAATGCGCTTGAAGATGGAACATATGGCGGAGGAGATGCGAAAGAGGTCGATGGCCGAAATGGCTATAGGCACCCTTTCCTATTCCGAGCGGGAAGCTGTCAAGCAGGTATTCAGCGAGCTGGATGGTATAGAGGGCCTGCTGGTGACCAGCAGAATAGCCGACCGGGCGGGAATCACTCGCTCGGTCATAGTAAATGCGTTGAGGAAGCTGGAAAGCGCCGGAATAATTGAATCCCGGTCGCTGGGAATGAAGGGCACTTATATCAAGGTGCTCAACGACAAATTTTTGTCGCAGCTGCAAAAGATATAAATAACTTTGGGAGAGAAGTGAATTTAATGTCTAACGATAGCATGGATAGGATCAAAGAGATTCTTCAAGAAAAGGGATATAAATTGACTCCGCAACGCAGGGCTACCCTTGAGGTGATCATGAACAACAAGGGTAAGCACATGAGCACGGAGGAGATTTACTTCCGTGTCAAAAAGATATGCCCTGAAATCGGTCTGGCTACGGTATACCGCACCATGCTCCTGTTCGAGGAACTGGGAATCCTTTATAAGCACAACTTCGATGACGGCAAGAAACGCTATGAGCTGAGCACCATGAATGAGGACCACCATCATCATCACCTGTTGTGTTTAAGCTGTGGCCAGGTGACGGAGGTGGTGGAAGACCTGCTAGATGCTCTGGAGGAGAAAATCGAAGAAAAACACAAGTTTAAGATTGTAAATCACAACGTGAAATTTTTTGGCTATTGTTCCAGATGCAGGCAGGATAGGGGCTCCGTTTAAATGGAGCCTTTTTCATTTTTGGATTGCAGCTGGAGCCGGCCATATGCTGCAAAAGCCATTTTCTGGCTTAATAGTTTGAATAAGTCACTTAATTAATACATATACTAAAATTACGCTTTGCACAACACAGCTTGACAATATCTAGAAAGGATGATACGGTGAAAGGGATTATTATGGCTGGAGGCTCCGGCTCTCGCCTGCGACCTCTCACCTGTGATTTGCCCAAACCGATGGTGCCAGTGATGACCAGGCCCGTTATGACTTACAGCATAGAGCTTTTAAAAAAGTACGGCATTAAAGATATAGGTATAACACTTCAATATCTTCCCCAAGTGATAGAGGATTACTTTCAAGATGGCTCTGCATTTGGAGTCAAGCTCCATTACTTTGTGGAAGAAACCCCGCTGGGTACGGCGGGCAGCGTAAAGAATGCAGAAAAATTCTTGGATGAAACCTTTATCGTGGTCAGCGGGGATGCCCTGACCGATATCAACATAAACAAGGCAGTGAAATTTCATAAGGAGAAAAAGGCCCTAGCCACTCTTGTACTTAAAAAGGTGCAGGTGCCTTTGGAATACGGCGTGGTGATTACCGATGAGGATGGGGCTGTCACCCGCTTTCTGGAGAAGCCCAACTGGAGTGAGGTCTTCAGCGATACCGTAAATACCGGGATATACATTTTAGAGCCCGAGGTGCTTACCTATTTCAAGGCGGGGCAAAAGTTTGACTTCAGCCAGGACCTATTTCCCTTGCTCCTTGAAAAGGGCAAGCCCATGTACGGCTATATAACCGATGAATACTGGTGCGATATAGGGAACCTTCAAACTTACCTTCAAGCCCATTACGATATGCTGTCGGGCAAGGTTAAATTCCCTATGCCTGGCTATAAAATAGGCGAAAACATATGGGTAGGGGAAAACGTAGATATACACCCTGAGGCCAGGCTGGAGGGCCCCTGCTATATCGGGGACTACACCCGTATCAGAGAAGGGGCTTACATCGGTCCTTACACCGTGATCGGGCGTTACAACGATATAGGGCCCCACACCAGCATAAAGAAGAGCGTGCTGTGGGATTATGATATTTTAAGCAGATGCGTTGAAATACGCGGGGCTGCCGTGTGCAACAAAGTGGACATAAGGGAAAGGGTATCGATATACGAAGGAGCGGTAATTGGCAATGGTTGTACTTTAAAACCCAGGGTTAGCGTCAGGCCCGACGTAAAGATATGGCCCGAGAAGGTAATCGAGCACGGCACTATGGTACAGTGCAATGTTATATGGGGTACGAGAATGTGCAGGACTTTATTCGGCAAAAACGGCATAACGGGAAAGCTCAACGTGGATCTAGACCCGCGGTTTGCAGTGCGGCTGGGCGCGGCTCTGGGAGCCGAACTTAAACCAAACAAGCGCGTGGCGGTAAGCTGTGATGATAATTCCGGCAGCACCATGCTGAAGTATGGCATCATATCCGGTCTATTGTCCTCGGGAGTAGAGGTGCTGGATTTAGGGATACTCACCACCCCCATCTTGCGGTATATGGTACCCTATTTGGGATTGGCTGGAGGGGTGCACGTCTTCGAAGACAATAGAGTGGATGGCAACGTGGGCATCCACTTTATCGACAGGGACGGGGGCAACTTTTCGCCAGCCTTTGAACGCCAGATCGAAAACGCGTTTGTGAGGGAGGATTTCCAGAGGATTACAGCCGATAGGGTACCCAAAGTGCAGAGTTTCTTCAATATTCCACTGTTTTATACCAAAGCTCTTGAAAAGGCGGTGGATATGGATGCCATAAGGAATGGCGGCTTTAAGGTGCTGCTTTCTACTCCCAGCAGGCTGGTGGCATCAATTGTTGAGACCATATTCAATGATGCTGGTTGTGAGCTTACTATGGCCAAGGATAATATACCCCTTGAGCTTGAAAAGGCCGGGAGGGGACAATATAGCCTGGCATGCTATGTGGACAGCAACGGCGAAGAGATTGAACTGTATGATGAAAAGGGCAAAAAGGTTTCCCGAGAGGTATGCGATGTGCTAAGAGGTATTTTGTGCTTAAGTGCCAACGAAAAAAAGGAAGTGGTAGTGCCATATACAGCGCCTACCGTCATTGAGACCATGGCACGATCGATGCAAGGCAAGGTCATACGGACCAAGACAAGCCGATATGCGCTGATGAACGAGGTGATAAAGCGGGAAGGGAACGGCAGCGGAACCTTTTTGCTGTATTCCGATGCCATTGCCTTATTGCTCAAGCTCCTGGAGGTTCTGGCAAAAGAGCGCAAGACATTATCGGAGCTTATCGGCACCATACCGAGATTTTATGTAAAGGAAAAGGTGATAGAGTGTCCGTGGGAGGAGAAGGGCAAGGTGATGCGCTGGCTCATACAGGAAGAGACAAAAGGCAATAAAGTGGTTGAACTATTTGAAGGCGTAAAGGTGCAGCACCAGAACGGTTGGGCTCTGGTGCTACCAGATTCGGAGGAAGCGGTGTGTAGGGTCTATAGCGAAGGGGTATCAGAGGAATATGCTGAAGAACTGACCAAGTTTTATGAGGATAAGATTAACTGGGCCAAGAAGCGGTGACGCTAACATGAGCCTGATAGAGAGGAAGTCGACTTTTTGGAAAGTTGGCTTCCTCTTTTTAAGTTGCACGTCCAATGTAAATACTGTATAATTGAAACTATAAATAGCAATGTTCGGGAAAAATATAAAGATTGAAGGAGGATAAGGGGTATTTGTGGCTTTAAAGAACGTACTTAGAATTATACCACTGGGTGGGGTAAACGAGATCGGTAAAAACATGACGGTTTTTGAGTACGGTAATGATATCATAGTAGTTGATTGTGGGGTCAGCTTTCCTGAAGATGATATGTTGGGCGTCGATCTCGTCATACCCGATATATCCTATTTACTCAAAAATAAGGACAAGGTAAGGGGATTTATTCTCACCCATGGACATGAGGACCACATTGGCGCATTGCCCTATGTGCTACGAGAGCTAAACGTCCCTGTTTATGGTACCCGCTTAACCTTAGGGCTGGTAGACATTAAGTTGAAGGAACACGGCATCAATAAGGCGATTTTTCAGACGATAAAGGCCAATGACATCTTAAAGCTGGGTGCTTTCACCGTTGAGTTTATCAAAACCAGCCACAGCATAGCCGATTCGGTAGCCCTAGCCATACATACTCCGGTAGGGGTGGTAGTACATACCAGCGATTTTAAGATAGACTACACTCCTATAGATGGACAAGTCATAGATTTGGCCAAGTTTGCCTTGCTTGGCAAAAAGGGCGTACTTGCTCTCCTGGCTGACAGCACAAATGTGGAAAGGCCAGGTTATACCATGTCTGAAAAGACGGTGGGTCAAACCTTTGAATCAATCTTTGCCGATGCGCCGGGCAGGATCATAGTGGCTACTTTTGCCTCTAACATACATAGGATTCAGCAGATCATCAACGCGGCTGTCAAATTCGGGCGGAAGGTATGCATATCGGGCCGTAGCATGGTCAACGTGGTAGCCGTTGCTATGGAGCTGGGCTATCTCAATATACCCAAAAAGACGCTCATAGATGTGGATAAGGTTGACAGCTATCCAAACGATAAGGTGGTGATAATCACCACCGGTACCCAGGGTGAGCCCATGTCGGCCTTGACGCGTATGGCCGCTGCTGAGCATAAAAAGCTGGAGATCATACCTGGAGACCTGGTCATAATATCGGCAACGCCTATACCCGGCAATGAAAAGCTGGTGTATAAGGTGATAAACCAGCTCTTCCAAAGGGGGGCCCATGTCATCTACGAGTCTCTGGCGGATGTCCACGTTTCGGGTCATGCCTGCCAGGAGGAGCTTAAGCTGATACATACTCTGGTAAAGCCCAAGTTCTTCATACCGGTGCATGGCGAATTCCGCCATTTAAAGCAGCATGCCCTGCTGGCTGAGTCCCTTGGTATGCCTCGAGAGAACATATTCCTGGTGGATATAGGTACTGTGCTTGAGCTTACCCACAACTCCTGCAAGGTAGCTGGAACGGTCACCGCAGGAAGGGTATTGGTGGATGGCCTGGGAGTTGGAGATGTAGGTAATATCGTGTTGCGCGACAGGAAGCACTTGTCGCAGGATGGCCTTATCGTTGTAGTGGTCACCATCTCAAGGGAGACAGGTGGCGTCATTGCTGGGCCTGACATCATATCTAGAGGCTTTGTCTACGTGCGGGAATCTGAGGAACTCATAGAGCAGGCACGACAGGTGGTTAAAGAAACGCTGGATAGATGCGAGCGGCAGAACATCACCGATTGGGCTACTTTGAAAACCAATATAAGGGATGAGCTGAGGGATTTCCTCTATGAGAAAACCAAGAGAAATCCCATGATACTGCCTATCATCATGGAAATATAAATTACTTCACAATAATAATATAATTCATTCCATGAAGATGGGGGGCTCCAGATATGAACGTATACGATAAGGCCCATGAATTGGCCAGGGCGCTTTCGGTAAGCAAGGAATACAGGGATTACAAGGCCGCAAAGGAAAGGGTTTATCAGGATGAAACCAACAAGAAGATGCTGAAGGACTTTAAGAAACGGCAGTTTCAGCTGCAGGCTGCATTTTTGAGCGGCAAGCAGCCCGATGAGGAAGAGCTGGATAAGTTCAGAAAGCTTTCGGAGCTCATACAGCACTCACCTGCTATAAGCGAATTTTTGCAAGCTGAATACCGCTTAAATACGCTCATGTCGGATATATACAAGATATTGAGCGAAGCTGTGGATATGGAGCTGGATTTTATGCAGGAAGACGGCGAAGAGGGGGATAAAGGGAAGTGAAGGAGTTTAAGATTTCTGCTCGCTTTATTGCGCGAGCAGCCATCATTGCTGCTGTATATACTGGGTTAACCATGACCCTTCAGTCGATATCCTTTGGCCCCATACAATTCAGGTTGGCCGAAGCGTTGACGGTGCTCCCATTTATAGATGCGGCTGCCGTTCCCGGAGTAGCGCTGGGATGCATGTTTGCCAATCTGAGCAGCCCATCTGGCTTGGTGGATATCCTGGGCGGCAGCCTCATTACGCTGGTATCGGCTTACCTTACGTATAAGGCGCCCAACCGTTATGTGGCCTTGCTGCCACCCATAATTTTAAATGCTCTCGGCGTACCCATCTATCTAGCGCCGGCTGCTAATATGCCTTACTGGCTGGTTGCCCTGCAAGTAGGTTTGGGGCAGCTTGTGGTGATAGGCCTGCTGGGCCTTCCTGTATTGTCGCTGTATCAAAGGATAATGAGTAGATTTTCAATCAAAGATTAACACAATTTTAATATTTTATTAACCTCCTCTGCCTTGTCAAAAGATATGTAACTCTATATAATTAAGATGACGACATAGGCGGGGGTTGAAAGATGTCTGAAGTTGCAGTTACTCGAGATCAAAAGAAGAGAAAGGGTATACATCCTTTTATAAAATCTAGTGTAAGGAATTTATTGATATACCTCATCAGCCTTGGAATAGTGATGGGGGTTGTTTTGTGGGCGGTACGTCAAGTCCGAATATTGTTGTTTGAACCGGTGGACGTTAAGGATCACACCACCGTAACGGTGGATATACCGATGGGGACTTCTGTTCGGGGCATTGCTAAAATACTGTATGAAAATGGCCTGATTCGCAGTACCGGCGTTTTTAGATTTTATGTTGAGCTTACCGATAAGGCTTCAAAGCTGAAGGCCGGGCGGTATAAGCTTTCCAGAAATATGACTCCCCAGCAGATCCTGGATGAGCTGATAACGGGCGAGGCTGCAGTGGACACGGTAAAGATTACAATTCCTGAAGGGTTTAGCATACGCGATATGGCCAATTACCTGGAGAATTTTGAAAAAGACGGGCAAAAGGTTTTTAGGTTTACAGCCCAGCAATTCATTGAAACTGCTAAGCAATTTGATAAGTTTGCAGAAGAATATACCTTTTTGTATGAGATACCCGAGGTGAGAAGGAACGGAGAATATCCTCTGGAAGGATACTTGTTCCCCGATACCTATATAGTCTATGTGGACTCTATGCCCGATGATATAATAAGAAAGATGTTATCCACCTTTGAAAAGAAAGTGTACTATGCCGAATTCAGGGACGTACCTCTTCTTACAGCCATAGAGGAACGGGGGATGACCCTGGATGAGGTAATCACTCTGGCTTCGATAGTTCAGGAAGAGGCCGCTGTAAAGGATGAATTCTATAAGATCTCTGCGGTATTTCACAACAGGTTGAATATCGATATGCCCCTTCAGTCATGTGCAACGGTGCAGTATGCTCTGGGACGTTCTGAGAGGAAGCCCTTCCTGACCAATGAGGAGATTGCGGTGGATTCGCCTTATAATACCTACAAGTATAAGGGGCTGCCTGTTGGCCCTATAGCTTCGCCGGGACAGCTTGCTGTAGAAGCGGTACTGTATCCGGATGAGGAGTTCATGAATCCCAAAAAGCCCGTGCTGTTCTTTGTGTATGCCGGGGATAACCGGCACGAGTTTAGTTACACTGCCGAAGAGCATGCTAGAGCCAAGCAAAAGTACGAGAAGTTGTGGAAGGATAGCCAGAATAAAAATAAGGAATAGTGCAGGTATATTGGAGCTCACTCTAATGAGTGGGCTCTGTTAGTTTAAGGCATTGAGTTATGGGAAGCTTTTATTGGTAGGCGTTTCTTTGGGGAGCTGTGCAACAAAAAGGAATTTTGATTTCCCGAAGTTTATGATGATCGTTTTTTCAGTAAGTTGGCTTTTTCATGAGAACATGTGATTTTACGAAAGGATGGAATGCAATATGAAGATACCCGAGCTTTTGGCACCGGCAGGCGACCTTGAAAAGCTAAAGGTGGCCGTGGCGTATGGAGCGGATGCCGTATATATAGGCGGCAAAAGGTTGAGCCTTAGGGCCTCGGCTGGCAATTTTGAACTGGATGAAATGAGGGAAGGGGTGGAATACGTCCACAGATATGGGCGTAGGGTATACGTCGCATTGAACATATTTGCTCACAACCAAGACTTTGAGGGTGTTGAGGACTACGTTCGCTTTCTTGAAGATATTGGAGTGGATGCGGTCATAGTATCGGATCCAGGGATGCTGTCCCTGGTGAAGGAAGTTGCACCCGACATGGAAATACATTTAAGCACCCAGGCCAACACCACCAACTGGCGGAGTGCTGCCTTCTGGCACAGCCAAGGGGTAAAAAGGATAATAATGGCGAGAGAGCTCAGCCTGGATGAGATAAAGGAGATAAGGGATAAAACCCCCCCTACCCTCGAGCTGGAGGTATTTGTTCACGGTGCCATGTGTATCTCCTATTCGGGTAGGTGCCTGCTGAGCAACTACCTTACCGGTAGGTATTCAAACAGGGGGGAGTGTGCGCACCCGTGCCGCTGGAAATATTACCTTATGGAGGAGAAAAGGCCGGGAGAATACCTGCCGATCATGGAAGATGAGAGGGGAGCTTATATACTTAATTCCAAGGACCTGTGCATGTTGGGGCACATTCGAGAGCTTATTTCGGCAGGGGTGGATGGCTTTAAAATCGAAGGAAGGATGAAGAGCAGCTATTATGTGGCCGTTACCGTGAAGGCTTATCGACAGGAACTGGATCGATATAGAAAAGATCCGCAGGGTTATCGTTTTGATCCCAGGGCTCTTGAAGAGGTAAAAAAGGCCAGCCATCGCCCATTTACTACTGGGTTTTATTTTGGTGTTCCCACATCCGATGCGCAGGAATATACAAGTAGCCAGTACATCAGGCAGTACGACTTTGTAGGTCTGGTGCTGGATTATGACCAGCAAAAGAGCATGGCTCTGGTAGAACAGCGCAATCCCTTCAAAAAGGGGGATGAGGTGGAAATTCTCCGCCCCCATGGTGATACACTGAGCTATGCCATTGATGAGATATTCGACGTCGATGGGCAGCCCATAGATAGCGTTCCTCACCCTCAGCAGAAGGTATATATTCCCATTCCATATTGCCTTGAGAGATATTCCATGTTGAGGAGAAAAAGAGGACATATGTAGAGGTAATAGGCTGTCGATCAGGTAAAAAATTTGCTGGGTAAAAAAAGAACAAGCACATTTCCCCATGCAGTTACATATTATATAAGGTAACCTATTTTCTTTGGGCGGTGTAACTGCATTTCAGGGGGTGTTATATGTGCTATCCCTAATCGGGAGCCTGCTTTATCTCTTACGTTACGCCTATCTGCTTGTATCCCACATATCGGGCGGCGGTTCTTTCCCCCGGCCATTAAGCCCTGAAGAAGAGGAATATTATCTGAAGAAATTCATGGAAGAGGGAGATGAAAGGGCCAGAAATATTCTCATAGAGCATAATCTCAGGTTGGTAGCACACGTTGTAAAAAAATACAGCAATTGTGGGAAAGATGTGGATGACCTCATTTCCATAGGAACCATTGGCCTTATAAAAGCCATATCCACTTTTGACTCGAACAAGAAGACCAGGCTTGCTACCTATGCGGCCCGTTGTATTGAAAATGAAATCCTTATGGCCATTCGTGCGGATAAAAAGATAAATGGAGAGGTGTCTCTCCAGGAACCTATAGGCATGGACAAAGAAGGGAATGAAATATCGCTTATGGATATACTGGGTACTGATCCGGATGCGGTGATAAACGAGGTTGAGTCGAAAATGCAGATTCGGCACCTTTACAAAAAGATGGCTACAGTGTTAAAAAAGAGGGAAAGAATGGTTTTAGAGATGAGATACGGCTTGCTCAACGGTAGACACAGGACGCAAAGGGAAATAGCTCAAATGCTTGGCATTTCAAGGTCGTACGTATCCAGGATTGAAAAAAGGGCCATATCAAAATTGAGCAAGGAATTTGGCGTAGGAGGCTGTCATTCAAGTTGACAGCCTTTTTGATTTTCTATTAATATTAAAGTTAAAGTACGATTCTGCTATTAAAGGATGGCAATTAAGTTATATTTTAGAAGGGATTTAAATGTTTAAAAAGCTTAAACCTGATCAGATGGTAGAAAGTGTTTGTGATATAAAGCTTGATGAGCTGATGAGAAGAGGGATTTCCAATATAATCATAGATCTGGATAATACCTTGATCCCCTGGGGTGAAGAAAACATCATTCCCGAAGTTTATCAATGGATCAAAGCCGGTCAGGAGATGGGATTTAAGTTCTGCATCGTGTCTAACGGCAGCTTCAAAAGAATACGCCATTTTGCTTCAAAATTTGGGATGCTGGCTGCTTCCAAAAGAGGCAAGCCCCTGTCCCGAGCTTTTAAAAATGCTATGATGACGCTGGAGGGTAATAAACACAATACCGCAGTAATAGGCGATCAGATTTTTACCGATATCCTCGGGGGAAACATGCTCGACCTATATACCATTCTGGTTGAACCTATATCAAAAAGGGAATTCATAGGTACCAGGATTATGAGATTTTTTGAAAAAACTATTGCCAAAAGGAGGAGGCCATGAATATATCTCCCAATACAAAGCTGGTAGGGCTTATAGGCCATCCGGTAGAGCATTCGCTGTCACCCAAACTGCACAATAGCCTTTATAAAAAATACAATCTGGACTACGTGTATCTGGCCTTTGATATCGCTCCCGATGATGTTGGGAAAGCGTTAGAAGCGTTTAAAGTTCTTGGGTTTAAGGGATTCAATGTGACCATTCCCCATAAAGAAAGGGTCATGTGGTTTTTGGATTGGCTGGACACCGAGGCTGCAATTATCGGAGCGGTGAACACCGTTAAGGTAGAAAACGGAAAGCTCATAGGCTACAATACCGACGGGATGGGATTTGTGGATTCCCTAAAGCGCCGAGGGATAGCCCTTAAGGATACAGTTGCACTGGTGCTGGGGGCGGGTGGAGCGGCAAGGGCGATATGCGTATATCTTCTCAAAGAAGGAGTAAAAGAACTTTATATCTACAATCGAACCAGGGAAAGGGCAATTGAGCTTATCAAACACCTGGAGCGATTTTTTTCGGGCGTTTGTTTGAATTATCTTACAAAAGAAAATATCAAGGAGGTACAACCTGACCTGGTGGTCAATACCACGCCGGTGGGCATGTGGCCACATACCCAACTTATGCCGGTAGAAGATTATGCCTTTTTACCCGGTATGATAGTAGTGGATATCATATACAATCCCATTGAAACCGCCTTTTTGAGAAAGGCCAGACAAGCAGGGTGTATGGCCATAAACGGCCTTGATATGCTGGTGGGGCAAGCCATAAAGGCCATTGAGATTTGGACTGGCCTCAAGGTGGATTATGATGAAGCTATTAGTATATTGATAGAAGGGGATAAGTTTTTGTTGTAAAATGGAGTCCAATGGTATATAATGGTTGATAATGAAAGAGAATAGGACAAATTTACTAATTATAGGACTGATTTACTTATTATTTTTTACTTTAGGTGGGGCGCTTTATGGGGGCATACAGGAAGAGGCTGGGGGAACTGTTGGTTGAAAAAGGCATAATCACCAGGGAGCAGCTTAAAGAGGCGCTTGCCCTGCAAAAGTCTACCGGTAAAAAGCTGGGCGAAGTACTCATCTCTCAAAACTTGATATCTGAAGCCCAGATGGCTGAAGTGCTTCAGGAACAGCTGGGTATTCCCTTTGTGGATTTAAACAAAGTTACCCTTGAACCTAAACTGGCTGAGTACATCCCTTTCATGCTTGCCAAAAGGCATACCCTAATCCCCATAAAGGAGGAAAACGGCAAACTTTACATAGCTATGGAAGACCCGCTGAATTTTGCTGCTGTCGACGATGTAAAGCGCGTATCAAAAATGGATGTGGTACCGCTTATTTCGTTTGGAGAAGCTATAAAAAATGCCATCAACAGGCTTTACGGGATGGAGTATGCCGAAAAGGCAGTTCAGGATTATACAAGGGAAGCTAAGCTAGGGCAACTGCCTCAGGATGTGCAAAACGGCTCTTTTGATGAGGACGTCAGCAATGCTCCGGTAGTGAGGCTGGTCAATTCCATAATCCAACAGGCGGTTAGCATGGGGGCCAGCGATATCCACATCGAGCCCACAGAGAATGAGTCACGGGTGAGATTCCGGATCGATGGGATGCTGCAAAAGATATTTAACATACCCGTTTATATGCATTCTGCCCTGATCACCCGCATAAAGATCATGGGCAACATGGACATAGCCGAAAAGAGGCTCCCTCAGGACGGACGCGTGGGTATGAACATATCAGGAAAGGACATAGACCTCCGCATTTCTACCATACCTACCATCTACGGGGAAAAAGCTGTCCTAAGGATTTTGGATCAATCCAATTTTCTCCTGTCCAAAGAAAAGCTCGGGTTTACAGAAGAAAACTTGGAGAAATTCAATGAACTGCTTAAAAATACCCATGGCATCATATTGGTGACGGGGCCTACAGGTAGTGGCAAGTCGACCACCCTCTATGCCATGCTCAATGAGCTCAACAGGGAATCGGTCAACATCATAACCATAGAGGACCCGGTGGAGTACCGGATGGAGGGGATAAACCAGATTCAAGTCAACCCCAAAGCGGGACTAACCTTTGCCGCGGGACTTAGAGCCATCGTGCGTCAAGACCCCGATATCATCATGGTGGGAGAGATTCGGGACAGCGAGACAGCCGAGATTGCTATACGTTCGGCAATCACAGGACACCTGGTATTGAGCACCTTACATACCAACGATGCTGTCAGCGCCATCTCCCGGTTAATAGATATGGGCATAGAGCCTTACCTCATATCTGCCTCCCTGGTGGGGGTGATATCCCAGAGGCTTTTGAGGAAGGTATGCAGTAACTGCCGCGTACCCTATGAGATTGAGCCCCATCATCTGGCTGTACCAGGATTTGAGGAATTGGCGGGTGTGACGCTGTACAGGGGAAAGGGGTGCAGCGCCTGCAATTATACCGGTTACAAAGGGCGTGTGCCTGTCCATGAAATCCTTGTGGTTTCAAGGCAGCATCGTCAACTGATAGCACAAAAGGCCCCAATCGATGAAATAAAGGATTTGTCCATAAAGATGGGCATGAGCACTTTGAAGGAAGAGTGCATAAAGCTAATACGAAGAGGAGTGACCACCATTGATGAGGTGATACGCGTATCTTACAGTCAGGATGGGTGACGCTATTAGGCTCTCATAATACAACGCCCATACCATTCATTCCAAGGGTTGCAGTGAAAGGGGCAGTTAGTTTATGGACATATATGAGATACTCAAGAAAGCCGTTGAGCTCAAATGCTCCGATGTACATATATCTGCCGGCATGCCACCGGTTGTGCGCAAGGATGGAAACTTGTTGCCGATATCGGGTGAACCTTTGTCTGCTGACCAGACCCATCAGTTTACAAGAGCGCTGCTAAATGATGAGCAGTGGGAAGCATTTCAGGATAAAGGGGAGATCGATTTTTCCCTGTCCATAGCAGGAGTTCACAGGTTTCGAGTAAACGCCTATAAGCAGAGGGGTAGCTGCAGTCTGGCTATAAGATTGGTGAATTTGAGGATTCCTGATTTTGAGGAGCTGGGATTGCCCCCGGTGGTGCAGGAATTTGCCAACAGGAAAAGCGGTTTGGTGTTGGTGACCGGGCCCACGGGCAGCGGCAAGTCAACCACTCTAGCGGCAATAGTCAATAAGATAAACATGGAAAGGGCTGCCCATATCATCACTTTAGAAGAGCCCATAGAATATCTGCATCGGCATCAGAAAAGCATAGTCAACCAGAGGGAAGTGGGAAGCGATACCAGAAGCTTTGCGGCGGGCTTAAGGGCGGCGCTGCGCCAGGATCCTGATGTAATATTGATAGGCGAGATGCGAGACCTGGAAACCATTTCCACAGCCATTACGGCTGCTGAGACGGGGCACCTGGTGCTGTCCACTTTGCATACAATTGGTGCGGCAAAGACCATAGACAGGATCATCGATGTCTTTCCGCCGCATCAGCAGCAACAGATAAGGTTTCAGCTGTCAACCGTGCTGGAAGGTGTCATAAGCCAGCAGTTGATTCCGCGAAAGGATGCTGCAGGCAGGGTGGTGGCTGTGGAGGTGATGGTGGTGACGCCGGCCATACGAAACCTCATTCGCGAAGGCAAGACCTATCAAATAACCAATGCTATTCAGACTGGTGCCAGGCTGGGCATGAGAACCATGGATCAGGCGCTGCTGGAGCTTTACAATAAAGGGCTAATAACCAAAGAGGATGCCGTGCTTTATGCCGTCGATACCGAGCATATGAAAGCCTTGATAAGCAGCCGATAGCTTTGAGAATTGAGCCGTGGTGGTGAGGAAGGAGTGATGGGATATTGCCAGGTACAGGTATTTAGCTAAGAATCTACAGGGCATCGTGACCAGGGGAACGCTTGAGGCTTCAAGCAAAAAGGAAGTTTACCGCCTTCTTAAGGAAAGGGATTATTATCCCGTCAAGGTAGAAAAGGTAATTCAAATCAGGGATATAAAGGATTTGCAGCTGTCCAGCAAGATAAAGTCAAAGGATATGGCGGTGCTTTGCAAGCAGTTTTCTACCATGCTAAAGGCGGGGATTCCCATAATAAGGTGCATTGATATACTGTCCAAACAGCTTTCAAGCAGGCTGCTGCGGAGCATATTTGCCGAGATGTACGTGGAGGTGCGTTCGGGGAAGAGCTTGAGCGAGAGCCTGGTGAAGCGGAGCAGGTATTTTCCCCAGCTGTTTATAAGCATGGTGGAAGCGGGGGAAGCCAGCGGTACCTTGGACGATGTGCTGGATAACCTGGCGCAGCATTATGAGAAGGAGCACAAGCTTATACAAAAGATCAAAAACTCCATGGCATATCCCGTCATAGTGCTTGTGGTGGCGGTTGCAGTTGTGTATTTTCTGTTGACTACGGTGGTCCCCACCTTTGCCGACATATTCACCCGCAGCGGAGCAACCCTTCCACTGCCCACGCGCATGCTTCTCGGTTTAAGCGATTTTACGCTCAAATATGGTATTTTCGTGCTGCTGTTCCTTGTAATGTTTGCTTTTGGATTTTATGTAGCCACCTCCAGAGGAGAGGGGCGTTACAGGTGGCATAAGTTCTTGCTGAGGTTGCCTGTGGTCAAGGCAGTGGTTGTTCAATCCATATCAACCCGGTTTTCGGGAACGCTGGGTATACTGCTTAGGACGGGGATACCGCTTGTTACTGCGCTGGAGATAACTAAAAAAGTGGTAGGCAACGAAGTAGCCCAAAGGGGTTTGCTGCAGGTTCAGGATGCGGCAAAGAAAGGCGGTGGCATATCGGCTCCGCTGGAGCAGCTCAACCTGTTTCCTCCCATGTTCATTCAGATGATCAGGATAGGTGAGGAATCGGGTACGCTGGACGAGATGCTGCTTAAGACAGCCGAGTTTTATGAAGCAGAGCTGGAGACCAACCTCACTAGGCTCACCACCCTGCTGGAACCCATGGTAATAGTGCTGCTGGGAGGAGTTGTGGCATTCATCGTACTTTCTATAGCTTTGCCCATGTTTGAAATGACTGGCTTTATTGGCTAAAGAATAAAAACGAAAGGAGAGAGGAGAAAGATGATTAAAAAGTTTATGAAAAACAAGAAAGGTTTTACGCTGATTGAGCTTGTGGTGGTAGTGGCGATATTGGGGATATTGGCTTTGCTGGTCGTGCCAAATGTGGTAAACCGGATTAAAGAAACAAGAGAAACCGTGATAGATGCCAACATAAAGGTGATAAACAATGCGATTAAGATGTATTATGCCGAGCAAGGAGATTATCCGGATATTAGCAGAGCTCAGGAAGGCAAAGAAATAGAAGAGTTATTGAATAAATTGCAGACAGCTGGGTATTTAGATGCGAATGAAGTGACAAACGCTTTAAAAGCTTTTGAAAATGTAAGTATTACAGTGAATACAGTGCAAAATACTAGTAAAGTTACAAGTATCGAAAAAAAAAGGGACTACAAACTGAGTCTACTCCTTAAGGTTAACGGACTAATATAACCACAGCATCTTATGCAAATAATCTTTCAACAGGCATCGCAGGGATAATTCGGGTTAGTAGTTGATGCAGCGGTTTACCCTTTGGTTTAACCATGTGCTATCCAGTTTTCTTATAATAATGCGGTATCCCCAGAGTAGTTACCCGTGTTCTAGATCATATATTTACATATGGTATTGCGCTGTCTAACATCGCTTTGTTGAGAGGATAACATGGATTTTGTAGTGATGGCATTTGGACTTTTAATAGGAAGCTTTCTCAACGTATGCATATACAGAATACCTAGAGACGAGTCGGTGGTCTTTCCGGGCTCCCGCTGTCCTGATTGCGGGGCCCGGCTTAAGCCGGCTGACCTGGTGCCGGTTATCAGCTTTTTGCTCCTTAAAGGCAGGTGCAGGTATTGCAGCCGACCCATATCGTGGCGGTATCCGCTTGTAGAGACATTGACGGCTTGCCTTATGTGGCTGTTTTACAGGCACTACGGTATAACTATCATGGCAGCATACTATGCTTTTATTGGCTGCCTTCTCGTTGTCGTGGCGTTCATTGATCTTTCCCATCAGGAGATCCCCAACGGGCTGGTGCTGGCGCTTATGGTTGTCGGACTGGTAGCTAAGCTGGCTGGCATTGGTGCGGGGGTTGTTGATGGCCTGTACGGCTTATTGGTCGGAGGAGCGCCCCTTGTCCTCATTGCTGTCATTTCTGTTTTGGCTTTGCGCAGGGAAGGTATGGGCGGGGGAGATATAAAGCTGATGGCGGCCGTGGGTTGGTGCCTGGGCTGGCGCCTGACAGCTATAACGCTTATTTTATCCGTATATATAGGCGGTTTGGTGGCCCTCATGCTGTTGTGCTTCAAAATAAAGGGCAGGAAGGATTATATTCCTTATGGGCCATTTATAGCCCTTTCGGCTATCATATCCATGCTTTGGGGAGAAAGGATATTGTACTGGTATATAGGCTCATTCTGGGGATGAGGGTATGGGCAATACCAGGGGCGTTACCCTTATAGAGCTGTTGGTGGTCGTTGCCATCATAAGCGTGCTGATTTTTCTTATTTCTGTGAGTCCAGCCACGCCTATGGACAGGAGCATACTGGAGTCGGCTGCCAATATGATAGCACAGGATATACGTTTAACCCAGCAGCTTGCCGTATCCAATGGGAGTACATATTTTTTTGAAATACATACCAAGGATAACTACTATCAGATACGTTCACAGTCAGTCGAGACAGCGTACAAGAAGGAATACCTACATGATGGTATATCCATTTCGACAATCGGGTTTGAAAGCCTTTATACCGATTCAACACGTAAGGATTTGAAGACGTTGAGATATACTCCGGCAGGTACTCCTGGTACTACAGGTACCATTACTTTGAAAAAGGGCAATTGGGTCAAGCAGATAACCGTTATGGTGGGCACGGGAAGGGTGAAAATTGATTGAATTCTAAAGGCATGACGTTAATAGAGGTCCTTATAGCTACAGCTTTGTTGGCCATGGTGGCGGGGATTTTGCTGACAGCCTTTGGCTTTTCTTTGGTGAGCACCAAAAAAGCGGAGAACACGCTTTCATCAACCTTTGTGGCCCAGAGCCGGATGGAGGAGATACATGGCATGGATGTCGCAACCGCTTTGGAAGAGGGCAGAGGTGAGAGAAGGCTGTTTATGGATAAATATGTTGAGACGATAGTAAAGCCGTATTTCCGAGAAAATTGTCATGCCTTTTATGTAATACTGGGAGGAGCCCTTGCCGATGTGTATGCCGTGCCGCCGGATAATAGCGGTGCATTGCAGATATCTACCATTATGGGGAGCCGGAGCATGAACATATCCATATCCGCTAACAGCTATTCCATTGCTTCGGCAGGCTATGAAACGCTGGAAGGTAGTTTACCTCCGAACTCACAAGATATTATGGTGCTTATAAACGGCGTGAAGTATTCTTCGCCGGCAAATGTAACCATAAACGTCACGGCAGCAGGGTGCAATGTCAGTGTATGGGTGTATGATGGGGGCAGCAATTCGTCGCGTATAGAGGTCACCGGGTCCAACGTAGAGATAAAGCGTTTCAGCGGGTATACATACCGCGACTATTCCACCGTAAAGGTGCAGGTTAAGGTTTACGAGAGGGAAGATGATTTGCAGCCTTCAGCTAATTTCAGCAGCATACTTCAGCTCAAAAATTAAACAGCAGGGGTTGACTGCATGTGCAGTTTTAAGAGGTTATTTCGCAGGAGAAAAGTGGATTTCACGTACAGAAAAGGCAAAAAGGGGTATACCCTCCTTGAGGTCATGATAGCGGTGGCTTTGCTTGGGGTAGTTGTAAGCATGGGTTATGCCATATACCTCATGGGGGTAAGGTCATACATCATGTCTACCAAAAAGATGGAGGTACAGCAAAACGTCCGGTCAGCGGCCTCCTTCATACAGAGGCGCCTGCTTACGGCTGCAGCAAACGATGTAGAGGAAATTTATCATAATGGGCTGAAGACGCTGAGAATAGGCGACGAATGCTTCAACTTAAAAGATGGTACTTTGCGGGTCAATCTGGAGTTTTCCAAACCCGGTCCACATTTTAACCCCTTGGCAGAGGGCATATCGCATTTTGATTTCTCTATAGACGGAAGGCGGGTAAAGGTAGAGCTGGCGGGAGGGCAGGAAGGAGAGGATGATTACTTTAGAGTGGAGTTTGAGGTGTTTTTGAGGCGGTAACAGCATTGTATATTTTACTGTGGTGCATTCGTCCTTTGTCTTAATACCTCGCATTAAGTGGCCTCGGCTGTCAAACGGCTATGCTTTTACGGTCATGTTACGCCCCATATAGGGGAATGAGGGGTGGGTATTGGCCTTGAGATATAAAAACGCACTGTCACATGCCCGTAATTGTATTTCTGCTAACAGCAGGGGTTCGGTTCTTTTGCTGGCGGTGCTGGCCTTGATGGTGGTGTTTACGCTGGGAACGGGGCTTTTGGCGGTAGCCACTTCTAACTATGTAATGGACCAAGCCGAGCACGACTACCAAGCGGCCTTCTACGCTGCTGAGGCTGGGCTTCGTCATAAGATAGAGGTAATGAGAGCTGAAATGGATAGGCTTTACCTGGAAGGGAGCTATACCAATGCGTCGGCTTTTTTCAATACCTTCTGGGGACGGATAGAGAATGACGAAATCCTGAACTTAGGTACGGTAAACGATAAGTCGGTTAGTGCTGTAGCGACTGTAAACAAGGGTACCTTGGGAGATGATTTCTGCGAGTATAAGATTCATTCGGAAGGTCGAGTAGGGCGCATAAGGCGGACGCTAGAGAGCACCGTGAGGATGAAATATGTGTCCAGGACCTCAACGCCATTATCCGACCTTTTTAGTTATGCCATATTTGCCGACGGTAAAGTTGAAATGAGTGGAAGTCCCCGGGTATACGGCAATGCCGGTACCAATACAACTGTCCCTAAAGGATTTTATTTAAATGATGGGGATCCAATTATTCATGGAGATGTTGTGATCGGGCATAATGGCGACATCGGTCAAGTGATTCACATCCCATGGGGAAGCATGGATAATTTCATAAAAGGTGAAAGTCGAGTAAATGACAGCCTTGTTAAGTTTCCCGTTATAGAACCAATGGGGAACATTAGTTTCCCCGATGTAAAGGGCAAACCCTCGCTGGAAGTACAAGGCGTGGATGTGATAAATCATAATGGTGGAGGGCAATTTTCAAAGGTTGTAGCCACGGCTAGTGGCAAATTGAATTTAAACCTGGGAGATGGTGATAGGTTATATACAACCGAATTCAAGGTGGATGGAGCTGGCAAAGCCAATGTATATATGAGCGGGGATGCCGAAATATATGCCCGAAAGTTGATCCTGGACGGTTCGGGTGAATTGATCTTTCATGTTGAGGGCGATAAGCGCATATATCTTGAAACCCTGGATTTAACGGGTGCTTCTTCCGGTAATATCATATCGGTTGAGGGAGAAGGTCGGTTATTGCTATTTATTGAAAAGGAATTGAAAAGAGGTGGAAGCGCAAACATCAACTTGAACGGGAATCCTTCCAAACTAATTGTATTCTTTAATGGAGATAAGGTAGATTTTTCGGGTGGAGGCGAGTCACCCTGTTTTACCGGGGGATTGTATGCTCCCCGTGCTACAGTGAGCTTAAGTGGGAGTGCCACTGTGAAGGGAAGCATTGTTGCATCAACTATAAGTATGGAGGGGGGCGCAAGCGTGTACTTTGAGGAGGTAGTTGATGAGGATGATCCCCTTTTCGGAGAACAGAACCAGCGGATTGGCCCAGAATCATTTGTGATTATCTCATATGGTGAAAAATAAAAAGTATTAGCTGTAGTAAGTGAGGTTATGCTTATGCCAAAATTTATCGATAAGGTTATAGGTATAGACATAGGTTCAGGATATATAAAAATGTTACAAATGTCATATCAAGGTGGGATGGAGATATCCAGATGGGGGTTAATTGAGACACCTAAAATTGGGCAAGAGATGGCCGCCATGGATGATGGAGAAGTGGCAAAGGCAATAAGGGAGTGCTTTAAGTACAATGGTTTCTCTGTCAAAAGGACAAGCCTGTGCCTTTCCGATCCATCCATCATCTTCAGGGATATACGGCTTCCCGAGATGAGGGATGAGGAGATAAGGGAAAATGTAAAGTTTGAGATGTCAGAGTATTTTTCAATAGATCCCGACAAATACTCCATAACATACAGGGTATTGGGGAAGGAGGACAACGATGGCAGGGTGGTGCTGCACCTGCTGGGGGTGGCGGCTCCCCTTGACCTCATAGCCAGGTACCTGCGAATCATCAGGAAAGCCGGATTAAGGCCAGAATACGTCGACGTTAGCGTAAATGCCTATTTAAAGGCTGCAAAGCTTTTAGACGATGTAGAGGATATATCAAATAGCCGCGGAGTATGCATCATGGATTATGGGCACAGCACATTGACCGTATGCGTGTTGGAGAACGGAGTGCCCTTTGTAGTGAGAACGGTGGACAAAAGTTGGGATGATCATAATTTTGACGCTGTGGCTGCTACATTGACCCAGGTGATGGATTATTATTACAGCCGGACTTACACCTGGCACATAGAAAGGGTGTGGGTGGTGGGCGGGGGAAGCCTGGCAAAGGATTTGTGTCAGTACCTGGAATTGCAGACAGGGGCTGAAGTGAAGGAGGTTACCCCCCAGCTGCTTAAAGTAAAGTATGATGAGGGACATGATTTTCCCGCCAGTCTCTATTTTAAATGCCTAGGTGCTGCCATAAGAGAGGACTGATGTGTTTATGAACGATATAAATTTGCTCAACGATTTCTATCGCCCTAAGAAAACCGCCAAAATAGCATCATCCCTGTTGGCAGGAATTTTGATCGGTGTCCTGTTTTCGTACGTTGGTGTTTTTGTGCCCTTAAAACAAAAACGCGAGTTAAGCCTTATGGTATCCAATCTCTCTCAAACCAACAGCGAGTATGAATCCCTGGAAGAGGAATATGCCCAGCTTTCTAGGAAGGTGGAAGAATTAGAGCAAAGGGCCAGCGACATAACCCCGCTGATATCCGGGCAAAAGTGGAGCCGGGTTTTTGAGCTAATTGAACAGGCTATGCCTCAAGGGATATCTCTACGCAGCCTTTCATATGAGGGGGATGCTGTGGTGCTGGAAGGCACTGCGTCGGATGACGTTGAAATCGCTCGATTTATGGTAATGCTTAAAAAGACCGGCTTGTTTTTGGAAATCAGCGTTAAAAGGATTTACGGTGATCAAGAGAGGCAGATGTTTTTAATGACCGGTAAGCTCAATTCTCTGGATTGATCATATAAGGATGCAGCAAAAGGGTGGTTTGATTGATGCAACTTACCAAACGAGAAAAGGTATTTATTGCGATATTTATAGTGGTATCGGTTGTGGCGGTGTATTACGTATTTTTTTATCAGCCGCTGGTGAAGGATATAGAGGCAATGTCAGTGCAGGTGACGGAGGGTGAGGATCTGCCTTTGCTCATCAAATCAAAAAAAGAACAGCTTGCATCTCTACAGCATGAGTACCAGGAGCTTTCGACGAAAGTATTGGACACGCTGGAGAGCTTGCAATGGCCTGACGACCAGCCGGGCTTGGTGGTGCATCTATATGAGATTTTTTCAAGCCGCTCCAAAATGCAACAAGTGGAGTTTGGGGAGATGAAGCAGCATGCCGACTTTTGCCTGATGCCTGTCAACGTAACATTTACTTCTACGTATGATGATTTCAAGGATATACTGGTACAGCTTGAAAAGTCCTCTTACAAAAACTACATTCAGGCTTTGAATGTACAAGCCGTAGAGGGAGGAAATTCTGTCAGCGTGACCATGTCCCTTAAGTTCTATTTTAAACCCGAGCCTGCTCCAGATGAGCTGGAATATCCATTTGTCGATGAAGGCAGGTACGGTAAAGACAATCCCTTTCAATTTCCCGGGCAATGATGGTCTTTGGCCGTAGAAGCCTGTCTCATAAGCAATCTTTTTTTCATCATCTATGGCCAAATAAAACAGATTTGTAGTATAATGGTTGCAGCTAAACTGTATTTGAGGGGATTGAGCCTATGGGGGATGATTTCGACAAAAACATGAGACCTAAAAATTACATGGAAGACGTGGTGTTCCATCATTTGGACGGTATACTTAAACATACTGATTGCTGCAAGTGCCAGCGCTGCCGTATGGACATTGCCGCTTATGCGCTAAATCAGCTCCCCAGCAAATATGTGGTTACCCGCAAGGGAGAGGTGTATTCCAAGCTGCTAGAGCTGCAACAGCAGTTTGAGACCGATGTCATCATAGCCATAATCAAAGCCGTTGAGGTGGTGAAGAAAAATCCTCGCCATGACGAGATGCAAGTGTAAGGAGCAAAATCTGAGTGTCAGGTGCCATAACATCGTATTGATAGGGTTTATGGGGGTAGGAAAGACCACTGTTGGCAAGTTGCTGGCCCAGCGCGTGGGATATCGTTTTGTGGATGTTGATCAGGTCATCGAAAATGAAACGGGGCTTTCGATTCCCCAGATTTTCTCAATATATGGGGAAGGATATTTTCGTCAGCTGGAGAGGCAAACTATCCGTAGAATTCTTGATAGCTCAGGCATGGTAATTGCAACCGGCGGCGGTGCCGTGATGGATCCCGCCAATTTTTCGTTTTTGATGGAGAATGGCTGCGTCGTGGCCCTGGATGCCAGCGAGGACACCCTTTGGGAAAGGCTTAAGTCCTGCAATGACCGTCCTATGCTTTACTCCAATAATCCCAGGGAAAGGGTGAGGGCCTTGCTTGAGATAAGGCGTCCTGTCTATCATAAAGCCCACTTTGTGGTGCGGGTAGACGGCAAATCGCCAGATGAGGTGGTGGATGAAATCATAGCGATGATAGAGGTGAAGGAAAGGGATGACCATAAAGAATGACGTTATAAGGTTTGGGCCGGCGGGGAATTCCGATTCGTTCTACGAACAGGGGTATAGCTCCAGCGTGGACATGCCCAAATGGCTTCATGGTATGGGGCTTACTGCCTATGAGTACACCTGTACCCATGGGGTAAACATTGGTGAGGCCACCGCCAGGGCTATAGGCCAGGAGGCGCGCAAGTGGGATATAGCGTTGAGCATCCATGCGCCCTACTACATAAATCTGGTATCAAAGGATGAGGATAAAAGGGCCAAAACCAAGCGGCATATAATGGATTCCCTTAGGGTGGCACATTGGATGGGAGCAAAACGGGTGGTTTTCCATCCGGGTTCATGCTCCGGGATGGACAGAAGGGCGGCCCTTGAAATAGCAATGGATTTCTTAAAGGAGATCATCGATGAAGCTAGAGAGTTTATCGAGGAAGGTATACACCTTTGCCCCGAGACCATGGGCAAGGTGAACCAGCTGGGGACTGTCGATGAAGTGCTGGAGATGTGTCTGATCCATGACTCCCTTATACCCACCCTGGATTTTGGCCATATAAATGCCATGGGACGCGGTAGCATCAGGTCGCGGGAGGATTACATGAACATCATAAACAGGGTAAAGGAAGTTTTGGGGGAAGATAGGGCCAGGCATTTTCACTGCCATTTCAGCAGGATAGAGTATTCCAATGGCGGAGAGAAAAGGCATTGGACCTTGAAGGATACCCAATATGGTCCCGAGTTTGAGCCGCTGGCCGAGGTGATAGCCTTGCTTGACTTAAAGCCTATAATAATATGCGAATCCAGGGGTACCATGGCTGAAGATGCTGCCCAGCTAAAAGAGATTGCCCTTCAAAAAATTAATCTATTCAATACTGGCATTTTATGATAATATTATTGAGTGGAATTTTTGGTGAGGGCAGGGGTACGCACAAATGAAGATTTTGGTGGTAAACGGCCCAAATTTGAACCTCCTAGGTCAACGGGAGCCGTCGATATATGGCGAGACCAGCCTAGAACATCTGGTTGAAATGCTAAAAGACCACGGCAGCAAAATGGGCATTTATGTGGACCACATACAATCCAACAGCGAAGGGGAAATAATAGATGCTCTCCACAATGCCGTGGGAAAATGGGATGGCATCATTCTCAATGCAGGTGCCTATACCCACTACAGCTATGCCATACGGGATGCCGTGGCGGCTGTAAAACTGCCCGTCATAGAGATACATATATCCAATATACATGCCAGAGAAGAGTTTCGCCGGCAGTCGGTTATAGCGCCGGTATGCATAGGGCAGATCACCGGTTTGGGCATTGAGGGGTATCTGCTAGCCCTGGATTATTTTGCTAAATATTTCAAGAAGAAAAGCTAGAAAGGGGGAGAAGAGCGCCTTTCTCTTCCTCTAAAAGAGTTTTTGCGCTCACACATTATGATGAAGTCGCCAATGAGTAGGTTGCTGGACCAAATGGAGAACCATGATGGTGTTAATGCAGCCCTGATTACCGACCCTGAAGATGTGGAATACTATTCCGGCTTTAGGGCAAATGAAGCTATGCTATTCGTACACTCTCTGGTGCGCTATCTCATCGTTATGGATGGCGAGGCGGACCAGTTATGTAAGGCGGAGCAATCGGGCTTTAAGGTTCTCAACGCACCATGGGATGAAGCTGTCAATTTTCTTTCAAAATTGTGCAGCAAATTAGGAGTCCATAGTATATGGATTGAAGAAAAACATATAAATAAAGAGGAGTACAGGCTGTTAAAAGAGTCTTTAAATGGAGTGGAGCTCATACCGGTTAATGATTTTAAAAATCATTGAAGGATAAAACTATTCTTAAGGAAAGGAAGTGGTGATTATGGATATGATTGCAGCAGGTGATTTCAGAAAAGGCGTAACCATTGAATTGGACGGGCAGGTATATACAATCGTCGATTTTCAGCATGTAAAGCCTGGAAAAGGAGCTGCGTTTGTGCGCACCAAGATTAAGAACATAGTGACGGGCAACGTGCTGGAGCGCACCTTCAACCCTACTGAAAGGGTGCCCAGAGCTCATATAGAGACCAAGGAGATGCAGTACCTGTACAACGATGGTAACCTGTACTACTTTATGGATACCGAAACCTATGAACAGATACCTCTAAACAGGGAACAAGTGGAAGATGCTATGAAATATATAAAGGAAAATATGATCGTCACTATCAAGTTTTATAAGGGAGTGCCTTTTACAGTAGAGCCGCCTAACTTTGTGGAGCTAAAAGTTATTGATACCGAGCCGGGCGTAAGGGGAGATACGGTTACGGGCGGAAGCAAACCTGCAACTTTGGAGACCGGAGCTGTCATTCAGGTGCCGTTGTTTATCAACACCGGTGACGTCATAAGGATCGATACCAGGACCGACGAGTATATAGAAAGGGTTTAAGGGGAATAGTATAAAGTGAAATCATGGATTTCAAGCCGGAATAGTCATACTATTTCAAAGGGAGGAAACTAAATGAACAACAATTTGGGCGAAAAGGTATCCTACATCAAAGGGTTGGCAGAAGGATTGGGGCTGCACAAAGAAGATACAAAGGAAGCCAGGATACTCATGAACATTATCGAACTGCTGGAGGACATAGTTGATGCCATAAATGAGCTTGAAACTTCTCAGGCCGAGCAGGATGATTACCTTGATGCCCTCAATGAAGATTTGACGGATATACAAAACGATATATATGGTGAAGATGAGGGCGAGGACATGGATGAAGATGCCCATTATGTGGAAGTGGTCTGCCCTCACTGCCAAGAAACCGTTTATTTCGAGGAGGAGGCATTTGAAGAAGAGGATGACCTTGCCTGCCCCAACTGCGGAAAGCTAATATACCAAGAAGAAGATGATGATGAATACGACCAAGACGAAAATGAGGAATGAGCTATTAAGGAGGACCGGTGCAAAACGCACCGGCTTTTTTTATTTTTGGTGATATTCTTTTAGCCCAAGACATAGATATTTATTAAAAGGGAGGACGAGTTGTATATGGTATACAGCCGATATCCTTCGGGGATTGCATGGAAGCATGTAATACTCGATGTGCTGCCCGAAAACATTGGGAGGATAATAGATGGAATTCCCCAGGATGTTGCCGAAAACTTGGAAGAAATTCGGATACGTGAAGCGCGACCGCTGATCATACATGGCCGGGGGAAGAGCTACTATCTGGGGCCTGACGGAGAGCTGTGTCCTTCGCCGGAGAAGGCTTATTATGTAAATCACAGCGATATCCAAAGCATACTGCAGCGCGTCTCCAACTATTCCATATACGCTGTGGAGGAAGAGCTGCGCAACGGGTACATAACTTTAAAGGGTGGGTATCGGGTGGGGCTGGCTGGCAAAGCCGTGTTGGAAGGGGGCAAAATAAAGACGTTAAAGTATATAAGTTCCTTTAACATACGCATATGCCGGGAGATAATAGGGGTTGCCGACAAAGTTATTCGCTATATCGTTTCTGGAGGAGAAGTGCATCATACTCTCGTGCTGTCTCCACCCCAGATGGGCAAGACCACTCTTATCCGCGATATTGCTCGACAGCTGAGCGATGGTTTTCCCGGCTTTAGGGGCGTGAAGGTCGGAATCGTGGACGAACGCTCCGAGATAGCAGGTTGCTTTCAAGGGGTTCCACAGAACAACGTGGGGCTTCAAACCGATGTGCTAGATGCCTGCCCTAAAGTAGAGGGCATCATGATGCTCATCCGCTCCATGTCACCTGCTGTCATAATAACCGACGAGATCGGCAAGGCCGAGGATGTGGAGGCCATTGAGGAGGCGCTCAATGCAGGTATAAAGATAATTACAACAGCTCATGGCAGCGATATAGAGGAGGCACGGCGCCGGCCCATTCTCTCAAAGATTCTGGACAAGAAGATATTCCAAAGAATCATCGTGTTGGGGAATTCCCTGGGGGTGGGTACGGTCGAGAAGATATACGACGGCCACACTTTAAACAATCTGCTAGATAGGCCCGTTCGTTGAGAGGGGGTAGCTATCATGGCCTTTATCAAGATATTATCAAGCTTGATGATAGTGATATGCTGTTCATTTTTAGGGATGCAAGCCGCCAATAGATATTCATTGAGGGTTAAGGAGCTCAGGCTGCTGCGTATGGCATTTGCACATCTGGAGAGCGAGGTTATCAACTACGCCAACTTTTTGCCCGAGGCGGTAGAGAGGGCAGCTGTCCTTTTACAAGGTGGAGTAAAGGAATTTTTTAATGACTTTAGTCGCAGGCTGCAGCAAAGGAGCGGTGCCACAGCTGCCGAAGCATGGGAAAAGGCTCTGCGAAGTTGGAGAAGTCATCTTCATATAACTGATGAGGATGCTCAAATCCTCCTGAGCTTTGGGAAGGTGCTGGGAGTAAGCGACAGGGACAGTCAGCAAAGGTATTTCCAAATCATCCAAAGCCAGCTAAAAAGTCAGGAACAGAAGGCTGAAGAAGCCTGTTCGAAATACCGCAACATGTACAGGAGTTTAGGGGTGTTAGGCGGATTAGCCCTGGCCATAATACTGCTGTGACGGGGGTGCGCATCGGGATGAGCGTCGACATAATATTTAAAATAGCTGCCATAGGCATACTTGTCTCGGTACTCAATCATGTGCTCAACAGGGCGGGACGGGAGGAGATATCCATGATGGTAACTTTAGCGGGTATAGTGGTGGTTCTGTTGATGGTGATAGACATGATAAGCAGGCTGTTCAACAATGTCAAGAACATATTCCAGCTTTACTGAGGAGAGCACATGATGGATATAGAGGTCTTTCAGCTGGTGGGATTGGGAATAGTGGCTGCCATTTTGGCGCTGGTGTTGAAGCAACATAAACCTGAACTCGGTTTATTCATAGCGATTGCCACTGGAGCCATAATGCTGCTCATGATAACGGGAAGGCTGGTGGCCATAGTTGCCGTGCTGGATAACATGGCCCGGCAAGCTAACCTTGATCAGTCACACCTGTCTGTGGTGCTTAAAGCTATAGGCATCGCTTATATCGCCGAATTTGGTGCCCAGGTATGTAAGGATGCGGGGGAAAACGCCATAGCTTCTAAGATAGAGCTGGGCGGCAAGATCATAATACTGAGTTTGGCCATCCCAATTCTTGTGGGATTGATTGAAGTGATATTGCAAGTTCTCACTTGAGGGGATAAAGCTCATGAAAGCCTTTGCTATTCTTTTATCATTACTGTTGTGCTTGCCTGAAATGGTTTTTGCAAACCCCGAGTATCATGGAGGTTTAGAAGATATAAGGGAACAAATGCGGTCAATCATAGACCGACAGCTGGATGAGTTAAGCGTTGAAAGATGGGACGAGTTCATAGAAGAGGGTCAGCAGCAGGGCAACCCGGTTTTTCAGGAGGGTAGTGCCCGCGATCTGATAAAAAAGATAGTTACAGGACAATTTGACTTTAACCTAAGGGATTTTTTGCTTCATATAATGGGCATCTTTTACAGAGAGGTCATGTCAAATTTGGCCTTGATAGC
The DNA here is from genome assembly GCA_017577715.1 of Clostridia bacterium. GTDB lineage: Bacteria > Bacillota > Clostridia > Caldicoprobacterales > Caldicoprobacteraceae > Caldicoprobacter. The sequence goes on from PKRC01000001.1 coordinate 85,877, forward strand.
AAGGATAATAGCTCTGGCCGTGGTGTGCGGCGTGCTCAAAAACATGCAGGATTCATTCCAAAGCGTCTCGACAGCTGAAGTAGCTTATTTTGCATGCTATATGGTAGTGGTACTAATGGTCATACATAGCATCATGTCGGCGGTGGAGACAGGACGGAAAGCTGTTGAGGCCATGGCCTCATTTACCCATAGCTTTTTTCCTGTCCTGCTGGCCTTGCTGGTCTCCATCGGAGGGATCACCTCTTCAGCCATTTTGAAGCCTACCGTTGGCCTATTGGTGGGTTTTATGGGCATGGTGATAGAACATATCATGTTCCCTTTGATACTCGCTTCGGCAGTCATCATCATGGTGAACCACATCAGCGACAAGGTTCAACTCAACCGCTTAAGCTCGTTGCTAAAAAACCTTTGCGAATGGTCACTAGGCCTTATATTCACCGTATTTGTGGGTGCCCTGATCGTTCAAGGGGTGATGGCAGCATCCATTGATGGTATATCTATCAGGACGGCCAAGTTTGCGGTTGATACATTTGTGCCGGTTGTAGGGAAGATGTTTGCGCAGGCGGTTGACATGGTGGTGGGATGTTCGTTGCTGATAAAAAACGCGGTGGGCCTTGTGGGTTTGCTGGTCATAGCATCCATATGTCTGTATCCAGTGCTAAAGATACTGGGCATCATGGCCATATATAAGCTCACCAGCGCGGTATTGGAGCCGGTGACTGATAAGCGCATCGCCGATTGCCTGAATGACATCGGCAACATGATGATAATAATCGCCATAACGGTAGCCGGAATGGCCATGGTATTCTTCCTGGCCATAACACTGGTCATTGGCGTTGGGAACGCCGCTACCATGATGAGATAAGCTCTATGATAGTGCGTTGGTAAAAAGGGAAAGCATAACTCCAGGGAGGTGGTAAAAGGTGTGAGCCCTTCGATTGGCGGGTGGATCCTCAATCTGGCGGTTATGAGCATTCTGGGTGCAGCGGTAGACCTGTTGCTGCCGAGCGGCAGCATGAAGAAGTATGTCAGGTTTTTGATAGGCATAGCCATTTTGGCCGCAATGCTTCAGCCCATCTTTAAAGCCTTTGACCAGTTGCCCAATTTGGAGAAATACACTGCTCAGGCCTTTGCAACCATGGACTTTGCAAATATGAGTTATCAGATAAAATGGCTGGAAGGTCAGCAACAACGTGAAATAATGGATTATTTTATACAAACTATGGAATCCCATATGGAGCAGCAGATCAAGCAGATTAAAGGTTACGAGCAAGTAAAAGTCCGTGTAGAAGCAGATGAAGGCTTATACCATGAAAGCCAGCTGCCGGATATTCTCAAAGTGTACGTAGATGTCGGCACTTCGGCAGAAAGCCATATTAAACCGGTGCGCATCGATATAGGCACAAAGGATGCCAATGCCTTGCAAGCTGATAAGCCTGCCCAGGTATCAAAGGAGCAACAGGAGATCAAGGCGCTTTTATCGAGCATATACGGCATTGACCAGAGCAGAATAGAGGTAAATTTTCGAGATAATTCACATGCCGGCCAAAACGATGATAAACCTAAGGTCCGGGAGGGAGAACTGCCGTGAAACACCTAGGCTTTTTAAAGAAAGCAGCAGAAAAGCTTAAAGGTTTAAAAAACGTGGAGATAGTTATTGCCCTACTCTTTGTGGCAGTGGTGCTCAGCGTGTATGCATCAAACTTCAACAGGGCATCTCCTTCCGTGCCTGACTCCGACGGCCAAGCCAATAGAGGGGTACAATGGGTGGGGCAGGATGGATATGAAGACCAGCAGGAGCTTAAGCTGCAAAAAAAGCTATCGACCATCAAAGGGGTGGGAAAAGTAGAAGTCATGATCACCTATAAATCCAGCAAGGAAATAGTCACCGCCATGAATACCACACAGTCGGAGACGGTGACCGAAGAACAGGATAGCAGCGGTGGAACGCGAAGGGTATCACAGAGGGATATCAACAGCCAAACCGTCACCATCGGTGAAGCCGGTAACGCACAGCCGTTGGTCATCAAGGAGATGGAGCCTGAGATTAAGGGCGTGATAGTCATCGCCGAAGGGGCAAGGGACGTGCGCGTAAAGCTGGACCTTATAAGAGCGGTCCAGACAGCCCTGGGGGTCAGTGCCCAGCAGGTTGAAGTGTTTGAGATGGAGACAAATGGAGTGGAGGAGTGATGGAGATGCTGGTTGTAAGGAAAAAGAGCGTGGTTATGGGGATCCTTGTTGTATTGTTGATCATCACAGGTTATCTAAATTTGGTTTACAATCAAAGCGCGTTGAATGGGCAAAATGTGCAAGAAGCGGTAAACCAGCAGGATGAAATGGATGGGATAGTGGTCAGGGACATGGAAGATTCAACGGAGGAAGAGGAAGATGCGACCGAAGTAGCAGCCATCAGTTCGGCAAATTTCTTTGCAAGCTACAGGCTGGAGAGGGAAAACACCCGTAAGGAGGAGATAGAGTACATACGGCAGATATTGGATAACCCAGCATCCGACCCTGAGATTAAGAAAGAGGCCCAGGCACAATTGCTGGAGATTACCAAAAACATGGAAAAGGAGCTGGCCATAGAGGCCTTGATCAAGGCAAAGGGGTTTAAGGATGTGGTGGTAATCCTCCACAAGGATTCAGTCAACGTTATAGTAGATAAACCGGACCTGCAACAAGAGGAAGTGGCGCAGATTCTTGATATAGTTCGCCGCGAATCGGGCCATAAACCAGAAAATATAAAAATTATACCCAAATTATAAGGAAGAAGTTTGTAAAACAGCGCCCGTTTTGCTATAATAACATTGTGTAATAAAATATGTCGGGGAGGTGGGTACCATGTCCGAAGTCGTGCAAAACAAAGTTGAAGAATACGGGAAGGTGACCTTTGCAGATGAAGTGGTAGCCATCATTGCAGGGCTAGCTGCTACCGAGGTAAAAGGGGTTGCAGCCATGAGCGGTAGCATGGCGGGCGGCATTGCTGAAAAGCTGGGGCGTAAGAGCTTGACAAAAGGAGTAAAAGTGGAAGTAGGAGAGAAAGAGGCAGCTATTGACCTCTATGTCATAGTTGATTACGGCGTCAGAATACCCGAGGTGGCATGGAATATTCAAGAAAACGTGAAGAAGGCAGTAGAAACCATGACTGGATTGTCAGTAGTGGAAGTCAATGTACACGTTCAAGGCGTCAGTTTCGATAGGGAAATCAAGGACGAGGAAGGGGACAAGAAGCAATAATAAAATACATAAAATTTCGACCCTCTGAGCCTATCAGAGGGTTAATTTTAACGCGAGCCGTGAAAAGCTAAAGTAAAGCCTTTGATGGCTGAAATATGTAAGATGCCTGGGCTGGCACGTTTTTACCAAGGAGAAGAACAGTACATAACCGTTAATTTGAGGGGGAAAAAACATGAAGATAAACTGGGCTGATAGGATATTATTGGTAGTGTATACGCTTTTAATTGCCATAGTGTCGCTGGCTTTGATGGCTATAGCGGTGGGGATTATACCCTTTGCCGGCGTGGTTGAGTACATAAACGGCATTCAATACAATTGGGGCTTTGCTGTGGCGGTTTTCTTAGTCTCCCTTGCCTTTTTGCTGGCAAGCCTGAGACTTTTGTTTTTAAGGCAAAGGCGTACCAACTTTGCAGGTACCCTTATTAAGAACACGGAACTGGGTATGATAAGAGTGTCGATAAGTACGCTGGATACGCTGGTACAAAAAGCCGTGAGGGGATTTAGCGAAGTAAAGGATGTAAAAAGCCTGGTTGTGGCCGAACCTGATGGTATAAGGATACGCCTTAGCATGCAGCTTATGCCGGATGTCAATATTCCCGAGATAAGCCAGGCCATACAAAAGAAGGTTAAGGAGTATGTCGAGGCTACTGCCGGCATCTTGGTGAAAGAGGTATATGTGTATATAGACAACCTTGCTGCTCTTCAGCGGTCGAGGGTAGAATAGGGAGGGAGTCCCTGTGGAACGTGGAGATATGTATGCCTTTTTTAAGTCCAATAAAGGGAAGGTTATAGGGGTGCTGACTGGACTGCTATTCGGGATGCTCGTGCTGATGGTAGGCTTCTGGCGTTCGGTCTTTTTGGCTATCTGTATGGGCGTTGGCTATTTTGTAGGAAGCCTGTACGATGGGAGCAGCAAGTTGCGCACGTTTTTAAAGAAGTTTTCCGACACAATATGATGTTCAAAAACACCATGTTTAAAATACATAGCAGCGTTTAGGAGGAAAGACATGGCTAGAAAAGATGCAAGGGAAGTGGCCATGAAGCTTTTATACCAGAAGGACATGTCGGGAGAAGCCGACATCGATTTACTGCTTAAGATGGAACCGCATTACTCTATACATGAAAACGACAGGGAATACATATTGAACCTGCTGAACTTATTTGAAACCCATGCAGAGGAAATAGATGGCCATATAAGGTCCTTCTCCAAAGGGTGGGAATTTTCTAGGATTGCCAAGGTGGACCTGGCCATACTGAGGTTGGCTCTGTGCGAAATCCTGTACCGCGATGATATCCCGGTAAGCGTCTCCATAAACGAGGCGGTGGAGCTGGCCAAAAAGTTCAGCAACGACAAATCCGGCAGGTTTGTCAATGGGGTGCTGGGAGGTTTTATTCGCTCCCGGCAGATTGTACCAGAACAACATGTTATGCATAAGGAACAAACCACATCGGGCTATGAGGTTACGACTGACAACCCTACTGCATTGCAGCACAAAATCGCCACAGAGGAACAAATGTCTCTAGATGAAAATGTCAAGGTAGAGGAGAACCCGCAGTGAGATGCATCCTTGGCATGGATACCAGCTGTTATACCACGTCTATTGCTCTGGTGGATTTGGATGGAAATATCCTGCTAAGCAGGCAGATTCCCCTGGAAGTAGAGCCGGGACAAAGAGGCCTGCAACAGTCAAAGGCGTTGTTTCAGCATCTGCACCGGCTACCCCATATGGCTAGCGAGGTTGCAAGGGTCATCGATCCCAAGAATGAGCTGGCGGCCGTGTGCGCCACCTGCAGGCCGCGTCCAGTAGAAGGTTCCTACATGCCGGTTTTCATGGTATCCCACCTTACAGGACAGGCCTTTGCCAACATGCTCGGCATTCCATATTATGCTGTCAGCCATCAGGAAAGCCATATCCAGGCAGGGCTCTATTCTGCTGGAGGACCATGCAGCCAGCGCTTTTTAGCCATACATCTGTCGGGCGGCACATCGGAGCTGCTAAAAGTTAATGATGTGGGTACAGGATTTGAAATTGAAATACTGGGGGCAACCCAGGATCTTCATGCTGGCCAGTTTGTCGACAGGATAGGGGTAGCAATGGGGCTTCAGTTTCCAGCAGGGGCTCATTTGGAGGAACTAGCGCGAAGAGGAAAGGATGGATATGTGACCATCCCTTTTTCTGTTAAAGGGCTGACCATAAGCTTCTCTGGGCCGGAAACCCATGCCCAGAGGCTGCTTGACAGAGGGGTTGATAAGGCAGATGTGGCTATAGCGGTATACAATTGCCTTGTAAGCACCCTTGAAAGGTGGATACTGAATGCTATGGACATCCCTGGCACGAATGTGAAGGATGTGCTGCTGGTTGGGGGCGTGGCATCGAGTGCCATACTTCGCCAAAAGCTGGTTGATAGGCTAAGAAAACGGGATGAATCCATACGCCTTTATTTTGCCGATCCATTGCTCTCAAAGGATAATGCGGTGGGTACCGCCCTTTTGGGCTTAAAGCTTTACAGGCGGTCTAGGAGAGGAGGATAATATTGGAAACAAGAGTAATTGATGGAAGAGAACTATCCAATCGGTTGAGGGAGGATATAAAATCAAGGGTAGAGAGGCTAAAGGAGAAGGGCATAACTCCTGGTTTGGCCGTTATACTGGTGGGAAATGATCCAGCTTCAGCGGTATACGTGTGCAACAAGGAAAAGGCCTGTAATAAAGTGGGAATATACTCTCAGGTGATTAGGCTGGATGAGAATACCTCTCAAGAGACTTTGTTGGAGTACATATACGGGCTAAACGCCGACAAAACCATACACGGCATACTTGTACAGCTGCCCTTGCCGCCGCAGATAGATACCAATGCGATCATAAATGCTATTGACCCCGCTAAGGACGTAGATGGTTTTCATCCGGTCAATATGGGCCGGCTGATGATAGGGGAAGATTGTCTTGAACCCTGTACTCCCAAAGGCATCATTCGGCTTATACAGGAGACCGGCCAGCCCATAGCTGGCAAGCATGCTGTAGTAATAGGGAGAAGCAATATAGTAGGAAAGCCTGTAGCATTGATGCTGCTTCGGCATAACGCCACCGTTACCATTTGCCACTCAAAGACCGTTAATTTAAAGGAAATAGCCCGGCAGGGGGATATACTGGTGGTTGCTGTGGGGAAGCCAAACCTGGTGGACAGCAGCTTTATAAAGCCAGGGGCTATAGTCGTAGATGTTGGGATAAACAGGGTGGATGATAAATTAGTGGGAGACGTCAATTTCCAGGATGCCTGCCAGGTAGCGGGCTGGATCACGCCTGTGCCGGGTGGGGTTGGGCCAATGACCATTACCATGCTTTTGGAAAATACCGTTTTGGCAGCGGAGAGAAAATGGGTAGAGTGATCTTTTCGGTCCATCAGATAAATGAATACGTGCGCGGTTTGCTGGGGCGGGACCCTATACTGCAGGACGTGTGGGTGCGCGGCGAGATTTCTAACCTAAAGGTGCACACCTCAGGCCATATTTATTTTACCCTAAAGGACGAGCAGGATAGGATACGCTGCGTGTTTTTTAGACAAAATCAAAGGGAGATGGCCTTTATACCCTCCGATGGGATGAGGGTGCTGGTAAGGGGACAGGTATCCCTTTATTGTAAGGACGGACAGTACCAGATGTACGTAATGGACATCGAAAAGGACGGTATAGGCGAGCTATATCTGGCTTTTGAAGCTTTAAAGGAGAGGTTGAAGGCTGAAGGGCTTTTTGATGTGCGGCATAAAAAGCCTATTCCCACTTTTCCCAGGAAAATAGCGGTTATCACTTCGCCTACGGGGGCAGCGGTTCGGGATATAATAAAGGTGGCAAGGCGCAGGTGCCCTTGTGTGGACATACTGGTGGTTCCCGTGCTGGTTCAAGGTTCTGCCGCACCTGCACAGATAGCGGCTGCTCTTGACTATGTCAACACCAGAGACGATATCGATACCATCATTGTGGGTAGAGGAGGAGGCTCGCTGGAGGAGCTGTGGGCTTTCAACGAAGAGGTAGTGGCTCGAGCAATCTGGCGCTCCAGGATTCCGGTGATATCGGCTGTGGGACATGAGACCGATTTCACCATAGCTGACTTTGTGGCAGACTTGAGGGCACCCACCCCTTCGGCTGCTGCCGAGATGGCGGTGCCCATGTTTCAGCATCTTCAAGAAGTGCTGTCCGGGTTAAACTCCCGGCTGATGGAAGCCATGCGCAACATGCTGATGCACAAGCGAAAGGGTTTGGAACATCTCAAATCCAGCTACGTATTTCGATACCCCGACAGGATCATGCAGCAGCGCAGGCAGCAGCTGGATCAGGCTTATACAAGACTTTGTGCTGCTTTCAACGATGTGCTATCTTACAAAAGGGAGAGGCTGTCGCGCTTGGCAGCAACGCTGGATGCGTTAAGCCCTCTGGCCGTTTTGGGGCGCGGCTATGCCTTTATAACCTTAAAACCATCCGAAAGGACGGTGTGTTCGGTTGCATCGTTAAACCGGGGAGATGACATCACGGTTCATTTCAAGGATGGACGTGCCCATTGTAGGGTGGAGGAAATAGAGAGTGGGGTGTATGGGGTAACATGAGTCAGGAATGTAATAGGAATATATCAGAGTTGACTTTTGAAGAGGCTTTGAAAGAGCTGGAAATGGTAATATCGCGCCTTGAATCCGACGATTTATCGCTGGATGAGGCTATTGAGCTGTTTAAACGGGGAGTTAGCCTTTCTGCTCACTGCAATGCGAAGCTGGAAAGGGCTGAAGGGACGGTAAAACTGCTTATACAGAATCAGGGTAAAATTGAGGAAGTCCCTTTTATACCTGCTGAGGGAGATGAAGTATGAATTTTGACGAGATATACAGCAATAAACTGGAACTGGTGGAGAGCGCTTTGAAGAAATTGATGGAGAGGCATCGCGATTGTCCCCCTACTTTATTCAGGGCAATGAATTATAGCTTATTTGCTGGTGGGAAACGCATAAGGCCAGTGCTGCTGCTCTCAGCCCATGAATTGGTAGGAGGAGACATCAAAGAATCCATGGCGCTGGCCTGCGGGCTGGAGATGATTCACACCTATTCATTGATACACGACGATCTGCCGGCCATGGACGATGATGATCTGCGCAGGGGTATGCCAACCAATCACAAGGTGTTTGGGGAAGGGATAGCCATATTGGCTGGCGATGCTCTCCTTAACCTGGCCTATGAGGTTTTTCTGGAGAACGCCATGAAATATCCCCATAAGCTGGAACGCCATGTAAGAGCGGCTTTTGTGATAGCTAGGGCTGCGGGGCTTCATGGCATGATTGGTGGGCAGGTGGCTGACCTTGAGCAAGAAGGAAAAGATGTCCAGCCCGATATGCTTTATTATATTCACACCCACAAGACCGGAGCACTGATAGAAGCTGCCGTAAGGGCAGGTGCCATGCTTGAGCTCATCGAGAAGGATGTGGAGGATGCCATTGCAAAATACGGGCAAAACCTCGGGCTAGCATTTCAAATAGTAGATGACATCTTGGATGTTATAGGGAATGTAACCGATATGGGCAAAAATCCCAGCAGGGATGAGAAGCGCCAAAAAGCTACTTTCCCGGCTCTGTATGGTTTAGAGGAGTCGAAGCGTATGGCACAGGACTTGATTGAACAAGCGGTAAGCCATCTGGAACGCTTCGGCAAAGATGCATATTTTCTAAAAGAGATTGCCTATTATGTCTTGAGGCGCCAGAAATAGGAGGTGCTGGATGGAACAGCTCAAGCAGCTCGCTTCTAATTCGGCTTTATGGGTAAGCTTTCTGGCGTGGTTTATTGCCCAGACGTCCAAGGTGATCTTGACGGTGTTGACCCATAAAAAATTGGATCTGCGCAGGTTTGTGGGTTCAGGCGGCATGCCCAGCTCTCACACTGCCCTTGTGGTTTCCTTGGCTACTGCGCTCGGAGAAATAAATGGCTATGATTCCGATATATTTGCGCTGTCTTTGGTGTTCGCATTTGTGGTCATGTACGATGCGGCAGGAGTAAGGAGGGCGGCTGGAAAACAGGCCGCCGTGCTCAATGAGATATTGGAAAGGTTGCAGGAGGGCAAGGATGTTCCGCAGGAAAAGTTAAAGGAACTCATTGGACACACGCCCATAGAAGTCATAGTGGGCGCCATCTTGGGCTTTGTGATAGCTAAGCTGTTGCTGTAAAATTTGAATTTTGGGGGCTGTTATGATATAATACTATTCAAGGAAATAATCTGTTACGTGGTGGTGCAGTATTCTAGTCAGCTCGGCCAATTTTGAAGACGGGCCTAAAAATCCGTCAAGGGCACATCGATGAAGTTCCTGGTGCTGGCTCTCGACGCCCAGTCGGGGGTTGGTGCTGGGAGTTAAGGAAGGTGGGCGACCCGCAAAGGCATGCGGGCGTTGACCCATCTTCCGCGGAGACCCAAGTGGGTGGTAACCATCGTTTGCTACTACTTGGGCATGAACCTGTATCGCGGCGAAAAGCTGTGTACAGTGTAGCCTGCCTTGAGTGGTATGGGTGGATTACAGATCAGGTTTCGGCACAATAGGGCCCATTGTGCGGAAACTATTGCTGTATGAAACCCATGCTGCAAAAGAGGCTAGAAATTGGCTGTAGCTGTCGGGGAAAGCCCCTAGACTGCTGTACGGTGTGTTGGGGATTACAGTGTGGTCTAAGTGGTGATCCAGTTTTACCGTTGGCGACACGGTAAGGCGGGGTTTAAAGGGAAACCGCTTCTTCGGCGACGGGAAGTACCCTGCCGGGAAATCCTACTGGACCTTAAGCCGCAAAGTCTACCCAACACATCACCACCACGGTACATATACATATAGTTAGTTGATAGGGAGCGTGCATACCACTTGTCCAAGGATGATGGAGATCCATATAAGAGTATTAATGCTAAAAAAAGGGCAAGAATAAAAGATCAGAAAAATAACAAGAATGGTAAAAATGACGAGAATGGCAAGAATGGTAAGAATGGCAAGAATGGTAAAAATGGCAAAAAATGCAACAATGGATGGGCAAGAAAGGTCTTCGTTTTGACGTTTGTCATTGCATGTGCGTTTAGCTTTATTTCAGAAGCCACCATTCGAAGGATGAGTAACTTAATAGTAGCAGCATTAATCTTATTCGTAATCATATTAATAGGCATAGTTTTTGATATAATAGGCATCGCAGTGACATCTGCCTCTGAGGTGCCTTTTGTGTCTATGGCGTCCAAAAAAATACGCGGAGCCAAGGAAGCTATACGCCTTATAAGGAAAGCTGACCAGGTCAGCAGCTTTTGTAACGACGTGGTGGGCGACATCTGCGGAATTATCAGCGGTGCTGCTGGCGGCGTATTGACCTTGAAAATTATTGGGACAGACTTCACGACATTGGAAGAAAGTCTCTTGAGCATAATAATAAGTAGTTTGATCGCTGCCCTTACGGTGGCGGGCAAGGCTCTGGGTAAAAGCTTTGCCATCACCAATTGCGATAAAGTGGTGTATTATACGGCATACTTTTTGTCATTGTTAAATGAAAAGATAGACGTGCTGAACGGCAAGAAAAATTCTAAAGGCAATGCAGTTATGAAAGCGAGAGAGAATTAGATGGGCAGATATCCGCTGCTAGAATGCATTGACTCGCCTAAGGATTTGAAGCGTTTAAATATAGGAGAACTAAAGCAGCTGGCCGAAGAGATAAGGCGATTTCTGCTGGATAAAGTGTCCAAGACGGGAGGGCACTTGGCTTCAAATCTCGGTGTGGTGGAGCTGACCATTGCACTTCACTACGTATTTAATAGCCCCTTTGATAAGATCATCTGGGACGTGGGACACCAGGCATATGTGCACAAGATACTAACGGGGCGAAGAGATCAGTTCGATTCATTGCGCCAGTTTGGGGGATTAAGCGGTTTTCCAAAGCGCAAGGAAAGCGTGCACGATGTGTTTGATACGGGGCATAGCAGCACCTCTATTTCGGCTGCGCTGGGCATGGCCCGTGCCAGGGATTTAAAGAATGAAAAGTACAGCGTAATAGCGGTGATCGGCGATGGTGCCCTAACCGGAGGTATGGCTTTTGAGGCCTTAAACGATGCTGGCCATTCCAAGACCAACCTCATAGTTATATTAAACGACAACGAGATGTCCATATCCGAAAACGTAGGCGCTTTGGCTGCTTACCTATCAAGGGTCAGATCAAATCCCAGATATACCAGGGTTAAAAAGGGGATAAATTCGCTGCTACGTAAAATCCCGCGGATGGGTCAATATTTTGCCAATTTAATTGAAAAGTTCAAAAACAGCTTTAAATATCTCTTGATTTCGGGAATGTTCTTCGAGCAGATGGGTTTTACCTATATAGGGCCTATTGACGGCCATAACCTGGCAGCTCTAATTGACGTGTTGAAGAGAGCTACCATGGTGGAAGGGCCTGTACTCATCCATGTGGTCACCGAGAAAGGGAGGGGCTATGGTTTTGCCGAAAAAAATCCCGAGCTGTTTCATGGGGTTCCTCCCTTTGACGTGCACAGCGGCGAGATAAGCGTAAAAGGCGAGGTTACCTTTTCCCATGCTTTTGGTCAACACTTGGTGGAGATGGCCCAGCAGGATCCAAGGATTGTAGCCATTACGGCGGCCATGCCTGAAGGTACCGGCCTGATTGAGTTTAAAAAGCGATTTCCCAATCGCTTTTTTGATGTAGGCATCGCAGAACAGCATGCCGTCACGATGGCTGCGGGGCTGGCGGCTAACGGTTTTAGGCCATATGTGGCTATTTACTCTACATTTTTGCAACGGGCCTACGACCAGATACTCCACGATGTGTGTCTTCAAAATCTTCCAGTGGTGCTGGCAGTCGATAGGGCCGGCATAGTAGGCGAGGATGGTGAAACCCATCACGGGGTGTTCGATATAAGCTACCTGCGACATATACCCAACATCACCGTGATGGCTCCCAAGAATATAGTCGAGCTTAAGGAGATGCTGGATTATTCCTTGACCATGGAAGGACCGGTAGCCATTCGTTATCCCAAAGGCAACACTGGGATAGATGATGCGTCTCCTGTAAAGCCGCTGGAAGGCTTGAAGTGGGAAACCATGGTTAATGGGAGCGATTGTTGCATATTTAGCTTTGGCAGGATGTTAAAGGTGGCCTTGGAAGTTGCCAGCATCCTCAGAAGGGATGGCATAAGCACTTGTGTGGTAAATGCAAGGATTATCAAGCCGCTGGATGAACAGCTGCTTATGGATATTTCAAATTGCATAGTCAGATGGATTACCCTGGAGGATACCGTCCTTCAGGGAGGTTTCGGGAGCAGCATAAACGAGTTTGTTGCTGCCCATCAACTACCAGTGTGTGTGATGAATTTGGGAGTAAATGATAGCTTTGTCCCCCACGGTTCGGTGGAGCGCTTGCTCAACGAGCTGGGACTTGATTCACACAGCGTAGCATTTAAAATAAAGAAATTTTTGAGCGGATATAGAAAGAGGGCTTATGTCAACTTCTAAAGAGCGATTGGACGTGCTGTTGGTCAGAAGAAATTTAATAGAGAGCCGCGAGAAGGCAAAGGCCGCTATAATGGCGGGGCTTGTATACGTAGGCAATAAAAAGGTGGATAAGCCTGGCACCTTGGTGAGGATCGATGAAGAGGTTACCATAAAAGGAGATCCAATCCCTTATGTCAGCCGTGGTGGCCTGAAGCTGGAAAAGGCTCTTCAAGTTTTTAGAGTGTCCGTTGAGGGGAAGGTATTTATGGACGTGGGGGCTTCAACGGGAGGTTTTACCCATTGCCTTCTTTTGAACGGGGCCAAAAAGGTGTATGCAATAGATGTGGGATATGGGCAGCTGGCCTGGCAGTTGAGGCAGGACCAGCGGGTGGTGGTAATGGAGCGAACCAACATCCGGTACGTTACCGCAGACATGTTCGACGAGCCAATTCAGGGAGCCACGATAGATGTGTCGTTTATATCTTTAAAGCTCGTACTTCCTGTAGTGAAGGAGATAGTCCAGGAGGATAGCGATATCATAGCCCTCATCAAGCCGCAGTTTGAGGCGGGAAGGCAAAAGGTGGGCAAAAAGGGAATAGTGAGAGATCCCCGTGTTCATACAGAAGTCCTTTTAGGATTTATAGATACGTGCCAGGAGCTTGGCCTTACGCTATACGACATTACCTATTCCCCTATTACCGGTCCGGAGGGTAACATCGAGTTTTTAGCTCATCTGCATAAAGCTACTGCCTCTCCGTTCATATATGTGACGGCACAAAAGGTGGAAAAGGTAGTTGAAGAAGCCCATAAGGAGCTGTTGCATGGCCAGTGAGGAGGTGCTGTGTGAAAAACATCGGTATTGTGCCCAATTTTTCCAAAGACCCGGATGGGGTTCAGACCAGTGCTATTGTAAGGGAAATACAGCGAAAAGGAATGCAGCCCCTTGTCTTACCTGAAGTTTTCCGGATTATAAATGTTGGAAAGGCTGTCGAAGAAGAAAGCTTTTACAGCCTTTCGGATTTCATATTTGTGCTGGGTGGAGATGGTACATTGCTGAGAGCAGCCAGGCAGGCTTGCAAGTATGGCCTGCCTGTTTTGGGTATAAATATGGGTAGGCTGGGATTTCTCACCGAAATAGAGGTTTCGGACATAGGGCTGGCACTGGATTCCATTCTAAAAGGTAACTATTACATTGAACGCCGCATGATGCTCAAGGCAAAGCTGGTGCGCCAGGGTATGGAAATACGCGAGCTGGTGGCTTTAAACGATATAGCCATTGCCAAAGCCTCCTTTGCTCGGATCATTCACCTAAAGGTGTACATCAATGACGAGTTTGTGGGGTACTACCCCGCAGATGGGGTTTTGGTATCCAGCCCTACCGGTTCCACAGCCTATTCCCTGTCTGCAGGTGGCCCTATAATCAATCCTGAGATGGAGTGCCTGCTGCTTACGCCCATATGTCCCCATGCTTTGAATGCAAGAGCCATCGTCACCGATAGTAAGGATGAGATCCGCATTGAAGTGGCCGATAAAAGCCGCGATGTCCTGCTAACGGTGGACGGGCAGGAGGGGGTGCCGGTACATAAAGGGGATAACATAGTTATAACTAAAGCAGAGGTTGAGACCAGGCTTGTACGTATACGTCGGCGCAGCTTTTTTAACCTATTGAGGGATAAGATGGCAGAACGGCTGTCGGATTTACCAGAGGCAGGAGGGGGGATAGAGGGATGAAGTTGCAGCGCCATGCCAAAATACTGGAACTTATACAGCAAAAGGACATTGAGACGCAGGAAGAGCTGGCCGAGGAGCTTAGAAACCACGGCTTTGACGTTACTCAAGCTACCGTATCTCGGGATATAAAGGAATTACGGCTCATAAAAGTTCTTACTCCTGCGGGGACTTATAAGTATGCCACCATGAGCAAGATGGATTCCCAAAACTGGGAAAAGATGATACGCGTCTTTGTGGAGTCGGTTACCTCCATAGACTACGCTTCCAATTTGATCGTGGTCAAAACCCTTTCGGGCAACGCGCAGGCTGCAGCGGCGACTATAGATGCGCTTAACTGGCCCGAAATTTTGGGGTGCGTAGCTGGGGATGATACCATTCTGGTTGTGGTAAGGGATGCCGCTAAAGCAAAGGACGTAGTGGAACGCTTTAAAAAGTTGAGCCGCTATACCAGTTGAGGGAGATTTATGTCGTTTTTGATGACAGGTATGGGGGTGCCTTCATGCTTAGCCACTTGTCCATACAAAACGTGGCTCTCATCGATAACCTGGTAATCGAATTCTGCGAGGGATTCAACGTTCTCACCGGTGAGACGGGTGCCGGGAAGTCCATCATAGTCGATGCCATAGGTTTAATGTTGGGCGAAAGGGCTGACAGGGACCTCATTCAGACGGGAAAGGACCACGCCCAGGTAGAGGGTTTGTTTTGTTTAAAACATCCCGAAAAAGTAGCGTCCGTCCTGGAGCGGTACGGTATTCCGATGGAAGATGACGGTACCTTGGTGCTGATGCGCCAGCTTTCCCGCAGCGGCCGAAACGTATGCCGCGTAAATGGCCAGATGGTAACCCTTTCTATTTTGAAGGAGATAGGGCAGTACCTGGTGGATATACATGGACAGCATCAGCATCAGTCACTATTAAATCCCGATTACCATATCGAAATTTTGGACCGCCTGGGCGGAGATGCCGTAGCTGTGCTCAAACAGCGGGTAGGGTATCTGTATTCCCAGTGGAGAGCTATAAGGCGTGAGATTGAGGAACTCATAAAGCTCGAAAGAGATGGAGAACGCATGAAGGACCTTCTAAACTACCAGATAAACGAGATTGCAGCGGCCAACCTCAAAACGGGAGAGGATACCGAGCTACTGAATGAACGCTCTTTGTTGCAGAATGCCGAAAAGATCATGGGCGTAGTTCACCATGCCTATGATGCCTTGTATTCGGGCAGTGTTACAGGGACGTCGGTAATTGATCAGCTGGCTATCATAAGAGATCGTTTTGCTCAAATAGCCCAGTATAACGAAGACTTTGCGCGTATAGCTCAGGATATGGAAAACATATATTACCAATTAGAGGACGTCATAGACAGGATAAGGAATTACAGGGACGGCTTTGATTATGACCCTGGCAGGCTGGATGAGATTGAGGCTCGCCTGGCGTTGATAAATTCCTTGAAAAGAAAATATGGTTCTACTATCGAAGAGATCTTGGAGCTTAAAGAAAAGCTAGAACAGCAGCTGCTTACCATTGAAAGCGGCCAGGAAAAGCTAGAAGAGTTGAAGCTGCAGGAGCACCAGGTTTTTTCCAATCTAATAGAAGTTTGCCTTCAGCTTTCCCGTAAAAGAAGGGAAGTGGCCAAGGCCTTTGAAGGGCAGCTGGTATCCCAGCTTAAGGAATTGGGGATGGAGAGGACCAGGTTCGCAGTAGATATATCGAGTCCCGATGTAAGCAGTACCGATGAAGATCGGCTTAAAACGTCGGTTTTAAGCCGCATTACCCCTCAGGGGTTTGACAGCGTCGAATTTTTGATATCGCCCAATCCCGGGGAGCCCCTTAAGCCGCTGGCCAAAATCATATCGGGCGGGGAAATGTCCAGGGTAATGCTGGCATTCAAGACGGTACTGGCTGAAAAGGACGATATACCCACTCTGATCTTTGATGAGATAGATACGGGGATAAGCGGGCGGATAGGCAGCGTGGTGGCTGAAAAGATAAACGGGCTATCGCGCTCCCATCAGGTGATATGCATAACCCACCTGCCTCAGATTGCCGTCATGGCGGATAAACACTACAGGATCGAGAAGAAAGTCTACGATGGGCGCACTGTGACGCAGGTTCACCTGTTGGATGACCAAGAACGCCAGATGGAAATAGCCAAGTTAATAGGAGGAGCGGAAGTCAGCCACATAGGGCTGAAACACGCTCAGGAGCTGATTGACACAGCGCGCAAGGTCAAAGGGGCGATAAGCGGGTAAAAAGGGCCAATGGCCCTTTTTTTTTTGTCTTTTTTTGTTCTTTCATGTTTTGAATAATTCGCATTTTTTGAGGTTAACTTAAGTTTATGAATCTTAATTTAAGCAAATAGGACAGGAGTATGTGGCAACTATGGAGAGATATAGAACTAGGAAACTGGTAGGAATATTTTTGGCATTGATATTTTTGTTCATAAACTATTCTCCATGGATCCAAAACTTTAAGAATATACCCTCAGAGCTTCTAATTTTTGAAGGCGATGCTCACATTCTCAACATCGGATTACCGCTTACGGTAAAAATTGAGGCTGACAACGTCAATGTGCTAAAGTTCAACGGTAATTCTTTGAAGGATCAGCCTAATTATAACATGGCGCGACCTTTGACCATACAGACGGTAAATGAAGGCAGCGCTGAGCTTATATTCAAGCTCTTTGGCATCATCCCTATCAAACAGATGAAGGTAAAGGTGCAACCGGTTAAGAAGATATTTCCCGGCGGCAATTCCATTGGCGTTTCCATGTATACTCAGGGAGCACTGGTGGTTGGCATATCCGAGGTCATAGATCCCGAAGGTTTTATCCATTATCCTGCCAGCGAAGCTGGTTTGAGGCCTGGGGATGTGATAGAAAAGGTTAACGGCATTGAGGTGGAAAATGCAGACCACCTTTCTAAGTTGGTCAACCAGGTCAAGGAAAAGGGACTTGAGCTGGAAGTAAGAAGGGGCAATACCATATTTAAGACAAATATAGTGCCGGTTAAAGATATGCACGATTCTAAATACAGGCTGGGCATCTGGGTACGGGACAGCACTGCCGGGGTTGGTACCCTTACATTTTACGATCCTGATACCGGACTTTTTGGCGCTTTGGGTCACGCTATTACAGATATCGACACCGGCGTTTTGCTGTCGGTAAAAAATGGCGAAATAGTGCAATCCACCATAATAGATGTAAAACAGGGCAAGCGCGGTGAACCAGGAGAACTGAGGGGCGTATTTTCGAGCAAGCAAAAAGCCATAGGCAATATACTGCGCAATACCCCGTACGGAATATACGGCAAGGTGTATGGCCCTTTATCTGATCTTTATTATGATGAGCCTTTGCCCATATGCTCCCAGTACGATGTGAAGGTTGGCAAAGCAAGCATACTGACTACAGTGGATGAAGAGGGAGTAAAGGAGTTTGAAATTCGCATAGTCAAGGTAAATGTTCAACAGCATCCCAGCTCCAAGGGAATGGTGATAGAGATTACGGATCCGGAACTGCTGGCGCGGACGGGAGGAATTGTACAGGGAATGAGTGGTAGCCCAATTATTCAAGATGGCAAGATTGTGGGGGCCATTACCCATGTATTTGTCAACGATCCTAAGAGGGGATACGGCATATTCATAGAATGGATGCTGGAGGAGTGCCAGAAAATCATCGATTAATGTAAAGGTTTGGAGTTTCCTGTTGAAGGTTGATTTGGCAAAAAAAGTAGTAAACCGACAATTGTTTTTTGATGTACGGGCAGGAATTTTTTTGCAGGTGTCGAATAGAAATTTAAGAGTAAGAGGGTCGGAGTTTGTATACGGGGGGTATTTTGAAATGAAAAATAGTATAAAGGTGCTATTAGCAGATGATAACAGGGAATTCTGCGATATTCTCACCAAATATTTGGAAAAGCAGGATGATATAGAAGTGGTTGGAGTAGCCAGCGATGGAATGGAAGTTCTAGAGATGATTCCCAAGTTAAAGCCTGATGTAATCATCCTTGATATCATAATGCCTCATCTCGATGGTCTGGGGGTTTTGGAACGGTTGAATGAGTTGGGATTAGAGCAACTGCCTAAAATTATCGTATTTTCGGCGGTGGGACAGGATAAGATTACACAGCGGGCCGTTGCGTTGGGGGCCGATTACTACATGGTTAAACCCTTTGATATGGAAGTGTTTACAAAAAGGATCCGCGAAGTGGTGTGGGGCCTCTCGCCCGAGATGGGAGCGCCTGTATTTTCCGTCGACCAGTCACCCCAGAGTTTTCAGGCTTCCATCCTTCCATTGAACAGGCGCACCAATGAGAGAAGGTCTTCAATTGAGGCCGATGTCACCAACATCATTCACGAGATAGGGGTGCCGGCTCATATTAAAGGCTATCATTATTTGAGGGAAGCCATACTGTTGGTGATGAACAATATGGACCTTCTAGGAGGAATTACTAAAGAGCTTTATCCCATGATTGCCAAAAAATTTAATACCACCCCCAGCAGAGTGGAAAGGGCAATACGCCATGCTATCGAGGTGGCTTGGAATAGAGGTCGCATAGAGACCATAAACAAGATATTCGGGTATACAGTGCATGATGAAAAGGGCAAGCCCACCAACGGAGAGTTCATCGCCATGATAGCTGACCGGCTGAGGTTGCAGTTAAAATCTTCGGTTTACTGATTTGATAAAACGGCATTAAATGGATGGCAGCGATCTTTCGCTGCCTTATTTTTTTTGTGCACGTATATTTAATGTGGTAATGTAAACCATATATGTATGGATATTGATTTTTGAATGGTATCAGCTGAGGGTGTTTAGCTTATGATAAAAGGTCGGGCAAAAAAGGATAAACGTACCAAAAACCTCATTGGCCGGCTTATGCCAGGGGATATAGCGGTGATATACCATCAGGACCTGGATGAGGTAGCAGCCCTACATCTGGTAGAAAAAAGGGTGAAGGCCGTCATTAATGGGGCTTTATCCATAAGCGGGCGGTATCCAAACCAGGGACCTAAAGTACTTTTAGAGGCAGGTATACCCATTATCGACAACATCGGCAAGGAAGCTTTTGAGTATATTCAGGATGAGGATTATTTAGAAATAGACGATAAGGGGCTGTGGGTGAACCGCAGGTATTTGTGCAACGTCAAGTTTCTGGCTAAGGATGAAGTGGAAGGGAAGATGAAGGAAGCCAGCGAAAACATATGGGAAGTACTCCGCGAATTTATCGATAACACTTTGGATTATGCTGAAAGGGAAAAGGATATGGTGATCGGCCCCGTAAAGGTGCCCCCCCTCAAGGTCAAGATGGAGAATCGACATGTGCTCATAGTGGCAAGGGGTAGGAACTATATTGAGGATTTAAAGGCTATACGCGCGTATATAGATGAGGTACGTCCCGTGATGATCGGGGTGGATGGGGGAGGAGACGCATTGCTGGAGTTCGGCTACAAACCCGACATAATAGTAGGCGATATGGACAGCGTCAGCGATCGCTGTTTGAAAAGCTGTGGGGAAATAGTGGTACATGCCTATCCCGATGGGCGTTGCCCCGGCATGGAACGAATACGAGCGTTGGGGCTTGAAGCGGTTACCTTTCCATTTCCGGGCACCAGCGAGGACGTGGCTATGATACTGGCGTATGAGAATAAAGCGGAGCTCATAGTCATGGTGGGCAGCCATAATAGTATGGTGGACTTCCTTGAAAAAGGAAGAAAGGGAATGGCCAGTACTCTTTTAGTGAGGATGAAGGTGGGATACAAAGTTGTTGATGCCAAAGGCGTCAGTGAGCTATATAAAAACCGCATACAGCCCGGTTATATAGTTGCCATATTTGCAGCGGCCATGTTTCCCATCTTGCTCATAACGCGCATGTCGCCGCAAATTCAAGATTTATACCAACTGATAGCGCTTCGTATAAAGCTATTATTCGGTCTGTAGTAGGTGGAGGACCATGTTGCATCTTAAATATTACGTCATCCTGCTCATCGGAATATTTCTTGCGCTTGGACTGGGGATTTTGATCGGCATAACGCTTGAAAACAATAACGTGTTGGAAAATCAGCAGGAGCTCATCATCCGCCAAATAGAAAGCGAATTTGAATCTTTAAGAAATGAGGCTGCTATGCTAAAAAAAAGCCTGGCTGTCCTAGAAGAACAGAAAGCTCAGGCTGAATCTACATCTGAATACCTGTTTTCCCGGCTTATAGAGGATAGATTGCAGGGCCTTAAGGTTTCGATTATAAGCTTCGGTCAGGACACCATCTCCCCTGATTTGATACAGCTTTTGAGGTCGGCAGGAGCAACGGTGGGCTCCAATATAACCGTCAGGGCCGATTTATATGCAAGGCAGGATTTGGGCACGGCGCTGGTAACTTTTTTACAGAATGATGGCGATGATATGGGGAGGAATGACCTCCACAGCATAGTTGCCGATGCGCTGGTCTCAAGCCTCATAGAGGGGACCTTTACGCCGCTATCCCTTCGATTGAAGGAGATGCGCCTGATTCAAGCTTCCGGTGATATCGAGCAAAGCTGTGATGTGATCATCTTAAGTAGCAACGGAAAGGACGCACAGGCACAGTTCTCGGAAGAAAATGGTCTTGATGTTGTGCTCATTCAGACGGCCCTCAACATGGGGTTGCCCGTTGTGGCGGTGGAGCCATCCTCAGTGGAGAAGAGCGCCGTTTCGGAGTACGAAGAACTGGGGGTTTCGACAGTCAGGGATGTGGATACCCTTTACGGCAAGCTGGCACTGATATCGATATTGGAGGCCAACAGGCCCGAGTAGTATAGTGGGGCATCTTGCCATGTGAAGGAGGCATATCAGATGGACTGCTCAGGTGTAGGAGTGGTCATCCCAGCATATAACGAGGAGCAGCGCATTGGTAGCACTATAAGGGCAATAAAAAGCCTCGACCTAGTTCGTGAGATTGTGGTGGTGGACGACGGGTCCACCGACAATACCGCTCAGGTCGCTATGAGGGAAGGCGCAAGCCTTATAAAGCTGGCGCGGAACCATGGTAAGGGCTATGCCCTGTGTCAGGGCTTGAAAGCCATATCTAGCCCCATTGTGCTCATATTGGATGCCGACCTGGGGGACAGCGCCGTTGAGGCGGCAAAGCTGATACAGCCCATCATGGAAGGAAGGGCCGATGTAACCATTGCGCGATTTCCTAGCCTGCCCGGCAGGCACGGCTTTGGATTGGTCAAGGGCCTATCCAGAATGGGGATACGGCTTTTGACTGGGAAGGATTTCGATGCCGTGCTTTCGGGCCAGCGCGCTTTTAGGAGAGAACTCATAAATCCTCAATTTTTCAAATACAAAAGGTTCGGCGTAGAATTTGGTATGACGGTGGATTTGCTCAACCACGGCTTTAGGATATGCCAGGTGGATGTTGAGATGGACCATCGCGTTACGGGCTTTGATCTTGCAGGGGTGTTGCACAGGGCAAGGCAGTTTAGGGATATACTCGTTGTTTTGATGTCCAAGCTGTGGGAAAAGGTGGGAGTGAAAAAGGCTTATGGGATTGATTGATCAAATGGTATCGCTGGCGCTGTCCTGTTTTGCTGCAAGGCTTTTTATGCCCAGCATCTTTAAAATGCTTAAAGGTGGAGGGATGATGGTAAGGAATTATAGGGGGCAGCCTGTCACCACATCCATGGGGTTGAGCTTTATCTTTCCATGCCTTTGGGGCATCATTCCGTTTATGTTCGCGGGAATTGAGCCGGAACATGTGGCTTTTTTAGCAGTTGTCACATCGCTGGCCTTGGTGGGCTTCATAGACGATGCAGTGGGAGATACCGCTATAAAGGGTATAAAGGGCCATATTGGGGAACTCATCAGGGGCAGGATATCTACGGGGGTAGTCAAGCTCGTGATATCGGCCTTGTTGGGGCTATTTATAACAGCCTATTACCATAAAAGGCTAATAGCGTGGGGAATTTATGCCCTGTTATTTTCGCTGCTAGTAAATTTTATAAATCTTATGGATTTAAGGCCTGGACGGGCAATAAAAGCCTTTCTTCTGGTGGCTATCGCCCTTGTGATTTTGGGAGGTTTCTCGAATGTATGGATGCTGATCCCCGTTATGGCCGCATTGCCCTTCTATATGAAGGGCGAGATGGAGGAGAAATACATGCTGGGGGATGCCGGGGCAAACCTTTTGGGCGGGATAGCCGGGCTTTATGCCGTCAAATCCATAACGCTGGTGACCGCAGCTATAATGTCGGTGCTGCTGCTGTCAATTCATGCCATAGCTGAGTACTGCTCTTTATCGAAATTCATAGAGTCTATTCCCGCACTGCGGTTTATCGATCAATTGTGGAGGGTAAAGGCGGATGAGGATACCGGTATGGATAGAGCTTAAAAGAGGTGTTGTAAAGGAGATAGTAGAGAGCGATGAGAGGGGTACAATGGTCGTCAGGCTGGATATCCATCACCCCCATAAGCTGGCAGTGGTGTATGCGCCGTTGACGGGATGGGTTGAGGTAGGCGATGAAGTGCTGGTCAACACCACCGCATGCAGCCTTGGTTTGGGCACAGGGGGCTATCACTTCGTGGTGTGCAACCTCAACATGAGGGATAGAGCTTTTGTCAGCAAAGGTCACGGCATGAAGCTGAAATACACTCCCCTTCAAATGCAGATTCTCCTGTCCGAGGAGGAAGAAAGTCCGCATCATGCCCACTATAACCAGCCCATTGATTTCCGGGGAAAGCTGGTGTACGTTGGAGAGCTGCACAGCATGCTGGCCCCCTTATGCGCCTATCTGAAATACTTTTCTGAGGGCAAAGTATCCATTGCGTATATAATGACCGACCATGGCGCGTTGCCCATAAGCTTCAGCCGAATTGTCGGCCTGCTCAAAAGGAAAGGCTTGCTGGATGTTACCGTTACCTCGGGCAATGCCTTTGGTGGGGACTATGAGTGCGTAAACATATATACCGCTTTGAAGGCTGCTCTTAACGTCGCCAACTGCGATGTGGCCATTGTGGCTATGGGGCCGGGCATACTGGGGACCGGTACCACCTTTGGGTTTAGCGGTCTAGAGCTGGGACTATATGTCAACCTGGTGGCAGCCTTGGGGGGAAACGTATTGTACATACCGCGGCTGGGATTTGGCGATGCCAGGGAGCGCCACATAGGGATAAGCCACCATTCCATTACGGTGCTAAAGCACATCATCCATCATCCCATCCCTCTCGTGCTGCCTTTAATGGATAAATCAAAGCTAAGGAGGGTTATAAAGCAGCTTGAAGATAGCCGTCTGCTGGCCAAGTACAGAGCCGTCTTTTTAAGCGGCAGCGATATAAGGAAAGCTTTAAAGCATTATGGCCTTGCTCCCACCACCATGGGCAGGGGTATCGATGAGGAGCCCTATTTTTTTTATGCTTTAGGAGCGGCAGCGCGCTATGGTTTGACCCAGGTGCTCCAAATACGATGTCGTGATATCGAAAAGGACGGGTTATAAATTCTCCTCGAGGTTCATAGTTATCAAGTAGGACAAATATTCACAAAAGTCCTCGGGGGGATAGCTTAATTGAACTCATCTAAGATAAAAACCCATATAATGCTCCACATAAGGAAGAATATAGTCCTTTACCTGCTTATAATATTTGCCTTCATCACTGGGGTGGCTGCCGGGGGATTCACGGTCGGTTCCATCAGCCCTGAGCAGAGGATGTATCTGGCCGATTACCTGCAGGGATATTCGTATATCATTGGCAATCAGCCCCATGTGGATAGAACCATTATATTCATAAAGGCTTTGCTACAGAACCTTCAGACCGCTTTTTTTATCTGGTTGTTTGGACTGACTTATTTGAGCATTCCCCTGGTGCCGTTAACGGTGGGGATCAGAGGTTTTTTCCTTGGCTTTACCGTTGCTTTTTTGATTGACTACTATGCCCTGAACGGACTTTTTATGGTGCTTGTGTGCATCTTACCGCAATCGTTTATCCATATACCTTGCATTGTGATTATGGGCGTATTGGCTGTGCAATTTGGAATAGAGAGGTTCAAGATAAGAAAGCTGCCCCACCTAAAGCAAATGAGGATGCGGAGAATAGCTCCTTACACTTTCAAATTTGTGCTTATCATCATGGCTTTTTTTATAAGCAGCCTGTTTGAGGCTTTTGTGGTGCCCTTGGTCTTCAAATTTTTGTTTGCAAATATGTTTAAAATGAAGGAGTTCATAGCCTTTTTATCGAAATAAATAAAATAGGTTTGAAGCAGCCGATAGCAGCGGTATGTAGTCAAATAGGCGATGGTGAGAGGTGGGATGCGTGTACAAAAATGCTGCTGAATTCGTTCAAAGAAAGGTCAAAATACAGCCTGAGGTGGGATTGATACTGGGGTCGGGCCTGGGAGATGTGGTGGAGGCCATAGAGGACCCCATCTTCATTGATTATAAGGATATACCCGGTTTTCCTAAGACCACCGTGCCGGGCCACAAAGGCCGATTTGTGGTCGGCCGATGCCAGGGTAAAAAGGTAATAGCTGCTCAAGGGAGGTTTCATTACTACGAGGGCTATGATATGGAACAGGTGGTTCTGCCCGTTCGCACCATGAAGGTCATGGGTATACAGATCCTCATCGTTACCAATTCGGCAGGGGGAATAAATCCTGAGTTTTCGCCCGGCGATCTGATGGTCATAAAAGACCACATAAACGTATCGGGCGTCAACCCATTGAGGGGAAGGAATAGGGACGACCTTGGTCCCCGATTCCCCGATATGACCTATGCTTATGACCCCAGCTTAAGGCGCCTTGTTATGGATACTGCAAAGGAGATGGGGCTTAAAGTCAGGGAAGGGGTTTATGCCATGATGCCAGGCCCTAGCTATGAGACGCCGGCTGAGATACACATGCTGCGGGTGCTGGGTGCAGATGCGGTTGGCATGTCCACTGTACCTGAGGTTATAGCCGCTGTCCATGCTGGTCTAAAGGTTGTGGGCATCTCGTGCATCACCAACATGGCTGCAGGGATATTGGACAAGCCTTTAACCCATGAAGAGGTCATGGAAACAGCCGAACGAGCGGCCAAGGATTTTGCCAGGCTCTTGCTGGGCTTTATTACAAAAATATGACGATGGCGACCGTTAATACGACTGTTTGGCAAAAACAGGCATAAGCCAATCTGACGGCGCTTTTTGATGTGCATAACCCTTCTATTCGATGGAAAACCTAATCCTAGATAAAGATGTGATGCATAGGAGGGATCGCGTTGAGCACATTAAAAAGGGCCGTTGTTTGTTGGCTGCTGACCGCAATCTTCGCCATTATGCCTTTTGGGGTGGCTGTGGCTGCGCAACCGGCAACCGAGCTTCCCTTTAATATACAGGCTAAAGCGGCGCTACTTATGGATTATGAAACGGGTACCGTGCTGTATGAGAAAAATGCTCACCAAAAGCTTCCTGTAGCCAGCATAACTAAAATAATGACCCTTCTTTTGGCTATGGAAGCCATTGAGGAGGGCAGGTTAAAGCTGGATGATCCCGTACATGTCAGCCCGTATGCTGCTAGCATGGGCGGCTCTACCGTATTTTTAGAGGCTGGAGAGACCTTTCCGGTATCCACCATACTGGAGAGCATAATAGTAGCGTCGGCCAATGACGGCAGCGTTGCCCTTGCTGAAAAGATATACGGCAGCCATGAGCTGTTCGTGCAGAAGATGAACGAGCGGGCCCAGCAATTGGGAATGAAAAATACCAATTTTGTCAACTGCACCGGCCTGCCTGCAGAAAACCATTATACCACCGCATATGATGTCGCTCTGATGAGTAGGGAGCTGTTGAAGCATCCCCTCTTTTTCAAGTGGAGTACCATATGGTTGGATTACATGAGGGATGGCAAGACCATGCTGGTCAATACCAATAGGCTTATCAGGTTTTACGAAGGCTGCGATGGCATCAAGACGGGCTATACCCAGGAGGCTGGCCATTGTATTTCGGCTACTGCAAAGCGCGGAAACTTAAGGCTTATAGCCGTTATATTGGGAGCGCCCACATCCCAGATCAGGTTCAATGAAGCTCGCAAGCTTTTGGATTACGGTTTTGCCAATTACGAGTCGGTTATGGTGGTTAGGAAAGGTCAGATCGTCCAAAACGAAATACCTGTAACGGGAGGAAAAACCAGCAGGATAATGGGAGTGGCGGCCGATAACTTGTCATTGCTGCTTACCAAGGGCGATTCAAAGGAGTTTGCCAAGGAGGTACAGATTTCCGCTCCCTTGAAGGCCCCCATCCGTGAGGGACAAAAGATTGGGATACTGACGGTTAAGAAGGACGGCAAAGAGGTTGGAAAAGTGGACATCCTGGCAGGAGAATCAGTAGAGGTTGCCGGCGTGTTCGATTATTTCAATAGAATATTTAACAACTGGCTTAGGAGACCGGCAAGCCAAAAAAACAAGTAACGCTTCATCTCATTGACGGTTGAATTTGCATAATTTTGCAGAAGGCTTAATGGGTCGGTAAAGCATAGGTGCCGACCCATTTTTATTTTAAGAAAGGGAAAATCCAGATTAAGGGTTTCATAATGGTAATTAATCATGTACAATAAAACCATGGATGGTTGTCTGTTTTAAAAGCACCTATCATGGAGCAGAATGGAGGTTGTCTGAATTGTACATAAACTGGGTTGATGTACTTTTAAGCTTGCCGGCTGTATTTTTGGCCATGTCTTTCCATGAGTTTGCTCATGCCCTTACAGCTTATAGGCTGGGGGACCCTACTCCTAAAAATCAGGGGCGGCTTACCCTGTTCCCTTTAGCCCATGTGGATTGGCTGGGACTAATACTGTTTGCCCTATTTAGGTTTGGCTGGGCAAGGCCAGTACAGGTCAATCCTGCAAATTTCAAAAATCGAAAGTGGGGCAGCGTCATTGTGTCTTTTGCTGGGCCGCTGGCCAATATGCTGCTGTCCCTCATAGCCTTGGTAATTTTGATGGTAGCCGAGCTATTTGTTTTTTTCTATAGGGATATCGTGCTTGGAATTATAGACCGCGTAGTGCAGCTGAATATAGTGTTTGCTATTTTGAATTTAATGCCCATACCTCCTTTTGATGGATATCACATTATAAAGGAACTATTTTATCGTCGGAATGTCAAATTTTTTTGGAACTATGAATACTACGGCATGCTAATTTTGTTCATCTTTGCGGTGTTGGGAGGATTCAATTTGCTGGTGCATACCCCTGCCCAATACGTATATCGGCAATTGATGCATCTGCAAACCTTTTTGCTTTCTTTGTTGCAATAAGGGGAAGGGGGTAATAATGGTTTGGGTTATCAGGTAAGGCTTGAAGTTTTTGAAGGGCCGCTGGACCTTTTGCTGCACCTCATCGCCAAGGCCAAAATAAACATAGAGGATATATCCATATCCGAGATAACAGCGCAGTACATGGACTATTTGAGCCAGATGCAGGCGTTGGATATCGACATAGCAAGTGAGTTCATGGTCATGGCTGCCACTTTGCTTCATATAAAGTCCAGCAAGCTGCTTCCCAAGCCTGTGCAGCAGTCAGAGGAGCAAGAGCCCGATCCACAGCAGCAGTTGATCGAGAGGTTGAAGCAATACAAGAAGTATAAAGACGCCGGTGAATGGTTACATGAAAGGTACATGGTGTATTCCAACATGTACAGCAAGCTACCAGAAGAAGTGGTAGATACAGCTGAAGATGTAAAGTTTTCCAACGTGACCAAGCAGGACATAGCGCAGACCATGATGGCCTTGCTTGATAAAAAGAATACCTCTCAGCAGTCCCAAACGGTCGTCCGCAACATTAAGCCAGAACCCATATCGCTTCATGAGAGAATAAATCAGCTAGCGGCTTTAATTGTAAGGCGGGGAAAGGTGCTGTTTTCTCAGCTGGTCAGCAGGAAGTTTTCCAGACTGTACGTTGTGGTTACCTTTTTGGCGCTGCTTGAGATGGTAAACAGGGGCTGGGTTGCGGTGCAGCAATCCAGGCCATTTTCTGATATCTTCATTCAAAGGAAGGGGTTAAAATGGAAGAACAGCAGATGATGGCCATAGCAGAAGCGATTTTGTTCATTGCAGGGGATCCAGTACCTGTAAGGAGTATTGCCGAGGTGTTGGATATAGACGTTGATGCCGCCCAGAGTTTGATGGAAAAGATGCTTGAAGCCTATGCTTTGCAACCACGGGGATTACAGCTTATAAGGATCAACGACGCATATCAGCTGGTTACTCGGCCTGAGTACGGTGAGTATATCCGCAAGTTTACCGGTGCGACCAAGGAGCAGCCGCTCTCCAGAGCCTGCCTTGAAACCCTGGCCATCATTGCCTACAACCAGCCTGTGACGAAAGCTGACATCGAGCAGCTCAGGGGGGTAAAATGTGACCATGCCATTGCTGTGCTGCTGGAAAAAAATTTGATCCGCGAGGTAGGGAGACTTGACGCACCGGGAAAGCCCAAGCTGTATGGAACTACAGAACTGTTTTTGAAGAGCTTTGGATTGTCGGATATCAATGACTTGCCGCCTCTTGAGCAACAGCAAGGCTCATGACTTTATTTCTTGTGCTGTGTATTTTTTTTTGTAAGCGTGAAAAACTAGAAAAAAATGCACGGAGTGCGGGTGGCTGTGGCTTTATACGTTTGGATAATTCTGGCTGTATTGGTTGTGCTGGTGTTGGCTAGCATGGCAACCATACGTATAGAGATTAGCCTTAAAATAGAGAACGGCCACAATGAGGCATTCATGATTGTACACGCTTTGGGAGGCATTGTACGAAAAAAGATATTCATTAACACAAAGCCAGGCGTTGATCGCACATCTCTTTCCGGTAGTGGAGAGCCTTCATCTCAGGGTGAGACAGCTATATCTGCGGAGATCGTGAGCTTGATAAGGGAGGTGCTGGTAAAGACGCGGCAAAATGCTCCATATTTCAAAATCCTCAAGGGGAAGGCCAGGGTGGAGGATTTTGAGGTGAGGGCCAGGCTGGGTATCGGCGATGCCGCGCATACGGCGTTGCTATGCGGAAGCCTTATCTCTCTGCTGCACATAGCGCTTTCTTACCTTCAAAACAGATACTATTTTGAGAAAAAGAGGGTGGATATAACTCCGGTGTTTGATAGGGAGATTTTTCGGCTGCACTTTAATTGCATAATAGCCCTTAAATTGAGATATATTATAATTGCTGGAATGCGAAAGACAGCTGAAAAAATAAAGGGCGGTGAAGGAATTGTCAGGGCATCCGATTGAGAATATCATGAGGACCACTATGGAAAACATCAAGGAGATGATAGATGTAAATACCATTGTGGGCGATCCTGTAGAGACGGCAGATGGCAATGTCATCATACCCATATCCAAAGTTTCTTTCGGTTTCGTGGCAGGAGGCGGTGAATACAGGGATGGGAGCAAAGACCAGAAGCAGGGCAGGGGTGGCGTAGAAGGCGAAGCTTTGTCGTCCATGCCTTTTGCGGGTGGCACCGGAGCAGGCGTATCCGTGAATCCGGTAGCGTTTTTGGTGGTGGGTGGCGGCAAGGTCAGGCTTTTGCCTGTCCGTTTTCGCACTCCAACTGATCGAGTTGTCGAGATGCTCCCACAGCTGCTGGAAGACATACAAAGCTTGATGGGATCCAAAAAGGAAAATGGAGGTAGTCCCCATACACAACAAAATGTGCAATAGGCGGCTAAAAGCCGCCTTTATTTTATATCCTCTTTGATGTATACTATAACTTGTATTTTTGCTTGAAAAAAATTAAATCGGTATATATAAAGTGAGTTTGGTTGGTGCCTGTATTGAGAGGAGATGTCCCGTGCGCCTACAAAAATATATGGCTCATTGTGGGGTGGCTTCCCGCAGAAAATGCGAGGAGATGATAAAGCAGGGGAGGGTTACCGTCAATGGCCAGGTGGTGACCCAGCTGGGAGTAAAGGTGGACCCGCAGAGGGATGAAGTAAAGGTGGACGGTAAACCCATTTCGCTGGAACCAAAGCAGGTATACATTCTCCTGTATAAACCACGGGGATATGTAACCACTGTGAAGGATACCCACCAAAGGCCCACCGTAATGTCGCTGTTGGGGAGTCAGCCCGTCAGGGTATATCCTGTAGGCAGGTTGGATTTCGATACCGAGGGCCTATTATTGCTTACCAACGATGGCGAGCTGGCCAATAAGCTCATGCACCCGCGGTACGGCGTGGAAAAGGAATATTATGTGGTGGTGGAAGGCCGCCCTTATAAGTCCCAGATTCAGAAGTTTATAGATGGGATCGATATAGGCGATGCCATTGCCCATGCCCATAAGATAAGGTTGCTGTGGCAGAAGGGCAACAGTTCGGCATTCAAGATAGTATTGAAAGAAGGAAGGAATAGGCAGATAAGGCGGATGTTTGAAGCCATTGGCTGCCCGGTCAAATTTCTAAGGAGGGAGCGGTTTGGGAATCTTGTGCTTAGAGGCTTAAAGCCCGGACAGTGGCGATACCTCGATGAGCATGAGATAATACAGCTCAAAAAATTGGTGGAGGCGAAAGCATGATAACCTTCAGGAAGATTGAACCTCAGGACCTGGATGAGATATACTTAAATGAAGGCCTGCGCTCTTTGATTACGATATCGAGCCAGGGTGAGAGGTTTGCTGTGGTGGCTGAGGAGGATGGGCGTATAAAAGGGGGTATAAGTGGCTATAGGCAGGATGAAAGCGCGTTTATACAGCGCATTGCGGTGCTGCCTGGCCCTGATAAGGAATCTTTGGAGGATGGCCTGGTTCGTTCGCTGGCGTATATACTGGATAGGGAAGGAGTCAAGAGGCTCTTTGCTGGGGACCCTGAAAATAGAAGCCTCCTTGAGAGGATAGGATTTAAGCGCTTTGATGGCCATGATTCCAATTACTGCATGGTGTTGGATTTGTCGTGGTTTTTTGAGCAAAGGAGCTGCGGATAAAACGTTTTGAAACGATTTTTGTATTTTATCGAGTAGAGGTTTTGTTGTCCTTAAAAGAGGTTATAGATGTATTAAAAGCCTCGTTCCGTAGCATGCTGGGTACAGGTGTTGTAGGCCTGGCATAGGATCGTGTATCGAGGCGATAGGACAAATGAAGAACTTAAAATAGCCAATATGCCCTATAATTGGCTGCTAAGATAGTTCTATAGTTATGCCGATGATTTAAATTAGAGATTTAAAATAAAAAATTTTTAGAAAAAAAGAAGGAAAAAAGGTATTTTTGTAGAATTAAAAGAAGTTGGGTCAAAAGTTTTTTCTTTTCAAAAATTTTAAAGGATCTGGAGGGTGTTGGATGAGTACATACGACAAAATAAGGATTATGCAGGACCGAAAGCTGGCCATTCGTCAAGGCGGTGGCCCGGAGAAGATTCAAAAGCAGCACGACAGCGGCAAACTTACTGCCCGCGAGAGGATTGAGCGGCTGGTGGATCCAGGTAGCTTTGTCGAGCTGGATGCTTTTGTGGAGCATCGCTCGGTGGAGTTTGGCCTGGATAAGATGAAGATGCCTGCTGACGGCGTGATAACAGGTTATGCCACTATAGACGGCAGGCCTGTGTATTTGTATTCCCAGGACTTTACCGTCATGGGCGGTTCGCTGGGTGAGATGCATGCTAAGAAGATTACCAAGATAATGGACATGGCCATGAAAACGGGATGTCCCATCATTTGCATCAACGATTCGGGAGGGGCAAGGATTCAGGAAGGCATAGATGCCTTAAGCGGCTATGGCGAGATCTTTTTCCGCAACACCATGGCCTCCGGCGTCGTCCCGCAGATTTCGGTGATAGTTGGGCCATGTGCCGGAGGGGCTGTTTATTCTCCAGCCCTTACCGATTTTGTGTTCATGGTAGATAAGAGCAGCAAGATGTTTATAACTGGTCCGCAGGTGGTTGAGGCGGCAACGGGCGAAAAGGTGACGGCAGAGGACTTGGGCGGTGCTTTGACCCATAACAAGATGAGCGGCGTTGCCCACTTCATAAACGCTACCGAGGATGAGTGCTTTGCCGCGGTGAGGAAGCTTTTGAGCTATCTGCCCCTCAATAACATGGAGGACCCGCCGCTTTACGAGTGCCAGGACGATCCTAACAGGCTGGCACCAGAGCTTAACAACATCATTCCTGACAATCCCAATAAGGCTTATGATGTAAAGGATGTTATAAGGCAGGTTGTGGACTACGGCGATTTCTTTGAGGTTCAACCGCTTTATGCTCCCAACATCGTGGTTGGGTTTGCGCGGCTTAATGGCAGATCGGTGGGAATCGTGGCCAATCAACCCAATGAGCTAGCTGGCTGTCTGGACATCAACGCCTCCGATAAAGCCGCTAGGTTTGTGCGCTTCTGCGATGCCTTCAACATTCCAATCATAACCTTCACCGATGTTCCGGGGTATTTGCCCGGGGTGGAGCAGGAGCACGGCGGCATCATACGCCACGGCGCAAAGCTGCTGTACGCATATTCGGAGGCAACCGTTCCAAAGATCAATGTGATCTTGCGCAAGGCATATGGTGGCGCGTATATAGCCATGAGCAGTAAGCATCTAGGGGCCGACATCGTAATGGCATGGCCTACGGCCGAGATTGCCGTAATGGGACCTGAAGGTGCTGCCAACATCATATTCAAGAAAGAAATCGAGAATTCAGCTGATCCCATTGAGATGAGGCAACAAAAGATCGAAGAGTATCGCAACCGCTTTGCTAATCCTTACGTGGCTGCTGCTCGCGGCTATGTCGATGACATTATCGAGCCCGAGGCTACAAGGCCAAGGCTAATTAGCGCTCTCCAGATGTTGGAAGGCAAGCGCGAAAATAGGCCACCTAAGAAGCATGGCAATATGCCCGTGTGATTAGAGGGAAATGAGGTGGATAAAATTGTTGGGTATCATTTGGGATAGTCTAAAGGTAATGGTTCTCGGCATGGGGACCGTATTCGTAGCTTTAATCGGTTTGGTGTTCATATTGAAAGGGATGCACAGGCTTACCGATAGGAGCGCGAAAGCGCAAAGGACAGCTGAAGCTGACCAAACTTTAAAAGCTGTCGAGAAGAGCGATGCGGTTGATAGCGTTGTTCAATTTCAAGGTCAGGATGAAGAGGATGAGGAGCTGGTGGCAGTTATAGCTGCTGCCGTTGCAGCTTCCCTTCATCGTTCAACCCATGACATCGTTGTTAGGTCCATAAGGCGAGTTCCTGCCATAACGCCCGTATGGAACAGGATCGGCCGTCAAGAACAAATAGCAAGCAGGTTATAAAAAAATAATCATTTTAAGGAGGAAGTAGGTATGAGGAAATTCATCATAACTGTTAACGGAAAATCCTATGAGGTTGAAGTGGAAGAGTTGTCAACTCAGACAGCAAGTGCTGTTACGCAGCCCACGCCTGTAGTAACGGCTGCACAGACATCTCAACCCGCTGCTCAGCCGGCGTCTCAAGCTGCTGCAGCACCTAAGCAAGAAAAGGCTGCCGAGCAAAAGCAAGCTTCGCAGCCCATACCCAGCGGGGCTGAGCTGGTAAAGGCGCCCATGCCCGGCACAATACTAGATGTAAAGGTGAATGTTGGAGACGAGGTAAAGAGAGGACAGGTATTGTTGATACTTGAAGCTATGAAGATGGAGAACGAGATCATGGCGCCCAGAGATGGCAAGGTTGTTTCCATCCAGGTGAGCAAGGGAGCATCGGTAAATACGGATGACGTGTTGGTAGCTTTGCAGTAATATACGTAGTAGGAGGTGAAGTAATGGGGAAACCATTGGGAGATGTAATACTGGATTTCCTTCGAGAGTCGGGCTTTGCTGCCATAACATGGAAGCAAGCCTTGATGTTAGGCATATCTTGGCTTCTGATTTTTCTGGCTATAAAGAAAAAATATGAGCCTTTATTGCTCTTGCCAATAGCCTTTGGTATGATGCTTGCCAATTTGCCGTTGGCGGGGTTGACTGCAGAACCCAAATATGAAATGGTAAACGGCGAAATGAAGCTAAAAGAGGTTGGAGGACTCCTGTACTATCTTTATCAGGGTGTCAAATTGGGCGTATATCCTCCACTCATATTCTTAGGCATTGGGGCTATGACCGATTTTGGCCCGCTCATCGCCAACCCCAGCAGCTTGCTGTTGGGAGCTGCTGCCCAGCTGGGAATATTTGCAGCTTTTTTCCTGGCCAGGCTATTGGGATTTGACCCCAAAGCTGCTGCTTCAATCGGCATAATTGGCGGGGCAGATGGCCCTACCGCCATATACCTTACTACCAAGTTAAAGCCTGAGCTTTTAGGGCCGGTTGCTATTGCTGCCTATTCCTATATGGCCTTGATACCTATGATTCAGCCGCCCATTATGCGGGCGCTTACCACAAGGAAGGAGCGCCAGGTGGTGATGAAGCAGCTGAGGCCAGTATCCAAGCTGGAGAAGATTCTGTTCCCTATCGTGGTTACGGTGGTAGGGTCGCTGTTGGTCCCCTCCTCGGCTCCTCTGCTGGGAATGCTCATGCTGGGCAACCTATTCAGGGAAAGCCTTGTGGTGGATCGCCTCAGTAAGACGGCGCAGAACGAGCTCATCAACATAATTACCATATTCATTGGCGTTACGGTGGGATCCACGGCAACGGCAGAAAGGTTTATATCTCCCGATACCCTCAAGATTATTGCCCTGGGGCTTGTAGCCTTTGCTTTTAGCACTGTAGGAGGCGTATTGTTAGGAAAGATTATGTACTGGGCAACTGGTGGTAAGGTCAATCCTTTGATAGGGTCTGCGGGGGTATCGGCGGTGCCCATGGCAGCCCGCGTTTCACAAATAGAAGGTCAGAGGGAGAATCCATCCAACTTCCTTTTGATGCATGCCATGGGGCCCAACGTGGCCGGCGTTATAGGTTCGGCCATTGCGGCAGGAGTGCTTCTTAACCTGTTTGGTTAATAGTATAAACTTTTGAATAGGAGGCTATTCATATGGCAAAAGTTAGGATAACCGAAACTGCTTTGAGGGATGCGCATCAGTCTTTAATTGCAACCCGAATGAGTACTGACGAAATGTTGCCTATAGTAGAGCTGATGGATGAAGTAGGATATTACTCTTTGGAGATGTGGGGCGGAGCCACCTTTGATGCCTGCTTGAGGTTTTTAAACGAAGACCCATGGGAGAGGCTACGCAGGATACGAAAGATAGTGAAGAAGACCAAGCTGCAGATGTTGCTTAGAGGACAGAACCTGCTGGGATACAAGCATTATCCCGACGATGTAGTTAAGGAATTTGTCAAAAGAGCGGTGGGCAACGGTATCGATATCATTCGAATATTCGACGCATTGAACGACGTTAGGAACCTTGAAACGGCAATTCGTGCTACAATCGATGAGGGTGCCCACGCACAAGCTACCGTCGTCTATACCATAAGCCCTATACACGATATACAGCACTATATCGATACCGCCAAGACGCTGGAGCAGATGGGTGCCCATTCCCTGTGCATAAAGGATATGGCAGGGCTTCTGACGCCTTACACAGCATATGAACTGGTTAAAGAGCTTAAAAAGGTCATAAAGATACCCATTCAGGTCCACTCCCATTACACCAGCGGTTTGGCATCCATGACTTACCTAAAGGCCATAGAGGCCGGGGCCGACGTGGTGGACTGTGCCATTTCTCCCATGGCCCTTGGCACTTCTCAGCCTGCTACTGAGCCTTTGGTGGCAGCCCTTAAGGATACGCCGTACGATACCGGGCTGGACCTTGAACTGCTCAGCAAGATAGCCGATTACTTTAGGCCTTTGCGCGAGAAATACCTGAGCAGTGGTTTGCTCAATCCAAAGGTATTGTCGGTAGACGTAAATACCCTGCGCTATCAGGTGCCCGGCGGGATGCTTTCCAACCTGGTATCTCAGCTCAAACAACAAAACAGGCTGGATAAGTATGAAGAGGTGCTCAAAGAGGTACCGAGGGTACGTGAGGATTTGGGCTATCCGCCGCTGGTAACTCCGACCAGCCAGATGGTGGGAACACAGGCGGTGCTCAACGTTATAACGGGTGAGCGTTATAAGATGGTGCCTGCCGAGGTGAGAGCATATGTAAGAGGCGAATATGGCAGGCCTCCAGGGGAGATCAAAGAAGAGGTTCGCAAGAAGATCATAGGGGACGAAAAGCCCATCACCTATCGTCCAGCAGATGCTCTTGAGCCGGCGCTTGACAAGTATCGTGAAGAGATAAAGGCCTATATGGAGCAGGAAGAAGACGTTCTAACTTACGCTCTGTTCCCGCAGGTGGCCATGAACTTCTTTAAGTACCGCCAGGCTCAGAAGTATAAGATTGACAGCACGTTGCTGGACGAGGAAAATAAAGTGCATCCCGTTTAATGTAAAGGTGAGAGAAAGTTACCAGTTGAAGGAGGTGGCACTGAGGCAAGTCCGTACGGCCATAAATGTTGGTTCTATGGGTTTGCGGGCCGCCTCCTTCTTTTTTGTTTGTAAATCTATGAAATGGGAAATCTCTGGAGAGAAACAGGGGATTTACGCGGCTAACATCTGTAATGCAGGTATATGATATTGGGGCAGTTGCTGGTGTATTTGAGTACCTTGACGTGGCTGCCCGGTTTTATCCTTTTGCCGCATTTGAGGCATATGTAATTCCGCTTGTAGAGGATGTCTTCTGCTATCTCAATGTTGAGATGGCCATATTTTTTCCAGCTTTTCCAGCCAGTTTTACATAAAGGCTGGCGCTTAACGTAGTCTGCGTATACCCATCTCAATATCCTGTGAAAATGCAGGGGATATCGGGTGTATTTTACGTATTGAACGGGTACCCCAAGGCTTAGTGCATATTCCTGAAAGGTATTTTCTATTACTGTCTGTAGGGGATCCTTGATTTTGGTGCTGTGTACGTTGAATCCCTCCTGCTTTAGCTTATGCCTTACCGTTTCAAACATGTATCCCTGGCAGATGAGTATTTCCTCGTGCTTACTCACCTTTAGCTTTGATATCAGCGAATATACTATTTCTTCGCATTTGCCTATGTATGCCTTTTTTTCAAAAGCCCCTTCATAATAAAACTCGACTGGGATGAAGTCAAATACGAATTCCCCGGTTTCCACGCGCATGGCGCCAATGCAGGTGCCCCCCACAAGGCTTCCGCTTCCGGCGTCGTCGATTTGTACCAAACGCATCCACTCCTCATGTTAGATTAAACTATTCCTTTGAATTTATTATTGTGATAAACCATATTTTTAAACCGCTGCTAAAGCAGCATGTAAAAGCTTGATGAAATTAATAGAAATACTAAGGAAAAGGTTGGGGACAGCGTGTTGAGAGACATCCGCATTTGATGATATAATAGTAGGGACAAAAAAGAGGGTGCAGAAGGAGATGAGGTATGAGGATTTTAGTATGTAACGATGATGGCATCTCTTCCAAAGGGATCATAGAGCTGGCCAAAAGCATGAGCAGGATTGGAGAAGTGGTGGTAGCAGCTCCCGACGAGGAGAGGAGCGCCATAGGCCATGCCATAACGCTACATAAACCCCTTAGGATAGAGCCGGTAAAGCTTCACGATGTGGATATTGAGGCATATTCCATCAATGGCACCCCGGCTGATTGCGTGAAGATCGGCGTTGACGTCATAATGAAGAGAAAGGTGGACCTGGTCATATCGGGCATCAATAGGGGACCCAATT
Source organism: Clostridia bacterium (assembly GCA_017577715.1). Lineage (GTDB taxonomy): Bacteria > Bacillota > Clostridia > Caldicoprobacterales > Caldicoprobacteraceae > Caldicoprobacter. The sequence goes on from PKRC01000001.1 coordinate 123,942, forward strand.
TGGGCACTGATGTCCTATATTCCGGCACCGTATCGGCGGCCATTGAAGGCTGTATTCTCGGTATTCCCTCTGTTGCCATATCGCTGGTGTCGTATAAGTCTGACGATTTTTCGTATGCTGGTGAGGTGGCAGTGGAGGTGGCTCAAAAGCTGCTTGAGCATGGGCTGCCCAAGGGAGCTCTGCTCAACGTGAATGTACCTGCGGTGCCAAAGGAGGAGATAAGAGGTATAAAGGTTGCACGTCTGGGTATACGGCGTTATGCCGAGACATATATCAAACGGCTGGATCCACGAGGTAGGCCATATTACTGGCTTACCGGGGAAGCTATCGATACTTCCCAAGAGGATATGCAGTTGGATACCGATATATTTGCTGTAAAGGAAAATTACGTTGCCGTAACGCCAATTCATCTGGATTTAACGCTTTATTCGTTTATGGATGCGGTGAAAGAGTGGTTTAATAAAGGCCAATAGGAGTTTGAAGGAAAGGTGGGATGTTGGTGGAAAACGGGTCCATGTATTCCCATGCCGTGAGGGCAGTCTTGGATATCAAGAATTTCCCCGACCTTTATAAGATAGTGGATTTTTTAAACAAGAATTTAAAGGACAAAGGCTTGATTTTCGGGCTTTCGCAAAGGGATGAGGAAACCATGCGCATATCCATATACGAAGCTAGCCCAGTGAATAAATGAAGCTTTAAATTTGCAAATTAAAGAGAATGTGTTAAAATATGTTTGTAAGCAACAAAGGGCCATGTTTGAGGAGGATATTTTAATGGATAACGAGGATTTACTTCAGAGAATTGCCGAGCGGTACAAGAAGATGAGCAAGGGACAAAAGCTTATTGCGGATTTCATTTTAAACAATTACGACAAGGCCGCTTTTATGACGGCATCCAAGATAGGCCATAAGGTGGGAGTAAGCGAGTCCACCGTGGTAAGGTTTGCCAATATGCTGGGCTATGAGGGGTATCCCCAGCTTCAGAAGGCGCTGCAGGAGGTAATTCGCAATAAGCTGACTACCGTGCAGCGCATAGAGATGACGTCCGAGCTGGATGAATCCACCCTCCTGAAGACGGTGTCAAAGATGGATATAAACAACATACGCCTTACCGTAGAGGAGATAGACAAAGAGGTATTCAACAGGGTGGTGGATAGGATATTTTCAGCCAGGAGCATATACGTGCTGGGGTTGAGAAGCGCAGCCCCCCTGGCTCAGTTTATGGGATATTATCTGAGCTTCATATTTGATAAAGTGAGAGTGGTGACCTCTGGCGTTAACGATATATTGGAGCAGCTCATCCACATTCAGCCCCAGGATCTGCTGATTGGCATAAGCTTTCCAAGATATGCAAGGCGCACTGTAGAGGCCATGATGTTTGCTAAGAACAAAGGCGCCGAAACGGTGGCTATAACCGATTCGCTGCTGTCGCCTCTCACGCCTTATGCAGACCACATATTGCTGGCAAGGAGCGATATGGCCTCCTTTGTAGATTCTCTGGTGGCGCCCTTGAGCCTCATCAATGCCTTGATTGTGGCTGTAGGCATTCGCAAGAAGGCCGATATCTCGTCAGAGTTCCAGGAGCTTGAGAAAATATGGGGCGAATACCAGGTATATGTCGGTAAGGAGAACTCTTAAGGGGAAATAGGGAGTGATAGTGTACATTACAAGGCACGGGGAAACACAATGGAACGTTGAGGGCAGGACGCAAGGGGCCTGTGATATAGGGTTGACCGAAGAAGGGCGCAAGCAGGCTTATCGGCTGGCCAGGCGCCTGAAAGGTATATCTATAAGGAAGATATACTGCAGCGACTTGCAAAGGGCCCTTGAGACCGCTTCAATCATTGGACGAGAGATTGGCGTAGAGTGGGTGACTACACCGCTTTTAAGAGAGGCTTCTTTTGGAGAATGGGAAGGCCATACCTTGACCGACATCGAGCGCCTATTTCCGGGGCAGCTATCTCGGTGGTATGATGACCCTACATTTTGCCCACCAGGTGGGGAGAGCTTGAGTTGCGTAAGGGATAGGATAAGCAGGTTTGTAGAACAAATCAAGTCCTTGAAGCTGGCGCAGGATGAAAGCATTTTGGTGGTCTCCCACGCTTTGACCTGTAAAGTGCTCATATTGGAGCTTATGGATCTGCCATTATCTTATATCAAGAGAATCAAGCAGGACAATACGGGCTTAACCGCTATAAAGGTGTTGCCGAAAGGTAATATGCTCATTTTTCTCAATGAAACCTGCCATGTTAGCCGTTGAATGTTTATTGTACTATATGGCTTATCTGGTTATAATGAATGATAGATGGAAGGTTTATGATGGCTAAGTTAAAAGCGCAGCCGGTGATGGAGGGTATGTGATGAACCTGATGGGGAGCAAAGAGGTGGCCCGGGCGGCCATAGAGATGTCGCTGACCCGGACCAGGGAAGAAGAAAAGGCGTTAAAGGAGCGGCTACAACAGGAGGGGATAAGCGCTGCTGCCGTCGATTATGGCGGTGAGTTTATAACTTCGGTTAACAAGGTGGTAGAGCGAGCCGTTGTGGCCGCCAAGAGGGAAGGGGTAATAAGCGAGACCCATGCTGAAGAGGGGGCAGTGGCAGGAGCTACCAGGGAAGCCCTGTCCCAGATCATGACCAAGGCCATTGGCCTTAACGTAGGCGGCAAGATAGGGATTGCCAGGAGCGGCGATCACATAAGCGTGGCTTTGTTTTTTGGCATAGGGATGATCCATTTGAATGAGGTGGCCATTGGGCTGGGACATAGAGTAGTATAGCTGAGGTGTTTTTTAATTATGCGTATTAAGGCTATAAGGGGCGCAATAACCGTCGAAAAAAATACGCGCCAGGAGATCCTGGACAATACCAAAAGGCTGCTCAGCGCTATAATAGATAAAAATAGTTTGCGATATGAAGATATAGTCAGCGTTATATTTACGGCTACGAAGGATCTGGACGCGGTATATCCTGCGGTTGCTGCCAGGGAGATGGGCATGACCCAGGTACCGCTTATGTGCTGTCAAGAGATGTATGTGGAGGGTAGCCTGGAGAAGTGCATACGGGTGCTCATCCACGCATACCTGGACGATGACAGAGTTCCGCATCACGTATATCTTGAAAAAGCGATCAATTTAAGACCGGATATTGCACAAACATGAGCTTTTAGAGGAGTGTCTCAATGAAGACGATAGCTATTGCTATAGACGGCCCTGCAGGGGCAGGTAAAAGCACCATCGCTAAGCTCATCGCTGATAAGCTGCACATATATTATCTGGATACAGGGGCCATGTATCGTGCGGTGGCTTTGAAGGTACTTAGGGAAGGGTTGGACCCTACAAATCACCAACAGGTCATATCGATTCTCCCATCGACCCACATCGGAGTTATATACCAGGATGGGTTTCAGCGCGTATATCTGGATGGGGAGGATGTCACTCATCTGCTTAGGCAACCGGAGGTGGCCAAGGCTGCTTCAGCGGTAGCGGTCATTCCTGAAGTTCGTATAAAGCTGGTGGAGCTGCAGCGAAGCATAGCGCAGAATTATTCGGTGGTGATAGACGGTAGGGATATAGGGACCTTTGTGTTGCCCAATGCAGATAAAAAGTTTTATTTGACTGCCACGCTGGAGGAAAGGGCAAGGCGTCGATGGCTGGAGATGCAGGAGAAGGGCTATGACCAAAGCCTGGAAGAAGTAAAACGAGAGCTGGAGGCCCGTGACAGAAACGATATGGGTAGGGCTTTTGCGCCTTTACGGAAAGCCGAGGATGCCATACTGATAGATACGACAGGCAAATCCATTGATCAGGTGGTCAATGAAGTGTGGGGGTATTTGACCGATATATCTGCTGATGGCCGGTAAAAGGAAAGCGGGGTGATATCTTTGTTTTACAAATTTGCACGAGCTATAGTACGGCCCATAATGTTCTTGCTTTTCAGGATCAGGGTTGAAGGTCTTGAAAATTTTCCCATGGAAGGCAAGACCATTGTATACGCAAACCACATCTCTTGGTTAGACCCCGTAATTATTGGATGCGTGCTGCCCAGACAGGTGTTCTTTATGGCAAAAGCGGAACTATTTAAAATTCCGCTACTTAGAACCGTAATCAGATATCTGGGTGCTTTCCCGGTAAATCGGGGGTCGGCAGACCTATCGGCCATCAAGCACTCCCTTCAGGTGCTCAATGAAGGAAAGGTATTTGGCATCTTTCCGGAAGGCACCAGAAACAAGACGGGTTTTCTCCAAAGCTTTTCCCATGGCATAGCTTCCATTGCTCATAAATCCAGAGCAAAGGTCTTACCGGTTGCCATTGTGGGGCAATATAGGCTGTTCAGGCCCATGACGATCAAGATTGGCAAGCCGTTGAATTTTGATGATTACTTTGCACAGAAATCCAATACAGAGCTTCTCGAAAGGATGGCCAATCAAATGGAACAGGCGCTAAGAGACTTGCTGAGCGATTGAGCTTAAGAGGAGGCTTTGAAGTTGACAATTATAGTGGCTAAAAACGCGGGCTTTTGCTTCGGGGTCAGGCGCGCTGTGGAGGCTGTATATGAGCAGCTTAAAAGGGCTGGTAAGGTTTATACTTATGGCCCCATTATTCACAACCCCCAAGTGGTGGAGGCTCTCAAGGCAAAAGGAGCCATCATCGTGGAGGATTTGGATCAGATAGAGGAAGGTACCATTGTAATTCGATCCCATGGGGTGCCACCGCAGGTTTACCGCTTGATGAAGGATAAAGGGCTACAGGTTGTGGATGCGACTTGTCCTTATGTGAAACGGGTTCACAATCTGGTAAGCAAGTACCACGGTAAGGGTTATAGCATCATCATAGTGGGTGAAAAGGAACATCCCGAAGTGGTAGGCATAAACGGCTGGTGCGATGACACCGCATTTGTGATCAATGATCCTGAACAGGTGGACTTCCTACCTCATATGGATAAGGCTTGCGTGGTAGCCCAGACTACAACGCCACACCAAAAATGGAACGCCATAGTAGAGCGGCTTCACAGCAAGGTGGATCACCTGGAAGTTTTCAATACCATATGCAATACCACCGCAGTGAGGCAAGCTGAAGCTGAAGCCATAGCCAAAACGGTAGATGTGATGCTGGTCATAGGAGGCAAAAACAGCTCTAATACGCGAAAGCTCTATTCCATATGTAAAGCCCATTGTGAAAAAACCTTTGCTATTGAAACAGCAAAGGATATCGATATTAATGCAATACATCCAGGGGATAAGGTAGGCATTACTGCCGGTGCCTCTACTCCTGACTGGATCATCAAGGAGGTAATTGATATGGTGAATCAATTGAATGATGGAAAAACGGGTGGCCCCTCAAACGAACCACGACAAGGGAATGATTCCCGCTTTTCGCAGGGACAAGCTGTCCAGCAGGAAATGCAAAATGAACCCGTTGAAAGCAATATCCATGAGCTGAAAGACGGTGGGGGTCAATCGGCACCTGCACCCGAAAATGCGGCACAGCAGGAACAACCCGAACCGGAGATGCAGTCGATGGAAGGTTTTGAAAAGGCAATGGTATCCTTAAGGCCCGGTCAGGTGGTGCGGGGCACGATACTCAAAATAACTCCCGAAGAGGTGATAGTTAACCTGGGCTACAAGTCAGATGGTGTGTTGCCCATCAGCGAATTGACGCTGGTCGATCCGCATACCGGTGAGGCTAAATGGCATGAGGGTGACCCCATAGACGTGCAGGTGGTCAAGATTGATGATGGCGAAGGAAATGTTCTCCTTGCGCGTAAATCCCTTGAGAAAAGGCTGGCGTGGGATGAACTAGAAGAGAGCTTCAAAGAGGGAAGAGAGGTTAAAGGCATATGCACTGAGGTGGTGAAGGGGGGCGTGTTGGCCGAGATTAGCGGCATTCAGGCTTTTGTGCCCGCCTCGCACCTGTCTACTCGGTACGTAGAGGATTTAAATTCATTTGTGGGAACGACGTTGCGGCTGAAGGTATTGGAAATTGATAGGCGCCGAAACAGGGTAGTGGCTTCCCAGAAGGTCATCCTGCAGGAGGAAGAAGAAGCTAGAAGGAAAGCGCTGTGGGATTCCATACAAGAGGGACAGGTAGTTAGAGGGGTGGTAAAGAGGCTTACCGATTTTGGTGCTTTTGTGGATATCGGTGGAGTGGACGGTTTGGTGCACATATCCGATCTGTCATGGGGACACGTAAGCCATCCGAGCGAGGTGCTGCAAGAGAATCAGACCATAACCGTAAAGGTGCTTTCTGTGGATAGAGAAAGGGGAAGGATCTCTCTTGGATACAAGCAGACCTTTCCGCAGCCATGGGACAGCGTGAGCCAAAAATACCATGTAGGGGATATCGTTGCCGGTAAGGTGGTAAGGCTTACCCATTTTGGGGCTTTTGTAGAGTTGGAACCGGGCATTGATGGGTTGGTGCACGTGTCGGAAATATCCGATGAGCGTATCAACAAGGCAGCTGATGTGTTGCAGGTAGGGCAGGTGGTAAATGCTAAAATTTTGGATATAAAGCCACAGCAGCGGAAGATAAGCCTCAGCATAAAAGAAGCCCTTTGTGAGCAAGAGGAGAAGGAATTAGAGCTGGTACAGCAAGGGCAACAAAGCTATGAGGGCTTATCGGTCAACCTGGGAGAGCTCTTTTCGGATAAATTGAAGCCTGAGAGGTTTAAATAAAAGCAGCGCAAGCTGCTTTTATTATTTTTGGGATGTATAAAATTTTTTATTTTGGTAAAACTCAATACTGAACCTCACAAACACATTGAGACCCCCCTTTACACTGGAGCCGCAAGAGCTTTTGCGGCTTTTTTTTTATCGAATTATGTGATAAACTCTATACTTGTCAGCGTACCAGACGGTGTAGGGGGTGGATCATGAGCTGGACATATGAAGATTTTAAAAAGGCTATTCTTGACCTAACCGGAATCGATTTATCCAGTTATAAGGAAAAGCAGATGAAAAGGCGCATCGATTCATTGATAAGCCGCAGCGGATATGATGGGTACCAGACATATTATCGTGCCCTTGTTGAAGATAAAGAGAAGCTGGATCGATTTTTGAATTACATAACCATAAACGTCTCGGAGTTCTTTCGAAATCCCGGCCAATGGACCATTCTTGAAAAGGAGATACTTCCCGATTTGCTAAAAAAACATGGTAACCTTAAGATTTGGAGTGCGGCCTGTTCTAGCGGCGAGGAGCCTTATTCGTTGGTAATGCTTCTTGCCAAGTTTCTTCCGCTGGAGCGCATACGCATCCTGGCTACCGATATAGACCGGGAAGCGCTGGATAAAGCCAGAAAAGGCATATACGATGCCAGGAGCTTGCAGTCTATACCACAGGAACTAGTACATAGATATTTTAAGCCTTTCAATGGGCTTTTTGCTATTGATCCTCAAATCAAAGCCTGTGTAGAATTTAGGCGCCATGATTTGTTGAATGACCCTTTTCCAGGGAATTGCCATCTTATACTGTGCAGGAATGTTATGATATACTTCACAGAAGAGGCCAAAGTGAAGATCTATAAAAAGCTGCATGAGGCCCTCTATCCCGATGGGGTGCTATTTGTGGGCAGCACCGAACAGATCATAATTCCCCACATGTATGGTTTTCAACCCCTTAAGCCCTTTTTTTACAAGAAAATGTGAAATTCAGCGGGCACAGAGAGCATTTATCCTGGAGGCTATGTTGTCCAGGTCAACTATTTCGTCGTGAAGCCCATGTTGTATGATGGCTTTTGGCATTCCGAAAACGGTGCAGGTAGAGGCTGACTGCGCAATGATATAGCTACCAGCTTTTTTAGCCTTTTGTATTCCTGCCAAGCCGTCGCTTCCCATGCCGGTCATTATGATACATAGGGTTTCAGGGCCATACGTATTGCCGGCCGTTTCCATGAGCAGATCTACCGACGGAGCGTGTATATAATCAAACATGTCCTTAGGATAAAGGGACACTATATTTCTCCTTTCTATGGCTATGTTCATTGCACCGGGGCAGATATAAACGTGACCTGGCTGCAGTACCTGATTGTTTTGGGCCTCTATTACGGGTACTGCCGAGATGGAATCAAGGCGTTGTGCCAGGTTTTTTGTAAACATGGGGGGCATGTGCTGGGCTATGACTATGGGCGCTGCGATGTCGGGCTTGATGTTGGGTATAACCTCTGCCAGGGCTTTGGGCCCCCCTGTCGATATCCCTATGCAGACTATGGCGTAACTGCCTTTTGACGGTAAAGCGCCATGTACAGCCTTATCCTCACTGGGTTGCTTTTTTTGATTTATGACATATGGGTTGCTTTCGATAGCCATATATATCTTTTTCAGCAATATATCTTTGCTGAGCTGATCTTTTGATATATAATCAATGGCGCCGTATTCCAATGCCCTGAGGGTAAGCTCAACCTCGTTATCGGCCAGAGAGCTTATAAGTATTACAGGTGTAGGACAGGTGGCCATGATTCTCTCTACTGCTTCTATGCCTGACATGCGAGGCATTATGATATCCATAGTAACTATGTCGGGACGCAGGGCATGGACTTTTTCCACCGCTTCCATGCCGTTTCGGGCCACTCCCACCACTTTTATATTGGGGTCTGTTTCGATAAGGGAACGAATTTGCATCCGCATAAAAGCTGAGTCGTCTGCAATCAATACCTTAATCAAAAAGATCATCTCCTATTGCCTTATTTTGATGCATATATATTATAACAAAAAAGAAGAACATGGTTGAAATAAAGTAGTAGTGGTCATTTTGTTCCTTTTCTGATTGACCTGTCCATTCCTTCGGGTTATAATGATTATGCGAATAACAGCCGCTTTTGGAATATTTGCCTTGTCGAATATGGCCTTTTTAAAGGGCTGTGCTGTATTCGTACGAAGGAGAGGGATGAAGGAGGGCTTTTATGGCTAATATCATGATTAATTTGGGACTGGAGATTCAGGAAAAGGACCTGAGGCGATTAAGGGAAAGCCTGCAGAAGATGTTGCCTAACGACGAAGTTACCATAAGGTTAGAGTCGGCATACAGCTATGAAGAGGATATACTCATAAACGAACTGGAAAGGTTGGGAATGGATTATCGTTACTATGGTGGTAAGGGCAATGACTTTTACGTCATAGTAAGGCGTAGGCTACACTGAAAGGGCGTGATGCTATATATCACGCCTTGTTATGTATTTCTGTAGATAAGGTGCCATCCTACCTCCAACATTAGGTAGTCTAAATTGCCAGGGTAATTGAATATAATAAGCTAAACAGGAGGGGATTAGGATGGCATCAAATAAGCTGGCGAAGGATACCATAGCCCTTTTGTATGTGGTTATCTTTTGCCTTTTGTATGTGGCTTTGGAAGAGTACAGCTTGAAATTTGGTTCTGAGATTGATGTGCCGGTGGACAGCGTGTATGGTGATATTACCTCGCAGCGGGAAGGTGGTAGCGACGGGCAGGAGGAAGGGGAGTACAACATTTTCATCGATTTGACCGAATCGGTGCTATACCTGTTTAAGGGCAACAAATTGGTCAAGAAATATCCCATAGCTCAGGGGAAGCCTTCCACGCCATCTCCCATCGGAGTCTGGGAGATTGTGAGCAAGGCCAGGAATTGGGGGTCAGGGTTTGGGACCCGGTGGCTGGGTTTAAACGTGCCCTGGGGGTCATACGGCATTCACGGGACCAACAGGCCGGAGTCCATAGGACGTAGGGCGTCGGCCGGATGTTTCCGCATGAGGAACAGGGACGTTGAGGAGCTGTATGACCTGGTGCCCTACCGCACCAAAGTGGTTGTGTATGGTGGTCCTTTTGGCAACCTTGGCAGCCAGCTCGTGAAGCTGAAGCCGGGGGACCGAAGCTCTCATGTGCTGGAGGTACAGAAAAGGCTAAAGCGTTTAGGCTATTATCAGGGGAGTTTAGATGGCATATACGGTGAGGGGATGAAGTACGCCCTTATAAGGTTTAAGAAGGACCATGGATTGCCTGTGGACCACTATGTAGACTGGGCTACATACAGAGCGCTGGGGATTATTCCATTTGAGTAAAAATTTAGCTGAAACTTGCGCAAAAGGACATTATGGAGCTACAGATATAGTGGAGGTACAAAGGATATGTTGACCAAAGTGATTATGATCGAAACAGTTGATCCGTGGTGGAATCTAGCTGTAGAAGAGCATCTTCTCGAAAGGGTGCAGCCAGGCCAGTGCGTGCTATACCTATGGCAAAACCAAAACACCGTGGTGATAGGTAAAAATCAAAACCCGTGGAAAGAATGCCGGGTTGACCTGCTGGAAAAGGAGGGTGGGAAGCTAGCCAGGCGCATCTCAGGCGGTGGAGCGGTGTTCCACGATTTAGGCAACCTCAACTTCTCATTCCTGGTTGATAAGGAAAAGTTCCACATTCCATCTCAGTTGGAGGTCATACTGCTGGCGGCAAAAAAGCTGGGCATAAATGCCCAGTTTAGCGGGCGCAACGATTTGGTGGTGGATGGCAAGAAGTTTTCTGGTAACGCATTTTGCTATCGCAAGCATTCGGCCTTGCATCACGGAACCATACTGGTATCGCTGGATTACGATAGGATGGTGAGGTACCTGCAAGTACCCCAACAAAAGATTCAAAGTAAGGGCATAGATTCGGTGCGCTCAAGGGTGATAAATCTGGTTGACATAAATCCCAGCATCACGGTGGAGGATGTCAAGGAAGCGGTAGTGGGGTCTTTCAAGCAGCTTTACGGCGACTGCGGCCCTGCCCTTCATGCAGATGAGGTCATTGATAGGTCAGAGGTTGAAAAGCTGTATGACAAATACTCATCGTGGGAATGGAGATATGGCGAAACTCCCCAGTTTAATATGACCATAGATACCCGTTTCAGCTGGGGTGGCATAGAATTGTACTTTTTGCTTGAAAAAGGCACCATAAAAAATGTAACGGTGTATTCCGATGCCATGGACGAGGCATTTATAGAGATGATACCGCACGCCCTTAAAGGTTGTGCATTCAATTCTCAAGCCATGGCCAAAGCTTTACAGTCCTTAGATGTAGATGAGGGCCTTAGGAGGCAAATGCTGGAAGATATAATTCAATGGATCCTAAACAAAGGTTTTTAGGCAGGTGATTTTATGGGTCTTATAGGAAATATATACGGCATGCTAGGATACTATTGCCATGTAAGGGACAAGCTGGAGCGGGCCATGCACTTTTATGAAAGGGGTATGGCCCATGATATGAGTAGGCCTTCTTACAAGCTGGCTTATGGGGTTTTGCTCTTAAAAAGTGGTCAGTTTCAGAAAGCCAAGGACATCTTCAGCAGCGTTCTAATCGACCCCCGTTATAATGACTCAGTTAGGAATACGGCCAAGTTGAATTTGAGCTTGGCATATTGGAAGCTGGGGGATATTGATACCGCTATTGAGATGCTTAAGGAGCTCCATCGGAAACAGAGGACTGCAAGGATATACGGAACTTTGGGATATTTGCTCATTGAAAAAGGCAACCTGGAGGAAGCATTTAAGTACAATTTAGAAGCCGTAAAATACGATGATGAAGACCCCGTCATATTGGATAACCTGGCTCAGACCTACTATATGATGGGTAAGCTAAAAGAGGCCAAGAAGTGTTTTGAGAAGGCCGAGTCGCTCAAAGAGGACCAGGTCTCCACGCTCTATTATCTGGGATGTATCTATGAGCAGGAAGGCAACCTCCAAGCTGCCAGGGAAAAGCTTGAAAAGGCTTTGGAATGCAATATCAACCCTTTAAGCACTGTGACCAGGGAGGCTATACAGCAAAAGCTGGAGGAAATAAACCTGGCCATTCAATCCAGCAATCTCAAGTAGACGGTTTTTCTGCTGCTCTGCTGTGGGGAACTGTAAATGCTATCAAGGTTTTCAGCGGTGCCTGTTGGCTGCTCATCCTGGGATGGGACTGATAGCGGTACGTTTATCGAAATACGTGCGGTAGGGATGCCCTGCAACGGTTGTCCTTCCACTTCCAATTCGGGGTGTATTGGAACTACAAAATAGGTGTATCGTTTGCCGCGATTTACCAAGGTATCCACCCACTCTACCTCATCCAAGGTTTCCGTTTTTATCTGGTGGATGAGCAAGGGGGTATTTTTATCCTCTTCCACTCTATAGATGTTGTGGACGGCGAAGGTATCTTGCGGTTTAAATGAGATGACCGGCAAGCCATCGTCATTCAACGTCACTTTGAAATCGGAAGGAGTTCGGGGGGGTGCCCAGTAGTTGGATTGCTGGGTAGGGGCGGTTCCTGGGGTAAAGTATTCGGTCACCACATATTCAGGCGGCGTGAGGGGGGATGCCAAAAGCGCTTTTCTTTGTTCTTCCAGCGCTTTGGCGTCCAGCTTGACCTCTATGATATTGGCAGGTTTTGTGAAATCGGGTGCCTTTTTATTCCTATATATATATCCAAAGATCGCTTTTGCTACTTCGGCAGGGTATTTCCCGCCCACCGCATCAGCAGGTAGGTAGTGTTGTTTGTCTACATTGTCATATCCCATCCAGACCGTAACGACATATTCCGGATTATATGCCACAATCCAGGCATCCTTTAGGCCGTCTATTTCTTCAAATTGCGGGGTATCCGGAAGCTCCACCGTGCCTGTCTTGGCTGCCAGGGGTATGTTTAAGGATTTAAGCCTGGTGGCTGTTCCGCTTTCGACAGCTGAGCGCAGTATATCGTTTAAGATAAAGGCGCCTTCTTCGCTCATTACTTGCCTTTTTGTAGGTTTCGATTGATATACCGTTATACCGTGAGAATTTTCTATACGGCGTATGGTGGTGTAATCCTTGTATCTTCCATTGTCGGCCAGAGCAGCGTATGCTCGGGCAAGCTCTATAGGAGCTATGCCTTTATAAAATCCTCCCAGGGCAATGGGGAGGCTGTACCTGTCCTGCTCTGCAAAGGGTATTCCAAATTTTTCAGCAAAAGCGATCCCGTTTTGAATTCCTATATCTTTCAGCACCCGGACAGCGGGGATGTTTATTGAATCGGCCAGGGCCTCCCTGACTGTTATCCATCCGCGATATTTGCCGTCAAAATTAGAAGGTTTATAATCGCCAAACTTGGTTTCGGCATCCAGGACGAAGGTAACAGGAGTGTAACCAAAATATTCGATGGCAGGGCCATATACCAGCAAGGGCTTTATGGTGGAGCCTGGCTGTTTAGGCAGTATGGCGCGGTTTAGCCCTTTTTGTATGACGGTATTCCCATCCAGGTATTGCCTGCCTCCTATGATGGATCGAACTTCTCCTGAGGATACATCGAGCACTACAAGAGCGCTCTCACAGGGGATACCGCTTGTCGGACACTTGGGGAACAGCTCATCGTTTGAATACAGTTCTTCAACGTAGCTTTGTAATTGCCTGTCAAGGGTGGTGTATATCCTATATCCCTGCGTCAGCAGGGCTTCTTCGGATACCCCCAGTATATCAGCGGCTTCCTCAAGGATCATGTCCATGAAAAAGCGATGGGGATAACTTCGAGGCGATGGTGTGGCAAATACCAGCTTTTCTGCCTTGGCTTTTTCTCCCTCTTCCTCAGAAAGAAAACCATGCTTTACCATCAGGTCTATAACCAAATTTTTGCGCTTTAGCGATTCCTCCATGTTGTTAAAAGGGGAATATTTTGTGGGGCTTTTGGGAATGCCCGCCAGCAAAGCAGCTTCAGCCACCGTCAGCTCTTTGGCGGATTTGCCAAAGTATAACTTTGAAGCGGCTTCTATCCCGTATGCCCCCTTGCCAAAATATATCAAATTGAGGTACATCTGCAGTATCTGATCTTTGGAATATGTCTTTTCCAACCTGTATGCCAGGTATATCTCCTGCAGCTTTCTGTGTATGGTCTTCTTTTGAGTGAGAAAAGCATTGCGCGCCACCTGTTGGGTGATGGTGCTGGCGCCTTCTGCGTACCTCCCTTGTTTGATGTTTTCTAACAGCGCTCCGAAAAGGCGCTTTATATCGAAGCCGTGATGGCGATAGAAGCGAACATCTTCCACCGCAATAAATGCGTTTTTAACATGTTCGGGGATTTCGGACAGAGAGACTTTTATCCTGTTTTCTACGCCATATATGCTGGTAATGAGCTGGTCGTTCATGTCGTATATGAACGACGACTGTTTGATGTTTTCTATTTTGCTCAGGTCAATGTCTTTAACCTCAGTGATTATGATGTTGAAATATACGGCTGCAAACATAAGTCCAAGTATGAAAAAGCTTAGAAAGCTTATAGCTATGGTTCGATAGGATGAGCTGCGTTTTTTCTTTCTCCTTCTGCTCATACGAGAAGGTATCGGTTCATGCTGGTTCATAGGGAATAACCTCCTGGTACGTTCTCAATTCCATCTTTTGATTATTCCCTATAAACCGAAGGATTAAACTAAACTAAATTAAAAAGGCTCCTTCTCGGAGCCTTAGTTAACTGCTAAAATCCTTTACAATATGCATTTCCCCGAGTCCGCGTTCTACGTTCATTTCGTAAATCTTGTTAGCTTCCAGCTTTTGAGCGATGAGGGAGGCCGCTTTTTTTGGATCAATGCGTTTACCGCAGGTAAAGACGTCAATGCTGGCATACCCGTGTTCGGGGAAGGTGTGGATGGCCAAATGGGATTCGGAAACAATTACTACTCCCGATACGCCCTGAGGCGCAAACTGGTGAAAGGTTACTTCCCGCACTTCTGCTCCCGCTTGCAACGCAGCCTCAGTCATCATCTTTTCAACGAACTTGATGTCATTTAAAAGTTCCCGATTGCATCCCCATAGTTCTAAAATGCAGTGTCTCGAATAGGTATCCATAAGCAAACCCCCTTTATACGAAATTTTTAGTATCCGCTTACGGGGGTAGGTTAGTACAACTGATGCCCTAGTCCCTCCAATAAGGGACGGCTAGTTCAGCAGATGTCCCAACCCTTTGATAAGCGGATACTCTTTTTAGCCAAAACCTCGCATGCTGCACAATACTTTAACATAAATCAAGAAAAAAATCAATCTCCTTTGCCAAATTTTCGAGCAGATTTAGTGACATCTTTGTGCTTGCAATAATATATATAATGGTATATACTCTTATATATAATATGTTTGTCGCCTTTGCAGAGTTACGATCTCTCTACACCAGACGAAGGGAGTGAAGAAGCCATGCGTACTGCCAAGAAGATGTCGATATTGGCGTCTATATTGCTATTGGCAATAATTGGATATTATATATATCTCTATTTTGAGCCGGATCCCCAACGAATTTCATACAACGAATTCATAACGGCGGTGGATGAGGGCAAGGTTGCGAAAGTTTATCTTGACGATGGGGATATGCTCAAAGGAGAGTTTCAAGATGGGAGCCAGTTTATAACCGATAATCCGCGAAAGGAAGGGTTTAAGGAGGAACTCCTCAAAAAGGGTGTCGCAGTGGATGAGATGAGCCGACGGACGCAAATAAGGGACACCGGAAGTTTTCTTATCACCATGGGCGTATTTGCAGGCTTTTTGTATTTTCTGTCTACCAAAACGGTGAGGCAGGCACAAGGAGGCATGGGTAAAATATCATCCATTTCGGTATATCCTGAGGAGGAAAAGAAGGTCACTTTTGATGATGTGGCCGGCATGGACGAAGCCAGAGAGAGCATGAGGGAGATCATAGATTTTTTAAAAAATCCTGAGAAGTATGCACGGTACGGTGCAAGGTTGCCCAGGGGCATCATATTATACGGCCCGCCTGGAACCGGCAAGACTTTGCTGGCAAAATCGGTAGCCGGTGAAGCCGATGTGCCTTTTTATGCCGTATCGGGTTCCGATTTTGTGCAGGTGTACGTAGGCGTAGGTGCCGGAAGAATTCGCGACCTGTTTAAGAAAGCTAGGGAAAATGGCAAGTGTGTGATATTCATCGATGAGATTGACGCTCTGGGTAAGAAGAGGGATAGGGGTATCGATGGAGGTGGCAATGACGAACGCGATCAGACCTTGAACGCCCTTTTGGCAGAGATGTCAGGCTTTAAGGATAATGAAGGCATCGTAGTGATAGGTGCTACCAATCGCCTGGATGTGC
The DNA here is from genome assembly GCA_017577715.1 of Clostridia bacterium. Lineage (GTDB taxonomy): Bacteria > Bacillota > Clostridia > Caldicoprobacterales > Caldicoprobacteraceae > Caldicoprobacter. Next base: position 139,971 of record PKRC01000001.1, read on the forward strand.
TGGATCCGGCGTTGCTTCGGCCCGGGAGATTTGACAGGCATATTGAAGTTGGGCTGCCAGATGTGAAGGGCCGGTATGAGATATTGAAACTTCACAGCAGGGGTAAGCCCCTTTCCAAGAACGTTGACCTTTACAAGGTAGCGCAACAGACGGTGTATTTTAGTGGAGCCAAGCTGGAAAGCCTAATGAATGAGGCAGCAATACTGGCAGCCAAGAGGGATAGCGGATTTATCGAGCAGGCAGACATAGATAAGGCATTCTATATCGTCATAGCTGGATTGGAAAAGAAGGATAGGAGCACTATAGACAGGATGGACCGCGAGGTTACCGCATTCCATGAAGCGGGTCACGCGCTGGTTACCAAGCTGATAGCGCCGCAGCACAGGGTTTCAAAGGTTACCATAATACCCAACACCAAAGGGATGGGCGGTTTCAGCATGAACATCCCTCCGGACAGAATGTATTATCGAAAAAGGGATATGGAAAGCAGCATCAAGATAGCCTTGGCCGGCCGAGCCGCCGAAGAGATAACGTTTGGCCAGGACAACATCACCACCGGCGCTTCCAATGACCTGGAAAGAGCTACTGAGACATTGCTCGATATGATAAGGCGCCTTGGTATGGGCAAAGGCACGGGCCTTCTCAATTACGACGTTCTCTACAGCAACGGCATACGCCAGGTCTCAGATGAGGTGCTGGCGCAGTGCAAGCAAACCATGGAAAGCTACTATGAAGAGGTGAAGTCCTTGCTGCTCATGCATAGGGATGTCCTCAAGGCTGTGGCGACGGCATTGCTGGAAAAGGAAACCCTCGACGAAGAGGAACTTGACCGGATTATAACGGAATGCCATAAAAGGCGAGTGACGGCGTAGGGTTAGAACCATTTAAAAGCCTTCCTCATATATTGTATATAGCAAAAAGGTATTTTAAGCATGGGGGAGGCGGTATCTTGAATTACGACGATCGTTTGTGGATGCCTGAATGTATGTACCCTGTGGAGTATCACTACAGGTATGGGCATATGATTCCTTGGATGGAGCCCGAAATCTATGACGACATGGCCTATCCCGTCATGTATCCCGAAATATACTATAAAATTTATCCTTATGTATGCAGGATATGTGACGAGATGGATAATCCTTACGTCCTCTATCCTAGCCAGGCTCAGATAGAGGAGATGATAAACAGGTGCTATGACATGTGCGTAAAGGAGATGCCAGAACTGGAGGAGTATGCAGGGGGCAAAATGCATCAAAAGTTGGATGTCGAAAACCTCCAGCTGGAACGTCGGCGGACTCCCATACTGAGGGATTTGATTGCCATCATACTCCTATCCGAACTATTCCGCAGGAGAAGAAGATTTTTCCCGCGCAGATGGTGGTAATAGCTATTTAGATTTAAAATCGTAAAGCGGCAGGAATTCCTGCTGCTTTTTGTTTTATGCCAAGGTTATAAAATCCAGCTCAATGGGAAATAATATGAAAAGGCGCCATTTTATGAGAGGAAAGGGTGATTGAGTGAACGGCAGGGTACTGAAGGTATTTAATAGGGAACAGGATAAAAGCGCCAAGCAATTGAGGCGCCATGGTTTTGTTCCTATTAACTTTTACGGCGGCAATGTATCAGCGCAGCAGCTTGCAGCCAGCAAGAAGGAATTGAATTCCCTGATACACCGGCTTGGCCAGTCTGCTATCTTTGAAATAGCTATGGAAGAAGATATAAGGACTGTGGCGTTGAAGGAGGTTCAGCGGGATCCGGTTACCCGTGATATTATTCACATAGATCTTCAGGACTTAGAGGGCAACAAAAAGGTGAGCATGAATGTACCGATAAGGCTTGTAGGAGCCGATAAGCTGGAAGGCAAAGGATGGGTTTTGCAGCGACAGGCTGAAACCGTTACTATAGAAGGTTTCGCCCATCTGCTGCCGTCCTACATCGATGTCTACATTGGGGATATGAAACCAGGCGATGTCAAAAGGGTATGCGATTTAAAGGTGGATGGCGATATAACTATACAGGATCCACCCGATAAGGTGGTAGCAGTCGTTTTGACGCCAGAATAAGTTTGCCAGGTTATTGAACTTTTAACCTTTATGTTGTAAACTGGTAAGGGAAAATACATAAGGGAGAGGGTTTGGAGGAAGCTATGAAGTACGTATACGCTATTCTAACCGTTGTTGAAAACAATCCTATAATGCAAACCTATGTAAGCGATAAGCCCATGACTGGCAGGCAGCTGCTGGACGAGGTCATACTTACCGAGGAAGAAAAGAAAAAGTACAAGAACTGGACCGACGCAAGAAAGATAATCGAAGACATGAACAAGACGCAGTCGATTAGGGTGGAAATACAGGAGGTAGAGATTCCGTAACGCAAAAATCCCTTCGACAAATATCGAAGGGATTTTTGTATGTTTTTAATATAAAATACAAAAATAGCCAATATTCTCTGAAGGAGAATTGAAGCGGACGAAGAATATATAAGTGTATTATGCCTGTAAGCTGGAGGAGGGATTTCATTGCAAATTTCTAGCTGTAGAATCAAACAGGCGCTGGTGGTCAAAATTGAAGGGGAGTTGGATCATCACACTGCCGATGCAGTACGGGAGCGGCTGGACAGCATGCTTGAAGATCCAAGCATAAAGTACATGATATTTGATTTGAGCCAGCTTAAGTTCATGGATAGTTCGGGTATCGGGGTGTTCATCGGGAGATACAAAGTGGTTTCACAGCGGGGTGGGGCGGTTTCGGTGGTCTATGTCACACCTCAGATCAATAAGGTGCTGGAGGTGTCGGGCCTTTACAGGATAATAAGGAAATACGACAGCATTGAAGAAGCGCTGTCCGCCGTAGGGGGGTGTGATGAATAGTGGAAGTTATAAACGAGATGCGCTTGGAGTTCCCGAGCAAATCGCAGAATGAATCGTTTGCCAGGGTCACTGTTGCTGCCTTTGCGGCTCAGCTCGACCCCACCTTAGAGGAGATTGCCGATATAAAGACCGCTGTATCAGAGGCCGTGACTAATGCCATCATTCACGGATATGAAAACACCATAGGAATTGTAACCGTAATAGCAAAGCTGTATGAAGGGAAAATCGAGATCGAAGTCATAGATGAGGGAAAGGGAATAGAGGACATAGAGAAGGCAAGGCAGCCGCTTTATACTTCAAAACCCGAGCTGGAACGCTCTGGCATGGGATTTACCGTCATGGAGACCTTCATGGACGAAGTAGAGGTGATTTCGGCTCCTGGGCAGGGCACACGGGTTAAGCTGGTAAAATACCTAAAGAGTGCCGGTGGAGAGCTGAGGAGAAATGATGGACAGGGTTGAAGCCTTTGGTGGGGAAAGAGGAAAGGAAACGCTTCCGCAAAATGAGATATTAGAGCTGATAAACAGGGCTCAGAATGGGGATGAGCAGGCGAAAGAGGAGCTGGTAAAGAGGAATATTGCCCTTGTAAAGAGCATCGTAAAGCGTTTTTTGAACAGGGGCTACGAATACGAGGACCTGTTTCAAATAGGGGTCATTGGGCTTATCAAGGCTATAAACAACTATAATCCCGCCTTCAATGTACAATTTTCCACTTATGCCGTTCCCATGATAATGGGTGAGATTAAACGCTTCTTGAGGGATGATGGCCCCATAAAGGTGAGCAGGTCATTGAAGGAGCTGGCCAGCAGGGCTCAGACCGTCAAGGAACAGCTTAAGAACAAGCTGTGCCGGGAGCCTACCATCAATGAGATTGCAGGCGAGATGGGCGTTTCGCCCGAAGAAATAGTCCATGCAATGGAAGCAAACCGTATCCCTTCGTCTATATACGATATCATATATGAAGATGATGATAATCCAATATTGCTGATAGACAAGATTCATCAGGATACCAGCCAGATGGGAAAGCTTATAGACCGCATCATGCTGAAAGAGATGCTGGCAAAGTTGGACAGAAGGGAAAGGGCAATCATCATAATGCGGTATTTTCAGGATAGGACCCAGAGCGACATTGCCAACGAATTGGGCATATCCCAGGTACAGGTTTCAAGGATTGAAAAAAAGGTGCTTTTGAAAATGAGAGAGATGCTATGAAGATGTCCGCGGTTGATCGATCCGGACGCTTATTTTTTTTGGATAAAAAGCCATGTTGAGCACATACTAAAGGTGAAGTGGAATTTAAGATAATTATTAGGAGGAATGGCAAATGAGGACTAGAGTCAAGGGCGTGGCCATAGTTATGATTTCCATGATGCTTCTAGCAGCAGTGGCTGTTTCCGTATGGTTGCTCAATAAAGGCTTACAGCAGGATAAAACCTATTCGGGAGCCCGATTTGTTTATCAGGAAAAAGTGGAGGAAAAAGCTGCGTTTTGAAGTATAACCAAGGGAAGAACGCTTATGGACCAGACTAATCAAAGTGCCCCTATTTTTTTTCAATTTAAACCTAATATCATAAAGAAAAGGGGAAAGCCAGTATATCTTATAGATGCAATAGAAATCCTGTGCCCTCAACATGTGGAAGAGGCCATCAAAGATATCGTGATATTGCAAGCTCACCACAATAGAAATCACATTATAACTGCCATTGAGGTCATAAGGCTTATAAGCGAAAAAACGGGGGTATCAGATATACATGTGATTGGAGATGGAAAAGCGCTTATAGAATACAAGGACCAAAGGCCTTCAAATGGTTTGGTTGATTGGCTCAAGCTGACAGCCGTAGCTTTATTGTTGATGATTGGCTCGGGATTGGCCATAATGTATTTTCATGCCGATGTCAACATGCATCAGGTGCACAGCAACCTGCATTATATCATTACCGGGGAAAAGAGTTCGCGTCCCCTTCTTATAAGCATTCCGTATTCCATAGGTGTAGGCATAGGCATAGCTGTGTTCTTTGACGTTTTTTCCATCGGAAAGAAAAGGGGGAATCCGGGGCCTCTGGAGTTGGAAATATACACCTACGAAAGGGAAATATTTTCCTATAAAAGAGATGAGGAGGAGAAAGAGGAAGATTGAAATGGGTAACAGCGTTGCTTGAGGTGCTTATCGGCCTGGCAGGCGGGCTTGTAGTGGGTGGAGGGTTGTCAATGCTTTTTATAGCCTTGGATATTGTGCCAAGACTTGTAGTCTTAAGTGGCAGAAGGAAGCATGTACTTGTTGTCAAACTGTCCATTTTGGCGGGAACTTTTTTGTCTGCTCTTGTATATGTGATGGATGTGAAATTTTCCATGGGGAAATTTGTGATTCCCATTATAGCTGTGTTTATGGGCATGTTCGTTGGAATGCTGGCTTCGGCGCTGGCAGAAGTATTGGGCGTTTTGTACGTAGTTTCAAGCTACGCTGGGATAATAAAGTTCATATATATTCTGGTTTTTGCCATAATAATGGGCAAAATAGTCGGTTCCCTCATTTACTGGTTAGCACCTGGATTTTATTAAAGAAGTGGAAGGACGTGGAAGCCGATGGAATGCTATCATCAGATAAAAACATCAGTGCCCGAAATGAGAAATATTGAGGAAAAAGAGGAGAGGCATGACCTTATAAGAAAGCTGTCAAATAGCAGGGACTCGAAAAATAAAAAGAATAATTCGGCATCTACGGTGGGATAAATTAAATTAGCAGCTCTAAAATAACAAGAAAGGGGGTATTAAAAAGGTGGACGTGAAACAGCAAAAGCTAAATAAGGAGTATCAGGAATACGTTCAGCGAAAGATGCCAAAGTCATATCTTTTGAGGGATTGCGTATTGGCATTCTTAGTAGGGGGAACCATCTGTACCATAGGACAGGCTGTGAGCAATTTTGGGAAGAGCTACTTCAATTTAAACACCGAAGAGGCTTCGGCTTTTACCGCAATAGTGATGATCTTCATAGGTGCGTTGCTGACTGGGCTGGGAGTGTATGACGATATAGGGAAGTATGGCGGCGCTGGATCGGTGGTACCCATTACCGGGTTTGCCAACTCGATAGTGTCGCCTGCTATGGAATTCAAAAAGGAAGGATACGTCTTTGGAGTGGGATCCAAGCTGTTTTCCATAGCTGGCCCTGTTCTGGTGTACGGCATCAGCACATCGGTATTAGTCGGGTTAATATATTTCTTTGTAAAGTGAGGGAACTATATGGCCAAATATCGATTAGGTGGTCAAACGGTAAGGCTTGAAAATCCGCCCTGCATCCTATCCAGGGCGACCATAGTAGGGAAGAAAGAGGGAGAGGGGCCCCTGGGCGAGTATTTCGATGTGGTGTTGGAGGATGATATGTGGGGTGAAAAAACCTGGGAAAAGGCAGAATGCCGCATGTATCAGGAAGCAGCAAGGATGGCAATTATCAGGGCTGGGAAGCAGCCTCAGGATGTAAACTATCTCCTGGGGGGTGACCTGCTCAACCAGATCATAACTGCCAATTTTGCTGCCAGAACATTGGGGATACCCTTTTTTGGGTTGTATGGCGCCTGTTCAACCCTAACCGAATCTATGTCCCTAGGGGCTATGCTTATCAATGCCGGGTATGCTGATCTTGTGCTGTGCGTGACTTCCAGCCATTTCTGTACCGCCGAGAGGCAATATCGGTTCCCCCTCGAGATGGGGACCCAGCGTCCGCCCACCGCGCATTGGACTGTAACGGGTGCAGGGGCATTTTTGCTGTCCAACGATGAAAAACCCCCATACATTACCCATGTAACTACCGGCAGGGTTATAGATTATGGCATAACCGACACCTATAACATGGGCGCTGCCATGGCTCCGGCGGCGGCAGCTACCATAAAGGCACATTTTGAAGATACAGGGCAGGGCCCAGAGGCATACGACCTCATTGTCACCGGTGACTTGGGCTGGTTTGGAAGGGAGCTGACCATTGACCTTTTGAAGAAAGAGGGCTATGACATAAGCGATAGATTTATCGACTGCGGTTGCGAGATATACAGCAGGGAACAGGACGTACATGCGGGGGGCAGCGGTTGCGGATGCTCCGCAGTGGTCTTTGGAGGCTATATTTTAAGAAAGATGGAGGAAGGCGTTTACAAGCGCATTTTGCTGCTCTCCACAGGAGCCCTGCTCAGCACCACCAGTACCCAGCAGGGCGAATCCATACCGGGTATTGCCCATGCCATAACCATTGATATGGATAGGGGATGAAACATGGAGTATTTGAGGGCCTTTGTAGTTGGCGGTTTGATATGCGTTATCGGTCAGATACTCATCGATAAAACCAACCTGACGCCAGCTAGAATCCTGGTTTGTTTTGTGACGCTGGGTGCTATATTGACTGCCATAGGGGTGTATGAACCCATCGTAAAATTTGGCGGCGCAGGAGCTACCGTTCCGCTCCCGGGGTTTGGATATACCCTTGCCAAAGGGGCAATGAAGGCAGTAGATGAGATGGGAGTTCTAGGCGCTTTTACGGGCGGCGTAAGGGCAGCTGCCGGAGGAATTACAGCAGCAGTGGTATTTGGCTATCTGGCAGCTGTACTGTTCAACCCGAAGATGAAGAGATAAAAAAGAGGGGCACTTTAGTTTAGTACCCCTCTTTTTGTTGTTTTCGCCTTTTTTGTTTTATGACATCATCGCTGAACGATGGCTTTAAGGGAATGGTGGAGAGGGTAGATATTGATATTCGTCTGAGGTTTCCTGCTCAAGTTGGCTGTCTAATGCCTCGAAGATAGTTTTTGAAAGCTCTGATAATTGGGCCATGCTTTGTTCTACGGGCCGTGGGTCGAACGGTGGCAGCTGGGTCAATGGCTGTTTACCTTCTGCAGGAGGTTCAACCGTTGCCTGATTGAAGCTGTTGAGCAGTGCTTCAATCGCCTTTTCGAGGGTGTTACGTTCTTTGTCGCTCAACTTATCTTGGTACTTGGGATCTGACATTTTAGCACGTATCGAATTAATTAGTTCCTGTGCACGCCTGAACAGCTCTTCCTTGAGTTGCTGCGAATTATACCATTCCTGCGTATGCAGCTGGCAAAAGTATTGATTATCCTCGGGGTTGTTGTAGTCAAGGGTTGAAAAATCCACCATATCCTTAAACGCACCTGGCAGATACTTTTGTAGTTGATCATCGCTCAACTGCCGGAGGGGTGAATCTTCTGGCAATACAACCACCGATTTTTTAACCACGTGCTCCGTCGGACAGTATGGCGAGGCGATTTTACCCGAGTATTGGCATATCTCGACTTCCTGGTGCACATCGCATTTGTCCTTTGGAACGGCTTCTACCGGAAACCACTCAGTTACCAGCCCATGGCCGCTTGCGTCGTTTTCGCACAGCGTACCGTTAGGCAGCTTGCCAGATACGCTGCACACGATGACGCGTACTACTCCTTCGGGCACTTTGTCATAAAATGGCTTGTTTTCGAGATTCTCATGTATAGGCTCCATTACCGCTTTCCACAGAGGAGCGGCATAATATCCTCCTTGAGTATCATCCTTTAAGGGTTTCCAAAGGTCGTGGCCTATCCATACGGTTGCTGTATAATAAGGGGTAAACCCAGCAAAGTACACGCCTTTGAAATCATTGAGGGTACCGGTTTTGCCCGCAATGTGCATGGCCTTCTTAAACTTGGCTCTGCTACCAGTGCCGCTATTTACCACCGTTTCTAACCAGTCGGTCAGGATGAAAGCTGTGCTTTCCTTGAAGACCACCCTTTTTACCTGAATGTTATCCTTGTTGAGGATCTCATTTCCGTCTCTATCCAACACTTTGGTAAAGGATACGGGGGTTTGGTAAACTCCCTTATTGGCTATGGTGGCATATGCCGCTGCCATTTCGATCATGTTTATTCCGTCCTGGCCAAGGGCAAGGTTGGACACCGCTTTTTCGTTTACATATGGCGAACTGGTTATGCCCAATTCCAAAAGCTTTTCAGCTGAGTAATTGGGGCCCACGCGTTCCTTTACTATTCTGGCGGCTGCCACGTTTATGGAATTTTTTATGGCTGAGCGCGCATCCACAAGCCCCCTGAATTTGCGGTCATAGTTGAGGGGATAGCCCCTGCCGTTCCATTGGTCTTCTAACCCCTTTATAGGTACCGGAACGTCTTCCAGTATGATTCCACCGGGATAGCCAGCTTCGATGAAGGGCCCGTATACAGACAAGGGCTTTATGGCCGAACCTACAGCCAATGGCTGCATGACCCGGTTGGTCCAGAAGCGGCCTTGAGGAGGAGTTTTCCCGCCCACAATGGCCCGTATTTCTCCCGTTGTATGATCTATTACCACCGCTGCTGCCTGTGGCTGCTGTATTTCATTCCCCTGACTATCCTTTATAACCTTGTCCTTGGGGTTGGCCAGAGGGGGGAGATTCTTGTAGTTGTATACCGCTTCTTCGACAGCTTTTTGTATCTCGGGATCAACTGTGGTATATATCTTAAGTCCGCCTTCTTGGATCAGCTTCATGGCCCTCTGGCGGCCCTCATCGCCCGTCCAGCCGTAATGTTCCATTAGCCTGTCGCGAACGTCCAGTATGACGTATTCCACGAAATACGGCATGGGATAGAGGGAGTTACGGGTGGACTCTTTTCTCACGTAGAACCCTTGTTCTTCAGGGGTTTTATTTGGGTCCAGCTTGGCTTCCTCGTATTGTTCCTTGGTGATGAAGCCGTTTTCGTACATAAGGCGCAGCACTAAGTTGGTGCGATTGTAGGTTATCTCGGGCTTTCTACTGGGGTCATATAAATTCTTCCTAGGGTCATAATAGTACGGGTTTCTAAGTATCCCCGCCAGGACAGCGCACTCCCTCAATGTCAAATCCTTAAGGTCTTTCCCGAAATAATCCTGCGCCGCCGTCTTTACGCCATAGTTCCCGCTGCCAAAATAGCTGGTATTTAAGTATGCTTCTAGGATCTGCTCCTTGCTGTATTTCTGCTCAAGCTGAATGGCCAGGTAGGCTTCCTGGATTTTGCGCTTATAAGAGCGCTCTGGAGTCAGCAAGGTGTTCTTTATAAGCTGCTGGGTAATGGTGCTGGCGCCCTGTATGGACTCGTTGCGTAGGTTGTTTATAATGGCTCCCACCAGGCGTTTGAAATCAATACCATGATGGTAATAAAAGCGCACGTCCTCAACGGCTATGACGGCGTCCTGCAGCATCTTGGGGATTTCATCCAGCGAAGCCCACACGCGGTTTTCGAGGCCGTAGTATGGGGTGATCAGATTGCCATATCTGTCATATATGAACGAAGTTTCGCTCTGGTTTTCGATGCGCTCCAGGTCTAGGGTTGGCGTAGCGTCAAGGTATCCTTTTGCTATGCCTAAGAATGCACCAAATCCTGCAAAGCCCAAGAGTATGAAGAGCACCAAAAACATCTTTAAGGTGGTGACCAGTACAGATAATATGAAATTGGGTTGTCGAGTTTCCTTTTTGAAATAGCCTTTTATTTTATTCGCATCCTTTTTCTGGCCTTTATTCTCTTTGTCGTTTTTCTTCATTTTTGACCTCCAATACAAGGCAAGTGTTTAATGATAGTTTGGTTTTTTTATATTATAGCACAATCTTTATGAAAATCCTATTAAAATTGTAGCCTTCCATTTTAACATTGTATTACAAACCATTTATTTTCCCAAATTGTGCAGATTTGAGTAACGATTTATCAATGCGGCTCATAAACTGTAGGGGAGGTGTGTACCTTCATGAGGCGCCGGAGAGGAACGTATACAATCTTCATTATTATATTGATGGCACTTGCGATAGCACTCATTATATTTCTGATCATAGATAGAGGGATAAAGCCCACTGTTATAGCCATGTCGGAAGCCCAGGTGAGATACATAGCCATAAAAGCTATGAACAACGCCGTTAAGAAGGTGCTCAATAGCGATATAAAGTATACCGACCTCATCAATGTGATGACCGATAGAAACGGCAAAATATCGCTGATACAAGCCAACACCATCAGAATGAACGCCTTAGCCACAGAGACGTCCAGCCTCGCCCAGGAGGAGATCCGCTCCATGGGGGCTGAAGGCATCTACATACCTTTAGGATCCATATTCAACAGCAAGATATTGGCTGGCTTGGGGCCAAGGATCAAAGTCACCATCATACCAATAGGATCGGTGGCCATAGATTTTGCCACCGAGTTTGAAAATGCCGGCATAAATCAGACCCGCCACAAGATTTACATGGTGATGGAGGCCAACGTCCGCATAGTCGTTCCCCTGGGCAGCGACACTGCCAATATAAAGACGAGGGTTCCAATTACGGAAACCATAATCGTTGGGGATGTACCCGATTATTACATAAACGTGGAAGGGACGAAAGAGGAGGATATCTTAAACTTGGTACCGGGCCCGTAAGATTAAAGCAGATAATTGGCATTTCACGGAAAAAAGCAATTGACATATCATAGAGTTTGTTGTAAAATTGACGATAAAATAAATATGGGAAAGACGATGAAGAGGAATAGTAAATAGGGAGCGAGCCTATTCAGAGAGGTAGCGGTTGGTGCGAGCTGCCAAGGCGGCCCTATTGAATCCACCTCGAAGTCGGTTGGGAAATAACCAATCCCGGTGAAGTCCGTTATCCTCAAATGAGGCCCGGACGCTTCCGGCCGAGATAAGGCGGATGTTTCTGGGCGAAACAAGGTGGCACCACGTGAAGATATTCCCGTCCTTGGCTTACAAGGACGGGTTTTTCAATTTTTGTAAAATTTTTTAAAGAGGAGGTAATGGCAAGTGAGGAAAGATAAGTTACTCATGACACCAGGGCCTACCATGATTCCCCATCGGGTTAGAGAGACCATGGCGAGGCAGATCATTCACCATCGCACTAAGGAGTTCGAGCGTTACTTTGTCAGGATGAATGAAAGCCTCAAAAAGGTGTTTCAGACCAACAACCAGGTGCTTACCTTGGTATCGTCTGGGACGGGCGGTATGGAGGCTGCGGTGGCCAACGCGTTTTCTCCCGGGGATAAGGTATTGGTGGTCAGCACGGGGGTGTTTGGCGATCGGTTTGTCAAGATAGCCACTCGATTTGGGTTGGACGTTAAAGTCATGAGCGTTCCGTGGGGGCGTGGCGCTGATCCGGAAGATATAAAAAAATTCCTGGACGGTCCCGAAGGCGATGGGATAAAAGGCGTGTTTGTCACCCATAACGAGACTTCTACTGGCGTAGCCAATGATATAAAGGGCATTGGAGAGGTGCTAAAAGGCCGTGATTGCCTGTACATCGTGGATGCCATAAGCTCCCTTGGCGGGATGGAGGTCAAGACCGACGAGTGGGGAATAGATATGGTGATTGCCGGTTCGCAGAAAGCCCTGATGTTACCCCCCGGGTTGGCCTTTGTAAGCGTGAGCGAAAAAGCCTGGAATGCCATTGAAAAATCCAAGCTGCCCAAATTCTACTTCGATTTTTTGGCATATAGGAAGTCTTTAAATGACAATACCACACCCTATACCACCGCTGTGAGCCTGGTGATAGCAGCCAGCGAATCGCTGGACATGATACTTGAGGAAGGGCTGGAGAACATCTTCGCACGGCACAAAAACTTAGCTGAAGCGTGCAGGGCTGCTGTTAAGGCTTTGGGGTTGGAGCTGTTTGCAGATGAGAGGTACGCCTCGGACCTCATCACTTCTATCAAGGCGCCCGAAGGGATAGATATAGACCAGGTGCGCAAGACCATGAACCTGCAGTACGACATAATGGTAACGGGTGGGCAGCAACATCTCAAAGGAAAGATCATGCGCATCGGCCATATGGGCTATGTGGATGGATTTGACCTTTTAAAGACCATTACCGCTTTGGAATTGTCCTTGTTGAAGGCAGGCTACAAGCTGGAGCTTGGGGCAGGCGTAACAGCTGCTCTCAAAACGCTGAAGATGTGAGGTGGTTTTGGTGAAGATACTTGTAACCGAAAAAATAGCTAAAAGTGGTATTGAGCTGTTGCGTAACGATTTTGAAGTGGATGAGCGCACAGACCTTACCCCCCAGGCGCTGCTGGAGTGCATAGGCGAATACGATGCCCTCATCGTTAGGAGCGCTACAAAGGTAAACGCCGAGGTCATAGAGAGAGGGGTTAACCTCAAGGTGATCGGCCGTGCCGGTACGGGGGTAGACAACATCGACGTTGAAACGGCCACCAGAAAGGGGATCATAGTGGTAAACACCCCCGAAAGCAACAATATATCCACCGCAGAGCATACCATTGCTTTGATGTTGGCCCTGGCGCGAAACATACCACAAGCCTACACTACTTTAAAGGGCGGTAAATGGATACGCAGCAAATTCAAGGGAGTGGAGCTTTATAATAAGACGGTGGTGATACTGGGTCTGGGTAGAATAGGCTCCAACGTGGCAACCAGGCTAAAAGCCCTGGGCATGAACGTTATGGGGTATGACCCATATATAACCGATGAGAGGTTTGAAAAGCTGGGCGTCAAGCGACTAAATTCCATCGAAGAAGTTATGGCGGTGGCCGATTTCATAACTATACACCTTCCCAAGACCGAAGAGACGATAGGCATAATAGGTGAGAAGGAGCTTGCCATGGCAAAGCCAAACTTGAGGATAATAAACTGCGCGCGCGGCGGGCTGGTGGATGAAGAGGCCCTATACCAAGCGTTGAAGAGCGGCAGAATCGCCGGTGCGGCCATCGACGTGTTCCAAAACGAACCAAAGGAGATGCCGGGCGGTGCTGAGTTTTACCATAAGCTGCTGGAGCTAGAAAACGTCATATACACGCCCCATCTTGGAGCTTCTACCGAGGAGGCTCAAGAAAACGTGGGGCTGGAGATCGCAAAGCAGGTATCCCAGGCACTAAAGGGCAACATAGTCAATGCAGTGAACTTGCACGGGCTTCACATCCGCAATATACATGCCCTGTCGCCTTTCCTGAAGCTGGCTGAAATAATGGGAAGGCTGTACTACCGGGCAGAAAAGCTCCCCGTACAGAAGGTCGAGATAATATACAGCGGGGATATAGCCAAGCAGGAGACCAAGATAATCACCCTTTCATATCTGTCGGGGTTGCTTGGATCCATCATAGAGGAGCGGGTCAACTTCGTGAACGTGGAGATGCTCATAAAGGACAGGGGCATTGAGGTGATAGAGAGCATCAGGAGCGAGGTGGACCATTACACCAATTTGATAACGGTAAAGGTCACCAATAGCAAGAAGGAGATCACCTTTGCAGGCACCGTATTTGGCAAGGACGGGATAAGGATAGTCAATTTCGGCGGATACGAGGTGGATTTCGAGCCCACGCCCTATATGCTGGTCATACAGAATTACGACAGGCCTGGGGTTATAGGCAAGATAGGCACCATACTGGGCAACGAAAACGTCAACATCGAGACCATGAGGGTCAGCCAGAATCGCAAGGAAGGCAAGGCTTTGATGGTACTCAACGTAGACCAGGAAGTCAGCCTTCAGGCTTTGAAGCAGATCGAGATGCTGGATAACGTTTTAAGAGTAAGCTTCATAAAATTATGATTTTTTGAAATTCATAAAATCCGGCTCAATGCCGGCTTTATTTTTGCCAAAAATTAAGTTTGCCTCTACCGTCATCTTTTTTTAAGGTTGAGGGATAATAAAGAATACACAGCGAATAAAAATGGGGTCGATGCCAATGGGGATGCTTGGAAAATGCTGCAGGGGATGAAAAGAGGGAGACTTTTAGGGTTGCCCGTCATATCCGCCAGGACGGGCAAGAAGATAGGCGTTGTGGTGGATATCATATTTAAACCTGGACATCAAAAGATAAAAGGGTTGCTGGTGTCCAGCGAGGGCTTTGTGGAAAGAAAGATGCATATTCCTCTTGAACGGGTGCGGACCATAGGCAGGCACGCGGTCATAGTGGATGAGCCCCTGCAAAACGATGAAGGTTTTGGAGCTTTGCCCATGGAAGGGGACGAGGAGTATGGCAATAGGATTTTGGGACGCCAGCTTTTGAGAGGGGACGGGCAGGAAGTAGGGCTTATCAGCGATATAATACTAGACCCCAATGACGGTACAATAGAAGGCTTTGAAATCTCCAGAGGGCTCATAGATGACCTATTGGAAGGGCGGTACGTCCTGCCATATGACGCATCCAATAGCATAAACGAAGATGCGGTGATCGTATCTATGGAACAGGTCCAGCAGCTAAAGGCATACAATAGAGGGATCAAAACTTTACTGGATATCAAATAAATTTGCAAGAAGGGAGTGGGATGCTGATGAACAAGTATCTAAGGGGCTTTATAGCAGGCAGCATGGTGGGCATTGCAGCCAGCATGCTTTTAATGTCCGATAGGGACAGCGATATCAAACGAAAACTTCTGAATGGCAAGAGTATCATGGACAGCGCTTCTCAGGTAATGGCTAGCATGCTGTCAGAAATGAAGGGAAGGAAATAAATAGAGGCCCGGAAACGGGCCTATTTTACATACTAAAACAAAACAGGGTGGAGGCTGGCATGTGAAGGCGTACAGGGTTTATATCATCTTGGGAGCAGCATTTTTGGTATTTTTCACCTTGCTGTTTGCCGTGGTTTCCAATTGGGGGAAATTATCAAGCGTGTTACGCGTTATTTTCTTTGCAATCATAATTTCCTATATCCTGGTTCCTGTAAGCGAGTGGCTGGAGAGATTTATGCCCAGAAATGTTGCCATAATAGCGTTATTTGGCGGCGTAGCACTTTTGCTGGTAGCCATTGGGTTTTTGGTCGTACCGCCTTTCATAAAGCAGGTCATCTCTTTGAGCGAATACATACCGGAATATGCTCGCCAGTTGAAACAATTGGCTGCCGGTTTTCAGTCGAGGCTCAAAAAAATGGGGCTACCTTATGGCGTGCAGCAGGCCATGGATGAGGCCATAGAGGATATACAGAGGCGACTGGTTGAGATCATGCGGCATACCCTTGAAAGGTTTATGGGCGGTGCCTCTGGCTTATCTGAAGCCTTTATGATCCCAGTGCTGAGCTTTTATTTTTTAAAGGACAGGAAATACTTCAAAAGATTGATGGTCAACCTCATTCCCCTTCGGTACAGGAAGGGCATAATGCGCACCTTCTCGGAGGTCCATTACATTCTAAATCGCTTTATAAGAAGCCAGATCATCGTATCGTTGGTCATATGGGCTTTTACCACCATAGGATTTCTTATCGTCGGGATACCTTATGCCTTGCTCCTGGGGGTTGTGGCTGGCATATTTGAGATCATACCGTATTTTGGACCGTGGCTAGGGGCGGTACCGGCTGTGGTAATCACCTTGCTCAATGCTCCATCCAAGCTGATCTGGACCATAGTAGTGACGGTAGCCGTCCAGCAGCTGGAGGGTAGCTTTATTACCCCTAAGATTATGGGCGACCACGTAGGGCTTCATCCCGTATATATAATACTGTCATTGTGGATTGGCGGGATGTTTTTTGGAATAATGGGCATGCTTCTGGCCGTGCCTGTGGTGCTCATAATACGGGTTATAGTGAAAAACATATATTTAAGCATAGTGACTACCTCACACTAAGCGATAGCTTTAAAAGCAGAATTTGACATAATTGACAAAACATCCGGGGTTCTATATAATCATGAGTAAATAACAGAATTAGGGCGGATTTTGCTTTAAATTGCGTCCCGCTCCTACCAAGGGAAGGAGACGCTTATTTAATTGTCTTACGGGGAGGAATACATATAATGGAGAAACTGGGCCTTAACGAGATAAGAACAAGGTTTTTGGAGTTTTTTAGGAGAAAGGATCACCTGGTACTGCCTAGCTTTTCGCTGATTCCCCAGAAGGACAAAAGCCTCTTGCTGATAAATGCTGGCATGGCTCCGTTGAAACCCTACTTTACCGGGCAGGAGAAGCCTCCAAAGAAGAGGATTGCCACCTGTCAGAAGTGCATACGCACCCCCGACATCGAAAGGGTGGGCAAGACTGCCAGGCACGGCACATTCTTCGAGATGTTGGGCAACTTCTCCTTTGGCGATTATTTCAAAAGAGAGGCCATCAGCTGGGCATGGGAGTTTGTCACCCAGGACTTGAAGCTGCCAGAAGAGCGGCTGTGGGTCAGCATATACGAGCAGGATGATGAGGCGTTTGAAATTTGGCACAAAGAGATTGGGCTTCCCGAGCATAAAATCGTGAGGATGGGAAAAGAAGACAACTTTTGGGAGATAGGTACGGGGCCTTGTGGTCCTTGTTCTGAGATATACTTCGATAGAGGTGCGGACAAGGGTTGTGGCAGGCCCGATTGCGGTCCAGGCTGTGATTGCGACCGTTTTGTCGAGTTCTGGAATTTGGTATTTACTCAATTCGACAAGGATGAAGAGGGGAATTATCATCCCCTTCCGCATCCCAACATCGATACTGGTATGGGCCTTGAAAGGATCTCTGCCATAATGCAGGAGGTTGACTCCCTTTTTGAAGTCGACACCATAAGGGATATACTCGAGCACGTCAGCCAAATCGCCGGGGTTGAATACGGTAAGTCATACAATACCGATGTGTCTTTGCGGGTTATCACCGATCACATACGCAGCATCACATTTATGGTAGGCGATGGGATACTTCCCTCCAACGAAGGGCGCGGATATGTGCTTCGCAGGATCTTGAGAAGAGCTGCACGCCATGGCCGGTTACTGGGGATTGAGGAACCTTTCTTGAGCCAGCTGGCTAAAACGGTCATAAAGCAATCCCATCAGGCCTATCCCGAGCTCAAGCAGAGGGAGGATTATATTTTAAGGATAATACAGATAGAAGAAGAGCGCTTCAGGGAGACCATCGACCAGGGGTTGGCCTATTTGAAGGAGTATATAGATGATTTGAAACAGCAGGGGCAGAAAGTTTTGGATGGCTCCAAGGCATTTAAGCTGTATGATACCTATGGCTTTCCCCTTGATCTCACTAGGGAGATCTTGCAGGAAGAAGGCCTTGAGATTGACGAGCAAGGTTTCCAGCAGGAGATGGAGGTGCAGCGGGAACGGGCCAGGGCTGCTCATCGCGTGACCGACTATATGGGCATGGACAGCAATATATACAAGCTGATCGAAGCCGATGCCTCAACTGATTTTGTAGGATATCAATCCCTTGAAAGCATCAGCCGCGTGCTGGCCATCATTCAAGGCGAGACAAGGGTTGAAAGCGCTACGCAAGGCCAGGAGATAGCCGTGGTGTTGGACCAAACTCCTTTTTATGCCGAAAGCGGTGGGCAGGTGGCCGATAAGGGCGTGCTACTGTGGAACGATGGCAAGGTCGAGATATACGATGTAAAGAAGCTGTTTGGCAATAAGGTGGTACATTACGGCAAGGTGCTCTCTGGTACCTTGAACCAGGACGATACGGTACAGGCCATAGTTGATAAGGAGTTGAGGCTAGCGGCTGCTCGTAACCATACGGCTACCCACTTGTTGCACAGCGCTCTAAGGCAGGTTTTAGGCCCCCATGTGGAGCAGGCGGGTTCTCTGGTGACTCCTCAGAGGTTGCGCTTTGACTTTTCCCATTTCTCGGCGCTGTCTAGCGAAGAGCTCCGCAAAGTGGAGAGTTTGGTAAACCAGAAGATTATGGAGGCCATCCCCGTTGAGGTGATAGAGACCACTTTAGACAAGGCTGAGAAGATGGGAGCCATAGCTCTGTTTGGAGAGAAGTATGGAGAGATGGTGCGGGTTGTCAAAATAGGTGATTTTAGCATTGAGCTGTGCGGGGGAACGCACCTTACCAATACCGGTCAAGCAGGGATGTTTAAGATACTCAGCGAATCGGGGGTTGCGGCCGGCGTAAGGAGAATTGAAGCCATAACCGGCTTTGAGGTATATAACCATCTTTTGAACCAGGAAAGGCTTATAGCCGATATTTGCAGGGAGCTTAAGACCAACCCTTCTGACCTTGAGGGTAGAATACAAGGTTTAGTGGCCCAAATCAAGGAGCAGGAAAGGGAGATAGAGCAGCTGCGCGCTAAACTGGCCTTGAGTTCTGTGGACTCGCTGATTGAGTCGGCTAAGGATGTGGGCGGCATAAAGTGCATTGCTGCCTGTGTGGAAGGCCAGGATATGGAAGGCTTGCGGGATATGGTGGATGCCGTCAAGGGTAGAGTAAAGCTGGGGGTTGTGGTATTAGCTACCGTAAGGGAAGGCAAGGTGCACTTTGCTGCCGGAGCCACCAAGGACGCTGTGGCCAGAGGCGTCCATGTGGGGAATTTGCTGCGAGAAGTGGCTAAAGTAGCAGGTGGCGGCGGTGGTGGGCGTCCTGATATGGCCCAGGCCGGGGGTAAAGATGCAAGCAAGATGCAGGAGGCTTTGGATCAGGTGTGCGTTTTGCTGGCCAAGCAGCTGGGTATAAATTAATTGAAAGATGGCCATTTTATGTTTGAAAAAATATGCAAAATAGAGTAAGATAAACTTTGAAGAATTCCTCTTAAAAGGCAGGTAAATATTATATGAATGGCGATCTTCAGGAAACCATGATGTTTAAGCTCAAGAAAGAGGTGTCTGAAACTCCGAGGGACATCCTACTGAGCGTTTATCAGGCCCTGGAGCAAAAAGGCTATAACCCCATAAACCAATTGGTGGGGTATTTTATATCGGGCGACCCCACCTATATAACCAGCCATAAAAACGCCCGTTCCCTCATCAGGAAGCTGGAGAGGGACGAACTGCTGGAGGAGCTGCTCCGATTCTATATAGAACATAATCTCAATAGATGAGCGAGCAGCATCCATGCAGTACAATAGGCTGGGCAAGACGCCCATTGTAGTATCCAGGCTGTGCTTTGGCAGCCTAACCATAGGTCCCTTGCAGAGAAACCTTCCTTTAGAAGAAGGAGCAGCTGTCATACGCAAGGCCGTGGAGCTGGGGGTAAATTTCATAGATACGGCCGACCTGTACGGCACATATCCTTATATACGCGAGGTTTTAAAGTCGCACAGAGACCTGGTAATAGCTTCCAAATCTTATGCCTATGATACCCGTACTGCCCGCGAAACTCTGGAGCGGGCTTTGAGAGGCATAGGGCGCGACTATATCGACATATTTTTGCTCCATGAGCAGGAAGGTCCTCTTACCCTAAAGGGACACAGGGAGGCATTGGAATATTTTATTGCCCAAAAGCAGAAGGGGATCATACGAGCGGTGGGAATCTCTACCCATTATGTAGCAGCAGTAAAAGCAGCAGCTGTCATGGAGGAAATCGATGTGATACATCCCATACTCAACTACCGCGGAGTAGGCATAGTGGATGGTACTTTACAAGATATGACGGCTGCCATAGAGCTGGCCTATACAAACGGCAAGGGCATATATGCCATGAAGCCTTTAGGAGGGGGACACCTTATTTCTGAGTTTAAACGTGCTTTAAAGTTTGTTCTCGACTTCCCGTACATCCATTCTGTTGCCGTAGGCATGCAAAGGATTGAAGAGGTATATGCCAATGTCAGCTTCTTTGATAAGGGAGAGGTACCGCATATTCTGGAGGAAATTTTGAAATCCTATAAGAGAAAGCTGCTTATACAGGACTGGTGCGCTGGATGCGGCAGATGCGTGGCGCGTTGTCCGCAGGGCGCTCTTTCCATTGGACAGGAAGGCAAGGTTGAGGTTGACCATAGCAGATGCGTGCTTTGCGGCTATTGCGGGAGCGCTTGCCCAGAGTTGGCAATAAAAGTAATATAACATGGGGGAAAGGGATTGGCCTGTGAGGATACTGGCTTTGGATGTGGGTGATAAACGCGTAGGGGTAGCTGTCAGCGATGCCATGGGATGGACAGCACAGGGGCTTCAGACCCTTGAAAAATCCAGCAAGGAAAAACTGTTTTCAAACCTATCCAGCATATTGAAGCAGTATAATCCTGAAAAGATAGTCATTGGCCTGCCTGTAAACATGAATGGCACGTTGGGCCCACAGGCCGATAAGGTGAGACAATTTGCCAAAGAGCTTAAGAGCATATATTCTGGGGAAATTGTCTACTGGGACGAAAGGTTGACCACCCTTTCAGCCCATCGGTTAATGATAGAGGCAGGGGTTCGACGTGACAGGAGGAAATTAAAGGCTGACAAGATAGCAGCCGTGCTCATTCTTCAAAGTTATCTGGATTACTTAAACAATAAAAAGAAAGAAGGTTGATCTTATGGAAATGGAATCCAACATAATCGAGCTTATCGATGAGAACGATGAGGTTGTCCAGTTTGAACATCTGCTCACTCTGGATTTCGATGGCAGGGAGTACATCGTGCTGATGCCCATAGAAGAGGATGAGCCTGACTCCGATGAAGGAGAAGTGGTCATTCTCAGGGTAGAGCAGGATGATGAGGGAAACGACATATACGTTTCCATCGAAGATGAGGAAGAACTTGAAGAAGTCTTCCAGGCATTTCTCCAAGTTATCGAGCAAGAGGAAGTTATTGATGAAGGTGAAGAAGAGCCTTTTGAGGCTGAAGAATAGAGCAGATAAGCTCCTATAGTAAACCAAAAAAAGCGCATTTTCGCAAAAATGCGCTTTTTTTGGTGACAAAAATTTTCTTTTTGAACAAGGATTTTGTGATTTTTTATCGAATATAATTGATAAATAATGTTGGATAATTGTGGTTGGCAGGTGGTGAAGGTTGATCAACAGGCTTTTTAACCATATGGGCGTTTTGGAAAAGGCTTTGGACGCTTCGTGGTTGCGAAATGAAGTCATAGCCCACAATATCGCCAACGCTGATACCCCCGGCTATAAAAAATACAGGGTTGAATTTGAGGAGGAGTTGAAATCAGCTCTTGAATCCAGCGGGTTGAAGGGTAAAAAGACGAGGCCTAAGCACCTGGACATAGGGACAAGTTCCATCGAAGAGGTTAGGCCTAGAGTTGTGCGCACCTTTGGTACTCAGATGAGGGAAGACGGCAACAACGTCGATATGGATGAGGAGATGACCAGCTTAGCGAAAAATGTCATCCTGTATAATGCGCTAGTGCAGAAGATATCAGGTGAGTTTAACAAGCTAAAGATGGTCATAAGCGAGGGGAGGAGATAAAAGATGTTCCGGGCATTTGACATAAGTGCTTCAGCCCTTACGCTGCAGAAGCTGCGCATGGATGTAATCGCTCAAAACATCGCAAACGCCCAGACTACAAGGACAGAAACCGGTGAGCCCTATCGCCGTAAGGTTGTGGTGGTAAGGGAAGGGCAGTATGCCAAGCCGTTTTCGCAATACCTGCAGGAGAAGTTAGGAAGTTTTTCGGGTAGCGGGGTTAAGGCCGTCAGGGTTCAGGAGGACCCCACTCCTTTCAAGAGGGTTTATGACCCAACCCATCCCGATGCCGATGAGGATGGCTATGTGCAGATGCCGAATGTAGAGATACTCAGAGAGATGGTGGACATGATTTCGGCCACTCGATCTTATGAAGCCAACGTCACCGCTTTTAATGCTGCCAAGAATATGGCATTGAAGGCACTGGAGATAGGCAGATAGGAGGATGATGGTATATGCAGATAAGCTCCATTGCGGCTTCTGGAAACGTTACAGGTATATCAAGCAGTTTAAGAAAGCAAAACGGGCAGAACCTATCGTTTAGCGACGTTTTGAAGCAGGCCATTTCTGATTTGCAGCAGCTGCAGAGGACCAGCGCATACAACAATTATCTTCTGGCTACCGGCCAAGCGGAAAGCCTTCACAAGGTCATGATAGATGCTGAAAAAGCCGAGATCGCACTTCAATTTACCCTTCAGGTCAGAAATAAGCTGCTGGAGGCTTATCAGGAGATCATGCGCATGCAGATATGAGTCGGTTTTTTAGCCGCGAAGTACCACAGGTGATGAAGTCCCATTATTGTGTAGGTGTAAGGTAGATGAAAATAGGTCGAAAGACCGATTTATTTGTTTGGTAATTTTATGTAAGATGAAGATACATGTTGTCGAAGAGTGGTGACTCTTAAAAGAGCTGATCAGCAGGGAACATTCATATGTTACCTGCTGAAATTATAATAGGCAGTAGGAAAGCGGGGATTAAATGGCGTTGGCACTGGACACCATAAAGCAACAATTAAACCAGTATTGGGAGAAGTTGACCAGCGCGCAAAAAAAGGCGTTTATCGTCGGAGCAACTGCGTTGCTGGCGATCATAGTCCTTGCTTCATTGCTTTTATCCCGGCAGGAATATGTGGTACTTTACAGCGGTTTGGACAGCCAAGAGGTGGCCGAAATATATTCCAGGTTAAAAGAGCTTAACGTTGAGCCAAAGGTCCAAGGTACATCCACCATATTGGTTCCCAAGGACAGGGAAGTAGAGCTTAGAATGCAGCTTACCAGTGAAGGATACCCCAAAACGGGTTTCAATTATGACATATTTTTACAAAACAGCAACTTTGGCCAGACGGATGAGGAGAAAAGAGCATTGCTCATCATGCAGCTGCAGGAACGTTTAAGCCAGGCCATCAAGTTTTTAGATGGAGTAGAGGATGCCGTTGTGACCATTGCGATGCCCAAGGACGATGCCTTTGTGCTCAAGAGCCAGCAGGTGCCGGTTACGGCCTCAGTGATCATTAAAACAAAGCCGGGATATAGCATTAGCGCCTCCCAGGCCAACAATATAGTGCGTTTGGTGGCTAAGAGCGTACCAGGATTGAAGGAGGAGAACGTCACCGTTATTGATACAAACATGAACGTTTTGACAGGCACTGGTGCCGAAGAGGAAGAGATGGTGGGAACCCAGTTTGAACTGGAGCACCGGCTGGAGGATCGCATACGGGATCAGGTCATCAGCTTGTTGGAGCCAGTGTTCGGATACAGGAAGGTGGTTGCTACCGTCAATGTCAAGCTGAATTTCGATAAGAGGACCACCGAGTCGGTGAGGTTTGAACCAGTGGTGGATGAGGACGGGATAATTGCCAGCCGTGAGGTTTTGAGGGAAAAGGTGAGAAACGCCATCCCCGGAGGGGTTGTAGGTGAGACTTCCAACACCACCCAGTATCCCGAGCTTGAAAGCGCTGAAAGCGGTACATACGATAGGACCCATGAGATAGTCAACTATGAAGTGAATGAGATAAAGGAAATTCTGGAGCAGCAGCAGGGAAAAGTGGAGGACCTATCCATTTCGGTTATCATAGACAATGAATTCTTAAGCCCGCAAATCCTTACGCAGGTTAAAGAGCTAGTGGCGGCCGCAGTTGGAACGGATATTTCAAGGGTGGTGGTACAGAATATGAAATTTGATACCTCGCTACAGGAGCAGTTGCTCGAAGGTTTCGAACGGCGCCAAGACCAAAGGCCGGAATGGCTGTACTGGTCAGTGCCTCTGTCAGTGGCTTTTGCCATTATCGTAGCCTTTATAGTCGTAATGCGCATGCGTTCGCGCCGTATCCAGTTAGAAACCGCTACTGCCCAAGAGATACTGGCTCAGGAGCCCCAGCAGCCGTCTACGTTGGAGTTGGAATTGACCAACGAGTACGATGAGATCAAAAAGCGACTTGAAAGGCTGGTCACCGAGCGGCCTGAAGCTGTGGCGCAGCTGCTGCGCAACTGGCTGAGCGAGGAGTAGGAGGAGATTGGCATGCTTACCGAGAGGAGAATGTTGACAGGCAGAAAAAAGGCCGCTATCTTGCTCATTGCGCTTGGCAAGGAAAAGGCCTCCGAAATATACAAGCATTTGAACGAAGATGAAATCGAGCAGCTGACCCTGGAGATAGCCAATCTATCCAGGGTTGATGCCGAAATGAAGAACCAGGTAATGGAGGAGTTTTATCAACTATGCCTGGCTCAGAATTACATATCCGAAGGCGGCATCGAATATGCCAGGGAGATCTTAGAGCGGGCCCTTGGCAGCCAGAAGGCTTTGGAGATAATCAACAAGCTGACTTCGTCTCTGCAAGTGCGTCCTTTTGATTTCATTAGAAAAGCTGAGCCAGCACAAATTCTTAACTTTATACAAAACGAGCATCCTCAAACCATAGCCCTGGTTTTGGCCTATCTGCGTCCACAGCAAGCAGCCGCCATAATCTCCTCGTTGCCTCAGGAAAAACAGGTAGAGGTGGCTACCAGAATAGCCCTGATGGATCGCACTTCGCCGGATGTCATAAAAGAAGTGGAAAGGGTTTTGGAGAAAAAGCTTTCTTCCATGCTGACAGCCGACTTTACCAATGCTGGTGGAATCCAAGCTTTGGTGGATATACTGCTGTCGGTTGACCGGGGTACAGAAAAGTACATAATGGAAAATCTGGAACTTAGAGACAGGGAATTGGCTGAAGAGATAAGAAAAAGGATGTTTGTGTTTGAGGATATCGTTACCCTGGATAATCGTTCCATACAGAGGTTCCTGCGGGAGGTCGACAACAGCGATCTGGCTTTGGCGCTAAAAGGAGCCAGCGAAGAAGTCAAGAAGGTTATATTTGCCAATATGTCCAAGCGCCTGCAGGAAATGATAAAGGAAGATATGGAATATATGGGACCGGTGAGGCTCAGAGATGTGGAAAATGCTCAGCAGAAGATAGTGAACATCATCAGGCAGCTTGAAGAAGCCGGTGAGATCATAATATCGCGGGGAGGCGGTGATGAGGTAATTGTCTAACGTGTTTAAATCTCACAGCATCTGCCTTGATCACCAAAGTCGATTTATGTTGCAACACAAGATGCGGTTTAAGGTTGAAAGCGATGACTCTGGCGATGATTCTGGCATTGCTTTACAAGCGACAAAACCGGTTGAATGCCTGATAGAAATGGCCAAGCGGGATGCTGATGCCATTCGCAATAATGCCCAGGGAGAAGCCCATGAAATAATAGCTCAAGCGACCAGTGAGGCTCAAAGGATAAAAGAACAAGCAAAAGAGGCAGGATTTCAAGAAGGTTTCCAAGAAGGATTCCAGGCTGGTTTCCAAAAAGGGCTGGAGGAGGCTCAAAAACGGTTTTTAGCCGAAATCGATGAAGCCCAGCGCCTGAAAGAAGAGATCATAAGGGAGAGGGAGTCGCTTTATCAACAATTTGAGCGAGACCTGGTGGCTTTAGCAGTGGATATCGCCAAACGAGCCATATATGACCGCCTGGAAGCCGATGACGAGGTTTTAGCTCAGGTAGTTGAATCAACCCTTAGGAAAATTCAGGGTAAAGTGAAGGTACAGCTTAAGGTGAGCAAGCACGATTACAGAAGGATATCCAGCCTTAAAGAGCGCGTGTTGTCCAAGCTGCACCATATTGAAAGTATGGACATCATTGAAGATGATTTCTTAAGCCCTGGAAGCTGCGTGGTGGACACTGGTAGAGGCACGATAGATGGCAGCGTTGACGTACGATTAAGAGAAATCGAGGCTGTTATGGTGGGACATTGACATGGTATGTATCTCGTTTGATAAATATAGGGATATGTTAAACGAGATTGAGATTATAAGGTGTACGGGGCAGGTAGTACAGGTTATCGGCCTTACTGTAGAAGCCGAAGCGCCTGCCGGGGAAGTGGGGGAAATATGCCATATATACAATACAAAGGAAACCGCCTACATCCCTGCAGAAATAGTCGGCTTTCGCAAGGACAGGATACTGCTCATGCCATACGGGGAACTCAGCGGCGTGGGGCCGGGGAGCAAGGTGGTATTGACCGGCAGGCCATTTAAGGTTGCTGTTGGCAGCCAATTGATGGGGCGGATACTGGATGGGCTGGGCAATCCCATGGACGGGGGCGCTGCGATAGAACCTGAAGGATGGGCCAGCATTCAAAATGTTCCTCCTCACCCTCTAAACCGGCAAAGGATCTCAAAGCCGCTGGTGCTGGGGGTGAGGGCTATAGATGGGTTGCTTACCTGCGGACAGGGGCAAAGATTGGGGATATTTGCAGGAAGCGGCGTAGGTAAGAGTACCCTGCTGGGAATGATTGCGCGCAACACCCTGGCTGAGGTTAATGTCATCGCCCTCATAGGCGAGCGGGGTAGAGAGGTCAGGGAATTCATAGAAAAAGACTTAAGAGATGGGCTTAAGCGTTCGGTCTTAGTGGTTGCCACATCGGATCAACCGCCGCTGGTGCGTCTAAAGGCAGCTTTTGTGGCCACCACCATAGCTGAGTTTTTCAGGGATAAAGGAAAAAATGTGCTGCTCATGATGGATTCGATAACGCGCTTTGCCATGGCTCAGCGGGAAGTAGGTTTGGCTATAGGCGAGCCGCCGGTTTCAAGAGGATATACTCCATCGGTGTTTTCGATATTGCCCAAACTGCTGGAAAGAGTGGGTAATGGGGAGAGGGGTTCCATAACAGGTCTGTACACCGTGTTGGTGGATGGTGATGATTTCAATGAGCCTATTAGCGATGCTGTACGCGGAATACTGGATGGACATATACTGCTGTCGCGAAGGTTAGCCAATAGGAACCACTATCCAGCCATTGATGTACTGGGCAGCGTCAGCAGGGTAATGCCCGATGTGGTGGACCAAAGCCATATGCAGCTGGCGGGGAAGATAAAGGCGCTTATGGCGGTTTATGAAGAAGCCAGGGACCTTATCAATATAGGTGCCTATCGCCGTGGAAGCAATCCCGAAGTAGATGAGGCTATCGATAAGATGCCTCAGATAACTGAATTTTTGCAGCAGGCCATAGACGAAAAGGTTGATTTTGAGGACACTCGCCAGCGGATGGAAAGGATAGTCAGCCAGTGAAATCGCAAGGGTTCACTAAATGATATCCAGAAGGCTGTGATTTGGAGAGATGTGTCCAATGGCTAAGTTCAAGTTTTCGCTCGATGCATTGCTTAGGGTAAAGCAGCTGAAGAAAAAACAGACTGAAGGAGAATATGCCAAGGCTCAAAGGGAGCTGGATATGCAGCGGGCGGTATTATCCAAGTTAATTGACGAATACCGCAGCCTTACCTCAGATATGAGGCAGTTGACTGCAAAGGGTACGACGGCGCGCCACATGAAGCTGTATGCTTCTTATTCGGGCTTGCTTCAGAAGCGCATAAAGTTTCAGGAACAGGTAGTTGCTGAGGCAAGCAATAATTTAGACTCCATAAAGGTAAGGCTTATCGGTTTGGTTAGGGAGGTTAATGTGTTGAGCGAGATGAAGGAGAGGCAGTATTACCAATACCTCTTGGAGACCGAAAAGAGGCATCAAAAGGTAGTGGACGAATATGCTGGCTATAAAATATACAGACAGGGTGGACAGATAAATGGCAAGGAATGACAGGAACGCAAAGGGAAAGGCGGGAAAAAGTTTAGCAGCAGATACCAGTGGTGGCGCAAGGCTTGTAATCTTTGTGGTGCTGCTGTTTATCGTGACCGGTGCAGGATTATCGCTTCTTTTCAATGTGGGAGGTATAAGGGATACTGTTGTAGCATTGCTGTTCCCTTCTAAAATAGATGGACAACTGCGATCCAATGAAGATAGCGAGTTACAGCAGCAGCTAAAAGCCATTGAGGATGAGAGAAATAGGCTGAAAGATTTAGAAAGCCACCTTAATACCTTAAAGGGCCAGTTGGAGGAGAAGCAGCAGCGACTGGAGCAATGGGAACTGGAGCTTGAGCAAAAGGAAAAAGAAATGGAGGAATTGCAGCAAAAGCTGTCGGCCCAATTTGAAACTATAAAGGATATAGCTAAAGTTTATGAGAGTATGGATGCAGAGCAAGCCGCCGCCATATTATCCGAGATGGAAGACACTGCTCTCGTAATTCAGATACTCAAAAATATGCCGGTGGAAAGAAGCGCTGAGGTTCTTGGAGAAATGGATTCCAAAAAGGCGGCAGAGTTGACGCGGCAAATGGCTGGGCAATAATTTCCCAGCTTTTGCATAAAAGCCGTGTGGGAAGGAGGTGAAAAGGCTGTGGAAATGGCTTTAGTACAGAGGATCATGCCAAGCAACGTTAACTCCGAAGAAAAACGCTCATCTGCTGCATCAGAGGAAGGATGCTCTGGAGAGTTTGGCCTGGTGCTTCAAAGCCTCATGTCGCTTCAAGTTGCGGGTGCCGGAGGAGCAAGCGATGATAAGGGGAATGAAGTGCTTTCATCGACATCGTCAAAAGCCATGGCAGCAGCGTTGAAAATTCCTTTACATCTGCCGGGATATCAAATTTCCGAAGATATGGCATCGCACCAGTTGGTGAAAGTACTTCAAGATCACATTTCCCAGGTTCAATCGATGCATTTTTCGGATCAGGCGTTGCCGGAGCAATTATCGTCTGAACAAATATTGTCGGAGCTAATGTTTTCTATGCCGGAAGAGGCTCATGGTGTCGAGGCTGTGCCTTACCAGAATGTAACCGCGCTTTTGCATTCAGCAAATGGTATTCAGGAGTTCCATGAAAAAGCACAAGGGCAAATTTTCAATGTTGTATATAACGTTTCTACCGGCGATGTTGAGCCCACTGTGAAGGAATCCTCGGCTTTGAACACGCTAGCTCGGGGCGAGAAATCATACACTTCGGAAATTGTGGCAGGCATCAAAGAAGATGTGGGCTTGAAAAGGGATGGGACTGCTAAAAGCAGCTATTCAGATCCGCTGGAAGGTGTAACTGCACAGCCCAGAGGCTCTCCCATAACCTTGAAGGCCGACGTTGGGCGCCCAAGCGACGAGCCTATGGCTTTGCATGTAGAGTATATAGAACAAGGTATATACCGTGATGCGGCTGCTTTGGATGAAGGGAAAGAAGAATTCCAATTCGATTTAAACCAGGCCCAGGAAGGCCATGCATTAGAACACTTATATGCTGATGGGCAGCTGCAACAGGCGTCTAATGATGAGGTGAGCAACGTACACGGCCAACGGGCTTTGAACTTTAATGAAGTGCTGGCCGATATCGCTGATAGGGTGAGGGTCTTATTGTCGGACAAGCGATCCGAGATGGAAGTGCTCTTAAAACCACCCGAACTGGGCAAGATGGTCATAAAAGTGGCCATAGAAGATGGAACCCTTCAGGTTAGAATCACTGTGAATTCTAATGCGGTTAAGGATTTCTTGCAGTCGCATGTCCAGGAACTTAAAGCAATGCTTGTTCAAAAGGGTTATAGCTTTGCGAATATTGATGTAAATATCGGCCAGGATTATCAGCAGCCGCAGCACAATGGAATGGGAAATGGCTGGCACTTGGAAAAACCGATTAGAAGGGTAAGGCCTGACATGGCAGAGCTGCAGCGCTGTATCATTAGCCCGGCTGCATATTATAATGGCCACCATAGGTTCGATTGCTTTGCGTAAAAAGGAGGTATAGAAATGTATGTGAGCAGTGTAAACAGTCAAGCGTATACTGTGAAGAATTCAAAACAGTCCGACAATCATCTGGGCAAGGACGCATTTTTGAAGCTTCTCGTAACGCAGCTGAAGTATCAGGATCCTTTAAATCCCATGGAGGATAGGGAATTCATCGCCCAACTTGCACAGTTCAGCACTTTGGAATTGATGCAAAATTTGAGCAACGATTTTACTTCCCTTAAGGCCATGGGGCTGCTAGATAAGATAGTTTATGCAGAGAAGAGGTCAGAGAATTCAGGATGGGTTACTCCAGTGTACGGGAGAGTTGAGGGGGTCTCAATGGTCAACGGCAAAGTAATCCTTCACGTCAATGGAAATGATGTTGCTTTGGATGATGTAAAGGAAATCTATTCTGAAACAGTAGATAAACAAGGGGATAAGTAATATGGACAGCAGCAAAGTAGAATACAACCGTCTCGTCTATACCGGCAGAATATCGGGTATCCCCCAACAGTCCGGCTCTCTCAGAAGGGTCAGTAACGGAGTAACCAATATCGGCTTTGATGAAATACTGAAAGAAGCAGTACGGAATGAGCAAGCCATCAAATTCAGCAAGCATGCCCAAATCAGGATGAGGCAAAGGAATATCCAGCTATCACAGGATGAGATAGACAGAATCGGCCATGCCATTGAAAAGGCAAGGGAAAAGGGCGTGCGGGATTCGTTGGTGCTTATGGGCAATCTTGCATTTATAGTCAACGTTCCTACCAGGACTATCGTTACGGCAGTGGATGGCGAGAACATAAAGGATAACATTTTTACAAATATCGATGGCGCAGTGGTACTGTAGCCGGACCCCTTTGGGGAGGCTGCATCATTCCTGAACGACAGAGGGAATGAGCTGCGCCGATAAACCAAAGGAGGTTGTTGCGTTATGATGAGGTCGTTATATTCAGGTATTTCGGGTTTGAGGGTTCATCAGACCCAGATGGACGTCATAGGTAACAACATTGCTAACGTAAACACCGTTGCTTTTAAAGCCAGCCGAGTAACCTTCCAGGAAATCTTGAACCAGACAATTAAAAATGCTTCTGGGCCGTCGCAGGTAGGGGGCCGAGGAGGCACAAACCCGCAGCAAATCGGATTGGGAGTATCTGTGGGTACCATCGATGTGCTTCATACCAGTACCGGCGTACAGAGAACCGACAGGGCCACCGACCTTGCCATAGACGGGGAAGGCTTCTTTATGGTCTCAGATGGGGAAAACGTGTATTACACCCGGGCTGGGAATTTTGATATAGACGTCAACGGCGATTTGGTCTATCCGGGAGGGTTAAAGGTACTGGGGTGGAATACCTTAGTCACTGATCCGACGACAGGACAGCAGTACGTGGATACTACCGGCACGCCTGGACCTATTAACCTGTTGAATCTATCGATGCCGGCAAAGGCTACCGATACGATAAAGTTTGAAGGCAACCTGGATGCTAGTTTAGCCGTGGGTGAGACAGTGCAGTATAGCTTTGCTGTGTTCGATTCCCTTGGCAACGAGCACAAGCTAAACATTGTATTTCAGAAGAATAATCCGAATAACTGGAGGTGGCGGATAGAGGCGCCAACAGGATCCGGAATAAATGTAACTGGTAGCCAAGGTACATTGCAATTTGACGAAAATGGTAAGCTTGATATGGATAGTTCTACAATACCTACTGATATCACCATCAATCCTAACACGGGTGCAGCTCAGATTAATTTGAAGATTGAATTTGACGGAACAAAATTTACTCAATACGCCAATTCCACCACCGTCAACGCTACTGCTAACGGATACACATCCGGAATATTGAATTCCATAAGCATCGATTCCGAAGGCCGCGTGATAGGGTACTATACCAATGGCCAGTCCAGGGAGGACGCAGTGTTGGCCATTGCTACCTTTACCAACCCGGCCGGATTGAATAAGGTTGG
Organism: Clostridia bacterium; assembly: GCA_017577715.1. Lineage (GTDB taxonomy): Bacteria > Bacillota > Clostridia > Caldicoprobacterales > Caldicoprobacteraceae > Caldicoprobacter. The sequence goes on from PKRC01000001.1 coordinate 171,957, forward strand.
CAATAACCTGTACCAGCACTCCACCAATTCCGGGTATCCACTATATGGAAGAGCGGGCGTAGGTGGCAGGGGTACCATCATTGCGGGAGCGCTGGAGATGTCCAATGTGGACCTTGCCAAAGAATTTACCGATATGATCGTTGCCCAGAGGGGATTTCAGGCCAACTCGAGGATCATCACTGTAGCGGATGAAATGCTACAGGAGCTGGTCAATCTGAAACGATAGTTAGATTTGGGTTCACAGCCGGCTTCTGTCTTCCGGCTGTGAACCCGAAACTTTGAATGGAGGTATATTCTTGATAAAGGTGACGCGTTTGAACGGAGAGGAGTTCTATATAAATCCCGATTTAATCCAATATATTGAAAGAACACCTGATACGGTGATAACTTTAACAAACGACAAAAAAGTGGTGGTCAAGGAAGGAGTAGAAGAGGTAATCCAGCGCATTGTGGCCTTTAAACGGCAAATCTTTGCTTGTGTTCAATATAAAGACGAATTGGTAGGTGAATGATAAATATGGACATAGCTACTATAGCAGGAATTATAGCCGGTGTATCCTTTATCGTGGCAGGCATCTTGATGTCGGGGGACCTGAGCAATTTTTACGATGCACCCTCAATAATGATCACGTTGGGCGGGACCTTTGCTGCAACGCTTATATCCTACCCCCTAAAAAACATCATAGGGATTTTGAAGGTTACTAAAAAGTTATTTTTTACCAAAGCCAGGCAACCCAATGAAATCATAAACCAGATTATAGAGCTGGCCAACATTGCTAGAAAAGAAGGGCTGCTGGCTCTAGAGGAGGCTGCCTATAGGCTGGATGACCCGTTTTTGCAAAAGGGGATACTGCTCATCGTTGATGGTACCGATCCTGAACTGGTGAGAAATATAATGGAAACCGAACTCACCTTTATGGAAGAGCGCCACAGTCAGGGGCAGGCTATTTTTGAAACCATGGCCTCGCTGGCTCCGGCATACGGGATGATAGGAACCTTGATAGGCCTTATAAACATGCTTAAGATGCTGGATGATCCATCTTCGATTGGGCCTAATATGGCGGTGGCGCTGGTTACCACATTTTATGGTTCCATACTGGCCAACCTGGTTTTTACCCCGACCGCCAACAAGCTTAAGCAGAGAAGCGCACAGGAGATGCTATACAAGGAGATTATGCTGGAAGGTATACTTTCCATACAAGCGGGGGAAAACCCCAGAATCATAGAAGAAAAGCTTAAAGCGTTTTTGTCACCGCAAGAGAGAAAGGCTTTAGACAACAATTCAAACGCAGGTGAGATATAAAATGGCAAGGAAACGAAGAGCCAAAAAGTCATCTCGTGGGGTGGCTGAATGGTTTACCACCTATTCGGATATGGTGACTTTACTCTTGACGTTTTTCGTAATGCTGTACTCCTTTTCCATTATAGACATGCAAAAATGGGAAGCAGTGGTGGAGTCGTTGAGGGGAAGCATTGGGATCCTGGAAGGTGGGGCCAGCATCAGCGATATACCGGGGGTGAATCAAAGTGGGATTTCACCCGTTGATCTGGAAAAGCTTGTGGGAAACAAGATGCAGGAGGGGCATGGAAAGCAAAAGAATATTGGGCAGGTGGATCCATTTCTAAAGCTTTATGAGCAAATGAGCCAGTACATAGCTCAAAATAAAATTCCGGCACAGCTTGAGCTCTCGCCTACACAGACTGAAATCCTTATCCGCTTTAAGGATTACGTGCTATTTGATGTGGGTAAGGCCGAACTCAAGCCCGAAGCCAAGGAAATACTTGACCGAATAGCCAATATATTGCTCAATTACATTGACCAAATTGACAGAGTGCGCGTCGAGGGGCACACCGACACGCAGCCAATAAACACCATATTTTATCCTACAAACTGGGAGCTTTCGGCTGACAGGGCCATAAAGGTTGTAAGGTATTTTCAGGAAAAGCATGGTTTTCCGGGAAATAAGCTGTCCGGTGAAGGTTATGGAGAGTATTATCCCATAGCCTCAAATGAAACGGAAGAGGGAAGGGCTAAGAACAGGCGGGTTGATGTACAGATAGTGAAAGCTATCAATGTAGATAATGTACAAACTATAGAGTAAAGGGGTTAAGTAGGGATATGGATATGAAGAAGTTGTTGGCAATAGTAATACCGCTTTTTGGGGTTTTATTTGTTGGGATGGGGTTTATATTGTATTTGATACTGAATCCATCAAATGCAGTTAATGGTCTTCCGCAAGATTATGAGGATAACTTAAATAAGAAAATCTTTGTGTTTCACGATGGCCAGCCTTTTATCACCAATTTAAAGGGCGGTGACCATTATATAAAAGTAGATATATCCATAGAAGTTGGAAACCAGAATGACGTGGATGTTTTAAACAAGAATTCGCATAAGGTAAGGGATAGGATCATTTCGATACTGCGGGATGTTTCGGAAGATGACATAAAACGCAGCGATATTCAGGAAATTTTGAGAAATCGAATAAAACAGGAGTTAGAGGAAACCTTAAAGATTCATTCTATCATCGGCATATATTTTAACGAATTTGTGATGCAATAAAGGGGTAAGGGAGGTACTATTTTGTGGCTGAAGTACTGTCGCAGCGAGAGATTGACGCTCTCCTGGAAGCTTTTATGGCTGGGGAGGTAAACATAAACGAGATAAAGGAAGAGGCGCGCGAAAAAAAGGTTAGCGTATACGATTTTAAAAGGCCCAAAAAATTTGCCAAAGATCAGCTTCGTACCCTCCAGATCATACACGAAAACTTGGCGAGGCTGATGGGGTCGTATTTTTCGGGAATCCTGCGCACCTATTGCCAGATAGAACTGGTATCGGTGGAACCGCAGACATACGGCGAGTTCATCAATTCACTCCCTGCTCCTGTCGTTTTGGGGATCATCGGCTTCAGGCCATTGAAGGGTTCCATAATACTGGAGTTTTCGCCCAATGTGGTGTATGCCATCATCGACCGCATGTTGGGCGGTCTGGGCTTGGCCCCTGAGAAAGTCAGGGATTTTACCGAGATCGAGATTGTGCTGATCGAAAGGATAATAAAACAGCTTTTGCCCATTATGAACAGCTCATGGGCTAACGTAGTCAATGCTGAGTTTACGCTTGAGCACATAGAGACAAATGCCCAGTTTGCTCAGCTAATTTCGCCAAACGAACCCATTGCCATAGTAACCCTTGATGCTCACATCGGAGAGGTCGAGGGGATGATGAACATATGCATTCCTTACCTAGTCATTGAACCTATTATATCGCGGTTGAGCTCCAAGCACTGGTTCTCCACAAAGCTTGCTGAAGAAGACGAGCGCAAGTACTACCAGTTGTTAGCGGCTCAGATAGAGGCCACTCCTGTTGAAGTGAGGGCGGTGTTGGGGCAGGCCAGCATTACCATCAGAGAGCTAATAGAGCTTCAGAAAGGTGATGTCATCAAACTGGATAAGAAAGTCGATGAGGATATCGCCATCTACGTTGGCGATGTCAAAAAGTTTTGCGGAATTGTGGGCTTGAAAAAGCATAACTTAGCTGTTCAAATTACCAGTATATGCGAAGAAGGGGGAAAGATTTAAAACATGGACATGAACGAAATGTTATCCCAGGAAGAAATAGACGCTCTGCTAAGAGGTCAGGATATTGCCATGCAACCGTCGCAGCAGCTTGCCCCGGAAGAGATTGATGCCATAGGAGAAATAGGCAACATCAGCATGGGTGCTGCGGCAACTACCCTTTCAACCCTGGTGGGCAAGAAGGTGACCATCACCACCCCTGAAGTGACTATAACCACTATTAAGGAGCTGGCAAGGCAGTATCCCATTCCCTTTGTAGCTGCAGAGGTGAAGTATACCCAAGGATTGGAAGGGACAAACATACTGATAATACAGGAGAGGGATGTCAAGATCATCACTGACCTGATGATGGGTGGAGGCGGTACCAATATTGAGGGGGAGATTACCGACCTGCACTTAAGCGCCATAGGCGAAGTGATGAATCAGATGATGGGTTCTGCATGTACTTCATTGTCCACCATGTTCAACAAGAGCATTTTGATATCGCCGCCCAATACTTTTATCATGGATTTCAGTGGGGATTTCTTCAATACCCTTTTTAAATCCGATGAACCCATAGTCCGGATCAACTTTAAGATGGTGGTCGAGGGGCTTATAGATAGCTATATCATGCAGTTATTGCCTATTGATTTTGCAAAGGACTTGCTGAGCAATTTGCTGGGGCAATACCAGCAGGCAGCTACACAGCAAGTTAGCGATGTCTCCAGCTCTCAAGAACCGTCACAGACCGCACAAAGTTCGAGAAACCAACAGGAGTATAAGGTAAGCCAACATGAGAATAAGGTTTTTGCCGAGGAGTCAAAAGCCCAGCCCATCAATGTGCAGCCTGTTTCATTTCAGCCCTTGGAGGAAAAGGCTGCAAGCGCCAACAGGAACAATCTCGATTTGATACTGGATGTGCCGCTGCAGGTCTCGGTGGAGCTGGGGAGGACCCATAAGCTGATAAAAGAAATCCTTGAGCTCAACGTCGGTTCTGTAATAGAGCTGGACAAGATGGCCGGTGAGCCCATAGACGTGCTGGTGAACGGGAAGGTAATAGCCAAAGGAGAAGTGGTGGTAATTGACGACAGTTTTGGCGTTAGGATTACTGATATAATAAGCCCTGACAAAAGGATATCGAGCCTTAAATGAGCCTTGTCTTTAATACGATAATATTCATGAACAAAAGGGAGGATGATTATGGGGAAAAGGATTTTGGTGGTAGATGATGCCGCATTTATGCGCATGATGCTCAAGGATATACTGACCAAGAATGGATATGAAATAGCCGGCGAGGCTGAAAATGGGTTGAAGGCTGTTGAAAAGTATAAGGAACTTCAGCCAGACCTGGTTATTATGGATATTACCATGCCCGAGATGGATGGCATACAAGCGGTTCGTGAGATTAAGAAGATAAACCCGGATGCCAAGATAATAATGTGTTCTGCTATGGGACAGCAGGCCATGGTGATCGAGTCGATACAGGCGGGAGCACGAGATTTCGTTGTTAAACCCTTCCAGGCCGAGAGGGTTATTGAAGCAGTAAAAAAGATTATTGGATGAGTGTAAAGATGGAAGAGATACTCCGTGCTATAGGCATTTTAATAGCATTTATAGTCGTTTTGGCCCTGGCCTATCTAACGGCGCGGTTTGTGGGCACCAAGTTTGGCGGCTATACCAGTGGAAAATACATAAAGGTAATTGATCGAATCTTTTTGGGAAGGGATAAGTGGGTGTGCCTAATACAGGTGGGCAATCAATACTACATAGTGGGAATTACAGGCCAGAATATGGAGTTTCTAGGGCAGATTACCCAGCAAGACCTGATACCCATTCATTCAGAAGAGGAAAACGGGACCTTTGCCAAGCTATTGGGGAATTATGTGAAAAAGCTAAAAGGTGAGGCGAATGGGGATGCTTAAGAAGCTGCTTTTTGTGGTTATGTTGTTTGTTGTACTGATATCCTTATCTCTTATATGGGCTTACAGAGCTTATGCACAGCCCTCTATCCCCATTCCCCGTTTAGAGGTGGAGGCCGCTCAATCGCCCCAGGATGTGGTGGATAGCCTGGAAATACTGGGGATCCTGACGGTACTAGCGCTGGCGCCTTCCATCCTCATAATGATGACTGCCTTTACCCGTATAATAATCGTATTGGCTTTTGTAAGAAATGCTTTGGGGACACAGCAGACGCCGCCCAACCAGGTTTTAATAGGGCTTGCACTTTTTCTCACTTTTTTTGTGATGGCACCTATTATGTCTCAGATAAATGAAAGTGCCATTCAACCCTATCTTAAGGGGGACATAAACCAACATGTTGCTGCCCAGCAGGCCATAAAGCCCATACGGGAATTCATGTTAAAACAGACCAGGGAGAAGGATCTGACATTGTTTTTGGAGCTTTCAGGCCAGGAGCAACCCGATACCTATGACGATATATCTATGCGCGTGGTGATACCGGCCTTTATAACCAGCGAGCTTAAGACCGCCTTTCAGATCGGCTTTTTGATATATGTACCCTTCATCATCGTGGATATGGTGGTGGCCAGTACCCTCATGTCGATGGGAATGATGATGTTGCCTCCTGTTATGATCTCCCTGCCCCTTAAGATACTGCTGTTTATAATGGTGGACGGATGGAACCTGGTGATTAAAAATTTGGTGGCAGGATTCAGATGAAGGGAAGTGATGCAATGAGCCAGAGGGAGATAATAACGTTGGCGCAACAGGCCATATACACGGGGATTTTGCTGGCGGCTCCCATGCTGGGGCTGAGCCTGGTGGTAGGCCTCATCGTGGCCATATTCCAGGCCATTACGCAGATAAACGAGCATACCCTCGTTTTCATCTCCAAAATTTTGGCAGTAGCTGTTGCGCTTATCATATTCGGATCATGGATTTTAGAGACCATGGTAAATTTCACGCTCAGGCTGTATAATAGCATAAATACCATACTGGGATTGTGAACAGAAGATGCTGGATGCTCTTGGAAGGATTTTATTAAACATCGATGCTGTGCTTTTGGCGCTGGCCAGGATATCTGGCATGTTCTTCATGTCGCCGGTATTTGGTAGAAGGAACGTCCCTGCCATCTTCACCATAGGGCTTATACTGGCGCTTACCTTTATCGTAGCGGTTTATTACCCCGTTTATGATGAGGCAATGGATATAAGCTCTTACATAGAGCTGGCATTTTATATCATAAAAGAGATCTTTATTGGCCTTATCATGGGCTATGTGGTGCTGTTTACTTTTTCGGCTTTCTTGCTGGCAGGGCAGTTAATAGACAACCAGATAGGCTTTGGCGTTGTGCATATACTGGACCCCCAGACCAACATACAGATCCCCTTAGTGGGCAATTTTAACAATGTGCTTGCCATGGTGTTGTTTTTCGCTATGGATGGACATCATGCCCTCATCAGGCTGCTGATGTATAGCTTTGAGGCATTGCCCTTGGGAAAAGCGGCATTATCTGGGGATATAGTGCGCCCGCTGTTTAACATGTTTGTGGAGTTCTTCGTGCTGGGATTCAAGATGGCGGTGCCAGCCATAGCTTCGGCCTTGTTGGCCGAGGTGGTATTTGGCATATTGGTGAGGGCAATACCGCAGATGAACGTCTTCGTTATCGGGCTGCCCTTTAAAATACTGATAGGGCTGGTGGTGCTGTTTTCGACGGTCCCCCTATTGATAAGCATGATGGACGGTGCCTTTAGTTCTATGTTCAAGGGAATAAGGAGCATAATACAAGGGTTGAACCTGCAATGATGCGCATGAACCTTCAGCTTTTTGCCGAGGAAAGGACCGAGAAGGCCACTCCCAAAAAGAGGAGGGAGGCAAGGGAAAGAGGCCAGGTCTTCAAAAGCGTAGAATTGAGTTCTGCCGCGACCCTTGTGATAGGGCTGTTGGCTTTAAAGCTTGCTTCCTCTTTTGTGATGGATAAGCTGTATCGGGCATATAATAGATATCTTCAAGCTGATGGCCTCATTGAGCAGCTTAATACACAGGTCGGAATTTTGGCAATGGTCAAGGAGATAGTGTATACGGTAGCACTGGCGGTGCTGCCGATATGTGGGCTGATTATGGTGGCCGGGCTGGCCATCAACTTCTGCCAGGTTGGTTTTATATTTACCACTAGGCCACTCATGCCCAATTTGAACCGTATAAACCCTCTGGAAGGCTTAAAGAGGATATTTTCAAAGAGAACCTTTGTTGAACTGTTAAAGTCTCTGCTGAAGCTGGCTATAGTGGGTTTCATATCCTACCAAGAGTTTATGGCCGATATAAAATCACTTGCCCAGCTGGCTCAGTTGGGCCTTAGAAGGAGCTTTATTGTAGTGGCAAATATGGCATATAACATCGGAATCAAGATGGCAGTGGTATTCATCATACTTGCAGTGTTCGACTATTTCTATCAATGGTGGGAGTATGAAAAGAGCCTCAGGATGACCAAGCAGGAGTTGAAGGATGAATTCAAGGAAGTGGAAGGGCATCCCCTTATTCGCTCTCGCATCCGCGAGCGGCAAAGGCAGATTAGCTTGCGCAGGATGATGCAGGAAATACCCAAGGCGGATGTGGTCATAACCAACCCCGTACATTTCGCGGTAGCTTTGCGCTATGATCCGAAAGAACATGATGCACCAGTGGTGGTGGCCAAGGGACAGGATTATGTCGCGCTCAAGATCAAGGAGATAGCCAAAAAGCATGGGGTGTATATAGTGGAAAACAAGCCTCTGGCTCAGATGCTATATAAATCGACCGAGGTAGGGCAAACCATACCCCCTGAGCTGTTCCGTGCGGTGGCAGAAGTTCTTGCCTTTGTTTACAGCGTGAAGGGGAAACGTATTTGATGGGGAGGTTTTGGAGGTTGAAGTTTGCAGATGTCTTCATCGCATTTATAATGGTAGCCGTCGTTCTTCTTATCATCCTACCGCTGAATGAAGTCATAATGGACATACTCCTCACCATCAATCTTTCTTTGTCGTTGATCATACTGTTTGTCACCCTTTACGTAAAGGAGCCGCTGGATTTTGCGGTATTTCCTTCGGTGCTCCTCATCGCCACCCTTTTTCGCTTGGCCCTCAACATATCGTCTACCAAGCTTATTCTGGGCAAAGGTTCGGCCGGAAGGGTGATCGAAACCTTTGGCAATTTTGTCGTACAGGGCAACCTGGTGGTGGGGGCCATTGTGTTTCTAATCATAATAATCGTGCAGTTCATCGTCATTACTAAAGGGGCCGAGAGAGTAGCGGAAGTCGCAGCGCGCTTTACCCTGGATGCCATGCCCGGAAAGCAGATGGCGATAGATGCCGATCTGAACGCTGGGCTCATTGACGAGAACGAGGCTAAAAGGCGCAGGCAAAGGATACAGCAGGAGGCCGACTTTTACGGCGCCATGGACGGTGCCAGTAAATTCGTAAAAGGCGATGCCATAGTGGGGATTTTGATCACCATCATAAACATAGTGGGCGGCATTATAATTGGTCTGACCAAGATGGGGATGTCTATTGAAGAGGTGCTTGAGCGGTATACCATATTGACCATAGGCGATGGGCTGGTGAGCCAAATTCCCGCTTTGCTTATTTCCACCGCTACCGGCATTATCGTCACCAGAGCAGCTTCCGAATCCAATTTGGGACGGGACCTGGTTAAGCAGGTAACTGATCAGCCTCTGGTGCTTATACTGGCATCGGTTCTTCTGTTTGTTATGGGTTTTTTCCCGGGCTTTCCGCGCTGGATACTGTTTATAATGGGGGCTGGCATGGCCTATATGGGTTATATCATGATGCGGGCCTCCAAAGAGGCGTTGGCGGCTGCTGCTGGGCAGGAGGCTACTTCCGAGAATGTACTGGAGGAGATGCGAAAGCCCGAAAATGTAATGCAGCTCTTGGAAATTGACCCCCTGGAAGTCGAATTTGGCTATGGCCTTATACCCTTGGCTGACGTCAACCAGGGCGGAGATCTGCTGGACAGGATAGTCATGATACGAAGGCAAATGGCCTTGGACCTAGGTCTCATCGTGCCGGTAATAAGGCTGAGGGACAACATACAGCTAGATCCCAACGAATACGTCATAAAGGTGAAGGGAGTGGAGGTGGCCAGGGGGCAGGTTTTGCCCGACCATCTACTGGCCATGGATCCGGGGACCGTTGAGCAGCCCATAGATGGCATCGATACAGTGGAACCCGCTTTTGGCTTGCCCGCTAAATGGATAAAGGAGCATCAGAGGGAAAAGGCCGAGATGCTGGGCTATACTGTGGTGGATGCACCTTCGGTTATATCCACCCACCTTACTGAGGTCATCAGAAAGCACGGCTATGAGCTTATCAATCGGCAGGACGTACAGACCATGCTGGATAACTTGAAGGAAAAGTATCCGGCATTGGTGGAGGAAGTGGTGCCAAAAACTTTGAGCCTTGGCGAGGTCCAAAAAGTTCTGTCCAACCTGATAAAGGAAAACGTGCCCATACGAGACATGGTTACCATACTGGAAACGCTGGCTGACTACGGCAATATAACCAAAGATCCCGACATGCTGACCGAATATGTGCGTCAGGCCCTATCCCGCACCATTACGTTGAGATTTGTGCCCGACAAAAAGGCAAAAGTTTTAACGCTTGCCCCTGAGCTTGAAAAGGCCATAATGGATAGCGTTCAGCAAACCGAACACGGTTCTTATTTGGCTTTAGAACCCAATAAGGTGCAATCCATATTTAAAAGCCTCACCAAGGAGCTGGAAAAGTTCACTTCTCTAGGCTTGCAGCCCATAGTGTTGACAGCGCCGGTGGTGAGGATGTATTTTAAGAAGCTGACCGAGCAGGTGGCGCCCGACTTGGTGGTTTTGTCATATAATGAGCTGGATAGCTCGGTGGAGATACGGTCAGTGGGGGTGGTGAAAGCTTAAAGCTATGAAGGTGAAGAGGTATATCGGCCATACCGTCCAGGAGACTATGCAAAAGGTAAAGGCTGAAATGGGTAAAGATGCCCTCATACTCAGCACCCGCAAGGTACGACAAAAGGGGATAATGGGTTGGTTTAAAAGGCCGCTCATTGAAGTGGTGGCAGCTGCCGATGAATCCAGGGAGGAAAATTTCATCCCCCGCCGGGTAATGTCAGCCAACGCTACAAGCTATGCTCTGTTAGGTAGGCAGGATGATACCAGTCGGGTTTTGGAGAAACTAGAAGCTCAGATCGCCAATATGGGTGAAATGTTAGACAAATTGACGAGTAGCTTAAAAGCAACGGAAGGCCGTGCAGACCTAAACATAAAACACGAATACATTCCATATTATGAGATGCTTGTTAAAAATGAGGTAAACGAGGACATCGCAAAGGACATCATACAAAAAGCTGGTCTGCTTCACGAGAGGAGCTCTGCTGATTTCAAGCGGTGTTTGGAACAGGTGCTGATGGAGCGCATTGGGCCTTCTCGGCCTTTGGAGGTATCGCCTGGCAGGCGCAAAGTGGTGATATTCGTTGGTCCTACCGGAGTTGGCAAGACCACCTCTCTGGCAAAGCTGGCAGCCATATTTTCCATACAAAAGCAGATGAGAGTTGGGCTCATAACCGCCGATACATACAGAATTGCAGCGGTGGACCAGCTCAAGATATACGCAGAGATCATGGAGCTTCCCTTGAGCATCGTGTATTCGCCCCGGGAGGTGGTAGATGCTCTCGAAGAACACAATGATAAAGATGTGGTGTTTATAGATACGGCTGGCAAGAGCATCAGGGACAGGGCGCAGGAAAAGGAAATATTGGAGCTAATCTCTTTGAGCAAGGCCGATGAAGTCTATCTGGTGCTGAGCTGCAACACAAGCTATTCCGGGTGTTTAAATATAATAAGGAGCTACAGCTTTTTGCCCGATTACAAGCTGCTGTTCACTAAAGTGGATGAAGCTTCCAGCTATGGGATCATATTAAACTGCCGCCATATCAGCGGTAGGCCGCTGTCGTACATAGCTACCGGCCAGAGCGTGCCCGATGATATAGAGGTGGCTGACCCTAATAAGCTGTTATCCTGTATTATGAAGAGGGTGGAAGTTTGATGGACCAGGCCGAAAAGTTAAGGCAGATTGTAAATGAGTTAAGGGAAAGGCAGCGTGCCTCGCTTCAAAAGGGGCGTATCATAACTGTAACCAGCGGAAAGGGCGGTGTGGGCAAGACCAATTTCACCCTCAACTGTGCCATCGCTTTAAACAGCATGGGACACAGGACGCTCATTATAGATGCAGATTTCGGGCTGTCCAACATAGACGTGATGCTTGGGATGATCCCCAGGTACAATTTGTTCCATGTAATTACCAACAAAAAGAGCATTGAAGAGGTTATAGTTGAAGGCCCATGTGGTATCAGATTCATTGCAGGAGGATCAGGTATATGGGAGCTCCTAAACCTTTCCACCCAGGATATGGAAGTCCTGATGAAGCAGCTTGAGCGATTGGACGATCTAGCAGATATAATAATGATAGATACTGGAGCTGGTGTCTCCGACAAGGTTATTCGGATGATTCTGGCTGCCAACGAAGCCATTGTTATCACCACGCCCGAACCTACGTCGGTAACCGATGCATATGCTCTGGTGAAATCGGTGGTAACCATAAAGAAGGATATGAGCTTAAGGGTGGTGGTCAATAGGGCCGAGAGCGCCCAGGAGGCAACGGACGTTATGGACAAGTTTATAAGGGTGGTTGAAAGGTTTCTTGATGTCAAACTGGAACCTCTGGGGTATATCCTGTATGACGATGCAGTGGTGAAGGCTACCAAACGGCAAAGGCCTTTTGTGCTGGAATACCCAAGAAGCCATGCATCAAGGCAGGTGTACACCATGGCCCACGCTATAGTGGCAGGAGAGCGGGCCGACGTCGGTGAGGCACAAGGATTTAGAGGATATGTAAACCAGTTTCTTAAGCTGTTGGACTTTAAGCGAAAAGCGCTTTAGGGGGTTGATGGGAACACCATGCTTATAAAAGACGCCATAAATGTTGGAGAGAAAATCGAGGTGGTGGTACGGGGACGTTTAAATGCGGATCCCAAAACCTGTTTCAGCATGGTGCAGGATGTCCCTCAAGATGATGAATTGCTCATTACCATGCCCACGATAAAAGGGGAGCCTGTCGTGTTGGCCATTGGGCAAAGAGTAACGGTAAATTTCTTTCGCGAGCGGGGACAGTTCTACTTTGAGGCCGAGGTCATGGACCGACAGCAGACAGAGGCGATACAGCTTATACGCCTAAAGCGAGTTTCACCCATACACAGGATTCAGAGGCGTAACTTTTACAGGTTAAAGATAAATTTGCCTGTCCTTTTCAGGTTGGCTGAGCAGGGCAATCAGGCAGACGGGGCTAATTATATCAAAGCTTATACTGTAGACGTAAGCGGCGGTGGGATGCGGCTTTTGACCGATGAGGAATTGAAGCCAGGCCAACAGCTGGAATGCCGCCTTTCAATCGGAGAAAAAGATTTCCTTGAATTAAAAGGCCTGGTTATAAGGGTTGGTCCCTGCGTGGAGGGTCATTACAGATTTGAAGCGGGGATTAAGTTTGTCGATATTTTAGAATCCGAGCGGGATAGGTTAATTCGGTTCATATTTCAGCAGCAGCGCAGGTTAAAGGCAAAAGGCCTCATATAGATTAAGCAGGCAGACTATAAAAGGGAGCCTTCGTGAGGAGCATAGCCTTGTACAAAGCAAAAGGATTGGGGGGTTAATTCAATGGATAACGAACAGTATATGAAACTATTCATCGAGGAGAGCAAAGAACATCTTCAAAACCTGAATAACAACCTTCTTGTGCTGGAACAGCAGCCGGACAATGCTGACGTGATAAACGAGATATTTCGATCGGCCCACACCTTAAAGGGCATGGCTGGTAGCATGGGCTTTAAAAACATGGCAAACCTGGCGCATGCCATGGAAAATGTGCTGGATAAAATTAGAAAAGGAAATATGGACGTGAGCGCCGACATTATGGATGCGCTATTTGAGGCTTTGGATATCCTTGATGGGTTACTCCAAGGCATTATAGACAAGGGCATGGAGGATTTCATGGATATAAACGATATAAGTGCTAAACTTCAGGGCCTTGTAGATGATTCAGGTAGCAAGGATGCGGACCATAGCCCACAAAAGCTGGAAAGAGAAGGCATACCCCTGGCCGATCACCATTTACACGTGATGGAGGAAGCAGTGAAAAACGGATTTACGCCTTATTACATAGAAGTTAGGCTCAAGGAGACCTGCCTCATGAAGGCTGCCCGGGCGTACATAATCTTTAAAGCCATCGAAAACTTTGGCCATATAATTTATTCCAACCCTTCGGCTCAGGACATAGAAGAGGAAAAATTTGATCTATCTTTTTCAGTGGTGGCGGTATGCAAAGCCGAGCTCGACACTATAAAGAAGGAGCTGGACAGCATTTCGGAGATAGAAAGCATCGATATAAGGGAAATTCACCCGGATGATATACACGGCCACAGCCAAAGCAAGAAACCACAGGCTCAGGAGACGGATAGGACGGCTGCGCCCCAAATTAAGGATAAGATATCCAGAGGAACCGGCAGGAGCATCAGGGTTAATATCGGAAGGCTGGATAGGCTCATGAACCTGGTCAGCGAGCTGATCATCATAAAGAACCGCCTACAAGATTTGCAGCGGTATGGCGACACGGCGGTAATGGCCGAATCGTTGGAGTATCTGGGCAGGGTGACAGGAGAGCTCCATGACGCTGTAATGAAAGTAAGGATGATCCCTATCCAGGTGGTGTTCGAACAGTTTCCCAGAACGGTTCGGAATCTAGCCAGGAGTACGGGCAAGGAAGTCAAGCTCAACATATTCGGAGCCGAAACTGAGGTTGACCGGACCATCGTTGATGAGATCGGGGAGCCGCTAATACACCTCATCAGAAATGCCATTGACCACGGCATAGAACCTCCTCAGGAGCGCATAGCCCTTGGCAAGCCTTCTGCCGGGCTTGTGGAGCTTAAAGCCTATCATGATGGCGATAGCGTGGTGATAGAGGTCAGCGACGATGGAAGGGGCATAGATATCGACAAGGTTTTAAAGCGCGCGATAGAGCAAAAGCTGGTGTCACGCGAGGAAGCCGAAACCTTAAGCCAGCAGGAGATATTGCAGTTTATATTTGAAGCGGGTTTCAGCACTGCTGAAAAAGTAACCGACATTTCAGGGCGCGGTGTGGGGATGGATGTGGTTAAGACCAAAATCGAGTCCATTGGCGGTGTGGTTGATATAGACAGCCGTCCAAACCACGGAACGCGGTTTATAATCAGATTGCCTCTAACCCTTTCCATCATTCAGGCTTTGCTTGTATCCGTAGGGCAGGAGGTTTATGCCATACCTATAGGTTCCATAAAAGAGATAATAGAAATACCTGCAAAATCTATAAAGCTGGTACGCCAAAAAGAGTTCATCGATTATCGCGGACTTCTAATACCTTTTTTCCGACTGGCAAAGGTGCTGGAATGTCCCGGAGAGGTTAAGGCGGATGATGTGGTCACTGCTGTGATAGTAAAGAAGGGAGAAAGGTTGGCGGCACTGTCTGTGGATGAGCTGATAGGCCAGCAGGAGATAGTCATCAAGCCGCTGGGAAAAGCACTTTCCAAGATCAAGATCGTGTCAGGAGCCACTATCCTGGGTGATGGGCGTGTAGTGCTCATCCTGGATGTAAACCACTTGATTTAAAGGGGGTCATGAAATTGTCAGAGAGCGGTCAGCTTAAGCAGTACATAGCCTTTGAGATAGATGATGAAATATACGCTATAGATGTGCTGTTTGTAGAGTCCATAGAGAGGATGACGCAGATAACCAGAGTGCCCCACAGTCCACCCGAGGTACTGGGGGTCATCAACTTGAGAGGGGATGTAATGCCGGTGATGAGTGCGAGGCGCATGCTGGGCTATGAAGAAAAGACGGCTGACGATGCAACGCGGATAGCAATACTGCGATACGACGAGTGCCGAATAGGGATGATAGTTGACCGGGTAACCGAGATATTGAATATACCTCAAGATGAAGTGCTGTGGGGTGGGGAGGCTTTAGATGAAAAGAGAAAGGTGGTCATCTCCGGGCTCATAAACTTAAGAGATAAGCCGGTTATGATAGTAGATATACCCCGTACTTTGGAATGGCTGTTAAACTGAAAAGGCTAGGAGTGTAAGGTTCATGCCATTTTCCTTTGATGATCTAAATTCCCTGTATTTGGATATATTGAGGGAGATAGGCACGATTGGAGCTGGCAATGCTGCTACATCCCTTTCAAAGATGCTAAACAGGCGAATCGACATGAATGTTCCCGAGGTAAAGATAGCCGAGTTTAAAGATTTGGAAGACATAATGGAAGGAGCCGAAACCCATGTAGCGGGCATATATCTTGAGTTTAAAGGCGATATAAGCGGCACTGTCTTATTGGTGCTAGATGTAATTTCAGCCAAGCGTATCACCGCGCTGTTGCTGGGAAATGATTATGGCAGTATCTTCAATCAGGACTTTTCTGAAATTGAGGTATCGGCGTTGGAAGAGCTCGGGAATATACTTACAGCTGCCTATCTGGGGGCCATATCCTCGTTTACCGGACTGACCACCAAACCATCTGTTCCCTGTTTTGCCTGTGATATGCTGGGAGCCATCTTAAGCGTTCCTATGATTCAATTCGGTCAAACCAGCGATAAGGCGATGTTTATAGAAACCGATCTGATAAACGGAACGGACCGGTTTAGGAGCCATTTTATAGTCATACCTGATATGGAGTCTTTTAATGTCATTCTTAAGGCTTTAGGGGTTGGGTAAATGGATCGAGTAGTCAAGGTTGGCATGGGCGATTTAAAGGTTATTGCAGAGGATGGAGTGCTGGTTAGCCTGGGTTTGGGTTCGTGCGTGGGAATTGCGCTGTATGATAAGGCCACCAAAACGGCTGGGCTTGCCCATATAATGCTGCCATCGAGCAAGCTGATAAAGAACAATCGGAATAAGGCAAAATTTGTGGATACGGCCGTCGAGTGCCTGCTTGAACTGATGATAAAGATGAATGCAAAAAAGGAGAGGATAATTGCCAAAATTGCAGGAGGAGCACAGATGTTTTCGTTGAAAGGCAGTGCCAGCGAGGTTTTGAATATCGGCGAGAGGAATGTACAGGCCACCATTGAGGTGTTACGGCAGCACGATATACCCATTGTCGCCCAGGATACTGGCGGCAATTATGGGAGAACCATCGAATTTCATGCTGCCGATGGTAAATTGGTGGTAAGAACTATCGGCCACGGCGTAAAGATACTATGAATACGAGGAGAGTGACATGTCGAAAAAAGTGGCTGCCACCGAGCTCCAAAACTTGTGGACCGAGTATAAAAAACATAGTACAATAGAATCGAGAAATGAACTCCTACTAAGGTACAGTTATTTGGTGAAGCGCGTGGTATCTAGGCTGACTTTTGTAAACAATTCCTCCTTGGATATGGAAGATTTGATAAGCTATGGGATACTTGGATTGATGGATGCAATTGAGAAGTATGACCCATCGAGAAACGTCAAGTTTGAGACATATGCAACGTTTAGGATAAAAGGCGCTATCATAGACCAGCTACGCAAGCAAGATTGGGTTCCTCGTTCGCTGCGCACCAAGAGCAAACAGCTGTGCAAAGCCATTGATGAAGTTGAAAAAGAGGGTAGATCGGCAAGCGATGAGGAGATAGCTAATACCCTGGGAGTTTCGGTTGAAGAGCTGAGGAAGACTTTGGTGGAGATGCACTCCTTTGCTGTGGTTTCGCTGGAAGAACAGCTCCATGAGATAGCCAGTTCATTGGTAGACTCTCGGCGATATGATGACCCCGAGCATGTGGTTCAGGTAAATGAGCTTAAGGGCTATCTGGCAAAAGCCATTGATGAGCTGCCTGAAAGGGAAAAGATGGTCATAAGCCTGTACTACTTTGAAGAGCTAACCTTGAAGGAGATCGGCATGGTCCTTGGCATTTCCGAGTCAAGGGTTTCACAGCTTCATACTAGAGCGCTGCTTAAGCTTAAAAATAAGTTGATGAGAATTAAAGGGGATCTATTGGAAGGGGGATTAGCATGAGACGAGAGGTTATTGTGGAGGGAAATACCTATAATGGTGCTCTGGAGAAAGGCTTAAAAGCCCTTGGCGTGGAACCGGGGAAGGCAAAGGTTGAGGTACTCCAAGAAGGCAGGACCATGATGGGCATAGTGATCAAGCCATACAGGCTGCTGCTTTATGTAGAGGAAGAAAACCATAAGGTAAAGGAGAACAGTTACGAACAGCGTTCCCAGAGCTTTGTTGTGGAATATAAAGAAGATGGCGTATATCTTACGGTGTACATTCCCCCTTCCAAGTTTACAAAGGCCGATGAAGAGGCCATTATGTATCATTTGAAAAGGAAAAAGATTCAAGGGTTGATGGTCGATGCAGTGGCTCAGGCCATGCATGTCAATCCCGGCCGTCCTGTTAAGGTTGCAGAGCCACAGCCTGAGCTCCCGGTTGACGAAGAGGTATTGGTGCATATCTCGCAGGATGGGATGCTGGCTACCATGATGCTGTTGCCGCCCGACGGGGGAAGATTGTTGGAATATAAGGATGTAATACAGGCACTCACGGATAAAGGGGTGGTATACGGCATTGACGAGAATGCTATACGCCAAGCGCTTAATAGCCGTAGATACGGTCAAGAGGTGATCGTCGCTCGGGGTAAGCCTCCACAGAATGGAGAGGATGCCAAGCTTACTTATCATTTTAAGCCCGACAAAAAATCAAAACCCGAGATCAGGGAAGATGGAACGGTAGACTATCATTCGCTGGACAACATAGAGAATGTGACCAAGGGCCAGGTACTGGTGACGCTAACCCCCTCTACGCCAGGCGTTGACGGGAAGACGGTGCTAGGAACGTCGGTGCCTGCCAAACCTGGCAAACCTTTAGTTTTACCGGCAGGCAAGAATGTGGTAGTGTCGGATGACGGATTAAAGCTTTTGGCAGCAATAGACGGAAAAGTAGAGATGATAGGCGGCAGGGTGCACGTGTACAGCGTACACGAGGTAAGAAACAACGTGGATAATTCTACGGGGAACATAAACTTCGTGGGCAGCGTCATCATACATGGGAACGTTCTCTCTGGATTTGAAGTGAGAGCTGGGGGCAGCATAGAAGTGAGGGGCGTGGTAGAAGGGGCAACGCTGATTGCTGAAGGGGATGTCATTTTAAGAAAGGGTTTGCAAGGAGCAAAAAAGGGTATGATTCGGGCGGGAGGCAGCGTAACCGCTCGATTCATAGAAAACGGCACCGTGTACGCCAAAGGAGATGTCACTGCAGAAGCCATAATGCATAGCAACGTTGTGAGCGGCCAATACGTGAGGTTAATAGGCAAGCGGGCATTGATAGTAGGCGGGAGGGTGCACGCGGCTTTAGGTATAACGGCTTCTACCATAGGCTCGCCTATGGCAACTTCTACTGTTCTGGAGGTGGGAATAAGCCCTGAAATCAGGCAGGAATACGAACAGCTCAAGGAGGAGCTGCAGAGGCTGGAGAAGGAACAGCGCAAGATAGAGCAGGCGCTGGCCGTTTTAAGCAGAATGGAATCAAGCGGAAGGCTACCTCTGGACAAGGTGATCGCCAAACATAAGGCGTTGAGGGCGAGAGATGAATACAGCTTGAAGATTCCTACCATCAAGGCGCGGCTCTTTGAGCTGGAAGAGGCATTTTTAAAGGGGGCACATGGCAAGATCCATGTAAAAAAGGTGGTTTATCCCGGTGTCTCCATAACTATTGGCCAATCTACCTTTAATGTAAAGGATCCCATCAACTATGTGACCTTCTTGCGGGATGAGGGTGAAATCCGCTTTGTAACATATGAGGGATGAGAGGGGCGAGGTCCGTGTCAATACGGCCTATAGACATCCAAATTAGCATACAGAGGACAAATGAATATACCAAAGAAGCCAGCCTTCAAAACCAGAAGTTCAACATAGACCAGTTTGCCAACAGCCGGGACTTTCAACAGGTGGTCGAGGACGCTCAGCGTCAGGTGATACCAGCGGGGCATATATATCATAAAAGGATTGACAAAGAGCATGACGGAAGACATCGCCATCCCAAATACGCCAAATCCCATCAGGATAAGGGTAAAGAATGCCGTAAGGCTGTTTTTGGCAAGGAAGCCGAAATAATAGAGAGGAATACAGGAGGCAACATCGACATCAGAATTTAAAATATGGCCACATTTTAAGGGGGAAAGGTATGAGCGAGGAATTGATGTTCCTTCTTTCAGGCTTAATGTTTTTATTTGTAATTTTTTGGCAGACGAGGAAGGATAGGCAATACCTCTTTGAGCTGGAAAGGCGCCTGGAAGAGAAGGAAAAAAGGCTATATGAATTGTATGATGCGCTTGAAGATATAATCCGCAATGCATTTCCCGAGGCAGAAAAGGCGCTGCATCATACCAATACAGCCATCCACGAGGTTCAACTACAGAATCCAGGTAAAAATTTGAGGCGAAATATTGATGGAGGTTATAATGAAAAGCGTAAGGCCGTCATACTCATGTATAAGAGCGGTAGCACTGAGGAGGAAATAGCCAAAAAGCTGGGCATAGGGAAGGGAGAAGTGGAGCTCATATTAGGCCTTAAGAATAATTGAAGCTTAGCGAAATTTGTTGTTGAATTGAAAAATGGCTTATGCTATACTACTAGAGGTAGTATTGTAATACACACCCTTCCTGATCAATTGGCTGGTGCCGCGCAAGCTGGTTGTCAATTGAGATGAGGGAGGGGGAGGCATAACTTTGAGGAGGTGAAAGTCGTGGCAGTTGTAAGCATGAAGCAACTCCTGGAAGCAGGTGTTCATTTTGGGCATCAGACCCGGCGCTGGAATCCAAAGATGGCTCCTTATATCTTCACTGAGAGGAATGGCATATATATTTTGGACCTGCAGAAGACCGTCAAATTGCTGGAGCAGGCCTATAATTTTATTCGCGAGGTAGCTGCCGAAGGGAAAAGCGTGCTGTTTGTAGGAACCAAAAAACAGGCTCAGGAGTCAATCGAGTCCGAAGCCAAACGATGCGGCATGTTCTACGTAAATCACAGGTGGCTAGGTGGTATGTTAACCAATTTCGCTACCATTAGCCAGAGAATTAGGCGGCTCAAAGAGCTGGAGGAAATGGAGAATAACGGCATGTTTGATGTGCTGCCTAAAAAAGAGGTCATGAAGCTTCGAGCAGAGAAGGAAAAGCTGGAGAAGAATCTAGGCGGCATAAAGGAAATGAGGGAGTTGCCGGGCGCTGTATTCATCGTTGATCCAAAAAAGGAACACATTGCTGTGAGGGAAGCCAGGATTTTGGGCATTCCAATTGTGGCTATAGTGGATACCAATTGCGACCCTGACGAGGTGGACTACGTAATCCCTGGCAATGACGATGCCATAAGGGCCATCAAACTGATAACGTCCAAGATAGCCGATGCAGTGTTGGAAGGGCGTCAGGGCGAACAATTTACCGCTCAGGAGGAATAAAAGAAGGGGGAAGAGAAGGGGTTAACCGTTATCTTTCCCTTTCTTTCGATGCATGAGTAGGATAAGGAAGTTATTCCATGAAGAGATAGTTTCAAGCCACATTACATAAGAAACGGAGGAATTAGTATGGAGATAACTGCTTCGATGGTAAAAGAGCTGAGAGAGCGTACAGGATGCGGAATGATGGACTGCAAGAAGGCCTTGCAGGATGCAAATGGCGATATGGAGAAGGCCATTGAGCTGCTAAGGGAGAGAGGCCTAGCAGCTGCCGCTAAGAAGACGGGTCGAATTGCTGCTGAAGGCCTGGTGGATGCATATATCCATTTTGGCGGAAGGATCGGCGTGCTAGTCGAGGTAAACTGTGAAACCGATTTTGTGGCAAAGACTGACGAGTTTAAGGCTTTCGTACGCGATATCGCAATGCATATAGCTGCTTCCAATCCACAGTATCTGTCAAGGGAGGAAGTACCCCAAGAAGTCTTAGAAAAGGAAAAGGAAATACTGAGAGCCCAGGCCTTAAATGAAGGCAAACCGGAAAAAGTAGTTGACAAAATAGTGGAAGGTAGGCTCAGCAAATTCTATAAAGAGGTATGCCTTTTGGAGCAACCTTTTGTGAAAGATCCCGATAAGACCGTCCAGGACCTGGTCATGGAGATGATATCCAAGGTGGGCGAAAATATCAGGATCCGACGGTTTGTGAGGTTTGAATTGGGCGAAGGCCTTCAAAAGCGGGAGAACGATTTCGCACAAGAGGTTGCAAAGCAGATGAAAGGCAATTAAAAAGAGAACACATATGTGTTCTCTTTTTTTGGGAAAATTGAGTCTAACTTTATACAAAAAAAGAGGATATGCCCAATGGGTATAGAAATATATTAAAAGGTGGAGGTACTCTAATGGAAAAGCCGTTATTTAAGAGGGTCGTCTTAAAGCTCAGTGGAGAAGCCTTGGCAGGCAAAAAGGGATACGGCATCGAACGCGAAGTCTTAAATCTCATAGCTGATCAGGTGATAGAGCTACAGAAGATGGGAGTAGAGGTGGCTATTGTGGTCGGCGGTGGCAACATATGGAGAGGAAGAGAAGGCATGGGCATGGGTATGGACAGGGCCACGGCCGACTACATGGGGATGCTGGCTACGGTTATAAATGCGCTGGCACTTCAAGATGTGTTGGAGAGCAAAAATGTGCAGACCAGGGTTCAGACTGCTATTGAGATGAGGCAGATAGCCGAACCTTATATACGCAGAAGAGCAATAAGGCATCTGGAGAAAGGCAGGGTGGTCATATTTGCCTGCGGTACCGGCAATCCCTATTTTTCGACCGATACCACAGCTGCGCTGCGGGCAGCTGAGATAGAAGCCGAAGTTATATTGCTGGCTAAAAATGTCGACGGAGTGTACGATGACGATCCCAAGAAAAATCCCAATGCCAATAAGATCGATGAGATTGACTACATCGACGTGTTAAATCAAGGGCTAGGCGTTATGGATACTACCGCTATCTCGCTGTGCATGGACAATAAGATTCCCATTATAGTATTCGGACTGGAAAACCAGGAAAATATAAAAGCTGCTGTTTTGGGCAAGAAAGTAGGTACAATAATAGGAGAGTTAAGGAGGTAGATGGTATGAATCCCAGTATAAAAGAAGTGCATGATCAGGCCAGTTCAAAGATGGCCAAATCGGTGGAGGTGCTAAAAAAGGAACTGGTAGGGATACGAGCAGGTCGAGCCAATCCAAAGCTGTTGGAGCGCATAGTAGTGGATTAT
Organism: Clostridia bacterium; assembly: GCA_017577715.1. Lineage (GTDB taxonomy): Bacteria > Bacillota > Clostridia > Caldicoprobacterales > Caldicoprobacteraceae > Caldicoprobacter. The sequence continues at coordinate 194,799 of PKRC01000001.1, forward strand.
TATGGCGTACCTACTCCTATCACGCAGCTGGGAAATATCTCGGTACCTGAGCCACGAATGCTGGTCATATCCCTTTGGGATACCAAGATGATCCCTGCAGTGGAAAAGGAGATATTGAAGTCGGATTTGGGAGTTACGCCCAGCAACGACGGTAAGGTTATACGCCTTATCTTCCCTGAACTCACCGAGGAACGCAGAAAGGAATTAGTAAAGCTAGTTAGAAAGTATGGAGAAGAGGCAAAAGTAGCAGTGCGGTCGGTAAGGCGCGAGGCAAATGAACAGCTCAAAAAGATGAAGAAGAACGCCGAGATAAGCGAAGACGATTTAAAGAGCGGAGAGGAAATGATTCAGAAGTTGACCGATCAATACGTAAAGAAGATCGACGATATAGTCAAAGAGAAGGAACAGGAAATCATGGAGGTATAGATGGAAATACCTGATTTGGTGGGTTTAAGGCTTCAAGATGCGCTTCAGGTTTTGAAAGATTGCGGCCTTTATGTTAATGCCAGGATAGTGAAGTATTTCCCCCCGGGCTCAAAGGATCTTAAACAAGATTATGGCTTTGAAGAGAGGGTTATACGCCAAAGAATCGTGGGTGACGGGCAGATAGAACTAATCGTTTCCTCTTTTAGATACCGCCCCCCTGAGTTTGAATCATATAAGCTCACACATGGGGAGGAAGAATAAACGCTAAATGTTTATCGGCAAAAAAGATGTCAATAAAGCGGAATTGCTTGCTTTGATGGAACAGGTAAAAAGCAAGCCACTGCCGCAGCATGTGGCCATAATCATGGATGGCAATGGTAGATGGGCTACCAAGAGGGGGCTTCCGCGAGTGGCCGGCCATAGACAGGGAGTGGAGGCTCTTAGAGAAGTAATAAAGACCAGCGACGAGCTGGGGATAAAGTATTTAACCCTGTATGCATTTTCAACCGAAAACTGGAAAAGGCCCGCAACCGAAGTGGATGCTTTGATGTCGTTGCTGGTGGAGTATTTGAGAAAGGAAATCCAAGAGCTCAATTCTAATAACGTCAAAATTTCGGTTTTGGGGCATGTAGAAGCCTTTCCGCCTATTGCTCAAAGGGAAATTGCTAACGCGGTGGAGATTACAAAGAACAATACTGGGTTGAACGTGAATATAGCCTTAAACTACGGCGGAAGGGCCGAGATCGTGCGTGCGGCCAAAGCCATAGCCAGGGATGTGCTGGATAAAAAGATTTCCTTGGATGATATTGACGAAAGGCTTTTTAGCAGGTATTTGTATACTGCAGGTATTCCCGATCCTGACCTATTGATCCGAACCAGCGGAGAATTTAGGCTTAGCAATTTTTTGCTGTATCAGATCGCGTATACCGAATTGGTGTTTACTGATTCCGATGTTCTATGGCCAGATTTCGATAAAAGAGCCTACCTGGAAGCCATTATGGAGTACCAGAGGCGTCAGCGGCGGTATGGTGGCCTCATAGCAGATGAAGGGACGGTTTAGAAATGTTGTTAGTAAGGATAGCAAGCGCTGCAATAGGCATCGTATATTTAATATTTGCTTTTTATATGGGAGGCTGGGTTTTTGACCTATCGGTATTGGCCGTGACGTTGATCGCTGTGTACGAGTTCTATACCGCTGTACGCCATCGGGGATACAATCCTCTTCCATGGGTGGGCTATTTGTTTATTTTTTGGCTGTTTTGCTGTATTGTATTAAATTTAAGGTATTTTCATGCTATTTTGTTGTCTACCCTTTTGGCTGCCTTTTTTTGTTTATTCCTTACTGTGGTATCCCAGCGCTGCAATTTATTGGACGCTTGCTTGACGGTTTTCGGAATTGTATATCCCGGCATGGCTTTCATGTCGTTGGTTTTATTATATGATGCTGAAATATACGGTAAATACCTGCTGATATTTACGCTGATTGTCACATGGGCTACCGACACTTTTGCCTATTTTATCGGGCTTGGGCTGGGAAAAAACAAGCTGTGTCCTAGGATTAGTCCTAAAAAGACGGTGGAGGGGAGCATAGGAGGCGTCCTGGGAAGCCTAATAGCAGGCATTGTGGTGGGGATGGTTTTTAACCGTTTTTATGAGCTTGATATAGGGTATATTCATTATATAGTCATCAGCCTGCTTTGCGGTATAACGTCGCAAATGGGAGATCTTTCAGCCTCTAGCATCAAGAGGTTTTGCAATATAAAGGATTTTGGGCGTATCTTGCCCGGGCATGGAGGGATGCTGGACCGCTTTGACAGCATTTTATTTACCGTCCCGGTTGTATACTCCTATTATCTTCTGTTTTTGAGCTAAATTGCCTATATTTACATAATACATGGCCTTGTGACCAATCTTAAAGTACAGGAAGAGGGTATGCGGAGGTTAACGATGAAGAAGAGGATAGCGATACTGGGGTCGACCGGCTCTATAGGCCGGCAAGCTCTGGATGTAATAAGTCAATATGCTGATAATTTCCAGGTGGTTGCTTTAGCCACCAACCGAAATATTGAGCTGCTGGCGCAGCAGGTGGAGGCCTTTCGCCCCGCGTATGTTGGAATAGTGGATGCTGAAAGGGCAGAAGAGTTTAAAAATTATGGTTTAACCGACTTTGAGCTCATATCGGGCAAAGATTGCCTGGTTAAACTGGCCACGCTGTCCGAGGTCGATTTAGTTCTGGTAGCAGTGGTGGGAATCGCGGGGCTTGAGCCCACCATAGCAGCTCTGAAAGCTGGTAAGAACGTTGCCCTGGCAAACAAGGAGTCGCTGGTGGCCGGGGGACATCTGGTGATGGAAGCCGCTAGAAATTCGGGGAGCAAGGTCTTACCCGTAGACAGCGAGCATTCAGCCATATTTCAGTGCCTGGCCGGCTGTAACGACCCATCCAGGGTAAACAGGATATATCTTACAGCTTCGGGAGGGCCCTTTAGAAATTATACAAGGGATGAGCTGCGGTATGTTACCGTCGAGGAGGCATTGAATCACCCTACCTGGAAGATGGGTAAAAAGGTGACCATAGACAGCGCTACTTTGATGAACAAAGGGCTTGAGGTCATAGAGGCGCATTGGCTGTTTAACTTATCCATGGATCAGATTCAAGTGGTAATCCACCCTCAGAGCATTGTGCATTCGATGGTGGAATACATCGATGGCAGCATAATAGCCCATATGGCCCGCACTGACATGCGGCTACCCATACTATATGCCTTATCTTGGCCTGAACGCATAAGGTCAGACATTGGTAGTTTAGACCTTACTGCCATGGAACCTCTTACTTTCGAGATGCCCGATTTTGAGAGGTTCCCATGCCTAGCGCTGGCCTATAAAGCGTTGGAGATAGGGGGTACTATGCCTGCAGTGTTGAACGCTGCCGATGAGGTGGCGGTAGAGAAATTCTTAAAAGGTGAAATTTCTTTTATGGAAATTCCCATAATGATAGAGCAAGCAATGAAATCCCATAAGGCCATTCAAGATCCCGATCTCAATACCATATTGAGGGTGGACCATAGCATACGCAGACAATTGATGTAAAAAGGTAGGTGAGGATATGTTAACGATATTGGTTGCTTTGATCTTTTTAAGCCTTCTCGTAATGGTCCACGAAGTGGGTCATTTTTTGGCTGGACGATTTGTAGGCATACATCCCGAAGAATTTTCCATTGGTATGGGCCCAAAGCTGTTGGGCTTTTCCAGAAAGGGCACCCGATTTTCGGTGAGGGCTTTGCCCATAGGCGGTTATGTAAAATTCCTTGGCGAAGATGAGAAGTCGGATGATGAAAGGGCTTTCAGCAATGCCAGCGTATGGAAGCGCATGGCGGTTATAGTGGCTGGGCCGACAATGAATATATTGCTGGCAGTGGTGCTCCTTGCGGCGTTTTATATGGGCTACGGGGTATACGAGGAGGTACCCGAGATTTTGGAAGTGGTAGAGAACAGCCCGGCCGAGAGGGCGGGGCTCCTTCCTGGCGACAGCATCATAAAAGTGGATGATATATCGGTGGAGGGCATGGAGGCCCGGGAGGCCGTTGAGACCATCCGCAATGCAATAAGGCAAAAGGGCAGCAATGAGCTGAAAATAGTGGTGCGCAGAAATGGGAAAGATATAAACATAAAGGTGGTACCTGAATACAACGAAGAAAGCGATTCATATGTGATAGGAATAGTATTTGGGCGCATTAGGCGTTACGGCCTGATACAGGCTACGGGCATGGCCTTTAATAGTGTAGGGAAACTGACGCTCATGATGGTAGATGCACTTAGAGGCCTAATATTTAAGGGCCAGGGATTAAATGAAGTTATGGGCCCCGTAGGCATAGTAAGCGAGATAGGCAAGGCCGTTGAAGCCGGGATGCAGCAGCTTTTGCTCTTGGCGGTAATGATATCCCTGAATTTGGGGATTATAAATCTGATTCCCTTTCCTGCCCTGGATGGAGGGCGAATTGCTCTGCTTTTGGTCGAAGGGGTAAGGGGCAAACCCCTCGAACCCGAGAAAGAAGGGTTTATCCATTTCATAGGGTTTGTGGTGCTCATACTTCTCATGGTATTGGTTACCTATCATGACATAACTAGATAGGAAATGCAGTTTTGGCGGTGAAAGGTTTATGGAAAGGCGTAAGACCAGGAAAGTGAAGGTGGGAAAGATTGAGATAGGGGGGGATGCCCCCATTTCGGTGCAGTCCATGACCAATACCGATACCAGGGACGTGGATGCCACCATAAAGCAGGTGCTGGAGCTGGAAGCGGCCGGATGCGACATAGTGAGGCTGGCCGTGTTTGACGAGGCGTGTGCCAATACCATCCAAGAGATCAAGAAGGTTACCGATATCCCTCTGGTTGCCGACATACATTTTGACTACCGTCTGGCCCTTGCTGCCATAGAAAAAGGCGTTGATAAGTTGAGGATCAATCCGGGCAATATAGGTGGCTATGCAGAGGTGCAGAAAGTGGTTTCGGCCGCCAAGGAAAGGGAGATACCTATACGGATTGGCGTAAATTCCGGGTCATTGAAGAAGGAAATACTATACAAATATGGAAATACGCCGCAAGCCATGGTGGAAAGCGCTCTGGAGCATGTGTCCATACTGGAAAAGCTGGGATACGAGAATATCGTCATTTCCCTCAAGGCCACCAGCGTCATGAAGACCATAGAGGCTTACCGCCTTATGAGCCAGCGGGTGGATTATCCTCTGCACCTGGGAGTTACGGAGGCCGGAACCTCCTTCTCTGGGGCCATAAAGTCTGCCATCGGCATTGGCACCTTGCTGGCTGAGGGGATTGGAGATACTTTAAGGGTTTCACTCACAGCCCCGCCGGTTGAAGAGGTAAGGGTAGGGCGCGAGATACTCAAAGCCCTTGGTCTTAGGCCATATGGCGTCGAGATAATATCGTGCCCTACATGTGGAAGGTGCAATATAGATTTGATGCATCTGGTACAAAAGCTACAGGAAGAGCTCAAAGGAGTCGATTATCCGCTTAAAGTGGCGGTGATGGGATGCGTGGTTAACGGTCCGGGCGAAGCGCGGGAGGCCGATATTGGAATTGCCGGAGGGAAGGGCAAGGTCGCCTTGTTCAGAAAAGGCGAGGTGGTAGGCACCGTTCCCGAGGACAAGGTTCTGGATGTGCTGATGTCCGAAATCCGCAACATGATAGGCAAGAAGGAGAATGGCGCATCATGAGCGTATCGGCCATAATACCGGCATATAACGAGGAAAAGCATATAGGGCAGGTCCTTTATGCCGTCAAAAGGGTAGGCGAGATTGATGACATAGTGGTGGTAAGCGATGGCTCTACCGACAGGACGGCAGAGGTAGCATGTGGCTTTGATGGCGTAAGGGTGATTGAGCTGCCTCAAAATATGGGTAAGGGTTACGCCATGAAGGCAGGTCTGGATAACACTTCGGCTTCAATAGTACTGTTTTTGGATGCCGACCTGATAGGGTTGGAGCCCCATCATGTGCGCGCACTTCTCTTACCCGTATTTCACGGAGCTGCTGACATGGTCCTTGGGGTATTTTGCTCGGGAAGAGGAATGACCGACCTTGCCCAGAAGCTTACGCCATTCTTGACGGGACAAAGGGCTGTAAAGAGATGGGTACTTGATATGATAGGCGAAGAGGTGTGGAGCACGGGTTACGGCATAGAGATGGCATTGACCCGCTGTGCGCGCAAGTGGAATTTGAGAGTCATGGAGGTTCCTTTATACGGCGTAACCCATGTCATGAAGGAGGAAAAGATGGGCGCCATGCGCGGTATGGCCGAGCGCCTTAAGATGTACTGGGAGATTGCAAAGCAGCTGAGGATGTAAGCTACCCAACATAAAAAATATAGAATTAAGGAACGCTTTAAGGGGGGAGTATATGGTCAACGACGGTGCAAAAGCGTTCCCGCTGGTAAAGATAGTGGATGATAGGTACTCTATGTGGCTTGATAATCTCAGCCTGATAAAGGCTGTGGTATATAAGAAACGGAGAAAATGGGACATATATGTAAGTGCACATTCCTTTGTGGAACCTGAGAAGATACGCCTGCTGGAACAACACATCAAAGAAAAGCTACCGGAGCTGGAACAGGTAAGGCTGAGGGTATTGTATCAGGACGGCGGCATAGAAATGCTCAGGCGCCATTTTTCTCATTTTTGGAAAGACATAGTCCAGTCTTTGAAGAGCGAGCTTCCTTCTTTGAACGGATGGTTGAACCATTGTACCCCTCAGCTTTCATCCGATGGGCTCACGCTGCTGATAAACCACCCCGTAGCTTTGGAACTGTTTAAAATGAAGAAAGTAGACCAGCATATAAGCAAGTGGTTGCATGAGACCTTTAACCAGCCCATAAAGGTGAGCATGCAGCTTATAGGGGATGAACCGCAATGGATGGATGAGGAGTATTTCGAGGAAAGGGAAAAAGAGGATTCCCTCTTGGCCCAAGAAGCGATTCAGATCAATGAGGCGCGGCCTAAACCTTCAGAAGGCAATGAAGGCAGTACATGCAATGAGGAATCCGTTATTCTGGGCAAGCCCATAAAGGATTCCCCCACACCCATATTCCAAATTCATGATGGCATTGAAGCGGTAGTCATCGAGGGCGAGGTTTTTGATATTGAAAAGAGGGAACTTAAAGGCGAGAAGATGCTGTTCTGCCTGGATGTTACCGATTATACCGATTCCATTACGGTAAAGGCATTCTGCCCCAAGGATAAGGCTTCAGATGTGGAAAATCGCATACAGAATGGGTGCTGGGTACGGGTGAAGGGCAATTGTCGGTATGATCCGTTTCAGCGGGAAGATGTATTGCAGGCTAGCGATATCATGCTGGTTTCTCCCCACCAAAGGCAGGATACCTATCCTGAAAAGAGGGTGGAGCTTCATCTGCATACCCAGATGAGCGCCATGGATGCTGTATCTTCTGCCACAGCATTGGTGCAGCGGGCTGCCCAGTGGGGCCATACGGCCATAGCCATCACCGACCATGGGGTGGTACAAGCGTTCCCAGAGGCCTATGAAGCCAGCCAGAAGTACGGCATAAAGGTAATATACGGCGTGGAAGCTTATCTCATTAACGATTGCAAGCCCATAGTTATTAAAGCCAACGATGAAGATTTTGATCAGCCATTTGTGGTGGTGGACATAGAGACCACCGGCCTTAATCCTAAAAAGGACGAGATCACCGAGATCGGCGCTGTCAAGATAGTAGGCAGAAAGATTGTAGATACCTTTAGCTGTTTTGTCAATCCCGGAGTGCCCATCCCCCGTGATATTGTAAAGCTTACCGGCATTACCGATGAAATGGTAAAGGATGCGCCTGCCATTGAGGAGGTTTTACCAAGGCTGCTTGAATTCTTCGGCGATGCAGCTCTTGTGGCACATAATGCTCCTTTTGACCTGGGGTTTATAAAGGAGAAATGCAGGTACATAGGCGTAAGGATAAACAATCCCATTATAGATACGCTGTCGCTGTCCAGGGAACTATTTAAGGATCTGAAGCGCCATAGCTTGGACGCTCTAGCCCAGTACCTTAAAATACCACAGGAACGGCATCACAGGGCGCTGGATGACGCTAAAACGTTAGCCTATATACTGCTGCATATGCTCAACTTGCTGGAGGAAAAAGGAGCCAGCAAGCTGTGCCATATAAATACCTTGTTTAGCCAAACCCGCAATTTAAACAGCCTTGAAAATTATCACGCCGTCATACTTGCTCAGACTCAGGATGGGCTGATAAATCTCTACAGGCTCATCACCAAATCGCATTTGGATTATTTTTACCGCAGGCCCCGCATTCCAAAGAGCGTGCTGGCAAGCCATCGCGATGGGCTGATAGTAGGCTCTGGATGTGAAGCCGGGGAGCTCTATCAGGCAATATTGAAGGGGGCTTCCGATGAAGAGCTTAGGGATATAGCGCTTTTTTATGATTATCTTGAGATACAGCCGCTGGGCAACAATGAGCATCTAATCCGCGAGGGCAAAGTGAAGGATCTAGATGCCTTAAAGGAGATCAACAGAAAGATAGTGGAGCTGGGCGAAAAGCTCAACAAGCCCGTGGTGGCAACGGGTGATGTGCATTTCCTTGACCCTCACGATGAATACTACAGGCGTATACTCATGAGCTGTCAGGGCTATGAGGATGCTGAGCAGCAGGCGCCGCTGTATTTTAGGACTACCGATGAAATGCTCGATGAGTTTAAATACCTTGGAGAGGATAAGGCCAAGGAGGTCGTAATATACGCTCCCAGGGCCATTGCCGATGGCATCGAAAACATAAAACCCATACCCGATGAGCTGTATACTCCCGAGATCCCTGGAGCAGAGGAAAATATCCGGGACCTGGCTATAAGCAATGCCAAAGCCATATATGGGGATCCTCTTCCTGCCATCGTGGAGCAACGCCTCAACAAGGAGTTAAATGCTATAATAAGCAATGGCTATGCCGTGCTGTACTGGATTGCCCACAAGCTTGTAAAAAAATCTCTGGAGGATGGCTATCTGGTGGGTTCTCGAGGTTCGGTGGGTTCCTCCTTTGTTGCCACTATGACTGGCATCACGGAGGTAAACCCCCTGCCGCCGCACTATGTGTGTCCCTCCTGCAAGCATTCGGACTTTGACGTGGATACCTCAAAATACGGTTGCGGGGTTGACCTGCCTGACAAGAATTGTCCGGTGTGCGGTACGCCTTATAGAAAAGACGGCTTTGACATTCCTTTTGAAGTGTTTTTGGGCTTCAATGGCGATAAGGTTCCCGATATTGACCTCAACTTTTCAGGGAAGTATCAGTCTACGGCGCACAAGTATGCTGAAGAGCTATTTGGGCGTGGAAACGTGTTTAGGGCGGGAACCATTGCTACCGTGGCTGAGAAAACCGCCTATGGCTTTGTGAAGAAATACCTTGAGGAGCACAATATAGTAGCGCGCAACGCAGAGATTAAACGCCTGGTTAGGGGGTGTACCGGCATAAAGCGCACCACCGGCCAGCATCCAGGAGGAGTTATGGTTGTGCCCCATAAATATGATGTCCATCAGTTCACGCCGTTGCAGTACCCGGCCGATGACAGGGAATCGGGAGTCATTACTACCCATTTCGATTACAATTCCATAAGCAGCAGGCTGGTTAAGCTGGATATACTGGGGCATGATGACCCAACCGTCATACGCATGCTAGAGGATATAACCGGCATAAACGCCAAAACCATCCCCATCGGCGAGGAGAGAACCATGAGGATATTCTCCAGCACAGAGCCGCTGGGGCTGTCGCCCGAAGACATAAACTGCGAAGTGGGCACCTTCGGCATACCTGAATTCGGTACGCGGTTTGTCAGGCAAATGCTTACCGAGACCAGGCCCAAAACCTTTTCGGAGCTGGTAAGGATAAGCGGGCTTTCCCATGGCACCGATGTATGGCTTAACAATGCCCAGGATTTAATAAGAAATGGAGTTGCCAAGCTTTCGGAGGTCATCTCGGCCCGAGATGATATAATGACCTATCTCATATATAAAGGCGTTGATCCCCTCTTATCATTTAAGATAATGGAAAACGTCCGGAAAGGGAAGGGCTTGACCCCAGAGCAAGAAGAAAAGATGAGGGAAAATGGCGTACCTGAATGGTACATCGAATCGTGCAAGAAGATAAAATACATGTTTCCTAAGGCCCACGCCGTAGCCTACGTGATCATGGCATTTAGGATCGCTTACTTCAAGGTGTATTATCCTGAAGCTTTTTATGCCACATACTTTACCGTCAGGGCCGATGACTTTGATATAGATACCATATTGAAAGGTAAAGAGGCTATTGCCTACAAGATCAAGGAAATGGAGTCAAAAGGCAATGCTTTGAGTGTAAAGGAAAAGAATTCTTTGTCCGTGCTGGAAGTGGCGCTGGAGATGTATGCCAGGGGTATTAAGCTGCTTCCCGTTGACCTGTATAAGTCGGATGCCGTAAAGTTCCTTGTGACGCCCGAGGGCATAAGGATACCCCTTAATGCCCTGCCAGGAGTTGGGATAAGCGCTGCCACCAGCATTGCCGAAGCCAGAAAAGCAGGCAAGTTCGTATCAGTGGAGGATTTCAGAGAAAGGGCTAAGGTCTCCAAAGCAGTGGTTGAAATATTGAAGAATTACGGCTGCCTTGATGATCTGCCCGAGACCAGTCAAATTTCGTTTTTTTAACTTGCATTTGCTAAAGCGTGGTGATATAATTGATTTGACTAATTATAGTTTGTTTGTGCGGTAGAGTGGGGAAACCCACTCTTTCATTGTTATTGATTAAAATGAGGGATTGGGCAAATTAATAATGTGAAAAATTTCATTTTGGAGGTTATAGTATGGCGCATAACAGGGTTGAATTGGTGGTGGAGGAGCTTGCGCGCCCCATCCTTGAAGAGCTCAAATATGAGCTTGTGGACATAGAGTACAAAAAGGAGGGCGGAAGCTGGTTTCTGAGATTTTATATCGACAAGCCCGGTGGGATCACGCTGGATGACTGCCAGATATTCAGCGAACGGATAGGTGAGCTGTTGGATCATCATGACCCCATCCCCCATCGCTATTACCTGGAGGTATCATCGCCCGGGCTTGACAGGCCGCTTAAGAAGGATGAAGATTTCGAGCGCTATAAGGGGCACAGGGTTTGCGTTAAGCTTTATAAGTCTGTCAATGGCGAGAAGAACTATTACGGCCAGCTGGTAGGACTCAAAGACGGTAATGTAGTCATACAGGATGGGGAATGTACTTACTCGTTTCCGCGAGACAATGTCGCTATGGTACGGCTAGACGTGAATATCTGATGGAGGAGGAGTATTTATGAATGCCGAATTTTTGGAGGCCATTGAACAGATAGGTAAAGAAAAGGGCATTGATGCGGATATATTGTTTAAGGCCATCAATGACGCTCTTGTAACGGCTTACAGGAAAAACTTTGGTACATCGCAGAACGTGCGCATTGATATAGATAGAGCCACCGGGCAGGTGAAGGTCTTTGCACTTAAAAAGGTGGTGGAAAATGTTACCAACAAAAATCTGGAGATCGATCTGGAGGAAGCTAGGAAGATAAACCCCAACTATCAGCTCAATGACATAGTAGAGATAGAAGTGACCCCCAAAAACTTTGGCAGGATTGCTGCACAAAATGCAAAGCAAGTGGTGATACAGCGCATTCGCGAGGCCGAGAGGGCTGTTTTGTACCAAAAGTTTCTTGAGAAGGAAAACGAGATTATAGTAGGTATTGTCCAGAGGATAGAGAAAAAGACGGTATTTGTGGACCTTGATCGCGCTGAAGGCATACTTCCCCCAAATGAGCAGATGCCCAATGAGGAGTATCGTGTCAACGATAGAATTCGGGTGTACATCCTTGAAGTTAAAAAAACCACCAAGGGGCCGCAGATCATCGTATCGCGCACCCATCCAGGCCTTATAAAGAGGTTGTTTGAGCGCGAGGTACCCGAAATCGTGAGGGGAGAGGTACTCATAAAGGCCATAGCAAGGGAAGCCGGCTCCAGGACCAAGATTGCGGTACACTCAACCGTGCCGGGACTTGATCCGGTAGGCGCTTGCGTTGGGCAAAGGGGTATGCGGGTACAGCACGTGCTTGATGAGATTAAAGGTGAAAAGATCGATATCGTGAAATGGAGCAGCGATCCCGCAGAGTTTATCGCCAATGCCTTGAGCCCTGCTAAGGTATACAGCGTAACCATAGATGAGAATGAGAAGGCAGCCAGGGTGGTGGTTCCCGACAATCAGCTTTCTTTGGCCATCGGCAAAGAAGGCCAAAATGCCAGGCTGGCAGCCAAACTCACTGGTTGGAAGATCGATATAAAGAGCGAATCACAGGTATAGAGCTTTGAGGCCTGCCGGTTTGAAAGGGGGATTGCTGGTGAAGAAAAAGAAGATACCCATGAGGATGTGCGTTGGATGCAGGGAATCAAGGCCAAAGCAGGAGCTCATACGGGTAGTTAGAAGCCCTCAGGGAGAAGTTCATATAGACTTAAAAGGAAAGGCTCCGGGTAGAGGGGCTTACCTCTGCTACAATGTCGAGTGTTTGGATAAGGCTATAAAGCACAAATCATTGGAACGAGCCCTTGATAAAAAGATCAGCGAGGAAGTGTATCAATTCCTGAGAGGTGAGCTTTTAAAAGCCCATGAATCAGGATCTTAGAGGATTTTACCAGCTGCTTGGCCTATCGGCCAGAGCGGGTAAGCTGATGATAGGTGAGATGCTGTGTCAAAAAGCCATAAGGATGCGAAAGGCAAAGCTGGTGATAATAAGCGAGGAAGCCTCGCACAATACTTTGAAGAAATTCATAAATATGTGTAAGCATTACAAAACCGATTACGTGGTAGTGGGAAGTAAGGAGATGCTGGGTAAGGCTGTGGGTAAGGGAAGCAGAACGGTTCTGGCGGTCACTGATGAGGGGCTGAAAGAAGCGTTGCTTAGGCAGCTAGAAAACTCGGAAATGCCAGTACGGGGGTGATATATGAATGTCAAATATAAACGTTTATGTTACAACTAAAAAGGTAAGAAAAAGCGCTGAGTCCTTGCTCGATAAGATAAAAGCCCTCAATAAGGATATAGATGATTATTTAAGTAAGATAAGGGAGATGGAGAACTCTTTTAAGCAGCAAACAAAGGAAATGGAGGAAAGGAAGAAGGAAGAGGCGTTGAAGGCCGAAAAAGCTGTGCAGAACCAGCAGGAAGCCGACACCAAAAAGGCAGGCCACAAGCAGGAAGAAAGGCGTAAGCAGGAGCAGAGCCGTAGCCGAGAAGAAAGTCGAAGGCAGGAAGATCGGAGACGTAAGCAGGCAAATGCTCGCAAGCAGGAAGAGCATCGAAGACAGGAGGATAATCAGGCTGTTCAGGAAGAGGGGAGAACATCAAGGAAGCGGCGGCCCAGGTCTAAAGACAAGCCAGCCAAAAACGTGATAGACGAGTTCTTCTCTCAACAGGCAGCAGTTCAAAGCAAAGATAAAAAAGCCGATATTGCTAAAGGAAAAGAAGAAAGCTTTGCGAAGGCTTCTGCTGAAACGGTAAAGGCCAAAGCTCAAAAGACCAAGAAGGATTACTGGGAAGAGGAACATCCTTCGATCTATAATAAGCTTTTGAAGGAGAAGGAGAAGAAGAACAAGAGCGCTCAACAGGCTGCCCAGCAAAAGGCTCCTGTTACTGCTGAAAGGAAGAAGGCCATTACCATCGGGGATAGGATAACGGTAAAGGAGCTCTCAGAGACTATTGGAATACAGGTAGCTGAAATCATAAAGCACCTGATGAAGCTGGGCGTATTAGCTACCATAAACCAAGAACTGGATTATGATACGGCTGCACTGGTGGCCAGCGAGTTTGGCATTGAGCTTGAGAAAAAGCCAGCAGTTTCATATGAAGAAATGCTGGTGCAGGAGGATGTGGAAGATGATCCTGCCAGCTTACAGCCACGGCCGCCGGTGGTCACCGTTATGGGCCACGTCGACCATGGCAAGACGTCGTTGTTGGATGCCATACGTAACTCCCGCGTCACCGAGCAGGAAGCAGGCGGTATCACGCAGCACATAGGCGCTTACATGGTAGAGGTAAATGGGAAGCACATCACTTTTATAGATACGCCGGGTCACGAAGCATTTACCTCCATGAGGGCGCGGGGTGCAAAGGTTACCGATATAGCTGTATTGGTGGTAGCGGCCGATGATGGCGTCATGCCGCAGACCATAGAAGCTATCAACCATGCCAGAGAAGCCAATGTACCCATCATAGTGGCTATCAATAAGATGGACCTGCCCACTGCCAATCCTGAACGGGTGAAGCGGGAGCTGGCAGAACAGGGCTTGCTGGTGGAGGATTGGGGCGGTGATACCATCGCGGTGCCGGTATCTGCTCTTAAGAAGCAGGGGATCGATGAGCTGTTGGAGATGATCCTGCTGGTAGCCGAGATGCAGGAGCTCAAAGCCAATCCCAACAGGTTTGCCAAGGGTACCATCATTGAAGCAAAGCTGGATAAGGGTCGTGGCCCGGTTGCTACCGTCTTGGTTCAAAACGGAACCCTTCATGTAGGAGATGCGGTGGTGGCTGGAACCGCTTACGGTCGCGTCAGGGCCATGATGGACCACAACGGCAGAAGGCTAGAAAGCGCGGGGCCTTCCGTGCCGGTGGAAGTGCTGGGTTTTTCGGAGGTGCCCCAAGCCGGAGATATACTGTATGCGCTTGAAGACGATAAACTGGCAAGGCAGGTGGTGGAGGAGCGCAAGGAGAAGATGAAGGAGGCCAGTGTCCGTTCTTCCCTCAAGGCATCTCTGGATGACCTCTTCAACCAGATTGAACAGGGAGAGCTAAAAGAGCTGAAGGTAATAATTAAAGCAGATGTTCAGGGCACGGCCGAAGCGGTTAAAAACGTCATTGAACGCCTTTCGACCGATAAAGTGCGCATACGGGCCATACACAGTGGTGTGGGTACCATTACCGAGTCAGACGTAATGTTGGCATCGGCCTCCAACGCTATAATCATCGGGTTTAACGTTCGTCCGCCAAGCAGCGTAACCGAGTTGGCCGAAAAAGAAAAGATAGACATAAGGCTGTATCGGGTGATATACGACGCCATAGAAGATATAAAGGCTGCCATAAAGGGCATGCTTGAACCCACCTACCGTGAGGTGGTGCTTGGACAGGCAGAAGTGCGAACCACGTTTAGGATATCCGGAGTTGGGACGGTTGCTGGTTGTTATGTGACCAATGGAAAGATAATGAGAAACGCTAAGGTACGCATTATTAGGGATGGTATAGTGGTTCACGAGGGGCAAATAGCCTCTCTCAAGCGATTTAAAGATGATGTCAGGGAAGTAGCAGCCGGTTACGAGTGCGGTGTAGGCATAAGCAATTTCAATGACATAAAGGAAGGCGATATAATTGAGGCCTTCACCGAGGAAGAAGTTCAGAATGAATGAGAAGTGCGGGTGGTGGATATGTCTTATCAGAGAGCACAGAGAATAGCTGAAGAGATAAAAAGGGAGTTAAGCGATATAATGCGCAACCACGTAAAGGACCCTCGCGTTACCAACATGGCATCTGTAGTAAAAGTTGACGTATCAAAAGATTTACGCCATGCCAAGATATACGTCAGCGTACTTGGAGACAAAGAAGAAAAGCGGAAGACCATGGAAGGGCTGGATCGCGCAACTGGATTTATACGGAAGGAACTGGGACAGAGGCTGGGCTTGAGATATGTTCCCGAAATATCTTTCGTATTAGATGAATCCATAGAATATAGCATACGTATAGCCCAAAAGATTGACGAGCTGATGAAAAAGGAACAGGATGTGAATCAATGAGAGCCGTTAAGATGATGCCCATCATAGAAGCCTTAAAACGCGGAAAGCGGTTTGCCGTCATAGCTCACATATTTCCTGATGGCGATACCATTGGTTCTTGTCTCGCACTGGCCAATTTTTTGATGGACCATGGTAAAACAGTTGAGCTTTTTTGCCATGATGCTCCGCCCGAAAACCTGGCCTTTTTGCCCGGCATCCAAAACTTCATAAGGCCAGGCCAAAATGGTCAAGCCAAGTCGGACGCTTATGATGCTGTGGTGTGCCTGGATTGCAGCGACGAGGGGAGGCTGGGAGATGCCGCCTATTTTCTAGAGCAGGCATCCTGCACCATAAACATCGATCATCACGCTACCAACACCGTGTATGCTGACATTAATTTTGTGGAACCGGAAGCCTCTTCAACCTCCGAGCTGGTCTTTGACCTTATACAGGAAATGGACAACAATTATTTTTCCTTAGCGGTCTATGAGGCTATATATACCGGTATCGCCACCGATACGGGGAACTTCGGGTTTAGCAATACCACTCCAGCAGCCCATCGCATAGCGGCTCAGGCCATCGAATACGGCCTTGATGTGGATAAATTAACCAGGGCATTGTTTAGAAATACCACCGAGGCCAGGGTGAGGTTGTTAGCAAAGGCGCTGAGTTCGCTGGAGATGCATTGTGACGACAGGGTGGCTTTTTTGACGGTGAGCAGGAGTATGCTGGAAGAGGTAGGTCTGGATGTCAACGATGCCGATGGCATAGTCAACTACGGCATAGACATCGTAGGGGTGGAGTGTGCGGCGCTGTTTAAGGAGATCGAGAAAGGTAGGACCAAGGTTAGCTTGCGCACCAAGGGCGTGGTTGATGCAAGCGCCTTGGCAGCCAGGTTTGGTGGAGGTGGTCATGCACGGGCAGCCGGCTGTTTGATAAACGCCAGCATAGAACAGGCAAAAGAGCAGATCCTAGAAGCGCTTAAATCCATGCTGGGATGAAAAGGGGTTAGAACATCGGTATGGATGGAGTTATTAACGTCCTGAAACCACCGGGGATGACCTCCAGCGATGTGGTGGTGTACCTTCGCAGGTTGCTTAAGGTAAAGAAAGTAGGCCATACAGGTACTTTAGATCCGGGAGCTGCCGGCGTCCTGCTCGTCTGCATTGGCAAGGCCACCAGAGTGGCTAGCCTCATGCTTGAACAGGACAAGGCCTATCGCTGCGAGATGATATTGGGAGCCGAGACCGATACTCTGGATTCGTATGGGCGTGTCATCTGGGTATCCCATGATTATCCCAGCTTTGAGGATATAAAGAGGGTATTTGATGAATTTCAGGGGTCCATCAAGCAGTTTCCTCCCATGTATTCGGCTATAAAGTACAGGGGCAGAAAGCTTTATGAGTATGCGCGGCAAGGACAGCGGCTGGATACCTCGAAGCTGGAAAGAGAAGTGACCATCTATCGAAATACCATACTGCAATACCAGCCACCTAATAGAGTTCTGTTTGAGGTTGAGTGTTCCAAAGGCACTTATATACGTTCGCTATGCCGCGACATAGGACGCCGGCTGGGTTGCGGCGCATATATGGGCTTTTTGTTGAGGTACCGCACAGGAAGCCATACCATCGATGATTCCCATACCCTGTGGGAAATCGAGGAATACCTCTTAAAGGGGAAACTGAATGAAATTCTCATACCTACGGATGAAGCCCTCAAAGGTTATAGGAGGGTGGATGTTCCCTCCGCATACTATAATAAGTTGATCAACGGCAATCCTATCAGGTTAGCCAGACAGGACCTGAAATTTGACCAATTGGGCCATCAGGTCCCCATAAGGGTATACTGCAGGGAGCAGTTCATAGGAATAGGCGTGGTCAAATTGGAGGAGGATTATATCCACATAAAAATGGACAAAGTGCTGGTGTAAGGGGGAGGCTATGCAGGTTATATTCAATGAAAAAGATGATCATTCTCTAAGACATCCTGTAGTCCTGGCACTGGGTACATTTGATGGCATTCATAAGGGACATCAGGCCTTAATTAGGCGTTTAATAGAGCTAAAGCGACGTTATGGCTATACCACGATGGTATATACATTCAAGCGACATCCTTTGGGCTGCTTGCCACCTTACAAGGCACCGCCTCAAATCATGAACCTCAACAAGAAGATACTGGAGTTCCACCGTATGGGCATAGACATTCTTGTCCTCAATGATTTCAACGAGGATTTTGCTCGTACTGCGCCTCGGGAATTCATACAGCAGCACTTACTTGAAAAATATGATGTGCGCTTTATTGTGGTGGGGTATAACTATCGCTTTGGCCATAATGGAAGTGGCGATACCCAGCTTTTAATGCAAATGGGTAAGGAAATGGGATTTAAAGTGGTGGTGGTGCCTCCTGTCAAAGTGGGAGGAAAGGTGGTTAGCAGCAGTTTAATTCGCGAGACCATCCAACAGGGGGATGTGGCCGGGGCATGGCGGTATCTTGGGAGGCCTTATTCCATAAATGGCCGAATAGTCCGCGGAGCTGGGCGGGGTAAAAATCTGGGCTATCCCACTGCCAATCTGGATATCGGCCACAAACATATAGTAATCCCCAGATTTGGGGTGTACCTGACGCGCTGTAATCTTGAGGGACAATGGTTTTGGGGCGTCACCAATGTAGGCCAAAACCCCACCTTTGAACAGTCGGGATTACATATAGAAAGCTTTTTCCTGGATTATCGAGGTGGTGAACTGTACGGCAAGCGCGCCAGGCTGTATTTTTTGAAATACATAAGGGAGGAAAAGCGGTTTCCGTCGCAGGAGGAGTTGATACGCCAGATGGAACGCGATATATCTGTAGCTAAAAATCTCATTTACAAAAGGTGCAAGGTATGATAAAATAATCTTTGGATTGCCAACCACTTCCTTGGTTTTACGTGCCTCCGGCGTAATACTAAGGTTGTGGCGGTTATATTGGAATGCAATGGAGGTGACGAAGGAATGGACAAAGAACTTAAAAAGCAGATCATCGATGCCTATAAGCTCCATGAGAATGATACCGGATCTCCGGAAGTACAGATTGCCTTGCTTACTGAAAGGATCAATCATTTGACCGAGCATCTTAAGGTGCACAAGAAAGACCATCATTCTCGTAGAGGGCTTCTCATGATGGTAGGTAGGAGACGCGCTTTGCTCAATTACCTCATGAAGAAGGATGTGGAGCGGTACCGGGCTATTGTATCAAAGCTTAATTTGAGAAAATAGATATGGAAGGTGGAGCGGGGATGCCCGCTCCATTGCTTATTATGCATCTGTTTAATAATGGCAGCCGAGTTAAAGCATATGCTCCTTTATCTTCATGGAGCATTTAGCTGGGAATGATGGTAAGAGTTGAGAAAATAAAATGGGATAAACCAAGCAAACTAAGTATAGTTTAATTTTGCATAAAACTTCTTACAGCCTAAACAATTTTAACGAAGAAAGGAGATGAATCCTTGGGAATGGAACACAGGATATATACCACAGAGGTTGCAGGCACCAAAATTACGGTTGAGGTAGGAAAGCTGGCTGAACAAGCTAATGGTGCTTGTACGGTACAGTGCGGCGACACCGTAGTGTTCGTATCTGCTACAGCGTCCGATGAACCCAGGGAAGGGATAGACTTCTTCCCGCTTACCGTCGATTTCGAGGAAAAGCTGTACGCTGTAGGGCGTATCCCTGGTGGCTTTATCAAAAGGGAGGGTAAACCCACCGATAAGGCCATATTGACGGCCAGGCTGATCGACAGGCCCTTGAGGCCCTTGTTCCCTAAAGGATACCGTAACGACGTCCATGTGGTGGCCATGGCATTATCGGTAGACCCCGACTATCCGCCCGATGTGTTTGCTATGCTGGGTTCCTCCATCGCGTTGAGTATCTCGGATATTCCCTTCCTTGGTCCCACTGGTTCGGTAGCTGTGGGAATGGTGGATGGGCAATTCATCATCAATCCCACCAGCCAGCAGAGGGAAAAGAGTAAGCTGCATCTTATCGTTTCAGGCACCAAAGACGCCATACTCATGGTAGAGGCTGGAGCCAATGAAGTGACCGAGGCCGAGATGGTTGAGGCGATAATGTTTGCTCACCAGTATATCAAGCAGCTGGTGGAGTTCCAGGAAAGGATCGTTCAAGAGGTTGGGAAGCCCAAACGGATAGGCCAGCTGTATGCGCCCGATCCCGAGGTTGAAGCGCAGGTAAGGGAATACGCTACCGAAAAGATAAGGGAAGCAGTCAAAACTGTCGACAAGCGGGAACGGGAGCAAAGGATGAGCGCTTTGCAAAAAGAAGTGCTAGAGCATTTTGCAGAAACCTTTCCTGAAAAGGAAGCCGATATCAAGGAAGTTATCAACATAATAACCAAAGAAGTGGTCCGCAACATGATACTCAAAGAGGGCATAAGGCCCGATGGAAGGGGTCCCAAGGACATCCGTCCTATACACTGCGAAGTGGGGCTGCTGCCGCGTACCCATGGTTCGGCGTTGTTCCAGCGTGGGCAGACTCAGGTGCTAACCACCTGTACGTTGGGGGCGCTGGGCGATGTACAGGTATTGGATGGGCTGTGGGAAGAGGACTTTAAACGCTACATGCATCATTACAACTTCCCGCCTTATAGCGTGGGCGAGGCGCGGCCAATGAGGGGACCGGGAAGGCGAGAGATAGGCCACGGCGCATTGGCAGAAAGGGCGCTGGAGCCTATGATTCCCAGCGAAGAAGAGTTCCCATACACCATACGTTTGGTCTCAGAGGTTATGAGCTCCAATGGTTCCACGTCTCAGGCCAGCGTATGCGGAAGCACATTAGCCCTCATGGATGCTGGGGTACCCATAAAAGCGCCGGTAGCTGGGATAGCAATGGGATTAATAAAGGACGACGAGACCGGTCAAGTGGTGATACTATCTGATATCCAGGGCTTGGAGGATGCTACAGGTGATATGGACTTCAAAGTGGCAGGTACTGCAAAAGGGATTACCGCAATACAGATGGACATTAAGATAATGGGCATTGACCGGTATATACTAGAAAAAGCTCTGGAACAGGCACGGGAAGGACGCCTATATATACTAGAGAAGATGTTGCAGGTCATCTCCGAGCCCAGAAAAGAGGTATCGCGTTTTGCGCCGAAGATCATATCCACTACCATTAGTCCTGACAAGATCAGAGACGTAATTGGCCCTGGCGGTAAGACCATCAACAAGATAATAAGCGAAACCAATGTAAAGATAGATATACGCGAGGACGGAAGAATATATATTTACTCGCCCAACATAGAGGATGCTAGAAGAGCGCTGACAATGATAGAAAACATAACCAGGGATGTAGAAGTGGGGCAGATCTATTCCGGAAAAGTGCTGCGAATTACCGATTTTGGTGCCTTTGTCGAGATACTGCCGGGGAAGGAAGGCTTGGTCCACATATCCAAACTAGCGCACGAAAGGGTCAGACGGGTTGAGGATGTAGTAAAGGTAGGCGATGAGATTACCGTTAAAGTGACGGATATCGATGAGTTAGGGCGCATCACCCTTTCAAGAAAGGATGTCTTACCACCTCCCCCAAAGAGCGAGGTGATAAAGCGAGGACCTCAACATCATCAGCGCAGAGCAGGTAGCACTCCTAATCCGATAAGGAGACACCATAAATAAAACATAAACTGTTAAAAACAGTTTATGTTTTATTTATTTTTATCATATATCTTTTCACCCGTTGAATACTTATTAATGGAATATTTTATTCAGGGGTGAAAAGATTTTATGATCATCGTCTTGAGGAAAAGAACGCTTGTACTATGCTTTGCAGCAGTTGTGCTGGTAATGTTCATCTTATATTCAGGCCGCGGTGAGTCGCTTTACGTGCTTAATTATCTATCGTCAGGAAATCCGATATATAAAGGTGATGCATCACAACCGAGAGTAGCCTTTGAATGTAACGTGGTATGGGGGACCGAATATTTGCCCGCAATGCTCGATATATTCAAGCAACATGGCATAAAGATCACCTTTTTTATAGGGGGACAATGGGCTGAGGGAAATCCCGAACTGCTCAAGAGGATAGTACAGGAAGGGCATGAACTGGGTAACCACGGTTATAGCCATAAGTACCACAGCAAGCTCACCCTAGAACAAAATCGCCAGGAGATAATGAAGGCTGAGGAAGTCATAGAAAGGATAACGGGCGTTAAGACCCGCCTTTTTGCACCCCCTTATGGTGATTTCAACCGTACCACATTACAGGCTGCTCAGTCCCTGGGATACAAGACCATAATGTGGAGCATTGATACCATTGATTGGAGAGGCGACGGGGTGGACAGCATAATCAAGAGGGTGTTTAAAAATCCCCACAACGGCGCTTTCATCTTGATGCATCCCACCGAAGATACTGTAAAGGCGCTGCCGGTTATCATAAGCGGCCTTCGCCAGAGAGGTTACGAGATCGTACGTATATCCGACTTACTGGATGAATAAAAACCGTATAGAAGAACCTCTGGTATTTTTGATAAAATACTCTAAAAAGAAAGTTAAATGGGAAAGGTGAAATGGATGTATAAGAGGTATCAACTCGACAATGGGATACGAGTCATAACAGAAGAGATTCCCCATTTCCGTTCTGTGTCCATAGGCATATGGTTTGCGTCAGGATCCATTTATGAGGATTTTGAAAACAGCGGAATACCTCATTTTATAGAGCACATGCTCTTTAAAGGCACCAAAAACCGCTCTGCCAAACAGATTGCCCAGGCCATGGATGCTGTGGGAGGGCAGCTCAACGCCTTTACTGCAAAGGAATGTACCTGCTATTACAGCAACGTAATCGATGAGCACCTGCCTCGAGCCATAGACGTCCTATCGGATATGGTCATCAATTCATTGCTGGACCCGGTTGAGCTGGAAAAAGAAAAGGGCGTGGTGCTGGAGGAGATACTGATGTATGAAGATTCACCAGAGGACCTAGCCCATGACCTATTGGTTGAAGCCCTGGTAGGCAGGCATCCGCTGGCCAATTCTATATTGGGAAGCCAGGAGTTTATACTTGGTCTCAACCGAGAAAAGCTGCTTTCTTTTCTGGATAGGAAATATTTGCCCCAAAACGCCGTAATATCCATAGCCGGCAACTTCGATGAAGGGCAGCTCATAGATTTGTTGGGCACATTCTTTGGCGATTGGAAGAAGCAGTCAGATTATAATGTTGGACAAGCTATCGTTCCTCCGCCATTTTACCAGTCAAAGAACCTCTTCAAATGGAAGGATATAGAGCAGGTACACCTGTGCATCGGGTATCCGGGAGTTCCGCTGGGACATGACGATGTGTATCCCCTCATGATATTCAACAACCTCCTGGGAGGGGGCATGAGCTCGCGGCTTTTCCAGAACATAAGGGAGGATAAGGGGCTAGTATATTCCGTCATGTCGTATCCGTCCTTTTACACCTGCGGAGGCCTGTTTACCATCTATGCCAGCATGAAGCCTTCGCAGGCAAAAAGGGTGGCAGATTTGATCATGGAGGAAATACGAAAGATCAGGGTGGAAGGCATTTCTAACGATGAGTTCGATACCGCCAAGCAGCAACTGAAAGGCAACTACATTTTGGGGATGGAGAGCAGCAATAGCAGGATGAACGCCATAGGGAGGGCAGAGTTACTCTTAGGAGTGGTTAGGACGCCGGAAGAGGTCCTCGCCAAGATTGAAAATGTCACAATGGATGATGTGATGAGGGTGGTAGACCGGGTCCTATTGCCCGATACCATGGCCATTGCGGTGGTGGGCCGTGAAAACGTGCTGAACGGCACCGCTTATAATGGCGCTTGATGTTGTAACTTGCATAAAGTGTGGTGCCAGGATATAATAATCAATGAAATGCAAATAGGAAATGCAAAGGGAGGCAAAAATGACGATACAGGAGCAACAAATGGATTACATCGAGGCTGTAAAGCAGCTAATAGGCGACAAGAACCTTAAATACCATATAGTGACATATGGCTGCCAGATGAACGTCCATGATTCCGAAAAGCTAGCTGGCATGTTGCTTGAAATGGGGTATCAGGAGACTCCCACTATCGAAGAAGCCGACCTCATACTATTCAATACCTGCTGCGTGCGAGAGCATGCCGAACAGAGAGTGTACGGAAATGTAGGGATGCTTCAACCATACAAGCGCAAAAAACCCAATATGATCATTGGTGTCTGCGGTTGCATGATGCAGCAGAAAGGGGCAGCCGATGAGCTCATTGAGAAATTCCCCTTTGTGGATCTGGTATTTGGTACCCATAACCTGCACCATTTTCCCAAGCTGCTGTACCAAGCCCTGTCGGCAGGGCATTCGGTCGTGGAAGTGCTGGATGAGGAAGGGGGAATCATAGAGGGCTTAAGGCCCCATAGAGCTGATGGCATATCGGCTTATGTCACCATAATGTACGGCTGCAACAACTTTTGTACTTATTGCATCGTTCCCTATGTTCGCGGCCGCGAGAGGAGCCGAAGGCCGCAGGATATACTGGATGAAGTCAGGGAATTGGCGCAGCAGGGCTATAAGGAAATCACCCTGCTGGGACAAAACGTCAATTCCTACGGCAAGGACCTGGGAGGCGAGTACCTCTTCCCCGACCTGTTGAGGGATGTGAATAAAATCGACGGCATTGAAAGGATCAGGTTTGTAACCTCCCATCCCAAGGACCTGTCCCAGGCCCTAATAGATGCCATGGCTGAGTGCGAGAAGGTGTGCGAGCACATTCACCTGCCCCTGCAGGCTGGAAGCGATCGCATACTTCACAAGATGAACAGGAAGTATACCAGGGATGATTACCTCAAGCTGGTGGAGAGGCTTCGAGATAGGATTCCCGACATAGCCATTACCACCGACCTGATAGTGGGTTTTCCAGGGGAGACTGAAGAGGACTTCCAAGACACCCTTGATATGGTGAGAAGGGTGCAGTACGATTCGGCCTACATGTTCATGTACTCTCCGCGAAGGGGTACTCCTGCTGCTGCCATGCCCGACCAGGTGGACCAAGAGGTCAAAAAAGATCGGCTCAATAGGCTCATAGAGCTGCAGACCGAAATAAGCAAGGCCAAGAATCAGCAGTATTTGGACAGGGTTGTGGAGGTGTTGGTAGAAGGCGTAAGCAAAAATAACCCTGCAAAGCTGGCGGGTAGGACGAGAACCAATAAGCTGGTGCATTTTGAGGGGGATGAGGGGCTGACGGGACAGCTTGTAAACGTTAAGATCACGCTCCCCAAAGCCTGGACGCTGGATGGAGTTTTGGTGCGATAATGCATTAAAGCATTGGCCGTAGCGACGATGGTTGAAAGGGATTACGCGGTTTATGATGGGGGGTTTTATATGGCTGGGTTTACTCCCATGATGCAACAGTACTTGAAAATCAAAGAGCAGTATAAAGACGCTCTTCTTTTTTTTAGGCTGGGGGATTTTTACGAGCTGTTCTTTGAGGATGCTGTGATAGCCTCGAGGGAGCTGGAAATAGCCCTGACCGGAAGGGATTGCGGCTTAGAGGAGCGCGCTCCCATGTGTGGCGTTCCCTATCACTCGGTGGAGAGCTATATAGCTAGACTAATCGAAAAGGGATATAAAATCGCCATATGCGAGCAGATGCAGGATCCGAAAGAGGCCAAAGGCCTGGTGGAACGGCAGGTAGTAAGGGTAATAACGCCTGGTACGGTACTGGAAGACTCCATGCTGGAGGAAAAGAGCAATAATTATCTGGTATCCATATTCAAGGACGGGCAAAATTTCGGATTTTCCATAGTCGACGTGTCCACCGGCGAATTCTACGTCAGCCAGATCACCGGACAAGACGCTCAAGCTAAATTGTTGGACGAGCTGTCTAGAGTGGCTCCCAGGGAGATATTGATAAACCAGAGCGCCGAGCTTGATCAGCAGCTGTTGAGCACGCTAAAGGAGCGGTTTTCGTGCTTTATCACCCTTTATCACGAGTGGGCTTATAGCTATAATTCGGCATACCAAAAGCTTATACAGCACTTTTCGGTGCATTCCCTGGAAGGGTTTGGCTGTCAGAATATGAGCTACGGCATCTGCGCAGCCGGCGCGCTGATGGAGTACCTGACCGAGACACAAAAAGGCACCTTAAGCCATATAACCCGGATTAAGCCCTATTACCTTGAATCCTACATGGTGCTGGACGCGGCTACCAGAAGAAACCTCGAGCTTACAGAGACCATACGTGGAAGGGACAAAAGGGGCTCGCTGCTGTGGCTGCTTGACAAGACCAACACTGCCATGGGCGGCCGGCTCATGAGGAAATGGATACAGCAGCCCCTGGTAAAAAAGGAAGAGATAGAGTATAGGTTGGATGGCGTGGAAGAGCTTTGCACCAATAGGATTCTGCTGGATGACCTGTGCGATAAGTTCAAGCGCGTCTATGACCTTGAGAGGCTGATGGCGCGTATATCTTACGGAACCGCCAATGCTCGAGACCTTCTCTCTTTAAAGCAGTCGATTAGGAATCTGCCTGATATAAAAAAGCTGCTTCAGCACTGCAAGTCGGCCATCCTCAAAGACGCATACCTCAACCTGGATACCTTGGATGACGTATATAGCCTTATTGAGGAGTCCATTGCCGAAGATCCTCCCCCCACTATAAAAGAGGGCAATATAATAAAGGAAGGGTACAATGCACAGCTTGACCAGTATCGGAGGGCCATGCGGGAGGGAAAGGAGTGGATCGCCTCTCTTGAGCAGAAGGAAAGGGAGAGAACCGGAATAAAGAACCTGAAGGTGGGCTTCAATAAGGTTTTTGGCTACTATATAGAGGTGACCAAGTCATATTACGACATGGTGCCCAAGGACTATATACGCAAACAAACCCTAGCCAATGCCGAGCGATATATCACTCCCGAACTCAAGGAAATGGAAGATGCCATTTTGGGCGCTGAAGAAAAAAGCGTTAAGCTGGAATACCAGCTCTTCCTGAAAATAAGGGAAGAGGTCGCCAAGCATGTAGACAGGATACAGTCTGCTGCACAGATAATCTCCACACTGGACGTTCTGTGTTCGCTGGCTAGGGTGGCTATAGAGAACGATTATGTGCGTCCCCAGATTGCTACCGATGGAATTATCTCCATAAAGGACGGGCGGCACCCCGTAGTGGAAAAGACCCTGTCGGGCAGCATGTTTGTGCCCAATGACACATATCTGGATAAAGCAGACCATCGCCTGATAATAATTACCGGCCCCAATATGGCGGGGAAGAGCACTTACATGAGGCAGGTGGCTCTCATAGTGCTCATGGCACAGATAGGCAGCTTTGTCCCTGCCCGTGAGGCCAAAATCGGCATAGTGGATAGGATATTTACCCGCATAGGGGCATCGGACGATCTGGCTGCCGGTCAAAGCACCTTTATGGTGGAGATGAACGAGGTGGCCAACATACTGCACAACGCTACCCCGGACAGCCTGCTCATCCTGGATGAGATAGGCCGGGGGACCAGCACCTTCGATGGCCTCAGCATCGCGTGGGCAGTAATAGAATATATCTGCACGCAGAAGTCCCTGGGCTGCAAAACGCTGTTTGCCACCCATTACCACGAGCTCACCGAACTGGAAGGCAAGCTGCCTGGAGTTAAAAATTACTGCGTGTCAGTCAAGGAGCAGGGGGACAACATCATATTCTTAAGAAAGATTGTAAGGGGCGGCTCTGACAAGAGCTTTGGGATACAGGTGGCCAGGCTGGCCGGCCTGCCCGAACCGGTCATCGAAAGGGCCAAGGCCATATTGGCTCAGCTTGAGGAATCCGACATCGCCAAGAAAACTTCAGCTGCCACTTCTTCTTATGTAGCCGAGAAAAAGCCTATGGGAGAACAGCTTTCATTTTTCATCCCTAGGCCATCGGAGATAGAGGAGGAGCTTAAGACCATCGATGTATTGAACATTACCCCCATTGAGGCCATGAACATCCTGTATCGCCTTGTTCAAAAGGCTAAACAGCAATAGGAGGGGATCCTTTGCCCAAGATCAATATACTGGATGAATTTACCATAAACCAAATAGCGGCCGGCGAGGTAGTCGAAAGGCCGGCTTCGGTGGTAAAGGAACTGGTAGAGAACTCTGTAGACGCGGGTAGCTCTGCCATTACCGTGGAGATAAAGGACGGCGGCATATCCTTTATCAGGGTTACCGATAACGGAGAAGGGATGGACCAGCAGGATGCTCGGATGTGCTTTGAGCGCCACGCCACCAGCAAGATCAAATCTAGCGATGACCTCTATGAGATCACTTCTCTCGGTTTTAGGGGGGAGGCGCTGGCCAGCATAGCTGCCGTCTCCCAGGTGGAGATATTCACGCGGACTCGCAATTCCTTGTCGGGTACCCATGTCATAAATCACGGCGGCAACATCATATCGGTGCAGGAAGTGGGATGCCCTGAGGGTACCACGGTAATGGTTAAAAATATATTTTACAATGCGCCGGCGCGGCTTAAATTCCTAAAGGCCCCCAAGACGGAGGCGGCATACATCAGCGATCTGGTGGCCAAGCTCATACTCGCCCATCCCGAGATTTCCTTTCGCTATATAAATAACGGCAAGGCCGTATACCATTCCCCGGGAAATGGGGACCTGTTGTCGGCCATAATATCTGTCTATGGAAGGGAAATAAGAGAGCAGGTTATCAAGATAGAGAGGAGCGATCACAAGAGCGGTCTATCCGTCTACGGTTACTTGGGCAAGCCATCCCTTGCCAGGATGAACCGTAATCATCAATCGTTTTTTGTCAACGGACGCTACGTAAAAAGCCCATTGCTGTCAAAAAGCCTCGAGGAAGCTCATCGCTCCTATCTGCCATTGCATCACTTCCCTTGGGCTGTCCTACATATAAGCGTACCAGCCAGTCAGGTTGACGTAAATGTGCACCCTGCCAAGACCGAGATAAGGTTCAGGCAGGAAGAAGTGGTGTACAGCCTCATATTCCAGTGGGTCAGGGAAATCCTGGATGCCCATCCGTATATTCCAGACATAAGCCATCGAGATATCCGTGGGATAAACTATTCAGATAACGAAAAGCAGGATAATGGGGAACAAGATAACGAAGAAATTCAAAACCGAGACGATGATGAATTTGACCGGCTTGATGGAAGCTCAAAAGATCTGAGATTTAAGCAAGAACAGGTGTCGTTTTTGTCAAGGCCTGAGAAGGTCAGGCATGTCTATGTGCATGATGACCGTTTTGAGCAGCAAGAGAAAAAATATGCAAATGAAGGTTTAGATAGCAAAATTTATGAGCATAATATAAATGAGTTGGTAAATTTTAAGATTGTTGGGAGAATCTTTTCGACCTATGTCATAGTGGAAAGCCAGGATAGGGTGTTCTTTATAGACCAACACGCCGCCCATGAACGGCTGATATATGAGCAGCTAAAAAGAAACATGGCTCAGCACGATGTGGCTACACAGCAGCTATTGCCACCGGTAATAATCCAGCTTTCCCACTATGAGCACATGCTGCTCCAGGATGCCTTGGAGGTTTTTAAGTCACTGGGGTTTGAACTGGAACCCTTTGGAGGAAACGCATGGGCGGTAAGAGGTATACCGGCTGTAGTAAGCGGGGTGAACATTAAAGAGCTGTTTTACAATGTTTTGGATCAATGGAAGGGAGAGCGGGATGCACATCTATACGTCGCCTTCAAACCGCATGACATAATGAGGATAGCATGTAAGCAGGCTGTAAAAGCTCGTGATCCACTATCGGATAGAGAGATCCTATCTCTACTTAATGATATTCAGGAACAAAAGATCCCTTTAACCTGCCCCCATGGAAGGCCTATCGTGGTAGCTATTACCAAGTACGAGCTGGAGAAAAAATTTAAGAGGATCCAGTAGGGGGGAAGGGGGAAATGGAGAAAAGGCCTTTAGTGGTGATAGTAGGGCCAACAGCTGTAGGGAAGACCAAGCTATCTATCGAGCTTGCTAAGGTTTTGAACGGGGAAATCGTCTCGGCCGACTCCATGCAGATATACAGGTATATGGATATAGGAACTGCCAAGCCTACAGTCGAAGAGCGGCAAGGAATACCCCATCACATGATAGATATCATAGATCCGGGGCAGGAATTTAGCGTAGCTGAATATCAAAGGTTGGCCACCCAGGCCATTGATGATATTTACCGCAGAGGCAAGCTCCCCATAGTGGTGGGTGGCACAGGGCTGTACATAAAATCTTTGCTGTATCCTATGAATTTTACCGATGCTTCCTATGATCCAGAGTTCAGGAAGGAACTTCAACGCCAAGCTGAGATCATGGGGAAAGAATACCTGCACAGGAAGCTTCAGGCTGTGGATCCTAAAACGGCAGCAAGGCTTCATCCCAACGATGTTCGCAGGGTGATCAGGGCCTTGGAAGTATATCATCTGACCGGCAAGCCCATGTCGGAATACGATCAGGGGCTGGAAAAAATGGAATATAAATATAACGTGGCCATGATAGGGCTTACCATGGACAGGGCCAAGCTGTACCAGAGGATTAATCAGCGAGTGGATGAGATGATGAAAAAGGGGCTGCTAGATGAGGTAAAGGGAATGCTGGACAGGGGCTATACAAGGGATATGATATCCATGCAGGGCTTAGGTTATAAGGAGTTGATGGAATACCTTGAAGGCAGGGTATCGCTGGAAGAAGCCATAGACATATTGAAGCGGGAGACACGGCGATATGCTAAACGTCAGCTCACATGGTTCAGGGCACAAAAGGATATCGTATGGGTAGATGTAGACCAGTTTGAGTCCCACGAAGCCCTGGTCAAGTGGTGCTTGGATTATATAAAGGAAAAATTGAACATAAATTTCCAAAATCATCTTTTAAACACTTAAAAAATAGTGTATAATATTAACAAAATAAGGTATAAAAATTTTACATAATTATTTTGAAGGGTGGTTAATCGATATGGCGAACAAGGTGACGATTCTTTTGCAAGATGCTTATCTCAATCAGCTGCGCAAGGAACGAATACCTGTTACTATTCATTTGATCAACGGATTTCAGCTCAAAGGGCTGATTAAGGGTTTTGACAATTTCATCATCCTGTTTGAGAGCGAAGGCAAACAGATGATGATATATAAGCATGCTGTTTCTACCGTAACCCCAGCCCGTCAGGTTATATTTACGAGCGGCAATAATAACAACGCA
Source organism: Clostridia bacterium (assembly GCA_017577715.1). Lineage (GTDB taxonomy): Bacteria > Bacillota > Clostridia > Caldicoprobacterales > Caldicoprobacteraceae > Caldicoprobacter. The sequence goes on from PKRC01000001.1 coordinate 225,723, forward strand.
ACCAATAATAACGCTAACAACGCCAATAAGGAGAAATCTAATCCTTCTGAGGCCGAAAGTTGATGGTTCAAATGGGCTTTGATAGTTTAGGAGTTCGAGGTGAAATCCTTTGGCTTTATAAGCTGTGGTGCAGCGGGGCCAAAGGGTTTCGTATTTTAAAGGGGGAGAAACTGTGGCTTTGAGCTTGAAAGGGATGCAACAGCTGTACGACGATATGGGCATACCTCAAAAGGTGACCAAATTTGTGCAAGAGGCTCATGAAGGCATAAAAGCGATGTTTGAACCAATTGATGAGCTGCGGGAGTATCATCAAGCCAGGATTTTGAAGTTTATGGGCCAGTATCAGGTTAGCCAGAGGCATTTTTATCCCTCTACCGGATATGGATATGGGGATGAAGGAAGGGATACGCTTGATAAGCTATACGCAGCGGTATTTGGAGGGGAGGATGCTTTGGTACGCCCCCACTGGGTTTCTGGTACTCACGTCATAAGCGATTGCCTGTTTGCCCTCACAAGGCCGGGCGATGTCATCCTGTCCATTACTGGAAAGCCGTATGATACCCTGGAACAGGTCATTGGCATGGGCAACGACCCCTCTGACGGTTCTCTAGCCGAGTGGGGAGTGGGCTATAAGCAGGTCGATTTGACCCCTCAAGGGGATATCGATATACCGACTGTGCTGTCACTGCTGGATGACCCAAGGATCAAACTGGTGTTGATACAGCGTTCAAGGGGATACAGTCTCAGGCCGTCGCTATCAGTGAAGCAAATTCAAAAGGCATTACGGGATATAAAGAGCAAGAGAAGCGACGTATTTGTGGTTGTTGACAACTGCTACGGAGAGTTTACCGAGGAGCTGGAACCGTGCCATGTGGGTGCCGACATAGCTGTGGGTTCCCTTATAAAGAACCCGGGAGGCGGATTGGCACCAACGGGAGGATATGCGGTGGGCACCAGCAGAGCTATCGAGAAGCTATCATACCGCTTAACTTATCCGGGGACGGGTAGGGAAGTGGGATCATACGCTGCCTCTTATACGCCGTTTTATCAGGGCTTATTTCTTGCTCCCCATGTGGTGGGAGAAGCCCTAAAAGGCGCTATGCTGATGGCAAAGGCCTTTGAGAAGCTGGGATATGAGACATCGCCCAGATGGGATGAGGTGAGATACGACATAATACAGGCGATACACTTGAGGAGTGCGGAGGAGCTCATCGCTTTCTGTCAGGCCATACAATCGGCTTCGCCGGTGGACAGCCACGTGCTTCCGTATCCCTGGGATATGCCCGGCTATCGGCATCAAGTGATCATGGCCGCTGGTACCTTTGTCCAGGGAGCGTCCATTGAACTGAGCGCCGATGCGCCACTTAAACCTCCATATGTGGTGTACCTGCAGGGGGGCCTCACTTATGAGCATGTAAAGCTTGCCTTAATGAAGGTGCTGGCTCAAATGTACCGTAAGGGATTTATCAGTCTCCCATGATATAGTATAGTTTATGATATCGCTTTTTCTAATAAACTCTATAAAGCCTTTTTATGATGAATTCATCTCCACTGGATTCATTTTTATTTGAAAAATCGTATCACGCCTATTACTTTGCCCAAGATTGTGAGTTCACGTACTAGGATGGGGTCCATATAACGGTTCTCTGGTTGGAGCCTTATATGGTCCTTTTCTCTATAAAATCTCTTCACGGTGGCCTCATCTCCTATGAGTGCCACTACGATATCCCCGTTTTCTGCGGTGGGCTGTTGTTTGACTATCACATAATCGCCGTCGAAAATTCCTGCCTCAATCATGCTATCGCCTTTCACCTTCAGCATGAAGACGTAGCTGTTTGGCAGTTTTTCGGCTGGAAGGGGAAAGGTATCCTCAATATTTTCTACAGCCAGTATGGGCTTGCCTGCGGTTACCTGGCCTACGATGGGAACGTTAACCACTTCTTTTGTGGTATCCTCCAATACCTCTATAGCTCGAGGCTTTGTAGGCTCTCTTCGTATAAAACCATTCTTTTCCAGCCTTTCAAGATATCCGTGCACAGTGGACGTTGACTTAATGCCCAGGCCTTCGCATATCTCGCGTACCGAGGGAGGGTATCCCTTCGTTTTAAGTTCCTTTTTGATAAATTCCAATACTTTTTGCTGTTTCTCGGTGATATTTTGGTCCATACCTATTGCTAAACCCCTTTCCGTGTTTGCTGGATGTCATTATTATATCATGCTGGCAGCATAAAATCAAACACGTGTTCGCAAATTCGCTCTTTACCTCCTTGACGGCGAACATAAGTTCGTATAAAATATAAACAGAGGCACGAACATAAGTTCGTATTCGCAAATAAGAGGAGGTAAAAGCTGTGTCAAGGCAAATCAGGATCAAATCCAAAACTAGGTTTTGTATATTCTTGACGGTGGTGACTGCGCTATTTGTTTTGTTGATAGCAGCCATATGGAACGGGGGAAAAGCTGCTGGCGATACGCATTGGATACAGGTAGAGATAGCTGAAGGTGATACCCTCTGGCGCATTGCGGAGCGCACCCTGCCGCCGCATACTGATATTCGGGAGTACATACGACAGATAAGGAAAGTCAACGGGCTTAAAAATTCCAACATAAGAGCAGGTCAAAAGCTGCTTATACCCATTTACGTAAGTAATGGTAATCCTCTAAACTAGCATTTGATTCCCTGTAAAATATAAAAAAGGAAAGGAGCTTTCAAACGCTCCTTTCCTTTTTTGGCAGGGGAGGCAGGACTCGAACCCGCAACCAACGGTTTTGGAGACCGCCTTTCGAGCAGTTAAGCTGCTCGCCTCCAACCCCTTGATTTAAGCGGCTTCCAGCGTCTGGAAGAAATTACCTTGATGCTCGGATCGTTACCCTACTCGACGGTCCAACTGCCACTCGCGAGCGACTGCCTCTAAAGTGGCGCACCGTGAGAAGACCGTTTCCCGGCCAGAACCGTCCCTGCTCCTCTTCCTCCGTCGGTGATACCTATTATACACTAACGGATGAAGAAGTGCAAGTCTAATTGCCGAAGTTGAACAGCGGGTTGTACAGGTTGGCCTCCTTCCAGATGGGGGAGGCAAACGGCTCCTTCAGCTCGGCCCTGACAACGAAGGCTGGCATGTTGTATATGTGCTTGTTGACAACCAGGATTCGATATGCCTTGGGAGACGGCTCTACGCCCGCCATGATACATTCTATACCGGCGCGCATGATGCCGAAAAAGAGCCTGCCTGTGCCGGCTGATGGGTCGAAGACGACCGTTGTCCTTGATATCGAGCGTGGGATATTGTGCTGCACGTAGTCCATTACCTCGTCCAGAGTAGACCTGTGGGGCACGTAATCAAACAGGTTAAGCTTGACGGCGAGCTCGCCAAGCCAGTCCCACGGCTCCTGCTTCAGCACGGCAATGTCAAACGTGCTGTTCAATCTTGCTTCCATGTCCAGCGTGAGGGTAGGGGTGGGATAGTCGTGAGTCCCAGAGATGCGCAGCTTGTGCGCAATCCACTGGAGAAGGGCGGAGAAGCAGGCTTGTGGTTTCTTGTACCTTTCGTTCAGGATGGCATAGCATGACTCGAGCATCTGAAACTGCGGCACCCTGTCTGCTCTCAACCTCATTCCTCCTTTGTCGTTTTGTTGTTGCTTCAGCCGAGCTCTTCTCAGGCCGCACTTAAACTACTTGAGCCTCTATGAGCTCTTTGCCCAGGTACCTTATCGGGATCCCGTATTGTTCTGCTGTTGCTTTTTCCATCCGACAACCCCGGCTCTGTTCCCAACCGGGACACAACCACAATTCATCGCACATCTTGAGCAGTTCTAGGCAGAACTTCATGCCCTCCTCGTACGTGAGCACCTTGTAGAGAAAGCTGAACGTGTGTATCGGGCTGATAAATATGGTATCCTTATGCGCCTGCATGAGTCCTATTATAATCCCCTTTACACGTGCCTTATTCTCGGGAAGACCTAGGTATGGGTGGGCAACATACACTTTCTTCAACGGTTCTCCCCTCCTTTTGACCTTGGATTTCGGTAGGCGAGGAGATGGCGGAATCCGGACTTAAGCGGGGCTCGGACATAGTTTTCCGCAGGTCTGCGGACGCGGGCGCATCTGTTATGTCAGTCCCGCAGTGTGCACAAATCCAGCTGCCCTGTTCAATACACGCACTGTATGAGAGCTGGTTACAGTGTGGGCAGATCTTCCTGAACATCAGCATCCCTCCATCAGGGCTCTCTCGAGCCGTGCTTAAGCTCCAGTCTCGACCTTTGCAAGCACTTTCGAGACGTCTATCTCTGCTTCCTTGCACAAGGCAAGGGCTGACTGGAACGCCTTTATTACTTCATCATCTGACAGAACATCGAAGAGTGTTGCGTTTCTGTTGACATCGACACCCACCTCATAATAATCCGCTACCTGCTCTACTGTCATGAGTTCAGTATTCGACATCGTCACAACCTGTTTGACTTTGTCTAGAACCTCAAGCCTGGCAATTAACTTCTCCCTCAGGTCTTTATTAGTCAGCAATTGCTCAGCGGTTACCACGAACTCACTCCTTTCCAGAAGACTGAGATGTTTTATAAAGTACCAGGCTGCACCTTCTTGGGCTGATGGTACTCCTGGAAGACCCACTTCAGCCGTCCTCCAGTGATATGCTGAAACTCCTCTCTCATACAGCTCATCACCTCATCTGTATGCAGCAGCGGCACCAGGGTCGTCCTGAGATACCCGTTACCGCGCTCTGCGAGAAGCTCCATAGACCTCCGTACGGCATCGGGACTGCCGCAGCTGACCATATGGTACATATCAAGCGGCAGCTTGTAGTCCATAGCCGCTTCATCCACGAGAGATTCGGCTATGAGCCGTTCGAGCAGGTCTGGGTTAGAGCCGTTGGTATCAAGCCTAACCTTTAATCCTTTCTGTTTGACTAACAGAAGAAGATTGGGGAGAGTGGGGTGGATGGTGGGCTCGCCGCCCGATACCACCACCCCGTCATACACTTTCGGAGACAGCGAGGATATAAAGCGCTCTACCTCGTCATCCGGCAGCGGAATAGGGAAGAGCTTTGGATATACCAATTCCGGGTTGTGGCACCACTGGCAGCGGAAATTGCAGCCCTGCAGAAATGCCACGGCCGCCACATGCCCCGGCCAGTCGCATAGCGAAAGCTTCACAAAACCAGCTACTGGAGGTAACATCGTCAACACACTCCCGCAAATGCTTTATCGAATAAGGCGCGGTCTTTGGACTCTGCTTGCTTACCTGTGTCTTCTTTAAACCGCAAATACAAATCATACTTCCTGTCCAGCCGTATTTCTGGCGTGCTGTCCTTGTAGAGCCAGTCGAGAATGCTGCCAACCTGGCGGTTGCCACCATAATGCAGTTCCCAACAGCGCCTATGAGGTGCAATGTTGTTACGATTGACGCCACAGAGGAAGAACGGCTTCATCGCCGATATCATTCGGCTCCGCCTGGATACTGAAATAGCTTAATTAGATGGATGAAAACGCCCTGTCAAACAGGGCACGGTCTCTGAATTCTGCCTTCTTCCCAGGGTTCCAGTTTTTGACCGGCCTTATATACCCTACAATTCTTGAGTAGACCTCGCATTCTGCGCCGCAGGTCGGGCATACTTCATGCTCCCCGAATATATAGCCATGGTCGGGACATACCGAATACGTCGGTGTTATGGACATATAGGGCAGGGTATAGTTGGAGAATACACGGAGTATGAGTGATGCACAGGCCTCGAGGTCTGGCTGCCGCTCGCCGATGAACATATGGAACACCGTACCACCGGTATAGAGCGACTGGAGCGGCGACTGATGCTCGAGGAGCTCAAATATGTCATCCGTATAGCCGACGGGAAGCATTGTGGAGTTGGTGTAATAGGGTTCTGCGCCATTTCTATAGGCTTCCTCGTTGGCTACAATGATGTTCGGATACATCCTCTTGTCTATGCGCGCAAGCCTGTAGGATGTCCTTTCGGCAGGCGTGGCTTCAAGGTTATACATTAAGCCGTGCTTTTTCTGGTGCTCTACAAGACGCTCACGGATAAACAGGAGAGTATCCTTGGCTAACTGGTAGCCGTCCGGATGTGCTATACCCACCCCAAGCAGGTTAAGGCATGCCTCGTTCATTCCCACGATCCCCACGGTGCCGAAGTGGTTTGCCCAGTAGGAGCCGTGGGCCTCTTTGACATGCCAGAGGTAATGCTTGGAGTATGGGTACAAGCCCCTCTCGGTAAGGTCTTCAACCACCGTACGCTTAATGTTGAGGGATTCCACCGCAAAGTCTACCAGTTCACCGAGACGCTGGAAGTATTCCTCACGGGTCTGCGACACATACCCAAGGCGCGGCAGGTTAATTGTCACGACACCAATGGAACCAGTCAGGGGGTTGGCTCCGAACAGTCCGCCCCCTTTTTTCTTAAGCTCAGTCAGATCAAGACGGAGCCTGCAACAGAGCGATCTGACATCCTCAGGCTTCATGTCGGAGGATATGAAGTTGGCAAAGTACGGGCTCCCGAACTTAGCAGTGAGCTCAAATACCTTGCGCACAACTGGATTGGAAGGCTCAAAGTCCGAAGTTACATTGTACGTGGGGATTGGGAATGTGAAGCCACGGCCGAGCGCATCACCTTCCAACATGAGTTCCGCAAAGGCCATGTTTATCATGTCCATCTCTTTCTGGAACTCGCCGTAGTAGCCGTACGGCTCGCCGCCCACAAGAGCAGGTAGATTAGCAAGGGCAGGGGAAGGTTTAAGGTCCAGCGTAATGTTCGTGAATGGCACTTGCGACGAGGCACGGGTCGGCACATTCATGTTGAACAGGAACTCCTGGAGCGCCTGCTTGACCTCTTCGTACGTCAGCTTGTCAGCCCTCACGAACGGAGCGAGGTAGGTATCGAACGAAGCAAAAGCCTGCGCCCCCGCCTGAAGAGCGATACAATCCTCCTCCAGACCGGCTGTGGCTGCTGCTGGTTGGTCTGCTGCTGCGTCTGTCTAGCATAGAAGACCTTCAGCTGCGCCAGGGCATATGCATCCGCCCACTCCTCCGTGAGGAGTTGGCGATATACCTGAGGAGGAAGCCGTTTCTCAAGAATTTCACGCCTCCTCCCTCTGTCAGCAAGGAAGAGTGCATCCCCGACCTGCTGGTAGTGGACCCAATGGCCCACCTCGTGCAGTACGAAGAAGCGGGCCAGGGCTTCATCATCTGTGGGGAGGCCTGCCCCCGCGAGCATGGCCCGCAGGAAGGCAATCTCCTCCGCCGCCTTAGCGAACAGCTCCACCCAGTTCGGATGGGCGCCCATGGGCAGCTCGTAGTCAAACCTCGTTTCCACGGGCAAGTGGATACCCAGGGGGAGGAGCTCCCTGAACTCCTCGTATTCCGGGAGCGGCAGGACCGTGGACGGCCCCGCTGCTAGAGCATAGAAGGATCCAACATGGATCGGGATCCCCGCAGGGATGAACCCTGCCTTCTTCAGCTCAGATACAACATCGCAATAGAAGATTGCCGCCATGCTTGTCACCTCCTTTATCCCCCTCCGCCCACCGCATGGCAGAGTGGGCGCTCATCGGGGTTGTTTTATTTCACCGGCAAAACAAAAGGGGGCGGAGCCCCAGTCTGTCAGCTCCGTCCCCTCTGTATCCCATACCTCAGCTCATACCTAACCAGCATCAGGATGCGGCCCAGCATATTCTCGCCCCGCCCCTGGCAGGTTCCCCAGAAGGTGTCTCCCCAGGAGTTTTCCTCAACTAACAACGCATCCCCGGTAGCCAGGAGCTTCTTCGCCAGGTCGGGGTTCTGTGTGAACTTCGCCCGGACCACCTGGGTCATAATGCCCACCTTCACCTCCTCCCAGTCCGGCCTGATAGGTACCCGGCGCCCCATCCGCCTGGCTTCCGCCCCTGATAAGCCCACAAAGGCCCATCGTTGGGTTACGTTCTGCGCCTTGGCAGCCTGGAACGCCGCCTCGGCGCACTTATATTCTACGCCCCACAGCCTCACGCTGCAGGGGTAGAAGTTGGAGAGGAACGCATACTCCCCTCTGAAACCACGTACTACCTTCACTGCCATGCTAACCACCTCCCTTGTCCCCTCTGCCTACCGCATGGCAAGCAAGCTTCATTGGGGTAGTTTTACTTCACCCCAACAACAACCGGGAGCGGAGCTCCGGTGGGGAGGGCAATAAAGGGGGAGGGGGTCAAAACGGGAGCGAAACGATGTGAGAGGAGAGGTGACCCCCCTCAGGATTTGTCCCGTGCAAAACGCCCTTTAGGCCGCCCGCTTTGTTCTGCAGCGTCCCTCAGGATTTGTCCTGCACAAATTACCCTTTAGGCGCGACTTCCAGGTTTTGCAGGGTTTATACGCGCTTTAAGTCCTGCCACCTCTAGCTTTCCGGTTCTTCATGATTTCGCTCATACAAGTTCACTTTTACGCTGTCTTGTGTTCATTCCGAATTCTGTTCTGAACAGGAGGAAAATGGCTATCAGTGTAGAATAATGTAATGTACCACATTAGGATCCGGGAGGGGGTATATGTGTGGTTCTTTTGCTACTTGCAGGGTTTATTGTAGTGTTTGCAGTAATAATGCGATGGCGCTGGCGGGTGCTTGATAGGGAGTTGAGAACAGAGATTAAAGTGTGGGATGAGGCAAGCAAGAGCTTCAACTCTCTTATCAAGCAGGTTGGCGATGTTGATGCTGTTGCTGCCGGGGTGGTTACGGCCTATGATATGTTTCACGCTCTGGCTATGATAGATGATAGTGTGCTGGAAGCAATGGACTTTTCCAGCAAGCTTGATTTGGATACTTTTAACGAAATAAAGCAGATACGTGCATGACCATTTTTCTATCAGGGGCAGAGGCGTCTATTGCTGGCGCCATGGAATGATTAGAAGGGTATACAGCGGATTTGTGCGGGTTATAGAAGGATTTGCAGCGAATTATGTCGTACTTATATAAGAAAGAGTTATGGTATTCTGGGATGAAGGAGTGTGAAGGGTGAGATGAACGATGCATATCAAGACGAGATAAACAGTGAACAAGCCACTCTTGAGAGGGCTTATGGCATAGTGAAGGAAGAGATCAATGCTTGCAATGTTATTGCTTCGAAGTATAGAGCCGAGATGGAAAGATTGCGAGGGGACTATGAGAGATTGCCTGATTTTCAGTATGCTCGCAGTCGTGCTAATAGAGCGGAGACAGAAGCAGAAAAAATGAAGAGTTGGTTACAATCTCTGTATTTTGGCCGTATTGATTTCCATCATGAAGGAGAGCATGCAGCTTCTACCTACTACATTGCAAAACTTCCGGATATATTTTTCAGCGCTAGAGATAAGTGCAAAAAAGCAGGAATTATGATTCTAGACTGGAGAGCGCCGGTGGCCAGCCTTTTCTATAGCAGAGCAAATTCTTATATCGCAGATGGCGTTAAACATAAAGGAGAGTTAATGCTTGTACGCCACCTAGCAGTTAAACAAGACAAAGTCCTAAGTATTCATGATTTTGTAAACAAAAGAAAGGAGCAACCTCTTAAGGAGCAGGTAGCCGGTTTGGACCCCGTATTGAAAAGACAGATCGAAAGGTATGGTGGAGATCGCTTTAAGGATATAGTCCAAACGATTCAAGCAGACCAAAACAGATTAATCAGATATCCTTTTGACAAGCATTTAGTAATACAGGGTGGTGCAGGTACCGGGAAGACAATTGTATTGCTCCATAGGGTTGCATACTGTTTGTATATTACTCGCTGCGCTCCTGAGGATATATTGGTACTTACACCACACCGGATGTTACTGGAGCAGATAAGTGACATCTTGCCGGACTTACATGTACACAATGTTCCTCAATTAACACTGGAGGAGTTTTTTAAGCGGGTGACTGAAAAGTCAATACAGTTGAAGCCAGTTTCTGCTTTGAGTTTTGAAGACTCTGTGGCGCAGAACGTAAGAAAGTACAGCAATTGGATAACTCAAATTAAGCTGGTATTAGATGAAATAGTAAATAAGGGGCTTGAGTATGTACATTCTCGAATTTCTGACTTGGAGCGTGATGGCCAAATCTTAATACCTGGCTCGGAAATAAAGCAATTCTTGGAACGCGATGAGATAAGGGAATTATCCTATGAGCGTCAACGATCAAAGCTTTTACTATGGCTGAAGAGAAATCTGTACAACAAACTTAGCGGTTCCAACATATCGGATGAAGATATGGTTAGGGAGAGTTTGAAGAAGGCGCAAACGCTTGCTGCATCTTACATAAAAACTTTGCCCTCTGTGCAGGAGTTCTATTGGAAACGTTTGCTAAGGATGTATTTAGACTATACAAGCGGTTTTCGCGCGTTTGTAAATACCAAGGCAGAGGTTGTACCTATCTGGTCGATAGATGACATGGGCGCACTTTTATATTTGTACCTTAGATCGTATGACGGAGTTGGCAAGAAGTACCGGTTTATTTTTGTAGATGAAGCCCACAATTTGAGCCCTATATGGCTTTTAGTGCTAAAAGAGTTTCTAACAGCAGGCGGAACATTGACGCTTGCAGGAGATATCTATCAAACACCTATTTCAGTTTGGGGCAATCTGTTAGCTAATGGGAAATGGGATTGGTTGATTGAAGCATTGGAGCCTAACGTTGCGGTTGAGACTCTGACGATTAGTTATCGTTCTACACAGGCTATTGTTGAAGAGGCCAAGCGGGCTATCACTGAAGCTTTTCCAGAGGCAGGCGAAATTCTTCAGGGGGTTCGCCCATCTAGCGACTCGGTTATACAAATGGCAAGCTTACAGGAATTTGTTGATTTTGTACGGTCAGATTCGAGGGAAATTCGTACAGCTGCTATCATTAGTCCGACGCGCGAACGTGCAGAGAATGTAAGAAAAGAATTGGTATTGCAATTGCAGAATTTGCACATGCAAAGAGAACTTGTTATCTTATCTATAGAAGAAACAGGCGGTCTTGAGTTCGACGCCGTGCTAATAGATGAATTTGACTTCTACGACTGCAAAAATCCCGCGCATGCACGTGCTCTTTATACAGCGATAAGCAGGGCAACACACTATCTTTGTATACTTAAAGGTGCGGCTGCTTCATCTTTGCGATAATGCAGCAAGGAGGATGTGCGGTGCTCAAAGAGCTTCTTATTGGAACTGTCATTTTATGTAGTTTTCTGTGGTTGCGACGCTTGAGATGGAAACGACTGGATGAGGAGCTTAGACTCGATTACCACGGATAATGATTTTAAACAAAGGCTAGGAGATAATACATTGTATCACATGACAGTGTATCACATGACAGTGCCAAGCATAACCAGGTTAAGACTTGTGGAGAAAGCAAAGACGTTAATGCTAGAAAGGATGGAAGAGCGTATTCCTCTTCATTTTGAAGAAGATAGAGTCCCCTGCGTTCGTATATGGTGAAAAGGGCAAACGAATGTGCTGAAAAGCTTAAAGCAGAAGCCTATAAGCTCGGGTTAGATATGAAGGAAAATACACTTGGCAAAGCTATTTTAAACGCTGCAGTTAGCGCGGTAGTTAAAGTTTCTGATTTTATCGAGAGGATTTTTGGCGGTAGAAGCACACAGCCTGCGGTAAAGGCAAAAGAAGCAACGCCTCAACTACTAGGTCCGAAACAGCAGACGAGGTGATTGCCTATGTATCACGATAAGGGGGTATTACCGTTGAAAACGAAACGACTATTGCGCTATTTGTCCATCGGTATTCTGGTAGTAGTCTTTATTATTGTTTTGGGAACAACAATTTTGAATGGCAGAACGGTGCAGGCGCAATGCTTAGATCAGGAAGAGTCAGTAACTTGTGTGCGTCAACCGGAGAAACAAATCAGTATGCTGGATGTAATACTTCTCCCATTTTACATGGGAAGTTTATACGGGACAAAAGAGACTGCGGAGATAGTCCAAAAGGTGGTTCCCCAGGTGATCCCACGTTTGGGTTCCTGCATTTTGCAAGTTAAAAGGGAGATGCCCATTGAAATTGACATGAATAAGTTTGAAGAAATTGCAGCACTAAGGCAAACCAGTGATAGTGGGTATATTATTGTTGGTTCAACTGACCCATATAAAGGCAATTGGGGTGATATCTGTCTAATAAAAACCGATTCAAATGGAAATCTTTTGTGGCAAAAGACTTATGGGATGGAGGATAGAGTTGAAAAAGGTTATTCCGTAATACAAACTGAAGATGGCGGTTATCTAGTTGCTGGCTTGGCGGGTCTTAGTATTTGTGTAGTTAAGTTCGATGCAGATGGTGAACCGGAATGGGAAAGGACATTTGCTGATGGTGTCGGAAGTTACATTGAGAAAACCAGTGACGGACAGTATATAATTACTGGTTGGATGAATGATGATATTTGTGCAATCCAAATAGATGAGAACGGAAACTCCGAATGGGAAAGGTCATTGGGTTTAAATACCATGTTTGGAACATATAGTTACGGACGATATATTCAACAGACTTCTGATGGAGGTTATATTATTCTAGGTGAATTAAGCGAAGTTTCGGCGGGCGAGGCGCTGTGTATTCTAAAATTAGATGCGGCGGGGTCTATCAGTTGGATAGAATTCTTTGAAGAAACAGATGATGATAATAAGGAGATTATAGCAAACTGTGTCAAAGAAACTAAAGACAATGGTTATATAATTGTCGGAACTTTAACTGAGACATCTCCTGACCAGGAAGAGCCTTTAAGTTCCGATGTTGTCTTAATTAGAATAGACGCAAATCGTAACATTGTTTGGCGTAAGGTCATTGATAAGGGTAAGTATGATACTCCTTGTTTGTTAGAACTAGGAGAAAACGGCAATTATATGTTGTTCTTTAATTCTTCGTTCATGCGAGAAGGATTCAAGACGGGTTTTAATTTGCTAGAGGTTACTGATGATGGCCAGGTTTTTAATTATGAAACAGCCGAGAACTCAAAGAATGGATATGTTACATGGCTTGTCCAGCGCACATTTCAAAACAGTATCGTTGCTCTTATGATAAGCGAAGAGCACAAGGCCCAATTGGTTGAGTATGAACTGAAACGTCCTTTGATTATTAGGGCTAAAATGCTTCTATCAGCTGTAAGGATGTCTTTTGTAAAAGCAAAAGATGTCGTATTATCTTGGATGAGTACAACATTTGACAATTTGTTTAACAAGTCAGCTCCGGAGAAAGTAGTCATTGAATACATGCGGGCAATAGAGAAGGCCGATGTAGATAAGCTTTGTGAACTTACTGCTAGTGAATCTTTGTTCGATGAAATGACTAGATTAGGAATAAATTCTCTCGACGAATATAAAGAAAGATATAGAATGCAGCTTTTAAACATGGCTTCCAAGATAAAAGAGAAATATGGAGAGAATTGGAGCAAGAATATTGTTACTGAAGTTGTTGCACAAACTGACACACGCGCAAGAGTTAGAGTCAGAAATAGAATTGACAAATCTTCTGGTGAGACTTATATTAACCTTGTTAAAGAGAACGGCAGATGGAAGGTATTGGCTGAATGATACAACCCTTAAGTCCTTATGGATATGGCAGTAGAGGTGAATAGATACAAAAGCGTATATCAGTACATAAGAATGGGATCACCTTATTGGTAACCTTTATAGAGGCGGCGCGGGAAAACCCATCTCCTTTAGGGGATGGGATGAAAGCGGCGGTACTAAAGTCATCAGTATGAGCGAAGTAACAATACTCTCTGTAGGTACTATATAGTAATGGAGGTCAATAATAGCCAAATGGAGGTGTACCTATGGAGAAGACGGTTAAGTTTCCTCTCCGCCTAACTCCAGACTTGCACGAGTTGCTACGGCGTGCTGCCTTCGCTAGACGCAGGTCCATGCATCAGTACGTCATTGATGTACTCAGGAGGGAGGCGGAGAAGGATGCTCAAGCTGTACAAGTACAGGCTCTACCCGAATATGGAGCAAGAGAAGAGACTTGAAGCCACCCTTGAAGCCTGCAGGTGGCTGTACAACTACTGTCTAGAGGAACGCCGGAACGCATGGCAGCAGAACCAACAACGTTTGACCGCATACGACCAAATCAAAGAGCTCCCCGAGCTGAAGAAGAAGTACCAATTTCTTTCCTCGGTCTACTCCCAGGTTCTGCAAATCGAAGAACCTGGCAAAGTCCCTGAGCGTATCTCTGTAGTCTTTGATGGTGCGCTCCCTGCATCCTTCTGCCTGTTTGAGATTAATGAACGTCTCGTACAGAGAAGCAAAGGTGCGCCCCGCATCTTTGGGTTTTCTGCCTCTTGGCATAAAATAACCCCTCTCCCTCCTAGTTTCCGACGGAGGAAGAGGGGGGCAAGACAAGAGGTCCTCTTTTTCTCACTTTGCAGCGGTCCAAAAACTTCCCATCCATCAGTCCGCTGCTCTCAATTCCGTTGTTACCGCCAACTACATGGGTATCGGTCTAATCACGATCCTAAAAGTACCCACTCCATAAACCGCTACCCACCGAGTGCGATTCGTTAATGCTTAGACCGTTACCCTAATCTGGCGCTTCAGATGATCGTGCGGGAGGCTGAAACCCGCATCATAACTAGTTTTGGCAGGGGAGGCAGGACTCGAACCCGCAACCAACGGTTTTGGAGACCGCTACTCTACCAATTGAGCTACTCCCCTATACCTATTCTTTTGACGTTTACTATTATATGATATTTATTTTTCTAAGTCAAGCATTCCGTTAATTTTTATTTTGCTCATTTTAAGCCTATTCTTAACGTATGTAGAGCAAAAATTTCTTTCAATTTAACACATGTACCATTTTTTGTGATATAATTTCTAACAAAGATTGATTTATCCGAAAGGAGGAAAGCGATGCCGGAAGGGAAGGGGAGCTACCGTTTGGGCTTTATAGGTGCTGGCAATATGGCAAATGCCATTATGAGAGGGGTTATAGCTCGCGGCATCGTACAACCAAATAGCGTATGGGCTTTCGATGTGGACGTAGACAAGCTCAACAGGTTGTCGGCCGAGCTGGGAATATGCGCGGCTAAGGATAATTGCCATGTGGTATTAAATAGCGATATCATCATACTAGCTGTTAAGCCCAATACATACAGCAAGGTGCTGATTGAGATAAAGGCTTGTCTTGAGGAAAGGCATATACTCATCTCAATAGCTGCTGGGATCACGGTCGATTTCATAAAGCAGATTATAGGTGGCAGGTGCAAAGTGGTGCGTACCATGCCAAACACTCCGGCTTTGGTGGGGGAGGGCATGACGGCGCTATGCACGAACCATGACCTCTTGCCAGATGAATTGAGGGCAGTAAAGAATATACTGCATTCACTCGGTGAGGTCGAAGAAGTTCCTGAGAACCTCATGGATGCCGTTACTGCTGTGAGTGGAAGCGGGCCGGCATACGTGGCCATGTTTATAGAAGCCTTGGCGGATGGCGGGGTACTGGCGGGCCTGCCGAGAGATGTAGCATACAGGATGGCCGTCCAAACCGTCATCGGAACTGCCAGGTTGCTGATAGAATCTAGAAAACATCCCGGAGAAATCAAGGACATGGTGTCATCGCCGGCCGGAACCACCATAGAAGCAGTTCGTTATTTAGAAAAACTAGGATTTCGAAGTGCCGTCATTGAAGCGGTAAACGCTTGTATGCTCAAGGCAAAGGCTATCGGAAAGAATATGGAAGGGAATATCTGGAAGGATGAAAGGTCAATATGAAAGAGGTTGAAATTTACACCGATGGAGCCTGCAGCGGTAATCCAGGCCCGGGTGGCTGGGCGGCCATATTGTCATATAAGGGCATTGAAAAGGAAATATATGGCTATGAAGAAAGTACCACAAACAATCGTATGGAACTCATGGCGCCCATAAAAGCCTTAGAAATGCTGAAGGAGCCGTGCATAGTCAAAATTTATACCGATAGCGCATATCTGTTTAATGCTTTCGATAAGGGCTGGATAAAAAAATGGCAGCAATGCGGCTGGAAAACCTCAGATAAACAGCCGGTTGCAAATCAGGATTTATGGAAACGGCTTATCGAGTTGAGCTCCATCCACAAAATTCAGTGGATCAAAGTAAAAAGCCACAGCGATAATGAAAGGAATAATCGCTGTGATAAGCTGGCCAGATTTGCTATTAAATTGGCCACTTCTGGAAAACCTCAAAATGGCACTGGAGATGGTACTGGGGCTGAAGAAGGAGAAGCGTCATTTGAGGAATAATTAACTATGCGCAAAATACAAGTTTTGCGAAAAGTATATTGAGATAAACCTGAGGGGGGGCTTTCAAAATGTCTGAACAAAAGCCTTTCAGCGTACAGCAGAATCAGCAAAACATATTGAAGTTGCGAGCTATTCTGCAGGAGCTTCCCGAATTTTGCAAGGATTTCTTCCGCGCCATTGAACCCAACACTTCCATACTCACGCGGATAAACTACGCTTACGATTTGAGACTATTTTTTGAATTCCTGACAACTCAAATAGAGGATTTTACCCATATAACCCCTTTTTCGCGATTTACCCTAGAGGATTTAAACCGAGTTAAACCCGTACATATAGAGATGTTTCTCGAATACCTCACCTATTACAGCAGGCCTTCTGTTCCAGATGTGAAGCATCAAAACCATGAACCCGGCAAGGCTCGCAAGCTGTCTGCCCTGCGCTCCTTTTTTGCATATTACTTTAAAAATGAAAAGCTGGACAAAAATGTGGCTGCCCTGGTCGACCTCCCTAAAATTCACGAAAAGCCCATCATCCGGCTTGAACCTGACGAGGTGGCTCGGCTGCTGGATATCGTCGAGACCGGTGAAGGGCTGACCGAAAAGCAAAAATGCTATCATCGCTACACTAAGCTTAGGGATATAACCATTTTGATGGTGTTTTTAGGTACTGGCATACGCATAAGCGAATGCGTAGGCCTTAATATATCCGATTTGGATTTTAACGTAAACGGCTTCAGGATAACCCGTAAGGGCGGCAATCAAGTCATCCTCTACTTTGGTGATGAGGTCAGAAAAGCCTTGCTGGAATACCTAGAGGAACGAAAGAAAATTGAAGCCTTACCCGGACATGAGGATGCCCTTTTCCTATCCCTCCAAAGGCGCAGGATAAGCAACCGTGCTGTACAAAATCTGGTTAAAAAGTACGCAAAATTGGTAACGCCGCTCAAAAACATATCTCCACACAAACTGAGGAGCACCTACGGCACCACCCTCTATCGCGAAACCGGCGACATATATCTGGTGGCCGACGTGTTGGGACACAAGGACGTCAACACCACTCGCAAACATTATGCAGCCATCAGCGATGAAAAGCGCCGTATGGCCGCACGGGTGGTAAAATTAAGGGAGGATTAAAGAGTTCCTCCCTTATATACTTATATATTTTTAATTATATTTATAAAGTTGGAAGAAATTTGATCTCATTTTCGTCTATAACCGTAAAGTGTAATATTACAAGAGATCATACTTTTAGCTCAGCATTACCGATAATCCGTTCCCGGTTTTGCTCCAGTATGGGCTTTATATGCTGTGATATGAACTCCTCTACCTGCTGGGGCGCTCTCCCCACGAAGTTGCGGGGATCCATTATGCGCTTTATCTCTTCCCGGCTCAACCTGAAGGCAGGATCACTGGCTATGAGCTCCAAGAGGTTGTTATCCTCTCCTAAAGCCTTAACTCTCCTTGCAGCTTCCATGGAGTACTGCCTGATCCTTTCGTGCAGCTCTTGTCGATCTCCACCCCTCTTTACGGCTTCCATGAGGATGTATTCGGTTGCCATAAAGGGCAGTTCCTCCCTAATCCTCCGTTCAATGACTTTTGGATATACCACAAGGCCGCTGACTATGTTGATATATATGTTCAAGATGGCATCCACAGCCAAGAAGCATTCGGCTATGACTATGCGCCTGTTGGCCGAGTCGTCCAGCGTCCTCTCCAGCCACTGGGTAGAAGCAGTGATAGCCGGATTTAAGGCATTGACCACCACATACCTTGCCAGGGAGCACATTCTTTCAGCCTTCATGGGATTTCGTTTGTATGCCATGGCGGATGAGCCTATTTGTTTTTCTCCAAATGGCTCTTCCAGTTCTTTGAGGCTTTGTAGCAAGCGCAGATCATTTCCAAATTTATATGCGCTTTGAGCTATGGAGCTCAATAGGTTCAATATTCTGCTATCCAGTTTCCTCGGATAGGTTTGGCCAGTAACCGGATAGGCGCGCTCAAAACCCAGCTTTTCAAGGACTTTTCTTTCGAGGAGCTTTACCTTTTCATGGTTGTTGTCAAATAGCGTGAGGAAGCTAGCCTGGGTCCCTGTGGTGCCCTTAACTCCGCGAAGCCGTATGCTGCTCCACACCTGTTCCCACTCTTCCAGGTCGAGCATGAGGTCCTGAAGCCATAGGCATGCCCTCTTTCCCACCGTTGTGAGCTGTGCCGGCTGAAAATGGGTGAATCCCAGGGTTAGCATATTCTTATATTTCAGCGCAAACTGTGATAAATAGTACATGCAGGTTATGAGCTTGCTCTTTATAATATTGAGCCCATCCATCATTATCAGAATATCGGCATTATCGGTAACGTAACAGCTTGTGGCACCAAGGTGTATGATGGGCTTTGCCTTGGGACACTGCTCCCCGTATGCGTGAACGTGGGCCATGACGTCATGGCGTACCTCTTTTTCCTTTTGCTGTGCCACGTCATAGTTAATGCAGCTCTGATGGGCTTTCATCTCATCTATCTGTTCTTGCGTGATGTTGAGCCCCAGTTCCTTCTGGGCTTCAGCCAATGCTATCCACAGCCTGCGCCATGTCCTGAATTTCTTGTCGTCCGAGAAGTTCTCCAGCATCTCTTTTGAAGCATATCTGGTTACGAGCGGATTCTGATATATTTGGTGCGACTCCATAACGCATACCCCTTCTATTTTACGATATTTTACGATAAATTTTATCATTTATTACAAAATTCGACGCCAAATAGGGACTTTCCTGCCACAACATCGCATTTTTTAATCAACCATATCGTCTATGCTGGGTTAAGCCAATAACATTCCTACATTTGGTATAAAATCCATATGGCGAGCTTGCTGTTTAGTAAGTGTAAACAGTCTTCTCTAACGCTACAATCAATTAAAAAAGAGGGGAATAATATAACTCCCCCCCCCTATTGCTTTAACTTAGTCCTCCAGTTCCTTGATAAAAGCCTCTATCCTATCCAGCCCCTTCTTTATATTATCCAGGGATAGAGCATATGACAGCCTTACGTAATTGTCAGCACCAAAAGCTATTCCTGGTACCACCGCGACCATCTGTGCATCCAGCAACGCATCTGCAAAGGAAAGAGATCCATCTATGCGCCTGCCCTTATAGCTTTTACCTATCACTTGGCTTATGTTCAGCAACACGTAAAACGCACCTTTTGGCATATTACAGGATAAACCGGGTATGGAATTGATCCTTTCGACCATGAATTTCCTTCTCTTGTCAAACTCTGCTACCATGGTTTTGACCTGGTCTTTAGGTCCCTTCAGAGCAGCCAGGCTGGCGTATTGCGCTATGGAATTGGGGTTAGAAGTGGTATGGCTCTGTACGTTGGACATCACTTTCACCACTTCTTCATGGGCAGCTGCATATCCTATTCGCCATCCTGTCATGGCGTAAGTCTTTGACACTCCGTTTACTACGATGGTTAAATCCTTTATCTCAGGTCCCAAAGAAGCGATGCTTACATGCTGTAATCCATCATATACCATCGCTTCATATACCTCATCCGATATTACAAATAGCTGACTTTCCACAGCTATTTCGGCTATAGCTTGAAGCTCAGCGGGTTCATATACGCAACCACACGGATTGTTGGGAGTGTTTAAGACCAAAGCCTTGGTTTTAGGAGTTATGGCTTTTTTTAAATCTTCAGGCCTAAGCTTGAAGTGGTCTTCTTCTCTGGTTTGGACAAAAACCGGCACACCATCGGCAAGTTTTACCAGCTCGGGATAGCTTAGCCAGTAGGGCGATGGTATTATGACCTCATCTCCTGGATTGAGTATGGCCTGAAAGGCATTATACAGAGAGTGCTTTGCACCGTTGGATACGATTATCTGGCTTGGCTTATAGTCCAAGCCGTTATCCTCTTTAAATTTACGGCATATAGCCTCCTTAAGCTCGACGATTCCTGCTACGGGAGTATATCGAGTCATGCCTCGATCGAGAGCCTCTTTTGCAGCTTCTTTGATGAAAGATGGAGTATCGAAATCTGGCTCACCTGCTCCGAATCCTACAACATCCATTCCGTCAGCTTTCATTTTTTTTGCCTTGGCATCAATGGCAAGTGTCAGAGATCCTGAAATAGAGGAACTTTTGGATGACAACCTCAACTTATATTCCTCCTCAAATGAAAGATTAAAAAAATAATCCATCATTTTGTCAGGTATTATATCATGAATTTGCATTATCGTCTATGCCTTTATTCATTTTATTTTCATTATACTGATTGTGTGAGCCTATTAGTTACATGTGCCATCCTTTTAAGGTCTTCTATGATGCTACAGGGCATCTTTATGTCACCCAACTGGGGCATATCCTTTCCCTTTTCACCATGGTAATCGCTGCCGCCCGTTACGATAAGGCCGTGCTCATGGGCCAACCTCCTGTAATGCTCGCATTGCTCGGGGGTATGTTTGCTGTGTATTGCTTCAATGCCATTGACACCAAACTCTATGGCAAGCATGGCGTGTTTTTGATCCTTTAGCAAACCTGGGTGCGCCAGCACAGGCACTCCACCCGCATCTTTGATGAGCTTTATGCCTTGTTCAATCGTCAGATGGTATCTGGGCTCGTAAGCCGGGCAGTGGGTCCCAATATACTTCTCAAAAGCCTCTGCGATATCTTTTACTATACCCTTCTTAACCAATACTCTAGCGATGTGCGGCCTTCCCACAGCCCCTTGGGTTACTTCCTTCTTTACCTCTTCAAAGGATATATCGAAATTGTATATCCTCCTTAAGTTTTCAACCATCCTTTTGCCTCGTACCCATCTGGCATGGCGTAGACTTGCAAGCATATCTTGAAGCCAGGGAAGATCATAGTTAATATAATAGCCTAATATGTGAACTTCCTCGTCATCTGCCTTGGTGTTGAGCTCTATACCCGGGACTATTTGTACTCCCAGCCGTTCTCCTGCTGTTATGGCTTCTCTTAAGCCGTCGGTGGAATCATGGTCGGTAATGCCAATCGCCATAAGGCCTGCCTGTAGGGCTTGGGCGACCAGCTGTGATGGGGTCAGTAGCCCGTCGGAAGCCGTGGTGTGGGTATGTAAGTCGACAAAATATTCGTGTTTTTTCTGTGCATCAAAGCAGCAGACCATGTGCAGCACTCCTTTTGGCCAATGTGTTTGCTATTTTAATATCTTCTCCATTATGCGTAAAAAATTGTTATGGCATATTTTGCGCACGTCTTCTTCGCTGTAGTTTAGTCTGAGCAGCCCTTCTATTATGTGGGGAAAGCTCTGTGGGCCTTCTATCCCCTGCGGCAGGCTTTCGATGCCATCAAAGTCGGAACCAAATGCTATGCAGTCTATCCCTGCCAAACCGCCAATGTATTCTATATGCCTTATTATATCTGCAATTCCTGCATCTCCCCTCTTGCTTAAAAAAGGAGGATAAAAGTTTATGCCGATGACTCCGCCTTTTAAGGCAATTGCCTTGATCTGTTCATCGTTCAAGTTTCGCGGGTGGGGACAAATGGCTTTGGCATTTGAATGGGAAGCTATGACAGGCTGCTGGGAGACTTCCATAACATCCCAAAAAGCTTCTTCGGACGCGTGGGATACATCTACTATCATTCCCATATCGTTCATGCCCTTTATTATCTGGTTGCCAAAAGGTGTGAGGCCATATCGGTTATGGGTATCCATCGCAGCGCCTGCTATCTGGTTGCTACGGTTCCAGGTAAGGGTCATAAGCCTGACTCCTGCGCCGTAAAGCACTTCTAAATTAGAAAAATTCCCTTCCAGCACCTCACCACCTTCTACCGTCAACAAGGCACCGATTTTGCCTGCCTCAAGCGCATCCTCTACATCATTAAAACGCAATATGGGATAGAAATAGGCAACATACTTATCGAGCATCCTTTGATATCTGTCAATGCGCTGTAGCCCCATGTGGAAATATTCGCCTGTAAACGACGGGTCCATCCATACGGCAAAGAATTGAATGCCCACCCTACCTGCATATAGCCCCGAGATAGAAACATGGTTATTGTTCGGGCATTCTATAGCACCTATGTCATCAAGCTTGCTTATGGTATCGCAATGGCCGTCAATAACAAAAAATGGACTATGCATATCTCTTCTCAACCCCCCAGTTTTCAATAAACATGAAAATAGAGTAAGCTTCTACTTTTCAGCATATGCCGATGGGGGGTGACTGTAAATCTACGGGCAAAAAATAAAACCTACCTTGCGGTAGGTTTTATCGAGGTTCTACAATCAACTTTATAGCTGTTCTCTCTTCTCCATCAATTATGACGTCGGTAAAGGCGGGGATACAGATCAGATCTACGCCGCTAGGTGCTACAAAACCTCTCGCAATGGCTACGGCCTTTACTGCCTGATTAATTGCTCCTGCCCCTATCGCTTGAAGTTCGGCTGATCCTCGCTCGCGTAAGACCCCTGCTAACGCACCTGCGACAGCATTAGGATTGGATTTAGCTGATACCTTTAATACCTCCATGGTTTGACCCCCTATTGCTTTTTTGTTTTGAATGATTTTCTATTTCGTATTATTCTACATTTATTAAAAAAATCCTTCTTTTGGAATGTAAATTTTTCTTGTTTAAAAACATATAATAAAACATATAATAATGAAGAATCCCAAAAATTTAAAAAGGTGTGACTATATATGCCACACCTTATTTTGCGTATTCAATGGCTCTAGTTTCTCTAATAACATTGACCTTTATTTGCCCTGGGTATTCAAGCTCTTTTTCTATACGCTTTACTATTTCCCTAGCCATTAAGAGCGCCTGGTCATCGCTTACCTTATCAGGTTTTACTATAATCCTAATTTCGCGTCCTGCCTGGATTGCAAAGGATTTTTCCACTCCTGCAAAGGAATTGGCAATCTCTTCTAGCTTTTCTAACCGCTTGATATAAGCCTCCAAAGTTTCCCTTCTGGCTCCTGGCCTTGCTGCAGAAATAGCATCTGCAGCCTGTACCAGTATAGCTTCAACGGTATTGGGTTCTACATCGCCGTGGTGAGCCATTATGGCATGCACCACATCAGCGCTTTCGCGATATCTTTTAGCCAGGTCAGCTCCGATTTGAGTATGAGAACCTTCCATTTCGTGGTCCACCGCTTTCCCAATATCATGTAGCAGACCAGCCCGTTTAGCAAGTTTCTGGTCGGCTCCCAGCTCAGCAGCCATAATACCTGCCAGGTGAGCTACCTCAATGGAGTGTTTCAACACGTTTTGGCCATAGCTGGTCCTGTATTTCAGCTTACCCAACAACTTGACCAACTCGGGATGAATTCCATGTATCCCAACCTCAAATATGGCCTGCTCACCTGCTTCGCGTATCTGGTTTTCAACCTCTTTTTTGGCCTTTTCTACCATTTCTTCTATGCGAGCCGGGTGTATTCTTCCGTCCAGTATGAGTTTTTCGAGGGCGATGCGGGCAATTTCCCTTCTTATAGGATCAAATCCCGACAATATGACGGCTTCTGGTGTATCGTCGATTATTAAATCGATCCCAGTCAGCGTTTCCAAAGTGCGAATATTGCGCCCTTCTCGCCCGATAATCCTCCCCTTCATCTCGTCATTGGGGAGTTCTACAACCGAAACGGTTGATTCAGCTACATGATCAGCGGCGAACTTTTGAATAGCCAGCGATATTATATCGCGAGCTCTCTTATCGACCTCCTCCTTCAGCCTGTTCTCATACTCTCGAATCTTCATGGCTATTTCATGGGTAAGTTCCTTCTCTACGTTGCCAAGCAATATCTCTCGAGCTTGATCCTGGCTTAACTGTGCGATGCGTTCTAGTTCGCTTACCTGGCGCTTATGCAGCTCTTCAACCTCTTCACGCATCCTCTGAATTTCTTTTTGCAAGTTATTGAGGCTTTCTTCCTTTTGTTCCAAAATTTCAGCTCTTTTATCAAGGCCTTCTTCCTTTTGCTGGAGTCTGCGTTCTATCCTTTGAATTTCATTTCGCCTTTCGCGAGTTTCCCTTTCAAATTCACTTCGCAGTTTGTGAATCTCTTCTTTTGCCTCAAGTAAGGTCTCCCTTTTTAGTGCTTCAGCCTGCTTTTTAGCCTCCTCAACGATCTTTCTAGCGGCCTCTTCGGCATTGCCTATCTTCTCCTCTACAATCCGCTTTCGGTAATTGTATCCCAGGACGCCCGCTCCAATGGCTACTACTACCAGGGCAAATCCCATTAGTAGTATCTCTGCCACGGATTTATGGACACCTCCTCGCTACTTCAATGGAGCATCGCTGAGACAAAGAACTTCCTGCGTTTACCTCGTTTGTCCAGCGGGCATTGGGTTGGATACATCAATACTCTCTATGAATTTATACAAGGATCAGGTGTAAACTACTTACCTTTAATTGTATATCTTTTACTTATTCATGTCAACAATTGAGGATGTAAAACTCCTTAAACCACCGCCATTTATTCTATCTCATCTTGGCTGGAGGAAGTTGGAAGTTCTATCACTTGCCCTAATTTAAACTCTTCCCTGATTTTCTGTTCAATCTCAGCCGCTATATGGGGGTTTTCCTTGAGGAACTGTCTGGCATTCTCCTTCCCCTGTCCGAGCCTTATATCGCCATACGAATACCAAGCACCGCTTTTATTTACAATATTAATGGAGCAAGCCAGATCCAGTATGCTGCCTTCCCTGGAGATACCCTGTCCGTATATTATGTCGAATTCCGCTTCTTTAAAAGGAGGAGCAACTTTGTTCTTTACTACCTTTACCCGTGTACGGCTACCTATGGGTTCAGAACCCTGCTTTATGGTATCCACGCGCCGCACATCCAGCCGCACAGAAGCATAAAACTTAAGCGCCCTTCCTCCAGGCGTAGTTTCGGGGTTACCAAACGTCACGCCCACTTTTTCTCTCAACTGATTTATGAAAATAGCAACTGTTCGTGATTTGTTTATAGCTCCCGATAGCTTGCGCAGGGCCTGTGACATCAGCCTAGCTTGCAGGCCAACATGGGCATCGCCCATTTCGCCTTCCAATTCGGCACGCGGCACCAGCGCTGCTACCGAGTCAACCACGATCACATCAACGGCTCCGCTACGCACCAGGGCTTCGGTGATCTCAAGCGCTTGCTCGCCGGTGTCGGGCTGCGAGACTAGCAAATTATCTATGTCCACTCCTAAATTTTTGGCATAATGGGGATCCAAGGCATTTTCGGCGTCTATAAATGCAGCTATGCCGCCCATCTTTTGTGCTTCGGCAATGACGTGCAGCGCCACTGTCGTCTTACCCGAGGATTCGGGACCGAATATCTCCACTACCCTTCCCCTCGGCAATCCTCCCACTCCAAGCGCAATGTCTAAGTCCAACACGCCTGTGGGTATTACTTCTACATTCATGTGGCTGGATTGACCCAGCTTCATGATTGAACCCTTACCAAACTGTCTCTCAATTTGGCTGATAGCCATCTCAAGCGCTTTAGCTTTATCCATGACCTCAAGCTCGGCTCTTTGAGCCGGATATTCACCTGCCTCTCTGTATTCTTTCGAACACACGTTCTAATTCAATTATAATGCAATCCATAGGAAGGGTCAAGCGTTAAAAGCAATGGCCATCTCAAAGCTTAAGCAGCTTTCGGCGTAACAGATCCAGAGCTGTATTGGCAGTGGACAGCTTTATCCGCTTTCTGTTCCCCTGGTTATATATGCGGTTTACTTCTACATGGTTACCTGCAGCAATAGCGATATATGCCAGCCCTACAGGCTTTTCAGGGCTTCCACCGCCCGGACCGGCTATACCCGTCACTGCAAGACCTATATCGGCTCCGCTAGTTTTTAATATTCCTTCAGCCATTTCCTGTGCTGTCTGGGGGCTTACAGCACCATAAGCCTCTAGCGTTTCAGGCTTTACGCCCAACCGTTTTATTTTGGCCTGGTTGCTGTAGGTAACGCACGCCTCAAGGAGATTTTCGGAAATCCCCGGCACATCGGTCAACATGTTGCTTATGAGACCGCCGGTACAGGATTCGGCCACAGCTAATGTCAAACCCTTCTCCTTAAGCAGTTTGGCTACCACCGTCTCCAGGCGATCATCGTCTACGCCATAGACGGCCTCACCGAGGCGCCTACGTATTTCGTCTTCAACGGGTTTTATCAGCTCAAGGGGGTCTTGGGATCGATGGCACTTAACCGTCAATCTAAGGGTAACTTCGCCATAGGATGCTAAAGGCGCAATGGTTGGATTGCTCTGATTTTCAAGCAGATCCTTTATCATCTCTTCTACAGCCGATTCCCCGATGCCGTATATTCTGAGGATCCTTGAGAAGATCGTCTGGTCTTCTTTTCGGGTTAAATAGGGGATTACGTGGTTCTCAAACATGGGCTGCATCTCATAGGGAGGTCCTGGCAATATGATAAAGGTTTTCCCATCCCTTTCTATAATAGCCCCCGGAGCTGTTCCTACATCATTGGGAAGGACGATAGCTTCTTTGGGAAACATGGCCTGCTTTAGATTGTTTTCGGTCATGGTTCTGCCTCTTTTTGAGAAATACTCGCGTATAGCCTGCGCGCTGGGCTGATGGAGGACAAGCTCCAACCCTAAAAATTCAGCAACCGTCTCCTTTGTAAGGTCATCCATGGTGGGACCCAATCCGCCCGTGGTGATTATGATATCTGCTCGCTTGCACGCAATCTCAAGAGCACTCAGTAAGCGCTTTCTGTTATCCCCTACCACGGTATGGTAATACACGTTTAAGCCTACCGATGAGAGACGTTGAGATATATACTGGGCGTTGGTATTTGCGATCTGGCCCAGCAGCAGTTCGCTACCCACGGCAATGATCTCGGCATCCATAGCATTTCTCTCTCCCTTTATTTGCTAAGTATATCGAAGTTTTTATAGATATAATCTATGCCCGATACTATAGTAATGATGACGGCTAGAATCAGGGCTATCCTGTCAAAGGGAAAACCTATCCATTTGAACGGCATATTGTCCAGCATGACAGCCACTATAGCCACTATCTGAGTGATGGTCTTGGCCTTACCCCACCAACTGGCTGCTATAACTATCCCCTCCGAAGCTGCCAGCACCCTAAAGCCCGTGATGATGAATTCCCTGGTTATTATTATAATGGCCACTACAGATGATATCTTGCCCATTTCTACCAGAATGACCAACGCTGCAGTCACCAAAATCTTGTCGGCCAGTGGGTCGATAAACTTGCCAAAGTTGGTGACTTCATTCCTTTTTCGGGCTATATACCCGTCCACCGTATCGGTACTGGCTGCCACGATGAATATAAGCGCTGCTATTACGTTGCTGTAAGGAAAGTCCGAAAGCAAAAGGACCATAAAAATGGGCACCAGCATTATCCTCACAATGGTTATCTTATTTGCCAGATTCATAATCTTCCCCCAACAAATCATATTCATATGCCTTGGTTATCTTGACATTCACAAAATCGCCGGCTTTAAGCGGCCGGTCGCTTATTACAAACACCTGTCCGTCTATCTCAGGCGCTTCGCCGTACGATCTACCAAAATATACGCCTTCCGAGCTTGTTCCTTCTATCAAGACCTTACAGATCTGGCCTACCCTTTGGCGATTCAGCCTTTTGGATATCTTCTGTTGTATGCTCATCAAAGCGTCTCGGCGGGCTTCTTTTGTCCTTTCATCCACCTGCCCAGGTAACCGGGCGGCTGGCGTTCCCTCCTCTTTGGAATAGGGAAATACCCCTACCCTATTGAACTGATATTCTTTGACGAAATCGAGCAATTCTTGAAATTCCGCATTACCCTCGCCCGGAAATCCCACGATGAGCGAGGTGCGTATTATTATGTCGGGTATCCTCTTTCTCAACTTTGCAAGAAGGCTTTTGATCTGTTCCGGATCAGCAGGCCGGTTCATCTTTCTGAGTATTTCGGGGTGTATATGCTGTATAGGTATATCTATATAGTTGCACACCTTTTCTTCCTGGGCTATAGCATCGATAAGCTCATCGGTAACGCGGTCGGGATAGCAGTAAAGCAGGCGAACCCATACAAGCCCAGGGATTTTTACCAGCTCCTTTATCAGTTTGACCAACGATATATCCCCTTTTAGGTCCTGGCCATACCTGGTCAAATCCTGGCCCACCAGTATTATTTCCTTTACTCCCCTATCAACCAAAAGCTGGGCTTCCTCCAGCACATGGTCCATCGGACGGCTGACGTGGGGACCTCTGAGCTGTGGTATAACGCAATAAGTACAGCGGTTGCTGCACCCTTCCGATATCTTCAAGTAAGCGGTATAAGATGGGGTAGTAAGCACCCTTGGTATGCCGTTGATATCGGGAAACCTGGGATTATCCACAGCCACCAGGCGCTCATGCTTTGACTCGCACCGGTTGATTACGTCCAATATTTCGGTGAAACGGCCGGTACCTATGACAGCATCCACTTCTGGAATCTCGTTTATGATCTCCTTAGAATACCTCTGGGCCAGGCAACCGGTCACGATGAGCAGCCTACACTTGCCCATCTTCTTATATTGGGCCTGCTCCAGTATGGTTTCCACCGATTCCTCTTTGGCCGGATCTATGAAGCCGCATGTGTTTACTATTATGACATCCGCTTCTTCAGGCCTGTTGACGATGGAGTGGCCAGCCCGAAGTAGAAGTCCAAGCATGACCTCAGAATCAACCCTGTTTTTATCGCAACCTAGAGAAACCATTCCTACCTTCATGTACTAAATCTGCATCCTCCTATTTTACGTCCTTATACAGCCTTTCAAACTCCTCACGGGTTATGAGCACGTTTCGGGGTTTGCTGCCCTCAAAACCGCTGACTATTCCCCTGGCTTCCATCTCGTCTATAAGCCGGGCAGCACGAGCATAACCTATGCGGAGGCGCCTTTGCAGCATGGAAATAGATGCCTGACCGGCTTCTATGACGATCTCTATGGCTTCGGGCAGCAGCTCATCGTGTTCATCCAAGTTAGGCTCTTTCTCATCACCTTCAATCTTCTCCATGGCTTGGGCATCGTAAACGGGTGCGGCGTTTTGGTTTTTAATGTAGTCTACCACAGCTTTTACCTCTTTTTCGGATATGAAGCATCCCTGGACTCTTATGGGCTTGTTGACGCCAACGGGGTAAAACAGCATGTCGCCGCGCCCCAGCAGCTTTTCAGCGCCGCCCATGTCCAAAATAGTTCTCGAGTCGACCTGAGAAGATACTGCGAAGGCGATGCGAGAAGGAATGTTTGCCTTTATAAGCCCGGTGATCACATCCACCGAAGGCCTTTGAGTGGCTATTACCAGATGAATGCCGGCTGCCCGCGCCATCTGTGCAAGGCGGCATATGGCATCTTCCACTTCGGAAGGCGAAACCATCATCAGGTCAGCCAGCTCGTCTATGATCACCACTATCTGCGGTAAACGCTCATCCTCGTTTTCCACCATGCTGTTGTACCCTTCTATATCCTTCACCCCGGCATCAGCGAACAGGTTGTAGCGCGAGGTCATCTCCTGCACCGCCCAGTTGAGGGCTCCTGCTGCCTTTTTGGGATTGGTCACAACTGGTATGAGCAGGTGGGGTATTCCGTTATAATGGTTGAGCTCCACCACTTTGGGATCCACCATGATGAATTTTACCTCCCGGGGTGAAGCCTTATAGAGTATGCTTATGATGATGGTGTTGATGCATACACTTTTGCCGGAACCCGTGGCTCCGGCTATGAGCAGGTGCGGCATTCTAGCGATGTCGGCGATGACGGCCTTACCGGCTATGTCTTTGCCCAAAGCTACCGCCAGCTTGGATGGATGAAAGATGAAGTCATCCGAGCCCAGTACCTCCCTCAATAAAACGGGGGATACGTCCCGGTTGGGTACTTCAATGCCGATGGCCGCTTTGCCCGGGATGGGCGCTTCTATGCGCACCGAAGGGGCTGCAAGGTTTAGGGCTATATCGTCAGCCAGGTTGACAATCCTGCTCACTTTGATCCCTGGAGCCGGCTGAAGCTCATATCGCGTAATGACCGGCCCCCGGCTTATATGCGTAACTTTGGCGCTGATGCCGAAATTGTGTAATGTCTCTTCAAGCAGCTTGGCGTTATTCTCTGCCATTTTGTCCTGCTCACGGTCATTGGCGCTTGTAGGTGGCAGCCTCAACAGGTCCAAAGGTGGGATTATATATCCTCCTTTTTGCATGTTTTCGACAATCACGCTTTCAGTTTGAGCCGCCTGAGCCTGCACGTTGTCATGCTGGTGGCCAGGCGGACCATCTTGCCTATCCTTTCCTTTTGGCTTCTTTGCTTTGGGTCGCCACGATGTTTCATCCTTTTCTTTAAACGCCTCATCAAGGGGACGAAGGTCTTCATCGGACTTTTTTTTGAATTCCTCTACAGGAATTACCTCTCCCACAAAAGGCTTACCCTCTTTTTTCCTGGCATGCTGTCTGTGAAGTATGGGTTTTATGGTACCATATACGTTTTGGCCCACATCCTTGAGGGAGAGATTGGTCAGCAAAAGCAAATTTACGATGACAAAAGCGCCCAAAAGCACATAACTTCCTGCCAATCCAAACAGCTTATATACAGCAAATACAAAAGGGGCCACCAGGGCGCCGCTGCCTTTGACCTCTTGCCCTTTGGCGTAAGACGAATGCACGAAAGCTTGGATGCTACCCCAATCAAAATATCGAAAATAGGATATATGGATGATGGACATAATAAAGGCAACGGTGAAAACGATAAGCAGTATTTTGAGCCTGTTCACCCTTTTGCGATAGGCAATTATGGTCAATACGCCAGCTGTAACCAGCAGTATGGGGATGGTGTAACCGACAAGGCCGAAGAGTCCCATCACCAATTCCTTAAGGTATTTGCCTACCATGCCGGCCTGATCAGTATATATGCTTATAAAGGCGAAAAGGCCTACTCCAATTATCAGCACTCCTGCCGCTTCGTAGTATATTTGCCTGTCGTTTTTTGTACTCCTTTCCTTTTTTTTATTCTTCGACATCCGAGATCACCCATGTATTGATATTCTACACCATCCCTCTAAATTCCTGCTATGAATTTGCCTGAAGTTTCCTGTCATTAGGCTGAGGTCATAAAACCGACACTGGAGAAGCCAAATTTAACGGGCAGTTTACGCAGCAAACCACGTATATAGTATACTTAGGATGCCCACCGCCCAGCAATAATAAGAGAAGTAGTTGAGTTTCCTCTTCTGTAGCACCGAGATTAAAAAACGAATGGCTAGATAACCCGAGACGGCAGCAGCAACAAATCCTGCCAGGACGGGCATGACCTCGTGTAAGGCCGATGCGCCTTCAAAAACGTCCTTGCCTTCAACCACCACTGCACCCAGTATGGCCGGAATGGACAGCAAAAATGAAAAGCGCGTGGCCAGTTCGCGATTCAATCCCCTGATGAGCCCTGCAAAGATGGTGGAACCGGAACGGGATATACCTGGGGTAATGGCCAGCCCCTGAATGAGTCCCACCGTTACTGCATCTCCTGCGGTCATGTGCTTTATATCTTTCCTGCCGCTTACTATGCCATTGGCTATCCACAACAATATGCCAGTCACGATGAGGGCGTAGCCTACAAAATCGGCGGTTTCAAACAGCCTTGAAAACAAGTCATTAAAAACCAATCCGATGATGGCAGTGGGTATGGTAGCTATGATCATCATGACCATGAGGATCCTATAAGGCCTTGAATAATCCAGCAACTTTGGCCTTTTGCCCTTTATGAAATCGCCTATTAGTATAAAAAATTCGCTAATGAGATTCAAAACATCCTGCCAGTAGTATATGAGCACTGCAACGAGGGTTCCCAAATGGAGCATCACATCAAAAGCCAGATCAGCTCCCTGAATGTTGAAGATATCCTGCGCTATGACCAGGTGCCCTGAGCTGCTGATGGGCAAAAACTCGGTAAGGCCCTGCAGTATCCCCAGAAGAATTGCATACAGAAGATCCAAGGAATCCGCCTCCCCCACCCAAATAATGAACGTTATCATTATATCACTCTTTTCCCAAGAACGCCATATGGGATTTACGATAAACAGATAAGCCCAGAAACAGATAAGCCCAGGTAAAGGAATATTTACCTGGGCTTATGAAGAGGCTTATATTTTAGGATCTACCTGTATGATGATCCCCGGCTGCAACCGAGGGTTTAAATAGTCAAAGGGGTTGGTGCTCAGAATCCGGTTGATTTGGTACTTCCCTTCTCCTGCCGGCAAGACTTCTAGCTTTACGTTATTCCATTCTATAAGGCGGGGAGTCGACCTGGTTTGGGCTGTATAATCGCTGAAGATGTACTGGATTGGAACGATGGTATGCAGTATCAATGTGGCCCTCCTCCTTCGTTTTGAGATATTAGCTCCCTGAGCTTCAATATGGCTTCTTTTACGCCTCCCACATAGTCTATTATACCATAGCGTACCGCCTCTTCTCCTATGAGTACTGTTCCCACATCGCTTGACAGCCCGCCGGTCCCTTTGAGCAGCTCGTTGAGCTTCTCTTTGGAGATCTTTGAGTGACGTACAATGAAATCCACCACCCTATCCTGCATCCTGTTTAGGTATTCGTAAGTCTGTGGTATTCCCACCACCAAGCCTGTCATGCGAATGGGGTGGATGGTCATGGTGGCGCTGGGGGCAATAAAGGAACAATCGGCGCTGACTGCCAGAGGAACTCCTATGCTGTGCCCTCCGCCAAGGACCAAAGATACCGTAGGCTTGGACATGGTGCTTATCATTTCTGCTATTGCGAGGCCTGCCTCTACATCGCCGCCCACCGTGTTTAGGATGAGCAACAATCCCTTGATATTTTTGCTCTGCTCAATAGCCACCAACTGAGGGATAACGTGTTCATATTTGGTGGTCTTGTTTTGAGGCGGCAGCATTATGTGCCCCTCTATCTGACCCACTATGGTCAGGCAGTGAATATCGCTGTCCAGCGCTGGAGGAGCAGATGCGACGCCAAATTCCTTTATGTTTTCTGCCTGAGAGTATGGGAAAGCGGGTCCCTCATCGGCATTTTGAGACTGTTGGGATTGTACACTCAGATTTTCGCTCTTGTTCAACATATTATCCTCCATAAACATATGGGATTTCTTATGCTCATCATTGTCTTATCTGGTAAACATTAGCAAGACCAATGGCCTCTCTCTTAAGATTAGTATTTCCCAAATAAAAAGAAAGATGAGCCCAAACCGGGCTCATCGAGTATGCAACTTAAACTCGTCATGTAGAGCTACCAGCGCTTTTGCCGTATCTTCTCCCTTTATAAGGCAGG
Source organism: Clostridia bacterium (assembly GCA_017577715.1). Lineage (GTDB taxonomy): Bacteria > Bacillota > Clostridia > Caldicoprobacterales > Caldicoprobacteraceae > Caldicoprobacter. Next base: position 259,175 of record PKRC01000001.1, read on the forward strand.
AAATGGTGGTATGGGAATCGGCGGTTTGAAGCACATGCACTTGGTTTTTGTGCAAGGCTTTTATGATCCTTGCCATGACCCCCGGGACCCCTCTCATCCTGTTGCCTATAGCCGATATTTTGCTACAATTGTATACTGCCGAGTATGAACAGCCGAGCTGTTCGAGAATTGTGGTAGTTTTAGCTGAGTCATCGCCATCTATGGTGAATATCATCTTATTGGGGAACACGTTGATAAGATCGATGCTTATGCCATTTTCGGCCAGACGGTTTAGGACCGTATTTTGTAGCTCCAGATTTAGGTTCTCGATGGTAATCTGGGTCCTATTGAGCATGTGAGATATAGCGGTAATTACCTGGTTCGGATCATGCTCTATAGTCTTGAGGTAATCGCTCTCGTAGTACGATGAGACCATGGTACCGGGGCCATTGCCATTGACGTTTTTGATGATGAGCGGTATGTTGCAGCTCATTGCTATTTCAACGGCCCTGGGATGAATGACTTTGGCTCCCTGGTCAGCCATCTGAAATACCTCGGAATAGGTTAGGTGTTTCAGCACTGTGGCGTTGGGCACTAACCTGGGATCAGCTGTCATGATGCCGTCCACATCGGTATATATCTCTATAAAGGAAGCAGCAAGGGCTTTGCCCAGTGCTGCAGCTGTGGTATCGCTGCCGCCCCTGCCAAGGGTAGTTATGTCGCCGCTTTCGGTAACTCCTTGAAATCCGGCTACAACGGGTATTTTCCCCATCTCCAGGTACATGTATATTCTATCAGGCTGAACCCTTAGTATGTTGGCATTGCCATAATTGTTATCGGTGATGATACCCGCCTGACCACCGGTTAAAGCCACGGCCTCATATCCTTTAGCCCTTAAAGCGTTTACCATGACTACGCTGGAGATGATTTCACCACATGACATGAGCAGATCCATTTCCCTGGGGTGGGTATCCACGCATTCGTTTTTAGCTAGGTCTATCAGAGTATCGGTGGCATAGGGTGCACCTTTTCGCCCCATGGCAGATACCACCACTACAGGATAATAACCGCTTTTTTTGGCGTTTATGACCTTTTGTACAGCTTTGGCCCGCATCTCCGGAGTGGCCACAGAAGTACCTCCAAATTTTTGTATCACTATCTTCATGTTCAATTCCTCCATGTTTTAATTATATCTCATTCCTTTTTCTCTATAAATATCGGTTGTATCTGCTTCCCTTCAAGTGCAAGAAGCACGGTATCTATTATCTTATCCATATCGGCAATTAAGGAGTTGGGCTTGTTTTGCGGATCATCCTGGTAAAATGGTACCACATATATGTTTTTTACATTCATGATTTGCCCCAGATTTTTAGCGTTGTTACCCAGCGCGTCATTGGTGGATATGGCTACCACCACTGGCCTTTGATTGCGAAGGTGTGCTTTGGTTGCCATTAGAACGGGCGTATCGTTGATGCCATTGGCCAGCTTTGCTAGGGTATTCCCTGTACAGGGCGCTATGACCACTACATCCAACAACTTCTGGGGGCCTATGGGTTCAGCGCTTACTATATCGGCAATGACTTTACGGCCGGTAATGCTTTCCACCTTTTGCCTAAAATCAGCTGCTGTGGTATACCGCGTATCGGTTGATGCAACAGCATATGAGAATATGGGGTATACCTCAGCGCCTTCATCTACCATTCTCTGTAGCTGTATAAGCACCTTATCGAAGGTGCAGAATGACCCGGTTATGCAAAAACCTATTTTTATACCTTTCAGCCTCATGCCTTTAACCCCCTTATTATACCAAGTTTTTGAGCTCTTTCAAGCACTTCTTTTATTACTCTGTATACAATTCTTCCAGCAGTTTTAGGTGCCACTATGCCCGGAAGGCCAAGTTCCAGGTAAGCCCTGATGCCTAGCTCCTTTGCGGCTTCAAAATCAGTTCCACCTGGCGCAGAAGCAAGGTCGATGATGACCGCTTCCTTATTTACTTTTTCGAGCCTTTCGCGGGTAAGCACCAGGTATGGAATGGTGTTGAATATCACCTGCTGTGATCCCAAAATGGAATCCAACTCGTCGATATGGACACCGTTATAGCCATTTTCGTATATCCATGCCAGGTCCTCCGGCTTACGCGCTTCCACCGTCACCCTGGAGCCTATGCCCTTGAGCATTCTGGCCAAGCACTTGCCAATCCTTCCGTAACCCAGTACAAGTACGTTTGCCCCGTGAAGGGTTATATCAGTCTTCTCCATGGCACGCTGTATTGCGCCTTCAGCCGTCGGGATGGCATTAAGTATGGCAAAGGTTTCTTCTTCCAGAATATCGAAAAGATGTAAGTTCTTTTTCTCAGCCAGCTGCCTGATGTCATTGTCGGCTTTGCCCAGAATGATGATAGTTGATGGGTCAACCTTTTCCATGACCTGCTCCAGGGTTATGGACTGCGAATCATAGGTTATGTTTATATAGCCATGCCTGTTTTTATACGGAATTGGAAGTATAAGGGCATGGCAGTTAAAACATTCCTCATCCAAATCCTTGTATAACTTTATGTTAGCGTTGGTGATATCCTTAAACCCTATTGCTTTTACGATGAAGCCGTCCTTTGACGCCATATTCATGGCTTCAACTTGTCTGGCATCACCGCCTATAAAGGTAAGTATGAGTTGACGGTCGGACATTGGATCGCCTCCTTCCCGCTAATACATTGTATGAAACAACGTTGAATATAGTGCAGGATAGCCTGTAGAAAATACTGCCGTATACATGGCGTTATTATCTTAAACCATAATATAAAACTCCCATGGAAGAAGCCCATATTTTTTCTCTCATTACTTTTTCTGGCAAAATACTCATAATAAAAGAGTTCCTTTCTGGTTTTGCGTTGTTAGTCTCGTCCAGAAAGGAACTCTTTCATTAATGTTATACCTGTCATGTTCCCATCCTATGACCAATTACCATTCTTTTGATGGTATCAAATTCGTTTTAGATATTAAAGATCATCGTTTCTGGGCAGCTCCCATTCGTAACCGGTTTTTTTGGATTGCCCCTTCTGCCTGGCAAAGTTTTCCCGATTTTTCGTAAGGTAAGTTTGATACAGGTCGTCGGCAGTAATCCCAACTTTTAGGCACATACTGATGAGAAAATGGAGTATATCCACCAGCTCTTCTTTGATAGCGTTGTAGTCTATCTCCTTGGGATTTTTCCACCACTTGAAATTGACTTCATTGAGAAGCTCGCCCAGCTCTGAAACCATGGCCAGCACTTCCTTCTGTATCCACTCTTCCGGTTTGATATGCTTAAGGTTGCGCTTTTCAATCAAAGCTTCATCAAATTGGGCCTGCAGCTCAAATATGTGTTCAAGCTTATCCACATCCATTACCCCTTTGCTGTAATTTAATTCATGCCTTCCACAACCTTTGAAAATGTAGGCATTCTCAAGGATTTAGAGCATCACGGCAATGGCGTTAAGTAGCCTACCTGCCTGCATAAAGTTAAACGAGAGCCAACACCATATCTCTTCAATTAAATTATACCATATAACAACCGCATCCTGGCATAAGTATTTTTGTAATATTTTTGTGTCGTTGCGCCTGAGGGACAGATGGTTCGAAAGCTTTTCTTGAAGAAAGGCATAATCGATTCCTAGATCGCAATGCAATTTTCCGCAGAAATTGACGTTTTCAGAATCGATCAGCCGAGGATATTTTGTACAACGCCGGGTAATAATTAAAAAAGAGGTGCTTTAGCCTGTTTAAGTCGAGGGGAGAATGCTATGGGTCTATTTTCGACGATATTGAATATTTTAATGACGCATTATTTTTCGTTATTAATGATTTTCTCCAGCTTAATTCTTTTCGTAGTTTATGGGTTGGAAGCGCCTGGTAAGTTTCCTAGGGAACAGAAGATCGCAAAATGGTGCAGCTTGGCATATCTGGCAATCGCTGTGCTTTTCTTTATTGTTTCCAGATTTGCAGGATAAGATAACGATTATTTGATTACTCCCACTCTTCTTAGCTTTACGTCCACCTCCATTTCGAGGGATGAGTTGACAAAATACTCCTTCCATCTATCCTTATTTTTTTCCCAAAAATCCGGATAGTAGTTTTGTACCCTTCGCCCCAGTTCTACACAATCGGTTCTTAAATCATTTACCAGCTTATCAAACACCTCGCTACAAGAACGTGTAATTTTTTGTTTCACCAAATCTTCCACTTGGCGAATAAGGGTCATATCATAAGTATTGAACTTTTCGTTTTGAATCTCACCTATATCCCCTTCTACGTCCATTTTGACTTTGAAGATAAACCTGTTGCCGTCTAGAACAGGTTTTATGGATACTTTGTTGTTGGTGATATTAAATACAAAATCTCCCGTTTTAATCTTATCGCTGGAAATATCTATAATTCCCTTGGCCGGTTGGCCGTGAAGCCATTTAAGGACCATGACCTCGGACCCAGTGAGCCATGCCACCAGTTTATCGCCGCTAAATACCCCAGCGCCCTGAACAGTTAGGGTATCCTTTTTTAACACAATGCTGGGCAAACATACATCCAGCTTTCGTATAAAGTGCCTCTGCATTTTTCCAAAATCCATAGGCATAAGCACCATTAGATTTCGTTTTTCGTTTTCGTCTAACAAATCGCTGATGTATTGCGATGTGCTTTTAACGGTTTTGGGCTGTACTTTAAAAACTTCGCTGGCTTTTCCTTTACTTACAGCTACTTTAGTGCGCTGCCTTATCCTGGAATCTCTGAAGAAAAAGTCGATATACTTGCCAATTCCTTTCGTTGACAGCTCCTCTCCAAAAACTACCACCTGTAAATGGTCGTAATTGGGCACTTGATTGAGGGTGGACATGAGCGTCTGTTCTGCCATCATCAAATTCTTTGCCTCTATGCTGATATTTAACGTAGATGCTCCTCCACCCCCTCCTTCGCCCTGTCCGCTTGCCACCAGCATATCGGCTGGCAGGGCTATTTGATACGTTACCATAATCCTTTCCTCATCTCCTTCTACGTCCTTTGAGAGGTCCAACCCTATTCCCAATATGAAGGCATTGGTTTCTATTTCCACCATATCCCAACAGCCCGTCATGATAAAGGCGATAATAATGGCGATTACCGCTGCTGCGATATACTTTTTATTTACCCTCATTCTCTAAACTTTCCCCCTTTTTAAGTATGACAGCCAGTACGTAGAGTACTATCACTGCAGCCAGTAAGGCCAAACCTATGTAGCTGACATACTGCGAGAATACGTTTATCTCCTTAATGTTTTGAGGCAACAAGGCTAGCACGTATATTATGGGCACAATTAAAAGTATAAAAGGTTTGTAATTCCTAAGCCCCAGCAGCTTTGTTATTGAAACAGAAGAAAGGTATAAATAGGAAGACACCGTCGTATAGGCCCCTAGCATCAAAAAGATCATAAAGAAGATATCGAATCTTTCTGCGAAACCTCCGGGGAATTTAATGTACCTGGCCAATTGAAGAGTGGGATATAGGGAACGGGCAACCGCTTCAACCCCAGCAGTGCCCACTGCGACTGCCACAAATAGCGAATATATAAAGATGGAAGGCAGTATGCCCCACAAGCCATATTTTACGACCTTGCTGGTGTCCTGAGCATATGGCGTAATGAAGAGGAGCACTTCAAAGCCTAGATAAGATATGGTCAAGTGGGGGACGGCATAAAGCCACTGGGATATATTCTGCTTAAAAGCGGGTAGCAGCTCTTCAAAATTGAAATTTTCAAGGGATAATACGATAACCAGAAGCATGGTTCCGATTACAAGGGGTTCAAACAGCTCGCATATCTTAGCTAGGGAGCTAACGCCGTTGAGGCACAGGTAAACCGCCGCGAACAAAAAGGTAATTATCAATACTTCCAATGGAGTATTTTTAAGTAACAGTACTTTTACGGCATCGCAAAACAGCCTTAAAATCACGCTTACTACGCTTATGAAATAAAAAAAGAATATAAATCCCAATATCTTGGCCGGGATAAGGCCTATTATCTTCCTGCTGTATTCCATTATGGTGTCATTTGGAAATCTTCTGGCCAACAGTGCTACTATAACCAGCACCAGTGCCATTAATGCTCCGGTAATAAACGTAGCAATAAATCCACCCGCTTTAGCCAATTCGGCAGCAGTACGGGGTAGAGTCAATACAGTTACCCCTATAATGGCCGAGGATACCATGAACGTTATTTGTATGTTGCTCAACCAGTCACTTCTTTCTTTCATCGAACTTCCTCCTTGACAGGGTCTTGCTGCCGTCTATCGATATCTATGGGATACGTGCTGGTAGGCCTTCGCTTCATGATCTGTGTGGGTAAACGTATGAAAAAGTCCTTCCAGTCTTGATACCTCATAGGCGCCTGTGGCGTCATGTAGCTTACCCCAAAGCTCTTTATGGTTACCAAATGGACGTTTAAAATAATGAATCCGAGTATGACGCCATATATGCCAAAAACAGCAGCTAACACGATAAAGGGAAAGCGAATCAACCTAATGGCCAGAGCAGCGCTGTACGATGGAATGATAAATGAGGCTATAGCGGTAATGGCCACCACGATTACCATAATGGGGCTGGTAATTCCCGCTCTGACGGCCGCGTCCCCTATGATCAAACCGCCAACTATGCCTATGGTTTGGCCGATGGCCCGCGGTAGCCTGGCTCCCGCTTCCCTGAGTAGCTCAAATGTAAGCTCCATAAGAAGGGCTTCCACAAAAGCCGGGAAGGGTACGGTGGCGCGGGCGGCAGCAACCGATATTACCAGGTTGGTGGGGATAAAGCCAGGGTGAAATGATACGATGGCTACATATATTGCCGGCGTTAGCGACGCTAAAACAGCTCCGCTCCAGCGCAAAAGTCGAATGAAGGAAGCCAGTATCCAGCGTTCATAATAGTCTTCAGGACTTTGAAAAAACTGATAAAATGTAGCTGGAACAATAAGGGCATAAGGGCTGTTATCCATCAATATGGCCACTCGGCCTTCTGCTAGGCTGGCTGCCGTCTTATCAGGGCGTTCGGTAACCTCGATCTGCGGGAAATAGGTGAGATAATTGTCCTGGATATACTGCTCTATTTGGCTGCTATCCAAGAATATATCCACATCTATTTGGTTAAGTCGCCGCTCTACCTCCTCCACCAGTTCTTGGCTGGCCACTCCTTTGATATATGCATAGGCTACATCGGTTTTGCTCCGTCTGCCAATCTGTACGGATTTTATTACCAGGTTTGGGTCCTTGATCTTTCTTCTAAGCAAGGCGGTATTTACCCTTAAGGTTTCGGTAAAGCCCTCCCTGGGTCCGCGAATCACCACTTCCGATGGAGGTTCCTGTATGCTTCGCTGGGGCCATCCCCTGGCGTTGGCTATCAGGATCTTATCAAATCCGTCGATTATGACGGCCACTTCACCAGATAAAACGTACAAAAAAGCGTCGTCTAAGGTTTTTGCCTCTTTTATTTCCCCTACCGCTAAAGCATGAAGTTTGACGATTTCGAATATCCTATCTGGCTGTATGGGCTGGTTTAAATTGGTTTCTAGCAAGGCAATCTGATGCATCATAGGTTTCAAAATTTGTTCATTGATCACAGTAACGTTGACCAGCCCATCGACATACACTAGGGCGCATGGTATGCTTTGGGTCCCTAAACTAAATTCGCGGAATACTACGTCGCTGCTGTCCTTCAAGAAAGCCTTAAACTTTTCCAAATTTTTACCGATTTCCTTATCCAGAGTCAGGTCCACCTGTTCCTCGCTCTTTAACTTGGGCGGATTGTTCTCTTCCATCTTTTTTCTGTTTTTGGGATTGGGAGAACCTTCTACGTACTTCATATTCCCACTACCTCTCAAATCATCAAATTGTAATGCTTTTGGGCTATATCTAAGTAATAGAATACAACATGTGCACGCTATTTATTCAGCATGATGAAAAAACGGCAGGACTATAATCCTGCCGTCTGTAAGCCGCTCGCTGTTAGAATTTGTTTATCACCAATCCTGTCAGCAGCTTAGGATAAAAGTAAGTTGATTTTTGCGGCATCTTTTCTCCGGCCAACGAGACCTCCTTTACTTGCCTTACCGATGGAGCATTGACGAAGAACGCCATCTGGCACTTGCCCTCTTCTACCCACTGTGCCCCCTCCATCAAATCATGAGTATAGGTGATAAACTCCTGATTTGCCATCTGCTCCCTCCCTATCCCCAGCAGGGGTTCCAACAGCAATGTATGGAGAATTGTGACGTCTAGACTCCGATATGATATATGGTGCTGGGGCAATCGCTCATTTACGGATTCCATGCTCTTGAGCGTCAAAATATAGCAGCTTCTCAAATTTCCGTCGTAGAATACGAAGCTGTGGCTGCCTTTTTGGGTAAGCAGGCTTTCCATTTCATCTGCCCGCTGCTTTAAGGTTGCGCCCGATAAAGCATGCTCCTCTACTATGAAGTCCTTGCTCGCTCTTTTTAGAAATTCCTCCTTTGAAAAGCCCTCTATGCCGCTTATTATTCTGTGTGTGGGAAGTATGATGAGGCCAGGATCCTCCATCTCGACTATCATCATCATGACAAAGTTGTAGAGCTCGTCGCCCGTGTGATACGGATTTTGAGCCATGCGCTGATTGCGATATGTAAGGGCTGTCTCGTACCGGTGATGGCCATCGGCGATATACAGTTTCTTATCTGCCATGCACTCCTGGATTTGCGCTATCAAGGAATGGTCGGACACAACCCACAGCCTATCGATAATGCCCGGAATGGCCTCGACTTCTATATCAGGGGAATGAGCATCAATATGCCGTTTGAGTAGGTGCGGGATAGCTTTCTCGGGATCGTCATAGAGAGCAAATATCTGGCTGAAGTTTGCCTGGCAGGCCTGCATAAGTCGTAATCTATCGGCCTTTGGCTTGGAAAGGGTATTCTCATGGGGCAGTATGACGCCCTTCGAGAAATCCTCCAACCTCACCAGGCTTATAAATCCCGTGCGAGTATATTTATTTCCGTTTGGAAGGCCAAACTCTTGTTGGTAAATGTAAAACGAAGGCTGCCTTTCTTGAACCAGTACCTGCTTTTCTATCCAATCCTTGAGATATGCTGCAGCCCTGGTATATTTGTTGTTGAGTTCATCATCTTCGGGCTCTTCCTTCCCCAGCTCCAGCCGAATTATATTGTACTGGCTGATTTGGTAAAATCGATCCTGCTCGCTCGGCGATATCACGTCATAAGGAGGAGTCGTCACCTTAGCCAGATCGCCTATCTTTGAAGCGTTGTAACGGAAGCCTTTAAAAGGTATAACCTGTGCCATGTTTCTTACACCCCTACAAATTTTTTAATACTCATTTTATATTATCTTTACCATGGCGTCAAGAAAATGGCACAGGTTATACCCCTACGGCCTAATCCCTGTCCTTCAAGCTGTTGAGGTAATCGATGAGGTCTGAAGCTTCCTGCTTGGTCAGGGCTTTGCTCTCGGATTTGTGATATCTCTGCTGCAGTATCTCTTTCATCTGTCCTTCGGTATATCCCAGTGCATTGTATATGGCATAAATTGCCCTTCGCTGTGCATCGGTGATAGGTTCTTCACGGGTAGGAGTTTTAACCTCCTTGTCCCTGGATTCCACAGGGCTGTCAACCACACTCTCGCCCTCTTCCAGCTCTGGCGCAAATGGGGTACCGTATCCCAAAGCCGCCAGAGCACGGCCATAGGCCTTGGTATATGCCTTTTCTATATAGTCCTTAAAGTCATCTCCCGTTTCAGAACCTACCCCTATTTCAACATTTCCCCTACTATCGGTCACTTCGAGTTCGAAATAGGCAAACCGGTTATGGGGGTCTATGATCTTATCCCGGATGACGGTCTTGGTCCCCTGTTTGTTTTCATTGCGAAACCATACCATCCGCCACTTGACCTCTAGATAATCGGCGTAGTCGGTTTCCCAATCGTTTATCTTGGGATTCCAGCGACGGATGGGAAGTTTGGTCAGGTGTTCTTCCGGATTGAAAGTTCCACCTTCCATTATATATCAGTGCTCCTTTGCTTTTTGTATTGTGTTCATAACGTTTGTATTTATTATGCGAAGATGTATACGAAAAAACACTGATATATTTATGGAAACGATGGAACTATGAATCCAGCGCGATGACGGCAATCAGCTCCAGGGGTTCATCGTCGCAGTTTTCAACCGAATGCCCCTTCCCACCTCCTGTAAACATGGCATCCCCTGCTTCTACGTAATGTATGGTACCGTCGTCGCTCACTTTACCCCTGCCCTTTAGGAAATAGAACATCTCGGTTTCACCGTCATGTTGATGGAACCCTATAGAACATCCCTTCTCCAGCGTTATCTTTGCAAAGAGGCGGACTTTTGATGGCAACTGCCCTTTCCCTATATGGGTAATTTTAACGGTGCCATTTCCTCCCCTCATTTTTTCCCTAAGTTCTTTTTCCATTTCATGGGCTTTAATGATCATACTTCATCCTCCCCTTTTGTTGCTTTTAACAAAATAATGCAAAGTAAAGTTTTGTTGTGAAAAGAGGTAAATTATTTTGCAAGGCGTTTTTGCAGCCAATTGAAAATCCCAAATTTTATCGTATTTAAAAATTATTTTATCACATTTTCTAATTTATCTCCATCACGTGAAGATTAAATGTATTAGCGCTAAAAAGCTAAAATGGTCGCCTCGGTTTCATAAAGGTTTAGTTTAAAAAAATATTTATGCAGCGCATAAATCGTTTTAAAGTGGTTAACCTAAATAGCGAAAGGGCACGTAACGGTTGAGCCCAGATCCATATACGCTCGGTGAGGGCGTATATGGGTCGGCCAAAGATTGCATACAGGTCCCGTCAGGCCTGTATGCAGTCGGCGGGCAGATTCCGTGGGGCGGGGAAAAGTTTTATTGCAGTCGAAATCTTTGATTGCAATAAGATTCCAACCTGTCTCACGGGGTCGAGCGAAGATCATACAGGGTGCCGAAGGTGATTATACTAACGGTTCTGTGCAGCCGAGAGGTTGCACAGGGCTGTGCAGGTATCCTGTATGGTCGAACGAACCATCACGACAGGTGATGACCTGTTTGGTCATGGTCCTAAATACGGCTGGTTCGTATTTAGGATCATGGCTGGATAGTAAGTTACCTGTCGTGGTGCAAGGTAGATCGTTACGTGCTCTTGTGTTTTTTATAAGCTTTATATGAAAAACTGTATCAGTACTGCTAATTTGTCGAGAATGAAATCAATGAAATAAGTTGAAGTCTTTATGAACAACGCTATTGCATTGATCAAATATCGATCTGATAAAGAAAATATGAGGTGAAAAAATGAAAAAGTTGTCCTTTTTATTAATCGTTATGATTATTTGGACCTCAGTATATCCTAAATCTGCCAATGCCGATGACTGGTATGAGGAAAGCCAAGACTACTTTACGGTATATCTCTCAGACGGAACCGTTCTCTTTAAGATTGGACGAAGGATATACGTAGGTGATCAATATATCAGCCAGGATAATAAGAAATATATAGTTACTCAAGTCAATACCTCGAAAAAAATCGCCATAGCTGAATTTGTAGAAGATGTAGAGCTACCCGATGTTTCGGCCTTGCTCTTTAATGCATCTGTATCGGCCTTCGCACAGGATAAAGATAAAACAATAGGAATTTACTGCACGCATACCGATGAATCATATTTGCCCTCAGATGGAAAAGCTAGCATAAAAGGAAAGGGGGGTATATTGGATGTCGCCAGAAAACTAGGCGAGACGCTCAGAAACAAAGGAATAAAAGCGATAGTTGATACAACCTCTCATGATCCCCACGACGCAGGTGCATACCGACGTTCCAGACAGACAGCTTTTAAGATAATAAAGGAGCATCGCCCAATTGCTCTTTTCGATTTACATAGAGATGCAGTTCCTAAAGAGGAATACATAACCAGATTAAACAACCAGGAAATCACAAAAGTACGTATCGTGGTAGGTAGAAGCAACCAAAACCGACAGGCAAACGAAGCATTTGCATATCGCATAAAAGCGGTAGCTGATAAACAGTATCCGGGCCTTATAAAGGATATTTTTATAGGTAAAGGAAGTTATAATCAGGAACTCCATCCTCAATCTCTGCTTTTGGAATTTGGCACCTATGATCATACCAAGGAGCGGGCTTTAAGATCTGCCTCACTTTTTGCTGAAGTTGTAAATATGGTCTTATTTGGCGGTACCATTCGAAATGAGCATACGCGGCAAAAAGAAAAAGTCCCCCAGTTAGCAAAAGAAAGTACTGGTGCCGAAAGAGGAGGTATACTGGTTCTACTTTTTATCTTAATTGGTGGTGGAGGTGCTTTCTTTTATTTAAGTTCTGGGAAAGAAGAACTACGGGTAAAGATTCAAAATCTGAGAAATCTCATTTTAGATGTAAAGGAAAGTATATCAAGCCGTTTTCGCAAATAAATTATCACATAGGAAATTGGAAGGATAATGCGGTTATCCTCTTTATGAGCAGGGATTGCCATATCCCCAACGGTTTAACAAGCTCTTCATCAGTAAACGAAGTTTCCTTCAATTGCAAAATGTATATTAGTTTTCTCGAGCTTCAGGAAAGATGGGCAAGAAGTATAACACCTCCTTCAGCGGAAACATATCATATAATATGTAAATCCGCCAGGGAGGTGGATTAAGCTTTGGTATGTAAGAGGAGAATTTTACGCATTGGTACCTGGGGAGATGATGTTGTAGTTTTACAAAATATACTCGCTAGCCTGGGATATTATACAGGCTCCCTCGACGGCATCTTTGGTCCCCTCACCCGTCAGGCGGTTATGAGGCTTCAGGCTGACAATGGGCTGATAGCCGATGGAATAGTAGGCCCTCTCACCTATGATTTGATCGACCAGCTGTTGCCTTAGAACTCACCGTGCTGGCGCTTACATCTACAAAAACAAATTCCAGGATTTTCAAAACCCTGGAATCCTTGATACTGGTGCCGGAGGCCGGACTCGAACCGGCACGGTCTTCTTCAGACCCCAGGATTTTAAGTCTTACATTTATCTTTATAAGTAATGTTGCCTAGTTTTAAAAAGGCTGATTTTTCAAGCTTTTTTGGTGTCTCTATTTACATTTTTTTGCATTTCGTTTCATCTTTTTTTGGGTTTTTCTATCGTCATTGCATTACTTTTGCATTACTAATACAACAAAACTACTACTTTTAAAGTAGTTGTTTTTTGGGATAGCTCTCCACTTTTAAATTGCCCTGCAGCTACGTTAGCAAAATGTTTGCACACAAAAAAGAGCGGCTAACCGCACATTAATATCGACCTCCTGCGAGAAATGGTGTTTTTGTTCTTAATCAAGAATAACAAATTTTACCATATTGATCCTTTGAAAATATATTTATTGTGGTAATTTACAAATTCTTCATTTATGGTATGTTTTAAAACAAAAATACTACCATTTAAACTATCGTTGGGGTCTACATGAATAACACGTTTTTGAGCAACATCTATAGTTATAGCTCCTATATCAAATAAAGCATGATGATTTGGACACAAAATTACCACATTCTCCGCAATATCTGGTCCATTATGCGGTTTACCTAGAGGCATAATATGGTGACCTTCTACAATGGGGTCACCAATCCCTCTGTTTAAAGGAATATTGCAAACTTGACATGTGTAATTGTATAAAACTTTAAGTTCTTGAATAACTCTGGTATCTCTAAGAATACGTTCTATTTCATAACTCACTTTCTGAGGGTGAAAATTACCTTGTGAACAAATAATTTCTTTAGCTTTTCTTGTTTCTGTTTCCGGTGGTTCAACTCTTCTTAGCAAGAATCGATAATGAGCTGGAAATCCATGTAAAGGCGAATATTCCCAATCAATGACTTGCCACTTACCTAAATATTCATATTGGTTTTCATTCCACTTGGCTATCACAGGAAATATAGTGCCGGTTTCTTTTGCTTTCTTTAAAGCAAGATTACCATATGTATCAGATTGAGGTTTGGTTAGGTCTCCCTCACCTATGTAAATCATTAAGTCTTCACTTAAAAGTTGATCGTGATATCTCCGTTTTTCCCCACTAAAAGAAGCGCATATTGATAAAATTTGCCCTCCCCGCTGATGAATACCTTTTTGGTTATTATGATAACGTCGTGCTTCTTGCCAAGTGAGCAAAATGAATCCTCTCCTCCTTTTTAAAGCTAGAGTAATTTAAATTTGAGCTTTTACGAACTTAATAAGATGACGTTTCCCTACTTTAAAAAATGGCTCTTCATATTCTATATTTTCGTTACCTTCTTTAATAACAAACACCCCATCCATTTCTGCAGTCAATATGCTCCTCCATTTATTTCTTTTTTGAGGTTCATGAGGTTTAAATAGTTCATTATCATTATCAGGAGTGACTAGAATATATTTGTAAGGTTTATTACTTTCTTTCTTTTTCATCATCCAATATGCAGTCTCTCCTCCTCTTTCACGGAAGGACTTTTTTACTGAAATTACACACACTATAATCCCTTTTCGCTTACTGTGTCAATAGCGGATTTAAATTGACCCATTTTTAACAGATAAAATTTGACCCACCCTGGCTTTTTTTAAAAACTAGACGCTATTACGCGGGCTAGCATATAGCCCGGTTTTTAGCCTGTCCTTTAGGC
>PKRC01000034.1 GCA_017577715.1 Clostridia bacterium
TCCATTCCGTTATTGTAGCGCTTGACCTCGGCTCCCTCAATTTTAGAGGCAACCAAATCGCCGGTAGTTGCATTTTGCACGCCAATCTTCTTGCCCTTCAAATCTTCAGGCCCTTTGATCTCTTGATTATCCTTCATCACGATTATGACCTGTACGGCCTTAAAATACGTATCGGTAAACAACACCTGCTTTGTCCTATCTGGATCGACCGTATAACCAGCGGCTATGAAGTCTATCTTCCCCGATACCAAAGCCGGCAGTAAAGCGTCAAACTCCATGTCTTCGACTACCAGCTCTACGCCCAGCTTATCAGCAATCCTCTTTGCGATTTCAGCATCGATGCCGATAACCTCATCTCCCTGCCTCATCTCAAAAGGCGGAAAAGCAGCATTGGTGCCCCATATAATCTTCTTGGTCTCCTTTATGCGCTTCATGGTATCGATCTTGTTACCGCAACCTATGAATAAAAACACCATTGCAAGGGTAAGAATAAATACGAGCACGCGCTTCATTAACCATCTCCTCCAATCTTTTTCCCATAAAATATAAACCACTTTGTTAATTATAAACGAATATTTACAAAAAATCAATGCATATTTATAAAACAAAAATGCTCCAATTTCTGACATATAATGTCACGTGGTCTTGATATACCTTTGCATTATTGTGGATATGTGAATAAAATGCCTGTGGATAATGTGGATAACCCTGTGTATAACTACGTTTTTGGCACTTTTTTGTGTGGATAAAAGCTGAATATCCATTTATTTACATGCATACGGAGCGCAATTTTCGACAAACGGAGGGCAAATAAAAAAGCTCTGGATTGGTCCAGAGCTCTTGTTGACCAGCTAAACTTTATCTGTGATTTCTATAGCACTCACTGCAATAAACAGGTCTGTCTTCCCTTGGAACGAATGGAACCTTCGTAGGCGCACCGCAATCGGCACACACTGCATCATACAGCTCCCTCTTGCCATTCACTCCGTTTCTCCTGCTGGCCTTTCTGGCATCGCGGCAGGCTTTGCAGCGAACAGGCTCATTCTGAAATCCCTTTTCAGCGTAAAACTTCTGTTCTCCTGCGGTGAAAACGAACTCCTTACCGCAATCTTTGCACACCAGTACTTTGTCCTGATACATGGAAATAATCCCTCGCTTTGATAATATTTTTTGTGCTCGCCATCTGAATCCCTGCCTTCTACCCTTCTCCACCAACGCTGCTATCCCTTAGCTATGATCAAAGCAGGGGGTAGAGGGATCAGTGACCCAGGCTCCTTTGTGCACCGTTATGAATTTCCGTAGGGATTATTTCCACCGGAAAACCAATGGACCACGCAAAACAACAAAGCGCCTTCTCACCGCCAGGCTCTACAGCCTGCCATGTCATAGCCTGCACATATCCATCGGCATCGCTTCACACCGCAAGAGACAGCCTTTGGATAACTGCAGCTGTCACGGATTCGGGCCGAATTCAAGGACCAAATATTGAGCATTTACGTACATTATATACCCTTCCATCAAAAAAAGCAACTACAAATTTTTATTTTTCTTCCAGTTTACCAGGTCGATAATCCCTGCTCTGGACAACACCCTTAGCAAAATGGTTATTACCACAGAATACAGAGGAATGTTAAGAAGCTGCCTGCTTGCGGCCTTTGTCATGGTCAGCCACAGAGGATGCCCAAACAGTATATTCCTGAAATAGGGCACCATTATGACCGAGGTTATGGTTTGCCCCAGCAATATGGACGCCAGCACCTTCCACAATGAGGGCCTCTCAAAATCAACTTTTAGCAGCCTGACCATGATGCCGGGTATGATGCCGGTCAAGGCCGAAGTCAATGTAAAATGCGGCATAAACGTCCCGCTGGGACGAACTATAAAGCTGAGCACGTCGCCTATGGCGCCTATGATACCTCCTGCGATGGGGCCCAGCACTATACCGCCAAAAATGATGGGAAAGCCGCCAAAGCTTATGACGCCGGGGATGGCAAGAAAGCTGGTCAAAACTATGTTCAAGGCTATCAGCAAGCCTGATAGAACGATGACCCTCATGCTGAGACCAGTATACTTGCTCATATAAAACCTCCTTTGCATCTCCTTTGGCTACTACGCATTAAATCCCTGTTGAATCATAATACCATTATATAATTCAAAAATTCTATATTCATAGGATACACGAACTTCACTATGGTAAAACAAAAAGCGGCGCACTTTACACGCCGCCTGCAATGTTAAATGGCCTCCTATTCGAAAATTATAAAAATTGCCATCCCAAACGTAAAACCCCTGCGCATCGCTTAAAGGCGGTGCATCACCGATCGCTACAAGAAAGGCTACTTCCTTTGATCGATAAATACGCCCCCTGCCTGAGGAGTCGTCTGTTTGTAGGCGCTGTAGCCCTTCTTTCCCTTACTTATACTGGTTATCCTAGCCTTGACATCCTGTATAACTTCCTGGACCCTGTTCTGGTTCTGAACTTCAAGGTTATAAATCGCCTCCACCATATCCTTTATCTGGCTGACGCTGGCACGAAGTTTGATATACAGATCATACCCTTCAGGGTTATAACGCTCGAAATCAGCACGGTTTACTTCATCCTTTATCCCCTCAAAGATACCACTAAACTTCTCATCCAGAGCCTTTATGGCATCGATATGCTCCTGCTTATCATCAATATATTCCAGCAGCTTATCCACCTGGTCGGCCGACAAAACCTCCGACTGCCTACGGGTAAGCTCAAAGATCTGCTCCATACGGTACTTTTTGGCCTCAGCAAGCTCAAGGAGCCTCTTTAATCCCTCATTTACCTTTTGATTAATTTCCCTCTTTTCATTTTCCACCATACTCAAACTTATCGTTACTCCTTCTTGTATATCTGCTTTCGCGTAATCTTTACAGCCTCGGCCCAAGTATCGCGAAGCTCGGTCATAAAC
>PKRC01000020.1 GCA_017577715.1 Clostridia bacterium
GTATAGCCATGTAACTCTTGAGATGAAAAAGTTGGCGGCAGAAAGTCTAAACGGTCTATTAAGCAAAGAAAAAGACCTTGCACAAAAGCAAGGCAATAAATAGATACACAGCCTTTATCATTAAGCAGGGACAAAACCCTGCTTATTTTTTTGCCATACCAATTACACCCACTGAAATTGGGACATTGTTTTCTTTGCTTTTTAAAACAAGTACTATAATCCTTTCACAGTAGTGGAGGAATAACAAGCCCTGATTAGCGGTGGAGGACACGAAAGCCTTGATACGACTGCATTACAACCTTCTCCACAATAAAATTATGCTCCATTTTTGGGATAGCTCACCACTTGCCATATTTATCCAAAAATCAAGTAATTTTATTTGCAGTAAAATTGCAGTATTTTTGGTTTAAAAGTAATTTTTCCAGGGTTTTCAAAACCCTGGAACCCTTGATTTTACTGGTGCGAAAGGGGGGACTCGAACCCCCACGGGCGTAAAGCCCACTAGACCCTGAATCTAGCGCGTCTGCCAATTCCACCACTTTCGCACGATCTTAAATTTTTATGGTGGAGGGGGATGGATTCGAACCACCGAAGGCTGCGCCAACAGATTTACAGTCTGCCCCCTTTGACCACTCGGGCACCCCTCCACACTTGGTGCCTCGGGGCGGAATCGAACCACCGACACGCGGATTTTCAGTCCGCTGCTCTACCAACTGAGCTACCGAGGCTAATATGGCGACCCGGAAGGGACTTGAACCCTCGACCTCTAGCGTGACAGGCTAGCGTTCTAACCAGCTGAACTACCGGGCCGTATTTTATATGGTGGGCCTTCAGGGATTCGAACCCCGGACCAACCGGTTATGAGCCGGCTGCTCTGACCGCTGAGCTAAAGGCCCATATTTTCAATTTATTCATGTTTGGTGACCCCTAGGGGATTCGAACCCCTGTTACAGGCGTGAAAGGCCTGTGTCTTAACCACTTGACCAAGGGGCCACTCACTGGTCGGGGTGGAGGGATTTGAACCCCCGGCCCCATGCTCCCAAAGCACGTGCGCTACCAAGCTGCGCCACACCCCGACTCTTTCGAGGCATTTTTCAAAGGCAAATATTAATATACAGCATTTAAGTTACTCTGTCAAGAGGAAAAAATTTTTTATTTTACAGTGCGGATATGGTATAATTACAGACGGGTAACTGTATTTTTGGAAGAAATTTTAGAAGAAAGGGTGAGACTATATGAACGTCACTCACAATTACAATTCCTCTACCAATACCTGGGAAGTTTCTCTATCGGGCGAGGTGGATGTATACAGCGCTCCGCAGCTCAAGGAAGTCCTTCACAGCCTTTTGGATCAGCATAATTCGAGTATGATTATAGATTGTGAGGGCCTTAAGTATATCGACAGCACCGGCTTGGGCGTGCTGATCGGCGTTTTAAAGAGAGTAAAGGATAACAAGGGCAATATATCAATAAGGAATTTAAAACCCTACATTAAGAAAATTTTTACCATAACAGGACTTGATAAAATATTTTTGATTGAGGTGCAGGAATGATGGAGATGGATAACATCTATTTAAAAGTGCCGGCAAAACCCGAGTACATGCTGGTTATACGGTTGACGACTTCAGCGGTGGCCAGCCGTGCTGGCTTTGGTGTAGATGAGATTGAGGATATAAAGCTGGCGGTGTCCGAGGCGGGAACCTATGTGATGAACCACGATAGGAGCATTGAATGGCTAGAGCTTACTTTTAAGGTAGATAAGGAAAAAGGCATGTGGATTGATATATTTGCATCCAAATCGGTTCACCGAGATGTGCCGTTCTTCGACGATGAGCAGATAGAGCTCAGCTTCTATATAATGCAATCCCTTATGGATGTAGTAGAGAAAACGATGGATAACGGAGTTTTAAGGGGTATAAAGATGTATAAAAAATATGGGGGTTAGTTTTTAATGAACGTACAGGCGTCTACAAAGCTGGATTCAGAAAATTTGGAAGCATTGCTTAGGGAGTATTGCAAGACCAGGGACATAGGATTGAGAAACATTTTGGTGCAGAAATATCTATATATCGCTGAAATAATAGCCAAGAAGTTTGCCAATCGGGGAATCGAGTATGATGATTTGTATCAGGTGGCTTCTCTGGCTTTGATAAAAGCGCTGGAACGCTATGATATAAATAAGGGCTACAAGTTTTCCAGTTTTGCAACTCCTACCATAATTGGAGAGATAAAGAACTATTTCCGCGACAAAAGCAGGATAATCCGGTTGCCCAGGAAGGAGAACGAGATGCTCAAAAAGCTGGAGGAAGCCAGGATACATCTTTCGGCTGCTCTCGGGCGTTCGCCCAAATCTGAGGAGCTGGCCGAGTATTTGGGTATGACCACTGAAGAGGTTTTGGAGCTGATGGAATCCAATCAAAAGACCAATCCCCTTTCGCTGGATTATTATATAGACGAGGACAAAGAAACCGATCTGTCAGCAGTGATAGGCTACGAAGAAAATGGCTACATAAGGGTTGAAAACAGGGACTTTATAGATAGCATCATGGACAAGCTCAACGATGTGGAAAAAAAGGTTATATATGAGCGCTTTTATAACCAGCGAAGCCAGAAGGATATAGCCGAAGAGATGGGCGTCTCGCAGATGTATATTTCAAGGCTTGAGCGAAAAATTTTGAGGAAGCTCAAGTACATGTTTAAAAATAGCATATGAGCATTAATTGTAGTGTAAAATTTTATCGTGAAATTTTGGTGTAAAATGATGACAGTGTTTAAATGCTGTGAAGAAGGGTAGTTATATAATTAGGGGACAGTGTTTTATTGGGTCAAAGCGATTGAAGTTGTCAGTCTAATTTGAGGAGGACCGATTTTTGGGGGTAGTGTCGGTGGTGTTATTGTTTAAAAGGGAAATTGTAGGTGCCAATACGCAGATGGTCAGAGAGCTGGTAAGGGAAATAATGAATCGTATAGAGGCTTGGCATCACCTGGAGGAGGAAGAGGATTATGAATTCCGTCTCATAATCAATGAGCTCATCGTCAATGGCATCGTCCACGGGAATAAGTGCTTTAATGACAAGGTATTGACAGTAATTGTCCATGCGCTGGATGATAACACCATATCTATATGTATAAGGGATCAGGGCAGGGGCTTCAATTACAAGGAAATAGAAAAAGGCATTTTCCCCTGTGATTCTTTCGCGCTTTTGGAAAGGGGCAGGGGGCTCAAAATAGTGCAGAGCATATGCGATGATATCAAGTTCAGCAAGAATGGTAGCTGGATTAGCGTAAAGAAATCCATAAAGTCATAAGGCAATATTAAACTGATTGGCTGCAATCAGAATATTTTTATTTTTGGAGGATTTTTTTATTTTGTGGAGAAATAAAAAATATAGTAAAATAACTGTGAAGGGATTGGGGTTATGGGGAAGGGCCTTGTAATTGGCAGAAGAAGGGTACGCTTTCGCTTTTTTGTTTTTTTGTTTGGGGTCATATTGGGCTGTTATTTTCTCATACGTGCTTCCACCAGTACGCCGGTTTACGGCATCGTTCAGTATGGAGAAGTACTGTTAAAGGATAAGGGTGGTGCTCTGGTAATCCGGCAGGAGAAGGCGTATAATGCTCCTGAGTACGGGCGTGTTAACTTTTTGGTGGCCGAAGGTGAAATGGTGGAGAAAGAGGATCCCGTAGCAGTTTTATATAAAGCCAATTACAAGGAGGAGCTGGTGTACCAGCTGTACAACGTGCAGGAGAGGATATTGCTATATCAGCAGGAAAATATATTGCAGGATATCATTGACAAGGACTTGGAGAAAGTGGAAAAGGATATAGCTAGTACAGTCTTATCCATCCAGGTTGCAGTAAGGGATCTGCAGTTTGACAAATTGGATGATTACGAAAAAAGGCTTCGTTCGTTGTTTGCAAACCGGCAAAAGATACTTGACCAAAAGACCAAACCCGATCCTTATTTAGAAAGGCTTTATAAAGAGGAAGCTGAGCTAAACAAGCAGCTTGAGGAATGGAAGATAGAGCTGGTGGCCCCCGAGTCCGGCATCATAAGCTTTTCTCTGGATGGCCTGGAAAGCATTCTGGGGGAAAAGGCGGTCAATTATATTACTGTTAAGGATTTTAAAGGCTTTTATGGTGAAGATGCGCACAGAGAAGAAGATGAGGAAGAAGGTGCGAAAGCAGAGCAGCCATTTTTTAAAATCGTGCAACCCGGAAAGTGGTATGCAGCTTGTTTGATATCGGAGCCGCAAATCAATTATGCAGAAGGGCAAGAGGTGGATGTAAGCTTTATAGGGCCTCAGATGCAAACCATAAAAGGCAGGGTGTACAATATTGTCCGGGAAAAGGGAGAAGTCCTTGTGATAGTGGAGTTTAACGAAAAGATTGAGGATTTCATCAGTAAGCGAAGCGTCGAAGTAGAGATAAGTAAGAGTTTTCAGGGATTTATGGTACCTGCCGATGCTGTCGTCACCCGGCGAGGAGAGAAAGGAATAATGGTGGTTCGTGAGGAGTCGGAGGTTTTTATACCGGTAGAGATGGTGGCGATGGATGATGAGTATGCTATAATTTCTGAAAAAGGAGAATCCAAGCAGTTGGAACTTCACGCCAAGGTTCGCATTAAGAGGTGATGGGGCAATGGACATACGATACAATGTAGAAAGGGTATTAGATAGGGTTGCCGAAGCTGCTCTTAGGGCGGGTAGAGCCCCCCAGGATGTCACTGTTGTGGCTGTTACTAAGACCGTCGATGTGGCTAGGATAATGGAAGCTATAAATGCCGGCATTAAGCATATCGGCGAGAACAGGGTGCAAGAGTTTGTAAAGAAGCATGACTTTATTCCTGCCGGGATAAAGAGGCACCTGATCGGGACATTGCAGACAAACAAGGTGAAATACATAGTGGACAAGGTAGATTTGATACACTCGCTTGACCGCATTTCACTGGCGAAGGAGCTTAACAAGCGCGCAGGGGAGAGGATTATTCCCGTTTTAATACAGGTCAATATATCCAGGGAATCCACCAAATCGGGCATTTTCGAAGAAGACCTTGAAAGCTTTATCGAGCAGCTGCAGCTGTTCGACCATATAAGGGTAAAGGGATTGATGACCATAGCGCCGCTGTTAAGTGACCCGGAAGCTGCACGACCTTATTTTGCGCGGCTTAAAAAGCTGTTTGACAGAATAAAGGAGAGACGATATCCTCATATTGATATGGAATATCTCTCCATGGGGATGACCAATGATTTTGAGGTGGCCATTGAAGAAGGGGCCAATATCGTGAGGATTGGTAGAGCGATCTTTGGGGAAAGATATGTTTAGAAAAGGGGAGGAATTTTTATGGCAGATGGTATATTCAACAAGATTTTAAACCTGATTGGGTTGGAAGAAACGGTGGTAGAGGAAAATCCGGAAGCTGATGAACCCGAAGCCGAGGAGCGAGATCAAGTTCAGGAGCTGGAGGAGCCATCATTTTGGTCCAGGCAAAGGAAAGGTAAAGTGGTCAATATACATACTTCCTCTTATGTAAAAGTAGTAATATATCAGCCGGTGTCATTTGAAGATACCCAGACCATTATCAATAATTTGAAGAGCAGAAAGCCCATCGTAGTTAACCTGGAGGCGCTGGATATGCCTTTGGCTCAAAGGGTGTTGGACTTCATAAGCGGGGCCGTATATGCTCTTGATGGGACCATTCAAAAGGTGTCCAGAGGCATATTTGTGCTGGCGCCCAGCAATATTGAAATAGTGGGCAATATTCCGGATGAATTGAAGGGCAAGAGCTTTTATACGCTAGCAAACATCAAAGAAGATGAGACGGAATAGGAGGAGTGGCATTGGTATATTGGGGAATCATATATGTGCTGCGGGGCGTGCGATGGTTTTTGAACGTCCTGTCGTGGTTAATTGTCATCAACGCGTTCATGTCCTGGTTTATAGATCCAACCCATCCCATTCGATCTTTCATTATGCGCGTAGTGGAACCGGTGGTCAGACCTTTTCGTAGGTTAACCGATAGGCTAAATACTTCGGGATTTCCTATAGATTTTTCGCCGCTTTTTGCTTATCTGGCCATTATGCTTCTGCAGCAGATCATAGAGGTAGTGGAAAACTTGCTGAAATACAGAGCGACGCTATTTTAAGGTTTTGTGTAGTAATATAAAGATGAAGAGGGGAGGACAGTCGATTATGCCGTTGACGCCCATGGATATCCACAATAAGGAGTTTTCCAGGAGCTTTAGAGGTTATGACGAGGATGAAGTGGATCAGTTTCTGGATGAAGTGGTAGAGGATTTCGAAAAGCTCTACAAAGAAAACCTTGAACTTAAGGAACGCATAGGCGTTTTAAAAGAGCAGTTGGAGTATTATAAATCCATGGAGGGTACGCTCAAGGAGACGCTGATCACGGCACAAAAAACGGCCGATGAGGTGATAGCCTCGGCGCATAAAAATGCAGAGCTCATCGTAAAAGAGGCTGAACAGAGGGCCCAGAAAATCGTACAGGATGCCAATGAGCAGGTGCTAAAAATACGAATGGAATACGAGGAGACCAGAAAACAGGTAGAGATATTCAAAACCAGGTTTAAAACGCTTTTGCAGGAGTACCTTCAAACTATAGAAAGGGAAATGGAATTGCCATCTTCTGTTGAAGCTGGGCAGTAAACCAGGACTTAAAATTGGGGTATCGAGGATTGATGTAATAGGATAAAATGGGCTATAAGGGGGTATACTTTTTTCAGTATCCCCTTTTTATATTTTTTGAGAGATGATATGGCATGAAAGGGAATTGCGAGGCAAAAAATGGTAATGGAAAAAGTGAGCAGGCCTATTCCAAAATAGAAGAGATTGCCAGAACCCTTGAGAAGATGAACTTCGGGGAATATGTTGAATACCTGAACGATACCTGGAGGGTTATACGCACCAATTTCATAGCCGGCCTAGCGAGAGGGTTGGGAATGGCTGTGGGGTTTACCTTGCTTGGCGCCATGGTGTTGTACTTTCTTACCCGGCTGGCCAATGAGAATTTGCCCATAATAGGCGGCTTTATAGCGGAAATAGTAAAAATCGTCAACGAGCACCTGTAAGGGCTTGAAATATGAAGGCGCGTTTGGGAATTTATAACATTTAAAAAGAGAGGGAAATGAGGCTTATGAGAGATTATGAGATTAAATATCTTAAGAAAAAGCTGCTGGAAGAACAACAAAAAGTGGAATCCATGCTCAACCAGTCCAAGAAAAACAATTTTGGCATGAACGATTCCATAGGAAACAGCATAGAGGAGCTTTCAAAGTATGACAATCATCCTGCCGATTTAGGTACCGAAACCTTTGAGCAGGAAAAGTATATCTCCCTGCGCAACCATCAGCTAGAATACCTTAGCGATATACGCGATGCTCTGCAAAGGATAGAGAGGGGAAGCTACGGCATATGTCTGTACTGCGGCGAGGAGATAGGCTTTGAGCGGCTGGATGCATACCCTACTGCCAAGCTCTGTATCAATTGTCAGAGAAAAGAGGCTGAAGAGCAGATTGACACAAATTGGGCCTAACCTGCAAAAAGTTGCTGCCTGATGGCTATGAAATGTGCTCCCCCTTGTGTTATAATGTAATATGGTTTAAACAATTGAGTGAAAGGGGAGCATTAATGCTTCAGGCATTTATAGTGGTCTTTATAGTAGTTCTTGACCAGCTTACCAAATACCTTGCCAGGACCTATCTTAAGCCTGTGAAGTCTGTCCCTTTAATACGAAATGTATTTCACTTTACCTATGTGGAAAACAGAGGTGCTGCATTCGGCATCTTGCAAAATCAGAGATGGCTGTTTATAGCGCTGACAGTTGTGGTCAGCGCGGTGATAGCATATTACTTGTTTGTCCGCACTCTGGAGAGCCCGGTGCTCACCATTGCCCTGTCCATGATACTGGGTGGAGCTATAGGCAACCTGATCGACAGGTTGTGGCTGGGGTATGTGGTGGATATGCTGCATTTTGTGCTCATAGATTATCCCGTCTTCAATGTGGCCGATTCATTCGTGGTGATAGGCACCATATTGCTTGCCTATTATATCCTGTTTATCGCTGATTCAGGACAAAAGTTATTCAGCTAGGTGTTGGTTTGATGGAAACGCTGAGGTTTGAAGTGGAGCAAGCGGACGACAAAAAGAGGATTGACGTCTTTTTGACCGAGAAGCTCCCCGAGCATTCGCGTTCGTACATTCAAAAGTTAATAAAGGATGGATTGGTATCGGTAAATGGGCAAAAGGTTAAGTGCAACTTCAAGGTAAAGCCTGGTTGCTTGATAGATGTCACCATACCTCCCCCTAAGGAGGTATCCCTTCAGCCCGAGCCTCTGGAATTGGATATAGTGTATGAGGATAACGACATAGTGGTGATCAATAAGCCGCAGGGGATGGTAGTACACCCCGCTCCGGGGAATTATTCAGGTACGCTGGTCAATGCGCTGCTCTACTCCTGCGATGGGCTATCGGGGATTGGCGGAGAAATACGACCGGGAATCGTCCACCGCCTGGATAAGGATACCTCTGGCCTGCTGGTGGTTGCCAAGAACGATGCGGCGCACCAAAGCCTGGCGCAGCAGATCAAGGATAGGACTTTAAAAAGAATTTACTGGTGCATTGTGGAAAAAAACATAAAGGAGGATAAGGGGATCATCAATGCCCCGATAGGGCGCCATCCCACCAACCGCAAAAAGATGGCGGTGCTGAATTCACCCACTGCCAAACCGGCTATTACCCATTTTAAGGTGCTTGAGCGGTTTGGCCAGTATACCCTGGTGGAGGCCAGGCTTGAAACCGGTAGAACCCATCAGATACGAGTGCACATGGCGTATATAGGGCATCCCGTGGTAGGGGATAGCGTGTACGGTTCTCGAAAGCAAAAGTTTAACTTAAAAGGGCAGGTCCTTCATGCCAAGAAGCTGGGACTTATCCATCCTTCTACCGGGGAGTATATGGAATTTGAAGCGCCCCTGCCCCCATACTTTGAAGATCTGCTTGATATTCTGAGGAGAAGTAATATCAAAAATTAAAAAGGGTATGGACACTTGACAATGTTCATGTTATACTATAAAAAACTGCTTTGGCCTTTAAATCGATCCTGTGAGGTCGGTAAGGTGGTGGTAGCGTGTGCAAAATTGCATGTGGGGTGGTATATGATAAGAGGGCATCTTACCGATGGGTGAGATGCCTTTTTTATGAAAAAAGGGGTGACCTGGATAATGATCCAAAAAGCGCTGATTATGGATGAAGCGGCGATGAACAGGGCGCTTACGCGAATAGCCCACGAGATCATAGAACGCAACAAAGGCATTCAGGATGTGGTACTGGTAGGCATAAAGACCAGGGGAGTGCCGCTTGCTCGGAGGCTGGCTATGAAGATACAGCAGTACGAAGGTCAGGAAATCCCCGTTGGAGTGTTGGACATAACGCTGTATCGAGATGACCTGTCTCCCAAATCTGATCAGCCTATGGTCAACAGCACCAATGTTCCGTTTGACGTAAATGGTAAAGTCGTGGTAATGGTCGATGACGTGCTATTTACCGGGAGGACTGCGCGGGCAGCCATGGATGCCTTGATCGATTTGGGCAGGCCAAAGGCCATCCAGCTTGCGGTGTTAGTGGATAGGGGACACCGGGAGCTGCCAATAAGGGCGGATTACGTGGGCAAAAACGTTCCTACATCAAAAAGCGAAAAGGTGTGCGTATATGTTTCAGAGGTTGATGGTGTAAACAAAGTGATCATAGCTGAACTCTGAACTTAAGAAGTTCCCTTTAATACAGTCCAGTGAGGCTGTCAAGGGAATTACAACCGAGCATTTACAGAGCATTTTATAAGCCTTGATAGCCTTCTATCAAGGCTTTTTTGATGCCCAAAAATGCTTTTACTGGACATTGAGGATCTCATAAATCTTAAAATGTTGGTGGGTGAGATGATGGCACTCAAGCGAAAGGATTTGCTGGGACTTAGGGGGATGACCAAAGCAGAGCTGGAGGAGATATTGAGTACAGCGCAGGACATGAAATCTATCCTTTTAAGCAACGTAAAAAAGGCCTCATATTTACAGGGCAAGTCAGTGGTAATGCTGTTTTATGAAAACAGTACCCGAACCAGGTTTTCGTTTGAATTTGCGGCCAAGTATCTGGGAGCCCACACGGCCAGCGTTGCAGTCTCATCCAGCAGCGTTGCCAAGGGAGAAAGCCTGGTAGATACGGGGAAAACACTTCAAAGCATGGGGATCGACGTCATCGTCCTTCGCCATCCGATGTCAGGTGCACCTCATCTTCTGGCAAAGCATGTGTCGGCTTCGGTTATCAATGCCGGCGATGGGATCAA
This sequence comes from Clostridia bacterium, assembly GCA_017577715.1. GTDB lineage: Bacteria > Bacillota > Clostridia > Caldicoprobacterales > Caldicoprobacteraceae > Caldicoprobacter. The sequence continues at coordinate 10,355 of PKRC01000020.1, forward strand.
CGAACATCCAACTCAGGCGCTTCTAGATATGTTTACCATAAAACAAAAAAAGGGTACCCTGGACGGTTTGAAGGTGGCCATAATAGGGGACATACTGCACAGCAGGGTGGCGCGCAGCAACATATGGGGTCTAACTGCTATGGGTGCCGAGGTGAGAGTAGCAGGTCCTTCTACCCTTATGCCGCCTGATATTGAAAAGATGGGGGCAAGGGTTTTTTACAAGGTTGAGGAAGCCATAAAGGATGCCGATGTGGTCATGGGCCTACGGATTCAAAGGGAGCGCCAGCAAAAAGGGCTACTGCCTTCTATTAGGGAGTACACGCGCCTGTTTGGAATAACCCAGGAACGGATACGGCTTGCCAAAGCGGATGCCCTTATCATGCATCCTGGGCCGGTAAACAGGGGGGTGGAGATATCGTCGGATCTGGTGGATGGAGAACAGTCTGTCATAAACGAGCAGGTGACCAACGGAGTGGCTATTCGCATGGCGCTTCTATATCTCTTGACGCGGAGGGATTATAATGCTGTGCATTAAAAACGGAACGGTGATTGATGGAATTTCGGATGTACCCTACAAAGCCGATATATTGATAGATAAAGGAAAAATAATTCATATAGGAGAAAATATGGGAAATGCTGCTGATGAAGTCATAGATGCTACTGACAAATGGGTGCTGCCGGGACTGGTGGATTCTCACTGCCATTTGAGAGAGCCGGGGTTTGAATACAAGGAAGATATAGGTTCAGGGACCAGGAGCGCCGCTGCAGGCGGTTTTACCAGCGTTGCGTGTATGGCCAATACTAATCCAGTAGTGGACAATGCGGCCATGGTAAATTATATAAAGTCAATAGCCAGGGCTAAAGGAGTAGTTAAGGTCTATCCCGTAGCAGCTGTTACAAAAGGCCTGGAAGGACAAGAGCTTACGGAGATGGGGGAACTCAAAGAGGCGGGAGCAGTAGCCCTTTCGGATGACGGCAGGCCCATAATGAACTCACAGCTGATGAGGCTGGCCCTTCAGTACGCCAAAGGGATGGGTATGCTCATAATTTCTCACTGCGAAGATTTATCGCTGGTTGGCGACGGAGTTATGAACGATGGGTACATGTCAACGGTGCTGGGGCTTAAGGGTATAACCCGGGCTGCAGAGGAGGTCATGGTGGCCCGAGACATCATACTGGCCGAGGTGCTGGATGCACCCATACACATTGCCCATGTGAGCACCAGGGGCTCGGTGGAGCTCATACGCCAGGCAAAGAGGAGAGGCGTTAAGGTGACTTGCGAAACTGCGCCTCATTATTTTTGTGCAACCGATGAGTGGGTGGATGGATATAATACCAATGCTAAAGTGAATCCTCCTTTGCGCACCAGCGACGATGTAGAGGCCGTAAAGCAGGGGTTAAAGGATGGGACCATCGATATCATCGCTACCGACCATGCGCCTCACCATCGGGACGACAAAGAAGTAGAGTACAGCCTGGCTGCCAACGGCATATCGGGCTTTGAGACGGCATTTTCCCTTGCATATACCCATCTGGTGGAAACGGGTATCCTTTCTATACAGGAGCTGGTGCAAAAGATGAGCAAGAGGCCAGCAGAGATATTGAATATAGATGCTGGGACCATACAGGTCGGAAAACCTGCAGATGTAATAGTGGTTGACCTTCATAGGACGTATACCGTCGATGTTTCAAAATTCTACTCCAAAGGCAAGAATTCGCCTTTTAACGGCTGTACATTGAAGGGCAAGGTCATTCATACCATCGTGGATGGCAAAGTAGTTATGAAAAATGAAAAAGTAATTATTTGAAATTGCAAAAATTTCTATTATAATACGTTATAATACGAGAAAACGGAAGCACTGGATATGTGGGGTGAAAGCATTTGATAGATAGGCTCATAGAGCAGATCATTGAGAAAAAGAATCCTACGGTGGTGGGGTTGGATACCCGCCTTGAATACGTTCCCGACCATGTGATAGAAGGGTGCAGCGGGGCATCGCCCTTTGAAGTCGCGGCTAGAGCCATCTTTGAATTTAACAAGGCTATCATTGACGCGGTGTATGAGCACGTCCCTGCAGTCAAGATACAGATAGCCTATTATGAACTTTATGGGCCACCAGGAATAGAGGCCTTTAGGCTTACAGCTCAGTACGCCAAATCGAAGGGTCTGATAGTCATAGGGGATGTTAAGAGAAACGATATCGGTTCCACTGCCGAAGCCTATGCCAGCGCTTATTTGGGAGAGACTCCGCTTAAAAGCGGCAGCATGCCGGCCTTCAACCTGGATTTCATAACGGTTAATCCCTATCTGGGCACCGATGGCGTGATGCCATTTATCAAAGCTTGCAGGGATTACGGGAAAGGCATATTTGTGCTGGTTAAAACTTCTAATCCATCGTCAGGAGAGTTTCAGGATCTGCCGGTTGGGGAAAAGAGACTGTACAATAAAGTGGCTGAAAAAGTGGTGGAGTGGGGTAAGGAGCTCATGGGGACAAAAGGTTACAGCCATGTAGGGGCTGTTATAGGGGCCACTTACCCTCGGCAGCTTGAGGAGCTGAGAGGAGAGATGCCCAACACTTACTTTTTGATACCTGGTTATGGGGCACAAGGAGGCAGTATTCAGGATGTAATGGGCGGTTTTGATGAGCGTGGCTTGGGAGCGATTATCAACGCTTCTCGCAGCGTCATATGTGCCTATCGCCAAAGCCCGTGGAAGGAAAGGTTTTCTCCTCAGCGCTTTGCGGATGCCGCTCTGGCAGAGGTGCTCCGCATGAAAGAGGAAATCGAAACTGCCCTGTTACATAGGGGAATTAAGCCGTGGTAATCGAAAAAATAGCAGACGGAAAGGGAGATGATGAGTTATGCCGAGGGACCCAAACATCAAAAAAGTCCTTGTTATAGGCTCAGGACCAATAGTCATAGGACAGGCAGCCGAGTTTGATTATGCGGGAACTCAGGCTTGCAGGGCTCTGAAAGAGGAAGGTGTGGAGGTGGTACTGGTAAACAGCAATCCTGCCACCATCATGACTGATCCCCATATGGCTGACCACGTGTATATTGAACCGTTGACTCCCCAAATTCTTAAGGGAGTTATTGCCAGAGAAAAGCCCGATAGCCTGTTGGCCACTTTAGGTGGGCAGACGGGGCTTAATCTGGCAGTTGAGCTGGCCGAATCGGGATTTTTAGATGAATACGGCGTGAGGATCATAGGAACCGATGTAGACTCCATCCGCAAAGGAGAGGATAGGGAGCTATTCAAGCAGATCATGCAGTCTATCGGGGAGCCGGTGATCGAAAGCCTTACCGTACACGACGTTGACAGCGCCCTTGCCTTTGCCGAAAAAATCGGTTATCCGGTCATCGTACGGCCGGCTTATACCCTCGGTGGGACGGGGGGAGGTATGGCCAGCACTCCTGAAGAGCTCAAGAATATCGCTTCAGAAGGGCTGCGGTTGAGCAGAGCGCATCAGGTGCTAATAGAAAAATCTGTGGCCGGCTGGAAGGAAATCGAATACGAAGTGGTTCGGGACGCGGAAGGCAACTGCGTCATCGTGTGCAGCATGGAAAACGTCGACCCCGTAGGCATTCACACCGGGGATAGCATAGTGGTGGTGCCTGCGCAGACCTTGACGTCGGAGCAGGATGCTATGCTGAGGCGCGCTGCCATCAACATAGTCAATGCCCTCAACATAAGAGGAGGCTGCAATATCCAGTTTGCCTTGAGGCCCGATGGGCAGCAATATTATGTTATAGAAGTCAACCCGAGGTTAAGCCGTTCAAGCGCTTTGGCCTCCAAAGCCACGGGCTATCCAATCGCGAGGGTGGCTACCAAAATCGCGCTGGGATACAGGCTTGAGGAGATAAGGCACAGCATGACGGGCAAGCCTTTTGCTGCGCGCCAGCCTGTTGTTGATTATACGGTACTCAAGATTCCCCGCTGGCCTTTCGATAAATTCGTAAAGGCCGATAAGGCATTGGGTACGAAGATGAAGGCCACCGGCGAAGTTATGGCCATCGGCGCTTGTTTCGAGGAAGCGCTTTTGAAAGCTATACGTTCGCTGGAGCTGGGCGTAGACCACCTCTATATGGAACACATTGCCAAGATGGATGACCGGCAAATCATCGAGCAGTTGGATTATAAGACCGACGAGAGGATTTTTGTGGTGGCAGAGGCTCTCAGACGGGGCATATCCATTGAGGAGATTTATAGCAAGACCGCCATTGATCCCTTCTTTTTACACAAGATTCTCAATATTGTTCGATTCGAAAACGAAATCAGGCAAAAGGGAACGGCTCTGGATAGAGCTACGCTGCTTAAGGCCAAGAGGCTGGGCTTTACCGACGCTACCATCGGTAGGCTTACTGGCATGGAGCCCGACCAGGTGCGGAAGGTAAGAAGAGAGTGGGGGATATACCCAGTATACAGGCCCATAGATACCGGGGCTGGCGATGATTCGGGCGTTGGGGCGTACTACTATTCAACCTACAACGCTGAGGAAAATGCCGTTAATATAGGGCAAGGCAAAAAGGTGGTAGTGCTGGGAGCCGGGCCCATAAGGATAGGACAGGGCATAGAGTTTGACTACTGTTCGGTTCACTGCGTATGGGCTTTGAAAAAAATGGGATATCAGGCCATTATCATAAACAACAATCCCGAGACGGTTAGCACCGACTTTGATACCTCGGATAGGCTGTATTTTGAACCACTGTTTCCCGAGGACGTATTGAACGTCCTGGATATGGAGAGACCGGATGGGGTTATGGTGCAGTTTGGCGGGCAGACGGCCATCAAGCTGGCCCACGTCGTGCACCATGCGGGATATACGATATTGGGGACGCAGCTTGAGAATATAAACAAATCGGAGGACAGAAAGGAATTTGACACAGTTTTAGAGGAGCTGAACATCCCTAGGCCGCCGGGAGATACCGCCTTCACTGTGGAGGAAGCGGTATCTGCAGCTGAAAAGTTGGGATATCCGGTTCTGGTAAGGCCTTCGTATGTGCTGGGCGGACAGGGGATGGAGATCGCCTATAACCGCGACGACGTAATAGAATACATGGAGATAATAAACCGCGTAAAGCAGGAGCATCCCGTTCTGGTAGATAAATATTTGATGGGCAAGGAAATTGAAGTGGACGCCATATGCGATGGGGAAGACATACTTATACCAGGTATCATGGAGCACATAGAGAGGGCGGGAGTTCATTCGGGCGACAGCATTGCCGTATATCCTGCAAAAGGCCTTTCACGGTTTACCGTACAGCGCATACTCGATTATACTTACAGGTTGGCTAGAGCGTTACAGGTCAAAGGGCTTATCAACATTCAGTACGTCGAGTACAACGGTGATGTATATGTGATCGAAGCCAATCCCCGTTCCAGCCGCACCGTGCCGTATATCAGCAAGGTGACGGGGATACCAATGGTTGAACTGGCTGTCAGGGCTATGATGGGCCAAAAGCTGAAGGAAATGGGATACGGTACGGGCTTGTATCCCGAGAAAAATATCGTAGCCGTTAAAGTACCGGTGTTTTCGTTCGAGAAGCTGCCCATGGTTGAGGTATGCCTGGGTCCAGAGATGAAATCCACCGGCGAGGTGCTGGGGATAGGTAGAACATTGCCCGAGGCCCTGTTTAAAGGCTTGCTGGCAGCGTGTTACAACCTGAAGAAGGAAGGTAACGTGCTGATCACCGTGGCAAACGCCGATAAACAGGAGGTTGTGCCCATTGCCGCTGACTTTGAGAGCCTGGGATTTAACATACTGGCTACTAGCGGCACAGCCCATGTTCTCAATTCAAACTATGTAGCGGCCAGCGTTGTCAATAAAATAAGCCAGGGGCATCCAAACATAAGCGACTATATACAGCAGGGCAAGATAAGCATTATAATTAACACTCCTACCAGAGGACATATCCCGCATCGCGATGGCTTTAAGATACGTAGGATGGCCGTGGGGCATTCCATTCCATGTTTTACTTCGCTGGATACAGCGCGTGCTTTTGTTAGCATTTTAAAACAGAACATTGACGAATCCAAAATCGAGCTTATTGCTCTGGAAGATATAAGCTGAAAGGAGGAAGTAGCGGGGCTTCAGGCTTTTTCAAAAGCCGGGGCTTTAGCTTCTCTACTGTCATGAAAGGGACTGATAAATGCAAAATTGTGGAGAATGTGAGGATTGCTTCCAATATGTACAAGATGGCATTTATATCTTCATATATCGCTTTAAATGCCCATCCCGGTCAGTTTGTGCATATAAAGGTGCCATATGATAACTCGCTGCTCCTCAGACGGCCCATAAGCATACACGACGTGCATCCCCAGACGGGAAGGGTGGAAATAGCGTATCGGGTGGTGGGCAAGGGAACGCGCATCCTATCGAGAATGAATGCTGGACAGATCATAGATGTGTTGGGCCCTCTGGGCAAGGGTTTTACCATTTCCCGGGAAATCAAAAGCGCCATCGTGATAGGTGGCGGCTGCGGTGTAGCGCCCCTCAAGTTTTTGGTAAGGTGTCTGAAAGAGGGAGGCGGTGCAGTTACGGCATTGCTGGGATTTCGTAACCGAGAGGCTGTATATGAGCTTGATGAGTTTGAAAGGTTTTCGGATCAGCTGTTTATTACCACCGATGATGGCAGCTTGGGCAGTAAGGGGTTGGTGACGCAAGCGTTGGAGAAAGAGCTTCGGAAGCATTTACCCGATGTGATGTTTGCATGCGGGCCTGTCCCTATGCTTAAAGTTGTCCAGCGGTTAGCCAAGGAGTACAGCGTACCATGCCAGATATCGCTGGAGGAGAGGATGGGGTGCGGAATAGGGGGATGCCTTGTATGTTCGTGTGCAATTCGCACTTCCGATGGCGATTTTGAGTATAAAAGGGTATGCCAGGACGGCCCGGTGTTCTGGAGCCAAGAGGTGTTGTTGGATGAAGCTGCACTTGAATGTTGAGATATGCGGCATTTCTTTTAAAAATCCCGTTATTGCTGCTTCTGGCACGTTCGGGTTTGGCAGGGAATACGCGAGGTACGTGGACTTGAACATGCTTGGCGGCATAGCCGTCAAGGGGCTGACGCTTTCGCCCAGGAAGGGGAATCCACCTCCCAGGATTGCAGAAACGCCTTCGGGCATATTGAACAGCGTGGGGCTTCAAAATCCCGGGGTTGACTACTTTATAGAGGAAGAGCTTCCCGAACTGCTCAAATACGATACACGCATCATCGTAAATATAAACGGCAATACCATCGATGAGTACTGCAGGATGGTTGAAAAGTTGAGGGATGTGCCGGTGCATCTTCTGGAGCTCAATATCTCGTGCCCCAATGTCAAGCAGGGAGGAATGGCTTTCGGCACTGATCCCAATGTGGTTTACGACATAACCCGTAGCGTCAAGGCCCATGCCAGACAGCCGGTCATCGTCAAGCTGACGCCAAACGTCACCGATATAAAGGAGATTGCAATTGCCGCTGAAAAAGGCGGAGCAGATGGCATATCCCTTATAAACACGGTGCTGGGCATGGCCATCGATGCCAAGAAGCGCCGTCCGGTGCTGGCAAACGTTGTGGGAGGGCTGTCGGGCCCTGCAATAAAGCCCATCGCCCTCAGGATGGTGTGGGAGGTTTCACAGGTGGTCAGCGTCCCCATCATAGGCATGGGGGGGATAACCACCGGCGAGGATGTAGTAGAATTTCTCCTGGCGGGCGCTACCGCCGTTGGGGTGGGTACCGCAAACCTTATGTCTCCCACTGCTTGTATAGACATCCTCAACCAGCTGGAAGAGTATATGTTACAGAACGGCGTTAGAGATATAAATGAGCTTATAGGAGGGCTTGAGGTTAAAGGGGGCTTCTGCTGACTCATATGTAATCGTTTTTATCGAGTCTATTTTATAAGCAAACTCGGTTGGTGGCAAAGTCAAGGTTGAGTTCCCAAAAAAATCATACAATGGCGAAAGGGGAAGGGATTTATGGACAGGGAGAGGATACTGCAGATATTTAGGGAAACGGGGGTACTGCTCCAAGGCCATTTTCTCCTCACCTCGGGGAGGCACAGCGGCGAATATCTTCAGTGCGCCAAGATGTTTCAGTATCCCCGTTATGCCGAAGAGATAACTAGGGCGCTTGCGGATAAGTTCAGTGATCAACGCATAGATATAGTAGTAGGCCCGGCTATAGGAGGCATCATCCTTTCGTATGAGATGGGCAGGTGCCTTGGCGCAAAGGCCATATTTGCAGAGAGAGAAGATGGTAGGATGACGTTAAGAAGGGGATTTGAAATACCCGAGGGGAGCAAGGTGCTGGTGGTGGAGGACGTGGTCACCACCGGCGGGTCGGTCAGGGAGGTCATGGAGGTTGTGAAGAACTGCGGCGGACAAGTGGTTGGCGTTGGAGCAGTAGTGGACAGGAGCGGTGGCACTGTGGATTTCGGCGTAAGATTTCATTCGGTAATATCTATGGACGTCAGGTCGTATGCCCCTGAGGAGTGCCCCATATGCAAGACTGGACTACCGCTTGTAAAGCCGGGCAGCAGGAACATAAATAAGGAAGGTTAGTTAATCTTCCTTATGTTCTGTATTTTTTCCTCGGATGGCGTTACATATATGGTATTATACCCTTCATATATTACCATTCCCGGCTTTGCCCCGCTGGGCTTTTTGACGTTCTTGCGAGGACAGTAGTCCACGGGGACGTTGCTGGAATTCCTGCCTTTGCTGAAATAGGCCGCCAGCAACGCAGCTTCTACCAGCGTATTTTCAGGAACAGGACGACCACCTGTTTTTATGATTACATGAGATCCGGGGATGTTTTTGGTATGAAGCCATATATCGTTAGCGCCGGCTGCCTTAAGGGTGAGGCGGTCGTTCTGGTAATTGTTCTTGCCAACAAAGATATCGAAGCCATCGGAGGAGATAAAGTGAAGGGGTTTTGAAGGCGTTTGTTCTCGTTTATTGTCCTTTGTTGACTTTTTGATGTATCCCTGTTCTACCAGCTCCTGATGGACTTCTTCCACATCCGATTCATCGGTACATTTTTCAAGGCTTTCAAGCAGTGCCTCCAAATACTTTATTTCCTCCCTGCTCTCATCTATTTGCTTTGAAACCTTGTCCAAAGTATTTTTGGCTTTGGCATACTTTTTGAAGTATTCCTGCGCGTTTTGTATGGGCGATTTTCTCTCATCCAGCGGTATGGTTATGGTGGAGCCATTGGGGTCATAATAGTTGACCAGGCTGACTTCCTTAACGCCTTTTGGTATGGAATGGACGTTTGCTGTAATGAGTTCGCCCCATAGCCGGAACTTATCGGCTTCCTTTGCCTGCTGGAAGTCTTCCAGCTGTATGGCCAGCTTTTTCTGGCAGCGCTCTAAAGTGGTCTTGATAAGCCTGGAGAGGTTAGAGATGCGCTGCTGCAGGCGTTCCAGCCTGTCACGTTCCGAGTAAAAGGCTTCCAGCATTTCGGATACCGATGAATATCTCTCCAGCATGGGCGCCGCGTACTGTTGGTAAACAAAAGGGAATATATCCCGGGGGAACCCTGTCTCGTCCTTTAACATGGTGGGGCTGAACTGCTTGTGCTTCACGCCATCGAAGAAATCGGTGAAGGAGCGGCATAGGGCTTCCAGCTGCTCTTCCGACAGTTCCAGGGTACTCACCGGTTTGTCGCCCAAAGCCCGGTATACTATCTCGAATGCTGTGGTGGGGGATATTCCCATATAGCTGTTGAGAAGGACATTCTCCACCTTCTTATTGGTAGACATCGATTTTAGTAGGGCTTTAAAGGATTCCGGCGTTTCTAATAGGGGGTTTCGTTTATCCTGAGATGGGGGAGGGCTGTAGGGAAGGCCGGGGAGCACCTGGCGAACCCTGCTGATGGTCTCGTTTACGTGCTTTATGCTGTCTATTATCTTTCCGTTTTCATCAACCAGTATTATGTTGCTGTGTCGCCCCATTATCTCGATGATTAATCTCTTTATAGCCGGGTCGCCCAGTTCATTGGTGTTTTCTATGAGTATCTCGGCTATTCGCTCCATTTGAGGTTGAACTATATCCACGATTTTGCCGCCGATAAGGTGCTTGCGCAGAAGCATGCAAAACATGGGCGGCGTTAAGGGATTAGGCTTGGTTGACTTTACAAGATGAATGCGGGGATGGCTGGCGTTGGCGGATAAAAGCAGCTTTAGCTCTTCATCCCTGGAGCGAATATGCAGATAGATCTCATCCTTTTCCGGCTGATAAACTTTATCTATGCGCCTGTTGAGTATTTTATTTCGCAGTTCTTCTATAACGCAGCTCAATAGAACGCCGTCGTAAGCCATTTCATTCCTCCTGTTGTATCGTTTTAATGAGAAGTTGAATCCTTATAAGCTTTATATTGTTACAGTAATCCGACTTCACCATAAATCACCACACCCAACTAACCGATTTTTTAGACATTGTTTGGATATTTAGGATGTGTGATTATGATAACCCATTATACTACATTTTGGCCCTTGATTTCAAAAGTATTTGAATGCTCGACGGGTGCTTAAGGACCATTATTAAAAATTTGGACAAAACCTCATAAAAAAATACAAAACCCGGTGAACATGTGATAAAATATTTGACGATAAAGACATACTCAAAATCTCCCCCTAATATAATTAATATCAAGAGATTGGTTGGGGGGGAGAATATGTTGAATAGAAAGAGCGCTGCCTTGATAGCAATTGTTGTTGCTTTGATGCTTTTATTTACGGTGGGCTGTAACGCGGTAAAGACCAAAGAAGAATTTGAAGGGGAGCTGCCGCAAGGTTTTGAATCAGGTGAAGGCGCCGAAGACCTTGGAGATGCCGAGGATGAAAACCTGCGTGAGACCGTCGTATATTATCAAAATGAAGCGGGATATCTGGTGCCAGTAATGCGCAAAATACCCTGGGAAGAGGGTATAGCTAAGGCCACTTTGAGGATGACGATAGATAGCCCTGAAATACAGCAGGACCTTATGGTTATGGGGCTTAAGGCATTGCTGCCTGCGGGTACCAAGATAAGGGGTATGTCCATAAAGGATGGACTGGCAAAGCTGGACTTGAGTAAAGAGGCTATGGAATGCGAAAACGCAGTGGCTGAACATAACATGATCCAGGGAGTAGCTTTGACCCTGGCCGAGTTTGAGACTATTGACCGGGTCCAATTCATGTTTGAGGGGAAGATCGTTGACCGGCTGAAATATGGAACCGATGTGAGCAAGCCCATTGAACCTCAGGACATAAATCTCGAGATGGGGTCCAATGCCGGCATTGATGGCGCAAAGGTTACCGTGTTTTTCCATTGCAATCCCGATGCTGTTTACGATTATATTGTGCCGGTTACCAGAATAGTTCCGACTGACAGCGTATCTATCGAGACGGCCATCCAAGAGATTTTAAATGGACCCAGCGATGACAGCCTGAGCATGGATATACCCGCAGGGACAAGATTGCTGGGGGTTGAGACGGAGAACGGTGTGGTTTCCATAAACTTCAGCGAAGAATTTGGGTATATAGCCCATTTGCCTCAAAGCGAGCCTCTGGTACTCAGATCCATAATAATGACGGCGAAGCAGTTCCCAGGAGTGGAAGAGGTAAGAATATTAATCGAGGGCAAAGAATATGAAGGCGGTGAGGTAAGCGTCTCTGCGTTTGCCAATGAATATTGATGAAAGGCAGTATGGTGAGTTCTAGCCTTTAGAGCAATCATAAACAACATAGGAGGAATCTTGATGAGCAGGATAGACGGAAGAAAAAATGACGAATTGAGGCCTGTTAAGATGACTACCAATTACATAAAAAATGCCAACGGTTCTGTCTTCATCGAGATAGGTAATACGCGGGTGATATGCACTGCTACTGTCGAAGATAAGGTGCCGCCGTTTTTAAAGGGCACCGGCAAAGGCTGGATTACGGCCGAGTATGGCATGATTCCGGCTGCTACCCAGCTTAGAAAAGCGCGGGAGGTTACCCGGGGTAGGCCTGAAGGCCGCACCCAGGAGATTCAAAGGCTTATAGGCCGTTCGTTGCGTTCCGTCATCAATGGCGAATTGCTGGGAGAAAGGACTATATGGATAGACTGCGATGTCATTCAGGCCGATGGTGGAACCAGGACGGCTTCCATAACCGGTGGGTTTGTGGCGCTGGTGTACTGTATAAAGTCTCTGCTGGATCAGGGGCTTATCGAAAAAAGCCCTGTTACCAGTTATGCTGCCGCTGTGAGCATAGGTAAAGTAAACGATGAGATATTGCTTGACCTGTGCTATGATGAGGACGTGGTGGCAACGGTTGACATGAATCTGGTCATGACCGAGAAAAACGAGCTTGTGGAGATACAGGGTACGGCTGAAGGTTCGCCCTTTACGCTGCAGGATTTGAATGTTTTGCTCGAGCTGGGGCAAAAGGGAATTAACCAGCTAATTCAATACCAGATGGAAGCTCTTGGTGAACTTAATTGTTTGGTGGGGCAGGGAAAATGAGGCGGATGATCATTGCAACCAATAATTCCGGCAAGGTACAGGAAATTCGCCAGATTCTAGGCGACCTGCCCTTTGAATTATTATCCTTGCGAGATGCCGGCATTCACATAAAGGTAGAAGAGGACCAGGACTCTTTTGAAGGAAATGCGAGGAAAAAAGCGCTAGAGGTTGCCAAATATATGGGATATCCTGCTTTGGCCGATGATTCTGGGCTGGAAGTCATGGCGCTGGGCGGTCAGCCGGGGGTGTATTCGGCTCGCTTTGCGGGAGAAAACGCCACAGATGAGCAAAACAACGCTAAGCTGCTCAAGATGATGGAAGGCATACCTTACGAAAAGAGGCAGGCGGTGTTCCGCTGCGTAGTGGTGCTGGCTTATCCCGATGGGAGGATGCTTGAGGCTACAGGAGAGTGCTATGGCAGGATAGGCTTTAAGCCCTCGGGCAGCGGGGGATTTGGCTATGACCCGCTTTTTATTGTGGACGGCCTTGGGAAGACATTTGCGGAGCTTACTCCCGAGGAAAAAAACAGGATCAGCCACCGCGGCATAGCTTTGCGAAAGCTCAAGGAGCTGATTGTACAGAACTGTTGTGATCTTGATGCTAGCAAAAATGAATAACACAGCCTAAAAAATGGCTGTACGGCATTCAGTGATGGAGATGATGGGTTATAAGGCGGATGAAGTGGAGGTCGCGCGATTTTAGTCTTGGAAAGTTTAATGCACAAAATTGATCGTTGCCTTAAAATTGCCGATAACGGGGATGGGACTAAAGTATGAGGATTGGAGTAATTAGCGACAGCCATGGTAAAAGGTTTGCCATTGACAGGGCTTTAAAAAACATAGGAGAAGTGGATATGCTTATCCATCTTGGAGATTTATGTTCCGATGCTGCGTATCTTGAAAAGTCATTAGAAGTGCCGGTGGTATACGTCAGAGGAAATTGCGATTTTTCCGGACAAGCTCCTTATTCAAGGGAGATTGAGCTGAAGGGTAAACGAATATTTTTAACCCATGGGCACCTTTATAGGGTGAAATGGGGGACAAGCTACCTTGTGGACTTCGCAAGAAAAAATGGCTTTGATGTGGTGCTTTTCGGGCATACCCATGTGCCTGAGGTTTTTTGGGAGGGTGACATTGTCTTTATGAACCCGGGAAGCGTCTCTCTACCCAGGGAGAGTACAGGGCCAACGGCTGGGGTTATTGAGATGTCAGACGATAAAATTGTCCCGTATATTATAAAGGTACGTTATTAGACTCTGTGTTAATAGGCCTGGTGAAGGCTTCGCTTTGTAATTTAAATAATGCATTTGTTTTAAAACACCTTAAAATGTATTTAAAGTATAAAACTGCGTTTAAACATATAAGAACGTGACCTAAAAGTGTATATCAAACTGTTTTAATGGGGGAAGAGGGGCTATGATGGATAGGATATTGATTTTTAATGCAAAAATCCTTACTCTTTATCGCTTAATTGACAACGGCAGCATTTTGGTGGAAAACGGTAAAATTGTGGAGGTGAGCCGGGGCAGACTCCCAGTTTCAGAATGCATTGCCATAGATGCAAAGGGGTATTATGTTTCACCAGGGTTTATCGATATCCACACCCACGGTGGTGGCGGGCATGATTTTATGGATGGCAGGCAGCCTAAAAGAAGGGCAGAAGGTCATTGTGGAAGAGGGGGTAGCAAAACTGCCGGATCGCACTGCCTTTGCTGGGAGCGTGGCAACTGCTGATCGATTGGTCAGGACTATGGTGCAATTGGCCCAGGTGCCCTTGATGGAAGCTGTTCAGATGATGACCGCTACGCCGGCGAGAATCATGAAGGTGGATGATAGGAAAGGAAGCATCGCCGTTGGCAAGGACGCTGACCTGGTCATATTCGATGATGATATAAACGTTCATTTGACGATGGTTGAAGGGAGAATAGTGTATAAGGGGGAAGCTCTATGAGTAATGCTCGGGTTTGGAAGGTGCGCTATATTGAGGATTCAAAAGTGGACCCGAAAGTGTGAGAAGAAATACCTCCTTTGGTCATTGATAATTTTCCTTGGAATGAAAATGGTTATAGGCCCAGGACGGAAGTGCGTATCTTTTATTCTGAGACAAGGTTTTACTTATTGTTTAAAGCTTTCGAACAGGAAATACGTGCTGAATGCTTAAACATTAATGATCCTGTGTGCACAGATAGTTGTGTTGAATTCTTTTTCAATCCAGACCCTGAACATGATGATAGGTACATAAACTTTGAGATAAATCCCATTGGCGCTTTTTTATTGGGGATATGTGCAGATCGCTACAGCCGCGTGCTTATTAACGACGTTAGCCCTGAAATATTTGATATCACTACTTCAGTAACCAAGGGTTCAGTTCAGAGCTACAAGGGCCCACTGTGGACAGTCGAATATTTCAATTCCCTTTTATTTTATAGAGAAATATTATGGAGGGCAGGATTTTCGTTGTGGTAAGAGGATAAAGGCCAATTTTTATAAATGTGGAGATAAAACAAAATATCCACATTGGGGTTGCTGGAATAGAATTGATACTCCCCATCCTGATTTCCACAGGCCTGAGTTTTTTGGTGATCTGATACTGGGGTGAATAAGACTAAACAAAATTTTCGAGGACAGTTTTTAAGTCCTTTGAGATTTATGATGTTTTAGCAGTTTTTGAGATATTTTTGTTATTTACTACCTACCTAAATTTTGTGCAAACATCACCTTAACAAATGGTTAAATAAGGAAACTCAACTGGACATACTTTGGCTTTGTTAACGCTTCTATTAACAGCTTAGCCAGCTTGGTAAGCGGCGGTATCATTACCCGTATCCCTTCTGCTGTCCTCTCCACAAAACCTTTAACTCGAGAACATTTCTCCACTAAAGTCTTTACCCCTGCTCCCTTAAGCTCGCTACCCTCAAGCTTTGTCACCTTAAACCAAGTGATAAGATTGTGTGTCATGGCCATCATCCACAAAAAAGTATAAATCCCATAAAATTTGCTGGTCCTCAGGTTCTTTATACCATACGTGTTCTCCGCTATCTTGAAAAATGCTTCTATCGTTGCCTCCCATTGTAAAAATGAAAAGCTTCCACACAAGATAACTTCTTCCTGCTGATGTTAGTATAAAGCAACGTATACGTTAAATTACCATCTTTCCCTCGAAACCGTACCAGTATAACTCTCACTCTCCCTTCTTGAGGAAATTCATATATCCACACGCTCCGTCACTTACCTGCTTGTATGCACTTTTCGGTACCTCTTTTGCAATAATGGCTGCTGTTCTTGTAGAATATCCCTTAATAATAAATTTAAGTCCTTTAATACTCATAAGTCTTTCTATGTTTTCTAAAGAACCATAACCACTGTCCAGCCTGACTATCAACCTCCCCTCTTTAAGGTGTTCTGTATACTTGGAGGTTATCGATGATAATAAGTCTTCCAATCTATTCTGACAGTGGGTATTCCCTGGGTCTAAATATAAGTCAACACTCTCCGAATGTTCTCCTGCAAAAGCCACCGACAGCTGATAACCTTTTTTACCTGCTTTATTGGGAAAATAACCCTTGCTAGCGAACTCATAGGTCTTCCCGCTGGCCAACAAACCAGATTGATCAATATCTATTACCACTGGCTCAGGAGAATGTATAGAGTGACTATGCTCCGTAAACAGCTGGTTATGAATATTCCTAAGCTGGGTTACACTTTCTTCATCAGTACGAGTCAACAATCTGTTTATCTGCGATTGGTCAGGAAATCGCTCCATAGAAAGCATATTAGCAGCCACACTTTCTAGGCCTAATACTTCATTGATATCTTTGGTATATTCACATCCCATAATAATAGAAGCTATAAGGGTAAACAATTTCTGAGTAACGGTATAGCGAACCTTCTTCATGTTGAGTTTAAAAGTTTCAAAAGGTTTGAAAAAGCCAATATTGAGAGCAAACTGTAGTACTGAAGCCAGCCACACCGAAATAGTCTCATTGGTATTGCAATCAGTAGCTGAAAATGTTATTCTACCCATAGGGTAATACCACTTTTCGTTTATTTTTTTGTGATAAGTAACTATTTCGACAAAGGTGGCTATTACCCTTCATGTAATTATTGGTATATCAATTATTGGTAAATTTATACATTTTCATTGCACTTGTTTGCACAAAATTTTCGTACTGAATCTTGTTTAAGACGTTTTAGCGGTTAACTTGGCCGAATTGAAGGTCTAACATAAGCGAAGAAAATTTTGTGAGAAATCTCTTGTTAACCCCTTGACATATATCAACTTTCTTTATATTATTAATGTAAAATATTAAAACATAGAAACAGCCAAATTCGATGAACGGGAAGAGTAGGCGGCATGGCCAGGTCACAGAGAGCCGGGGATGGTGGGATCCCGGTACCGATGGGTGCCGTTGAATGGGCCCGGGAGAAGTTGTGCGAACTTCAAGTAGCATGAACCGGTAGTCCACCGTTAAAAGGACAGGGTATCGAAGCGCAAGCTTCTGTACCTGGAACGAGATGGCTGCGTTTAGGTGGCTAGCGGAGTGCTCAGGCATTTCGCCCTAAAGGGTGAAATGCCTTTTTTGATATAACCGCCATCTAATCCGGCCGAAATTGGGTGGCACCGCGAGGGGTACCTCGTCCCATGTGGATGAGGTACCCTTTTTTCGTTATATTTCTTTGAGTTGGCTTAAAATCAACTTGCTGAAGATTTTGTTTACACAGATTGGTTGCACTTATTGTGCTGAAGATTTTGTTTTTATGTACTGCTTTAAATAAATATTTTTCGGTTTGCACCATTTAGATGTTTGGCAAAACATTTAGACATCATTAGCCTTTCACAGGCTTCGCAGGAGACATTATAAGCTTTTGAACAGCATTTTATTTAAAAATTTAACTCAATAACGAAAGGAGTGAGCAAAAATGATATTTCCTAGTGAACCGGAGTTTAGAAAATTGAGGGAAAAAGGCGGCGTTGTACCCATGGTGTTGAAACTGAATGCCGATGAGCTTACTCCAATTGGCTTGTTTTACAGTTTAAAGGGTAAGAAAAAATTTCTGCTTGAAAGCGTGGAAAGCGGCAAGAACTGGGGCAGATACTCCTTCCTGGGCTGTAACCCTTACATGATGATTAGCAGCTATGGAGACCAGGTATTTATAGAGAAAGATGGCAAAACCGAGATTGTCACCGGTAAAGTTCTTGACGAGGTAAAAAAGCACATAAGCCGATACGGCACGGCATCGGGGGTGGAACTACCTCCTTTTGCAGGGGGCGCGGTGGGGTATGTGGGCTATGACGTGGTGAGGCAGTACGAAAAGCTCCCCGACAAAAATCCGGATTTAATTCAGGTGCCAGAGGCTTATCTGATGTTCTACAAAGATATCATAGTGTACGACCACTTTTATCACATTGTATCCATTATCTGCAACGTATTGCCGGAGGACGAGGTAGAATACAGCGATGTTGTAGATAGATTGATCTGGATGAAAGATGAAATTATCAAAATGGAAGAGATTCATCCACTTGATATGACAAGCGGCCTGGAGGACATTTATTCCAATTACGATAAGGAGAGCTTTTGCGGAATTGTCCAAAGAGCAAAAGAGTATATAGCCGCCGGGGATGTGTTTCAGGTGGTTCTATCCCAGAGACTGACTGTAATCACTCATACCAGGCCATTTGACGCTTATAGAAAGCTGCGCTTTCTCAATCCTTCACCGTATATGTTTTATATAGACTTTGAAGATTTCCAAATCGTTGGTTCATCCCCAGAAAGCCTGGTGAGCGTTGAGGGACGAACGGTAAAGACCAACCCTATAGCTGGCACTAGGCCAAGGGGCAGGACAAATGAGGAAGACGAGAGATTAAAGGAGGAGCTTCTTGCGGATGAGAAAGAGCGGGCCGAACACGTAATGCTGGTGGACCTGGGCAGAAACGATATCGGCAAGGTGAGCGAATTTGGTTCGGTAAAAGTTGACAGATTTCTAGGTGTGGATATGTATTCGCATGTTATGCATATAGTCTCCACCGTGTCGGGTCGGCTCAAGGATGACAAGGATTGCTTTGATGCCCTGGTGGCCTGCTTACCGGCCGGCACAGTATCAGGCGCCCCCAAGATAAGGGCCATGGAGATAATCGATGAGCTGGAGAATACAAGGCGAGGCATATATGCGGGGGCGGTTGGATACTTTGCTTATACGGGCAATATGGATATGTGTATAGCCATAAGGACAATTGTTTTCAAAGGTCAAAAGGCGTATATCCAGGCAGGTGCAGGGATTGTATACGATTCTGTTCCCGAACTTGAATACCAGGAGACGCTCAACAAGGCTATGGCACTTAAGGAGGTGCTCTGAGATGGTGATTTTGATCGATAACTATGACTCGTTCACCTACAATTTGTACCAGTACATTGGCGAAATCTATCCCCATGTAGAAGTGGTCAGAAACGACGAGGTGACGGTGGAGCAGGTTATAGATTCAGGAGCCAAGAGGATAGTGCTGTCGCCGGGGCCGGGCAGACCTGAAGATGCCGGCATATGCGTAGAGCTTATAAGAAAGCTTAATGGCCAGATTCCCCTTCTCGGCATTTGCTTGGGGCATCAGGCCATAGGATATGCTTACGGTACCAAAGTGGTGCGCGCCGATAGAATACTGCACGGTAAGACCTCCATGGTGATACACAACGGGAAAGGTATACTGTGCGGCGTAAAAAATCCCATACGCGCAACCAGGTATCATTCCCTGGTGCTGGATGAGAAGAGCCTACCGCCGGAGCTGGAGGTTACGGCCCGTACGCCGGACGGCACCATTATGGCGGTGAGCCACAGAAGCCTGCCAGTATACGGCATACAGTTCCACCCTGAGTCTATTTTAACAGAGCATGGAAAGAAAATATTGAGGAATTTCATGGGAGGGATTATAGGTGTTGAGTGAAGCGCTGAAAAAGATAGTGTCGGGCGAGCATTTGACTCAGCAGGAGGCGGCGTTGGCCATGGACGATATAATGGATGGCAACGCTACGCCGTCGCAGATAGGCGCTTTCCTGGTGGCGCTGCGCATGAAGGGGGAGACCATTCCCGAGATAACCGGATGCGCCGTTTCCATGAGGCTTAAGGCTAAAAGAGTGGAGCTAGATGACTATGCAATAGATACCTGCGGCACCGGGGGGGATGGCGGCAGAACTTTTAACATATCAACGGCTGTGGCAATTATCGCTGCGGCTGCCGGGGTGAAGGTGGCAAAGCACGGCAACAGGGCGGTGTCCAGCAAAAGCGGAAGCGCCGATGTGCTTGAGGCTTTGGGCGTCAAGATTGAGATGTCGCCTGAGATGGTAGTGGAGTGCATCAAAAGAACGCACATAGGCTTCCTGTTTGCTCCCCATTACCATGTGTCCATGAAGAATGTAGTTGGGCTACGGAGAGAGCTGGGGGTAAGAACTATCTTTAACATACTGGGGCCGCTCACCAACCCTGCTGGCGTTAAGGGTCAAGTCTTAGGGGTGTATGACGGGCGGCTGGTGCACAGCCTGGCGGAGGTGCTCAAGAACCTGGGTACTCAAAGGGCGCTGGTAGTGCACGGACTTGACGGCCTGGATGAGATTACCACCACAACAAGGACAATTGTGAGCGAGATTAAGGGCGGAGAAATAATCGATTATGAGATAGATCCAGCTGAATATGGTATCCCTTATGCGAGGCTACAAGACATTGCAGGTGGTGATGCAAAACACAACGCTGAGTTGATAATGAGGATATTAAAAGGTGAAAGAGGGCCGGCACGGGATATAGTCCTGTTGAATGCTGCCGCTGCGCTGTATGTCGGCAATGCCGCCGAGAGCATAAGGGAAGGGCTTGAAAAAGCCACGTATCTGATCGATTCAGGCGCGGCATATGAAAAATTAAAAGAATTCATAAGGGTGAGCAGGGAGGTGGGCCATGTTTCTTGACGAGATAGTGGCTTACAAGAAAAAGTGCGTGGAGGAGCAAAAGCGAAAGAAGCCGTTAAAAGTGCTGGAAAAGGAGATACAACTTGCGCTTCCACACAGAAATTTTGCTAAAGCGCTGCGCCAGAGCAGCTGTGGGAGTCAAGATGAAGTAAAGATTATTGCCGAGATAAAGCGGGCATCCCCCTCCAGAGGCGTTATAAGGGAGGATATAGTGCCAGTTGATGTTGCCAGGATGTATCAGGAGGGCGGGGCGGATGCTATCTCGGTTTTGACCGAGGATAAGTACTTTATGGGGTGCGATGCTTTCCTGCAGCAGGTCAAACAGGCGGTCTCCTGTCCCGTACTTAGAAAGGATTTTATAGTAGACCCATATCAGTTGTATCAGTCAAAGGCGCTGGGAGCCGATGCCGTCCTGCTCATAGTGGCTGTCTTGGGGAAGCGTTTGAAGGAGTTTTACAGCCTGGCAAAATCCCTGGGGCTGGAATGCCTGGTGGAGGTCCACGACGAGAGTGAGCTTGAAATTGCGCTGGATTGCGGTGTAGAAATGATAGGCATAAACAACCGGGACCTTAAGAGTTTCAAAGTAAGCCTTGATACCACCGAAAGGCTCATAAAGATAATCCCCAGGCATACTGTGAAGGTGTCGGAAAGCGGCATAAAGTCGGGTGAGGATATAAGGCGCCTTAAGTCCATGGGGGTGGATGCCTTTTTGATAGGCGAAACCTTGATGAGGGCCAGCGACGTGGTAGGGACTCTCAGGAGGTTTAAGGGGATGATTGTATGACGATCCTCTTTAAGGATGCTCAATATTTATAATGCGATGGATAGCGGGACGTTTACTGTAGGCTAGGTTTAAAGTCGACGGCGTGGCAGACACCATAGGGGCTTTTAATGGCCAATAATAAATAGGTGCTCTTGAATAAGGTACTCTAGGGGGCATTTGGGGAGGTGGACCTTAAGGTGGTTAAGATAAAGATATGCGGCCTTAAGAGGTATCAGGACATTGATTACGTCAACGAGTTAAAAGTTGATTATGCGGGGTTTGTGTTTGCGAAAAGTCCCAGAAGGGTGGATTTGCAGCACGCCGAAAGGCTGATTGCCCGGCTGGATAAAGGCATAAGAAAAGTGGGGGTGTTTGTTAACCAAAGCCGGGAATTTATAAAAGAGGCTTGCAGCGCTTTAGGCCTAGATGTGGTTCAGCTTCACGGGGATGAAACCCCTGACGAGGTCGCCGCATATGCCGTGTACGGCGTTGAGGTGTGGAAGGCCATACGGGTAAAAGGCGAAGATGGTTTGGTACGGGCTGGCGAATACCGGGTGGATGGCATACTGTTGGATGCGGCGGTGCAGGGAAGGTATGGAGGAACGGGCCAAACGTTTGACTGGGGTTTATTAGAAGGCGTGTCGTTTAATAGTAAGCTTATTTTGGCAGGAGGGCTTAATTCACACAACGTGTGTTCAGCCATAGCTAGAGTAAAGCCGTATGCTGTGGACGTCAGTAGCGGCGTGGAAACTGGCGGATTTAAGGACTACAAAAAGATGAAAGAATTTGTAGAAAGGGTGAGGAGCTTTGAAAAGCATAACAGGTAGATTTGGCATATTTGGGGGTCAGTATGTGCCCGAAACGGTAATGAATGCGTTGATCGAGCTTGAAAAGGAATTCAACGCTGCCATACAGGATGAGGATTTCATGCAGGAGTACCGCTATTACCTAAGGGAATATGCGGGGCGGCCCACTCCGCTGTATTTTGCACAAAACCTTACCGAGAAATTGAGCGGGGCCAAGGTGTACCTAAAGCGTGAGGATTTGAATCACACGGGGGCACACAAGATCAACAACGTTTTGGGACAGATACTCCTGGCCAAACGAATGGGGAAAAAGAGGGTGATAGCCGAAACTGGGGCCGGCCAGCACGGTGTAGCTACCGCCACCGGTGCTGCTATGTTTGGCATGCAGTGCGAGATCTTCATGGGCAAAGAAGATGTAAGGAGGCAGGCTTTAAACGTGTTTAGAATGCGGCTTCTTGGGGCCAAGGTACACAGCGTAGAATCGGGTACCGGCACTTTAAAGGATGCCGTCAACGAAGCCATAAGGGACTGGGTAACCAGAATAGAGGACACATTTTATGTGATGGGTTCGGTGGTGGGGCCTCATCCTTATCCAACCATCGTAAGGGAGTTTCAAAAGGTGATAGGGGAAGAGGCCAGGGCACAGATATTGGAAAAGGAAGGGAGGTTGCCGGATTATGTCATTGCCTGTGTAGGGGGTGGAAGCAATGCGATGGGCATATTTCATCCCTTTTATCACGATAAGCAAGTAAAGCTGATTGGCGTTGAAGCCGCGGGATTGGGATTGGAGACCGGAAAGCACGCGGCTACAATGGCAAAGGGGAGCGTGGGCGTGCTGCACGGCATGAAGACATTGCTCCTTCAGGACAGCGAAGGGCAGGTCATGCCCGTACATTCCATTTCGGCAGGGCTTGACTATCCGGGGGTAGGCCCAGAGCACGCGTATTACAAGGAAATCGGGAGGGCCGAATATGTCGCCGTGACAGATAGGGAAGCAGTGGAGGCTTTTGTGGAGCTATCCAGAACAGAGGGGATAATTCCGGCTCTGGAAAGCGCCCATGCAGTGGCCTATGCATTGAAGCTGGTTCCACAGCTACCGAAAGATAAAATAGTGATCGTAAATCTATCAGGCAGGGGAGATAAAGATGTTGAGACAGTTGCAAGCTTGCCGGAGGTGGAAGTATGAACATGATGGACTTGACTATGAACAGGATTGATATGGTGTTCAATGATTTGCGGGAGAAAGGCAGCAAAGCGCTTATTACCTACATCACAGCCGGGGATCCCAATCTTGGTGCCACTGCCGACTTGATCATTGAAATGGAAAAGGCGGGGGCGGATATCATCGAGCTGGGCATACCCTATTCCGACCCTCTGGCTGATGGGCCGGTCATTCAGAGGGCCTCGGCGAGGGCGCTCAATAATGGCATAAAAATAGCCGATATAATGAACATGGTAAGGTCAGTCAGGCAGGCCACACAGATTCCTCTGATATACCTGGTCTATTATAACTCGGTATTTAAATACGGTATAGATAGGTTTGTGAAAGAAGCACACGATGTTGGCATAGATGGAATTATAATTCCTGACCTGCCTTTGGAGGAGAGGGGAGAGGTTTTTGACATAACAAAACAATACGGCATACACCTTATCCCACTCGTTGCGCCTACATCCCATCAGCGAATCCCGAAGATTGTTGAAAACGCAGGCGGGTTTGTGTACTGCGTTTCCACAACCGGTGTTACCGGGGAAAGGGACGAGATTCAAACCAACATAAAGGACTATATGGAAGAGGTGTCAAGATATACAGATATGCCCAAAGCCATAGGGTTTGGTATATCAAACCCGGACATGGCATCGCAGCTTAAGGACTACTGTGACGGCATAATCATAGGTAGCGCCATAGTATCGCTGATAGAGAAGGCAGCCAGCAGAGATGAAATGCTCGACAGCGTATACCGTTTTATAAGAGGTGTTAAGCGAGTTTTGTGATGCTTTAAAAGACATGATAATTATCTTTAAAAATCAGCTTGCGGTTTGGGGTGTGTAATGGGCTGCTTTTTCATTGAGCCTTTATTAAACCACATAAAAAGAGGCCAAATGAAAAGCGTAACATTATTGGGTGCAGCAGCGTACAATAACTTGACAAAAAAATGTATGAGTACTATCCTTAAGATGATAAATTAGGTTGTATAAAATACTGAGGAGCTGAGAAGTTATGTCGGACAAGATGGTCAACGCCCAAGGCTTGACCGAAGAGGAGTTTTTAAAGCAGTATGATCCTGATAAATATGCTACAAGCAATCCTGCACTTACGGTGGATATGCTTCTATTTACCGTACGAGACGATGAAAAGCTCTGTGCTTCTGCAACATCTTCCAAACATGTAGAGGTGTTGATGATAAAGAGGGGGGATCATCCATTTATAGGCAGGTGGGCCCTCCCAGGGGGATTTGTCACCCGTAACGAAGCCCCGGAAGATGCGGCATTGCGGGAGCTCAAAGAAGAAACCGGTATAGATGAAGTCTACCTTGAGCAGCTTTATACCTGGGGTGCACCGGGGCGTGACCCCCGCACCCATGTGGTTAGCATCACTTACATGGCTTTGGTTGACGGCTCAAAATTGAAAGTGAGTGCCGGAGATGATGCCAGCGATGCTAAATGGTTTAGGGCAAACCTTGAGGTTGTGGATGAAAAGAAGGCTGTTGCTTCAAACGGTTCTACTCTGGAGACAGATTTCAGACTTACCCTTTCTGATGATCATCAACAGCTGTATGGTATAGTCAAAGCCATAAAGAGAGTGGAAAACGGAGTAGTGAAGAGGGAGTATAAGCTGCTGGAAGCGGAGGGCATTGCTTTTGACCATGCCGTGATAATTACCTATGGGCTTTTGCAACTCAGAAGAAAGATATGGGTTACCCCTGTGGCTTTAAGTATAATGCCTGCTTGCTTTACAATGGAGCAGTTAAAAGGGGTTTATGAAGCTATATCTGGCCAAAAGCTTGCAATGGACTGGTTTAGGGATGAAATTTTGAGAACGGGTATGGTAATAGAAGCTACGGATAATGAAAATAGGCCATGGGCCGGTGAAGAAAAACTGTATAGATTCAATCCCCAATGGGATTGCAGTGTTGTCGTGTAGATTTTATATGAACATTCGTGAGGCATCGTTTCGCCTCATTGAATGGGTGTGCGATGATCTTATAAAAGTTTAGGTGCTAGGAGATGAAGGAATTGGTTAGGATTGATTGGAAGGAAAAGAAGAACCTCACTATGCTCACCGATTTTTATGAGCTTACCATGTCCAACGGCTATTTTGAGCATGGGCTTAAGGACACCATAGCTTATTTTGACATGTTTTTCAGGAAAGTGCCTGATGGCGGTGGCTTTGCCATCATGGCGGGAGTTGAACAGTTGATCGAATATTTAAAGAATCTGCGCTTTACCGAGGAGGATATAGAGTACCTGCGCAGCAAGAAGATGTTCAACGAAGAGTTCTTAAAGTACCTTGAAAACTTCAAGTTTGAGTGTGATGTATGGGCAATTCCTGAGGGTACGCCCATATTTCCCAATGAGCCCATTGTAACGGTTGTAGGGCCGGTCATCCAGGCTCAATTTGTAGAAACCATGGTGCTCCTCACCATAAACCACCAAAGCCTTATTGCCACCAAGGCCAACCGAATTGTGCGAGCGGCGCAGGGAAGGCCGGTCATGGAGTTTGGTTCCCGCCGAGCACAGAGTTATGATGGTGCGGTTCTTGGTGCGAGAGCGGCCTATATAGGTGGATGCGTGGGCACTGCTTGTACCATAGCCGAGAGGGATTTTGGGATTCCGGCGGTGGGGACCATGGCCCATAGCTGGGTGCAGATGTTTCCATCGGAACTGGAGGCCTTCCGCGCATATGCCAGAACATATCCCGATAAATGTATATTACTGGTGGACACATATAACGTGCTCAAGAGCGGTGTGCCCAATGCCATTAGGGTGTTCAAGGAGGAAGTGGTCCCTAGGGGATATAGACCTCAGGGCATACGAATAGATAGCGGCGATATAGCCTATCTGTCCAAAAAAGCCCGGCAGATGCTTGACGAAGCAGGATTCCAAGATTGCAAGATCATCGCTTCGAGCTCGCTGGATGAGTATATAATAAGGGACCTATTACAACAAGGAGCCGCTGTGGATGTTTTTGGGGTGGGTGAGAAGCTCATTACTTCTAGCAGCGACCCGGTTTTTGGTGGAGTGTATAAGTTGGTTGCGGTGCAGCAAAACGGCAAGATTATACCTAAGATAAAGATAAGCGAAAATGTGGAGAAGATAACCAATCCGGGCTTCAAACAGGTATACAGGTTGTATGACAGAGAGACGGGCAAAGCCATTGCCGACGTCATTACTTTGCACGATGAGATGATAGATGATACCCAGCCGTACGAGATCTTTGATCCCGTACACACCTGGAAGCGCAAGACGGTGACCAATTTCGTGGCCCGAAAGCTCCTCGTAAAGATATTTGATAAGGGCAGGTGTGTATATGAGAGCCCAGATATTCACAGCATAAGGGCATACTGCCAGGAACAGGTAAATACGCTATGGCCGGAGGTATTGAGGTTTGAAAATCCCCATAACTATTACGTTGACCTTTCTCTGCCGTTGTGGGAATTGAAACAGCAACTCCTTAAGCAATACAGCAGTATGTGAAGCAAATTTTTGATTGATTATCCTTATAGGTTTTAGCACGGTGGATGCTATAAAAGCCATGGCCAATATGGCTGTCAAAAACCTCATCGACGTTTTAACAGGGAAGGAATGCCCATATATCGTAAACCGGGAATATCTAAAGTGAGCCAACGGGGAAAGTGAAGGGCGGCATTGTGCTGTGGATAGCTTTTTTAATAAATAAAGGGAAGGGGGGAGATAAACCATGGTAGTGGTGGAATTTATAGCGTTGGCAATTGCCTTGTGTCTTGGGCTAAGCGCCTTGCTGCAGTGGTTGTGGAATATCACCATAACCAGGATATTTGGGGTTCGGGAGATCACCTATTGGGAGGCCTTCAGATTGCTCATCATAGCAGGAATACTGTTTGGAACGCCTGCCTTTGGATTAACCTTTGAATATTTAATAAATTTGCATTGACCAATTGGATTTTAACCGATAGCGTCCATGCGCAAATGCATGGGCGTTTGTTTTTTTGGCCCTATACACATATGAATTTAAAGCAGTCGAACAACACGAATTTTGTGTGATAAAAGATATTGACATTGCCATAGTGCTGTGCTAGTGTAATAGTGTACCAATTCACTAATACACACATATTCAATTTATATCAGTGCGGAGTTTGTTGTTATGCGGTGATGGGGCTGGCTATTTGGGGGAGAGGAGAATAACATGAAGTTGAAAAGCAGATCCCTAAATATTGTCATCGATCCTGATGCGCCCATACCCATTTATATGCAAATCATAATTCAAATAAAGGGGCTCATTGCAAGCAAGGTCCTTGCACCCGGCGATAAGCTCCCTTCCGTAAGGAAGCTCAGCCGCCAACTGGGGGTAAACCCCAATACTGTGGCGCGGGCTTATCAGGAACTGGAGAGGGAGGGCATCATATGTACCACCCGTGGAATCGGGGCATTTGTGGGCAAAACGACTCTTAAGGTTTCAGCCCAGCAGCGCTCGGAATTTATGAACAGAATATTGGATTATCTGTTTATCGAGGCTTATCATCTCCAATACAGCAAAGAGGAGCTTTACTCCATATTCATGCAACGGCTTGAACAGTGGGATCCAGACAAAAATTGATGGAATGTCAAACACACGTGAGGGGGTCATAACGTGGTAGAGATAAAAGAGGTTAAATCGCTAAAGGATTTAAAGCGCTTTATCTATTTCCCCTATAAGTTGTACGCGGGAAACAAATACTGGGTGCCACCTCTTGTGCTGGACGAGATGAACACCCTTCGCCAGGATAAGAATCCCGCTTTTGAGTATTGTGAAGCCAAATATTGGTTGGCGTTTAAAGATGGCAAGGTTGTGGGGCGGATTGCCGGTATAATAAATTATAGATACATAGAGAAGTGGGGACAAAAGAATGCACGCTTTGGATGGATAGATTTTATAGATGATCCTGAGGTATCAAAAGCATTGCTTGAAACTGTAGAAAATTGGGCAAGGGAAAAGGGAATGACAGGCATACATGGCCCTCTGGGTTTTTGCGACCTTGACAAAGAGGGTATGCTGGTAGAAGGATTTGATGAGATGGGTACCTTTACTACCATCTATAATTATCCGTACTATCCAGTTCATCTGGAAAACAACGGCTACGTTAAAGATGTAGATTGGCTTGAATACGAATTGGAGGTTCCGCAGCAGCTACCCGAGGTTATACAAAGGGCGTCCCAGGATGCCTTAAGGAGGTTTAATCTCAAGGTATTGGACGCCAAAAGGCCTAAAGATTTTCTCCCTTATGTCAAGGGCATTTTCAACCTGTTAAATGAGGCCTATAAGGACCTTTACGGCGTAGTACCGCTAAGCGATAAGCAGGTAGAGCTATACACCAAACAGTATTTTAGCTTTATAAACCCGGACTACGTGAAGGTAGTCTTAAATCAAGATGGCGAAGTAGTGGCGTTTGCCATTGCATTTCCATCATTGACGCGGGCAATGAGAAAGGCCAACGGAAGGCTTTTCCCGTTTGGCTTTCTCCATATCTTAAAAGCGTTGAAGAAGAACGATATCATCGATTTATGCCTGGTGGCGGTAAAGCCTGAACTGCAGGGCAAAGGAGTAAATGCCATCCTGATGAGCGAGATTCACAAGAATTGTGTTCGAAACGGTATAGTCAAAGCCGAGTGCAATCCCCAACTTGAATCCAATGTGAAGGTTCGCTCCCAGTGGCGATATTTCAATTCTAGGCAACATAAGCGGAGAAGGTGCTATATAAAATATCTTTGATAGTAGGCAAGGCAAAACCCTTGGCGAAGGATAGCGCATTGGATATACCGACTTCGCCAAGGGCGAAGAACTGCGGTGTTACAGATTAAAGGCTTCTTTAATCTCAGCTAGCTGCTGGTCATTGATGGTTACAAGCTCCCCCAAATCTCTTGCCGCTATGATGGCTTTGGCGCTGTATTCGGCCACTTCCAGCTTGTCGAAGGCATTGAGCAGGCTGCTGCCGGTCACGATAACGCAGTCGTTTTCTACCAGCACCACCGATGTCTCCTTGGAAAATGCATCTGCTGTCATCTCGGGCTGCATGAAGGTGCATCCAAATGGCAATTTGGGTATGTTTCGCAGCATTATATAGCTTTCTGGGATAGTCTTGGTCTCAAAGGTTGCATCGGTGACGGCAAAAGCCATGATGTTGGGCGGATGTGCGATGAGTACCGAATTGATGTGGGGGTGCTTATCGTATATGGCTTTGTGAAGCAGGACCGAGCGGCTGGGATTCTTTCCTGCTTCCTTCCATCCGTTTTCAATGCGTACCAGGTCTTCTTCGGTGAGATACTTCCTGTCTTTGCCGTATGGAGTGATGATAAAGGAGCCATCGCTTAGCCTTTGCGAGAAGGTACCCTGCGTGCTGGTGAAGAGCTGCTGGTCATATGCGCGATGTATGAGCTGGCACATCTCTCGCCTGGCTGCCCTTTCTTCGCTGCTAAACCTTTTGGGGATGAACTCGTTTAAGGTGACATCCTGCTTGTTTTTGGATATTTCAATGTGCCTATCGGTCAGGCTATGTAAGGTTCCCAGTCTACGGCCTTTGAGCTCAAGCCTGGCGCAAAAGTCCAGCGTTTCAAAGGCCATAAATGCTTCAAACAGGTTTTTGCCACCCGTCACTACCCCGTGATTTTCGAGTATAACGGTTTTAAAGCCCTTTTCAAACTGGTCCGCAATCTTTTTGCCCAGGTCCTTGCTTCCTGGCAGGCCGTATTCCGCTATGCCGACTGGACCGCATATCAGATGAACGTTAGGTATGAGCCTCGTGTTGGGGATTTGGCGCACTATGCTGAAGGATACGAGGGGGGC
>PKRC01000021.1 GCA_017577715.1 Clostridia bacterium
CGAGCGAAAAAATCCTGCAGCTTTGACTATGGTTACCCTCATAATATTTTATTTTTTAAACCCATAGTGACATTTTCACTGAATAAAATTGCCCTCCTTTAGGTGACATTCTCTCAGACTATTGACATACCTTTTTAATCTGTTTTACTTAACCGGTTCATTTGCACCCACAAGCATCCTTTACCATTTTCAGTTCATCAGGGGATATGCAGTGCTTTATTTGGTTATTCTCAACTGCTGCAATGCACTCAGCCACGTCCATCCAAAACACACTTTCAACCTCCCCTTTTTGAAGTATAAATTCTCCTTCATCGATGTCCCTCCACAAAATGAATACCCGTGTATATTGCCTGTCATGATAGGGTTTGCCCCAGATCCAATCATCCCAGATTACAGTTCTGTCTCCACAGAATATAAGTTACAGTTCTCTTATGGCAGATTCGACAAAATCCATTCCTGCTGGGATGTGACCGGTACTTGAAATATCATAACAGTCAGAAAATGATTCTTTTTCCTCAAATTATAAAATTCTTTGATCCTTTAAATATGCGACATCCACGCCACGCACTCGACATGCGTAGTATGCGGAAACATGTCCACCGCTTGCACCTCGAGCACCTTATACCCCTGCTCGGCTAAAAACTTCAAATCCCTCGCAAGGGTAGCTGGATTGCAGGACACATACACAATCCTTGGCGGTGCCATACGTGCCAAAGCCTCCAGCACCGCTTGATCACACCCTTTTCTAGGCGGGTCCAGCACCACCACGTCGGCATGTATCCCCGAATCCACCATCCGAGGGATGACATCTTCGGCTTTCCCTTCTACAAACTCAACATTAGATATGCCGTTTATCCTGGCATTCTCCCATGCGTCCTGCACCGCTTGAGGCACTTCTTCTATGCCATATACTTTACGGGCGTTTCGCGCCAACAACAGCGAAATAGTCCCTATGCCACAGTATAGGTCCATGACAATTTCTGTCCCATTCAAACCTGCATACTCCAACGTCTTGCCGTATAAAATCTCGGTCTGCACCGGATTTACCTGGAAGAATGAAAGGGGGGATATCTTGAAGGTTAATCCACCAAGAATATCGGTAATATAGTCCTGCCCCCACAGGGTGATGTTCTCCTGCCCCAGGATTACGTTGGTCTTCTTAGGGTTTATATTCTGCACTATGCTGGTTATGCCCGGTATATTGTCCTTCAAAAGCTCCACCAGTTTATCCTTATGCGGTAAGTTCCTCCCGTTTGTTACAATGACTACCATCACATGCCCGGTTTTAAAGCCTACCTTGGTTACCACATGGCGTATAACGCCTCGGTGGGCACTTTCATCATATACGGGTATGGAATAGCTTTGTATAAAATCCCGCATAATTCGTATTACACTATCGTTGATCCGGTGATTTATTATGCACTTATCCATATCAACGATATCATGGCTTCGGGGAGCAAAAAAACCAATGGCTAATGAACCGCCAGCCATCCCCACGGGGAACTGTGCCTTATTGCGGTATCTCCACGGATTATCCATCCCTATGGTTTCATGTACCTTTACATCCGTGATGTTCCCTATGCGTTGTAAAGTATCGCGCACCCGACGGGTTTTAAACTTTAGCTGGGCACTATATGAAAGATGCTGAAGCGAACACCCGCCGCATCGTTTTGAATAAGGACATGGTGGATTCACCCTATCGGGTGACGGTGCAATCACCTCCAGCAGCTCACCGTATCCAAAGTTCTTGCCCACCTTTAAAGCCCTGATCCTTACCTTTTCCCCTGGTAAAGCGCCCTCCACAAACATGGTAAACCCGTCTATTCGCCCTATACCCTCGCCGTCAACGCCTATATCTTCAACCAGCATCTCATATTCCCGATTTTGTATAACCGGTATATCTCTTTGGTTCATCGATTTCCTCCTCTATTTTAGGATGTTTTGCTAAGATGTTTATTGAAACGGTGTGTAACCAGCACACACCTTAATTTATTTTAACACATCTTATATTTTTGCAGAACTTCCCTGTTCGTATCCATATCCGCCAGCTTATAAACCGGTATTTCAAACAATTACATGGATTTAGCTTGCTTTTATTAAAAGGTTAAAGAAAATGCGAAGGGGTCTAATGAAGCATGTAGACCCCTTTTACCTAAATACACTTCACATTTACACGGGTATACAAATCCTCTGACCTATCTGCAACCTATTGGGATCCACACCCGGGTTAGCCGCCATTATGGCATCCACCGTGGTGCCAAACCTCCTTGCAAGGCTGAAGAAGGTATCGCCTGCCCTTATGATATACGGCATCGTACCGGCAGGGCATCCAGATGGTGGCGCAGTTCCTGGTATGCATATCGTCTGACCTATTTGTAGCCTGTTAGGATCCACACCCGGGTTAGCAGCCATTATGGCAGCTACCGTGGTACCAAACCTCCTCGCCAGGCTGAAGAAGGTGTCGCCTGCTCTCACCACATACGGAAATGTGCCTGCAGGGCATCCAGATGGTGGCGCAGTTCCTGGTATGCATATCGTCTGACCTATTTGCAGCCTATTAGGATCTACGCCCGGGTTGGCAGCCATTATAGCAGCTACCGTGGTACCAAACCTCCTTGCAAGGCTGAAGAAGGTGTCACCTGCTCTCACCACATATGGAAATGTGCCAGCAGGACAGGTATCAACCGGTGGTGCAGGTATGCAGATTATCTGTCCAACCCTCAAGCTGTTAGGATCTATACCTGGATTGGCTTCCAAAATGTCATCCACCGAAACGTTAAACCGCCGTGCAAGGGAAAACAGCGTATCCCCCGGTCGTATGGTATAATAATTCCCTCCAGGACAAGGTGGCAAGAATGGCTGAGGTATGCATATCGTCTGACCTATTTGCAATCGATTGGGGTCAACGCCTGGATTAGCAGCCATTATGGCAGCTACAGTTGTATTAAACCTTCTCGCTAAAGAAAAGAAGGTATCTCCTGGCCTTATGATATATGGCACTGTGCCCGCAGGGCATTGTTGTAAAGGATAATAATAGCCCATAGGATATTCCATGTTTCGATTACCTCCCTTATTGGCATTTCTATCACTACAATATATTCAGGGAAGTAACGAACTGTTACCCATGGGCTGCCTAAAAGCAATGATGCTGTTGGAAACTACTCAATCTCATCCCAATCTAAACTTCACTTTACGCATCCCAATTACCCTGCCGTTATCATTTTTGATTTCACTGGGGAAGACCGCCCTTAATCTCTGTATCGTTTCCTTATTATCATACCCAATCTGCTCGAGTATAGAAGCAATGATAATACCCCACTCATCGGAAGAGCCATCCTCGATTTTTAGGACGAACCCCAACCTCTCTTTCTTAAGCCCAAAACAGTAGACCCCCATGGCTCCACCTTTGGCCACAATATTATCATCCTGAAGCAATAAGGAACACACGCGATTGGTACCGGCTATCATCTCAGGATAAGCGTTCATAAGGCTGGTTATCTTCTCCACAGCAGCTCTAACCTGCGCATCCCTGATAAGGTCAGGACAAGCCAACCTGAGATAGGCATTGGCGATGAAAATAAGCGGCATGGCAAAGACCGGAACGCCGCAACCATCGACTCCAATCTGGATATCTTCTTCTGGATAGCCGGAAATCATAGCGATGTGCTCCTTGATGAGCTGCTGGACGGGATGCTCGATGCTCCAGTAGTCCTCCATCTTATATCCCAACTCTTTGCATAGCATCAATATCCCCAAGTGCTTGCCGGCGCAATTGTGGTATATTCTCCTGGGCTGGGCACAGCATATCAACAGGTCTTCTGGAATACCCGTCTTTTCCATTATGGATTCAAGCGCCTCTATATGGAAGGGTTCAGCCATATGAGAGGCGCAGAGTATTGCAGCCTCTCTACCCTCCAGGCCGTACTTTTCAATCAGTCCCATCTTAAATACCGGAATGGCTTGAATAGGCTTGGCAGTAGAACGCATAAAAGTTATCCGCTCGGGTTCCCCCACTGAATAGACCACTTCGCCGCTATTCGAGATACCGCATATAAACCCTCTATGTACGTTTTCCACTATTTCTCCCCTGTATTCTTCAACCAATACCTCGCTCAAATCATTCACCCCTCTATACATTCCATAAAAAATTTATACAGCTCAGAATCCACCTTCTTTATATTGACAGGCTTGAGGTTTGCATCTGTGATGGCATGCACTGTATAACCTTTTGCCAGCAACACCCCATCCTCTTCTCTTATCACCTCGTATTCCATCTTCAGCCTCACACCTTTAAAATCAGCCATATGCGTGCGTATAACAATGACATCGTCATATTTGGCCGGCTGTTTATAAAAACACCGGGCTTCTATGACAGGCAACATCAGCCCTTTCTCTTCCATGCTGCGGTAGGTCATGCCTCTCGCGCGCATATATTCGCTTCTGCCAATCTCGAACCAGGTATAATAATTCGAATGATGAACCACGCCCATCTTGTCGGTTTCTTTATAGCGAACTCTAATCTTGGTATCGACTACAATCATTATACCATCTCCAAAAAACAGATAACGTATAAATTAGTGCAAATTAGATGGATAATATCTTTGCCAGCTCATACATCTCACAATCGAAATCCTTTTTCATGGACAGCGCCTCATCGATGTCATAGTCAACTATTTGATAGCCGCGTATCGCAACCACCCTGTTACCCTTACCGCTGAGCAACAGCTTGACGGCATGTGCTCCCATTCGGCTGGCGAGTATCCGATCTGCAGCCGTAGGACTGCCACCGCGCTGAATATGCCCAAGCACGGTGACTCTAACCTCAAGCCCCGTCTTCTCTTCGATCTCCTTGGCCAGCTGGAATGAATTCTTTGTACCCTCGGCCACGATCAATATATGGGATACCTTTCCCCTATTTTTCCCCTCTATGAGACGCCTGCATATATTATCAACGTTAAAAGGTATCTCAGGCACAATTATATCTTCAGCTCCGCCAGCCAGCCCAGCATATAACGCTATATCGCCTGCATTACGCCCCATGACCTCAATGATATTTACCCGCTCGTGGGAAGTCACAGTATCGCGGATCTTGTTTAAGGCATCGAGAACGGTATTCACGGCCGTGTCAAAGCCGATGGTAAAATCGGTGCAGGCTATATCGTTGTCGATGGTACCTGGGATTCCCACCACAGGTATTCCAAATTTGCTCAAATCCCTTGCTCCTCTAAAAGAGCCGTCACCACCTATAACTACTAACCCGTCGATACCGAAGATCTTGATAATGTTATAGGCCTTCTTCAACCCTTCCTCTGTTTTAAATTCTTCGCAGCGGGCGGTGTGCAATATGGTTCCCCCGCGGTGTATGATCTCCCCTACCGAGCCAACATCCATTTCCTCGATTTCACCGCGTATCAGCCCATTAAACCCCCTCTTTATCCCTAAAACGCGTACCTTATTGTAAATTGCGGTTCTGACAACTGCACGGATGGCAGCATTCATCCCCGGAGCATCTCCACCGCTGGTTAAAATGCCTAGGGTTTTCATGTATCTTATTCCTCCTACTTATAAAATGAAATCATATATTACAGCTTATAAATACTTGTTCTCAATCAACACCTTTTGAGCCTCGCTTGCTTCAGCCTTTGGAACCATTATCTTATAATAATTATTTTCAGGATCAACATTTTTGTATATGGGTTTTATCTTAAACAAAAAACCTTCCTTTGTCAAGAGAGCCCCTATCTTATCGGACATCTCCTTACCCTGGGCCATATACACAACCACCCACATTGCAAGGTCCTCCTTCTTTGCAAGACGATCAATCCTGTTCCCTGCCGGATATCAGTTCCCCATACTTTGTCAAAATTCTAGCTTTGCCCCGCACCTTTATGGCTGAGGTATTCTCAGTAAATTGCGCTATCATCACCTCTCCTTTATCCAGCTTTTCAGTATGATGGAACTTGGTATCCTTGCCTCTTGTCATGCCAATGATGCTCACACCGTCTTCTTGCGCCAAAACGCATATATAATCGCCCAAAACAACCTCATTACCCATAACCATCCCTCCTTAAGATTGGTAGTTTAACATTACCCGATTAATTTTACGCAGTTTTGCCCCAAGACATCTGATAGAACTTTTAACAGTTCGGGGTGTCCTTCAACCCAAAGATCCCGCTTTGCTAGAAATTTTTTCCCCGTCGACTCAATGAATAGATATACGGGTATATTCCCGTGGTATCTACGTAAAAGGGGACATATCTGCTTGTCTATGTCTATCTTGCTCCCCTTTTCAATTTTCAAATATAGCCTCTTATTTTTTGAAGTTCTGACAAGGGGCCGTACTTCATCTAATATAATCTTTGGGTCTTCATCTTCCCTAAGACTGAGCCTACCATTTATTATGACAGCGCTGTCCTCTTCAAGCAACGGCCGATATTTCTCATACGTGCTAGGGAAAACTATGACCTCCACGCTGCCATACAGATCCTCCAGAGTGATAAAGGCCATTATCTCATCGTTACGGGTGGTTTTGAGCTTTTTGCTCACGATGATGCCGCCTATTGTGAACGGCGAACCATCGGCCAGCTCGCTGTCCATCGCCATGGGACCATGTTCTGATTCTCTTTCTGATACTTTAAGCCCTCGCAATTCCAGGGTGGTATTCATGGTATCCAGTATATCCTTAAACTCGCTTAAGGGATGTCCGCTGATATATATGCCCGTTACCTCTTTTTCCATGTTAAGGCGTATCTTTAAAGGGAATTCATCCATCTGTGGCAACGAGTCATGGTTTAACTTTTCAGCTTCAGAATCATACCCCATTTCAAAAAGCGAAAGCTGTCCCTCAACGTTTTTCCGTCGCTCCTGGTTTATGCTATCCAATATCTTTTCATAAACCGCCATCAACTGCGAGCGATAAACCTTCAGGGAATCAAACGCTCCGCATTTTATGAGGCTCTCTATCATCTTTTTGTTGATAGCGCTGCTGTCCACCTTCCTGCAAAAGTCGGTAAAGCTCTTGAACTTGCCCTTCCTCTCCCTGGCCTCTATAATTGCATTAATAGCCGACAATCCTACGTTTTTTACAGCGGCCAGTCCAAACCGTATCTTATTGCCCACCACCGTGAATTTGGCATAGCTTTCGTTTACATCGGGTGGCAGCACCTCTATCCCCTTTTTCCTACAATACTGGATATATGCAGCTACCTTGTCGGTGTTATTCATGACGCTGGTCATTAGAGCTGCCATATATTCAACAGGATAATGGTATTTAAGCCACGCCGTCCTGTAAGCCACCAGCGCATAGGCAGCTGCATGCGACTTGTTGAAGGCATATTTTGCGAACTCAGCCATGGTATCAAAAATTCGGTTGGCCTTATCCTCAGGAATACCCCTTCTAACCGCACCGGGTATTATCACATTGCCATTTTCATCCTCAAGACCGTATATAAAGTTGTGCCTTTCCTGTTCCATAACCTCGGCATTCTTTTTAGCCATAGCCCGCCTTACCAGGTCAGAACGCCCCAACGAATACCCAGCCAGGTCCCTAACAATCTGCATAACTTGCTCCTGATATACTATACATCCATAGGTGACGCTGAGCACTGGAGCCAAAGACGGATGTATATACTTTATGGCCTCGGGATGGTTTTTGTTGTAGATGTACTCGGGTATCTGGTCCATAGGGCCTGGACGATAGAGGGATATACCCGCGATTATATCTTCAAAAGTGCTGGGCTTTAACTCTTTAAGAAATTGCCTCATTCCAGCACTTTCCAGCTGAAATACGCCGTCGGTATCCCCTTCCGACAGCATATTATAAACCCCTTTATCATCCAAGGGGATGTTCTCGATGTCTATCTCTTGTCCTGTATTGGCTTTGATGAGCTCCAGTGTATCCCTTATAACCGTCAGGGTACGCAGGCCAAGGAAATCCATCTTTAAAAGCCCCAGCTGCTCCAGCACGCCCATGGCAAACTGCGTGGTTATACAATCATCGTTTCTTTGTAAGGGAACGTATTCGGTTAAAGGCTCCTTGGATATCACCACGCCTGCTGCATGGGTAGAAGCATGTCT
Source organism: Clostridia bacterium (assembly GCA_017577715.1). Lineage (GTDB taxonomy): Bacteria > Bacillota > Clostridia > Caldicoprobacterales > Caldicoprobacteraceae > Caldicoprobacter. The sequence goes on from PKRC01000021.1 coordinate 8,077, forward strand.
TGGCAGACCTTCTAGCTTTTTCGAGGTATCAATAAGCTTTTTTACCCGCCAGTCCTGCTCATAAAGCCTTCTAAGCTCGGGATTTATCTCCAAAGCCCGTTGAATGGTCATGCCCAGCTCAAAAGGCACCATCTTGGCAATCCTGTCCACTTCAGCATAGGGAAAATTGAGGGCCCTCCCCACATCTCTTATGGCAGCTCGGGCTGCCATGGTACCAAAGGTGATGATTTGTGCCACCTTATCCTTGCCGTATTTTTCGGTAACATAATCTATTACTTCCTGGCGCCTTTCAAAGCAAAAGTCCACGTCTATATCGGGCATGGTAACCCGTTCTGGGTTTAAAAAGCGCTCAAAGAGCAAATTATAACGCAGGGGATCGATCTGCGTGATGTCCAAAACGTAGGCCACAATACTGCCGGCCGCGCTTCCGCGGCCGGGCCCTACCATAATTCCTCTCTCCCTTGCAAATTTTATAAAGTCCCATACTATCAAAAAATAGTCCACATAGCCCATCTGTTCGATGACGCTAAGCTCATACTCAAGGCGCTCCTTGGCTTCCTGAGTTACAGGCGAATACTTTCTTTTTAACCCTTCGTAACACAGATGCCTCAAATACTCGGCTGCAGTATATCCTTCCGGCACATCGTACTTTGGTAAATGTATGGTATTAAAGTCAAAATCCACTTTACATCTCTGTGCTATGGCAATCGTATTGGCGATGCCTTCAGGACAATCCTTGAAAAGAGCCAGCATCTCATCGGGAGACTTAAGATAAAATTGATCGGTTTCAAACCTCATGCGATCAGGTTCATCGACAGTGCTGCCTGTCTGTATGCACAGCAATACATCGTGAACCTCAGCGTCTTCCCTATCAATATAATGCACATCGTTGGTGACCACAACGGGAATCCCAGTCTCCCTGCTTAAAGCCAAAAGGCGCTGGTTGACAATGCGCTGCTGCTCTATACCATGATCCTGCAGCTCCAAATAAAAGTTGCCTTTTCCGAAAATACCCTGTAGGCGCAGTGCCAGCTCTCTTGCCTGATTATACTGGCCACTTAGCAATAGCCGTGGAATATCACCAGCCATACAGCTGCTAAGGCAAATCAATCCCTCGCTGTACTGTTCCAGAACATTATAATCGATTCGAGGTTTGTAATAAAACCCCTCCAAAAATCCCATTGAAACCAGCTTTACCAAGTTTTTATAGCCTTTCTGGTTCTCGGCCAGCAATACCAGATGGGCATAATTGCTATCGGTATGGGCTTCCTTATAATACATGGAACGGGGCGCTATATACACCTCACACCCTATTATCGGGTGTATGCCGCGTTCTTTAGCCTCCCTATAGAAATCCACCACACCGTACATAGCACCATGGTCGGTTATGGCGATGCTGGACATACCCAACTCTTTACACCTGTCAAGCAACTGAGGTATTCGCGCCGCTCCATCCAACAAGCTGTACTCTGTATGGACGTGCAGATGCACGAAATCACCCATCTTGCCAGCCTCCTCATCGTTTCATGTTCTTGGCAGACAACAAGGCTTTGCCCACCAGTTCCTTATCATGGAAGCAAGTAACTTCAACTTTATTAAAATGCCTGCTTTCCTCAATCACCCTGGCTGTGATCTCCAACTCATCGTCCAGTTGAACCGGCTTTACAAAGTATACGGTAAAGCTATCCAGTATTATATCCAGCTGCTTGTACTTCCTCAAGGCAACATTACCCACCGTGGCCATGAGCATGGTCATGGCGCTCCAACTGGCAGTGCCTATTTGGCTTAGCAGCATGGGGGACACTGAACCGTAAAACACCATACCGTCCTCTATCTTTTTATTCTGAAATCCTTTGAGCACCATATCCTCCAGCGTTTCGCTCACCTGCGGCTGACTTCTCATATACTGAAGCGCTTTTATCACATCCTGATTGGTAACTATTCCCACCAGTTTCCTGTTCTCCACCACAGGCAACAACTCTATACCTTCCCAGATCATTATGTGGGCAGCATAGGCTATAGTGGTCTTGGGCCCTACTGTAATCGGGTTAGGGGTCATGAGTTCCTGTACCGACTTCCCCTCGGCATCAGCTATATCCTTGGAAGTGACAATCCCTACCACGCAGTGGTTCTGATCCACCACCGGGAACCTGCTATGGCCGGTGGTATAAAAGAGCATTCTCCATTTTTCAATGGTATCGTTTACGCTAAGATAGTGAGGATTGGTCACCATGATGTCTTCCACAAGCAAAATATCCTTTTTTATCATCCGTTCGGATATAGCCTTATTGATCATGGTAGCGATGGTAAAGGTATCATAAGTAGAGGTTATGACTGGGAGTTCCTTGGCATCAGCCAGATCGCGTATCTCCTGGCTACATGAAAAACCACCGGTGATCAGGACGGCACAGTCATTCTCCAGTGCAAGCCGATGGGCTTCCTCCCTATTCCCAACTATCAGCAGGCTTCCCGATGAAAGGTACTTCTTCATAGCATCGATGGTCATAGCCCCTATGACAAAGCGCGACAAGGTCTTGTCCAGCCCTTTTCGGCCGCCCAGCACCATGCCATCCACTATGGATACCACTTCTGCATAGGTGAGCCGTTCAATATCCCTTTTTTCCACCTTTTCTATGCGAACTGTACCTACTCGTGGAAGGGTCTTTACGTATTCCAGGCTCTCGGCTTCCTTTATGGCACGGTATGCTGTGCCCTCGCTGACCCCCATTTGCTGGGCAATTTTGCGAACCGATATGCGCGTCCCTACTTCCAACTGTTTAATGTATTCTATTATAAGGTCGTGCTTGGTGCTCATGCCCTCACCCTTCTACAAGTTTACATGGCTCGACATTATTGTAACACTTTCTCGCACCATATACAATATGCTCCAAACTTCGTTCAAATGTACTATGAAGCGCTGTTGTGCGGTACCTCTGAAAAGTTGGAGTCAATCAAACGCTGTATGGTTGTCATGGCCTTGCTTTCATCCTCACCTTCTACTATGATGGTGACTTCATCCCCCTGCCGTATGCCTAGCGACATAACCCCCATGATGCTCTTGGCGTTTACCTTTTTAAGCCCTTTGACAACCCATATGCGGGATGCAAACCTGCTGGCCACCTGCACGAACAAAGCCGCTGGGCGCGCTTGAAGTCCGGCCTCATGTCCAATGGTGAACTTAGCCTCCAACACCTATATCTCCCCCTTTTTCTTTTCTCTCAGCGCATCGGCAATTTCATCCAGCTTTCTCAAACGATGATTGACCCCCGACTTCCCGATGGGTGGCACCAGCATGCTGCCCAATTCCTTCAAGCTAGCATCCCTGTACATAAGCCTCAGCTCCGCAATTTCACGAAGCTGTGGCGGCAGTTTATTAAGCCCTATGCTCTGGTGTATATATTCTATGTTCTCTATCTGCCTTATAGCAGCGTTGACCGTCTTGCTTAAGTTGGCAGTTTCGCAATTCACAATTCGATTGATGTTGTTGCGCATATCCTTGCAAGCTCTTATATTTTCGAGCTCAAGTAAAGCTTGGTGAGCACCTATAATATTGAGAAAATTAGCAATATATTCTCCTTCCTTGAAATACAGCACATGCTTACCTTTTCGCTCCATGATTTTGACCTGCATGCCAAAACGCCCTACGAGATTGCTTAAGGACTGGGCATACTGCAAATCATGGGTCACCATTTCCAAATGGTAGTTTCTCTCCGGATCACTTATATAGCCACCACCGAGAAAAGTGGCACGTAAATAAGCCCGTTTGCAGCATTCATTTTCAACAAGAGCAGGATAAATACCTGCATAGATATTGGTGTTGCCCATTTTATCACTGTAGAGCACATGGGCGTCCTCTAAAAGCGCCCTTGCCTCCGAAGGATTTAGCACCGCTATCATATAAACGTTTTTCTTATTAAGCCTTCGATTCTTCCGTATCAGTATTTCAGGCTGAACCTTATATCTGCCTTTCAGCAACTTAAATATGCGGCGAGCCACCGAAGCGCTCTCGGTGCTAAAATACAAGCCCACCTCATTATTCCCCATAAATAACATGGTACCGTTTATGCGAAGGAAAGCTGCCAGTTCAGCCATCATGCAGCAATCGTCACCTAGCGGCATGCTGCACAGCTCGCTTTTTACGCTTGAGGAAAATGACATGAAAGCTCACTCCATATTTTGGCTTTTTTCAGCTTCTTGAGCAATCTTGATTATCTCATAAGCAAGCTTTTGGGGATTATGTCTAATAAGGCTCCTTGAAAAGTCGGACAGATCAGCCTGCACGTACTTAATTCCCATATCCCTCAATTTATGCAGATCAGAACAATCGACCGGCTCTGCGCCTTCCAGCCTGTATTTTTTTAACAGCTCATCAGGGAAATTTGAACGATTTACCAAAACAACGTCTATTATATCAGCTCCGCCGTGCTTTATGATGGCATTGACGTGGTCCACAACCGAATAGCCCGTGGTCTCTCCAGGCTGGGTCATCACGTTACACACGTATATCTTTAAAGCCTGACTTTGACGCAGTGCCTGGGCTACCTCCTTAACTATGATGTTTGGAATGATGCTGGTATAAAGGCTGCCCGGTCCCAGCACTACTATATCAGCCTCTTCAATGGCCTTTATCACGTCGGGAAGTGCCCTGCAGTCGGGATTGTCCATAGAAATCTCCTTTATAGGGCTGTTCTTTTTAATCTGCTCGTCTGGAATCCTGGATTCTCCATGGATAACGGTACCATCTTCCAGCGTCGCTACCAAATGAACGTTCTCAAGGGATACCGGCAGGACACGGCCTGTCACTGCCAGTACGCTGCTCACCCCTTTTATGGCGTTTACAAAGCCACCGGCGATATCAACCATTGCAGCAATTAGCAGGTTACCCAGGTTTTGCCCTTTAAGCGAGCCCTCCTTGAAGCGATATTGAAGTAGCCGCTCCATGATGGGCTCCACATTGGCAAGCGCCAAAATGCAGTTCCTGATATCGCCAGGAGGCAAGATCCCCAAATCTTGGCGGAGCATCCCTGAACTGCCACCATCATCGGCCACCGTTACAACGGCCGTTATGTTAGGAGTGTATAGCTTAAGCCCTCTAAGCAGGGTTGAAAGCCCGGTACCTCCGCCTATGGCCACCACCTTTGGCCCTTTAGATGGTCCAATTTTATTGCGGAAGGGCTGTTGAAGCTTTTCATTTCCTTCTCGTACCCACTTAAAACGCTTAAAGGCGTATGAAAGGCTAATTCCCAGTGCCACTCCCACAACAATACCAGATACAAATTCCATACCTCATCACTCTTCCCCACTCTGGATATCGCGGTGCACAACATCAGCACGATGCCCTTTGTTTCTGAGTATCTCATAGATGGCATCAGCAATGGCTACCGAACGGTGCCTTCCCCCCGTACATCCTATGCCTATAACGAGCTGGGATTTGCCTTCTTTAATATAATAAGGAATCAGAAAGTCCAGCATGTCTTCCACCTTATTTAAAAATATTTTTGTTTCAGGAAAAGAAAAAATATACTTCTTGACATCCTCATCCTTGCCGGTATGGTTTTTAAGCTCATCTATGTAAAATGGATTTGGAAGGAATCTAACGTCAAACACCAGATCAGCATCCACCAAAATGCCATTCTTGTATCCGAAGGAGACCACAGAAATGACCATGCCATTGGAGGCTTGACTGTCACCAAACAGATTGAGAAGGGTTTCTTTGAGCTGTTTGGGTTGCATATAGCTGGTGTCTATGACATAAGTAGCCTTTTCTTTAAGGCTCTTTAGCCTCTCACGCTCCATATTTATCCCCTGGATTATTCTTCCCTCTCTTACCAGGGGATGCATGCGCCTACTTTCCTTATACCGCTTTATCAGAACGTCATCGGCTGCATCAAGGAACAGAATTTCATAGTCGTATCCCAATAATTCCTTTAGGTTGTACAGGCACTCAAACAGGTCGTCAAAGAACCCTCCCCCGCGGATATCCACCACAATGGCAACCTTATCAATTTTACCCGACGACTGATAACACAGCTCGGCAAATTTGGGAATAAGCTTGGGCGGCAAATTGTCGACGCAAAAAAAGCCTATATCCTCCATATACCGAATAGCAAGGGTTTTGCCCGCTCCCGACAGGCCAGTAACTATCACGAAGCGCATACACCCTACTACCTACCTTCCTTTGTATACATTGCGCCGTCATATCAAAACTTCTTATTACATTATAACACATTTAATACGAAAAATCTTGGGAATTTAAAATCCTATTAGGAGGAACCCCGGCCCTTTGGGCAATCATAAGGCCTCTCTCCATATTTCCTACATCCTCAGGGGTATGCGCATCGCTGTTTATGACAAAGAGGGCACCCTCCTCCATTGCCACCCTGACATACTCCTCGGTCATAAAGCCATGGCTGCTGTTTATCTCCAGAAAAACTTTGTGCTCAGCAGCGTGTTTTGCCAGAAGGCGAGTGTCTATATCAATCTTGGCCCCCGGATGGGTGATGGTGTGTATGGGATAGCGCTCCATCGCCCGTATCATCGCCATGGTGTTGTCATATCGCAGCTTTTGTGCATCACAGAAGGGTACTGCCCTGCACAAAGCATTTTTTAGAAACAGCCTCCACCCATCCTTAAGGGACAATGGCATGACCGCTTTATGAAACCCCATCAAGATGATGTCAAAGGCGCCTATATACTCCTGCGGTATGTCTATATCCCCTTCCAGGCTGATCAGATTGGCCTCCACGCCAAACAGTATCTCTATATCTGTATATTTCTTTCTTAAAACGTCGATCTCTCTCCTCATCCTGTCTATGTCTTCAAGGCGCATGCCCATCCCTATGTGGTTAAATCCATGATCGGTTATGGCAATCCTCTTGAGTCCCCGCCTTAGCGCAGTCATAATGTTCTGCTCAATGGTACCTTTCCCGTGGCTGTAGCGCGTATGCGTATGATAATCAGCTATCAAGCGATACTCCATAATATTACCCCTTTTATTCTTCGCCTACTATCTTGATTTCGGGTTCAAGCTCTACCCCATATCTTTCCCTAACCCTTTGTTGGATAACCTCAATGAGCGTCAGCACATCCTTTGCAGTGGCATTGCCAACATTGACTATAAACCCTGCGTGTTTTTCGGATACCTGAGCATCGCCTACCCTAAAACCCTTGAGCCCGGCCTCTTCTATCAGCTTGCCCGCAAAATAGCCCGGTGGACGCATAAAAACGCTGCCTGCGCTGGGCAGGGAAAGAGGCTGCTTTTCCTGCCTTCTGCGCGTCAGTTCGCTTATGACAGCCTTTATATCTTCATACTTTCCGGGGCTTAAGGCCAGCTCTGCCTCCAGCACTATGAGGCCTTTTTTTTGGACATAGCTAGTACGATAGCCAAATTCAAGTTCAGCGTTGCTGAGGCAAAACTCATTTCCCTGGGCATCCATGACCTTGGCCCGGACCACTATATCCTTCATCTCGCCACCATAGGCTCCTGCATTCATGACGATAGCTCCACCCAGCGTTCCAGGTATGCCGCTTGCAAATTCCAGCCCTTTAAGTTCGGCCTGAAGGGCTTTTTTGGAAAGGGTGGAAAGAAGCGCTCCTGATTGAGCCCTTATAGTACAACCTTCAACCCATATGCCGTTGAAGGTGTTTGCGATCTTAATGACCACGCCCCTTATGCCTTTATCCCTCACTAGCAGATTGGAGCCATTGCCCATCACCATAAAAGGCACATTCCATTTTTGGCATACCTTAAGGGTATGGCGGATATGCCTAATTTCTGAGGGAAGCACCATCAAGTCTGCCGGTCCACCGATACGAAATGATGTATGGCTCTTCATGGGCTCATCTTTAAGAAGCTGTTTCTCAGGAATAACGCTTGATAATTCTTTATACACTTCATGAATATTCATGGCACAACTCCTATTATACCGATTTGGATTAGGTTCGACACAGCAACATATTAAGTTTAAAACATTTTCATCTTATTGACAAGCATCAATGGCCTACCCCTTGAACGTTAAGTTGCCGTTTTAACCTGTCGTACTGGTTTTCCAAAATCCGTAATACCTGTTCATCGCCAGGACCATAGATGAAATTTTTAAGGGAGGTCTCCAACTGGTGCATTTGGGGATCATCGGCATATATATCGTCTATACCATTGATTACGGGAAACATGCCTACGGTTTTGAGTTCCCGCTGCGCTCTATCTTTAAGCAATCCCTTTAAAAAGGATACGCATAACTCAAGCTTTATGCGGTCATCGGTCCTGAGTATCCCAAAAGCCGCCACCTGATCCAAAAACATGCCGCTTCCGTGGTACGGCAAAGCTTTTACAGCTATATCAAATCCCTTCCCCGCTTGCTGTAAAGCCCTCATCTGATATATGGCCCTGGTACTTGCAAGCATTATTCCAACCTTTCCCTGCCCCGCAAAGAGGTCCCAGGCCTGGTTATAGGAAAAGTCCATCATGCCTGACGGTAAAGCACCGATATTATGCCACCGTATCAAATAGCCATAAGCACTTTCATTTACTATTTTTTCCCGGTCACCATAAATAATACTCAGCAGAGGGCGGCTATAGGGGGTAGAGTATGTACAAAAGCCGTAATATTGCTTTTCAGTTTTGCCCTTCTTCTCTGTAAAAGTCATGGCCCTCACCGCTGAATCCAAAAATGCAAAGTCCAGCTGGCCTTCGGGAATGACAACCCCACTTTCATGTGCTAGCTGAAGATTAAAGAGGATGGCATAAGCCCCCATCATATACGGCACCCCTATCAACCTGCCATCCCTTATAACATGCTTGTATGCAATGGGGTTTAGCCTTTTCAAATCTTCTTGACCAAAGAACTCATGCAGGTCCACCAAAAGGCCTTCGGGAATTATATCCTCGTACACAGGTAAAGCGATGATATCGGGAAGAAGGCTTTCCCTTTCATTTCCCTGGAAATACATCTTCACCCTGGAAGGGGTGATATTCCTGACATCGATGAAGACACCCGGGTTCTGCTTCTCAAACCTCTCAATTTGAAGATTCAGCCATCTGGTGTTGCTCCCCGTCCCACATTCTATGAAGTTAACGTTCCACAGCGTTATCAGGCCCGTCCATTCAGACTTTTTTCTAAAGAGGGGTTCCAGAAGATCAGTGAGGTCCCTTGGATTTTTATTTTTGAATAGCACCTGCCACCCCAGAAGGAGTACAGCCAATAATACCGCATACAAAAAAAGAGTAAATGGTTTTACTTTAAGAGTCATATGGCCCCTCCCGTCAACTTCTTTTCGCATTACCGGGGATGAGGCTTTCTAACAATAGCAGTAAAACCCTTTACTCCATTTATATTTATAAAGCCCATATAGTATTCCTTTACCTTAGAAGTGTTAAGCCTTTCAAAATGGAAACAGACAGACCATCACCCTATCCCATACGAGAAAATATTAGAGCATCCAGACGAGGCAGAAAAGCTCAGTCTTCCCTATTCATCTGTATTAAAGCATTGAGCCTGTTGTCCAACTCACGTGCAGCATGATACCCCATATTCTTGAGCCTAAAATTGCGGGCAGCCACCTCAACTATGATGGCCAGATTCCTTCCCGGCCGAACGGGAAGCACTATTTTGGGCAGCTTAACGCCCAAAATCTCGATGTACTCTTCATCCAGCCCCAGCCGGTCATACTCCTTGTTGTCATCCCACAGCTCCATCTGTATCACCAAATCCAGGGGCTTGTTGTTTATAACTGCGCCCACGCCGTACATGGCCTTTACGTCTATTATGCCTATCCCTCTTATTTCCATAAAATGCCTTATGAGTTCGGGTGCCTCGCCTATCAGGCGGTTATCGGCTACCTTCTTTATTTCGACGGCGTCATCAGCCACAAGGCGATGCCCTCTCTTTATGAGTTCCAGCGCCGTCTCGCTTTTGCCTATACCACTTTCGCCCATCAGAAATACCCCAACTCCATATACGTCCACCAATACCCCGTGCCGTGTTATCCTTGGCGCCAAAGCAGAGGCAAGATAGCTGGTAAGCTTGCTCACTAGATTGGTGGTGGCCAGCTGCGATCGAAATATCGGACGATGGTACCTCTTTGCGGCTTCCACCAAATAATTAGGTACTTCCATGCCGCGGGATACTATGAGGCATGGAATATCGTATTTAAAAAACTGGCACAGCCGTTCAAAACGAATTTTGGGATCCAAACCGTTAAGATAGGTCATCTCCGTCTTCCCTATTATCTGGATCCTCTCACTGGCGAAATAATCAAAGAAGCCGGCCAACTGAAGCCCCGGCCTGTTGATATCGCTGGTGGTTATGCCGATCTTCGAACCATCGCTCATATATATAACTTCAAGGTCAAAAGCCTTAATGATGTCCTGTATTGGAACAGAATTCAAATGGTATTCCTCCCCCTAACACAAATTTCTCCAGCACGTGGGCAACGCCGTTTTCATTATTGGAATAAGTTACGTAATCAGCATGAGACTTTACAATTTCAGGGGCATTTCCCATCGCTACGCCCAATCCGGCATAGGTAAGCATTGGTATATCGTTAAAGCTATCACCAATCGCGATGACCTCATCGGGCTTGATGCCGTACATCTCTGCAAGATACCTCACGGCATTTCCTTTGGTAGCCTCTATATTGGTGAACTCCAGATAATGGGCCTTTGATATGGTAACCTGCAGCTTGCCAGCGAACTTTTCCTTATAATGCTCCATCCATCTTAGGATATTTTCGGGTTCATCAATCATTATTAATTTGGTAGGTTCTTTTTCTAAAAAGTCCTCAAGAGGACCTACGGCAGTTCCCACAATGCCGCTTACTTTAAAATACAAGTCCGAATACTTGTTATGCTGCTCGAAATAGTACTCATCATCTATATAGACCTGCAGGTGTATATCGTTCTTCTTGCTCTCCCTAATGATCTCCCGGGAGAGGTCAAGCGGCACCGGATAGTGCAAAAGCACATTTTTGGACAACGCGTTTATTACCAATGCCCCCTGATAGGTGATAACGGGTACATCGATCCCCAACTGTTTAACATACGGAAATGCTGATTTAAACATTCTGCCTGTGGCTATGGTTACGATAACCCCTTTCTCCATTGTACGGCGTATTGCTTGAAGGTTCTCCTGGCTGATTGTAAGGTCATCATCCAGCAGCGAGTCATCCAGATCGATTGCCACCATCCTATATTTCAAACCCTGTCACCCCGTTAATGTATTATGACATGAAACGTCTATTGAGATGATGCTTGCGTAAAATAGCATAACATCATTACATTATTCGCTGGCGCGATGGGATAATGGCCCATGCGATCACATAAGCGATAACCCCGCCGATGAATGCGGTCAAAAAAATCGACGCAAGCACCCATATCAACCTCACCAGAGTGGAATCAATGCCTAAGTATTCGGCTATGCCACCACACACGCCGGCAATCTTCTTGTCAGTTTCTGAAAGATAAAGCTTTTTCAACGCCAACACCCCCTCTTTCATCAATAAGTATATAATACCAGTTAAGCTGATGTCCAGCTTTTTTACTCATCATTCCCCGCGCAAATACTCAATGATATTTTGGGCAGCCTGCTTGTTCATCCCTTCTACGCTGGCCAGTTCCTCTATCGTAGCATTTTTTATGGCCTCCAGAGTGCCAAAATGCTTGAGTAACGCCGATCTGCGTTTGGGACCTATTCCGGGTATATCCTCCAAGACTGAACGCAGCCCACTCTTTTCCCTCAAGCTACGGTGGTAGCTTATAGCAAATCTATGGGCTTCATCCCGAATCCGTTGCAGGAGATGTAGGGCATCGGAGTTTTTGGGAATGTTGACCGGGTCGCTTTTCCCCTCCACATACACTTCTTCCAGCTTTTTAGCCAAGCTAATGATGGGAATATCCTCAAGCCCCAGCTTTCGTATGACTTCAACGGCTACGTTTAACTGCCCTTTTCCGCCATCGATGAGCACCAGATCGGGCAATTTGGAAAACTTCCCTTCTTCAAGAGGCTTTCCCTGCCGCTTCAGTTCAGCAATCTCTTCTATGCCGCGCCTGAAACGCCTTTCTATCACCTCAGCCATGCTGGCAAAGTCATTGGGGCCCTCAACCGTCTTAATCCTAAACCTCCGGTAATCGCTTTTTTTAGGCTTACCTCCCTCGAATACAACCATGGACGCCACCGTTTCGGTTCCCTGAATGTTGGATATGTCAAAGGCCTCTATGCGGAAGGGAAGCTTTTCTAACTCAAGATACTCGGCCAATTGCTCAACAGCCCCAACAGTCCTTGCCTCTTCTCTCTTCAGCTTATCCTCCAGGTTGCGTAAAGCGTCCAGGGCATTGTGGAGCGCCATATCCACCAGATCTTTCTTATCCCCTCTCTTGGGCGCGTGGATATACACCCGGTTGCCCCTTTTCTCGGTCAGCCATTTCATTATGACTTCGTCATCCTCAATATCTTCCTGTACCAAAATGACTTTAGGAACGTACAGCGACATGCTGTAAAACTGCTTGATAAACGACGATATCACTTCTTTAAGTTCGGTATCCTCCGTGTCGTCCAAAATAAACTGTTCGGTGCCGATCAACTTGCCATTTCGTATGAAAAAGATCTGGGCCACGGTATTGGAGTTCCCTTGAGCAAAAGCGATTACATCCATATCCTCCACCGAAGAGGTATACACCACTTTTTGATTTTCCCTTATGCGTTCAATGGCAGCAATCCTATCCCTGTACCGCGCCGCCTTTTCAAACTCCAGGTTATTGGCCGCCTCAGCCATCTTGGTCCGCAAGTCTTGTAACAAATCGTCGTGCTTGCCATCAAGAAATTTGCATATCTCCTTGACCATCGCCTGGTACTCTTCCTTGCTGACATTGCCCTGGCAGGGCCCCAGGCATTGGTTTATGTGAAAATACAGGCAGGGACGTCCCTCCTTTACGCCTTCCCTCACATCTTTGTTGCACGACCTTACTGGGAATATCCTGCGCAGCAGATCAATAGTCTCCCTCACCGCCTTAGCGCTGGTATATGGACCAAAGTACCTGTTTTTATCCTTCTTTATTCTACGGGTTATGACTACTCTAGGGAATTCTTCTTCTGTGGTCACCATTATATAAGGGTAGGTCTTATCATCCTTGAGCAGCACGTTATACTTTGGTCTATGCTTCTTTATTAAGTTGCATTCTAGTATGAGGGCCTCTAGCTCGGAATCGGTGAGTATATATTCAAAATCCCGTATCTGGCTGACCATAACCTTGGTTTTGGGAGAATGGTTACGAGAAGACTGAAAATATTGCCTTACCCTGTTTTTGAGCGACACGGCCTTGCCCACGTAAATGATTTCGCCAGCCTCATCCTTCATCAAATATACTCCTGGATGGTCGGGAAGTTTCTTCAGCTTCTCCATCAGATGCTCCATATCCAACACTGCCTTTCTGAAGGTAACCCTTTATTACTTATTTTAGCACATTCCATGTTACAATTCATCTTTATAACAAGGCTTTAATTTTGAGTTTACGCCATAAAAAGAAGCCACATCTTGTGTGGCTTTCCAAGGCTAGCTCTATAAAAAAGTTCATAGGTTAGGATACTCACTGGTAAAATCGTCATGGCTATCCCACAGAAAAGTATACTTACAGGTATACCTACAGGTCCACCTTACGGATGCAACATCCTTACGAGCGGTGTGGCGCCTTTAAAAAGGATAGGCGCGTAAGAGCACTGTACACCACCAGGGTTATAGCCGAATCCACCAGATGGTGAAGCACGCTTCCTATTCCCACCACGACAAATGCTTGATTCAAATTATATCCAAATGGCAATACCACCAGTGCCTCCAGCAATCCGTGAATAGGAGCTGTCATTAAAAGCACAGCGTGAAATGGCATACCCTTTTTGAAGGCATACGCGCCTATTCCTCCAAATATGGCATGCATCATAGCTCTGGCGCCGATTACAGGTGATGTCCTGAGCATAAAACCCAGTCCAGATACCACACCCGTAAATATCGCCACCGCAGGGCTTACGGCAATGGAAAGCAATATCGGAACATGGGAAGCAATGGTAGCCGAAAAAGGCGGGATGTTCACCATTAGCGGCGTATTGGCAAACAGCATAGGAATTAAAATGGCAACGGCGGCCAGCAGCCCTCCCACAACGATATCCCTGACTTTCATGGCTTTTTCTCTCCCTCCCCATAAGATGCTGCTACATATTAAGTAACTTAAACATTGCTAAATAGATTGCTAAATAGCAGTCCAAATACACTTCGTCAACTTGTTGACATATTATACTCCCAAAACAGTTGTCTTGTCAACAGTAAAGTCTCTTGTCTTGTCATAATTATATAACACGCTGTAATCCCAATTGCACATCTCTTATCAAAAAGTTACAGCAGGGAGGGAAAATCAATAGCCCAGTTCAACCGCTTTTTCAATGACCTTCTTGGCAAGAGGCGCTGCCTGCGTTCCGCCTGTTTCGCCCTGGCCTACATCTTCCACCAACACGGCAATGGCCAGCGTGGGATTATCAACCGAAGCAAACCCCACAAACCAGGCAAGGTTTCTGTTTTGTTGATCTTTTGTTCCCTCTTCGGCTGTACCGGTTTTTCCTGCAACGGTTATTACGCCTGATTGTGCCTGTTTACCAGTACCCTCTTGTACCACCTTGATCATCATGTCTTTGAGGATCCGGGCACTCTCTTCATTCAAAACTTTTCTGTATACGCTTGCCTTTAATTGCTTTTGGGTATCGCCATTGCGCCCCACTACCTTGTACAGAAGTTTGGGCTCCATCATGACTCCATCATTGGCTATGGTAGCCGCAATCATAGCCATATGAAGTGGTGTCACCAGCACCTTGCCCTGCCCTATGGCCGTCCAGGCCATCTCCGGCTTGCTGGTTTTATAGGTGATGGGAAGGCTGCTCATCTTCATCCTTATATCCGAGAACAGGAAGTCCTCATTAAACCCAAATTTCTTGCCCATTTTTAATAAACTCTTCCATCCGATTTCTACCCCTAAATTCGAAAACGTGGTATTGCAGGAAACCGCCAGTGCCTGGGCCAAATCCACCTCACCGTGTGCCTCTCCTTTATAACACTGTACCCTTGTGCCATCAAATTCAACAGCGCCGGTACAGTTAAATTTTCTTTCCCCTATGTTTTCTATATTTTCCAGCGCCGCAGCCGCTGTAACTACTTTAAACACAGAGCCGGGGGGATATAGCCCCTGTGTGGCACGATTCAGCAAGCTATCATCGTCGACATTGTCCATATCGTTGGGATTGAAGGTAGGATAGCTCACCATGGCAAGTATTTCGCCGGTTTTGGGATTTAGCAATACCACGCTACCCTTTTTGCCCTGCTGCTTTAAAAGCTGGGTGATGTAATCCTGAAGCCTAAAGTCTACCGTCAGAACCACGTCATTTCCCCGTTCCTGAGGTAAAAAGGCTTTCTGATATATCTTTTCTATTAGGCTGTTGTTGTATCCCATAAGATAATATACATAGAACGCTTCCACGCCCGTCCGTCCGTATTTGCTGTGATTAAATCCGACGACGTGAGCTACGCTGGCAGCCTTATCGTGATATACCCTAAAGTAGTATCTTTCGCTTTTCCCTGTAGTAGGATCTTTTACTACTTCCTCCTTAGTTTCCGCCAATACTACGCCGTTTCTGTCCATGATACTACCGGGTATTATGCGGGGATTTGTCTCGTCCATCTTTACGCGGCTATTATATGAATCTGAAAACCACCTGCTTCCGTAGAACACCACGGCATAACAGAAGTAAGCAATCAGTGATAGATAAAGCGCTGTAAGCACCAGGAGCACGCCAATGGAATTTCTCTTTATCTTACTCTTGTTCATCGTATCTTTCATCTCCTTCATGGCGCAGTTGTGCTTCCTCGTCCTTACTTTTCCTCCTGTTTTTTATGGCTATCCCCTGGATGATCCCCAACAGTCCAAAACTCACCAGCATGGAACTGCCACCATAGCTGACAAAGGGCATGGTAACCCCCGTCAAGGGTATCATCTTAATAACCCCGCCTATTATAGTAAAGCTCTGGATGGCAAGGGATATGGTAGCCCCCATGGCCAGCAACATATCTCCTGGTTTTTGCGCCTTAAGGGCAATGGCTACTCCTCTTATCATTATCAACATATAAAGCCCTATTATGAATACACCGGTTATTATCCCCATCTCTTCGCAAATCGCAGCAAATATGAAATCGGTTTTTGAAGCAGGGATTACATGGGGCGAACCCAAACCCAGGCCAAGGCCCACCCAACCACCGCTGGCAATGGCTATCAACGATTGAGCAATCTGGTATCCCCTGTTCTCTACATCCGCCCAGGGATTATACCAAGCGGCTATACGGGTTCGCACGTGCCCAAAGAGATGATAGCTTATAACGGCGCCTATGAAAGCCAGAAATGAAGCGCCAGCGGCTACTAGCCAGTCGGAGGTGGCTGTATAATAGAGAAACACGAAGACGCAAAAATAAAGAAATGCTGCTCCTAGATCCTTTTGCAGCACCACCAGCAGTATCACCAGCGCCGTAAATAGCAGTACAGGTAGGCGCCTTAATCTGCTCTTATTCTCCTTCAGATCAGCGCTCAAAACCAATACCAGGATAATCTTTACAAATTCCGATGGCTGCACGTTGTATTTCCAGATTTGTATCCAGTTTTTTGCCCCTCCTATCTCCTTCCCTATAGCCAGTGTCAGTATCAAGACTCCTAAGCCAACAACCATTAAAGGATAATTAAGCTTATCCCAGTACTTAAAATATTTTACATATAGGATTGTAAGCAATAAAAAAATGCTGCCCAAGCCAAACCATTCCACCTGGCGAAACGCAAGGGTAGGCTGCAGCCTCTGAAGCACGACGAAACCAACTATACACAAAGTATCAACCATCAACAGCAAATATCTGTCCATTCCACTAAACAGATAGCACAATAGCAGGTATTGGAACAAAAAAGTCGAACATACCAGTATACCCATCAGCAAGGTCAAAACATCCAACTGTCCTTTTAACGACAAAAGGATAAAAGCCGTCAAGCTAAACAGCACCAGCACAAACGGGATGTTACCGGTCGACTCATCTGCCAACTTGACGTTTCTTAGATACCGCACAGTGGAAAATAAGCTGCGTGCAAATATATAAAAAATGAGCAGTACGAACCAGTATCTCATGGTAAGAGCGAGTATCTCATACTGCTTAGCAGACATCTCCCCACTGCCTTTCCTTTGGATATAGCTTCCTTTTTCATATTTTAACCTTCTTTAACGTAAAAGTAAAGCTTACAAAAAAGCCAACCCTTTACCGTGCAATTATGACATCCCCACCATAATAAAATGAGGGGGCTATTGCCCCCTCATACTTCACCGTTTATTCCAAAATCTCACTATAGACTTCATTGCATATATCAATGCGCGCGTTTCTAGGTCATCCTAACATTACAACAGCCGACCCTATGCCAAATGGAAGCAGTGTATACCTTTCTGTAAAGTTTGCAAAATCAATAAAGGTATGTGGTCCAACAAACTGAACGTCCTCAATTCCTGCAATGCGATTGGGACCCATGAGGTTGAAAAGCGTGGTAGCTGCCACCAGCCTTACCTCATTTTGCCCCGCTTGGATAAACTCGGTCACATCAAACACATATGGGCGCCAGTATTTTACGCCGCAATATTTACCATTAACATAGAGCTCGATACAGGCAGCCTTCACATCGTTTATCTTTAAGTATATTTTCTTCCCTTTTTCAATTGCATCGGGATTCAGGTCCACACGTGATTTAAATTCAGCTTTACCGGCATAGAACGGATATCCCGAGCTAGTAAGGTCATTGCCATTAGGCCTGCTCACGCTCCCATCTATGGCAAACCTTACCTTATCATCATCCACCACCACAAAGTCTCCAACAATGTACACCGCCTCTACCTCGGTGGGCATATGGTTTTTAAAATCTTCTACACGCAAATGCGTCCGCGGTCCGGTTATGTTGTTGTATTTCTTGCCTTCCAGTACCAACCTGTTTTTGCCCTTTATCAGCGTACCGGTCAAGGGTACCTTGGTAAAGCTCACATCCTTCCAGCTCTTTTGGGAATCAAAGGCTCCCATCTCTCCCCTAATCTTTAGGGGGCTTACCTCTATCCCATTGGAGGTAATCCTATCCAGGTTTTCGGCCACCTCTATGGCAGCAAACACTTCACCCTCCGGGACATTTACCACTTCAAAGATATATTCGGCTTTAAAGGGCGTTCCTTCGGGCGCTTTGTAAAACCAGCTGTGCAGTACTTTGACAACAGGTTCATCCTGAGCCACTAATTGGCCATCGAGATACAAGGTGACATCGTTAATGGGCATTACGTTTTGTTCAAGAACTGACACCTGCCAATTGCTTATAAACGCCAATGCGTCCGGATTCTCAACCAGCTGTACACCGCTGTCTAAATAGGCTGGCGCCGGCTTTGCCGGTATTTGACCATCGTACAACATCACAAGGAGGCTCCCCGCAGGGTAGAACTTAGCCCTAAACTCCATTCGACCATTGTTCAAAACAGCCGGCAGTCGGAATACCTCACCTGAGGTTAAATCGAGAATGAAGGGCGTACCCTGGCCGGGTATCGAGACTTTTGCCCAAACCTCCCGTTTCTCATCGGTATTGGCTAAAAGCAGCATTTTGCCATCGCTCAAATTCCGCTGATGGCATAGGATCTTATGGGCATTGGCCCCGGTAGCCTCATCTATGATTCTAATCCTATCCTTATAATATCCATCAAGTATGGAAATAACGTCGCTTATGGCTATAGCCCTGTGTATGCCCTCAGGCCAGTCGATGGAAGCTTTTTGCCCATCGATCCTCTTGGGCATGGGATACATGAATATAAGCCTGTCTGGGCCAGCTACCTGCGCAAAATCCTTTAAAAGCTTAATAGTCGAAGAGCGCAACGTCAGAGCAGGTGGAACCACTATGGTAGAATAGGAGTGCTGCCCTATGATGAGCTTGCCATCTGCTACTCTTGCATGTTTCTCCATAATTATTTCATCGCCGTAGTGGAAATCTAATTTATTGGCCATCAGAGCTTTGGACAGGTTTATAAAAGGCTCATCGTATATGCCTTTCTCTATCGCATAATTGTTGTGCTTATGCAGCGGTGAATATTCGCTCCACACGCTGGCAATGGGGTGCAAGACCAGTATATCCACATCCCTTTTGCCCTGAGTGACAGCATAGCATAGGCGGCCTATATAATCGCTAAACTGCCTCTCGTTATCCCACCATGGCTGTTGATAGTAAAAGTTGGGAGGATAATCCCTTTTCCTTTCACCTCGCATGGAATAAAGCGACAGATGGTGGTTTACAAAGCTTATCCCCAGCACAGCCTGCCAGTCAGCTATCCACTTCCTATGATAAAAGCTGGATTGCTGGCCTATACAACCAAAGGCCTCGCAAAGAGCCCTTTCTTTACCCAGCTGATCCACAACCGATGTAACTTGCTTAACGGTAACAAGCTGATCGACATGCCTTCTCAGCTTATCAATCCCAGGCCAGTGCATGAACTCATAATGCGGCATGGCAGCGCCAATCCACTGAAGCTGAGAAACCAACGTATCCTCCGCCATAAAGTGGCCGGTCATTTTCAGGTTGTTGCCCTCGCACCACGTATAGTACTGTTTGGTAAAGCTTTCAAGGAATAAGCGGGTTGCGGCATCAAAGAAGTCAAAACGAACTTTATGATAATCTTCTACATCGAAAAACAGCTCATGTAAGTGCTCCTCGATATTGTAGCCTTTCAAATCCTTGAAAAACTGTGGAAGGCCTTCTGACCACGGGAGCGCAGGAACGCTGTACTCCCATTCTCTAAGATAACATGGTTCATCAGTAAAAATCCCAGGTATTGATTTGCCAAAATATTCCCCGCAAGCTTTTTTATAACGCTCATGGGTACACTCGATGAAAGCTTTAACTGTGTTAGGATTCATCAAGTCTACATAAGAAGTACCGTTATACCAAAGATTACCTAAGGTTGATACCCTTTTGCATATGTAATAGGTATTGCCTTCATGGACGTATTCTGCAAGTACTGTATCATTCTCGGTCAACTCCTCCTTTTTGAGCAGCACCAGTGCGCGGCTTCTGTACTCTTCATTGGCGGTAGGCACTTCGCCGCCTGCAAACCCCGAAGGCCATTTGTCTTCGTCATACAGCCATGCAAAGGTCTGGGTAGCCTCTGCATGCTGCGCACAGGTGCGAACCATTTCCATCCACTCCTGCGAAAGATATCCTGTCACAAGGCCCACGCGGGAATGCATAAAGTACCCGCCCCACCCTTTTTGAGCCATTTCGTCTATCTGCCTCTCCAGCTCTTCTTTATCCAACTTATCATTCCAGCTCCAAAAAGGCGCAGGGCGATAAGTAGGCGACGGATTTTTAAACTCCTGTAGATTCACATCAACCCCTCCAAAATACAGTGTAATAAAGTCCTATGATGGGCATAAAGATGTGGAACCCTCCTGTGCTTATTTCCTCATCTTTAGAAATTTTGTCTCACCTGTTTGCTGTCATAGCCTTAAAAGGGTAATAACATATTATACCTTTAATTATAGCTTAACGAAAAAAAGTTCAACAACCACAGGTCATTTAAGCTACTGTTAAGTCAAATGTTGATTTACCGTTGCTGGTATGCTATAATTTGTGTTGAGTGAGCGCCTGTAGCTCAGGGGATAGAGCGTTCGACTCCGAATCGAAAGGCCGTGGGTTCGAGTCCCGCCAGGCGCACCAAAGCCCTGCAATATGAGGCATTGCAGGGCTTTTTATTTTTCCTACACATACGATTTTCCCACACTTTTCCCACAGTGAAAAATGTAAATAAAGCATTACATACACCTTATTCCAAATCCTCATATCACACACGATAACAAAATAACGGCTAATGGATATACCTATATCATAAGCGCCATGATTTTGAAACAACAGGAAAGTATTTTTCTGACACAAACTTGTAAGAAGGCCAAACTTCTGTAGGGCAATACTGGATTGATGCAGACAACAAGAAGATTGTTATGACTACCATTTGAAGTTTTCAGAATGTACATTAATGTGGGGATCATTCATCGAACTTTTAAACGGCAACCCATTTAAACCCAGCTGGATTAAATCAATGATACATGCGTAATTTTTTAGGTGTTGCATTTAATTTTACAACGAGCCATATTTAAAAATATAACAAATCGGATTTTCAAGTTAGTACATTAATGCTATAATTGGTATGATATGAACGAACACTAAATGACGGAAAGGATGAAGGCTATGGTGTTGCGCGTCATGATGGTGGACAGCAGCTACGAAGCAAGAAGAGACATCGACAGCAAAATAAGATGGGTAGAAAACGATTTTGAATTGGTAGGCGAAGCCAATAACGGTGAAGAAGCATTGGCATTACTTCCCCACGTATCACCCCATGTGATATTTACTGAAATTCGCATGCCTAAGATGGATGGCATCACCTTTATAGAAACAGCAAAAAAAAGATGGCCCGACATAAAATACGTCATTGTCAGCAATTACGACAACTTCGAGTACCTTCGCCAGGCCATGAGGGTAGGTGCATATGATTACATTCTAAAGCCAGTCAAGGTTGAGGAAATAAATCAGGTGCTTTTACGTGCCAAATTCGAACTTGAAACGGGTATGCGAAAGTTTTTCTAAATAAAGCCACCTTACAGAAGAGGTGGCTTTTGCTTTTATCTTACGTTAACCATCACTTCAGCAGGCTTGATCTCTATCAGCTCAGCCCCTGGCGGTATATCGGCCATAACCTTTATTGAGTGTTCGCCCTGCGGAATACTGGCAAGGTCCACGTAAACCCTGACGCTACTTGGATCAATTCTGTTTATTATAGTAGCCGGCCCTCCCAAAACTATTTCAACGCTGGTGGGTTCCAATTCAATCTCGCCGTTCTCTGGTACATTGACCATTTCAATGTTATCCACCAATAGGCTTCGTCGGATGATTTTCTCTTTGAGTCGTACCACCACTTCCACTTCGCTGGGACTGGGGGGCGCTATAATAATGCCTTCATACTTTTGAATTTTCAAAGTCTGCGTTATATCAGCTGTAGCTCCTTCTATATCTAAAATCTGAGTACTTATAGAATCCATCTTCTCCAGAATGGATTTCTCACCGCTCACCGTTACCTCCTGAGGATAGACATCTACGCTTACCACTTCATAATTTTCATTGGGAGCACCAACGATGTTGGGCTTTACTGGCAACACCTTGGTGGGATAAACCGGCACTGTTATTGTTACGTATTTGGGATTAATGCTGATATATTTTGACTCAACAGTTCGCCCTTTATCGTCCATTAACAAAACCGGTAACGAATATTCAACGGTAGAGGACACGCCAGACAGCTTCAAGGATACCGTAGCTCTGGAAATTCGCTTGATAAGGCTCTCGGGTCCTGTTACCTCCACGGTATTTGTGGGCTTTATGCTGTGAGAAAAAACCAAATATCCTGTAGCCTCTTTTATATCTATATCAGGCGTAATGGTAACGTCTTTGTTAACCAGATTATCGACCTTAATGACGACCTCGGGCTTTCGCCTTAACGTAACCCCTGAAGGAAGCCCTTTAATATCTATAAGCAACCTATATTCTCCCGGCTCGTTGATCTGAGATAAATCCAATATGCCTTGTAGCTGTTCGACATCTACCTTATCTAAATCCCGTACCCTGCCTTTTATTGAAATGTTAACCTCGGTTGGTAAATCATCTACCAGCGTAAGTCTTCTCTCTTTAAACTTATCCTCATTTTCTATTTTTACCGGTATATTATCATAGGTTCTGGTGACTTCGGGATTTTGTTCCCTTATGGCTATAAACCAGAGTATGATGGCTATAATAACCGAGATCAGCTTTAAAGCAAAATTCCTACTAAGTTTACTGCGCATCCTTTGCCCTCCGCTTTATTAAACTAAACGTTTTTATTTCTCTTTCTTTTATATATATCTTTTCAAGGATGCTACGCAATCCTTCCGCATCCAAATATCTGGTTAGTTTCCCGTCACTAGCAATGGAGACAATGCCCGTCTCCTCAGATACGATTATAGCCAATGCATCGGATGCTTCAGAAATGCCCAATGCCGCTCTATGGCGCGTACCCAGCTGTTTGCTCAAATTAGGGTTTTCAGTAAGGGGCAAAAAACAACCTGCAGCCACTATACGCGATTCCCGTATTATGACAGCACCATCGTGCAGGGGTGTATTGGGCACAAAGATATTTTCTAAGAGTTCCCTCGTCAGCCTGGCATCCAAGCGTACTCCGGTCTCCACCACGTCATTGAGTCCCGTCTTTCTTTCGACAACTATTAATGCACCGGTACGGCTAGAAGATAGATTTTGAACGGCTCCCACTATGCTCTCTATAATTTCGGTGATGTCTTCATCGTTTTGAAGAAACATCATCTTATCAAATATTCTACCCCTGCCTATCTGCTCCAAAGCCTTTCTGAGTTCAGGTTGAAAGACGATGAGCAAAGCGATTACGCCCAACTGCGCAGTGTTGCGGAGGATCATATGGACAGTACTTAGATTCAGAATATTGCTCATCCAGGTAGCAAACAATAATATTGCCAATCCTTTTAAAACTTGCTCCGCCCGCGTCTCACGTATGAGCAGCATAAGCTTATACAGGGTATACGCCACAATCGCTATATCTACAACATGGCGTACAATATCAGGAAATTGAAAATAAGGCTTAATATAGTATATAAGATTTGAGAGCCAGGCCCACATGTTTCCACCCCTCGGAACCTTATCACTGCGCCAGCTGCTGTAACTGCTGCAACCTCAAATCAATAGACGTGCCAGTTACCCTTCTATTATATAACAACTGACATAGGTTTTAAAAGACTACCGTCGACCTATATGGCGTTGCTGCTCTTTAAGCAGACCTTACATGACAATGGAGATGGGCGCTTTACAATTGGCGCATCTTTTATCCTTCAGCCCCATCACCTTTATGGAGTAGCCGCGCTCTACTATTTTATGCCCACATTTGGGGCAATAGGTATTGTTATCCGCTCCCATTACGTTGCCCACATAGACAAAATCCAGATATTCTCTGGCAACATCCCTTAGCTCGTAAAGAATATTGACAGGAGTAGGCGGAAGCTGCATGCGATAGTTGGGATAATACCGGGAAAGGTGCAGCGGAATATTCCTATCGATCTTGCTCAGCCATTGTGCCAATTCTCTTATTTCGGCTCTGTCGTCATTAAGACCTCCGATGATCAGGGTGGTTACTTCAACGTGGGCCTTCCCAGCAGCCTGTTCCACCACTGTCTTAACCGAAGATAATTCGCCACCGCAAACCCTCCTGTAAAACTCCTCGTTAAACGCCTTGACATCTATATTAAAAGCATCGACATACAGCAGTAAATCCTTCAGAGGCTCAACTTGGACGAAGCCATTGGTAACCAATACTACCTTCAAATCCTTCTGTTTGCAAAGCTGCGCCGTATCCAGAATGTATTCGTACCAAATAACTGGTTCGTTATAAGTAAAAGCGATACCTATGCTATTATGTTCAATTGCCATTTCAACCAATTTATCAGGAGCTACAAATACGGTAGGTTGCTCCCTATGGGCAATATGCCAGTTTTGACAGAAGGAACAGCGAAGATTGCACCACAATCCACCTACTGAAAGTATGAAGCTGCCCGGATAAAAATGATATAAAGGTTTCTTCTCTATAGGATCCATGGCTATTGAAGAGACCATTGCATACCCTTCCGCTATCAGCGTGCCGTTTACATGCTTCCTTTGCCTGCAAAGGCCGCTTTTCCCTTCCGGAATCAGGCATTCATGGGGGCAAAGATTGCATCTTATCTTGTCCCCTTCCATGGTATAAAACAGCGCTTCCCTCATATTCCTTACACCTTCTAAGGCTTTTAGTGACAGCCGCGTCGTTACATCTTATTTGTGGCGTTCCACCTCAAAACGCTCTATAGTGTAGCTTTCGTTGGGACGTATTCCTGCCTTCCGCAGCGCAATTTCAATCTGCTGCTGAGGCGTATCAACCCCTTCTAGGTCAGGCAATAGCAACCCCGATTTATGTCCGCTCCTAACTATTACTCCATATCTCTTTGCATCAAGCTCATCTATGGAGTTGACGGGCTCTGGTTTCTTTAAGACGTCAACCGAATACACCAAATCCTCCAGCTCACTCTCATCCACAGGGATGAACCGCGGATCGTGTACCCCAGCGCTTATAGCATTATAGATGATCTCCTCTGCGATATTCCTTCGGGTAGCCTCGATGGTGCCAATACATCCGCGCAGCTGTCCATCCTTTTTTATGGAAACAAAAACTCCAGCTCTATTGTCCAACATTTCTCTGGGAAGGTCATCATCCGGTTCGATTACCTTGCCGGTACGTATATATGATTCAAGTGAACGCCTGGCCAGACGGACATAAGGGTCTTCGTTTTGACGCACCTTTTGCATCCGCTGATGCTTTTTCTCAAATAGCCTGTTCACAAGAAGCCGTGCGGAATTCAATTCGCCCTTTTCCAATATGGCCACACCGTATCCCACTCCAAAGGGCCCCTCATAGGATAAAACTCTGGGATACAACTCATAGCCATCCAGCGTTCCTAAGGCTATAATGATGGAACGAAGGCCGCACTCGCCACCTTCTTCAACCATTACGGGATCTAAATTGAAGAACCCCTCAACATCGCCGTTCTCAATAAGCGATATTATCTGCTTATCCAGCTTAGGTCCCATTGGATTAAAGCCATAAGGCCCGTCCTGGCTCAACCGATGGGATAGGTCGCCGCTGGCAATCACGCTCACATCCCTTTGGCAGGCATGTACAACTTCTTGAATAACTTTCCCAAAGGCATACAACTTCTCATACGATAAGGGCGCATATGTGATATGCACCAGCTTAAAGTCGCTATACTGCTTAATCACGAAATATAAGGGCACCAGGGCGCCCCAGTCCATGGCCGTCGATATGCCGTATTCGGATGCCATATTGCCGTCAATCCCTATACAGGGTATATTTGAACGCTCAGCGCTATCGACAATGGCCCTGGCTAGCTCAACATCGTTTTCAAAAGACATCCTCACGCCTGCAGCGCCAAACCTTGCGAAATTCCCTGTCAGACGCGGTACAGCCATGACAGCTATGGCATCGCGAAACATCGGTCCGTGAGGAGTGATGAGTATTATGGTATGGGGCTTCTTTTCCTCTATATGCTTGGCGCATGCTTCCATGGCCTCTAGCGTGCTTTGCGCCTTTCTCTCTTCACCTTTGCCAACCTCCGGAATGATAATGGGAGGATGAGGCATCAGGTAAACCGAAAGGATCTCACCCACTTGATGACACCTCCTTCTCCACCTATTAAGTTTATCACAAAATGGGATAAAGATACAGATATGAACGCCCTTTTCTGCAACATGCTTCCCTGATTTTGGCATAAAAATCATTTGGACCTAACTTAATAAGTTATTTTCAGCAAAGCTCTGTATCCAATAATACAAGTAGGCCTTTATTGTCACAATAATTGTGATATAAAGGCCTACCTCTTCAACCTATCATCTAAAAAAAGAATCATTCATGCAAGCCATAGGTCTTGTTCACGCTTTGTACAAAAATTATGCCTTTACCGGGCTGATCTATCTCGAGATGTTCTCTTATGGACGAGACAACCGCTTCGGCAATATCGCTCTTTACCAGGATAAGCACCATTTCCTTTTCTGGCTCGATTTCCATGGCAAAGACCTTGCTGGTCTCGTGAATGCCCGCACCCCTTGCGTTCACTATAGTGGCGCCCTTGGCTCCAGCCTTTCTGGAAGCCTCCACCACCTCCTCTCCTTTACCCCTATCTACAATCGTAACCACTAGATTGTAAGCCACCTTGCCTTCGCTCCCCTCCGTGTGAATTTCATCATGCTTATAGGCGGTTGAACCTATTATATCACAAACCGGCATGGTAAAGGCTATGCCATGGTGCGGCTTTTCAAAATGAAAATGCTCATTTAGGAATTCTGCCACTTCATCTGCCGTTTTTCTATCAGCAGCCATTACCACTATTTCTTTACGCTCATCGGTTATACCTAAAAGCTCCAGTACATGGCTTTTGACGGTACCTCTTCCTAAAAATACCGTCCCTCCTGTCATACCATGTTTTTTTGCTGTTTGCAACACCTTGCTGCCCATGCCGAAATTCACTATGACGCATATCAATCCAAAACCCGTGGCATTGGAACAAACTGTCATGAATGTTTATGCCTCCTTCCGGGATTTCACTTTATATACAAGTCCTAATATCTGCAAAGCAATAAGCGGCATGGATGCCACCATCGCAATCATTCCAAATCCATCCACCAGTACATTAGCGCCTTCTACCGCTTCGGCAGCCCCCTGTATAAAGGCCAATATAAAGGTGGCGGTCATGGGTCCTGAAGCTACGCCGCCCGAATCGAAAGCAATACCGATAAAAAGTTCCGGAACGAAATACATAAGTGCTATTGCTATTATATAAGAAGGCAATAAATAATGCCAGAGTTGAATGCCAGGAACCAGTACCCTCAACACCGATAAGGCCACCGCAACTCCGATTCCTAATGAAAGGGCAACCATTACTAGACTTCTCTTAATGTAGCCGCTGGTAGCATCTTCAATCTGGTGCATCAAAACGTGTACGGCCGGCTCGGCCAGTACAGTAACAAACCCCAGTATGAAACCGATTATCAGGATATACGCTTTGTTATCCAGCATGGCAACCCTATATCCCACAATACTTCCTACGTCCATAAAACCGGCATTGACGCCGTCCATAAACAGCACCAGCCCTACAAAGGCGAATAAAAGCCCCATCAATACCTTCCTAAAGGCTCTCCTTGAAAAGCCGGATGAAAATATTTGAAATATGAACAGGGTAAGCAATATAGGCAACAATGCCAAAAACACATCACGGGTAACTTTGGGTAGCTCCTCAATAAAGGGATCTATAATAGACTCAGACGCCAGGGCATTAGCCTCTAGTGCACCCGTTATCTCGCCTGCATTCGAAGCTATATCCATAATTAAAACTCCCAATATAGCGCCTATGGACGCAATACCCACCAATCCAAAACTGTCCCGTTCGGAGGCTTTGCTGTCCTTTTTTAGCATCGAAACGCCCATTGCAAGCGCCAAGATGAAAGGAACGGTTAAAGCGCCGGTGGTAGCACCGCAGGCGTCAAACGATATGGCCAAAAATGCAGGAGATGAAAACAAAGCCAATATAAAGACTATCCCATACATCACAGTAAATACAGTTCGCAGGGAAACGTTATATACTATTCTTGCAAAGCCAAGAGCAATCATGATCCCAAGGCCAATCGAAACGGCCACAACTATCCCCATCTTTGAAACTTGACCGGATGTAACCATATCCACCTGCCTTGCTAGTATATGCAGATCAGGTTCGGCAGCAGAAATGAAAAAACCAAGCACGAAACCTATACTAATTACCACCAATATTTTGTTCGTCTTTGTAATGGCCGACCCTATGGCAGTGCCAATGGGAGTAATTCCTACATCAACTCCAAGTAGAAATACCGATAAGCCTATGATGATGAGTAATGTACCAACGAGAAACTTTAAAATCAGATGCGTTTCCAGCGGCGTCAATGTAAAATGCAATATGAGAACTATTGCTGTAATGGGTAGAACAGTGTGTAGTACCTCCTTTAACTTGTCCAGAATTACGTTCAA
Organism: Clostridia bacterium; assembly: GCA_017577715.1. Lineage (GTDB taxonomy): Bacteria > Bacillota > Clostridia > Caldicoprobacterales > Caldicoprobacteraceae > Caldicoprobacter. Next base: position 36,858 of record PKRC01000021.1, read on the forward strand.
CTATGTATCACCCCTTCTTTGAAATTATACTTTAACTTATGGCATTCAGAATTATTTTACCATACTTTTTTTGTTAAATCACCTCAAAATTTGCTCAAAACCTAAGATATTTATTTAGGCTCATTGTAAAATTAAATGCAACACCAAAAAATAGTAGAACCATAGTGAGAAATCCTGTATGATATAGATATCCACAAACCAACAAAAGTACAGGAGGTCTCACTATGGCCCAACACAATTGTACCATGAAACACCGTTCTTTTAAACACCTAAATGCTTATGAAAGAGGAAAAATTGCTGCTCTGCTTAAAGAAGGCAAAAGCATCCGTTACATAGCGAAACAGTTGGCTAGGGCTCCTAGTACTATCAGTAGGGAAATTAAGCGTGGAACCGTTACCCAACTTAAGTCTGACTTATCTACTTACCACGCATATTTCCCCGAAGCAGGACAGGCAATATACGAAAAAAGGCGAAAACATTGTGGTGCTAAACTAAAACTACCCTTGGTTATAGCCTTTATCAAATTTGCTGAAGAAAAGA
>PKRC01000022.1 GCA_017577715.1 Clostridia bacterium
GTGGTAGCCTGGCTGGACAACCTTGACCCTTCCAGGGCCAGGTTGCTGATGACCAGGGACGATGGTGAGACCATAAAAGTGGTTGCACAAGGTGTGGGAAGGCTGTTTGGAGTGGGAGACAAATTCATTGTCTATACCCAGAACGATTCGATAATGCTGTATTTCTGGGAGATAGATCGTTATGCACGGCTTACTCAGCCTGGAGAAAAGGGGATGCTGTCCAAAGCGTGTGTGTCGGGTAACGTGGTGGTCTGGTATGAAGTAAGCGATCCGTCACAAAGAAAGGATAAAGTGAAGGTCAGCATTATTGAGCAACCGGATATATAAAAAATGCGTGGAGGGGTTATGGCTAAACCGAGAAAGGTATTTGTATGTCAGGAATGCGGGTATGAGTCCCCAAAATGGATGGGCAAGTGCCCTTCCTGTGAGCAGTGGAATACGTTTGTGGAGGAGATACAGCTCAGAGGCCGTGATGCCGGTGAGATGGGCATGGTGACCTACTCCCGGCCTGAAGCGCTGGAGCAGATAGCTCTACAGGACGAGGAAAGATATACCACCGATCTTGAAGAGCTGGACCATGTGCTGGGCGGGGGGATTGTAAAAGGGTCCCTCATATTGATAGGTGGGGATCCGGGTATCGGCAAATCGACTTTGCTTCTTCAGGTATGCGGCTCGCTGGCCGACAGGCATGGGAGAGTGCTTTATGTTTCGGGTGAGGAATCCGTCAAGCAGGTCAAGATGAGGGCCAACCGCCTTAATATATCGGCCAGAGAACTGTATCTGGTCTCTGAGACCAACATGGACGTGATACTGTCCCATGTCCAGACACTGAATCCGGAATTTTTGGTCATAGACTCCATTCAAACGGTATTTTTGCCGCAGCTGTCATCTGCGCCGGGGAGCGTAACGCAGGTTCGCGAAGCCACTGGTGTTCTCATGAAGCTGGCCAAGAACCAGGGCGTTACCGTATTTATAGTGGGGCACGTGACAAAGGAAGGGGCCATCGCAGGGCCAAGGGTTCTGGAGCACATGGTGGACACCGTCTTGTATTTTGAAGGGGACAGGCACCACAGCTATAGGATACTGCGCGGAGTGAAAAACAGATTTGGTTCCACCAATGAGATTGGCGTCTTTGAGATGAGAGACAGAGGGCTTGTCCAGATTTTGAATCCTTCTGAGATTTTGCTTTCCGAGCGAACGCACGGGGTGCCTGGGTCGGTGGTGCTGTGCAGCATGGAGGGGACCAGGCCGGTGTTGGTGGAAGTGCAGGCTTTGGTGAGCACCACGGTGTTTGGCATGGCGCGCCGCATGTCCACCGGGATTGACTACAACCGCGTCATTCTGCTCATGGCGGTCCTTGAGAAAAGGGTGGGAATGCAGCTGTATAACCAGGATGCCTATGTCAACGTGGTAGGAGGGCTCAAAATAGATGAGCCGGCCGCTGACCTGGCTGTCGTTACCGCCATTGCTTCCAGCTTCAGAAATATTCCGGTAAGCCCCGAGATGGTGGTGATGGGTGAAGTGGGCTTGACGGGCGAGGTAAGAGGGATAAGCCATATCGACAAGAGAATTAACGAGAGCCTGAGGCTGGGCTTCAAGCAGTGTGTGATACCCCGTGATAATTTGAAAGGCCTTGCCATCCCAAAGGGCATGGATGTAATTGGCGTCGAGACCATCTCTGAAGCCCTCGAAGTAATTTTGGGCATTTGAATAAAAATACATTCATCCGCTTTAAGTTGTAATTGAGGCTGTAAGGTGATGGGTATAGCTCCCCATTAGCTGTCATTGTCTGTTTCATTGGCAAAACCATCTCCTGCTTTCATCTATCATTCTTCATTCCATTTATTTCGTTATATTGATCTTGTGAACGTATTGGCTGTTAAACCTTTTTGTAAATTACTGACAGAGGCTTTTTCTTTTTTGTTGATATTGACAAGTCTATTCTCTGTGTGTTAAAATATCGCTTTTATTGACGATATCAGAAACTTGTGGTATAATAAAGAAAATATTGCATTAAAAGGGAGGCTTTTTTATGCTTTTTCAGGTGGGGGATAAGGTGGTTTATCCGATGCATGGCGCGGGTATAGTGGAGAGCATAGAAGAAAGGGAGATACTGGGCGAAAAGCAGGAGTACTACGTGCTGTATTTCCCTGTAATGAAGATCAAGGTGATGATCCCCACCAAAAATGTTGAACAAATGGGTTTAAGGCATGTTATATCCAGAGAAGAGGTCGATAAAGTTATAAATGTTTTAAACGGCGACCAGACCAGCATGCCTGCCAACTGGAACAAGCGGTACAGGTTGAATATGGATAAGATAAAAAGTGGGGATATCTACGAGATTGCCGATGTTGTAAGGAACCTAATGTTAAGGGATAGAGAAAAAGGTTTGTCTGCCGCTGAACGGAAGATGCTCAACAGTGCCAGGCAGTTCCTGATCAGCGAACTGATGCTATCTACGAATGTGAGCGAGGATGAGGTTTCTGCACTGGTGGATAGTATCATTTTAGAAAAAGCGACTGATTGAACATATTAGGCAAGAGTATAATAAGCTGTATTTGGTCTTATAAAATTTGGCAGAATGTTAATAATAATGATAAGAGGAGATCTGGTTTTTAAGACCTGCTTTGCAAGGGAGAGGTGAGATCTTTGGGGGATGGCATAACCGAAGAGGAGGTGAAGGTGTGCTGGTAAGGGTTGTTAGAGGAGTGTTGACGGCATGTGGGGCCGTCATAGGTACAGGGGTGGCCTGGTGGATGACGAATTTGCTCAACAGCCAAAGAATAACGTTTATGCCTATATATCAGGATATTGTTGTGTACTTGCTGTGCTGTTTTGTATTTGCAATTATTCTCTTCGTTTCGTCCAACAAGCTCATATCTTTGACAGTGAGATTTACAAAAGCGATAGAGAAAAAGCTGCAGGAGATGCCTTTAACCGATGTGATACTGGGTGCTGCCGGTCTGATTGTGGGGCTGTTTATCGCTTACCTCATCAGTTTTCCCATAAATCAAATTGCTCTGCCGGGAGTTTCAATACCTCTTACGGTGGTTATTTACATATTGCTGGGGTATCTGGGGATAAGCGTCGCTATAAAGAGAAGGGACGAGCTTAACTGGCTGGTTCCATTGAAAAAAACGTCAAAGGATAAGGCCATGCTTGATGGTTACCGCAGTCAACCCAAGATTTTGGATACCAGCGTCATAATCGATGGCAGGATATTCGATATATGCAAAACCGGGTTTATAGAGGGCCCACTGGTTATCCCCAGCTTTGTGCTGGAAGAGCTAAGGCATATAGCTGATTCTTCAGATGTTCTAAAGCGCAATCGTGGACGGCGCGGCCTTGACATACTTAACCGCATTCAGAAAGAGCTGGACATCCCGGTAGAGATTTATGAGAAGGACTTTGATGACGTCGCTGAAGTTGACACCAAGCTGCTTAAGCTGGCCCGGATTTTGAACGGCAAGATCATTACCAACGACTACAATTTGAATAAGGTGGCTGAGTTTCAAGGTGTGGCCGTGCTTAACATTAACGAGCTGGCAAACGCGATGAAGCCCATAGTCCTGCCTGGCGAAGAGATGGTGGTGCAGGTTGTCAAAGACGGCAAAGAAGTGGGGCAAGGTGTTGCTTATCTGGACGATGGTACCATGATCGTGGTGGACGGAGGCAAGAAACACGTGGGCGAGACCATAGGTGTGCTGGTGACCAGCGTACTTCAGACGGCAGCAGGTAGAATGATATTTGCCAAGCCTAAACCGGTGGATAAGGTAAGCTGATAGGATGGTCAAAGGGAGAATAAGGTTTAATTCTCAAGCAGCGGATTGTATTCCGTTGCTTTTTTTTGTATACTGTATTAGACAAAGGAAGTTGTCTAATTTCTGCCGTGTTTCTATGAAACTCTGTCTTTTAATAGATAGGTTAATAATAGGCTGTATCGACCAAATGCGAGTTTAGCGGGCGTATCGTATATGGCAGGGGGAGGAATGAATCTAAAAACATGAAAGGAAGAAATTATGCCATTATAGTAGCAGCTGGACAGGGCAAGCGAATGGGTACCAGCGTTAGCAAGCAGTATTTGATGCTGGGTGACAAGCCGGTGGTTGTGCATGCGCTTCAGGCGTTTGATGAGCAGCCAGTTATCGAAGCCGTGGTATTGGTGGTGGCGCCTTCTGACGTTGAGCATGTTAAAAATGACATAGTACGAAAATACGGGTTTAAAAAGCCCGTATTGGTGGTGGAGGGCGGACAGGAACGCCAGCAGTCGGTGTATAACGGCCTCAAAGCTCTTGTGAGGTTTGAGGATGTTGATATAGTGGTGATCCATGACGGGGTCAGGCCGTTTGTCACGGGTCAGATGATACAGGACAGCATTTGTGCGGCCGATAAATGTGGGGCGGCTGTGGTGGGCGTCCCAGTCAAGGATACGATAAAGAAGGTGGATGGGCAGCAGTTTGTGGTGTGCACCCCTGCGCGGAGCGAGCTGTGGCAGGTGCAGACGCCCCAGGCTTTTAAATATCACCTCATATGGGAGGCCCATGAGAAGGCCCTACAGGATGGATTTTGTGGGACCGATGACGCGATACTGGTGGAACGGCTGGGGCATCCCGTCAAAATGGTGATGGGCAGCTATTGCAATATAAAGATTACGACGCGGGAGGATTTGATTTTGGCACGTGAATTTATTGCTGGAGGGTTGGTATGAGGATAGGAATGGGTTATGACGTGCATCCCCTGGTAGAAGGCAGGGATTTGATTCTGGGCGGGGTTTTTATCCCCTTTGAAAAAGGGCTCAAAGGCCATTCAGATGCCGACGTCCTGGTCCATGCCGTAATGGATGCTTTGCTTGGCGCGGCAGCAATGGGGGACATAGGCAAGCTGTTTCCGGATACCGATGAAAGATACAGGGGGATATCTAGCCTGGTTTTGCTGCGCTTGGTGGGCGAGCTCATAGCGCAAAGGTCATACCGTATAGAAAATATCGACTCGGTTGTGGTGGCTCAGAGGCCCAGGATAGCACCCTATATTGAACAGATGAGGGAGAATATAGCTCGCGAGCTTAACATTCAGCCCGACAGGGTCAGTGTTAAAGCGACTACCACAGAGGGATTGGGGTTTATAGGCGCCGGGGATGGCATAGCTGCCTATGCTGTGGTTCTGCTGGCTTAAATCCTCTTCAATATTGAGCTGAATTATTTCGCCTTCCGACTCGTATAATATTTGTAAGCATATATCAGGTGGGTTTGTCTGGGTATTAAAACAGGTTCGGTTTGAATATGCGGGCCAATATGCTTTGCGTGTTACATGCTGTCCGGGTATATTCTCAATAATGCCGATGGGAGGGTTTTAGATGAAAAAGTGGATAACGGCGTGCTTTTGTGCTGTGGCTTTGCTGATTGGCCAGTTGGCTTGTGTGCAGGCTCAAGTGGAAGAAGTGGTGAGCCTGGGGGCTGATTTAAACGAAAAACAGCAGGAGCAGATGCTGGAGCTGTTCGGCGTAAAGGCCGATGAGGTAAAGATAATAAAGGTGACCAACCAGGAGGAGCGGGACTATTTGGAAGGGCTTGTCTCGGACGATAAGATAGGAACCAGGGCTATATCCTGTGCCTATGTCAAGCCTTTGCCAGAGGGAGAAGGTCTGATGGTGGAGACCTACAACATAAGCTGGGTCACAAAGGAGATGTACGCCAATGCCATGGCCACAGCCGGGGTGGAGAACGCCCGGGTAGTGGCTGCGGCCCCGTTTATGGTGTCAGGCACCGCGGCGCTCACCGGCATAATGAAGGCTTTTGAAGAGGTATCGGGCAAAGAGCTGGATGAAGAGGCCAAGAAGGTTGCAAACGAAGAGCTGGTAACTACCGGCGAGCTGGGTGAGGACATCGGTAAGGATAAGGCTGCGGCTCTCATCAAGGAGATAAAGGAAAGAGTAATTCGGGAGAGGGTCAAAAATCCCGAAGACATCAAGAAGATAGTGTTGCAGATTGCCAAAGATCTCAATATAGAGCTCACTGAGGAACAGATCAATAGGATTATTGAGCTCATGGAAAAGATAAGCAAGCTGGATTTGGATATCGACAGGATAACCACACAGCTGGAAAACATCACACAGCGTTTGGACGACATACGGAGGACTGTGGAGGAAAACAAGGGATTGCTTCAGCGCATATGGGACGTTATCAGCCGGTTTATAAATTGGCTTCAAAGTCTCATTGAAAGGCTAGGGGTGTAGCCGTTATGTCATATATAGTGGAATTTGTGATTTTGCTGTAAAAAGTCTATTTTGCTGCTTAAAATGAGATCCGCAATTTTGAAGCCAAGATAACAGTAAGCGAAAGATTGAAAATTAAGCGCTGTTTTATCAAGTGAATATGCTGTCAGTGAGGTTTTTGCAGCAAAGTCAATTGTTGGGCAGATAGATGCCACCATTGACTTGTTTAGGGGAAATGTAATATAATGAATTACCACGATAAAAATAGTTTTAAGTAGATGAGGTGTGGTATAAATAAAAAAAGATAACGGCTGTGAACGGGAAGAGTAGGCATGTCAAATCCACAGAGAGGGGCAATGGCTGCGCTGAGAGTTGCCCTGGATACAGGACGTGCTGAAAGTGCGCCCGGGAGCTGTATCCCCGAAAGCGTCGTAGCCGAGTAGGGGGTACCGTTTGTGCCACGTTACGGCGATAGAGGTGGGGTATTGCTTGAAGGAGCATGCCCAATCAGAGTGGAACCGCGGAAGCCTTCGTCTCTGAATCCAGGGATGAAGGCTTTTATTTTTAACGGTAAAAGATTCCGCAAAAGGGGGGAGAATCATGTTTGACCGAATTCGCAAGGACATACAAGCTGTACTTGAAAGGGACCCTGCAGCCAGGAACGCTCTGGAGGTTATATTGTGTTATCCGGGATTTCATGCTATCCTATTGCATAGAATAGCGCACTGGTTTTATGGCAAGGGTTTTAAGCTTATAGCGCGGCTCATCTCGCAGTTTAACAGATTTATCACCGGTATAGAAATACATCCCGCCGCAAAAATTGGCGAGGGGTTGTTTATAGACCACGGAATGGGCGTGGTGATCGGGGAAACGGCTGAGATAGGGAATAATGTGACTATATATCAGGGTGCCACTTTGGGTGGGACTGGCAAGGAGACCGGAAAGCGCCATCCCACCATAGGGAACAACGTGGTGATAAGCGCCGGAGCCAAGGTTTTAGGACCTTTTAAGGTAGGCGATAATTCAAAGATTGGGGCCAATGCCGTGGTGCTAAGCGAGGTACCGCCAAATTGTACGGTGGTAGGTGTGCCGGGAAGGATAGTTAAAAAGGATAACAAGCGCGTTGCATCCGCCAGAGATGAGATTGACCTGGATCAGGTACGCCTGCCTGACCCGGTGGCTGAGCAGATTAAAGAAATATTGAATAGAATCAGCGCATTGGAAAAGAAAATAGAGGAATTGGAGGGTAGGTGGAAAAATGAGGTTGTATAATACGCTTACAAAGCGAAAAGAGGAATTTGTTCCCTTACATGAAGGGGAAGTGCGCATGTATTCCTGTGGGCCGACGGTGTACGACTATTTCCACATAGGCAACGCTCGCCCTTTCATCATATTTGATACCTTGAGAAGGTATTTGGAATACAAGGGCTATAAGGTGCTGTTTGTGCAAAACTTTACCGATATAGACGATAAGATGATCAAGCGCGCCAATGAAGAGGGCATTACCGTAAAGGAGCTGGGAGACCGGTTTATCAATGAGTACTTCAAAGATGCCGATGCCCTGGGCATAAAGAGGGCAACCTTCCATCCCAGGGCTACCCAGCACATTGGCGATATGATAGCTTTGATCAGGAAGTTGATTGAAAAGGGTGTGGCCTATGAGGTAAACGGCAACGTATATTTCGATACATCAGCTTTCCCGGAGTACGGTAAGCTGTCGGGTCAGAAGCTGGAGGAATTGGAAGCAGGAGCGCGCGTGGAGGTGGAAGAGGGCAAGAGAAATCCCATGGATTTTGCGCTGTGGAAGGCCCAGAAGCCGGGCGAGCCCGCGTGGGATAGCCCGTGGGGCAAGGGAAGGCCGGGCTGGCACATAGAGTGCTCGGTGATGGCCATGAAGTACCTGGGGCAGACCATTGACATACACGCCGGCGGCCAGGACCTCATATTCCCCCATCATGAAAACGAGATCGCTCAGAGCGAGGCGGCTACCGGCAAGCCTTTTGCAAGGTACTGGCTGCACAACGGATATATCAATGTAAATAACCAGAAAATGTCCAAGTCGCTGGGCAACTTCTTCACTGTTCGTGATATACTCAAGCAGTTTGATCCGGAAGTGGTGCGATTCTTCATGCTTTCGGCCCATTACCGCAATCCTATAAACTTTAGTGAGGATATGCTTAGGCAGGCACAGAGCGCCTTGGAACGCCTGTACAACTGCAAGGCCAATCTCTTGCATATGATGGAAAACGCTGTTGAAAGGGAGCTTTCGGAAGAAGAGATAGATTTCATCCAAAGGCTTGCAGGTTATAAGGTTAAATTCGAAGAGGCAATGGATGATGACATAAATACCGCTGATGCCTTGGCTGCCATCTTTGATATGGTAAGGGATATAAACTCTCAGCTGAGTGCCAGCAGTTCAAAGCAGGCTGTGGAGAGGGCCTATGCGCTTTTGGATGAGCTGACAGGCGTCCTGGGTCTTTTGCGAAAGGATCCCCGGCAGGAGCTTGATCCCGAGATTAAAGCTTTGATAGAAAAGAGGCAGCAGGCGCGCAAGGAAAAGAACTGGGCATTGGCTGATCAGATACGGGATGAGCTTAGGAGCCGTGGAATAATACTTGAGGATACGCCGCAAGGAGTCAGGGTGCTTTTTAAGCATAAGGATTAACCCGTAAGGAGATATAATGAGAAGGAGTAACTGGGTAAATTGAGCAAAAACTTTGTCGAATTTTGGAACCCCTTTGCATTTATTGCAAAGAGGTTTATTCTTTATAATGTGGTAATAGTGGCATATAGGTCGTTTTATGATGTTCTCCAAAGGGTTAATTTTACTTGCTAACAATCTCGTCCTGGTTTAAACGGGGGTTGATGAGGAATAGGATTTTTGTACTTGTATTTGTCAAAGCATTTAAAAGGTAAAATGGATAATAATATCTGCTGGATGTAATGGTGATAAAGGAGTATTAAACCATGATAAAGGAGTACTTGCAGGACAATATACTATTGGCCGACGGTGCCATGGGGACCTATTACTCGCAGATAACCGGTGAGGATGCCGCTTTTTCGGAGCTGGCCAATGAGACAGAGCCAGAGGTCGTCAAGGCTATCCATGCTGAATATATCCAGGCGGGAGCAAGGCTAATAAGGACTAATACTTTTTCTGCAAATACCTTGGCACTGGATGTTTCCAGAGATCAAGTAAAGCGGATCATAGCAAAGGGTTATGAGATTGCACTGCAGGCTGCACGGGGCAGAGAGGTATTTGTTGCAGCAGATATGGGACCTATACCCGAGATGACGGCCGATAAAAAGGAAGTGGACCCCGAATTCATTTTGGATGAATACCGCTTCATAGTAGATGCCTTTATTGAAGCGGGAGCCGATATATTTGTATTGGAAACCCTGAGCAGTACCGATTATTTACGTGAGGTTACCGAGTATATAAAGAGCAAAAACAGTCAGGCTTTTATTTTGGTTCAGTTTGCCACAACGGTTGACGGCTATACCAGAAAGGGCATAAGCATTTCCAGGATCATTAAAGAGGTAAAGGCCATACCGTATATTGATGCGTACGGTTTTAACTGCGGTGCCGGGCCGGCGCACCTTTATCAAAACATAAGGGCTTTTGACTTTTCGGGGGATATAGTATCGGTTATGCCCAATGCCGGCTATCCCGAAATTGTTCATCAAAGAACGGTGTATACCCGTAATCCCGAGTATTTTTCAAACATCATGATGGATGTGGCCAGGCTGGGCGTAAAGATAGTAGGCGGCTGTTGCGGGACCACGCCGCTGCACATAAGCAAGATGCGGGACAAGCTGGCCGAGTTTGCGGGGGAGAAGCGTAGGGCATCTGCACCTGTACGCAAGGTCTGGCATATTACTATGGGAAAAAATGATTTTTACACCAAGCTTGTTGAGGGAAAATTCCCGGTTGTGGTCGAGCTTGACCCGCCTTTTGATGTGAGTGTGGAAAAGATTATGGAAGGGGCCGCGGTTTTAAAGCAAAACGGCGTCGATGCAGTTACCGTGGCCGATTCGCCTCTGGCTCGACCTCGACTGAATTCCATGATGCTGGCGGCCAAGATAAAGAGGGAAGTGGGCATAGAAGTAATACCCCATCTGTGCTGTAGGGACCATAATCTAATTGGCCTCAAGTCGTTGCTACTTGCGGGGTATGTGGAAGGGATACGTAATTTGCTGGTTGTGACCGGCGATCCCATACCGGGTGCCGAAAAGAGCTCTGTAAAAAGCGTGTTTGATTTGAACTCGTTCAAGCTCATGGCCCTTATACAGGAGATGAACAACGAGCTTTTCAGCCAGGATCCTTATATAGTAGGCGGGGCGTTGAATCTCAATGTTCAAAACAGGGATGCCGAGATATCTAGAATGGAGCGCAAAATGGAAAATGGGGCCCGGTTTTTCCTCACGCAACCCGTCTTTGCTTCTGAGGTCATAGAGTATCTGGCCAGGCTCAAGGCCAGGGAAAAGGTTAAAATCCTGGGTGGGGTTATGCCCATTGTGAGCTACAAAAATGCTCTGTTTTTGAACAACGAGATACCGGGGATATCCATACCTTCCCATTATATTGAGCGTTTTAGGCCGGATATGGACAGGCAGGAAGCTGAAGAGGTGGGGATCGAGATAGCGGTTGAGCTGATAAATAATATAAAGCAGCATGTTGACGGTCTATACTTGATAACGCCCTTCAACAGGGTGAATATGGTGGTCAGGGTTTTAAAGGGAAGCTTACTTTAAGAAGCCTAAAGAGGATACGGAGATGCTAGAATCAAAATTGAATGCCAGATGGATTAAAGAAAGGTTGGATGAGTATGAACTGGACGACTTTGAAGCAGTTGATGAATGAAAGGGTTATAGTGCTGGACGGGGCTATGGGTACCGAGCTTCAGAAAAAAGGGATGCCGCCGGGGATGTGCCCCGAGCTGTGGGCTTTGGAGCATCCTGATGTCCTGTTGGCTATACAGAAGGGTTATGTTGAAGCCGGTGCCCGTGTGCTATATACAGCTACCTTTGGTGCCAACCGCATAAAGCTGGAGGAATTTGGGCTGGGGGATAAAGTAATAGATATAAACCGCCAGCTGGCCCGGCTGTCCAGGCAGGCGGCTGGGGGGCATGCTCTTGTTGCTGGAGATATATCAAGTACAGGGCGGTATATTCATCCTATTGGTGACCTTTCGTTTGAAGAGGCGGTAGAGGTTTACAAGGAACAGGTAAGGGGATTGCTCGAGGGAGGAGTTGACCTGTTTATTATAGAGACCATGACCGACATTCAGGAAGCCAGGGCGGCTTTGCTGGCGGTGAAGGAAAGTTGCGGCCTTCCAGTATGGGTCACCATGACGTTTGAGGAAGGGGAGAGGACACTGACTGGTACTGATCCGGTCACGGCACTTATTACCCTTCAAAGCCTGGGTGCGGATGTGGTGGGGTGTAACTGTTCCACTGGCCCTGACAAGATGGTGAGCATTATAGAGCATATGAAGCCTTATGCTAAAGTGCCATTGCTAGCAAAACCTAATGCAGGGCTGCCAAAGCTGGCGAATGGCGTGACGGTATTTGAGATGGGGCCAGAAGAGTTTGGACGGTATGCCAGCCTGTTGGCACAGGTGGGGGCCAATTTGATAGGCGGATGCTGTGGCACCTCGGCGGAGTATGTGGTCGAGGTTGCGAGAAATGTAGAGGGGATAAAGCCGCTGCCTCCATCAAAACATCAAGGTTCACCGGTCACATCGGCCAGGAAGACGGTATTCATTGGAGCAGGTAATCCCTTTGTTGTGGTGGGCGAGAGGATAAATCCCACAGGAAAGCCGTCGCTGCAGGAGGCTTTGAAGCAAAAGCGCTATGCGTACGTCCGCCAGCTTGCAGTAGAACAGGTTGAAAAAGGGGCCGATATGCTGGATGTCAACGTAGGCATGCCGGGCATTGATGAGGCAAGTGCGATGGTGGACGTCATAGATACCTTGGTTACAGCGGTAGATGCGCCGCTGTGCCTGGATTCTTCCAATATTGAAGCGCTGGAGAGGGGGCTCAGAATCTATCCAGGTAGGGCCCTTGTCAATTCCATATCCCTTGAAAAGGACAAGATAGAGAAGCTATTGCCCGTTGCAGCCAAATACGGCGCCATGTTCATACTCCTGCCGCTTACCGATGAAGGCGTGCCATTGACGGCTCGTGAGAGGCAAAAGGTAGTAGAAGAAGTATTTGAACGTGCTGCACTGCTAGGGTATCAAAAGGAAGACATAGTGGTTGACGGGCTGGTGATGGCGGTTTCATCCAACCAGGGGCAGGCAGTTGAGACCTTGAGTTTAATAGACTGGTGCAGCAACAGATTTGGATGCAATACGATAGTGGGCCTATCCAATGTGTCCTTTGGGCTGCCCGAAAGGGGATGGCTGAATGCGGCTTTTCTGGCCATGGCGATGGGCAAGGGGCTTACCATGGCTATAGTCAATCCCTTGAACCAGCCGGTGATGAACGTTAAAATGGCCTCTGAAGTGCTGCTGGGTAGAGACGTGTACAGCCAGAAATATATAAAGTATTTCACACAGGCCGTCAGGGAACGAGGCGATAGTCGGATAAAGGTGCGAGATGACAGGCCGAGATCAGTGGAGTATAACGCCGAGAAGGGTAGGTCGCAGTATCAGGACGGCGCTGCTGGAGGTGCTGATGAAGGCGGCCGAGATGGCCAAAAAACTGTTAAACAAGGTGTTGATGGTAGCGCTGCCCACACTACTGAGGGTGTATTGGGGGGTATATTGAAAGAGACAGAAAGTAGGGCTGCCGGTAGGGATGATGTTGTCAAGGGCACGCTGAACGAAGCTGCAGAGAAGGAAAAAGCCGCGCAACAGGTTTTTGATGCCGTGGTTAAGGGCGACCATCACGGCATTGTGTCCATAGTAGAGGATGCTTTGGCCCGCGACATATCTCCGCGGATCCTGATGGATGAATATCTTATACCCGCCATAACCCATGTAGGTGAGCTGTTTGAGAGGAAAGAGTACTTCCTTCCACAGTTGCTTATGAGCGCTGAGGCTATGAAAAAGGCCTTTGAGCACATTGAACCCCTGCTCCAGGAAGAGGCTGCCGGTGCTTCTACAAAGGCAAAAAAGACAAAGGTGATACTGGCCACTGTCAAGGGTGATATACATGACATAGGGAAGAACATAGTGGCGCTCATGCTCAGGAATCATGGATTTGAAGTCATTGACCTTGGTAAAGATGTAAGCGCTGAGACCATAATCGAGAAGGCCAAGGAAACCGGCGCTCAGATCATTGGGCTGTCAGCCCTCATGACCACAACTATGGTTTATATGAAAGAAGTGATAGAACTGGCCAGGAAGGAAGGGCTCAAGTGCAAGTTCATGGTGGGTGGAGCGGCGGTCACCCAGCAGTTTGCCGATGAAATAGGGGCCGATGGATACGCCGAAGATGCCAACAGTGCGGTCAAGCTAGCAAAGAGGTTGGCGGAAGAGGGGTGACGTGAAAGGAGTAGAGATGTTTTGTATCTTGTATATATATCTAAATTGCAATATTAAATGCAACACTTTTTAAGGAAAAGTATGGAATAATTGTAAGGAAACTCGATGTTCCACCAAATTTTGATGTGGTTGCGTTTGAGAATCCAGATGGGACTGCTGTAGTGGTGGTTGCTAATACTAACACCTATGATTCGATGCTTAACCTTAAAGTAGGAGAGAAAGTTGTTTCATTGCGGGTATTACGAGAATCAGTTAGCACAGTGATTTTATAAATACGAGAGTTTTTAGTTCCTTTCTGGTGTTGTTTAAACTGTTATTTTTTTCTATAAGCCACCATGCTGATATGCCCAATTCCGGCTTCATCATAGGGTTCGCCATAAGGGATGAACCCTAATTTTTTGTAAAATTCCAGTGCAGAGGTCTGGGCGTGGATGTGCACTTCCCTCGCACCTAATTCAAAGGCTTTTTGGAGCAGCAGCTTGACTATGAGGGAGCCTATGCGCTGTTTCCTGTATTCCTTCAAAACGGCGATTCTTCCCAGGTAATAGCGACCACCCTGCTCAAATACTCTGCCTGTTCCTACTGGAATGCCATCCTGGTATACCACAAGATGATGAGCTATGCCATCGATGTCATCTATCTCAATGTCGGCAGGTACATTTTGCTCTTCGACGAATACCTTAAAGCGTATCTTATAGGCATCTGTGAGGTCATCGGTGCCTTTTAACCACTTGACTTGCAACCTTTCCACCTTCCCCATAATCTCAATAGTTATCACTTTATTTAGACAATTGAGGTTTACGAAACTTAAGATACATGGTGCAGAAGCCCATGTCAATACCCCATATAAAATACATATAGCCGTTTTAATTTTTGTATTTATGGTATATAATCTTTACCGTAGTGAGGTAAAAAAGGGCTTGTGAGGAAGAAAAAAGGACATATGAGATGAGGATGAATTTAACCAGATTGCGAGGGTATAGGGATGAAAATTGTTAAAGTACCGGAACCGTCATGGTGGAAATTCCCGCCCTCTAAAGGAATAAACGTTCGAAGGGGAACGCCGACGGCTTCCAATTCTGTTGAGGGGCACAATTTAAATCAAGACCGTTTGGATATAATGCTAAAGAGTAAGTTTTTTAATGGAAGTCAGCCACTAGACCTATTAGCTCCAATTTTAAATGATATAGCGAAAGGTGATAAGAGTAAATTTGGCAATAATCGTAAGAAATTGTGGGCGTATGACGCAGAGGGGGGCATATATCAGGATATATCCCGCCTTATACTGCAGAGCAGAATTGAAGAGGCTGAAGTGGCGCTGTCTGCCTTGCCACTGAAGGCGGCCCAATGGTACTATTTAAAGGGTATAATATTGTGGGAAAAGGGGCGGTATGCCGAAGCTTATAATAGCATTCAACAAGCTGCTGCAATGGCACCTGAAAACAGGGAATACATGAGAGCATTGGAGTACATATCGCAAGCATATCATCCCTTTACCGTATCGCACTTTTATAAACGCCTTTTTGAGAAGATTTGTCCATGGATGTATATAATCCTCATCTTTTTGTTTGTGGTATGGCTGGTGTCTCGTATAATCTAGAGCGCTTGTGGGAAATGGTATAGCGGTGGGGTCTGTGTCAAGCTTATATGATGGTTGGTGATCGGCATTTTGAAGTAATTGAAGTAATAATGAGAGCCTGAGCAGGTTATGTTCAACCCTTCCATGATAGTTTTGAGGTTATGGGGTTTAAGGCTTAGTTTATGAACATGCTGCTATGAAAGGTTAGGCTTTTTGCAAAGTGTAATTATATGAGGTAGGGGAGGTATGTTGAAATTGAAAAAGACGCCGCTTTATGAAAAACACGTGTCTTTGGGAGCCAGGATGATCGAGTTTGGTGGTTGGATGATGCCGCTTCAGTATGTGGGGATCTTGCAGGAGCATGAAGCGGTTCGCCAGCGGGCGGGCTTATTTGACGTGTCCCACATGGGGGAGATCATGATAAGGGGGAGGGGTGCTACGGAATTTCTTCAACAGCTCATAACCAACGATATATCGGGTATGCGTGAATATCGGGTCCTGTATTCGCCTATGTGCTATCCCGACGGCGGTACAGTGGATGACCTTTTAGTATATAAATTTGACTCCGAGCGATATTTGCTGGTGGTCAATGCTGCTAACATACAAAAGGACCTCCAGTGGATAGAGAGCCAGAGGCCGCATGACGTGGAGGTTGAGGACATGTCCGAGCAGTATGCGCAGCTGGCACTTCAAGGGCCAAAATCTCAGGAGATTCTACAGAGAATTGTGGATATCCCGCTGGATAGTGTTAAGTTTTTCAGGTTTGCAGATGGCGTAAGTATCGCCGGCGTATCAGCTCTCCTTTCGCGGACGGGATACACCGGTGAGGATGGGTTTGAGATATACTTACCGGCCAACAGAGCCTTGAAGGTGTGGGATGCCATTATGGAGGTGGGTGCCCAGTACCAAATAATGCCTGCAGGGTTGGGGGCGAGGGATACGCTGCGGCTGGAAGCCGCTCTTCCGCTCTATGGGCATGAGCTTTCACCCGATATTTCGCCATTGGAAGCCGGGCTGGATAGATTTGTGAAGCTTGACAAAGCCGACTTTATAGGGCGTGAGGCTTTAGTCAAGCAAAAAGAGGACGGCATTTCGCGGAAGCTGGTGGGCCTGGAGATGATTGATAAAGGAATTCCGCGGCAGGGCTATGAGGTTCAGGTAGAGGGCAGGCGCGTGGGTTATATCACCTCGGGCAGCTTTTCCCCAACCCTGAAAAAGAATATCGCTTTGGCCCTAGTCGATGTCTCATATGCAGCGGAGGGCTTCCATGTAGATGTGCTTGTGAGGAGCAAGGCTTTAAAGGCTGAAGTGGTTAAAATTCCTTTTTATGCCAAACAATATAAAAAATAAAAGTTGCTCGGGGATGCATTAAATGTTAAAGTATAGATGGGAATTATCTAAAATATCCGCTATTTGATATACGGGAAGCCATAGCGGGGCTTTTGCGGCTATCATTATATAAAAATTTTTAGGAGGTTTGATGAAAGTGAAGGTTATAGAAAATTTGAAGTATTCCAAAGAACACGAATGGGTAAGGGTGGAGGGCAACAGGGCCGTAATCGGAATTACTGACTATGCTCAGGATTCACTGGGCGATATAGTGTTTGTCGATCTGCCTGAGGTAGGGCGCAACGTTAAGGCAGGAGAGGCCGTAGCGGTAGTGGAATCGGTAAAAGCCGCGTCGGATGTATATTCGCCGGTTTCGGGTACGGTGGTAGAGGTCAACGCTGTTCTCGAGGCTTCTCCCGAGCTCATAAATCAAGACCCTTATGAAAACTGGATTTTGGTGCTGGAAATGTCAGATCCGGGCGAGCTGGATGCACTGATGGATGCCCAAAGTTATGAGCGGTTTTGTGAAGAAGAGGAGGAGTAGGAATGGGAAGATATATTCCCAACACTGCCCAAGATCGGCAGGATATGCTTGAAAAGTTGGGGTTACATAGCATTGAACAGTTGTATGAAGATATCCCATGCGAAGTGCAACTGAAAAATAGTCTTGCTCTACCTGTACCTCTATCTGAGATGGAACTGGTGAATCACATGAGGGATATAGCAGCTAAAAACAAGACGGTGGATCAGTATGTGTGTTTTCTTGGTGCAGGGGCTTATGACCGCTATATTCCCAGCGTGGTGAGGCACGTGCTGGCCCGCCAGGAATTTTATACTTCCTATACCCCCTATCAGCCCGAGATAAGCCAGGGAACCCTTCAGGCCATTTTCGAGTACCAGACCATGGTGTGTGAGTTGACGGCAATGGATGTGGCAAATGCCTCCATGTATGATGGTGCCTCAGCATTGGCAGAGGCGGTGTGCATGGCCTGCCAGGCCACCAGCAGGGAAAAGGTATTGGTTGCCAGGTCCGTTCATCCGCAGAGCAAGGAGGTCATTGGTACCTATAGCAGGTTTAGGGGCATAAAGGTGCAGGAGATAGGCTATGCCGATGGCAGGGTGGACATGGAGGAGCTTAAAAGGCATATGGATGGCGATGTAGCAGCGGTTGTGGTGCAAAATCCCAACTTTTTTGGGGTGATAGAGCTTCTGGATGAAATGGCCGAAGTGGTCCATCATTATGGAGGACTGCTGGTTGTAAGCGCAAATCCCATTTCACTGGCTGTGCTCAAGCCTCCAGGGCATTGTGGTGCGGATATTGTGGTGGGAGAAGGACAGCCACTTGGCAACCCGCTCAATTTTGGCGGCCCTTACCTTGGCTTTATGGCCACAACCCAGAAGCTAATGCGCAGGATGCCGGGCAGGATTGTGGGGCAAACTGTGGATTTGGAAGGTAATAGAGGTTTTGTGCTCACCCTCCAGACCAGGGAACAGCACATAAGAAGGGAGAAGGCAACATCTAACATCTGCTCCAATGAAGCCTTAAATGCCCTGGCAGCTACCGTCTATCTATCTGTGCTGGGAAAGGAAGGCTTAAAGGAAGTGGCCTTGCTATCCATGAGAAAGGCGCATTACGCTTTTGAGAGGCTCATTTCGGATGCGGGGTGCAGCCCTGTATTTTCAACGCCGTTTTTTGATGAGTTTCTGGTGAAAGTCTCCACTCCTGTGGAGGAATTAAATAGGGCGCTGCTTTCCTGCGGCATCATTGGCGGTTATGCTGTGGAGAGAGATTATCCGGAACTTCAAGGCGGTTGGCTGGTGGCTGTAACCGAGAAAAGGACTCGAGAAGAAATCGACGCGTTGGTTAGGGAGGTGAGCCAGCGTGAAGGAAAGGCCATTGATATTTGAGATAAGCAAGCCGGGACGCAAGGCCTATTCCCTGCCCCATTGCGATGTACCGCAGCGGGCACTGGAAGAGATGGTCCCCAGGGAGTGCTTGAGGGAAGAGGATGCTATGCTGCCTGAGGTAAGTGAAGTCGACGTTATCAGGCATTTTACTCGCCTTTCGCGGCTCAATTATGGGGTGGATTCGGGCTTTTATCCCTTGGGGTCTTGTACCATGAAATACAACCCCAAGGTCAATGAAGATGTGGCCTCTTTGCCGGGATTTACCCAGGTACACCCCCTTCAACCCGATGAGGCTGTTCAGGGTTGCTTGGAGATACTGTACAGGATGGACAGGCTTTTGTCGGAGATCACCGGCATGGATAGGTTTTCGTTTCAACCGGCTGCAGGAGCGCACGGCGAGCTGACCGGCCTCATGATCATAAAGGCCTATCACCAGCATCGGGGAGATGCTAAACGAAACAAGATTATCGTGCCCGATTCGGCTCACGGTACCAATCCCGCTTCGGCTGCCATGGTGGGGTTTGACGTGGTGGAGGTAAAATCAAACGACAGGGGAGAAGTGGATTTGGAGCAGCTCAAAGCAGTGGTGGACGATACCACAGCAGGGCTTATGCTGACCAATCCAAATACTTTAGGCTTGTTTGAAGAGCACATACTTGAAATAGCCGATATAGTCCACAAAGCCGGCGGGCTGCTGTACTACGATGGTGCCAACATGAATGCCATAGTTGGTATAGTTCGGCCGGGCGATATGGGATTTGACGTGGTGCATCTAAATCTGCATAAGACATTCAGCACTCCCCACGGTGGGGGCGGGCCTGGTGCAGGGCCGGTGGGGGTAAAGAAAGAGCTGGAACCATTTCTGCCTGTGCCGGTAGTGGAGTTTCAAGACGGCATTTATCGTTTAGAATATGATAGGCCTCTTTCTATAGGGAGAGTGAAGTCGTTTTACGGGAATTTTGGCGTAATACTAAAAGCTTATGCCTACATCATGTCCATGGGGGCTGAGGGGCTTAAGGAGGTTTCTGAGTGCGCTGTGCTTAATGCCAATTACCTCATGGAACGGCTCAAGGAGCACTATCAGATACCCTATAACCGCAGGTGTATGCATGAGTTTGTCATATCGGCCCAAAAGCAAAAGGAAAAGGGTGTATCGGCCCTGGATATAGCCAAGCGGCTCATGGATTTTGGCTTCCATCCGCCTACCATGTACTTTCCCCTTATAGTGAAAGAAGCGTTGATGATCGAGCCTACCGAAACTGAAAGCAAGGAGACTCTGGACGCCTTTGCGGATGCCTTAATTGAAATTGCAAGGGAAGTTAAAGAACATCCTGAAAAGGTGAAGGCAGCTCCGCACAATACGCCGGTAAGGCGCCTTGATGAGGCTAGGGCAGCACGAAACCCCGTGCTGAGATGGAAGCCGGAGAAGGTAGAAACTTGAAGAGATAATTAGAGGTGAAAACAAAATATCAATGGTTGATCTTTTATAAAAATATACTCAGCAGTAAGATTTAGGAGAGAATGGCGCATGGATACATTTGAGGTCATTGCAACGGCTGCGTTTGGAGTAGAGGCTGTTGTAGGCCAGGAGGTAAGAGCCCTGGGCTATCAAAACGTCAGGGTGGACAATGGTAAGGTTACCTTTACGGCAGATGCAGTGGGCATTAGCCGCGCCAACCTGTGGCTGCGGTCAGCCGATAGGGTTTTCATAAAGATGGGGGAGTTTCCGGCCCTAACTTTTGAAGAACTGTTTGAGAGGACCAAGGCTTTGCCCTGGGAAGAAGTGCTGCCTCCAAATGCCTGCTTTCCCGTCATAGGCAAGTCGGTGAAGTCCAAGCTGTATAGCGTATCTGATTGTCAGGCCATAGTGAAAAAGGCCATTGTAGAGCGGCTTAAAATGAAATACCGGAAAAGCTGGTTTGAGGAAGATGGTCCCAGATTTGTCATAGAAGTGTCGCTCCTCAAAGATGTGGCTACGTTGGCTATAGATACCAGCGGCTCCGGCCTTCACAAGCGGGGTTATCGCCAGCTGGCTAGTAAGGCGCCGCTTAGGGAGACGCTAGCGGCTGCGCTGGTTCAATTGAGTTTTTGGAATGCTGACAGACTATTGGTGGACCCCTTTTGCGGTTCGGGTACCATCTTGTTTGAAGCTGCTATGATAGGCCTCAATATGACACCTGGTCTTAACAGGACTTTTGATTCCGAAAATTGGCCATGGATCCCTTCTAGTGTCTGGAAACGGGCGAGGGAAGAAGCGCTGGATGCCATACGGCGTGATGTGCATTTTAGGCTGCTGGGATATGATATCGATGGGAAAGTTTTAAAGATTGCGCGCCACAACGCAAAATTGGCAGGCGTTGATGGCTATATAGATTTTCATACTCAGCCTTTCGAAAGGTTCAGCACCAAGAGAAAGTATGGGTGCATTATCACAAATCCCCCTTATGGAGAGAGGCTGGGTGATAGAAAAGAAGCCGAGGAGCTGTACAGGCAAATGGGCAAGCTCTTTAAACCCCTCGATACCTGGTCGCTGTATGTGCTGTCGCCCTACGAAGGCTTTGAACGCCTTTTTGGACGAAAGGCTGATCGCAAGAGAAAATTGTATAACGGCAGGATAAAGGTGTATTATTATCAATTTTTTGGTCCAAGGCCTCCAAAACCCGGTGGGGAGCTTGAGCAAAAGGGCGAGCAGTTAATGCCAAATGCAGATGAATTGCTGTAATGGATATTGCCATGGAGGATTATATATTCTTTATTGGGAGATCAGTGCGGTTATAGCTGATTTTGTGATTGTTGGTCTAGAATGGAAGAAGTAGACAAGGAGCTTAAAATGGGGATTATGCTAATGCTATGGAAAATATCGAACATTTTTGTACATGTACCGATTTAGGTTGCGAACTATCGCCTATAATCACTCCGATGGATGCGAGCCTTGGATAAAGAAAAACCTTAAAGCAAGGTCAAAAGCAAATTTGCACATACTAAAAAGAGAGGATGTAATAAAAAGGGAGGATACTATTAAATATCCTCCCTTTGTTTTGATATTTACGCCATCCTTTGTTTAGCCGTTATATTCACGCAGCCTTTTTTCAAGAGCATCTAACTGGTAAGCCAGTTCTTTGGGCAGCTTATCGCCGAAGGATTTGTAATATTCGCGGATGGAGGCTACTTCCTGCAGCCACTCATCGCGGTCCACCTTCAGAAGCTCCTGCATTGCACTGCTGCTTATGTCAAGCCCGGTTGTATCGATGGCGTCAGGCGTTGGCATGTAACCGATGGGCGTTTCAACCGCTTTGCCCTCGCCAGATATTCTCTCGATTATCCACTTGAGTACGCGGCTGTTCTCGCCAAAGCCGGGCCATAGCCAGTTGCCGTCCTTGTCTTTGCGGAACCAGTTCACCATGAATATCTTGGGTAGTTTTTCCGGATCGGCTGCCTTGCCGATGTTGATCCAGTGCTGGAAGTAATCGCATATATGGTATCCGCAGAAAGGACGCATAGCAAATGGATCGCGGCGCACTTTGCCGATTTGATCGGATATGATAGCTGCCGTGATTTCAGAGCCCATTATCGAACCCAGGAATACACCATGATTCCAGTCAAAGCTTTCATATACCAGCGGTACCGTGGTGGACCTGCGGCCGCCAAACAATATAGCCGATATGGGTACTCCGTTGGGGTCTTCCCACTCGGGCGCAATGGACGGGCATTGGCTGGCAGGTGTCGTGAAGCGAGCGTTGGGATGTGCGGCTGGCGTGTCAGAACCTGGATACCAGTCATTGCCCTTCCAGTCAATCAGATGTCCAGGAGCATCATACCCGATGCCTTCCCACCATACATCGCCGTCGTCAGTCAAGGCGGCATTGGTAAATATGGTGTTCTTGGCGATGGTCAGCATAGCATTGGGGTTGGAGTGCATGGATGTACCAGGAGCTACGCCGAAAAATCCTGCTTCGGGATTTATAGCGTATAGCCTGCCATCTTTGCCAAACTTCATCCAAGCGATATCGTCGCCTATGGTTTCCACTTTCCAACCAGGAAGGGTGGGAACCATCATGGCCAAGTTGGTTTTGCCACAGGCGCTTGGGAAAGCAGCTGCTACGTATTTGCGTTCACCTTTGGGATTGGTTATGGCCAGGATAAGCATGTGCTCGGCCAGCCAACCCTCATCGCGGGCCATTACCGAAGCTATGCGGAGGGCAAAGCACTTTTTGCCCAGCAAGGCATTGCCGCCATAACCAGAACCATAGGACCAGATGGTTCTTTCCTCGGGGAAATGGCTGATGTATTTCTTTTCCATGGGTGCACACGGCCATGTAGTATCCTTTTGGCCTTCGGCAAGGGGCGCACCTACCGAATGCAAGCATGGTACAAACTCGCCATCTTCTCCCAGTACATCAAGCACTTTTTTGCCCATGCGGGTCATTATGCGCATATTAACCACAACATAAGGGCTATCGGTGAGCTGAACCCCTATCTTGGAGATAGGAGATCCAATGGGCCCCATGGAGAAGGGGATGACGTACATCGTCCTGCCCCTCATGCAGCCATCATAGAGCTCGGTCATGGTTTTTTTAAGCTCTTCTGGATCTATCCAGTTGTTGGTTGGACCAGCGTCATCTTTGCTCCTGGAGGCGATAAAAGTTCTGTCTTCAACGCGGGCAACATCCGATGGATGGCTCCTGAACAGATAACATCCTGGTCTCTTTTGAGGGTTTAAAGGAGTTGCCATCCCGGAAGCCACCATTTCGTTAAGTAAACGCTGGTATTCCTCTTCTGACCCGTCGCACCAATAGATCCGATCAGGCTTGCACAACTTGGCCATTTGATCTACCCATTCTAACAGTTTCTTATGTCTAGTCATTCCTGTAACCCCTTTCTATTATTGCAATTTATGATTAATAAATTAAGAGGGAGAATGTTGCCCTCTCTATATTTTCCTAGTTTTTAATAAGCCATATGGCAACTAAAACTATCCAAAAAACTTACCCAGTATAATAGTAATACAAACTCAAAAAAAAAGCAAGATTTTTAAGAGTTCTTGCAAGAATTTTATATAAAAATTTCAACCCCACACCTTCAATATTGAACAGGGCAATATGTAACCTAGTACAGCCAAATATGTAAATAAATGTATAACCCGTATATTTAGCGATCTAGCCGTAGTTTTGTTGTGGATATGAAATATATTAGTAGCTAACTTGCGGGTGTCGCATGAAGTTTGTTAAAAATTTATCATTTCCTGGATGGTTACAAATTCATATCCCTCTTTTTTGAGGGCGGAAATTATAAGCGGGAGGGCTTCTATAGTCCCGCTCCGGTTGTCGTGTCCGCCAGCACAGTGCATCAATATAATAGCTCCGGGATGGACATTGCTGAGCACGCATTGCACGATTTCCTGTGGATTAGTGGTATACCAGTCCATGGAATCTACTGACCAGATAATTGCTTTATAGCCCAGCCCTTTGAGAGCTTCCATTTGCTGGGGAGTGATCAAGCCGTAGGGAGGGCGGAATACCTTGGTAGTTATCCCCATTTCCTGGAGTTTTGCCTGGGTTTTTTCTACCTCGCTTATCAATTCCGCAGCGGATACTGAGGTGGGCCTTATGTGGCTCCAGCTGTGGTTGGCAATTTCGTGTCCATTTTTGATGGCTCGATAGATTACTTCTCGGTGCTTGTCTATATTTTGACCGATCACAAAAAATGTAGCGGGAATATTGTAGTATTCGAGTATATCCAGCACCTTTACGGTGGTATGGGAATCGGGGCCGTCATCGAAAGTCAAGGCGATCTTTTTATTATAAGTGGGTAAGCTGCTAAAGAAGCTTTTGGGATATAGCTGGCACAATTTGGCTGCCTCGTTTCTGAAGTTTTTTAGGCGTGTGCGGATATTTTCATCCATGTCTATAGGTGGTTCGGTTATAGGAGCGGAAGCGGTATATGCCAAAGGAGATTGCTTGTCGGATTTTATTTCTATCAGTTCCACGGGATTTGAAGGGGCTGTGATGTTCCCCATGTTTTGTATCAGTATAAAAAAGATGAAAAGGTAGATTAGCATGGACATCTTATGTAGCGATTTCACCGGCGATCGCCCCCATTGGCTTTTTATGTCGAAGTAATATTATTGTGTTCTAAGCCTTGCTGCGTTATTCTCTAGTCGGCCCAGGGCCTGCCTTTTACTGGGAGTTAAACTGTAAAATTAACTTGAGCGTGAAATTTTAACTATTTGAAATTTCAAATGGGATTAAGTATCCTTAATATGGTAAAGAACATTAAAGTGGATTGGCGCTTTACAAGAAACTGTGAATTTTTCACAAAAGTTCGCAAAAAAATGGTATAATTATGTATGCAGGTGAAAGGCTTAATTGCCAATAGGGGGTAAAGGAGTATGTCAGCGGATGAAAGGCGACAGGAGATTTTGAGGATCATAAGGGAAAGCAGCCGTCCTGTGACAGGTGCCTATCTGGCCGGAGTGTTGGGAGTGAGCAGACAGGTTATAGTTCAGGATATAGCCATATTGAGAGCGGCGGGTGAAGAAATAATAGCTACTCCTCAAGGGTATATGATCCCTAAAAATTTGTATCCCCGGCGCTACCGACGCGTTATAGCCTGCAAACACTGTGAAGATGGCATTGAGGATGAACTGATGACCATAGTGGACTTGGGAGGGACCGTTTTGGATGTAAGCGTGGAGCATGGCGTGTACGGAGAGTTCAAGGCACGGCTTATGATAAAGTCACCCAGCGATGTCCGTGCCTTCATGGAAGCCATGAAAAGGGAAAATGCTGAACCCCTGTGTTCGCTGACAGATGGGGTGCATTTGCATACAATTGAGGCCGATGACCCTGCAGTGCTGGACAGGATTGAAGCGGCTTTGAGAGAGAAAGGATATCTCTTGAGCCAGGAATAATCTCTAAAGGATATTTTGGGCGGTTCATTGTAAAATTAAATGCAACACCTAAAAAATAGTAGAACCATAGTGAGAAATCCTGTATGATATAGATATCCAAAACCCTAAACATACAGGGAGGTCTCACTATGGCTCAACATAATTGTAC
>PKRC01000023.1 GCA_017577715.1 Clostridia bacterium
ATCATGTGCTCCGGACGGCGAAAGGTTGCTTTTGTATGAAACGCCTTTGCCAAGCGATCAATGGCTTACCATAGATGATGTGGAATTATTAGCTTCCATTTCTAGGCCGGCTCGTAATATATTCTGTGTAGGGAAAAATTATCTAGATCACATTGAAGAGCTAAACAGGGATAAAAATATATCAGGCCTCAATACGCAGTATCCACAATATTTCACCAAAGCCACCCATACCGTTACCGGGCCGTTTGCTGAGATTTCGCTGCACTCGGATGTTACGTCACAGGTGGATTACGAAGCAGAGCTGGCGGTGATCATAGGTAAAAAGGGTATTAATATTCCTGAAGATAAGGCAATGGACTATGTGTTCGGGTATACCATTATAAACGATGTGACGGCCAGAGACCTGCAGCGAAATCACAGCCAGTGGTTTAAGGGCAAGAGCCTGGATGGCTTTTGTCCCATGGGGCCCTGGATTGTGACTAAAGACGAGATTGACCAGCCGGTTGAGCTCAATATATCCAGCCGGGTAAATGGGGAGCTGCGCCAAAGCTCAAACACTCGCAATATGATATTTAGCATTTCAAAGCTCATAAGCATACTTTCACAGGGTCTCACGCTGGAGCCGGGAGATATACTGGCGACCGGTACGCCGGCGGGGGTGGGTATGGGGTTTGACCCGCCTAAGTTTTTGAAACCCGGTGATGTGGTGAGGATCGAGATTGATAACATTGGCTATATAGAGAATAGATTCGTTGAATAGGAGTTAAGTTTGATTTTATATATGAAGTCTGGTACTTGGGCTGGAGTATATGAGTGATATCCTCTTCCGATTCCTTTAATTCTTTGAGAAGAGGACATCACTCATGCATTTATTTCTAAAAATTTCATGCGCTTATTAGCGTTTCCATGTCATAAATTCTAGTAGCCCGCTTCATGATTTTCATATCATGAGTTGCTACCACTATTGTTTTTCCTTCCTTGTGGTGGATGTCACTTAATAGTTCAAGAATGGTTTCGCCGGTTTTTTGGTCCAGGTTTCCGGTGGGTTCATCGGCTAAAATGATGCTGGGCGAGTTTGCCAGAGCTCTGGCAATTGCCACCCTTTGTTGTTCTCCTCCTGATAATTCCCATGGATAATGATTTTTTCTATGGGACATGCCTACTTGTTCGAGAAGCTCGTTTGCTCTTTGCTCAGCTTTATGTTTATCTACTCCAGCCAGCAGCAGGGGGACCAGGACATTGTCTTTGGCGTTAAATGAGTGAATGAGATTAAAAAACTGAAAAATAAAGCCGATTTTCTGGTTTCTGTACCGGCATATTTCATTTTCGTTTAGTTTGGCAATTTCTTGCCCGTCAACCACAATGCTTCCCGAATCGGGTTTTATAAATCCGGCCATCAAATACAGCAAAGTTGTCTTTCCGCTGCCAGAAGGGCCCAGTATAACCACAAACTCTCCTTTTTGAATGTCCAAGTTAAGCCCTTTAAATAAATCAACCCTCTGATATTTTGTTTTAAAAGATTTGGTGACCTGGCTGAGTTGAATTGATATTTCCATCTGCACGCTTTCCTCCTTTTTATAGTTCTTCCGGTTTGCTGGAAATAATGTCGGGAAGGGAAGGGTCTTTCATGGCTGTTTTTACTTTTCTTATGGCTATTTGCAAGCTTAATAATCCAATGGCAGCATAGATCAACAGGATAGTTACAAACATCTTTATGTTGATATACTCCCCGATGTAGGGTTCCATTAATAGATATTTGTAAACGATGCTGCTTACAATGGAGGTAACTATAATAATGAATGCCTGTTCGATCCAGAAAGTCTTGAGCAGAGTTTGTTCCGTTGCCCCCAGCGCCAGTAATATTCCTATTGTTCTTAGTCTTCTGTTTATGGTAAATTTGACTTCGCGGTTGATTAACAGATAAACCACGACAGCTCCCATTGCCGCTATGATCAAAAGTACCTTGTTTTTGCTTAAGGAGAAATTAACATCGCTTAGCTGAGCTTTTTTGTATACTATCTTGTTTGCCGAAACAGTATGGTTGTCTTCTGAATTGCCAAAGATGACAAACTGATAATCTATTTCATGAGTTAATTGGTGCTTCTCCAAAAACTCTAAAAATTTATTGTTTGTCAGCACCAGGCCTATTCCTTTTTCAAAGGGTTTGAGTATTGCCTTGATGGTCACAGGATAATAAGTAGATCGTAGATTGGCATGAGAATCTTTTGCAGAATCTATGCCTTGCCTTACACGAATAATTAAATGTGCTTTGTCTCCCAACTTTTTATTTAGTTGTTTGGCAGCATTATAGCTCAGTGCTATGCCCACGCTGTCGTCAGAAGTTGATAAACGGCTCATGTCGCCGTAGAGCAAGTTTTTTTTATTGAAATAGCTTTTTTCCAGTTCATACAGATTGTGTTCATCCACAATGAACAGATCTATCACGGTTTGAGGCCTATAGACAAGAGCGTTATCGGTTGAAAGTATGTGAGCTACAGTTGTGTTTTCCATAACTCGAAAAGCAAATCCGGATTTTGGTTTTTCATCGCAATAAGCAATCCAATCGTAAGTGCAGTTATTTAAAAAGCTTTTTTGATTTACAACAGGTACTATTGCGGCTGTTGAAAACATGCCTACAATCGAAAGAACGGGTATGAACAGCAATATTTTCTTTATAAAAAACCAAGGGTTCTTTTTCCATTCAGCGAGAATAAACTTGAAAATAAATGTATTGCTCATAAATACACCTCATTCCCTAGCAAGCTGTGCTGATATATCAATTTTTTTCGTTTTTAAGTAGGCAAATAGACCATTGATAACAACAGCTACTATTTGAAGGGTTAATGCCCCAAGGCAATACCATCCAAAAAGATACCACGGCATATAAGATTCCATGAGAAAATCGTATACAATGTATTTTACGATAACAGCCGCTGTCCCGAGTAGCGGGACATGGATCACGACGGTTTCCAGCAATAGATACATGACAAAATAAAACCTGGGCATTCCCGCCGCATAGAGTATGGCAAAATCTTTTTCACGCATGACAAGCTTTTTGCTGGCTTCGCGGTATAACACCAGCAGGTAAGCTATAAATGCAAGTATGCTGGCTGCAATCACAATAGGCGGCGTATACCTAAGTTCCCAGTACAGCTCCTCCAGATGCTTCTCTCTTTCAAGAAGCATATTGCGATTAAATTCAACAATTCCATTTTTATCGTCTGTAGATAAAAGACCTTCATTTATCATTTGCATTGGAATATATTCATAGATAAAGTATTCTTTTGCTTTTTCCTTATCGACGGCTTTAACAAACATAATACTGTAAATCGGTTCATGACCAAAAATCTGAGTAAAAGTGCTTCGCTGTTCACCCTGCCACAGTATCAAGGCTATTGGTTCTCTGCCTGAATCGCATATGGCCGCTACTGTGAAGGGGACTTTGATTTGGTCGGGGCCAAACGGGATAAAAACCTTGTCGCCTGTATCTACCCCAAGTTTTCTGGCGGTGCCAAAGTCAATGATAATAGGATTTAATTCTTTGTTTTCAAGTATTTTTTTATCACATTTTATAATCAAATGGTCAGAGAAGAAGGATATATCTCTGCTGTCGAAACTATCTACTGCATATATGTCTAAGGGTATGTTTCTAGTTGTGCTGTCTTGAATTATGACCCTTCCTGATATGATTCTGACAGGGAAAACGGCCTCAACAAATGGAAGACTCTTGATGTGGGCAATTTGTTCTTCGTTAAATTCTTTGACGATGAAGTCAAATTTAGTCTCGGCATATAAAACCGTATAAACGTGCTGGATGTGGCGAAACCACACGGTAAATGACAGCAAAATTGACAGCATTAAAATTATACCTATTACCTCTCCGATTCTTTTATTAATGCCGCTTAACTTGCTTTCCTTTAAAAGCATCCATATCAGTTTGAATTTGCCCTTCAACTTTTCCAACCCTTTCTGTATGATTGTGTATATAAGTGTAAAATATTGAGAGAATCAAATCATAGTCCTGTATACGGAGCTATGATTTGATTCTCTCTGAGAGGTTATGTTTCGAAGGGTTATTTTGAATGTTTTAGATGTTCTAATTTACGATAACAGTTCTGAAATAATCAGCACGAATTGGTGCTGGACCTGTACCAATGTAGCTTTGGCTTGTACCCCTTGTTTGAGCAACTGCCCTAAATTCAGCTTCTCTTGTAATTCTCCCGAACACGAGAAACATTTTTCTGCCTTGCCAAACAGCTTTTCCAGTCATATCACCGGTTTTAGCAGTAAAATCCCAGCTACCCCATGAACCAGCGGTAACCGTTGGTAAGCCGTACAGCCGAGGAATTTCTACGTGGAAATAGCCATCGGCGGGTACAGGAATACCATAAACTGTAGAATCATATTCAATTTCTGCTTTGAATGTAGAGGAATATCCTACTACACCGCTTGAAGGCAAATATCGTGATACAAAAGTTACGCTAAAGGCAAGTGCCGTGGTAGCAAATAACGCCACCGCCAAAAACGTGACAATAGCAATATAAGTCTTTAGCTTCAAATTTACTCCCTCCTTCTAACGTAATTTTCAGCTTTACATTAACTTCTCTGTCGCCGGCAAACATCAAAGTTAATGCAAAGTTTAAGACTATAATAACTGTATAGTTAAAATATGCAGCCGACAAAATAAAACTTCAATACCTGCATTTGCTGTTATTTCAGCGTGTTTACTAGGGGATTACCTACGAGATTCGGAACAATTTTGTGTGCTTGGTTTAAAAGTGCGAAACTGTAAAATTTAAACATATAACTTGTATTTAGTATAAGCATGAACAATTTACATCGTCAAGTTTTTTTTTTTTTTATAATCCATTTATGCGCTCTTTTCTTTTGTTTTCTCAGGATATCTTTATATTTTGTAAACTTAGAAATTTTTGCCTAATGACCTAGGTTATTCAGATTTGTAATCTTGAGAGAATAAAATTCAAATGAAGAGGTGATGGATATTTAACTTTACCGCCTTACGGGCTGTAAATACTAAAGTTCTATTATGATGATGAGTCTTGCTTTCTTTAAACTTGCGAGAATAATAATTCATCAGAACATTCATAGGTACTGGAGAAATTTAGGAGCACCTGTGGAAAGAAATACTTAAGAAGCAATTGAAAGCAGCAAAAGAATATTTTAACAGCTCCAGCAATATCCTTTTTACAGGAGGATTTTGCTGGAGGTTTTTGATTTTATGAAGGTTATATTCATCACAAAGAAATGGCTTATTGTATTCTGGATTTTGCTGGGTCTGATGCTGTTTTTGATATATGCCTTAAAGCTAAAGGAAGACAGCGCTATTCTTACCCTTGCCTCACCGGTCAGCAAAAAGGTAATCGTGATAGACGCGGGACACGGAGGCTTTGATCCGGGAGCTGTAAGCGATAGTGGCACCCGAGAAGATAAGATAAATCTAATCATAGCACGGAAGCTAAAAAAGTATTTGGAAAATCAGGGAGCCAAGGTCGTAATGACCCGACAAACCGATGAGGCTCTGGGCAGAACCAAGAGAGAGGACATGCAAAAACGGGTTGAGATTATAAGAAACAGCAATGCCGATATAGTGGTCAGCATCCACCTCAACAAGTTTCAGCAGTCGAAGTATTACGGCGCGCAAACTTTCTATATGGCCGGAAGCGAGGAAGGCAAAAGGCTGGCGCAGTGCATCCAAACCCAGCTTATAAAAATTTTAAATCGTGGAAATACCAGGCAGATCAAGGCGGTAAGCGATCTGCTCATACTCAAGGCGGGTCAGGCTCCCAGCGTTATCGTGGAGTGCGGTTTTCTTTCCAATCCTCAGGAGGAGAAGTTGCTTAAAACCGATGAATATCAAGAACAGGTGGCATGGGCCATATACTGCGGAATTGTCGATTATTTCGCCGGGCAATAGCGATTGTGCCGGGCAGTAGTGTCATTGAACATAATAAGCTTTGATTTTGCTGCAAACTTAATCTGCTTAAATGTAGCTTTATAAAGCAATGCCTATGTATGTAATTTTTCTCTTCCTGTCATTTTTACTTCAAAACTGTAGATTTCGTTTTGAGCAACAAAATAGACTTTTTAGAGCAGAATCAGCTTTTAGATATTATGGCCCACGTTAATTATTGTATTTAACACATTGTATAACAATAAAATTTCTAACTAAATATATGAAGATAGGAACAGCACAGGTTATTTTAAAAATATTTTTTTGTGTTGACATTGACGCAACGTAAAGGTTTATAATGCAGTTATCAAGGAGGGATAGCATGGAGTACACGGTACATGAATTGGCAAAGCTGGCAGGAATAACGCCAAGAACGCTTAGATACTATGATGAAATTGGACTTCTTAAGCCGGCAAGAATAAAAATGATTGAGATGTACGTTGATGATGAACGTTTTACGGCATACTACGATAAAATCGCTCCGGGGTGTGCGGCCTTTTTGCGTGATGCAATGAGGATATACACTGGGATAAAGGATTATAATTGAGTTGTACAGTAGCTGCTTGGTTTATTGATTAAATATCAGATGACGGTAGTGGAGAGATCTTAAGCAACATAGCCTTCCTGCCGAAAAGGGTAGGGAGGCTTTTTATCTTGATTGGTATTGAAACGAGGGCACGGAATGTGATATCCTTAAATAGGAGTCAGAAATGGGGAGGTAAAAAAATGAAGAAATCCCTTCTTTTAAAAAGGCTGATTACTATGATCGTATATTTGGGGGAATTATTATTTGTATTCTATATCGGCATAGGGTATTTTAAATCGGGTGCAATGTTTGACGTGGTCGGCTTGTTTCTCATAGCTTCTATTTTTTGCATACCCGCAGGTGTCGCTACATGCCTGATAGCATCGACTATGCAGGAATATGATAAAAAAGTAAGGACGGTGAGAGCTTTTGTATTTGCAGTCTTTTTGTTTTATGCTTTAATTTTATTCTATTTATTGTTCATGGGACGATACAGACTCAGGGCATGGACCATTGGGAATGTCGGATTTAACATAAACGCCTTCAATATAAACTTGGTTCCGTTCAGAACGATAGCGACTTACATACGGCAATATTTTAGCGGCTCGATCAATAAGTCAATAATAATCGAAAATTTAATGGGCAATTTGTTCGTATTTGCCCCGATGGGCTTGCTATTGCCTTGCTTGTTTAAAAGCTTGAGGAAGTTTAATAAGTTTATCATTGCCATGATAATAATCCTGGTTGCAGTGGAGTCTGCACAGCTGTTAACCAATACCGGGAGTATGGATATAGACGACATTATATTGAATTTGGCAGGAGCGATTATATTCTTTGCTGTTTGGAAACTCCATGTACTTCAACAATTGTTGAAAAAGTTTTATATTGTAGAAATGTAAGGCTTTGTCACGTTCTAAGATTATCTTTATCTGAAAATGGCTGTTGGCTTATCTCTAATAATACGTGAAAGAGATGATGAGGCAATGGAAATTACGAAAAATAAAGTTACGACGATATTTTTCATTTTAATATGTGCTGCCATGTTGGTATCATTGCTTATATTAATCATAAATGCCCATATCAAGGCTTTAGTAAAAGGTAGAATTCTCTCACCGGACCATATACCGATAACCGATGCCGACTGTATCCTGGTATTGGGGGCAAGGGTATGGGCCGACGGGCGCCCCAGCTATATGCTTGAGGATCGGCTTGTGCGGGCTATTGAGCTGTACAATATGGGCATTTGTAATAGGTTGCTGATGAGCGGCGATCATGGCAAAAAGGATTATGATGAGGTCAACGTGATGAAAAAATATGCCGTTGACAGAGGAATCCCATCAAGCTGCGTTTTTATGGACCATGCGGGATTTTCAACCTATGAAAGCCTTTATCGTGCCAGGGACGTTTTTAAGGTTAAAAAGGCCATTATAGTCACCCAGGAGTATCATCTTTATAGAGCTCTATATATCGCACAGAAGTTGGGTTTGGAAGCGTACGGCGTTGCCGCCGACCGCAGGGAGTACTACGGGCAGTCGAGCAGGGAACTGAGGGAGATACTGGCAAGGGTCAAGGACTTTTTCGCAGCGATTATAAAGCCCAAGCCTACCTATCTCGGTGACCCAATTCCCATAGACGGTGATGGCGATTTGACAAACGATTAATGAAACAAAATCCAGTGGAGGGCCGTCTAATATATCGAAAGCTTTACAAGGGAGGTTTTATCATGAAAAGGTATTGGTTTGTATTTGCAATAGCTGTTGTAACATTGCTGTTTTTTTCATCCTGCGGCCCTGCTGATAACGGAAATGGGGTAAGCTTCGAGGCTACCGTCCTTGAGAACAACCAATCGAATTTGTTGGTACAGCCTGAGGAAGGCTCCGATGAGCTGCGTTCATCAGATAAGATTATAGTGCACATAAATGATGATGTGAAATTGCTGGATTCCCAAGACAAGGAGATAAAGATTAGCGATATAAAAGTAGGGGATAAGGTACGGATATTCTATAATGGTGAAATTGCGGAGAGCTATCCAGCGCAAATCAATAAGTGTTATAAAGTTAAGTTGCTGGATTGACGTAAAATGCTTGAGCCGGGTGTTATAGTCTGTATTAGATTTGCATCTGCATTATGCTGTTGTTTGCACGACACCCAGAATCAATTCTGGTTGAACTGTTTTTTGGCATAATATAGAATGAGATGATGAAAGTATCAAAAAGTAAATTAATTCTACTAATTTTATGTTTAACTTTTTTCAGTAGTATATCAGCCTATGCATTGTCATCAATGAGTGGGACTGTAAAAGTTTGGGCTGGACTTCCATTGATTGGTTGGACCTACGTAAATACTCCTTATACAGCTTACTACGAAGAAATATTTTATGTTCGATATTTGAATTCAGATTTATTGAGAATTGGTATGAGATAACTGGAGTCAGCACCTTTGATGTATATGCGGCAGTTGAATGAGTGACTGAAGTTAGTGGCGTAAGAATTAGTTTAGGTAGGCAAACATTCAAGGGGGAAGTAGATTTAGGTTACTATGTAATAAGATAGATTAAGCAGATTTAGTTTAATATGAGGATAAGGCTATATGGAATCCTCCATATAGCCTTATCTAAAACGTTTGGGAGGAAAGTATGGGTGGCATTGTTACAAACAATTTAAGCTTTTCATATGGCAAAAACCAGGTGCTTAAAGATGTTAGTTTTACTGCCTATGAAGGCGAGATAACATATCTTGCCGGGCTAAATGGTGCAGGCAAAACCACCTGGATAAAATTGTGTTCCGATTTATTAATCCCCGATAAAGGAGAAATTCTTTTGGGTTTTTCCCCTCAAAAGGCTATGAAACATCTTTATTCGGTCGTTTTTGATTTTCCTCCTGTGTACCCCCAGTTAACCGGGTATGATAATTTATATGTGCTGTACGGCGTTGATTCCAAACTAAAAAACTTCAAGAAGATTCAGGACGCTATGGGGTTATCCGATTATTTGTTGAGGAAAAAAGCCCGCGATTATTCATTGGGACAACACCATCGATTGGCTATTATGGGTGCGCTTTTAAGGGATCCTAAATATTTGGTGTTGGATGAGCCCGATATCGGTATTGATCCGGAAGGATGGAGTGCGGTAAAGGAGTGTCTCCTGATGATGAAGAACGAAGGTGCGGCTATTGTAATTACGGGCCAGCATATGGATGAAATGTGTGAACTGGCGGATCGTGTCGTGATTCTTCATAATAGAACAATTGTGTACGATAATAGAAAAGAGCAATTGATTGCGGATCATCCCAATAGTACTTATACGGATATAATTATGTCTTATATGCGTTAAAGTTAATTGAGCAGAGGTAAAAACGCGGAGGGATAACATGAAAAAATACTTTGTAGCAGAATTAAAGCGGATATTTAAACCCCGTAGCATATGGATTTTCATTTCAATAATAGCTTTGCTTTGTATTATCAATATATATTTTACCAATAAGGTAATTGATGAGGACATTACATACAATGGGAAAGCCGATAAATATTCATTTCTAATTTCACCACCCATATCAATTAATGCATTAGCCTTGCTATTCTTATCGGGCGGCTTTATTTTAGGTTGCTTTGCCGTTTGGAATATGCATCAGGAATATTCCACCAAATGCATCTATATACGATGGTCTATGGGAAACATGAGAAGTGTTCTGCTTTCGAAATTTCTTAGCGGTATTTTACTGATTGTTTTGTCCGTTTTTATTGTAATATTAATGGGAGGAATAGCTGATATATTTTGGATACTGAGCCATAGTTTTTCACGCGTAAAATTCTCCGTTATTTTATATTTGAAGAAAATATCTGTGACTATTTTATATTTGTCCAGGTCATATATTCTGGGAATTATCTGTGGGTATCTCTTTACCAAACTGCCTTATGCTATATTGGTTTTCATTGGATTTACGCTGCTTGAACGACAATATTTGCCTTATTCCCATGTTTTGTTGACCAATATTTTTTATGATATAAAAGGCGGCATGTTAACTCCCGTTCTCGATCTATTTCCGCCGTGTGAAGTGAAAGCATCTGTTATGGGATTGATAATCGAAGTTCTGGTGGGTGGGATTCTTTTAAATTACTTACCCTATTGGAAATCCGTTAATGTTAAGGAGTAAATGGCCGATGAAGGAATATTTAAAAAGGGAATTTACCTTATTCTTCAAAACAAAAAGCCTGATGATTATATCCCTATTAAAACCTATTTTAGTGTTATTTGGATTATGGATTTCGCTCTCCGAAAGAGGACTGGATGTAATGACTGTTCCTTCGCAGCTATTTTATGCAGTGGACAAGTATTTGATAACTTTATTAACAATTACGTTGTCTTTAGAAATAATTATATTTGCGGGTTGTGAATATCATTATAAAACCGTGTTAACAAAGCAAACTTTGAGTCGTTGGGATGATGTTCTAAAGGCAAAGATATTGATCATATTGATTGACCTCTTAATATTGATGGTTGTTGCCATTGTTCTATCATCCCTATTGATGCCAACCATTTCATTATCTATTCGCATAGTGGAAATAGTAGCTTTGACCATCTATTTATTCTATTTCGGCATTATTATCTTGTTGGTAATCGAAATTTTTCAAAACGAATTGGCTGCAATTATTTTTGCAGGAGGTACAATCTTATTAAGCAAGACCATTTTCTTTGGTAAATATATGCCTAAGCCCCATTTTTCAACAGTGTTATTTTATTTAGAGCATTTACTGTCTAACGTCGATTATTACCGAGATTTTGTAACGGCCAGAATGTGGCTGAAAGAGTTTTTATATTTTATAATTCTTATCGGTTTATTTATTACTGCATATTCTATTAAGAGGAGAATTAGGAATTTATAAGGATGGGCTTCCATACCTTTTTTATTATTAGAATTGACTTTTGCGGTTAAATTTGTTATAATTTTAACAGAGCGATGGTTTTTATAAGTTTCTAACCTCAAGGGGATGGATTCCCTGAGAGAGAGGAAACGGATGTGCAGAAAAAAGATAATCTGTACCCTTTTCCGATCTTTCGGGGAAGGGTATTTTTGATTTTTGGGCGTCTGCATTCCATAAGATGCAGCGTGTAACAGCATGGTTGGAGCTGGAACTGCCGTTGGAACCTGCATTCGTTGCGGTGCATTTTGCATTTGGAATATCGATTGGCTTGGGGAAGGTAGAATGCCGTATACAGGCTGCATGGAGATGGAACCTGCGCTACGATTGAAAGAAAGCGATCATGAGAAAGGTGGTATATAATGAGCCTTAGCAATACGCCGCGTTCGGAACGCCTGCACATTGCCATATTTGGAAGGAGAAATGCCGGAAAGTCCAGCCTTATAAACGCCCTGACCGGCCAGGATATCGCTCTTGTGTCGCCGGTAAAGGGTACCACCACTGATCCGGTATATAAGGCCATGGAGCTATTACCTTTGGGGCCTGTGGTATTGATCGATACGGCAGGCCTGGATGATGAGGGTGAGCTGGGGGAGCTTCGAAGAAAGAGGACGCTGGAGGTTTTGAACAAGACCGATGTGGCTATTTTGGTAGTGGATGGGAGCGCAGGTATAGGTGAGTTTGAAGAATATATGGTGGGCATGCTTAAAAAGCAGGGCATGCCTATCGTAGGGGTTATCAATAAGGCTGACCAATCCACGATCCCTGCCGAAGTCATAGCAGCGTACGGTAAAAGATGGGGAATTCCCATTGTAGAGGTGTCTTCAGCTACCGGGAGGGGGATAGAGGAGTTAAAGGAGGCCATTATTAAAGCCGCGCAGGTAGAGGAGAACCAGGATTGTATAGTGAGGGATTTGATCTCTCCCGGAGATTTTGTGGTACTGGTGGTACCCATCGATAAATCGGCGCCCAAGGGCAGGCTCATTCTTCCCCAGCAGCAGACCATAAGGGACATTCTGGACGGTAAGGCAATGGCCGTTGTGACCCAGGAGGACAGGCTTAGAGCTACGCTGGAGGGCTTGAAAGTCAAACCGCGGCTGGTCATCACCGATTCCCAGGTGTTTCATAAGGTTGCGGCCGATACGCCCCCGGATATACCCCTTACTTCGTTTTCCATCCTTTTTGCGCGGTATAAGGGCGATTTGAGGGAACTGGTGAGGGGTGCCAGGGCTGTTGATCAACTCAAGGACGGAGATAGGGTCCTTATAGCCGAAGCCTGTACCCACCACCAGCAGGACGACGATATAGCCAGGGTCAAGATCCCCCGCTGGCTTGCGCAAAAGACCGGCAGGAATTTGAAACTCGATTTTGCAAGCGGGATGGATTTCCCGGATAATCTGAACGAGTATTCCCTGGTCATCCACTGCGGCGGCTGCATGCTCAACAGGAAGGAGATGCAGAACCGCATAAGGCGGGTTGTAGATGCCGGGGTACCGATCGTCAACTATGGCGTGTTTATAGCCTATGTTCAGGGGATTTTGGATCGGGCATTGCAGCCGTTTAAAGGGCAAATATAATTTTAAATTACTTGAGCTTTTACGGGCTATAGAGCTGGCAATAATGGCACGGAGGATTTAAAGCTAGGAACCTTTTGCCAGCTTGAAAATACAAAATTTTGCTTAATGGTCAAGTTTAACAAAAATTATAAATTTCAGAAGGGGATGATTGGTCATGTTGACGGCTGAAAAGGCCGATTTTATAAAGGACGATGTAATATTTGAGGCACTGGAGAAGGGGAAAAACAGGACGAGGGAAGAAGTCGAGGCCATTATAGAGAAAGGCAGGCAGGCCAAGGGCTTAACCCTGGAGGAGACAGCCGCCCTCCTTCAAATCGATGACCCAGAACTTAACGAGAAACTCTTTGAAGCCGCACGTCAGGTAAAGGATGCCATATACGGCACCCGTATAGTGCTGTTCGCGCCGCTGTATGTGTCCAACTATTGCGTAAACAGGTGCAGGTACTGTGGGTATAAATGCACCAATAAAATTCCGAGAAGGAAGCTTACCGATGAGGAAGTGCGCAGGGAAGTGGAGATAATCGAAAGCCTAGGGCACAAGAGGATTGCCCTGGAGGCTGGCGAAGATGACAAAAACTGCCCCATCGAGTATATAACCCATGTGATGGACGTGATATACAGCACAAAGATTAAAAACGGGAGCATCAGGCGTATTAACGTCAACATAGCCGCAACCAGCGTGGAAAACTACAGAAAGCTGAAAGCTGCCGGGATTGGGACTTACGTGCTGTTCCAGGAGACCTATCACCGCGAAAGCTATAGCAAATACCATCCCTCGGGCCCCAAGAGCGACTACGACTACCACACCACCGCCATGGACAGGGCGATGGAAGCAGGCATAGACGATGTAGGCCTGGGCGTGCTGTTTGGCCTTTATGATTACAGGTACGAGGTTCTCGGGCTTTTGCTCCATGCGCAGCATCTGGAGGAGAAGTTCGGAGTGGGACCGCACACCATTTCGGTGCCAAGGCTCAGGCCGGCCGTGGGCGTTTCTCTGGACGAATATCCCTATTTGGTATCCGACCACGATTTTAAGCGGATAGTGGCCATACTGCGTTTGGCTGTGCCGTATACGGGCATCATTCTCTCGACGCGTGAAGCGCCCGGATTCAGGGAAGAGGTTATCAATCTCGGAGTTTCGCAGATCAGCGCTGGGTCCTGCACTGATGTGGGGGGGTATATGCTCCATGAGCAGGGTGACAATCAGCCTCAG
This sequence comes from Clostridia bacterium, assembly GCA_017577715.1. Lineage (GTDB taxonomy): Bacteria > Bacillota > Clostridia > Caldicoprobacterales > Caldicoprobacteraceae > Caldicoprobacter. The sequence goes on from PKRC01000023.1 coordinate 14,205, forward strand.
TTCGAGCTGGCCGACCATCGTTCACCCCTTGAGGTCTTAAAGAGCCTGTGCAGGCAGGGTTATCTGCCCAGCTACTGTACCGCCTGCTATCGGGCAGGCAGAACAGGAGAGAGGTTTATGGCCTTTGCCAAAAGCGGGCAGATCCACAACCTATGCTATCCCAATGCCATACTGACATTCAAGGAATATTTAGAGGACTACGCCGATGATGAATTGAAGGCTTTAGGCAACCAGGTAATCGAGAGAAATCTTGCAAAAATCCCCAATCCTGTTATGCGCGATAAGACCATAGAAAGGCTGAGAAGAATTGAAAATGGCGAAAGGGATTTGTTCTTCTAATCCTTTTGCCGGCACAAGACGTGAAATTTTGTGTTTGTTTTAAAACAGATATTTGGAAATAAAAAGCGCAGAGGAGGTATCCGGTGAACAGCTTGGATTTACTGCTTGATAAGCTTTACAATACCAATGAGCTATCCAGGGATGAGCTCATTTATGTGCTGGAAAATTTGGACGAAGAGCATACTCAGAAGCTGTTTGATTATGCCAGAAGGACCAGGGATCGGTATTACGGCAACAAGGTTTATATGCGCGGACTCATTGAATTTTCAAACATATGCCGAATGAACTGCTTATACTGCGGTATACGTGCGGGCAATTCAAAGGCCGAAAGATACCGCTTGAGCGAAGAGGAAATATTTGAATGCTGCAGGGAAGGATATGCTCTAGGGTACAGGACTTTTGTGCTTCAAAGCGGAGAGGACCCGTGGTATACGGCGGATAGAGTTGTGAGCATAATTGCCCGCATAAAGAAATCCTTTCCCGATGCGGCCATCACTTTATCCATAGGCGAAAGGGATGACGATGAATACCGCGCTTTTTTTGAGGCGGGGGCAGAGCGATACCTGCTTCGCCACGAGACGGCGTCCAAAAGCCTGTATGAAAGGCTTCATCCCGGGGCAAGCTTCGATAACCGCAGAAGGTGTCTATGGGTGCTCAAGGAGATAGGATATCAGGTGGGAGCCGGCTTTATTGTGGGTTTGCCCGGCCAGACCAAGCAAGATCTGGTGGAGGATTTGCTGTTTCTCAAACAGCTCAACCCCCATATGATAGGTATCGGGCCTTTTATTCCCCATAAAGAGACGCCGCTTGGAAAGGAAAAAGCAGGCACCGTGGAGGATACGCTGGTCATGGTGGCGCTGGCGCGCCTTTTGGTGCCCGATTGCCTGCTTCCGGCTACAACCGCCATGGGGACTCTGCATCCCAGGGGAAGGGAGCTGGCACTGATGGCCGGTGCCAATGTGGTGATGCCCAATCTATCACCCGTTTGGGCACGGCCCAAATACGAGCTTTATCAAAACAAAATCTGTATCGGGGAAGAAGCCGCGCACTGCCGAAGTTGTATTGAAAGGCGGATCAATTCCGTTAGCATGGAGGTTGATATGGGACGAGGGGATCACTATAAATTCAGGCAAAAGAGAGATAAATTCGCATAAAACCAAGATTACACAACAGTAATAGATACTTAAGAAAATTCCTATTCCACGGTAAATGCCTGGCCGTATACCGCCATGCTAAAAGCCCGTTCGGCATCTGCAATGGACATCCCCTTAATGTTCATCTGATTTATATCGGCGATGCCTACGTTTTTATTTTTCAGATCCCACAGGTAACGTATGGCTTCAGGGTGGAGGCCCAGCAGACGCGCTCCTATGGTATCCACTGCAACCGGGTCGGTACCGCTTATGATAATTCCGACGCGGCGCGGAATGCCATTGTGAGGGCCGGTACCTATCATGGCAGGGTTGGTGCTCACAATTGACAGGTCTATGGGTATTACCTGTGCCATTGCGCTTATGAAGCCATGGATGTCATTGTGTATGCCCAGGTTCTTTTTGGGGTACCCGTGTTCTTCGGCAGGCGGCCAACCCAGGGCGATGTTTTTGATGGCTGCCGTCATAGTTGCAACGTTGTGTAATTTAAGCTGTGCAAACGAGATCAGAAAGGTCATTTCCTCATAGAGCTTATTCAAGTTAGTGGCTGGTGGGGAAGAGTGGTTTAAGTTCACCCTTACAAATGGACCATAATTTAGGTCCACGAATTCCACCTGTTCTTCATTGATGATTTTATCGTATCCAACTGCTTTCATGACTTCAGAGGTGGTTCTCTCCGCAGAGCCCGTGGCCACAATGATTCTGCGAGGATTGTTTTTCTTGACAAATCTTATGATGGTGCGCAGGCTTTCTGGGCTTACCACATCCCCTGTTTCGGTGCCCGCTGGTTTTACCCAGTTGGGCGTTATGACCACTACATCATTGGCATTGATCATGGTGTCGGCTTGAATCAGGTTCAGGGATTCTATTATTGCCTGGCTTTCATCGCTGTTCATGGCAATTCCTATATCAGCAGTATTTCTTCTCCTTTGACGCATTTTTTACACCTCCGAGTTTATTTTGCCAAATATGAGAGCTGTTATTCTCAAGAATTGGGCGGAATACGCATAAAAGAAAAACCTCGGAGGAGTGATATACTCCCCGAGGTTTTTAAAATCTTTAAAAGAGAGCTTTTAACGACGATTCCATATCATATCGCTCATTCGTAATTCGTTTTTTAAAGTTAAGATATTTGTGTTTTTATTAATCAGGACCACTTCAATTCCTACCATATCGGCCCAATCCATTAGGTGTTCAGAAGTGACAGCGTAAGAAAAAACGGTATGATGGGCACCACCAGTTAAAATCCATGCTTTTGCGGCTTCTTTGAGAGAGGGTTGAGGTCGCCACAATACCCGTGCGACGGGCAATTTAGGCATCTCTTGTGCAGGTTCAATAGCTTCCACCTCATTGATTACTAATCGAAAACGGTTACCCATGTCTATTATAGATGCTGTGATTGCTGGACCGCCTCTTCCGTTAAATACCAAGCGTGCTGGATCTGCCTTCCCCCCTATGCTGAGAGGATGTACTTCAATGCGAGGGGTTGATGCAGCTAAAGTAGGACACACTTCCAGCATATGCGCCCCTAGTACCATTTCATTTTCTGGCTCTAGATGATATGTATAATCTTCCATAAAAGAGGTTCCCGGAGGTAACCCGATATTCATTATTTTCATGATGCGAACTAAGCCTGCTGTTTTCCAGTCACCTTCTGCACCAAATCCATATCCTTCTGACATTAAATGCTGTACCGCCAGTCCTGGTAGCTGTTTTAGTCCGTGCAGGTCCTCAAACGTAGTCGTAAATGCAGTATATCCTCCATCATTTAGAAAACGTTTAATTCCCAATTCAATACGAGCTTGTTCTCTGATTGCATCGAGAGCGGTACTGGATTGCTTTACTTCTGGTGGAACATAGTAGAGTTTGAAGTATTCTTCTATCAGTTGATCAACTTCTGATTCCGCAATTGAATTTACTTGTTTTACCAAATCGCCAATTCCATAGCCATCTACCGACCAACCGAATTTGATCTGGGCTTCTACCTTATCTCCTTCTGTTACTGCAACTTGACGCATATTATCGCCAAAACGGGCAATTTTGAGGTTTTTGCCTTCAATAAAAGCGGTGGCAGCGTTCATCCAGACTTGAATTTCGCGACAGACTTCGGGATCTTCCCAATGTCCTACAACAACTTTGCGTGCTATTTGCATGCGCGTCACTATAAAGCCGTATTCTCGATCGCCATGGGCAGATTGGTTTAGGTTCATAAAATCCATATCAATGTAATCCCATGGAATGTCACGGTTGAACTGCGTATGCAGGTGCAACAGAGGTTTTTTCAATTCGCTAAGACCCACAATCCACATTTTAGCAGGGGAGAAAGTATGCATCCAAGTAATTAAACCTGCACACGTTGGGTCTGCATTCGCTTCTCTAAAGAGATTTTGAATGGCTTCAGGCGTTGTAAGAACCGCCTTGAAGATGACTTTGCAGTGGGGAAAGGTGTTCTTATCAAGCCATTCTGCAATAATCCTTGAATGTTCTTTTACTTTCTCCAATACTTCATTGCCATACAAATGTTGGCTTCCCGTTACAAACCAGAAAACATAGTCTTTTGTCTTCATGGTTTTATCCCGTCCTTTCAACTATTTTTACCCTTTTTTATCCATTCCGCAACTTGTACGGTGCGGCGGGCCTGATGAAATACAGCTTGTTTTACATCTTCTACCATTTTGCCGTCTTCTCCCTGAGTAACCGTTGTTCCGTATGGATTCCCTCCTGCGGTAAACACGGAATCATCAGTGTATCCAGGTGGAACTATGATAGCGCCCCAGTGCATCATGCAGGTATATATATCCTTTACAGTGCCTTCCTGACCGCCATGCGGGTTTTGAGCCGATGACATGGCGCTTACGACTTTGTTTGTGAGCTTTCCTTGAGCCCATAGACCACCCTGCATATCGATGAACTGCTTTAATTGAGCAGGAATGGTGCCAAACCTGGTTGGCGCGCTAAATATAATAGCATCTGCCCACTCAATGTCTTCGGATGTGGCCTCCTTTATATCTTTCGTCGCTTCTACAGTTTCTTGCCATGCCTTGTTTTTTGCTATGACTTCCGGTGGAGCCAATTCACGAACCTTCAGAAGGCGTACCTCTGCACCGGCTTCTTGACCGGCTTGAGCCGCCCATTTGGCCATCTGATAATTGATACCCGTCATACTATAAAATATAACGGCTAATTTTACCTTTTCCATTTATGATTCTCCTTTCAAATTTCAAAAATATTTTAATTATTAATTAAATGATACACCAATATATCGGATTTTAAACTCTAAATTGCAATATTAAATGCAACACTTTTTGAAAAAAGTATGATATAGATATCCAAATTTTTACTTTTTCATTTGTAAAACCTTATGGTGTCAAGGGAAGGGTGGAGATTTTCGAGCGTAAGCGCGAAAATACTACCCGACCTTGACACCATTTAACAGATGATATAATTGTTTCCAAGCCAGTTGGCATACCTGCCCAATTGGCCTTAATTGTATTCTATCATCCTAACTCTTTCGATCTCTACGTCAGCTTACTTCAACAAATAGCCCTTCTAACAAATAGCCATTCTAATGTTTTACCTTTTCTCTTACAGATTTCTAACAGTTCCCTGTAGAAACATTCGTCTTTGCCTCTCATTGCTTCCCCTTTCCCATGACGAGTAAGGATGGCTAAAATATGCTTCGCTTCTCAAGCTCTCTAAAAGGGCTGACAGCTCACTAAACTCTGAACCGTTATCAGCCGTTATGCTCTT
>PKRC01000024.1 GCA_017577715.1 Clostridia bacterium
ATCAAGAGATCAAAGGGCCTGAAGATTTGAAGGGCAAGAAGATTGGCGTGCAAAATGCAACTACCGGCGATTTGGTTGCCTCTAAAATTGAGGGAGCCGAGGTCAAGCGCTACAATAACGGAATGGAGGCCGTTATGGACCTTAAAAATGGCAACATCGATGCCGTGATAATCGATAACCTGCCTGCGCAGATGCTGGCACAGAAGAATCCCGAGGTAAAGATACTTGAGGAAAGCCCATCGGAAGAAGAAGAATATGCCATAGCAGTACGCAAGGGCGATACCGAACTTCAAAAGGTTATAAATGAAGTGCTTGCCGAAATGAAGAATAGCGGAGAAATAGATGAGCTTCTAAAGAAATATTCCCTTGGGGAATAATAGTTAAGCTGAGTTGAGACTATGAGCTAGCATTGGTATGAAACCGGTGCTAGCTTGTTTTTCGTCTTTTAATAATCAATTTAAGGAGAGGGAGAGAATATTGTGTTGGAGGGTATTTTCAGGATTTTGTCCGATGCCATATACTTCAATCTAATTAAGGAAGACCGGTACATGCTATTTATAGACGGGCTTAAGGTAACCATACAGCTCACCGTTTTTGCCGCAATAATAGGTATCATAATAGGCCTTGTGATGGCTATAGCCAAGCTGACAAATAATAAGATATTAAATAGAATTGCAACCATATATACCGATGTCATTCGGGGTACACCTTCAGTAGTTCAGCTGATTGTGATATACTATGCTATACTAGGGAGCAGCCAGCTTCCCAAGTTGCTGGTGGCATCGCTGGCCTTTGGCATAAATAGCGGGGCTTATGTTACCGAGCTCATACGTGCCGGAATACTGGCAGTTGACAAGGGGCAGATGGAAGCCGCTAGGTCCCTGGGACTTTCATATGCTCAGGCCATGCGCTACGTCATAGTGCCCCAAGCTATAAAGAACATACTGCCCGCGCTAGTCAGCGAATTCATTATGCTGCTCAAAGAGACCGCGGTTGCCGGATACATCGCGTTGGATGACCTGACACGGGCCGGCAATATCGTACGCGGGCGTACCTTTGACCCGTATACTCCCTTTATACTGGTGGCGCTCATATACCTTTACATTACTTCGATGCTGACGGCCTTTATGGGCAGGCTGGAGAGGAGGCTCAGGCAAATTGATTAAAGTGGTTGACTTGCATAAGTCCTTTGGCAACCTGGAGGTGCTAAAGGGTATAAATACCGAGATTCAAAAAGGAGAAGTGGTTTGCGTCATTGGGGCCAGCGGTTCGGGCAAGAGCACTTTCCTGCGCTGCTTGAATTTGCTGGAGGAGCCTACCAAGGGCGAGATATATATCGATGGCATTTCGCTCGTGGAGCATAAGAAGGATATCAACAGGCTGCGGCAGAAGGTGGGCATGGTGTTTCAACAGTTCAACCTGTTCCCCCACATGACGGTGCTGGAAAACATCATGCTGGCGCCTGTGAAGGTGAAGAGGATACCCGAGGAAGAGGCGCGGCGCAAGGCTATTGAGCTGCTCCGAAAGGTGGGATTGTCCGACAAGGATGACGTATATCCCAGCCAGCTCTCGGGAGGCCAAAAGCAGAGGGTGGCCATTGCACGCGCTTTGGCTATGGACCCCGAAGTCATGCTATTTGACGAGCCCACATCGGCGTTGGATCCCGAGATGGTGGGAGAGGTATTAGCCGTCATGAAGCAGCTGGCCTTGGAGGGCATGACCATGGTGGTGGTCACCCACGAGATGGGCTTTGCCAGGGAAGTGGGGGATAGGATCCTTTTCATGGATGAGGGAGTCATTCTGGAGGAAGGCACCCCTGAAGAGTTGTTTGGCAATCCCAAGAAGGAGAGAACCCGTGCCTTCCTGAGCAAAGTTTTATAAAGGAGGAAGTGAATTGAGAGCTGCCAGAATAGTTTTTTGGTTGATCAGCATACTGATCTTTGCACCCCTTGTGGTATTGAATGGCAAAACCATATGGCGCAGATGGAAGGATGGGCAAGTAAAGAGCGCATATGTTAGGCTGGCTTTGACTGTAGTCGCCTGCCTGCTCATCGCAGCCTTCTTGCTATCGCTGTATCGGTTTACCTTGGGTTATCAACTGCCGCTGGTGATGGAGCGCACCATTGACATATTTACCCGGCGCATAGAGGGCGAGATAGATATAACTGCTTATAAGGACCTGATGCTGAAGAGCGGTCTGGCCGATGTGGGGTTTCGGCCGGTGCCCGAAGAGGATTTGAGGCAGGCAGGCTTTATAATAGGCGGGAAGTATTCGGTGGCCATAAGCGAGCAGGCATATGACAATAATGGCGATACCGCTGTCATGTACGCTCGCCATCAAGTGGAAGGACGGACTATCTACACGGCTGTGAGGTTTAAGTTTTACGATAATAAGTGGAAGGCGCTGGAGCACTGGGTAGTTTCTCAAGAGGAAATACAAAAGATGTCCGATATAAAATTTATTGAAATAAGGCCATAGCCGTTGCGGCCTTATTCCTGGGCTTTATATTTGACATATTGGAGTAATAGCTCATCCAGCTCCTGGCTGAGCTTGATTATCTCTTCATCCTTTAAATTGAAATCTTTGGAACGTAGGAGCTTTTTCAAGGCCTCCCGCTTCTCTTCAATTTGCCTTATTAGCCATTGTTTGTCCATTTTTACCACCTCCTTTCCCTGTATTGTGACATGTTTTTTGTAGCAGTTTAAAAAAACGACAAAATAACATAAAATGGAATAAATTGTGGTATTGTTCAATAAAAAGCGACAAAATATGACATGCTTTTATAAAAGGGTGTTTGGCATGTCTGGACAAGGGGTAAAAATTTAGTAGAAGGGCATGATAGGAATTCTTCATCGTTCCTTGAATAAAAATAATTAGAGAAAGTAAATGGGAAAGGAGCTGGCCTTTTATGGTAATTAAGTTAACCGGTAAGAATGTGGCCATTACCGAGGCTTTAAGGGAGCGGGTCAACAAAAAGGTAGGGAAGCTGGAAAAGTACTTTCCGGAAGATGTCGAGGCTCAGGTGACCATGTCGGTTCAAAATTACCGCCACATCGTTGAGGTCACCATACCCTTCAATGGTTTGGTCATCCGTGCTGAGGAGGCCACCGATGATATGTACGCATCCATTGACAAGGTGCTGGATAAGCTTGAAAGGCAGATCCATAAGCACAAGACCAAGCTGGAGAGAAAGCTGAAAAATGGGGCCTTTAAATACGATGTTCCTGATTTTGGCCAGCAGATAGAGCCCGACGAAGAACAGCCCCGGGTGGTGAAGACCAAAAGATTCCCCCTAAAACCCATGACGGTGGATGAGGCTATACTGCAGATGGAGCTTTTGGGGCATAGTTTCTTTGTGTTTACCAATGCCGATACCGAACAGGTCAACGTGCTTTACAAGCGCAAGGATGGCAACTACGGGTTGATTGAACCCGAATACATGTAGAAAAAGGGAGCGATAAGCTCCCTTTAACGTTTTCTGGCTTTATCTTAAGAGCCAGCTTTTTTATTATCATCGCCGTTTACAAAATACAAAATTACCTAGATGGAATGGTTTGTAAGCTTTTGTGAGGGCACTCGGCTAAATCCTTGAATATTGTTTGAATAAATGTTAAAATTAAATGGTTATAAACTTATGCAAAATGCGTGCGCTCCTTGATGTAGCGCATATCGAGGTGTTGAAGTCTATGGTTTCGCTTTTGAAGAAATTGCTGGGGGATAGCAACGAAAGGGAGATAAAGAGGCTTGAGAAGATAGTTGATAGAATAGAGGCACTTGAGCCTTCTGTGCAGGCGTTATCCGACAGCCAGCTTAGGGAAAAGACCCAGGAGTTCAAAAGAAGGCTGGCCGATGGCCAGACCCTGGATGATTTGTTGCCCGAGGCCTTTGCGGTGGTGCGCGAGGCAGCCAGGCGGGTGCTGGGCATGAGGCATTTCAGGGTCCAGCTTCTGGGTGGCATAGTGCTCCATCAGGGCAGGATCGCCGAGATGAAGACCGGCGAGGGCAAAACCCTTGTGGCTACCTTGCCCGCCTATTTAAACGCCCTGACCGGCAAGGGGGTACACATCGTCACGGTAAACGATTATCTGGCCAAGCGTGACAGCGAGTGGATGGGTAAGATATATCGCTTTCTGGGGCTGTCGGTGGGGCTCATAGTGCATGGCTTGTCACCTGAACAGCGCCGCAAAAGCTACGCAGCCGATATCACCTACGGTACCAACAACGAGTTTGGGTTTGACTACCTGCGGGATAACATGGTGATATATAAGGAGGACATGGTACAGAGGGAGCTCAACTACGCCATAATCGACGAGGTGGACTCCATATTGATAGATGAAGCGCGTACTCCCCTTATCATTTCTGGACCGGCCGAGAAATCCACCGATCTGTATTATCACGCCAACCGCTTCGTGCTGCAACTTAAGAAGGATATCGACTATGAGGTGGACGAAAAGGCCCATACGGTGCACCTGACCGAAGAGGGCGTCGCAAAGGCCGAGAAGTTTTTTGGAGTGGAAAACCTTGCCGATCCCGAGAACATTACCATATCCCATCACATAAAGCAAGCCCTTAAAGCTCATGCCCTAATGAAACGGGACAGGGACTATGTGGTCAAGGACGGCCAGGTCATAATAGTGGATGAGTTTACCGGCAGGCTCATGATGGGCAGGCGCTACAGCGATGGGCTGCATCAGGCTATAGAAGTAAAAGAAGGAGTCAAGGTGGAGCGGGAGAGCAAGACGCTGGCCACCATTACATTTCAGAATTATTTCCGCATGTATAAGAAGCTGGCCGGCATGACGGGTACGGCCAAGACTGAGGAAGAGGAATTTAAGACCATCTATGGCCTGGACGTAGTGGTCATCCCCACCAACAAGCCCATGATCAGAAAAGATTACAACGACGTCATTTATCTCACAAAGGAAGCCAAATTCAGGGCGGTGGTGGAGGAGATAGCCCAGCGCTACGCTGTTGGTCAGCCGGTGCTTGTAGGTACGGTATCCATTGAAAATTCCGAGCTGCTGAGCGAGATGCTCAAGCGGCGCGGTATTCCCCATCAGGTGCTGAATGCTAAGTATCACGAGAAGGAAGCAGAGATAATAGCCCAAGCTGGCAAGTACAAGGCTGTCACCATTGCCACCAACATGGCCGGCCGGGGAACCGACATACTGCTGGGCGGCAATCCCGAGTTCATGGCCAAAAAGGAAATGCGCAAGATGGGGTATTCTGAAGAGCTCATAAACCGCGCAACCGGCTTTGAAGAGGTAAATGACCCCGAGGTGCTGGAGGCCCGAAAGGTTTACAGAGAGCTATATGAAAAATTTAAGGTTGAAACCGATAAAGAGAGGGAGAAGGTGGTTGCGTTAGGGGGCCTTCATGTCATTGGCACCGAGCGCCACGAAAGCAGGCGCATTGACAACCAGCTCCGGGGCCGTGCCGGGCGCCAGGGGGACCCTGGTTCTTCGCGGTTTTATATATCCCTGGAAGATGACCTGATGCGCCTGTTTGGCTCCGACAGGATAAAGTCGATGGTTCAGGCTCTCAATATCGATGAAGACCAGCCCATAGAATACAGCCTTTTATCCAAGCAGATCGAGCAGGCGCAAAAGAGGGTAGAGGGGCGGAATTTCGAGATCCGCAAACATGTTTTGCAGTATGACAACGTCATGAACGTCCAGCGCGAGATCATTTACAGCCAGAGGCGTAGGGTACTGGAAGGCGAAAACATCAGGGATGCTATCATGGAGATGGTCGAAAGTGTGGTGGAAAACGCCATATCCATGTATACTGGAGGGGTCGATCATCCTGAGGAATGGAACATCCGCGGCCTTGTGGAGTATCTTGAGGAGCTGTTCCTGCCCAAAGGTTCGATAGTCATTGACGAAAGCGAGATTTCCAACCTGACCCGTGAAGCGCTGAAGGCCAGGATTATGGAGGTGGCAGAGGCCACCTATCGCAAGCTGGAAGAGGAAAACGGCCCTGAAAACATGCGCGAGGCCGAGAGGGTAATACTGTTGCGCGTAGTGGATAAGAAGTGGATGGACCACATAGACAATATGGAGCAGCTCCGGCAGGGCATAGGGCTCCGCGCTTATGGCCAAAGAGACCCGGTGATTGAATACCAGATTGAAGGGTACGAGATGTTCGAGGAAATGATACGCAGCATCCAGGAGGAGACCATATCGATCCTGTATCGCCTGAGGATCAAGGATAACATGCCCAAGCGGGAAAAGGTAGCCGTACCGATGACTGCTACTCACGGTGAGGAGGTAAGGAAGCCGGTGGTGAGAAGTGAGAAGATAGGGCGGAACGACCCCTGTCCCTGCGGAAGCGGGAAGAAATACAAGAAATGTTGTGGTCGCGCCGTTTGAGCGCGCTGTTGCTAAATAAAAATTATCGAGAAAGGGGATGATAGAGTGGTTGAATTGGAAAATGCAAGGTTTGAGCTGAAGTCCATAAAGGATACCCTCGCTAGAATAGGTGATTCACTTTGACATATCGGGCTGCGAAGACAAGATAAAAGAGCTGGAACAATCCATGAATGACCCCGAGTTTTGGAACGACCTGGAACGTTCCCAAAAAGTTAATCGCGAGATAAAGGCTTTAAAGAACAAGGTAGAAAGGTATAAAAAGCTGTGGTCCAAGATTGAGGACATAGAGGTTCTTATACAGCTGGCGCTGGAGGAACAGGATTATTCGGTGACCGATGAGGTAATAAGCAGCCTCCGCCACTTGGACAAAGAGGTTAATGCTTTTAACATGGAGACGCTGCTCCGTGGACCTTACGATAGAAATAACGCCATTGTATCCCTCCACGCGGGAGCGGGCGGTACCGAAGCCATGGATTGGGTGGCGATGCTGTTCCGCATGTACACCCGGTGGTGCGAGGACAAAGGATACGAGGTCAAGGTTTTGGATATGCTGCCGGGAGAAGAGGCCGGCATAAAGAGCGTCACTTTCCATGTCATTGGCCCCAATGCCTATGGCTACTTGAGGTGCGAGAGGGGAGTGCATCGTCTGGTGAGGATCTCGCCATTTGACGCCTCGGGGCGGCGGCATACTTCCTTTGCATCGGTGGATGTGATGCCGGAACTGGAAGATGACACCGAGATAGAGATTCGCCCTGAGGACCTGCGCATAGACACCTACAGGGCCAGCGGTGCAGGTGGGCAGCACGTCAATAAGACCGAGTCGGCGGTGCGCATAACCCACATCCCAACGGGCATTGTGGTGCAGTGCCAGAACGAGCGCTCGCAAATTCAAAACCGCGAGACGGCCATGAAGATGCTGAAAGCGCGGCTGCTGGAGCTTAAGGAAAGGGAACAGGAGGAAAAGCTCAGGCAGCTTAAGGGTGAGGTAAAGAAGATTGAATGGGGTAGCCAGATAAGGTCGTATGTATTTCATCCGTATAATCTGGTAAAGGATCACCGTACAGGGGCTGAGACCGGCAATATCCAGGCGGTCATGGACGGGGAGATTGACCAGTTTATAAACGCCTATTTGCTGGCTAATGTCTCCTAAAGCTGCTGGCCACCCCTGTCTATTTTTTTATCTGTTGGCTGATACTGAGAATTATGTATAGCGTCACTATGACGTACATTGCTCCTTCCAATTGCTAAGGAGCAGGTGCTGACTCATATAATGTTTCTTCAAGCGTGTAATGCACTGACAATAGTACTGACGATGTAAGGTGTTCGTTCTAATGGCGTTTGTGTTATTTAAGGATACTGCTAAGATGGCTGTAAATGCTGGGGATAATCGGTAGGGCATAGGCCGACGACGCACGGCAAATGTTAAACAACAGTCCGGATAAAATGGTAAAAGGCCGACGATAGGATGGGGAAACGGCAAATGATGGTGAACCATAGTGCGGGGAGATAGATATAAAAAGGAGCAAAATTTTTGGTTAAAAAGCAGGAAAACGTGTCGAAAGTGTAGAAAATATCACCAAAAAAGCCATTGCGGGAATGATGGGTGGAAAGGAAAGGGAGAGGGGGATGTTGTATGGAAGAGATGCAGTTTGTGGTGTTCAAACTGGGGGATGAGATGTACGGAGCGCTAATACACAACATACAGGAGATCATCTTGCCGGTCAAGCCGACGAAGGTCCCAAACAACCCCGATTTCATCGAGGGCGTAATCGACTACCGCCAGGAGGTTGTGCCGGTGTTGGACCTTAAGAAGAGGTTCCGACTGGGAGGGTCCGATTACGGCCGTGAGGCGCGATTTATCGTGGCTGAGGTGGGCAAAAAGAAGGTGGCCTTTATAGTGGATGAGGTCACGGAAGTATTGAGGGTTGACTCTTCCAGGATAAGCGAGCCGCCCGAGATGACCAAAATAAATAAGGACTATATAGCTGGCGTAGTTAAATTGGACAGCGGCCTCATTATACTCCTCGACCTGTCAAAAGTGCTCACGGTTACCGAGCAAGAGGTACTGGAAGCCCTGTAATTTAGCTGTTTTCCCTAAAAGGCTAACGGAAACCACGTTTGGCTTATATTAAAGAGGCTTAAAGACGCGATGGCTTAAGTCTATATAAAATAAAAGAGGCAATTCATCTCTATTTTTGTCAAAATAGAGAGTGAATTGCTTTTGTACTTGTAAGTAATAAAACCTTTATTTCTTGGTTTGTCTGTGGTGTTCGTGCATCAGGTAGGGAATTCTCATGGCGTGCTGTGCCTCTGATGTCCTGGTCATGAAGAATAGGTTGCGGAGATAGGCGGTAGGGGCTTTAAGGTATTGTTCCCCGTATTTTTTGTAGTCGTTGGTTTCGGCCAGTATCCTTTGCTGTAACGCTTCCATGAAATCGTCGGGTACTTTAGGATCTTCAATCTTTGGAGGTTGATATTTTCTTCCGGTCAGCATGAAATATGCGTTCATGAAGTCCTGGGCATGCATCTTTTCGTCTTTGCTGAATTCCATAAGTAGATCCTTGGCTTTCTGGGTAGGTGCCTTTTGTGCCAGCAGTTCGTAATACCTGCTGTCTGTAAGCTCGTCTTTAATGTATTCTTCCAGGCTTTTTATAAGGCCTGGCCAGACAGGGTAGATGTAAGGGTCCATTTCGGAACCATAGTGGTCCCAGTAGCCATAGCATTCATTGTCCATATTATAACCATATCCATCGTAGTTCATATAACTGTAATAGTCATTGTAGTAGTTGCTATGGTAGTCATCATAATAGTTGTAATCTTCGTAATGATTTGCGCCGTTATAGCTATACACCTTGTTCACCTCCGGAAATCGTTGGATTTATCACTGAACATTAACATTTTATGAAATGTGCCAAGAGAAGGTTCTTGACGGGAACAAGTTTTTTACGCTTAAGACGTGGAGCCTGATTAGCGGATTGGAGGTGGCAGTTTAAAAACAGAACTACTACGGTAGCGCAGCTGGCAAAAGGTTATACCCTTATCGGATGAGCAGCAAAAGGAGATAGAGATGTGCCTCAAAAAATACAGGATGGCAATTACTCCTTATTATGCCATATTGATGGATCCATAGATAATCCAAGATATCCTATTCGTCTTCAGGCGGTCCTATCCGCCAACGAGGCTGGTATTTAGGCCCGATGAGCTGACAGATCTCGTTGAGGAGGATGCCAGTTCTACGGTTCCCGACATCGTGCACTGGTATCCCAATAGGGTGCTGTTTATACTGACCCACAAGTGTTCCATGTATTGCATGTACTGTACCAGACGGCGCTTCGTTAGGCAGGAGGATTTCTCCATAGATGACAAGGCCATTGGCTGAGCCATAGGAAGAGACCTGCTGTTCCAACTGGTCAAGGCCAGGGTACGGCCCTATTATCTGTAACAGTGCGATGTAGCCCTGCGCATAGGTCACTTTGGGATGCCGGTTGAGACTGGGATCGATATAATCAAAAACCTTAGTGAGTATATATCTATATGCGGCCATGCTGTTCCAACTTACGTCATCGATGTTCCTAGCGGTGGAGGTGAAATTCCTATAAATCCAGAGTACGTTATCTCCATTGATGATGAAAAGATGGTGCTGAAAAACTATGTTGGTAAGGTTTACACTTACTCGAACGTTGCATCGTGAACATGAAGTGATGTGTTTTATGTGAGGTAAATGGTTAACGCTGTATATGGTTAACGCTGTATGCGGCTTTAGCAGCTGCTGATTTTATGCTACTATGGCTGTATTGCATGTCTTCTGCATTATTAGCTTTTATGCGGTTGTAGGGGCTATTCGATCAGGTGGGCAGTTAGTGGGTTTTAATAGCTAGGTTAGGGAGCAGATAAAGAAAACCGAGGCGCAGTGAGCCCCTCTTTTTTGTTTTTGGAAATTTTTATATTTGACAAGAAAATGCTATTTTCGACAAAGGATTTTATATTTTTTTGTTGAATCTATTTAATTGACAGTATAGAATATTGGAGGAGGTTGTAGTGAAAAAATTAACCGAACACATATTCGAAATTCGCTATAAAGCCAAAGCGCAAGTCATTGATCAACGAGGAGTATGGGCAAATACAATTTCGGAAGAAATGCAACTACCTTACTGGAAAATAGAAGAAAATAGGGTACTCTTAAAAGATAATGAGGACGAAGGAAAAGAATTTGCTATGGCTGGTTTTACAAACGCGGGATACATTGTTAAGAATCAGCCAACGGATAACTATTTTAAAGATAAAGTGATTAAATACGTAAAAATATTATATAGTTTGCCTAAATTTGAAGAATCTTTAATAGTTACACGAGTCGGTTTAAGGATAAGAACTTGTGTTGAATATATGGGCAATTTTAATGAGTTAAAAAACAGGCTTGTTTATAAATATTATTCTTTGAATGTAGAAGCACAAAGATTGATTGATGCAGAATTAGTAGATATAGGAGCAAACTTAAATTTTAAAGATCAAGTGGGGAATTTTAATACCCAATGCGGGCCCATGGTGAGGCAGCAAATTGAGGAATATTTCAGGAAATATCCAGCATATCCCGATGTAGGCTTATACTATGATATAGATTATTATATTGAACCAAATAGGTTTGTTGCCAGAAATGATCTTCAAAAGATTCTAGGAAAGTTTATTGAAAATGCATCGGATAAAACCGAGAAAATAATTAAGCATATTTTAGGTTAAGTGGTTTAAAAATGTTAAATAGGGGGTAATAAATGAATGGTACCAAGTACGCTGGCGACAAAAGTTGAGAACGTTACGTCTACGGCATTAGATTTAGACCTGCAGTCAAACATTAAATTAAGAGATAGAGAAAAACTGAAAGGACCGCAAGATAATCATTTTATTTATGATGCTAATTATATTCCAGCTTTTGCTCAGCTTGGTACTCTTGATTTTGGTTATGAATATGATATAGTATTACAACGTTCAGTAGCTAGTTACGATAGGAAGGTGGTGGAAAAGGTGGTGAGAGCAGAAACGGATAAATTGAAGAGGATTTTTAGAAAACAGGTTAACTTTTTGCTAAGTTCTTTTTTATTGATTGTAGCCTCGCTAGTAGGGATGATTTTGTTCTATTTATTTGATTTCTATATTATTCATCCAACCATTTATTTGGTTACTTTAGCTATGGGGATAGGCTGGTGTGCTACAGCTATAGTGTCAATATACGAAGATAAAACATCTGGGGGCTTATCATGAGAAAAAGAAAAACAGATAATAAAGTTGATGACATAAAAAAAGTAAGAAAAAGAGCAAGAAAGCAAAACAGTTCTTTGAATATTGTAAATATATTTATGAAAGCATTTAAAGAAGCCTTTGAGGCTGAAACTACACAGGCTGGGCGAGTTAATTTGCTTGGAGGATTTGTAGTTGCTGTTATAGTAACACTTGTTTGTATTCCCACCACAGCGATGATAATTATTGAGGCTATTTTCCCAAACTTTCAAGCATCGATGCCATGGTATGGTGTTATAATTTTAGTAATGGGAATATGTGGGTACTTTATTATATGTGTTAAATTTTTATTAGAACTTGATAAAATAAAAAAATAGTGTCTATTCAATGATAACTTTGCTCTAAAATTCTACTTTTAAATTTGTTTTTTGTTCTGCAAAAATAATCCAATCCCTTCCGAGGGGTTAACCACTATTTCTTGCTGTGGATTTATGCCTATAGGATTGTATGCTAATTGTGACTTTTTCATGGTGCGATTCAGCTCCACCTTTCAAATCCACAATAAAGTGGACGTGTATGTGTTTCTCGTGGACACTTTAAGCCGTAGGGCTGGATGAATGTGTTTTACTTTTCTGGGTTTTTATTTTTATATCAGAGTTTTTATTGGCTATGGAGGAAACTTAAAAAGAGCGTTTAATTGCTCTTTTTGTTGTATGCGGCGGAGATGCCATGACTAAAATATTACCAAAAATAAAATAAGGACCCTTACTGGTCTTTATTTCTGCTAAAAATATAAGTCTGTGCGGATAGTTCTGCTGGTACCGAAGGTGGGAGTCGAACCCACACGGGGTGTAAGCCCCACCGGATTTTGAGTCCAGCACTCTAGAAAGAGCAGCATCAAAGCCACTATTTTTTGTTAGTTATGTGTTAGTTACCTGTTAGTTACCATAAAAATTTTTGACCATTTTCAGTCACTTTTTGGGGTATTTTTCGAAGCATGAAAAAACCGCTCAATCCTTACGGATGAGCGGTTTTGCGTTGGTCTGGGTGAGAGGATTTGAACCTCCGACCTCTTGAACCCCATTCAAACATCAAGTGCTTATTTTTAGCCTGTTGAAGCTTATTATGTTGGCTACGTGTTGGCTACTCTCAAAGATTTCTGCATTCTGCCACCTCTTTTAGGGTATTTTTTCTATTGCTTCTTTCAGTTTTTGTATGTCAGGATGGGTATAGTGGTTGGCCGTGAATGAATAGTCACTATGTCCTATTATTCTTTGGATTGAAAAGGTATCCACACCAGCTTTAGCCATCATAGATGCAAATGTATGGCGACAGGCATGGGGATTTAGTTTCCTTACTCCCGCTGCTTCGAGGGCAGGGTAATACCTACTGCGCCGATAATGATCTGGCGTCATAGCTCGTCCATCTTCATAACAGATTAATCGTTCGCCATTTTTATTGTACCATCGTTCGATGAAAGGGTAGATTTTGCGATGTATTGGGATAATTCTGTTTTTGCCAGCTTTCGTCTTTATACCGCCAACGATAATTTTATTTTCGAGATCCACATCAAACTTGGTTAATCCGAGCATCTCTGATATTCTCATCCCCGTATAAATCATTATCAAAATTGTGTCGAGATACGGGATTTCGGCTACCTTATCAAACATGTTTTTTATTTCAAGGTCTGTAAATATCTCTTTTTCTTTTTTCTCTGCTTCAGGAAGCTCAATAAACTGGGCATAGTTTTTGTCGATTATGTCGTTAGAAACGGCATAATCATATAAGCTGGTCGCAAGAGCCTTTATTTTGGAAAGTGTGGACAGGGACATATTACTGTTCTCAT
Source organism: Clostridia bacterium (assembly GCA_017577715.1). Lineage (GTDB taxonomy): Bacteria > Bacillota > Clostridia > Caldicoprobacterales > Caldicoprobacteraceae > Caldicoprobacter. The sequence continues at coordinate 13,448 of PKRC01000024.1, forward strand.
CGATAATTTTTTGTAGCTGTCCTGTTCTTAGATCCTTGAACTTTACGTCTTTGTATATCTCAAGGTACTTCCAAGCTGCCTTGTACGTATCTATAGTGGATTTTGAGATACGTGTGAATTTACTGGCGGCCCATTCCTCGTACAATTCACCCAATGTTATTTCGGCTTTGGGTGATAAAGGTTTACGCCAGTAATCAGCCAAGGCTGCCGTTGCTTCAGCACGTGTTTTGTAATAGCCTATGATTTCTCGGATTTGCTTGCCGCCCTCTGTCCAACCTTTTGTAATTCTTGCAACCCACGGCCTTCTACGGTTACCCTTAAGTTTATATACGCTCCCATAACCGTTGGGGTTACGCATTGTATCACCTCCATTATTGTAAGTATTTACTCAAATGCTCTTTAAAAAGGCAATTCATCCTCATCGATAGTTGCTGCTACTTCTTCATTAGTTTCTTCCTTGATTCTTTGTTGCTCTTCTAGAATTCGTTTCTGAGCAACTTCCCATGGTAATAACAACTCGTCTCTAAAAAATGTTGTTTGAGAACCGCAATAAGGACAATATCTTGCATTACCTGGGACAATTCTTTCGCAATTCATGCTAGTACATTTATTTATCAAGTATGTACCACAAATAATGCAGTATTCTTCGTATTCGCTTTCTCCAACTTCTTCGTTGCCGCAAATAGGGCATTTTAAAACTTTTCCTTTTTCATCTAATTCGTACCCATCATTATATTTCATCGTTCCTTCCCCCCATTGTAATTTTTGTCCGCATATAGGGCAGTATTTTGCTTCTTTAGAAACAAAGGAAAAACCACAATATGTACAGTGCTTGCAGTGAATGAAATTATAAAAATATCTATAAATTACAGAATGTTCATCAACGTAAACATTATTTACAAGTAAATCACGTATTTGTGCTGCTCTTATTTGCGCAGCTTTTGTTGATAAACCACAATATTTTTGAATTAATTTGTAATTAATCCATCGCAAAGGAATCAATACTTGATAAGGGCTAAGCACTTCGGAAGCAAATATGTGAGCTTCTTTTTCAAGTATCTCATACTCTTCAGTACTTAAGCCACCTCTTTTAAGAGTTGTTTGTTTGAATTCTTCTAGATGCTTTAAATAAATATGCCCTATTTCATGCATTAATGTAAAACGTATTCTACCTACTGATCTAGTGCGATTATTATAAGCAATGGAATATAAACCGTTCGTAAAAATAGTAAAGCCATCTTCACTGCCATATGCTTCAATAACATCTCTTACAGAAACTTTATGCATCTGAGCATAAAAATCATATGTGCGTAGAGTCCATTTTTTCTTCTTTATAATATCAAACGGATCTACCGGCAATTTGTTAAGCCCGAATTCAACAATAAACTCATCGACTTTACTCCTTATATAATCATATCTTATTTTTCTAATCTTCATAGCGTTCTTTCCTCGCCTCTTCCGCCATGGATTCTACTAATTTCCGAAGCAATTCTCGTTTCTCGGTCGAAAGAGCCTTAAAAGCACGAGCTATAGCACGTATTTCTGCGTCTTGTTGTTCCTCAAGCCCTAAAAGATAATCGGTTGTTACGTTGAAATATCTCGCAATTTTATTTAAAACTTCATAGCTTGGTTTCCGTGCGCCTGTTTCGTACATTCCCACCATAGAAGTCGTAACTCCTAAAACTTTAGCCAACTCTTCTTGTGTAATCCCTTTTTTGAGCCTCAATTCTTTTATTTTCCTCCCTATCATGTTGCCACCTCCTCGACAAATATTATTTATATTATAACCAATAGTGATAATTTTATCAATCCAACTAATAGTGAAAAAACGAGCAATTTAAAGCAAAAAAGAGAAAATAGGAGGCAAATGCTGCTAATTTATCACTATTAGTTTAAATTACGCTTGAAAAATACAACTAAAAGTGATAAAGTGATATTGTAAAAATTGAGGGGAGGGGGAGAAATGGCAAATCACATAACACAATTAAGAAAAAGAGCAGGTTTTGAAACGGCCAAAAAAGCAGCTAAAGCACTTGGTATAAGCAATGGTATGATGTATCAAATGGAAGGTGGCTACAAGAAGCCCAGTCCAGACCTTGCATTAAAGATGGCCAAGCTGTTTCAATGTACTTTGGAAGAAATTTTTTTACCCTTCAATACAACTAATAGTGATAAATATCAGACTAGCAGAATGACGCAAAACAAAGAAAGGGGAATCATCTAAAATGAATTTTACAATCAAAACCGAGAATTGGAACGGCCATAAAATCAGATTTGTTTGGCACAATGGTGAATGGTGGGCAGTTTTAGCTGATATTGCTCATCCGCTAGGACTACTGACTAAAAAAGTTGCTCAACGTTTAAGGGAAACAGAAAAACAAATAGAAAAGGAGGTACTTTCAAGGTACCCCCTTCCAACACCAGGTGGTCTGCAAGAAATGCTCATCGTCAATGAGTATGGTATCTATGAAGCAATTACTCAAAGCCGGAAGAAAGAAGCAGTTCAATTCAGATTTTGGGTTTACGACATTCTTAAAGAGCTACGCCAAACAATAGGTCTTGAAGGATTCCAAATATTCCGCATGTTGGACAAAGAACACCAGAGAGAGATGATGGCAAAATTAAAGAACAGCTTAAAGCAACCCCAAAAAGTCGATTATATTAAAGCTAATGTGATAGCAGACAAAGCCGTGAGCAACATCTATGGATTCCCTAAAATGCTTAAGAAAAACGAAATGACACCAGACATGCTGGTAAAGAGACAAAGCATACTGGAAGATATTGTAGAGCTGATGACGGTCAAAGAGAAATATGGCCTCGATATTTCGGTCTCTCAAACAATTTACAGTAAATACAAAGCAATGCAATTAGAGGAGGCAGCGACATGACGCTTGAGCAACTTGAAAAAGAAAAACCCGAAAAGATTACCGTCAACCAAGCAGCACAAATAATGGGGGTAACGCCACAATTCTTAAGATTGGCATTACAGAGAGATAAGTTTCCTTTCGGAACAGCAATAAAGTTTACGGGAAGATGGAGCTACTACATCAACACTGAGCGGTTCATCAAATACATGAAAGGCGAAATAGCATAATTTACCCAACAGCCTTGTACCTTGGCAATTACATATCGCCCTGCAAGTACCCGGCATACTACCGGAGGCGGGTCTGCGGGGATCGCCACGATGGGTACAAGCCCGGAGCGGGAGCGGACTGGCAAGCCCGGTTGAGGAACGAAGGAGAAAGCAGGGGGGAGAGAACGGAAGGGGAGGAGGTGAAGAGGTGGAAGAAAAAATAAATGCTCTCGAACAACAAGTAAAAACGATAACAATTGTAGTTCTATTGTTAAGCGTTATAATCTTTTTCATATCAATCAATTTAGGTAGAACCATAAATAATGTGGGTAGAATTGTAAATATTATAGAAACTATTTCTGAGACTGTTTTAATAAATTAAGTTCTTCTTCTTGAATTTCTATTAACCGTTGGAACGAGCTTTCTATATTGTGTAACGAATTCTCTATATTGGTTAACTGCCTATTGGGTAATTGAGCTTGAATAAACGTTATTAGAGCAATTATGAACATAATAATGTCTATGATTTGTTTCCAAGTTAAAGGTTTCTTTTGTTTTGATAGTTTTGATATTTCTTCTTTTGAATCTTCTAATTCTTCAGGCAGTAATTCCTCTATTATGGGTTCGTTGACGATATTTAATGAAGTTTCAGTAAATTTTGAAGCAGTTTTAGGTGATATTTCGATTGCAGGCAAATCAAGATTCATTACTTTTATATTTTCTATGATTTTTTGTTGTGCTTGTATAAGCCCTGCAATCTGTGAATTATAGCGTTGGCTGAAAGCAAGGCTAATATTCTTGTACTGTTCAAGTGCTAAACGTAATGGTTCTATTGATTGGTTGATTATTTTTTGTGAAACCATAAAAGGTTCATATAGTTGTTTTAATTGTGTTTGTATAGTCATCATGGGTTTAACTATTGCAGGATTAGTAATAATGTCTACTTGACTTTGTATTTTTTCTAGAAGTTTACTGTATTCTTTTAAAGTCATAATATTCACCTCCTTTCTAAGCGAATTTTACCATGCTTAGGAAGGGAGGACAAGCTTTAAGCAAGGAGGGCGTAAATTGAACGACATAATAACAATCAATGACAAGCAAATAAGAATCAAGGAATACAAAGGCCAGAGAGTGGTTACTTTTAAAGATATTGATGAAGTTCATCAAAGGCCAGAGGGGACAGCGAGAAGAAACTTTAATGAAAACAAACACCGTTTTATTGAAGGTATTGATTATTTCGTACGAAATTCGTACGAAGCAAAAGAAGAGTTTGGAATTACAGCACCTAATGGTTTAGTCTTAATAACAGAATCGGGGTACTTGATGCTAGTTAAATCTTTTACAGACGATTTATCCTGGCAAGTTCAACGTCAATTGGTAAACACATACTTCAGGGCAAAAGAATTAGTGCAACCTATGACGCAAATTCAAATCTTACAACAGGCCGTAAACATTTTAGCAGAACACGAACAGAAGCTGCTTGCGCTAGAAGAAAAACAACAGATACTCCAGTATAGGATAGAGAACTTAGATGCAGTGAACATCGAAGGCGATCTGCAACAAAGGTTAAATAAGCTAATACGCAAATACGCTTTCAAAAACGGCATACGATACGATGTAGCCTGGGAGCATTTCAAGCAAGCTTACAATACAGCTTTCAGAACAAATCTTGAATTACTCATCAACAATTATAAAGCACGGGAAGGTATCAAAAAGCTTACAATTCCTCAATACCTAGCTGTAACGGGACGACTTGAAGATGCCTTAAGAGTTG
>PKRC01000025.1 GCA_017577715.1 Clostridia bacterium
AATTCTTGGTTAAATTTTACACGGGGGTTAAAATTAAACCAAATATTATAATTAAATTTTCTGAAAAATTACTGGAAAGACCTTTGATATATAGTATATGGGAAATACAGCTGTTTAATGCAATAAAAGCTGTAGGCGCCATGATCAAAACTGCTAAAGCAATTAAGATTATAATTATAGTTATTATATAATCAATCATTTTTATTGGTTCTTTGTTTTCAATTCGCATACGATTCCCGTAGGGGTAGAACAGTGGTACTTTTTTTAAGCCTGATAATACTACAAAATTTCTTTCAACTTCTTTGACCTTTAATCCTTGCATTAGAAAAAACAAAGTGGAGAATACACCTGAAGATAAATAATATTCTTTTTCTTGTAAATTTTGCTCGTTCTTTGCTAAAAAGAATTTTGGTCTCCCTGAAATTAAGTTTAAAAAAAGAGCACTTAAAATAAACATTACGCAATAAATTATCCTGTATAATACCGTTTCCTAAGGGTATTACTAATGCTTTAATAGCAATTGAAGATAAAAAAATAGACCAAAAAGCAGCGCGAGTCAGCCACGCCGCTAATTCTGCTAAAGAAAACAACTGCATTCTTCCTTCCCAATTTATAAATATTAAATAACTATAGCCGCAGCTAATGCTCCTATAATAATACCTGCTAATGATGGGGCCGAAGCTACAGCGGCTACAGTAGCCCAAAATCCAATTGCTTCCCAAGCTTTCTTATAGTATTATAATAACATACCGCAAAACAGCTGTAAATGTTAGGGCGAGGGAGTCCGTGTATTTCCTCAATAAATGAGGGGGATTACTGCCCCCTTGATCTCCTGCATTTTTCTAAAAAATAGAAATACAATAAAAAGTGGAGATATTATAAAATAATAGAAAGTAAATGAATATAAATAGCAAAAAAAAAAAAAAAAAAAATAAGAGTTGCCAATTTATTTGGATAAAAATACAATTAAAAGTGAACAATTAATAAGTATATACAAGCGTATCAAACATAGCATAGTAAACAATGCATTATTAAGGTTAGATATCGAAAAAGAAAATTATTTTTTAGTAAAGAGATTAAAACTGATAGGCCTTTGCTTTTCAAGTTTTACAACGTTGCGATATAAGTGGTATACGTGTTAATATTTTACGCTACGGATGATGATAGATATCTCTGGATGATCAAATTTGTAAATTACAGGTTTTTCCAAAAGAGCAATTATATGCTGTTGAAGAAGGATTTTATTTTGTAAATCTGTTCTTTTTTATTATGTCACAAACTGATAGTGGTTTCTTTTTCTATATTCTTCCTGATTTTTCTTTCTTTTTGACCTAAAAATATATACACTATCCAAAATGAAGCAAGTCATAATTGACTATACTTTGAGGAGGGATATGACGTGAAGGAAAATTTTAAAAGAAAGTCAGGAATATCGGAAGGAAACTTGTGGGAAAGGGATATCAGGGAGCTAGAAGCTTTGAGACGACAGGCTTTGCTAAGAGTTATTGCTACAACAAACCTGGCTTATATGGCTCCTTACTTATCCCTGGCGCGAACAATGGACGTAAAGATGAGTGCAGGGTCCAAAGTGACAATACAAATTCAGGCAGGAGACACTTTACCACAAGAGGGTTACATTGTTGTTTACTTGCGCACTTCTACGAGTATAGATGCTTTGACGCACAAGAAGAACATCGAAAATGTATTGTACACTTTCCGTAACCTCTCCAGTCAGGCTTTTGAGCCTTTTGTAAATATAAGTAGAACTGGTGAATATCAAGAGGTGTTCGCCTACTCCAATGATGAGGAGTTTTTGGTTGAGAAGATAGATAGTGATGACAAGATTGTGTTACAAGAAATGAAGAAAATGGCTGTTGAAAAGAGAATGCATTCACTGGTACGGTTTATTGATCTAATAGAGCGGGCGGTGGATAGGGCAAGTGATAAGCGAGAGTAAAAGGTGGTTTCTGCTCGATCAGCTTATCTTTAAGCAACTCAGCATGGGAAGATCTACCTTGCCTTGTGTGACAATTATCCCCCCATTAGGAGAGCGATTTTCGGCAGAGGATGCTTTTCTCTAAAATCTGCGAGGTAAAGGGGGTGAGCTATCGTGAGGGAATTTGAACTTAACCGGCCAGTTGATCCTGTAGTTATGGTATCATCTGGTGACGGGGTAGAACCTGAAGCAGTATTTTCTCTTGCAACTTGGGTCATAATAGCACTTGGCGTATACATGTATGTTGGAGTTGTTAATGCTGTTAGTGTGTCTTTAATAGCTGCTGGTCATTTAATAGTAAAAATTGTGTAGCCCTAAAAATTGATCTCGTTATTAGCGGACAAAAATAAAATATTAGCTCAAGTACGAGTTTAAGAAGCAATAAAATTTTCATAAATTACATTACTAATTGAATGACAAAGAGGGAAAAAGACGTCTGATATATCAATTTGGCAAAAAGAAATTAAGGGCGTTTAAAATACTCTTCAATTCCTCTCCTAATGGGGTGGAGAAATCATCGGTGAAAGGAGGTAGCAAATTAATGAGCGTGACCGGAGTTTTTAAAGTAGCTCCATACGATGCCTTTGTGAAAACTATGACGTATATAGTAAGTCCTATTCTCACGATATTTGCTATAGTTGTTGCAGTTGCTTCAAAGGTCTGGATTTTTCCTTTAATGGTTTTTTTGTTCCATATTTATCCTTATTTCTTTTCCTCGGTGCGCGAATATGTAATCAAGGCAGACCGGTTAGTTATCAATAGGCCGGTGGGATCATTTTCTTTGCCTTATAGCCAGATTATTGCGGCGAAAGTTGTAAATAGCGTAAACATAGGCTATAAAGTTTTTGCAAATGCGGGGCTATTTGGTTATTATGGATTGTTTTATAGTAAGGATGATAACGACAGGGTAAGGATTTATGCAACGAATCTTAAACAATTGGTTCAAATTAAGACTGGAGATGGCAAAAAAATTTATATATCTCCAGCCGAACCAGAAAAGTTCGTCGAAGCATTAAAGCAATATTTAAACCAGCACTTTCAGGGAGGGGAAAATCCATGATTCCACAAGTTCTAGCTTTCATAATAACGTATAGGTGCAACTTCTTGTGCGATCACTGCTCCGTTTCTGTTGGGCCGGGGCGTCGGGAAGTGATAGCAAAAGATGTTATGCGGCTGGCAATAGAGCAAGCTTACATTCTGCCGTCCATCCGGGTGATATCTTTTACGGGTGGTAACCGTCTCTTTATCAGGACTTGCTACAAGACGGGATTAAGCTGGCTCATGAGAAAGGCTTTATTACTCGTCTGGTTACTAACGCCTGGTGGGCTCAAACCCCAGAGAGTGCATACCGCTTTCTACAAGACTTTCGGATGGTAGGGCTAAACGAGCTTAATATAAGTTATGATGACTTTCATGCCGCATATCTGGAAACGTTTGGGGGCGAACAAAATGTGCTTAATGCTGTGCGAGCAGCAACCGATCTGGGTATGAGTGTATTGGTAGGGTCAACATTATATCCTGGCGCTAAAATATCGTCTGGTTATTTGCGCAGGGTTTTTAAAGATGCAGGTATCCAGCAAGAGATCAAATTCCTGGAGGATTTTGTATTTCCCCTGGGGCGGGCTCGGCAGAAACTGCCAGCACACTTTTTTCCCTCCGATGTAGAAAAACGACAGCGAGGTGGCTGTAATGACGCGGGACAAACATTAGTGATCTTGCCGGATGGGGAAGTGTTGTTTTGCTGTGGACATATTGTAAATAGCAAGGCTCAGGAAATCATGACTATAGGCAGCCTGGCTTCCGGGACGTCTCTGGTCGAAATTGTCGAGCGAATGCAGAAGAACGTGTTTTACTGGTGGCTGAATCTTAAAGGACCGGAAGCAGTGCTAACCGAACTGGGAGTAGAAAAGAAATTCTATCGGAGGTGCGAAGCTTGCTTTTACTTGGGCACGGCCTGCCGGGAGAAGTTGAGAGCTTTAGCTAAAAGAAAAGAGGAAATTTTTGCACAATTGGAGGTGAAAAAATGGCCTATAAACTTAGTTTCTGGGAAATAATCAAAGCTTATTTTGTGCCGTTACATCCCCTTTTTCTTTCAATTATGTTAATTCCTGTTGCTGTATTACTGCTGTACGCGTTAACAAAAGTGATAAAAAAAGCGTCGTTTGGGGAGATATTGAGCATTATTGCAGTGGTCGGAATTGTATTAATAGCTATGCTGGCCATAAGTTTACCTTATACTGGTTCTGGGTGGCGGTTGGAAGATGAGACGCTGCTGATAAAAGCTACCAGGGGAGCGCCAGAGTCTTTAGAACTGAAAAAAACACGGATTGCTCTGGTGGATAGCGCCGGACCGTGGCAGGCAACGCGGCGAGAGAACGGGATTGGTCTTCCTGGTTTTTCTGCCGGCTGGTTTAGATTTAAAAACGGCAAAAAAGCGCTATATTTCCGGCATGGCGAGTCGCCCTATAGGATGGTGTTGGAATCTGGTGGTCGTTACTATGTGCTCTTACACCCTGGTGTAAAAGAGCTCTATTGGGAACTTATAGCACGGGGAGCGCAGCCGGCAGAACTTTGATTTTAAGTGGCGAGCTACAATTAATTTTGGGGGATTTGAACTTATGTGGAAGGATCTAGTCACTTTGTGGAAGCTGGCGAGAACCTACCTAAAGGGCAAGGGAAGCGCGATTTTTTTAGGTTTCTTTACCAGTTTCATATTTTCGCTAACTGGTATTACTACCCCTTATATAACCAGGTTTTTAATTGATGTTGTTTTTCACGCCAATCGCCCGGACTTGCTTTTACCGCTGCTGATTATCTGTGGGATCATCCTCATCATCCTGTTCTTTACGGGGCTTATCTCGGACTACGTTCTAGTTAACGCTTTCGAGCGAGCTAAGTTGTTAATGAGGTACGACCTTTTTAGGCGATTGCAAAAAGCATCAACAGATTTCTTGTCAATGCAGCGAAGCGGGGAGCTGAATTATCGCATCTTTGGGGAAACGGGGACTATACAGGGGTTTTTTAATCAGTTGCTTATCGCGTTACCCATTGACTTACTCTTTATTGTTATCATTTCCGCTATTATGATTAGTTGGAATTTGCGCATGGCGCTTTTTGTCTTTGCTGTATTGTGTTTGCAAGTGCTTGTAATTATAGGGTTTCAAAAACCCTTGTTGACCTACGCTCTACTTCAGAAAAGTAAGTCGCAATTTTTGTCCGGTTTCGTGGTTGAGAGGTTTAGGAACATTCAGCTTATCAGGACATTAAATACCGAGGTGGTAGAGGCATATAGGTTCAGGTCAGGTCTGGAAGAACTGATGCGCATCAACGTCAAAGCGTTTATGCTCAGGAAGTTTTCGGAGTTATCCACTCAGCTGGTCAACAACATCTGGTCTTTCGGGATTTTATGGTACGGGGGAAAGTTGGTATTGGCAGGGCAAATCACTTTGGGGACGCTTATGGCATTTTTACTCACCGCAGGAATGCTTTATCCTCGTATAGCCTCTGTTGTTCATGCTGTACTTTCTTTCCAGGACGTGCGTGCCAGTCTGTCACGGTTTTTAGAGTACTATCAAGTGATGCCGACGGTACACGAGCTTCCAGATGCGTTCGAACTATCAGTGAAAGAAGGCAGGGTGGTTTTTGAGAACGTTTGGTTCGGATACACATCTAAGGAACCAGTTTTAAAGGGGTTATGTGTTGCCTTCGAGCCGCGAAAAATCACCGCCGTGGTTGGAGAAAGTGGAGTCGGTAAGAGCACGCTGGCACGATTACTGGTAAGGCTTTATGATCCCTGGAAAGGGAGGATTCTGATCGACGGTATCGACATAAGACAGGTCACGTTAGACTCCTTGCGTGCTGGTGTTAGGTACGTTGTTCAAGGGGAGTTCCTTTTTAGCGGTACTATCTGGGACAACATTTGTTATGGGGTGGATTCCTGCAGTGAGGAGGAGGTTATTGATGCTGCCAAGAGGGCCAAAGCGTACGATTTTATCATGCAACTGCCTCAGGGGTTCTACACTCGGATCGGAGAGGGTGGACTCCAATTATCTAGTGGCGAAGCCCAGCGTATTGCACTTGCCAGGCTGTTTTTGGCCAATCCTAAGATAGTTGTCTTGGATGAACCCACCTCCTTCTTAGATCCGGAAACGGAAAGTGCCATACATCAAGCGATCATGGATCTTAAGAAAACTGTCACCGTTATCGTGATTGCGCACCGCCCGTCCACTGTCAAGATAGCCGATCAGGTACTTGTGCTAAGTAGAGGTATGGTTGTCGAACAGGGAACGCATGGCGAGTTGCTTCGCAAGAGAGGGATGTACGCAACCATTTATACCGAGCTGTGCCGTCAGGAAACTCGTTTACCAGAAAAGATCTAAGGATGGGCTCCAGGGGAATGTTGTTAAGTCCTTTCTCCCCCGAATGAATTTGGGGACATCCTTTAAATGGATGCGCGCAGGGGTTTCCCCATACGCTTCGGTTTGGCGGCACTGTGCCATCCCAGCAGGAACTGTTAAGCTTCAGCAAGTATTTCCAAGCTGGTATGCACTTTGCCACAAGCTCCACAATAACTATTGCTGTGATTACGGCGGTATATCCGCCGTGATATTTCAACAACCTTTTTTGGTTAATGGTACTATCAATTCAGCATGGAGAAACGATAAATTTGTGTTTAAAAGAGTATTATTTATCTTTAAGGTGCCACCCGCTCTAAGGAGGTATTAAAAAAATATCCCTAAAAACCAGTTATATCAGTAACTAAAGCTGATTTTGTATAAAAAATTTTGACACTACGATATCGAGGGTGAATATCTATTCTCAACTGCCAACCAGGAACAATTTATTGAATTTTGTGAGGAGCTTAAAACCCGTTTGTCAAAATTACTTCCAGAACCGTTTGAAATGATTTAAGCGTACTTGATGATGCAGAGAATATAGGTGTTTAGGGGAAAAGTGTGATGTGGAAAGGCGAAGATGGTAGTTATTTAAGAATAAACTTATTCACAACCGCACAGCAGGGCGATAAAATGCGGTATACAGTACAGATTAAAAGTGAGTCTCCTGCTCCTGAACGGAAAGGATTGCAGTAATCAGGTGGGAATAAATTTCCGTGCAAGCCCATGCCTATTAGTAGCCAAATATACACCGCAGCAAATGGTTCTCGATGGGAGTGGAAACGCAGTATAATCGATATTGCAAGTTTCAGTTGGCGTCGGAAATCAAACATGAACTGGGATCGGATGCTGATGATGAATGAATAAAGAAAATTAATGTGGTTGCCTTGATTTACAGGCAAAAAAAGCGGCTTATAAGCCGCTTTTTTTTTTGTGCGCCCGGCATAAGCGATAATTTTATGCCAACAAACAGATGTGCTATTTCAGGCTTGCAAAAAATAGAAATATAAATTATGTTGTGAATTTCCAATGTTGATTTTATCAAACAAGCCTATATGCACTAAAATATCTAAAATGCTATCATTAAGTTCTTTATTAGAGCTTGAACTTAATCCATTGAATATTCCCAACAAAATTGAAACTGATGTAATAATTACTGGAATCGCACTAATATAATTATTTCTTCCAATGTATTTTCTTAATTGCATCTCTCTTTCAACCTCTTCAATAGACCAAAAAGCGGCGCGAGTAAGCCACGCCGCTAATTCTGCTAAAGAAAACAATTATATTCCCCCTTCCGGATGATTATCATTAGGAAGATCTCCCAAAAATATAATAATTTATATTTTTGTTTTGTACAAGCTTAAAATATTTTTGTATTTTACTCCCCCAAACTCAATACGCATACAGATTGCCATAAGGGCGATGGTTGTACGGATATATCTTCACAAATTGGCTGTCCATTATTGAGCGGTAGTCAAATCCGAAATAGTCAGAGAACTTCTTTACATATAAACCTATAATCTCCATGTCGCCATCCTCGGCCTGCGTCTGTTTTACCTCTTTTCCCAGTTTGTAGCTATCGATGGGGATGCGCGAATATATGACGCCGCCATGCATTCCGGTGCCACAGTAGTTTCCAACTATCTTTTGTGTGTCATCCACATTTAAGCCCAGCAGGATTATTATACCTCCTGCCATGTATTCTCCAAGGAAAGCCCCTGCTTTTCCACCGATTACGATGACAGGTTTTTTGTCCAAATATTCTTTCATGTGTATGCCTACCCGGTACCCCACATCGCCCTTTATATAGACCTCGCCACCCCTCATTGCATATCCTAGAATGTCGCCCGTATTTCCGTGTATGACCACCTTGCCGTCGTTCATGGTATTGGCTACGCCGTCCTGGGCATTTCCGTGTACGACAATTGTTGCGCCGTCCATATAAGCCGCCATATCGTTGCCCGGGGTCCCTTCTATTATGATTTTTGAGTTTCCCTGTATCCCGTCGCCTATATATCGCTGGCCTTGTACGTTCTTGACGAGTATTTCAGCAGCATTGCCTTTTATAAGCTGTTTAATCATGGCATTCAGGTCTTTATAGTGCATGCCGCTGGCATCTATCACTTTCATACGAATCATCCTTCCTCAATTGATTGTTGATGTTAGTGTAAAAGCCGATTTTGCTGCTAAACGAATTTGCTTGAATGCGCACTGAAAAAGAAAGTCGAGAAGTTGTTGTGTTATGCAGGCATCCAGCAAATTGAATTTTCTATGGAAAATCATCGGTTAATGACCGCTAGAATAATCGATTGAAAATAGCATAAACAATCATCCTTCCAGTATTAATTGGCTCCTGAGCGCTTTGGGTAAGTATATAAAGCCGAAGTCATCTCTCCCAAGCTGGTGTTCAAATGAGGATATATCTATCTTTCTCCTGATTAAATCGGTATATATACCGGCTCTGTCGATGTCATTTATTAAAAGATAGCCGACCAGATTATTTCCTCTGATATAAAACTTCTTATAGGTGTTCTTTTCCTGGTTGTATATGGTTTTTACGGTTATTCCTTCACCGGGGGTTGACACGCCGGCACTCACAATTGAAAGGTCCAGCAGGGGCATTGAATTCATTATAAACCCCTTATCAAATATTTTTTGTGCTCCGGCCATGTTCTGCCCTGCCGTCTCTCCCTGTTTATAAGCGTTGGGGATTATTGGGATTTCGGCATTTCTTTCCTCTATGAAGTTATATCCCTCGGCCACATCGCCTGCGGCATAGACGTCAGGGATATTTGTCCTCATCATGGTGTCCACTATGATTCCTCTGTTTATCTTAAGCTTTGTGCCTTTGACAAGGTCGGTGTTGCATCTTACACCCGCTGCCAAAACAATAAAATCGCAGGGGACTTCCCTTCCGTCTTTGAGAAGCACGCCGATGGCGGCCTGATGGCCGAGGATTTTTTCCACACTGGTTTTGAGCAACACTTTGGCTTCGTACTTTTCGAGCATTTTCAGTGCCATTGAAGAGGCTGTTTCGTCAAATACCCGTGGCATGATCCTGTCCATGATGTCTATCACCGTAACATTTACGCCATAAGGTCATGTCTGTATTTGGAATGGGCGGCTATACAGTGAATCTCGCATAGCCTGCATCCTATACACACATCTTCCTTTGCGTATATCTTCTTTGGAGCTGTGATATTGGATTTATCCATTCTATAACACTCCTCGCTTTACCAGGATATTTATAAAATATATATTGTGCGGTGATGATTAATTTTTCTGCTAAAAAGGCGATTGGTTTGTAATAACCTACTAAAGGATATGCTTTGAGGCACCGCACGCGAAAATTTTAAAGTCTAGAGACGGTAATTTTGGTTATGTTTTATTTATTGCGATGAATGGCAATGGTTAACTAGATTTTATATTGAAAGCCTCTATGACTCATTCTCCGGCTGCTTTTATGCCCAGTATGTCAAGCTCTCTAGAGGTTAGCCCTATTCCCCGCAGCATGAACCTATTGCCGCGCAGGCTTTCGATGGCGTTGATCCCCATGCCGCCCAGCATCTCCTTCATCTCGTGAGCCCAGGCTTTGATGAGGTTGACAAGCCTTCTGGCGGCAATTTCAGGGTTGAGCCTTTTTACCAGGTTGGGGTCCTGAGTGGCTATACCCCAGTTACACTTGCCGGTGTAGCATTTTTGGCACATGTGGCATCCCATGGCAATTAAGGCTGCCTGTCCAATATAGACGGCATCGGCCCCCAGGGCTATCGCTTTTATAACATCTGCGCTGTTTCTTATGCCTCCCGCACAAACCAGCGATACCTGATTTCTTATGCCTTCCTGCCTTAACCTGGTGTCTACGGCGGCTAATGCAAACTCGATGGGTATTCCAACGTTGTCCCGTATCCTCAAGGGAGCAGCGCCTGTGCCGCCTCTAAACCCGTCGATAACTATGATATCGGCCCCGGCCCTTGCTATGCCCGAGCATATGGCTGCGACGTTGTGGACCGCTGCGATTTTAACCGCCACCGGTTTCCGATAATCAGTGGCTTCTTTTAGGGAGAATATGAGCTGGCGCAGGTCCTCTATTGAATATATATCGTGGTGGGGAGCAGGGGATATGGCATCGGAACCTAAAGGGATCATCCTGGTTTGGGATATCTGAGCGGTCACCTTTTCACCCGGGAGATGTCCCCCTATGCCGGGCTTTGCGCCCTGGCCGATTTTTATCTCAATGGCTGCTCCGGCGTTTAGATACTCTGGGTCAACGCCAAACCTACCCGATGCCACCTGTACTATGGTGTTTTTGCCGTATTTGCGCAAATTCTTATGAAGTCCGCCTTCGCCTGTGTTGTACATGATGCCCAGCTCAGATGCTGCCATTGCCAGGGCTTGACAGGCGTTAAAGCTTATCGAGCCGAACGACATGGCTGAGAACATGATGGGAACTTCAAGTTCCAGCTGAGGTGGTAGTTTTTCCTTGAGCTTTCCGTTTTCAACCTTAAGCATTTCGGGCTTTCGCCCCAGGAAGGTTTTGAGCTCCATGGGCTCGCGCAGCGGGTCTATTGATGGATTGGTTACCTGGCTGGCGTTTATGAGCATCCTGTCCCAGTATATGGGGTAGGGTTTGTCGTTGCCCATGCCGGTAAGCAGTATGCCGCCAGTTTCTGCCTGTTTATATATTTCCCTTATAGCAGTTGCCGTCCAGCTGGCGTTTTCTTTAAACTCAAGGGGATTTTTCCTTATAGTAATTGCCCTGGTGGGGCACAGGGTTACGCATCTGTGGCAGTTGACGCACTTGGAATCGTCTGCTAAAACCCTGTCTTCTTCTTGGTCATATATGTGTGCGAGGTTTGCGCACTGCCTTACGCATACCTGACACCTTATGCAGCGCGCGTCGTTTCTCTCTATTATGAATTCCGGTGTAAGAAGGCTTATGGCCATATATCTTCAACTCCTTCCAGTAGAGCAATTACTGGCTCCCCGCCCATGGGGGCCCATACCCTGTCGGGTTGTGGACATACTGCTCTGATGGCCGATTCCTCGCTGGCGACAAACACGAAATCGCCTTTGGTTGCCGCCACCATCGGGCGAAGCTTTATCCTGTCGTTTAAAGCCAATATACCGTTTTTGCAGGCCAGTATTATGGAAAATGGTCCGTTGATCAGGGCACTGCCGTACACTGCCCGTATCGCTTTCACAAGTTCCTGTCTCTCGTCATCCATCCTCTGTATTTCATCCCATAGCGGTGCGGCCAGTGCGGTTACAACAATATCAAGGGGGAGTCCGTGCCTGCGTATCAAAAGGTCGAATATATAGGTGATGACCTCGGTGTCGGTCTGAAGTGTGCATTTGTAACCAAACATTTCGATCCACCGTCTGTTTGCGTCGTAGGATGAGATCTCCCCGTTGTGGACCACTGACCAGTCAAGCAGGGTAAAGGGATGGGCACCACCCCACCATCCAGGAGTGTTGGTGGGGAATCTCCCGTGTGCCGTCCAAATGTATGCCTTGTATGTGTCCAGCATATAAAATTCGCCTATGTCTTCGGGATACCCCACCCCTTTGAAAACTCCCATGTTTTTACCACTAGATACCACAAAAGCGCCGTCAATGTTTGAGTTAATCCTCATGACACATCTTACTACGAATTCCTCTTCGGCCAAGCCCCATTCCATAAGCTTATCTTCTCTGGGCAGGACAAAGTATCTCCAGATTATGGGAACATCTTTTATGGAGGGGACTTTTCTGGTGGGGATTTCTCCCGACAATTTTATGTCAAAATGTTTCTTTAAAAATGTCTCGGTATCTTCTTTTGCGCCGCTGTGGTGATAGAACACGTGAAACGCGTATAAGTCCTTGTATTCGGGGTATATCCCGTATGCGGCAAAGCCTCCTCCCAGTCCGTTTGAGCGTTCATGCATCAGAGCGATGGACTTTACTATGTCATCCCCTGAAAACAGAAGGCCTTTTTTATTCATAATGCCCGATATAGCGCATCCTGCCGGAATCCTTATATTACCTTCACGAAGTAGCATTTTAAATCACCCTGCTTCCTTAAGGATATTTCTGGTTTTGTATAAAACAAGGTAACTTTTAACAATAAACGTTATAACAAAATGAAATATACAAAACTTTAACTTGCAAAAATTTACACAAATTACTTAACCGTATACAATTTAGGACAAATTCGTTTAATTGATATAACTAGAATTTATCGTATGCAACATTATATTTAAGTTTTTTACGCAAGTAAAATCAATAATGCTTATATTTGATATAAAATAAAATTATGCAATAAATGAATTTTAAAATTGCATTAAAACTGCCAACATTGTAAAATTAGATTAAAATTGGTGCAAAGTTATATCGGCGCAAAGCTATATTTGATAGCTTAAAATTGATTCTGCTGCAAAAACTCCATTTGCGGAATGTTTGCTTGATAGAGCAACGCTTCGACTTGCAATTTTTCACACGCAGCAATTGAACGTCCTGTTCAAGTGCCGCTAAAAATAACGTCCTGTCATTTTTGCTTCAAAATTGCTTCGTCTTCAGCTAAAGGGAAACTCGTTGGTCTAGTGACAGCTACAGTTTTCGTTGAAGAAACATATGAGATAGGAGATGGCAAAATCATTATTACAAACAGCAGGCTCCTTCCAAAAGACGAGGTAGAAGCTATCGGCATTGAGAATTTCGAGTCATTAGAGATGCAAATGGAATCACCGATCACAACCCAAGCTACTGCTGTTAATAAAAGGGGCACTTTGACGATTACATTCTCTTGCTATGATAATTCGTCTGGTAACTCTACCCGCTATGAGCTCTATGGTAAGGCAAATTGGTCTGGCTTAAACTGGTGGTACAATGCTGTGGAGAATCCTGCTGTTGGTGAAGATTTCTTCGGCTTTGCATGGGGAGGTGGCTTTACTTCTACGATTTTATATGCTACTGGTACTTGGATTCACGGCCCGTCCGCGACTATATACCTTGCTGATGCTGTACCTAATGCAGCTGTCGTGTGGGAATTTGACGAGTTCTTGCATGAGGTTGGCAAAGTTATGCTTTGGGTAGAAGAAGTAAATATCAGAGCTACCCTCTCTAAGAATCGTAAGACTGGTGGTGGCAACACGACACAGGCTATTCTTAAATATATTCATACGTATCAAGAACCTACCGGCGGTATTGAAATCTCGGCTGCTCCTGGCAATGTAGGTGCTGGCTTCGTACTCCAAAATACTCTTAAACAATGGAGCATCATATGTATCATGAACGGCCTCTACTACTAAAACGTTATGATATATGATATAATAAATTTGCCAATTGTTTAGCAAGCCACCGTAATAATTACGGTGGCTTGCTACCTACAGGGAGGTAATAACTTGAAAAAGGGTACATTAATTTTAGTTATCGCAATCGTATGTGTTTTTACTATTGGTATCATTTCTATAGTTAGAAATGCTACTCTTTCACCATATGATTTCTTAGTAAAAGAAATGGAAAATGACAATGCACGTACACCAGCTGAAATGCTTTATCAAGTAAATATAGATGAAGGGGAATATCTCATTTTCTATAAAGATCAAAGGGGAATTGTTGCCTGTGCCATCATTAAAAAGAAGCTTTTGTCATATGGTTTATTGAGAATCAGTTCGGGAATATGGCCGACAAACAGTAAAGATCCTGCCGATTTTTTATTCAGCTCATACAAGTACAATAAAGGTAGGGCATGGATATTTTGGGGTATCGTCAGAGATAGCTCTGTCGCCAAAGTACTATTTAATGGTAAGGAGACAAAGATTGTAGAAGCTAAAGGGCTGCGAATTTGTTATACTACAGGTAAAGCAAGCACTTCTCCAACTGAATTGGTTTATCAACTCCTTGATGTGCAAGGTCGACCTATATTCCAGAATACAGATTAGTACTATATGATTCTTTTCTTAACAAACTACATTTGCTTCAAAACAAGAGCCATATGTATATACGATTTTGTGTCATAAGGTCTAAATGTTTAATGTGTCACCTGTGTATCATGCATGTTTTGAGAGGAAAAATAAATTTTTTTAACAGGTCTGGTAGAAGTAGCCGGCGTATGCCTCTTTACAATAGCGTTTGGCAGGGGGAATACCATGCTGGTAATATATTTGAGTATGCTTAA
>PKRC01000002.1 GCA_017577715.1 Clostridia bacterium
CTTTTTATACAGAATATGTAGTTCCTTATAGGGGTACCACGGTTGTAATGGCATATGATTCTGCTCGACTGCCTAATCCGCCTAAAACATTTGATGAGTTGACACAGTGGATCAAGAATAATCCGGGTAGGTTTACCTATAATTCTCCTGGTACTGGAGGAGCGGGTGCAGCATTCGTAAATTGGGCGCTTTATAAGGATCTTCCTCCAGAGGCCAAAGTTTCTACCGATGAAAAATGGGTAGATCAATGGGGTCCTGGTTGGGAGTGGCTCAAGGAAATACATCCATATTTGTATAAATCAGGTGGAAAAGTCGTTTATCCCAATAAGAATCAAGGAGCTCTTGATCTCTTAATTAACAAGGAAGTTGACCTAATTCCTGCATGGGCAGATATGGTATTGGACAACTTGTCCAAAGGTATTTTACCTGATACGGTTAAGATTTACCAGCTTGATCCGCCGCTTAGCGGTACAGATGTTGTTTTTGCTATACCTAGTATTGGTGGTAATCCTGAAGATACGTATGATTTTATTAATTTTATGATTTCTCCTGAAGGGCAAAAAATATGTCTTGAAACCATTTTCGCTATACCGGTTATTGACATTAGCTTAATTGATTCTGATGTTAAACAGATGGTAGCAGATCTTGATCCTTCAAAATTCAATGTTATATCTATAGGTAAACTTGAAGATATAAGGAACCAGACTTGGGACAAAACCATTGCTACTTTACCGTGAAAACATCAACGTTTTGCTTCACAATAACAGACTGTATATAAGGAGATGTTTTGTCCTATTCGCAAAATTTTACATTGCTAGAACAAATAGAATTTTATTATCCATTAAAGCTAAAATCAAATGCTTGTTTATAATATGGTGGGTAGTTGGTAACTATTTATGGAAAGAAAGGGAATTGGTATATGGAGAAAAAGACATGGAAGACAAATCTATTCATCGTTTTGATGCTAGCACCGTCATTGATAATAACGTTAGGAGTTATTGTTTATCCATTGATAAACACATTTATTCGTAGTTTTACTGCAAAGGACGGCAGTTTTACTATTGAACATTATAAATTTATATTTACTGATGATATCGCAGTTGGAAATATCATTTATACTCTGTGGATTGTGGTTGTAACTGTAATTGGATCAATTTTTATATCCTATTTGCTAGCGCTATATTTAAGATTTACAGATAGTAAAATTAGTAAGTTCATTGGTACCCTATATATTCTGCCTAGATTTATGCCGACCCCGGTAGCAGTTTATGCGATGATAACTGTTATCAGAGATTCAGGCTTGCTTAATCGTATTTCCGTGTTATTTGGTGGTGATTTTAAACCGGGTCTGATGTACAACGCTAAGGGTATTATTTTAATGAATCTCTGGTTTAATATCCCTTTTGCTACCATGATCATTGTAGCTTCACTTTCGGCTATCCCGGATTCGATTATAGAAAGTGCAAGAGATGTGGGTGCCAAAAAACTCAATGTGTTTTTCAAAATGATTCTTCCTCTTTCAATTAAAGATGTTATGATTGCCATGACATTTATTTTCATGAGCAATATTAGTTCCTTTACTACCCCGTATGTGATGGGAGGCAACAATCCTATTATGCTGGGTGTATATCTGCGTAAGCAATTCTCCGAGTATTCAAATTATGAACTAGCAGCAGCTCTTTCTGTAGTTATGTTTGTATTATCATCAATTCCAGCCTTAATATATATTTATACAAATCTAAAAGAACAAGAGTGGGAAAAAACACACTAAATACCTGGTTGCCATTGATAAAGCTATAAAATTTAAGATTTTTAAATTGCAATTGAACATCTTTTTATGTATGTAAACTACAAACCCCTACGTTGTCAAGGGAAGGGTAGAGATTTTCGAGCGTAAGCGAGAAAATGCTACCCAACCTTGACAACGTACACATGATTATTGCACGACTTTTTGGCATTCCTGGCCAGTAATAAGGCTTACTATATATAACCATTATATTTACTTTTGCTGAGGGGTAATATTTAATGCAACGGAATTTTACTAATTCAAAGAAAGCATTGTAAGCTTTGTTTGAGATAGGAGGAATGATTGTGGAAAAGCTTTGCAGCAATCTACTGAAAGGAAACTTTAACTTTCCTGATGATATTGAGGTTCCAAAATATCCTGCAAATCTACCCGAGAGAGTTCTTCAATTTGGAGAAGGGAATTTCCTCAGGGCCTTTGTGGACTGGATGATTCATCAAATGAACAAAAAAGGTTTATTTAATGGGCGTGTGGTGGTTGTACAGCCCATTGCTGAAGGACTTGTTGAAAAATTAAATGAGCAGGATGGTCTTTATACCCTGATTTTGAGAGGATTGAAGAATGGCAAACCTACGGAAATAAAGGAGATAATCAGCTCGGTAAGCCGGGGAATAAATCCCTATAAGGATTGGGACGAATTTATAAAATGTGCTGAAAATCCCCAAATAGAGTTTGTGATATCCAATACCACCGAAGCGGGTATAGCCTACGACAAGGAAGACCGGCTGGATATGAAACCGCCCCGTTCTTTCCCCGGTAAGCTTACGGCATACCTCTATCACCGATTCCGGCATTTTAATGGCGATCCTGAAAGAGGAATGGTGATAATGCCCTGCGAGCTTATAGACAGGAACGGCGATAACCTGAAAAGAATAGTATTGCAGCTTGCCGATGATTGGGGTTTACCCGAGGAATTCAAAGAATGGGTGAAAGAACACAATATTTTCCTCAACACGCTGGTGGACCGAGTGGTAACGGGCTATCCCAAAGATGAAATAGAGGCAATAGAGGAAAAGCTGGGATATGAAGACCAACTTTTGGATACAGGTGAACTTTTCCATCTCTGGGTGATAGAGGGGCCAAAAGAATTATCGGAGAGATTGCCCTTTACAAAAGCCGGCCTTAACGTCATATGGACCGATGATATGACGCCGTACAGGACTCGTAAGGTGAGGATATTAAATGGTGCTCATACCTCATCGGTACCGGCAGCTTTCCTTTACGGCCTTGAGACGGTGGGCGAGATGATGGATCATGAAGTGATGGGCGAGTATGTAAGGAGCATCATATACGATGAAATAATTCCTTCCATCGACCTTGACAGGGACATGCTGGTAGAATTTGCCGATGCTGTCATAGAGAGGTTTAAAAATCCCTTTATCAAGCATTATCTCATAAGCATTCTGCTCAATTCGACCTCCAAGTTTAAAGCCAGGGTGCTTCCGTCCATCAAGGAATATTATGATAAATACGGCAAATTGCCAGAAAAGCTCACCTTTTCCATGGCAGCCCTTATATCGGTTTATAAGGACGGTAAGGTGGAAGGAAGTGCTATGAGGGCCTATAGGGAAAAAGGAGAGTTTATCATGAAGGATGACCTTCCTGTCCTGGAATTTTACCAAAATGTTTGGAAGGCATTTGATGGAAGCCGCAACTCGGCACTCCAGGTGGCCAGGGATGTACTTGGCAACACTGCACTGTGGGACGAGGATCTAAATGTCATTCCGGGGTTGGCCGAAAAGGTGGGCCAATATCTATACGACATAGCAACATGTGGGATCAAGGATGTGGTAGACCGGCTGGTGAAGGGGGAAGGTCGATAAATGAAGCTATTGGTTATAAACTCCAATGATAACGTGGCGGTGGCTTTGGAGCCAATTAGCAAGGGGGAAGCCTTTAAAATAGGGGCTTCCTCCATTGTTGCCCTTGAGGATATAGAAAAAGGTCATAAGATAGCCCTTGAGGATATCCCAAGGGGTGCTAATGTGATAAAGTACGGGTTTCCCATAGGCCATGCCACTGAAGACATAAAAGCGGGGCAATGGGTGCATTCACATAATTTGAAGACCAATCTCGGAGAGATTTTGGAATACCAGTACCACCCTCAAAAAGATGAATTTAAATACCAGGAAACTCATAAGACATTTATGGGTTACCGCAGGCATGATGGGAGGGTAGGGGTAAGAAACGAGATCTGGATAATCCCCACGGTGAGCTGCGTCAACAGGAATGCCGAATTGATAGCCTTGAAGGCCAGGGAGATGTACGCCAATGCGGAGGGTATAGACGGCATATACGATTTTAAACATCCCTATGGCTGTTCTCAACTGGGGGAGGACCATATTAATACCCAAAAAATTCTGGCCAATCTGGTTAACCACCCAAATGCCGCGGGAGTGTTGGTGCTGGGTCTGGGATGCGAAAACAACAATATAGAGGAATTTAAGAAGGTGCTGGGTAAATGGGAGCCCGGCAGGGTAAAATTTCTTGTGGCGCAAGAGGTGGAGGATGAGATTGAGGAAGGTCTAAAGCTCATTGGTGACCTTGTAGAGTATGCCTCGCAGTTCAAGAGGGAAGAATGCCCCCTTTCGGATTTAGTGATTGGCCTAAAATGCGGGGGTTCGGATGGCTTTTCGGGAATCACCGCCAATCCCCTGGTTGGCTCTTTTTCGGACAAGCTCATAGTCTATGGTGGAAGTGCTGTGCTTACAGAGGTGCCCGAAATGTTTGGCGCTGAAACCATACTGATGAACCGGGCTAAAGATAAGGAAGTGTTTGAAAAGATCGTAAAGCTCATAAATGATTTTAAAGAATACTTTATGAGTTACGGACAACCCATATACGAAAACCCCTCTCCGGGCAATAAAAAGGGAGGTATAACTACCCTTGAGGAAAAGTCCCTGGGATGTACCCAGAAGGGCGGCACAAGCCCGGTGGTGGATGTACTGGATTACGGCGGTGTGGTAAGGGAAAAAGGACTCAATCTGCTCTACGGGCCGGGCAATGACATGGTGGCATCAACAGCCCTTGCTTCAGCAGGATGCCAGATCATTTTGTTTACCACGGGTCGGGGAACGCCGCTTGGAACGGCGGTACCTACTATAAAGATTGCCACCAACAGCGAGATATTTAACAAGAAACCCCACTGGATGGACTTTGATGCGGGAAGGCTTCTTGCAGGATACACCATGGAGCAGCTTACCCAGGAACTTTTAGATTTTGTGGTCAGGGTGGCATCGGGAATGCCGACAAAGTCCGAAAAGATGGGATTTAGAGAAATAGCAATTTTCAAAGATGGCGTGACGTTGTGAACAATACGAGAAAGCCCTCATCCTGCTATTCTGCTATCTAAGAGGATGAGGGCTTTCTCGTTTAAGGAGTTTAAAACTTTTTTCATGTAGGTTGTCTGTAGTTCAACTATAAAAAGCTCAAAAAACGTGGTAGAATAGCCAAAAATGCAGTCGCTTAAAGGTGATACAAGCGGGGTTGTGGTTTTGCCATGTTATTGTCAAGTTATGGCGGCATATGCCGTCTTCGGTTTGCGGTGTTCATTTGAGTATAGTATAATAGAAATGTGGTGACCTGTGCCACTTTGTTTTATGCGAATGATGTGGCGTGATGTATTCAACTAGGAAATAAGGATATTAATATTAGAGGAGATTATATGAACAAGAGAAAGTACGCAATTCTTTTTTATATTGCGGTAAATATCATAATCATTGCTGTTATAGGGCTTTTGGACCCCAACCTTAAGGATATAGGCCACGCCTTTAATGCTCTCAAGCCGTACTGGCTGGCAGGAGCGGCAGGATGCATGTTGATGTTCTGGGTTATGGATTCTCTGATACTCAGATATTTGCTGGCTGCCATTTTCAAGCCCTGGCATTTTAAGGGCTGTATGGAGGTGGCTCTAATAGGTCAATATTACAATGCAGTTACGCCATTTGCCAGCGGTGGACAACCTGCGCAGGTGTATTACATGTCCCGCTTTGGTATTCCGGCCGGCTATTCCACCTCGGTGCTCATAATTAAGTACCTGATTTACCAGGTGGTTTTGTCCATTTTTTGTGCAATAGCCTTTATATGCAAAGCTGATTTGATATTTTCATATCCCCCTGTGGTGGTTTGGATATCCTTAATCGGGTTTGTGATCAATGCAGGAGCTGTATTTCTCATATATTTTCTTTCGCTAAATCGCGGATTTATAAAAAAGGCAGTATTGGCGGTATTGAAATTTTTTCACCGCGTGCGCATAGTTAAGGATTTGGAAAAGTGGAAGGCACGACTGGAAGAGGCTGTGGAAGATTTTCATGGGAGCCTGTGCATCTTCCGTGGGAACTACAAGGCCATGGCGGTGGCAGCTGCTTTGACTGCCGTACAGCTCATCTTTTATTTTAGCGTTATCTTTTTTATCTATAGGGCATTTGGCTTGAAGGACAGAGCCTGGGTGGATATGGTGTTTGTCCAATCATTTTTGTATCTGGCGGTGTCCTATTTCCCTGCTCCGGGTGCCATGGGAGCTTCCGAAGGAGGATTCTATCTGTTCTTTCAACGGTTTTTTCCCGGGCATCTGATATTTGTCACCATGATACTGTGGAGATTTATCACCTATTATTTGAACATCATAGTGGGGGCCTTGGTGGTTCTGGCCAGGGGCATCAAGGATTTATCGACAACCTGATTGTCACTGGGGCAATACGATGAAATATCTCATATAGGGTGTTGCATTGAACATTCATAACAGCTCGGTACATGATTTTAAGGTTTAAGAGCAGAAGTATAACATAAAAATGGAGGAGCTAAACATGAAGGTGATTTTGGTTGCAATCAATTCCAAATTTATTCACAGCAACCTGGCTCTGAGGTATTTGAAAGCCTATTGCGGCAAGGAGCACTCGATAGACGTTATGGAGTTTTCTATAAATGATAATATAGAGAGGATTATAAGGGAGATCTATCTTGCAAGGCCTGATGTGGTGGCCTTTTCGTGTTATATCTGGAATATTCGGCAAGTTTTAATGGTAGCTGATACCTTGAAAAGGATTATGGATCGCTGCCCAATAGTCCTCGGCGGCCCTGAGGTGTCCTTTGATGCCGGGGACATCATGAGGGATAACCCCGCGGTCGACTATATTGTCGTAGGAGAGGGAGAGGAGACCTTTCGTGAGCTGCTGCAGATCCTCGAGGATAACGGGGATCCCGCACAGGTAAA
The DNA here is from genome assembly GCA_017577715.1 of Clostridia bacterium. Classification (GTDB taxonomy): domain Bacteria; phylum Bacillota; class Clostridia; order Caldicoprobacterales; family Caldicoprobacteraceae; genus Caldicoprobacter. The sequence goes on from PKRC01000002.1 coordinate 7,017, forward strand.
GGGCTTGGTATACCGCCATGGCAGGGAAATAGTTGTTAATCCAGCCCGCCCCTTGATACGGGATTTAGACCAGATTCCCTTTCCGTATCAGGATGGCTTTGCGGGGCTTGAAAATAAGATCGTCTATTACGAAACTTCGAGAGGTTGCCCTTTTAATTGTCAGTACTGCCTTTCTTCGACCATTCCAGGAGTGAGGTATTTTTCGCTTGAACGGGTGGAAAAGGAGCTGGAGCTGTTTGTAAAGGCGGGGATACCCCAGGTAAAGCTGGTGGATAGGACCTTTAACTGCAATCCAGCAAGGGCCAAGCGCATATTCAAGACCCTCATCTCCCTTGGAGGGCAGACCAACTTCCATTTTGAGATGGCAGGGGATTTGATAGACGAGGAGATGCTGGACATATTGAAACAGGCACCCCCTGGCCTTTTTGAATTTGAAATAGGGGTACAGTCCACAAATCCAAATACGATACATGAAATTCAAAGGAAGATGGATTTTGATGCTCTAGCCAGGACGGTTGAACGGCTGCGCCGTGGAGAGAACATACACCTCCATCTGGATTTGATAGCCGGGTTGCCCGAGGAGGATTATGCCTCGTTTAAGCGCTCATTCAATGACGTATATTTTTTGCGGCCTAATATGTTGCAGCTGGGATTTTTGAAATTGCTCAAGGGTTCAGGCCTCAGGCTGAGAGCTGCACAATATGGATACGAATATACCCAGTATCCGCCCTACAAGGTGCTCAAGAATAACTATATGGCTTACGATGAAATCGCAAAACTTGAAATGATAGAGGATTTGGTGGAGAAGTATTACAACTCAGGCCGCTTTAAATATACTCTCGATTATCTGATAGGTTGCCATCATAATAATCCCTTTGAGTTCTTTGAAGGGTTTATGGAATTTTGGAAGGCGAGAGGCTATGAGGGATTTTCATACAGCCCAATACGCCTCTATGAGATTTTGCTGGAATATGGCCTCACGATGGATAATGCCGATCACCGGCTGCTTAAAAACATCATGCGGTTTGACTGGGTAAGCTATGAAAAGCCCAGCAGGTATCCTGAAGGATTGGAGCCGCCCCAGATGCCGGGATTGGGCAAGGCTGTCGATTCTTTTTTCAAAAACCGAGAAAATATTCTAAAATTTATGCCATATCTTGAAGGGTATACCCCCAGGCAGATATCCCGTATGGCTCATATAGAGGCCTTCGAATACGATGTTGTGGAAGGCGCAAAAAGCGGCTTTTATCCTCATTCCATCACTTATGTGCTGTTTGATTATAACGTGGAGAATAAAATATTTCGCAGAAGCAATTTTTATAAAGTCTCATTGTGAATCATGTCGATAACAATTTTTCAATTTTTACAATTAGGCACTTGACAAATATGTGTATAACTGTATACAATTATACACAAATATTTTTGAGGCGGCCTAAAAATGTTCCCATCCGTGGATGTAGCTCTGCAGTAAAAGCTTTATTTTAAATGTCAGGTTTGTGGAGTAGGATAAAAGCATGATAGGCTGATGGGAGACCATGCAATTTTGGTTTGGGAGGAGGAGATGTGAGCGTGCTAGAATTCAGCAAGAGGTCCAATACGCTGGAACAGTCGGCATACAAATATTCTCTTCAGGACGTGGAGGAGCCAAATCTTTATAGGTATCTGTTTCCCTATGACAGCATACCCAGGATACCGTTTAATCATCGCCTTGTCCCCATGCATATGCCTGACGAAATATGGATTACCGACACTACCTTCAGGGATGGACAGCAGGCGCGGGCGCCATTTACGGTAAAACAGATTGTGGACCTGTTCGATCTGCTTCACAGGCTTTCGGGACCCAATGGTATCATCCGGCAAAGCGAATTTTTCCTCTACACCGATAGGGATAAGGAAGCGGTGCGCAAGTGTATGGAGCGAGGATACCAGTATCCCGAGGTTACCAGCTGGATACGGGCTTCACAAAAGGATTTCGAATTGGTAAAGGAGATGGGGGTAAAAGAGACGGGCATTTTGGTGAGCTGCTCGGATTACCACATCTTTAAAAAATTGAAAATGACGCGCAGGCAAGCCATGGATATGTATCTGTCGGTGGTAAAGATGGCTTTGGAGTATGGCATTAGACCGCGTTGCCACTTTGAGGATATTACCCGTGCTGACTTTTATGGGTTTGTAGTGCCCTTTGCTATTGAGCTTAAGAAGCTGATGGATGAGTCCGGGATACCCATAAAGATACGCGCATGTGACACCTTGGGGTATGGCGTCTCTTACCCGGGGGTTGCCTTGCCTAGGAGCGTTCCGGGCATAATTTACGGATTGAGGCATTTTGCCGGTTTCCCCAGCGAGCTCATAGAATGGCATGGGCATAATGACTTCTATAAGGCGGTTACCAACTCAGCCACTGCGTGGCTATACGGCGCATCGGCGGTCAACTGTACCATGCTGGGCATAGGCGAGCGTACAGGAAACTGCCCTCTTGAGGCCATGGTCATAGAATATGTCGCATTACGAGGCGATACCAATGGCATGGACTTATCGGTTATAACCGAGATCGCCGAATATTTTGAAAAGGAAATAGGCTATGAGATACCGCCGAATACTCCGTTTGTGGGCAGGAATTTCAACGTGACTCAGGCCGGAATTCATGCCGATGGCCTATTGAAGGATGAGGAGATATACAACATATTTGATACTGGAAAAATACTTAAGAGGCCGCCCAGGGTGGCTGTGGGGCAGCATTCGGGGCTGGCCGGAATTGCCCATTGGATCAATTCTTACTTTGGTCTGCAAGGCGAAAACGCTATAGATAAAAAGGATCCGATGGTGGTTAAATTAAAGGAGCTTGTGGATGAGGAATATGCTAAAGGGCGTACCACTGTTATGTCTGATGGGGAGTTGGAGAGCATGCTGAGGCAAATTGCCCCCGAGTTCGTTGAGAAGTTTAAGAAGGAATAAGAAAGGGATTTTCATGATCCCTTTCTTGTTTTTTGGTTTGTTGTAAAATTAAATACAATACCCAAATAATGGTAATCCCCCAATAATAGTAGAACCCTCGTGAAAATCCTGTATGATATAATCTTGGTATGCGATATGCTTATATTGCCGATGGAAGCTTGCTATCGGGTTATGAAAATATCAAGGTGTTTTCTATGCAGCTTTGGGCCGATTCGACGGGGAAAATTTTAAGGCCTTATTATAAATTTATTGAAGGGGTTATACAGACCAATAGAACTATGTATGAGGTGGCCGATGGTAGGCGGACAAATTGCCATCAGCCGCCTGAGCAAGTAAAAAGAGTGGGATTTTGAGCTAAGGATTGTGCCGTTTTCAAAGTTGGTCGTATACCGCATGGATGTAGGAAGGATTCAAGACGATGATGGAGGCGGTAAAACGCTGAAAACCATGGGATGAAAGATAGTGAAATCGAAGAATTAGAGAAGGGGAAGGGTGAAGAGAACTGGCGCATTTGTTGCAAGAGTACATGCTGGTTGTATTTAATCGGCTAACGGCTGCCTGTAAAGAGGAATGTACATAAGACGGCCCTCTTGTCTGGTGCTTTCCATAAGCGAAATCTTGCGCACCTCGATTATCTGATATGGGTCTGCTGCAATGGCGCTGGCCACTTTCGAGAATGGTACTGCCAGGCGTACCTCTCGGCCCAGGGTAATATGGGGCGAATATCCTCTTGTGTCTTTAGCAATGCCTATGTCGCTCAGCGATGTTTCCAGCTGGTTAAACAGCAGATTGAGCGCGTCCAGCTCCCCACACACTCCCATCCATATGATCATCTTATTTCCCCGGGGGAAATTCCCAAGGCTGTGTAGGCCAAGTTTAAAAGGCTTTATGCCTTGAACCGCTTGGGCCATGGCTGCAGTGATGTTACCCAAAAAAGACGGCTCTACTTCTCCTATGAATTTGAGCGTCAGGTGGAAGTTTTCTGGCCTTGAAAAATTTCCGTCGGTGCTGTAGCTCATTATCTGTTTCTGAATTCTATTGAGATAGTCCTTTATGGGCTGTTCAAACTCAATGGCAATAAAAACTCTCATCGCTTTCACCACGTGTTCACGTGTACCCTTTCGGGGTTATATCTGTCGGATGGGCCTTTTTCTTCGTCGGGTACGCCAAGTGCTACGATAGCAAATGGCACTATATGTTCGGGGATGTTGAATATCCTACGGATTGCTTCCTCCCGTTCCTTCCGTGGATGGACGCCCAGCCATACCCCGCCCAGCCCTAGTTGCGCTATGGCTAGCAGCATGTTCTGCGTGGCAGCTGCACAGTCCTGTACCCAGTATCCTTCGTACCTTTGCGAGGATGTATCTCCTGCTACGATGATGCATTTGGGCGCTGTGTTGAGCATTGAAGAATAGGGATGGTACTTGGTGATCTCCTTCATCTTTTGGCGATCGTCTACTACTATGAAATGCCAGGGCTGCTGATTGCCAGCCGATGGAGCTGACATGGCTGCTCTCAGAATGATGTCTATGTCTTCCTGGCTTACATCCATGTCCTTGTATTTGCGGATGCTCCTTCTTTTAAAGAAGAAGTTTAGTATCTGCTGTTTGTCCATAGAGCATTCCTCCTCGTCATTTCGGTTGTAAATGAGCGCTCAAGGATTATTATACCAAAATAATCCGCAAACTACCACCTTCTTTAATAATGATGCTTGTTTTTTGGTAAATAGAATCGTTAGTTGTTGCGTATTTGTATGATAATGCGTAATTGAAGATTAATTAAATCATCAGACGCACGTTGATGAAAAGCAAGAAATGGATATAAATGTTTACAAGCTTAATGATGACATGAAGTGGGAAATTATTAATAGTGTAGGAATTTCAATAAGCGAAGAAAGAAAACCCATATTGTGGGATTGAATTGGTATAGCGTTCGAGTAGTAATATAGCGCAATTTTTTATTAAGAAGAATTATCAATAAATTTCAAGATGCATACAAAAGAAAGGACATACTGTACATGTATAGTATGTCCTTTCCTTGTTTTTCAATATTTTTTAAAATCAGGTCTTGATAACGTGTAATACCGTTTTTGTTAATTACCCTTTTATCTACCAACGAACATCTGCACGAATATATAACCGTATCTTGGGCTCTTTTGAACGCCTATGCCTATATGGGTAAAGCTGGGGTTTAAGATGTTCCTCCTGTGCCCTTCTGAGTTCATAAGGCCGTTATGCGCTCCTTCTACCGAGGAGTAACCCGCCAGGTTTTCGCCGGCAGTCCTGTACTGAATGCCAAACTTGCGCATCATTTCAAATGGGCTGCCGTAAGTTGGCGATGTGTGGCTGAAGTAGTTGTTATCCACCATATCCTTGGCTTTGATGTTGGCCACCCTGGCCAGGTCAGCATCCCATGCAAGGGGCTTGAGGCCTGCTTTCGTTCGTTCGGCATTGACCAGCTCCAACATCCTTGACTGTTCATAGCTCAGTTGGTTTGAAGGCTGTTGCGGCGCAGGTTGCTGCGGTTTGGGCTGCTGAGTTTCGGGTTGCTGGGGTTTAGGCTGCTGTGTCTCAGGTTGCTGGGGTTTAGGTTGCTGTGTCTCAGGCTGCTGGGGTTTGGACTGCTGCGTTTCAGTCTGATCTACAGGCTTTGTAAACCACTTAAGGATGGAGCCAATTTTTCCGTCATCGGTCTTTATTATATACCAGTTGCCCTTTTGGCCCAACACATTTACTACTTGGTTATTCTTCAAAACATCTATTATATTTGACTGCGAGTTGCTGTTGGCCCTTACATTCAGATTATTTGCTGTGACTGTTACCTTGATAGGACACGAATTCTGTGCCTCTGCCAATACTTCTGCCTGCAATGATGCAGGTCCTGCTGTGAGTAGCAATCCCAACAGGAAAATACTCAATAAAACTGACAAAATTCGTTTCTTCATGACTATGACCTCCAATTTTTAATATATTTTATATATCTGTAATATATCTTAACATATTCGTAACATATTTGTCATTATAAAAATTATGGTAATTTTGTGGCTGAAACTTAGAATTTTCGTTTGCATCGTTGTCCTTTAAATTAATAAATTTATAATTTATAACTTGTGTAAACTACTATTTATATAATAATGCTTAATGGCCTCATCTAAAGGAATGATCATCCTTATTAATAAGACAAGTACATAACAAGTACATAATCCGTAGGGAATATATGTTAAAGAAAAAGGCTAATTGAATTTTGATGGTGGATGTGATAAAGTCTAGATGTCGGGAATATGATAAAGAGTCATCGGTCTGATAAATGCCATATTTTAAGGAGAGATCATTATGGGGCAACCGCGGGTAATGATAATAGATGGAAATAGCCTGATGCACCGTGCATTTTATGCCTTACCTATGTTGACCAATAAAAAGGGCACGCCTACCAATGCCGTGTACGGTTTTACCAACATGCTTTTAAGGCTGATACAGGATTATAAGCCTAACTATCTGGGAGTGGCTTTTGACAAGAAGGGACCTACCTTTCGTCATGAGGTCTATGCTGATTACAAGGCCACAAGGCAAAAAACTCCTGAGGAGCTCATTCCCCAGTTTGACCTTCTTAAGAAGATGCTCCAGCTGATGGGGATAGCCATATACGAAGTTGATGGCTATGAGGCAGATGATATCCTGGGGACTTTTGCGCGCTTGGCCAGGGAAAGGGGATGGGAGGCTTATCTGGTCACCGGCGATAGGGATGCCCTCCAGCTGGTTTCTCCTGAAGTGAGGGTTATCATGACCAGAAAGGGCATATCAGACGTAAAGGTTTTTGATGTTGAAGAAATAGAGAAGGAGTATGGCTTGACCCCTTCCCAAATCATAGATTTAAAAGCTCTGATGGGCGATAGTTCTGACAACATACCCGGTGTTCCAGGCATAGGCGAAAAGACAGCTCTTAAACTGCTGCACCAGTATCATACCGTTGAACAAGTTCTGGATAACGCCGACAAGATAAGCGGTAAGAAGCTTAAGGAGGCGTTAATCAAGTATCGGGAACAGGCCATGCTGAGCAAAAGGTTGGCCACCATTATGCAGGATGCACCTGTGGATATAAAGCTGGAGGATTGCTGCTATGAGATTCCACACTCTAGGGAACTGCTGGAATTCTTGCAAGAGCTGGAGTTTAACAGCATAATTGAGAAGTTGGGCATACGGTCTGAGAGCAGCGTTTCGGTTGAAATGCCTGTTAGAGAAAAAGATATGATCGAGATTAAGACAGTGGGAGAGCTGCGTCAGCAGGTGGTAAATCTCGTGCAAAGTGGCAGGCTGGCCATATTGATGACCGATGACTGTATGACCATTGCCGATAACCCGGATAGGGTGTACAGGATGAAGCTGAAAGGCGATTTGCTGTCTGAAGGGTTAAGCCTCGAGGATATATTTATAGAGCTGAAACCCATTTTGGAAAGACAAGATCTAAAGAAGGTTGTATATGATGGCAAGAGGTTGATTTTGGAGGCCCACAAATATGGCATTGGTGTGGAAGGCCTTGAATTTGATGTCTTTATAGCGGCTTACTTGTTGGACCCAGCAAAAAATCGCTACGATTTGAGCCAGCTGCTTTATGAGTATGCTGACCTAGACGTCGATGATGCCGACGCGGCTGACCTATACTTGCTGGCGGAGCATATGCGCAACAAGCTCAAGGAGACCGAGATGCTCTATCTCTACGAGGAAATTGAGCATCCGCTTATAAACGTGTTGGCCGATATGGAGATTACGGGCTTTAAAGTGGATAAGGATATGCTGGAGCAGCTGGGGGAGGAGTTTTCAGCCGAGCTGTCGAACCTTACCCGGGAAATATATGCCCTGGCGGGGGAGGAGTTCAACATAAATTCGCCGAGGCAGCTGGGCAGCGTGCTATTTGAAAAGTTGAGGCTACCGGTCATAAAGAAGAGCAAGACGGGGTATTCCACCGACATCGAGGTGCTGGAACAGCTGCGCCCCTACCATGAGGTGGTGGATAAAATCATCGAGTACCGACAGGTGATGAAGCTTAAATCCACATATATAGATGGGCTCTTGGGCGTCATCGACCCTAGGGATGGGAGAATCCATTCCAGCTTTAACCAGACGGTGACAGCCACAGGCAGGATCAGCAGCGCAGAGCCCAACCTGCAGAACATCCCGGTTAAGCTGGAGATGGGGCGTAGGATACGCAAGGTGTTTGTTGCCAGCGGGGAGGACTACGTCCTGGTGGATGCCGATTACTCACAAATTGAGTTGCGGGTACTGGCCCATATGTCGGGAGATCCTACTTTTATCGATGCCTTTAAAAACAACCAAGATATACATTTGCGAACGGCTTCCGAGATATTTGGCGTGCCCATCGAGAAGGTTACTCCCCAGCAGCGGAACAGTGCCAAGGCGGTTAACTTTGGGATCGTGTACGGCATCAGCGATTACGGCCTGGCAAAGACCCTGGGGATAAGCCGCAAACAGGCCAAAGAGTATATAGACAGTTACTTTGCTCGCTATCCAAAGGTAAAGGAGTATATGGAACGGATAGTGGAGATTGCCAAAAAGCAGGGTTACGTAACTACGCTTATGAACCGGCGCAGGTATATACCCGAGCTTAAATCCCGAAACTTCAACATCCGTTCCCAGGGCGAACGGTTGGCCATGAATACGCCCATACAGGGCAGCGCTGCCGATATAATAAAGAAAGCTATGAATGACGTGTATGCTGAACTTAAAAGGCGGAACTTAAAATCGAAGCTCATATTGCAGGTGCACGATGAACTCATTATAGATACCTATAAGCCCGAATTGGAAGAAGTGAAGGATTTGGTAGTGCGGTGCATGGAGAATGCCGTAAAGCTCTCGGTTCCACTGGTAGTCGATGTAGGTGTGGGTAGGAGTTGGTATGACGCAAAGTAATCCATTCCAAGCTGATATGATATGACCATGATAAAGAGCGGGAGGGCCCATGAAGGTAATTGGACTAACCGGTGGTATAGCCTGTGGCAAGTCTACGGTAGCCGCTATGCTGGCAGATTTGGGAGCAGCAGTCATAGACGCCGATGTGATTGCCAGGGAAATAACCAAAAAGGGAACGCCTGTATGGCACAGGATAAAAGAAACATTTGGGGATGAGTATCTGCTACCCGATGGGGAACTTGACAGAAAAAAGTTGGGAGAGCTGGTGTTTGCCAACGCCGAAGCTTTAAAGAAGCTTAACGCCATTACGCATCCTGTCATTCAGCAGCAGGTGTTGGCCAAAATAGATAGGTTAAAGTCTATGGGCAGCTATAAAGCAATCGTGGTGGACGCTGCGCTGCTTATAGAGGCGGGATGGCATCATATGGTGGACGAAGTATGGCTGGTGGTGACCGACAGGGAGACCCAGATAGAAAGGCTGATGAAGCGGAACGGACTTACGCGCCAGCAGGCTTTAAACAGGATAAACAGCCAGATGGATCAGGATATAAAGAGGCGGTATGCTGATAGAATAATAGACAATTCCCGCGACATGGAGTATACCCGGAAGCAGGTGGAGCAGCTATGGGCAGAACTTTGACCTTTAGATTTGTATTTATTACCATGCTGGCGGTATTTCTTATACTATGCGCTGCCTTGATGTATGGTTATGTGCAGAGGAGGATGTATCCCCTAAAATATGAAGCCTTGATACTTGAGTATGCCAATGAATACGGGCTGGATCCATATCTGGTGTGTGCGGTCATATGGGTTGAAAGCAAGTTTAATGAGGTCGCGACGTCCCATAAAGGGGCAAGAGGGCTCATGCAGGTCATTCCATCCACGGGGCGGTGGGCGGCACAAAAGCTGGGCATCGAGGGATACACCGATGACAGCCTTTATGATCCAGCAGTCAATATACGGATAGGGTGCTGGTATCTCAATAGGCTGCGCCATCACTTCAAAGGGAACATGGGCCTTGCCCTTGCAGCCTATAATGGTGGCAGCGGCAATGTTGAAAGATGGCTGCAAGACCCCAGGTACAGCAAGGATGGAGAAGAATTGGATAATATACCCTTTAGAGAAACACGGGATTTTGTGGATAGGGTATGGAAGGCTTACCATAAATACAAGCAGCTGTATCGCATACCTGATGTTAATCGATGAGAGGGATTGGGAAGATATGAGGAAGGGAATTACTTTGATATGTTTGATCCTCTATATATTAACTTTGACGGCGTGTCAAATTATAGAGGTGCCAAATATCGTAGAACAAGATATCGAAATGGATGAGATTGAAAGGGAGGAGGCAGGGACTCCTGAGCCCCGAAAGGGTGGCGAGTTGGTGATTCCCATACCGCCGCCTGATACTCTTAACCCTTTGCTTACCCAATCCAGGGACATGATCAATTTCTTTGGCTTGATATTTGAAGGGCTATTTGAATACGACGAGAATATGAAGCCTCAACCATGCTTGGCTGAGTCATGGGATGTGGAAGATGACGGTAAGCTGTGGCGCTTTCATTTGCGTAAAAATGTGGTGTTTCATGATGGGCGGACCCTCACCGGGGATGATGTGGTGTTTACCTTTTTAGCGTTGCAGGGGGGGCGCCTGGGGTCGTTTTATCAAGAGAGCATCGTCAACAACGCAAGCATACAAAAGGTTGAAACCGACCCTTTTGATCCCTACACGGTCAACGTGTATCTATCTCAACCTATTAATAACATGTTGGATATTATGACTTTTCCCGTGCTTCCTAAACAGGTGTACCAGTCCGACGAGTTTATGCTGCAGCACCGGCAGGATATGAGCTTGCTTCCTGTAGGAACGGGGCCTTACAAGGTAGAGGGAGAAGGGATTGAGCTTGATGAGACGGGAGATGGAATTAAGCAGATCAGGCTGGTGAGGAATGAAAGATATTGGGGAAACCAGCCTTATATCGACTCCATACTGGCACGGGTTTATGATGATGAGATGAAGGTGAGGCAGGCTTTTTATGACCGAGAGATAGATTTGATAAACGTTATGCCTACTGTAATTAACCCATATCCTAGGGAAGAGGATGCAAAAGTCCATCGGTATTTGACGCGCAATTATGAATTTTTGGCATTTAACATGAATCACCCGGTATTGGGAGATGTCAACGTCAGAAGAGCCATAGCCTATGCTCTGGATAGGAAAGATATCATTTTTAAGGTATATTTGAACAATGCAGAAACGGTGGACGTTCCTATTCCTTCCGATTCGTGGCTTTACGACAGCAGTTACAGGATATATGATTATGATCCTGACAGGGCAATTGAACTACTGGAGCAGGCAGGCTGGATGCTTGGAAAGGCGGATGCTCAAGATGAACAGGAACAGATAGAGGAAGGACAGGTGGAAGGTATCGAGAATGAGCAGTCAACAGAAGGTGAGCTGTTAGAAGAGGATGATGAAGGCGCTTCAGAACAAAATCAGCAGGAAGATGATTGGATCAGGTACAAAATTATAGGGGATCAAAAAGTTGAGCTTAGGTTTTCAATTTTAACTAACTCCGAAAATATGTTGAGGAAGGATGCTTTGGAGGTAATTGCTCAGCAGTTGAAACAGGTGGGCATTGCAGTGGACATAGAGGTCCTTCCTTGGGAGGAACTGACGGAAAGATTGAAAAGCGGCCAATTTGAAGCGGTATTGACCGGCTATTATCTGAGCATATTTCCAGAACTCACATTTATGTTTCATTCAAAAGAGGTTGGAAATGGCCTCAACAATTTCATCAGATACCACAGCGATGAGTTGGACAAGTTGCTGGACGAGGCAGCTATGGCTTATAATGGTGCCAAGCTCAAGGAGCTCTACAGCCGTATACAAAAGTACCTGGTGGAGCAGCTACCTGTGGTTAGCCTGTATTTTCAGACAGCGTCAGTTATAACCAGCAACAGGGTTTGCGGAGTGAAGGCTCCCAGAGAGCTCAATATATACAGGGACATCGAGCAGTGGTATTTGAGCGATTAATGGTGTTTTATAGCTTCTTTAGATGGCTGAATAAAAATTCCGCGTCAATAAACGATGAATAAACTGAAAAAATATGATAGAATATTTTTGGCAAAGGAGGGATACCATGTCTATACTAGTAACGGGTGGTGCAGGGTATATTGGAAGCCATACCTGTGTGGAGCTGTTAGAAGCAGGTTACGATATAGTCGTTGTGGATAACTTCTCCAACAGTAAACCCGAGGCCCTGAGGCGTGTGAAAGAGATAACAGGCAAGGATTTTAAAGTATATGCCGTTGACCTTCTGGACAGGGAGGCGCTAGACAAGGTATTCTCGGAAAACGATATTGAAGCCGTCATACACTTTGCAGGGTTTAAGGCTGTTGGTGAGTCTGTAGCCATACCGCTTAAGTATTATTACAACAACATTACGGGTACCATCATACTATGCGAGGTCATGCAGAAATACGGTGTTAAGAAGATAGTTTTCAGCTCTTCTGCTACCGTATACGGCAAGCCCAAAAGCGTTCCCATAAGGGAAGATTTTCCCCTTTGCCCTACCAATCCATATGGGCGGACTAAGTACATGATAGAGGAGATTTTAAAAGATGTGTATGTTGCTGATAATGAATGGAGTATTATTCTGCTGCGGTACTTTAATCCTATAGGCGCTCATGAGAGCGGTAGAATAGGGGAGGATCCTAACGGCATACCCAACAACTTGATGCCCTATATAACTCAGGTGGCCGTCGGAAAGCGAGAGAAGCTGTATGTATTTGGCAACGACTACGATACCCACGATGGTACAGGTGTAAGGGATTACATCCATGTGGTGGATTTGGCCAAAGGGCATATTAAGGCATTGGAGAAGGCCATGAAAGGCAGCGGTGTGGATGTTTACAATTTAGGGACGGGTACAGGGTACAGCGTGCTTGATGTGGTCAAGACTTTTGAGAGGGTAAATGGCGTTAAAATACCCTATGTCATCACCCATAGAAGGCCTGGGGATGTGGATAAATGTTTTGCTGATCCTACAAAGGCCCATAAGGAACTGGGATGGAAGGCCGAGAAAAACCTTGAGGACATGTGCAGGGATTCGTGGAACTGGCAAAGGAATAATCCCAACGGATATGAGGAGAAATAGGTTGGCCATGTATTCAAACTATGTGGGTCTATGGCATGGTGGTGAAACAGCTATATTTTGTTGCAAAGAATAAGGTGTGAAAATATAATGCACACCATTGGAAAGAAAAGGATATTGATACTGGTGTCATGGAGCATTGTAGTTATATGGATGGCTGTCATTTTCTTATTTTCGGCTCAGCCCGCATATGAATCCGATAGCCTTAGCCGAAGTGTAACCCTATTTGTCCTTAATCTGGCAGAGCGGGTTGTGCCATCGCTTGAGCCGGCTATTAATGTGACAACGTTAAATTACTTGGTTAGAAAAGTAGCTCATTTTGTGATTTATCTTGTATTAGGCGTTTTAACCATAAACGCGTTGAAAATGAGCGGTATTACGACATTTAAAGCTACTGTATGGGCTTTGCTTATCTGTATTGTCTATGCTGCTTCCGATGAAACGCATCAGATGTTTGTGCCGGGTAGAAGCGCTCAGGTGAGAGACGTGCTCATAGATTCAATTGGGGCAGCTATAGGGATTTGCGGATATTATGGCATCATGAGAACATTAAAGGAGTGATGTTTTATATATAGTCCCAAAGAGGGTGTTATAGGCTGGTACCTCACATCAGGTGTACCAGCATTTTGCTTTTTGGTTTTTGTCAAAGCTTTAAACCGATTTACGTTGACCAAGAGGAATTTTATGCTAATGAAAATTGCGTACAAATGATGGTATAATATATATATGCTTATATTAGGTAAATGGGTTGGTTGATAGGTAGCATTATTTTTGAAATGGTTTTGATTCCCTTATAAGGGAGTGGGATGAATGAAAAGATTTTTAAAATATTCGATATACTATTTGTCGATTTTAGTGTTTATTGGATTTAACGTTGTATTGCTAGATAGCTTGAGGTATGATAAGCCGGTTGAGGAGGAAATAAAGCCCAAGATAGTGCTCATAAGCCATGTTTATTCCAATCCCTACTGGAAACAGGTGAGGGCAGGAGCTGAGAAAGCTGCCAAGGAAAGAGGGGTTATCATAGATTTCCAGGGGCCAGATACCGCCAGCGTTGAAGAAGGCATAAGGTTTATTAAGATGGCCTATGCCGCAAAGGTAAGCGGGATAATAGCCTATGTACAGGATGAAACGCAATATAATGATGTCATAAATAAGGTCATAGATGGCGGCATTCCGTTAGTTACCATTGATTCGGATGCCGAAAACAGCAAGCGCCTTGCCTATGTAGGTACCGATAATGTAGAGGCGGGAAGGGTAGGGGGCAGGGAAGTGATTCGCCAGATAGGTACAGAAGGGAAAGTTGCCATAATTATGGGAGGTAAGACTGTAAAAAACCAGGTGGAAAGGGTGAAAGGATTTAAAAGTTATATAGATAAAAATTCTAATATCGTTATAGCTGCTATCGAGTCATCGGATTCGTATCTGTTGGAAGCGGAGCTGGCGGCAAAAAAGATTTTAAATCAACATCCGGATGTAAAAGCCTTGTTTTGCACTTCTGCTTTAGATGGTTTGGGTGCAGCCAAAGCGGTTAAAAGTTTAGGGCTTGTGGGCAAGGTAAAAATTATCTGTTTTGACGATTTGCCCGAGACCCTTGATAACATTGAAAAGGGGATAATTACTTCTACCGTGGTACAGCAACCTTATCTTATGGGATATAAAGCTGTGCACATTATAATGGATAATATCGAAGGAAAAACTACAAAGGGGTCGTTTATTACAGATGTGCTGGTGGTTGATAAGGAAGACCTTGAGGATTACAAAATACAACAGCAAAGGTACTATAGCGAAATCCAGTAGTTTAAAGAGGAAACTCGTTGTATTTGCCGTGTTCATCATATTGCCCATTGCTACTAGCAACGTCGTGTTTCTAATAATGAGCAATAGGGTAAGCAACATCTATAATGTCATGATGAACAGGATGAGCGTTACCAACGAGATTAAAAATAGTTTGAACGAATCGTTTTTTCACTTTAATCAATATATACTGACCAATGATTGGGAATCTAAACGGCTTTATAAATTTTATTACGATAAAGCGGTTAGAGATGTGATAGCCCTACAGGGGGATTCAGACATAAATAGTAAATACATTTTGAGGGATCTTTTAAATTCCCTCAAAAGTTTTAAGGAAGCTGCAGACCATACTATTGAAATTTATGATAACCATTCTGGGGTTGATGTGTATTACGATGAATATGTTTGGACAAAAGAAATCGTATCCTACTGTAACGCTTTTATATCGATGTTGAGCGATAGCTATTTCGATTATAATGTGAATATATATAAAGGATTAAAGCAGAAGCAGAGTTATATAAATAAGGTATTGATGGTTTATATAATAGTAGCCTTGATGTTAAGCGTTATTTATACGCTGTTGTTCATAGGCGATATCATCAGAAAGCTAAAGGAATTGGTAAGCGTTTCTGAAAAGGTGGTTAAAGGAGATTACACCTATAACGAGGGTGAAAAGACGCATATTTACGAATTAGACATCCTATCGGAAGCTTTTAATAAGATGATTACCCATATTCGCAAGTACATCGAGTCTTTGCAGGAAAAAGCTGAACTAGAAAGAAAACTCCAGGATGAGCAGATGAAGCTTTTGAGCTACGAAAATGCCCTCAAAGTATCGCAGCTGAAAATCCTGCAGGCACAGATAAATCCTCATTTTCTATTCAATACTTTGAACTGCATAAGTCAGACAGCGATCAAGGAGAACGCTCATAAGACCGAAAGCCTTATAAGAGCGGTCGCTGGTATTTTAAGATATAGCTTGAACATGATGGATCGAAATGCCACTTTAGAAGAAGAAGTAAACGTCGTGAAGCAATATATGTATATTCAAAGGATAAGATATGAAGATAGGTTTAAGTTTAATTTAAATATAAACGCCGATTTACAAAAGGTGATGGTTCCAGCAATGACGTTACAGCCGTTTGTAGAAAATGCATTTATACACGGCATAGAGCCCAAAGAAGAAGGAGGGGTTATAAATATCGACATAAACCAGCAAGGCGATTGTTGTACAATAGTTATAGAGGATACAGGATGCGGAATGGATGAGGATATGCTGAAGAAGATTATTTCAGATAGCACCAAACAGCAACCTGTCGGCCATACCACCAGTTTGGGGATAAAGAGCGTAGTTCAACGGCTTAAGTTGATGTACGGTCGTGATGACATTTTTTCAATAGAGAGCCAAAAAGGTGTTGGCACCAGGGTATACCTCAAAATTCCTATAAAGGAGTAGAGGAGATTATGTTAAAATTTTTGATCGCCGATGATGAAAAGTATGTCCGCGACTCCCTTAGAGATGTTATAGAAGGTGCATTTAAAGAGCAGGAAGAACCTTTTGAGATCGGCGAGGCGCGGAACGGGAGAGAAGCCATAGAAGTTGCCGAACGCTTGAGGCCTGACATTATAATCATCGACATAAAAATGCCGGGCATCGATGGTTTAAAGGCTATACAGGAAATCAGGAACTTCCTTCCCAATGCCTATTTTATCATCCTCACGGCCTATGACTATTTTGATTTTGCGGTGGAGGCTGTCAGGAATAACGTTAGGGAATACATTTTAAAGCCATTTGACCGCGCCGAGTTGCGGGAAAAAGTAAAGGAAGCCGTCAGATATGTCCAATCCGAAAAGGAAAAGCGCAAAAAGGAGATCGAAATTCAGGAGAAGATATACAATCTGATTCCCGTGATGGAAAATGAATTGAGCTATTCCATCGTCAACGATATGCTGGAAGTGATCGACGTTGGAATGTATATGGAGTATTTGAACATGGATTTTAAAAACGCTTTTTGTATGGTCATCAGGCTTAAGGAACGTGATGACAGTGATGGGCCGGTCTATTTTTCTGAAGCTTTAAAAACTCAGGTTGGCGAACATATAAAGGTCTTTTTGAATCAGCGCTACAAAGCCATAGGGAGTTATCGTTTTACTGAGGATCTTATCTATTTTATTCAAATGTCACTTTATAAAGATGCGGATGAAGCTAAATTAAGTGCAATCAATTTAGCTCTGGACGTAAAGAGGGAAATAAAGAGGTTTTTTGGCATATCATTGGAAATAGGTGTAGGGAGATATTACCATAGCATCTATCAAATGCATCAATCATATCAGGAAGCATGCAAGGCTCTTGAATATTTGAGGGATAATACAGGCGTGGTTTGTTACCAAGATATAGAACACCTCATAGCTCATGACGCATCTTTAAACGACAAATTTAAAAAAGGACAAGGGGAAAAATTTGCCCTTTTTAAAGCGGTAGAGCAATATATTACCGCTAACTTGAAGGAAGATATTAACCTTAAAGACACAGCCGCAAAATTCAATTTAAGCCCTTATTACTTCAGCCGCACCTTTAAGAAGGTGTTTGGGTATAACTTTTCCGACTACTTAAATTTAATCAGGATAAACAGAGCTAAGGAGTTGCTAAAGGATGCTTCATTAAGCGTCAAGGAGATTGGCTATTTAGTAGGATATAATGATCCCAATTATTTCAGCAAGGTTTTTAAAAAATATGAAGGGATAACCCCTACCGAGTACAGGGAAAAATTGCGCTAGATTTGCAGCATGATAACCGAAAGGAGTAAAATATTGCTTTTCAAGGGAGCATATTTTTAAAGCAACTGGGCATCTGATTACGTTGAGCATCGATTGTGACAAATTCTATAATGAACATAGCTGATAAATCCAATAAAATAATAAAGGGAGGAGTTATAAATGAAAAAATTTATCATTTTTATCTTGGCAGCGGCTCTCATGTTGAGCATTACTGCATGTGGTTCATCAACTTCCTCCAATCCTTCATCCGGTTCTTCGGCTGAGAAGAAGGACATCCTCATTGGTGTTGCCATGCCTACCCAGTCTTTGCAGAGGTGGAATCAGGACGGAGCTAACCTGAAAGCGCAACTCGAGGCCAAAGGATACAAGGTTGACCTCCAATATGCTAACAACGATGTGAATACGCAGATACAGCAGATTGAGAACATGATTCTTAAAGGATGTAAGGTTTTGGTAATTGCGTCTATCGATGGTTCGGCTCTCACTGACGTGCTCAAAAAAGCGGCTGAAAATAATATAAAGGTCATTGCATATGACCGCCTTATCATGCAGTCGGAACACGTCGATTACTATGCCACATTTGACAACTTCAAGGTTGGCGTCATTCAGGGACAGTACATTGAAGAAAAGCTTGGATTGAAAGAGGGAAAAGGACCCTACAATATAGAGATATTTGGTGGTGCACCCGATGACAACAATTCTCTTTTCTTCTATAACGGTGCCATGAGCGTGCTTAAGCCCTATATTGACAATGGTCAGTTAGTGGTTGTGAGCGGACAGACCGATTTCGTAACGGTAGCCATTCCCAACTGGGATTCGGCTAAAGCCCAGGCAAGGATGGATAATTTGATTACGGCCTATTATGCGGATGAAACAAGGCTGGATGCCATATTGTCGCCTAACGACAGCCTGGCAATAGGTATAGTCGCTTCCCTCAAGAATAACGGGTATGGTACGCCCGATAAGCCCTATCCAATTCTGACAGGTCAGGATTGCGATAAAGCTAATGTAATTGCCATGATTAACGGACAACAATCAATGTCTGTGTTTAAAGATACGAGGGTACTTGCGGCTAAAGTCGTTGAAATGGTTGAGGCTATATTGGAAGGCAAAGAAGTGCCAGTAAATGATACTGAGACTTATCATAATGGAGTGAAGGTTGTTCCTTCCTACTTGTGCGAGCCCGTATATGTAGATGTTAACAACTATAAGGAAATATTGCTGGACAGCGGTTATTACACCGAAGCAGATCTGCAACAATGAACTGTATTGGAAGTCCAGTTGATTGAATTTTAAATGAGTATTTACAAGCCGAACAGCTAATGTCTGTTCGGCTTGTAAATATGATGCATAGTTTTTTGTCGTTCATAGGCCATATTAACAAAAAATGGTATATAGGGGTTGATAAAGCGGTGGAATATATTCTTGAGATGAGGAATATTACAAAGGTTTTTCCCGGAGTAAAAGCGCTGGACAACGTTAATCTCAAGGTGCGAAAGGGTGAGATTCATGCCCTAGTAGGTGAAAACGGGGCAGGGAAGTCCACCCTTATGAATGTATTGAGTGGCGTTTATCCTCATGGGACTTATACTGGGACCATACTATTTGAGGGCAAAGAATGCTCTTTTAAAGGTATAAAGGACAGCGAAAAGGCTGGTATAGCCATTATCCATCAGGAATTGGCTTTGATACCGTCTCTTTCTATAGGCGAAAATATATTTTTAGGCAACGAACGTGCTAAAAAGGGGATCATAGACTGGAATCAGACTCATGTACAGGCCATAAGGCTTATGCAAAAAGTTGGGCTTAAGGAGAATCCTGCTACCCTTGTAAAGGATATAGGTGTTGGCAAGCAGCAGCTTGTAGAAATTGCAAAGGCGTTGGCCAAGAATGTAAAACTGCTTATTCTGGATGAGCCAACGGCAGCTTTGAATGAAGAAGATGCCGAAAACCTGTTAAATCTTTTGCTGGAACTTAAGAAAGAAGGCATTACCTCCATATTGATTTCACACAAGTTGCATGAAGTGCTAAAAGTTGCCGATTCCATCACCATCCTCAGGGATGGTCGTGTCGTTGAAACCCTCGATAAGCACAGGGATGATATAAGTGAAGATAGGATCATCAAAGCGATGGTAGGGCGAGAGCTTACAAACCGTTTTCCTAAAAGGACTCCCAAGATTGGTGAGGTCATTTTTGAAGTAAAGAATTGGACTGTGTATCATCCTTTGATTGAAGGCAGAAAGGTAATAAAAGACGTCAGCATCAAGGTGAGAAGGGGAGAAATTGTCGGGATATACGGGCTTATGGGCTCGGGCAGAACCGAATTTGCCATGAGCGTATTCGGGAAATCCTACGGGAAGAATATAAGAGGTAAAATAATAAAGAATGGCAAGGAGCTAACCATAAACAACGTACGCCATGCAATAGAGAATGGACTGGCTTATGTTACCGAAGATCGAAAATCAGCCGGGCTTATTTTGATTGATGATGTGAAGAGAAACATTTCTCTTGCAAACCTGGGCCATATAAGCAAAAAAATGATAATTGATGAAAATAAGGAAATATATGTTGCTGAGGAATATCGCCAGAAACTTAATATTAAATGCAGCAGCGTACTGCAGAAAACCGGCAATTTGTCGGGAGGAAATCAGCAAAAGGTTTTGCTCAGCAAATGGATTTTTGCCAAGCCCGATATATTGATCTTGGACGAGCCGACCAGGGGCATAGATGTGGGTGCTAAATACGAGATTTATAAAATTATAAACAGCCTTGCAGACGAGGGGAAAGCTGTTATCTTCATTTCATCCGAGCTTCCCGAGATCTTAGGGATGTGTGATCGGGTGTATGTCATGAACGAGGGAAGGATAGTAGGAGAGCTTAGCCGTGAAGAAGCATCCCAGGAGAGTATAATGAGATGCATTATGCAGAGCATTAAGGAGGTAGTGTAATGCAACACGTCAAAGATGTCTTTAAAAACAATATAAGGCAATATGCAATGTTTATCGCCCTCATAGTTATAACTATATTTTTCCAGATTCTTACCAAGGGTACCCTTCTTTTGCCAATGAATGTTACAAACCTGGTTTTGCAGAACAGCTATGTGTTGATCCTTGCCATAGGGATGACGCTTTGTATATTGACGGGGGGCAACATCGACCTTTCAGTAGGTTCTGTATGTGCTTTTATCGGCGCCATTGCGGGGACTCTCATAATAAACATGAAAATGGATGTAGGCCTGGCTATAGTCATTTGCCTCCTAATAGGTATAGCGATAGGGGTATGGCAGGGATTTTGGATTGCTTATTTAAGAATACCCGCTTTTATTGTAACCCTCGGGGGAATGCTTCTGTTCAGAGGGCTTACTATTACCATGTTGAAAGGGCTTACCCTATCACCCTTCCCAGAGGAATTTCAGCAAATAAGTGCGGGCTTTATCCCGGATGTGTTTAAAGGCTTTGGTACCAATTTAAATATTACGGCACTTGTGGTTGGAGGAATCATTTCCATAATTTATATGATTTTTCAGATTAAGAAGAGAGCCGAGCAAAAGAGATACGGCTTTGAGGTAGTTGTACTACCCTTGTTCATTGCGAAGATTGTGCTGGTCCTCGTCGGTATTAACCTGTTTGCCTACTGGTTGGCGGCTTATAAAGGGTTGCCCATCATACTGGTATTGATAGGGATTCTGGTCTACGTGTATTCGTTTTTTACTATCAAAACCGTGCCGGGGCGTTATATCTATGCCATGGGCGGTAACGAGAAGGCGGCAAAGCTGTCGGGCGTAAACACCAATAGAGTGCTCTTTTTTACGTATGTAAACATGGCTTTCCTGGCAGCGGTGGCCGGCATTGTGTTTACATCGCGGTTGAACGCTGCTTCACCGCAAGCCGGTATGAACTTCGAGCTGGACGCCATTGCAGCCTGCTTTATCGGAGGTGCATCGGCTTACGGTGGTATAGGAACGGTCACCGGCTCTATTATCGGCGCATTGGTTATGGGCGTACTCAACAACGGTATGTCCATAATGGGGATTGGCACCGATATGCAAATGGTTATTAAAGGTTTGGTTCTGCTGTTGGCCGTAGCATTTGATGTATTGTCCAAAAATAGAGCAAGAGCATAATTTGATACCTTTCACTGGAAAGTGCAATAAAATCCCTGCCTTCTTCAAGGCAGGGATTTTATTTTGTGCTGCTTAACATTTCTTGGCATGCATGGTTTCTGCTAAGATACCCTTCTCTTTTTACAACTCCCTTACTTATGTACAGCCATTTTTACTTTGTAGGTTGCCATTGAAAAGTATTAACATGTCAAAACGTGTGGCGATGTATACTCTTGTTTAACTAACACCATTTATTGAGATGTTGTCTGCGCAAATTTAATTATATGCCAAAACTCTTATGTACTTAAACTTTTATGTACTTAAAAGGCTGGTGTGTGATACAATTATTAGTATCCATTTCATTAGAACCAAGCAGGGGGTGAAAGCATGTATAGTTTCCCTAAGGGCTTATATGTCGATGTTCGCATAGAGGAGACCTTTGAGACCAAAATCAGCTTTAAAAAGGATGTACTTCAAGAACAGAAAGTTCGCAGAAACAAAGGGGCTTTTATCAGGGTTTTTGATGGCAATCGATGGTATTACAGTTCTTTGACCGATTTAAGCCGCGTGCAGGAGTGTATAGATGCTCTGGCACGGATGGCCACGCCCAACAACAATATCATGGAACATCCAATTGTTAAGGCTTTTGAAGTCAATAGGGATAGGATCATTCAGTACGAGAAGGATTCGGTAACCGATATTCCAGTAGCTGAGAAGCAGGCCTTGCTGGAAGGGTATTTAAAGCTGCTGGATTATCCGGAAATTGTACACCATACTTCTTATTATGTCGACAACAAGACCATTAAGTCGATCTATTCGTCAAAGGGGACGGCGATTACCTTTGACAAACAGACCTGTGGTATTCGCTTTAATCTGGAGCTTGCCTATGGCGACAATAAAAACCACGATATTGTTTCCAAAGCGGCCATACGCTTCGATGAGCTTAAAGGGCTTGATGACTATTTTAAAGAGAGGATTGAAAAAGCCGTTGCTTTTGTAAGGGAGGCGGTGCCAGTAGAGCCTGGCATATACACGGTATTGTTGAGCCCTGAGGCTACAGGAGTGTTTACCCATGAGAGTTTCGGGCATAAGAGCGAATCGGATTTCATGGTGGGGGACGAAACCATGAAAGCCGAGTGGGCCCTTGGCAAGATCATTGGACGAGATTTGCTTACCATAGTGGATGATGGCTTAGTTCCGGGCAATGGCTATACGCCCTATGACGACGAGGGGACTAAGGGTAAAAAGACGTATATCGTGAAAAACGGCAAGCTTACGGGCAGGCTGCACAGCGCCGCCACCAGCGCAGCTTTGGAGGAGCCTCTTACCGGGAATGCAAGGGCGGTCAATTTCCAATTTGAACCTATAGTTCGCATGACAACCACATACATTGAGAAGGGAGATCGTCCCCTCAAGGATATTATCGCTGAAATAGACAAGGGCATCTACGTGGAGACCATCAGGCACGGCTCTGGGATGTCCACCTTTACTATGACGCCTTCCCGGGCGTATATGATTGAAAACGGCAGGATCACCACCCCGGTTAAGGTGTCGGTTATAACCGGCAGCGTATTTGAGACTCTTGCAGAAGTGGACGCGGTAAGCCAAGAATTTGAGCTGCTGAGCTTTATAGGGGGCGGTTGTGGTAAGATGGAGCAGTATCCTTTGCCGGTGGGGTTTGGAGGCCCATATATACGGGTACGAAAGCTAAATGTGCAGTGAAAGATAGAGCGTTTTTGGGCATGAATTTCTTGCGGGATTTTGGATTTAACTGTGACCATATGATGGTGGGAGGTGTAGTTATCGATGGAGAAGGAATTTATAACCATACATGAGAAGGAAACAGCGGTGAAGGTTCAGAATACCAGGGTCAACGCCGTGCGCATGAAGGATATAGTAAAAAAAGGCGTCAGGGTATACAAGGATGGAAAGATAGGCATCTCGGGCGCTATAGGCGAGGTTCCCGATGAAATTCTGCTTGAAAATGCCGTGCAGAACTTGAACGCCGGCATTTCCTACCCCTATGAACTATCGGGCAACCTTAAGGACCACCGAGATTATGGGAAAAACAGGATGAGCGGAGACCAGCTGTTGGAACGCGCCGAAAAGATACTAGAGAGGCTTAGAACCGAATATTCCGACTTCGATTTCAATGAGATCATACTGACCAGGGATGTAAGCTGGCAGATGAAAAACACCAAGGGTCTAGACCTTGAATATAAAGATGCTTATATGATCCTAGCGCTGATATTGAAGGAAAAGAAATCGGCCAACGTGATAGATGGCTATTTAGAGTATTATGGCAGGGATTTTGACCTTGATAAGTTCTGGGAGTTTAACAGCCAACTTCTTGAAGCCTATCGGCATAAGGTTCCCCTCCCCGAGGGAGACACCTTACCGGTGTTTACCTTTGGGTTTTCTGAGCTGCAAAATTTCCTGTCACGTTCGCTCAACGGCGAGATATACGCAACCGGCGGTTCCATCTTCAGCAACAAATTGGGGCAAAAGCTCTTTAACGAAAAAATTACCATTGAACAGAACATGTCTCCAATATACAGGGCCGAGCCTTTCTTTGATATGGAAGGCGTGGTATTGAAGGATGACCGTTATACTTTGATAGAGAATGGCAGGCTTGTCAATGTATACACCGACAAAAGGACGGCTGATGTTTACAAGTTGCCTCATACGGGAGCGGCATCGGGCGACTATGACGGTGTGCCTTCCCTTATCGGAGCGCCTTTACGCTTTGCCGTAGATTCCCATGATATAAAATCGGCACTGGGCGGTAAAATGGGGATATTGGTGGCAGTGAGTTCCGGGGGAGACTTCACGGCCGATGGAAGCTTTGCAGCGCCGGTGCAGGTGGGCTTTTTATTTGATGGGGAGCACATCATAGGAAAGCTTCCCGAGTTTGGCATCCGCTCTCACCTGTATAAGATGCTGGGGGAGGATTATATCGGAACGTTTGAAAATAAGAATTTCTATTTCGGAGAGGGTATGCAGCTCCAGGGATATTATATGACCATTGTGAGGTAGTCTATTTTAGGCTTTTTGAGCTAATGTAGCCAGGTATGGCCGTTAGAAACAAGGCCGGGACCTATCGGGTTTATATGCACAGGGGCATATATTATGCGGGCGACAAGCAGGACAATAGCCTACTACCTTCTGCCCGCTTTTGCTTTTTTGCTACCAAGCTGTAAGTGGCGGCTATCATTCTCTCCGTTACGGCCAATACGGTTTTTGGAGGTCTAAGGATGAGGCCAAAACGTGGCAAAGGATAAATGACGGGAAGCAGATGTTTGGAGATATATCCGCAGCATTAGCGGGGATCCGCGGGTGTTTGGGCGCGTCTATATTAGCACGGGTACGAGAGGGGTGCTGTGGGGCGAGCCGCCCTGTGGTTGTATTTCAAATCTAGGTGGGAAAGGTGAAACGCTGGCGTGCGAAATGTTTAACCTGTTGCATGAAAGGCCTTGTAATTGCCGCTTGCAGGCAGTTACAAGGCCTCTTTATATGCTATTGGACAGATTAGGCTTTAATTGGACGTTCCCTTCTAAATTAGTCTTGTGTCTTCGCACAAAATTAAGGGGATTGGCTTATCTTGCGCTATATGCTTTACATCATCTAATACGAGATAGTAGGATGTATGAAAACGTGATTTATAGGGGGTTGTCCGTCACCGGTGCGGTCCAGGAAAAATTATCCGTATTGTCGTGCCGTGCCCTGGTTGGCTTTCCAGCTCTATTCTGGCGTTGTGGTGCATTGCCACGTGCTTCACTATGGAAAGCCCCAGGCCGGTGCCGCTTGTTCGGTTTGATCTGCTTTTGTCGACCCTGTAAAAACGCTCAAATACCCTGTTCTGATGTTCTTTAGGGATGCCTATTCCCGTATCAGATACGGTCAAAACCACTTCTTTTGCGCTTTGAGAGATGTTAACATCTACTCTACCGTTTTCTTTGTTGTATTTAATGGCGTTATCGCAGAGGTTGTATATCATCTGCTCGAGGATCTCCTCTACGCCAAACACAAATCCGTTTTGGCCCGATACTGAAACGATGACGTTTTTTTCCCTTGCCTGCGGTTCTAACCTGGCACATACCCTTTTCGACAGTTCGAGCAGGTTTACGCGTTTGCGTGGGATGTCAATGTTATCTTCGTCAAGGCGTGAGAGCCTGATGATGTCGTCTATAAGGGCAATGAGGTGGTTGGCTTCGTTGTAAATGCGCTCAGCAAAGCCGGGGATATCTTCGATCTTTACCATACCGTTTTTGATGATTTCGGCATATCCCAATATCGATGTAAGTGGCGTTTTAAGTTCGTGAGATACGTTGGCCGAAAACTCACGGCGTATCTGTTCTGCTGCACGTTTTTCGGTTATGTCAAGAATCAAGACAACGGCTCCCTTTACTCGTCCGTTGACCCACACAGGGTTGGTGGTAAGCTGGTAGTGACGATCGCCCATTTCGAGTATTTCCTCGCAGTGGTCGCCTTCGAGAGCTTTTTTTACTGCAGCCCGTAAAGTCAAATTGCGGCTTAAAGTGAGGATGTTTCTGTGGAGATAATTGCTGCTGTCGTGGCCTCCAAATATGCGTATGGCGCTTTTGTTGACGGACAGGATATCGGCTTTTTCGTTGAGCAATATCAATCCTTCGCTCATGTTTTCGGTGATAGCGTTAAACTCTTCGTGCTTTTCCTTTAAGGTGTGCATCTGGTTTTCTATCTGCTTGTTCTGCTGTGCTATGCGGATAAGCAGAGGAGATAATTCATCATAGACATCATTGGACATGGGATTTTGTAGATTCAGCGCATTTATGGGCTCAACTATTTTTTTTGTCTCCCGATTGGCTATAAGTAGGGCAAGTGCAAAAGTGACGGCAATGATGCACAATATATAGGGCACAAAACTCAATATGGCGCTGTAAACGCTGTCCATCACGTTTGCTACCCGCAGCACCATGCCGTTTTTCAGAAGGACGGCGCAATAGAAGGTTTGCTTGCCCAGAGTCCTGGACAGGCGCACTGACTTTCCGATTCCACTCTTTAAGGCGGCTGATACTTCTGGTCTGCCTTTATGGTTTTCCATATTTTCAGCTTTTTCAATGCTGTCAAACAGCACGGTGCCATCGTCTGCTATAAGCGTTATGCGATGTGCCTTGGTTGATACGCTGTGCAAAAAAAGGCGTGGGTCTTCAGTGGTTTCAAGGCTGGCCGCAATGTAAGACGCCTCTTTTTCTATTTCACGCTGCATGATATCGAAAATTTGCCGATACATGACGACGAAGGTCAGCATGCTTGAGAGCAAAACGGTTAATATAGCAAGCAAACACATGCTTAAGAATATTCTCCGCTTCATCTTTGGCCTCCGATTCGATATCCCACTCCCCGCACCGTTTCTATCAATTTGCCCCATTCTCCTAGCTTTTGCCTGAGCGAGCGGATATGAACGTCGACGGTGCGGGTTTCGCCGTCGAAGTCATAACCCCAAACCGCCTCAAGGATTTTATTTCGATTCAAGACGATGCCTTCATTTTCCATAAGATAGCGTAACAGTTCGAATTCCTTATGGGTTAGTTCTAATTTGTTGCCGTTGACGGTCACTTCATATTTATGGGGGTCCAGGGTTATAGGGCCCACCTCTAAGGTCTGCATGGATGTGCTACCTCTGGGTGAAGCGCGGCGTAGTACCGCCTTGATGCGCGAGACCAGCTCCATCATGCCAAACGGCTTTGTGATGTAATCATCAGCTCCGCTGTCCAAGCTAATCACCTTGTCGTATTCGGTGCTTTTGGCTGTAATCATTATGACTGGGATTTCTCTGGTGGCAGGGTCGGATTTCAGCCTTTTTAGAATCTGTAGCCCGTCTTGGTCGGGCAGCATGATGTCCAAGAGCACAAGTTCGGGCTTTTGCGCTGACAGCGCTCTAAAAAACGCTTTGCCGTTTTCAAAGCCCTGGGCTTCAAATCCCACTGCCCGTAGCGTGTATACCACCAGTTCCCTTATGTTATCGTCGTCTTCAACGAAAAAGATCATATCCTTTCTCCACCTTTATGGATCCCCGTTATGGAGTATTCCACCCATTCTGCTATGTTGGTGGCATGGTCGCCTATTCTCTCAAAATATTTGGCAACCAACAGGAGGTCGACAGCATATTCTCCGTTTTGCTTGTCCTTGCCTATAATATCTATGATTTCCTTTTTTACCTGATTAAACAGGTCATCCACCACGTCATCGTAATCTATGACCGCTCGCGCCAGATCCAGGTCCCGTCTCACGTAGGCATCGATGCTGTCGGTTACCATTTTAATGGTTGCTCTGGCCATTTCGTCTATATGCACGGCGTTGTCCACGGAGTGCAGATTCCCAAGTAGGATTATTTCGGATATATCAGCTGCCTGGTCTCCTATGCGCTCCATGTCGGTTATCATCTTGAGGGCAGAGGAGATTTGCCTTAAATCCCTGGCTACAGGGTGCTGATGGAGCAGGAGCTTAAAGCACAAGCTCTCGATGTCTTTCTCCTTCTGATCAATTTCTGCATCGATGCGAATAACTTCCTGAGCCAAAGAGTTATCGTGGTTTATCAGCGCTTTAGCAGCGTTTGCGATTGCGGTTTCGCATAGGGCCCCCATCTCTATTAATTCCTGGTTGAGCAGTTCCAGCTGCTCATCAAATTTTCTTCTCATTATCCGAACCTCCCGGTTATATAGTCCTCCGTGCGCTTATCCTGCGGCATGAAGAACAGCTTTTCGGTATCGTTGTATTCTATTACCTCGCCGTTTAGCATGAAGACCGTTTTGTCCGAGATGCGTGCGGCCTGCTGCATATTGTGGGTTACGATAATTATAGTATAGTTTTTTTTGAGCTCCAGCACAAGGTCCTCTATCTTTGATGTGGAAATTGGGTCCAGTGCCGACGTTGGTTCATCCATTAACAACACCTCGGGCTGCACCGCTAAAGCCCTTGCAATGCACAGCCGCTGCTGCTGACCGCCCGACAACTCCAAAGCACTTTTTTTGAGCCTGTCCTTTAATTCGTCCCATATGGCGGCCGCCCGCAGGGATTTTTCGACGATGTCGTCCAGCTTCACCTTGGAACGGATTCCGTGTGTGCGCGGGCCAAAGGCGATATTGTCGTACACGCTCATAGGAAAAGGATTGGGCTTTTGAAAGACCATGCCCACTCTTTTGCGCAGCAGGCTTACATCGATGTTGTATATGTCCTCTCCATCAAGCAGTATTTTGCCTGTTATTTTGCAATTCTCTACCAAGTCGTTCATGCGGTTCAGGCATTTGAGGAGAGTCGACTTGCCGCAGCCCGAAGGTCCGATGAGGGCGGTGATCTTGTTGGCTTCTATGTCTAGGTTGATGTCCTTCAGCGCATGAAAATCTCCATAGTACAGGTTTAGATTGTTTATGGTTATCTTCCCCATATATCCCCCTATCCTTTCGTAATCTTTTTTGCCAAAAAATTTGACAGCCAGTTTATTATCATTACAGTGACCAGCAACACGACTGCTGTAGCGTATGCCTGATTTACATACAGCCCTTCGCTCGAGAGGACGTACATGTGGACCGACAGGGTGCGGCCCGATGAAAAGAGGTTTTTAGGGGTTTCCGCTACCGTGCCTGCGGTGTAGAGGAGGGCTGCTGTCTCTCCCACTATTCTTCCTATGCTGAGGATGATGCCGGATAGAATGCCTGGCATAGCGCTGGGGAGGATGATTCTGAAGACGGTACGCAGCTTGTTTGCACCCAAGGCAAAACTCCCTTCGCGGTATGAGTCGGGTACGGCCTTTAAGGCCTCTTCTGTGGTGCGCATGATAACGGGCAGTATCATTATGGCAAGGGTGAAGGCGCCTGCCAGAATCGAGAATCCCCAGCCCATCGCCGTTACAAAGAACAGCAAGCCAAACAAGCCATAGATGATGGAAGGGATGCCAGCCAACGTTTCGGTGGTCAGCCTTATCATTTCTACCAGCTTGTTTCCACGCTTTGCGTACTCCACCAGATAGACGGCTGCAAAGATCCCCAAAGGCACGGCAATAAGAAGGGCCAGTACCACGATGATAAGTGTGTTTATGATGGCCGGGGCAAGTGACACGTTCTCAGAGGTATATTTCCATGCAAACAGATCAGTGGTTATGTTTGGGATGCCTTTGACTAGGATATATCCGATGATGAACAGCAAAACGCTTACGGTAATGACCGTGGCTGATACCACCAGCAACAGCAGTACAAGGGAAAGGGGAGACCTCCTATACGTCTTCAGCTTGCGGTGTATGCTTTGTATGTCTATCTTAATCATCTATTTGCCCTCCTCGTAAGCAGGGAGAATGAGAGATTGATGATGAGTATGAATACGAACAGCACCACTCCGGTGGCGATGAGCGCACCCCTGTGCAGGTCGGCCGCATACCCCATTTCTATTACTATATTGGCGGTCAGGGTCCTGATGCCCTTGAGCAGGCCTGCAGGCATCCTTGCCTGGTTTCCCGCCACCATGATGACCGCCATGGTCTCACCGATTGCCCGGCCGATGGCCAGCACCACGCCCGCCATGATACCCGAGATGGCGGCAGGCAGGGTGATGAAGAACACGCTTTGCTCATGGGTTGCACCAAGGGCAAGACCACCTTGGTAGTAGCTCTCGGGAACGGCGCGTATTGCCGACTCGCTCACGCTGACGACGGTGGGCAGTATCATGATGCCCAGCAAAATGGAAGCCGTCAGTATGCTGCTGCCGTCACCGCCGAAGTTATCGCGCACCAATGGTACCAGTACCACCAGCCCGAAGAAACCGTACACTACCGAAGGGATACCGGCCAGGAGGTCAACGGCGGGCTTTAAAAAACGGTATATATACTTTGGGCAAAACTTGGCCATGTACACTGCCGTCAGTATACCGATTGGAACGCCTATGATTATGGCACCGGCCGTTACATAGATGCTCCCTAAAATCATCGGCAAAATCCCGTAGATGTCATTGGATGGCCTCCATTTTTTGCCTAGAAGGAAATCAAGTGCTCCGATTTCAGCCATGGCTGGTATTCCGTTGGCAAACAGGAATACGCAAATCAAAGCTACGGCAAGGATTGAGGTGCAGGCGGCTATCAAAAATACCATTTGCATGACCTTTTCTTTGTATTTTTTCATCTTTGTCTCACCGTCTTCTTAAATTATGGATAGATGGGTTTTGTTGCTGAAACTTCATTTACCGCATGTTCGATTTATAGAGCAACGCTTTGACTTGCAATTTTGCATACTGTCATTTTTGCTTCAAAATTGCAGATTTCGTCTTGAGCAGCAAAATAGACTTTTTACACTAAAATCAAAATTAAAGATGATTAAATATGAACTAAAGCATGTATTTACACTGCTGCGCTTATCTCATGATTAGTTTTACTCTAACACCTCTGACCACCGCGTTATTTCGCCTGTGAAAATGGCCCTGACTTGCTCGCTTGTCAAGTTGTCTGCTGGATTTCCTTTGTTGACGATTACCACAAGACCGTCCATTGCAATGGTAATGGGGTTCAAACCGGCATTGAGTTCGCTCTCTTTCAATTCTCTGGACGACATTCCTATATCGCATATCCCGTCTATAACCGAATTGATGCCGGTGGTTGAGTCGCTGGTCTGAATTTCAATTTGTGCATTGGGATTGATAGCAAGGTAGGCCTCCTTGAGCTTTTCCATAAGTGGGGAGACCGATGACGAACCCGCGACTACGATTTTGCCTGCGGGCTTATCCCCGCTGTAAGCCGGATTATCCAATACCGGGATATATCCGTTTTCTTCAACCACTCTTTGGCCATCGCTGCTCATGATAAACTCTACAAAGTCCTGTACCACTTTGCTTATTTCGCCTTTTGTGGCAATGATGAAGGGACGGGCGATTTTGTACTCTCCGCTTTTTACGTTGTCCGCCGTGGGCTCAACCCCGTCGATTTTAAGCGCTTTCACGGTATTGTTTAAAGAACCCAGGGATATATATCCTATGGAGTATTTGTCTCCTGCGACAGATGTCATCATTACCGCTGTATTGTTCACTATGCGGGCCTCTTCCGTTGTATAGTCGATCTCATTGCCGTTGCTGTCTTTCTGCTGAATGCCAAACAGCTCTACGAAAGCACCCCTGGTACCTGATCCCTCTTCACGAGAGATTACATGAATCTCTCTTGAAACATCAAAATCATCGTTGCTGCTTGAATTTCCATTCTGAACGCCGCATCCTGTTAAAACAGCGAGCATGAGCATTCCACACATGAAAATGATTGCTGTTCTTTTCATGGTTTGGGCTCCTTCCTTTTTATTTTTGTTGCTTGCTTTCGTAAGACAGTATAAAATGATAATGTAAACTTGAAGGCAGGCCTATGTAAAATCTGTGTAAAATTTTTTGTGTTTTAAATTGACTTAAAACAGGGTAAATATAAATTATATGCTTATTATTGCAGCAGGAAAGAAGGCTTTACTTCCTTGAGGAGTTTGTGAATTTGAAATCGAACGAATTTTAAACAATTTAAAGCAGCTGATCGATATGCTTTTATGGATAAAACAAAGTTATAGGAGATGATGAAATGGCAGATTTGAAGTTTAGAGCTAAAGCACATAGTGAAAACCCTACCAAGACGGTGGTAGAGACAAGGGGATTTAAGATTATCATCGATGAGCCCGAAAGCCTTGGCGGGACCAATGCAGGAGCCAACCCGGTGGAGTACCTCCTGGCAGCTCTTGCCGGATGCATTAATGTGGTAGGCCATGTGGTGGCAAAGGAGATGGGTATCGAGCTTAAGGGGTTACAGATCGACCTGGAGGGCGATTTGAATCCTGCAAGGTTTACGGGCAAGTCTAATGCTGAAAGGGCAGGGTACAAGGAGATCAGGGTCAACATAAAGGTCGATAGTGATGCCGATGCCGAAACGCTGTCGAAGTGGCTTGATGCCGTAGAAGACAGGTGCCCGGTCAGCGATACTTTGTCCAATGGCACGCCGGTAAAGATAAGCCTGGTATGAGAATGGAGTTACTTGCAATCATATGTGCAACCACAAGGATTGTTGAATTACTTATAGCTTCATAAAATATGGTTTATGGCTCTTAAATAGCCATTTTTTACTATAGTCAGTTAATTTACCCATTATTTATTTTTAACGGTAGCGTGATACGTCTATAAGCAATAGTATCCTACCCATCTAACTTCCATTTTGAATAATAGGACAAAGATAAAAAAGGGTATTGACTTAAAAAAGATTTTATTATAGAATATAACTTGCCGCTAACGAGAAAAGGGCTTTAAAGGGTGAATGTCGCGGGGTGGAGCAGTCAGGTAGCTCGTCGGGCTCATAACCCGAAGGTCGAGGGTTCAAATCCCTCCCCCGCAACCAATTTTGTTTGAAAAATTAGAAGCGCGCTGGATAGTGTGGCGGCGTAGCTCAGTTGGCTAGAGCATTCGGTTCATACCCGAAGGGTCAGCGGTTCGAATCCGTTCGCCGCCACCATTATTATAGAGGAGTTAAAAATTGACTGCCATGGGCGCATAGCTCAGCTGGGAGAGCACTTGCCTTACAAGCAAGGGGTCATAGGTTCGAGTCCTATTGCGCCCACCAATGTTAAGATCTCCGGTATGTGCCGGAGTTTTTTATTTTTCCAAGATTGCTGTTTAAGCCAGCGTCATGACCCTACAATTGCTTGAATTTAAATTCAATATTCTGTCCCTACGGGACTGGAAGCTAAATTTTCAATTCAGCGAGGCATTTTGATGATGTTTGTTGTTTAAATAACTATTGTTTTTTGAACAATAGTATGATATACTGTTGCCAGACTATTATTCAATGAATAATAGTTATATGGCTGATAGGAAATCGATGATGGTGGAGGGATATAGGTGAAAAAGAGCGAATTTTTAAGGGAACTCAAGTATAACTTGATGGGCAAGGTCAGCGATGACGAACTAGAGAATATCATTATGGATTATGATGAAATATTTGAGTCGGGCAAGGCCGAGGGTAAGACAGAGGAAGAGATATCCGATATGCTGGGTTCGCCGGCATTGGTGGCAAAGGCTATTGTGGACGAGAGCCCAAACACATCAGAGTTAAACGATGAAAACGGTTACCCTCTTGCACCCCTTGGCAAACGCATTGTGGCTTTTATAATCGACTACGTGCTATCCTTGATACCGTTGGTTTTGCTTTGTATTATTATAGGAGCGCCCAGATTGATGCTCTCTGTTTTTCCAATTATGATTATTAATCCTTTAATCCCTCTATTTCTAATCTTCTCTTTAGCTTCTCAATTGAGCGGTATTTTCTCTTATACCGGTTCTGGAGTAGAGAGGGTTTACACTTATTCTCCTCATGTGATAAATATCCAAATTGTGCTTGTATTGATGGGTTTCATCTTCTTCTGGCTGTATGGCACGCTGGCCATGATATTGATGAAGGGCAGGACGGTAGGCATGCGCCTGATGGGTATAAAGGTGGTTAAGAAGGATAGATCTGCTTTAAAGCCCCTTGATATAATTATACGCCAGTTCGTTGGCAAGGTCCTGCTGGCGGGTATTATCTCAAACATATCCTACATCGCCTCCTTCTTCTGGGCTGTTTTCTCCAAGACCAACAACACCATCCATGATAAGCTGGCGGGAACCGTGGTCGTTGAGGATAGGTAACGAGGCGGCAGCGCAATAGGATCTGGACTGTTTTTCAGCAAATGGTTGTAAAAAATTGCTGTAACGAAGGGCAAATCTGGTGACAACACAAATAAGGCCAAACATCACGAAGGAGGAAAAACAAGGATGCCATGAATACGCAGCTTAAAAAAGGGGTACTGGAGATGTGTATCCTTTATCAATTAAGAGATAAGGAGCTTTATGGTTACCAAATAATGAGGGCCATAAAGGACCAGTTCAGCGATGTGTATGACGGTTCGGTATATGCCATACTCAGGCGGTTAAATGCAGAAGGATACACCGAAACGTATGTGAAGGATTCGCCTAGTGGACCCCCAAGGAAGTACTACCGCATTACCTCAGCCGGCCTTGATTATCTTAACACGATGATTGCGGAGTGGCACAGGCTGGTAGAAGGGGTAAGGAGGCTGGGGATTCCTTTTTGACAAGCCGGCGTTTCGTTCGATGTTTTTTTGACCTTAAGGGGTTATAAGCCCGATTGTCCATGCAAATAACCTATAAGACCATACCAGATTGTATATAATTACATAAGAACATAACTTACTTAAGATAGGGAAATACAGGTGAATAAGGCGTTACCAGCTGTCGCTTATAAAATGTGGCAAAGGGGAAAAGCTTATGGACAAAAAGACGGTAGTGGATATTTTAAATGAGATAGGGCTTTTGCTCGAACTTAAAGGGGAAAATCCCTTCAAATCCAGGGCTTATTACAATGCAGCGCGCATTATCGAGGTGCTTGATGAGGATTTGGAGACGTTAGTTAAAGAAGGGCGCCTTAAGGATGTGAAGGGCATAGGGGATGCCCTGAGTAAGAAGCTTACCGAGCTGGTGACCACGGGAAAGCTCCAATATTACGAAGAGCTGAAGCAGTCTATACCTCCCGGCCTTATGGATATGCTCAAAATTCCAGGCCTGGGACCTAAAAAGGTAAAGGTATTGTATGACAAGCTGGGCATTACCACAGTAGGTGAGCTGGAGTATGCGTGTATTGAAAACAGGCTGTTGAGCCTCCCGGGATTTGGAGAAAAGACGCAAAAGAAGATTCTTGAGGGAATTCAGTTTGTAAAGCAGTTCAGCGGATACCATCTTTATTCTGAGGCTTGCCAGGAAGCGGTAAAGCTTAAAGAGCATTTAGAGCGTACAGGGTTGGTTATAAGATGCGAAATTGCGGGAAGTTTAAGGCGCAAAAAGGAGATAGTGAAGGATATAGATATTATAGCCACCTCTCATACCCCGCGAGAACTCATGGATAGCTTTGTAAATTTTCAGGATATTAAAGATGTGGTGGCTAAAGGGGATACCAAGACTAGCGTAATTTTGAAGTCGGGCATAAACGCTGACCTAAGGGTGGTAAGGGATGAGGAGTTTCCTTATGCGCTCCATCACTTTACCGGTAGCAAAGAGCACAACACTGCCATGCGACACAGGGCAAAGGCCATGGGTATAAAGATGAACGAATACGGGCTTTTCAAGGACGATGTTTTAATTGAATGTGCTTCGGAAGAGGAGATTTTCGAGAAGCTTAACCTACAATACATACCGCCGGAGCTCA
This sequence comes from Clostridia bacterium, assembly GCA_017577715.1. GTDB lineage: Bacteria > Bacillota > Clostridia > Caldicoprobacterales > Caldicoprobacteraceae > Caldicoprobacter. The sequence continues at coordinate 42,966 of PKRC01000002.1, forward strand.
GGGAAAATGCCGGAGAGATTGAGGCCGCTGAAAGAGGAGAGATTCCGGTACTAGTGGAAGAGAAGGATTTAAAGGGCATATTTCATGTACACACCACATATAGCGATGGGAGAAGTTCTCTGGCTAATATAGTGGATAGGGCTAGAGAGTTGGGGTACAGTTACATAGCCATCACAGATCACAGCAAGTCGGCATCTTATGCTAACGGCCTTGATGAGGAAAGGCTTTTGGAGCAGTGGGAAGAGATAGAGGATCTAAACAGGAAGTATAGCGACTTTACGATATTGAAAGGCATAGAGGTAGACATATTGCCCGACGGTTCCCTTGATTATAGCGATGACGTTTTAGGAAAGTTCGATTTGGTAATTGCCTCCATTCATTTCCATTTTAAGATGAGCAGGCAGGAGATGACCAGAAGATTGATAAGGGCAATAGAGAACAAACATACCCATATTATAGGGCACTTGACCGGTAGGCTTCTGCTTTCAAGGGATGGCTATGATATAGACATCTACCAGGTTATTGAGGCTGCCAGGGAATATGGCAAGGTACTTGAGATAAATTCCAGCCCTTATCGGCTGGACCTTGACTGGAGGTACATAAAGTATGCAAGGGATAGGGGCGTGAAATTTGCCATATGCCCCGATGCCCACAGCACAGATGGGCTTGAAGATGTGAAGTACGGAGTGGGGATTGCCCGAAAGGGTTGGCTGGAGGCCAAGGATATCATAAATACATACGACATACAGCAGCTACTACATTTTTTGCGAAGGATGTAGAGAAGCAAAGGCCAGGCAATATACCTGGCCTTTATTATTATTTTTATCTCTGGTGCATATTTATTATATCGGAAATTTAACAAAAGAGTGGCAGCCGAATCAAACTTAAAGGGGGGAATTTGATGACCATTTATGATGTCGCAATTATTCCTTTAATCGTGGGCATAGTGGAGCTTTTAAAGCAAGTTGGGCTTCCTTCTAAATTTGCAGCTCTCGTGTCGGTAATCTTAGGCATAGTCATAGGGATAGTCTATTTGTCGCCTGATGATATTAAAAAGGGAATACTTGTGGGGCTTGCTCTGGGCCTTGCAGCATCGGGTTTGTATTCCGGCACTAAGAGCACTGCGGAAGGACTTAAAAGTTTGTTCATTGCCAAAAAAAAGTAAACTACTATTATTTTTAACTTTTAGTCAACAGCCGGAAAAATGTGTATTTACAAGTTTAGCCTACATACAGGGAGGCATTTTTGGCGGTTGAATGGATAATGGTAAAAATGTATAATTAAGAATGAGGCCAGAAATTTAAGGCTTGATGGGATAAGGAGAATGGGAGAGTATTATTAAAAGATAAAGCGAGAAAAAGTTAAAAGGAGCCTTTCTTGTGTATATAGCAGGTTGTATCCTGCTTTATTTATTGTATAATATTTCATGTATGTAATTTTATGCTTTAAAGGAAGTGTGGGTTAAATGAATGTCAGGCTAGAAAATTTGAAGCTTAAACTTGGGGGTCAAGAATCTGAACATCCGGTCCGTTTGGCTCTCGATTTAGTAGAGCCTGGAGACCTAGAAACCTGTCAACAAGCCGAACGCGTTACAAAACAGCTTCCACCCGGTATAACTTCGAAGATGTTGTATCAGGATATCATTAGGATAGCATGGCCTGCTTTTATGGAATTCATCCTTACACAGCTGGCATCCATGGTTGACATGATGATGGTGGGACAGCTGGGGCCTTGGGCTATTGCTGCGGTCGGCTTGACAAATCAGCCCAAGTTTTTGCTGATGACCATGTTTATGGCCATGAACGTAGGGGCCACTGCCTTGATCGCGCGGTATAAGGGTGAGGACAATCAACAAAGGGCAAATGAGGTTTTGCGCCAGGCGTTGGTGCTAACCATTATACTATCGGCCATCTCTTCGGTTGTAGGCTTTGTATATTCGGAGCATATGGTGCGCTTTATGGGGGCGGCTGATGAGCAGACGTTGGCCGGCGGTACCGTTTACCTGAAAATTCAAATGGTTGGTTTCGTGGTATTAGCCATGACCAGCACCATTACGGCGGCGCTGCGGGGCGTAGGCGATTCCAAGACGGCCATGGCGTATAACCTGATTGCCAACGTGGTCAACGTGATATTCAATTATATGCTGATATACGGGCATTTTGGCTTCCCCAGGATGGAAGTGGTCGGTGCGTCCATAGCGACCGTCATAGGGCAGTGCGTGGCCTTTATATTGGCCATGTTTGCTGTAGTGAGGGGAAATCGGTATCTTAAGCTCAGCTTCAGGGACGATTTTAGGCCCAAATGGGACATAATGAGGAGCATATTCAATATAGGTATGCCCGCAATGTTTGAACAGCTGGTCATGAGAGCGGGGATAATAGCTTATTCAAAAACCGTTGCCTCCCTGGGGACGGTGGCTTTCGCAACCCACAATGTGTGTATGAACATTCAAGCCTTGTCATTTATGAACGGCCAAGCCTTCGGGGTATCCGCCACTTCGCTTATGGGGCAAAGCCTGGGGAAAAGGCGCCCGGACATGGCACAGGCCTACAGCCGGTATACGAGGCGTTTGGGGATGATAGTTTCCCTGGTACTGGCTCTGGTGTTCATCCTGTTTGGTAAGGAAATAGTGGCGCTGTATACCGATGACAGGGAGGTTGTAGAGCAGGGTGCCCGCATACTCATGCTGGTGGCCGCGATTCAACCGTTCCAATCTTCCCAGCTTATTTTGTCCGGTGCATTAAGGGGTGCGGGCGATACAAGGGCCATCGCAATGATTATGCTAGTAACCGTTTTGCTGGTACGTCCCGGGCTGGCTATGTTTGCTGTCCATGTACTAGAGTGGGGGCTTGTGGGCGCGTGGATAGCTTTAGTGGCCGATCAACTGCTGCGCTCATTATTGGTGCTGTTGAGATTTAATTCGGGTAAATGGAAAACCATAAAAGTATAGTATAAGGGGATTGGTGTATGGAACTGCCATATGAGTTGAGAGGTGCGATAGAGGAGCAGCTGGCACTTATGCCAGCCAAAAAACTTTCAGGGCTGGCAGCTAGGCTGTCTGAAGATTACCGTAGCGGCAAGCCTTTGGTGAGGAAATCCTATGTCAGTACTTATGAAGATGCATTGGCTTATGTGGCTTTCAGGCTGCCTGCCACATTTGCTGCGGCATATTTTGCCATGGTTCAGGTTAAGGAAAGGTTGACGGATTTAAAGCCTAAGACGTTTTTGGATGTAGGTGCCGGGCCGGGCACCGCCATGTGGGCAGCTACTATGGTATGGCCTCAACTGGAGCACATAACTTTAGTTGAGCGAGAACAGCCCATGATAGATATGGGCAAAAAGCTGGCAAAACATTCCGTCTTGCCTTCTATAAGGCAGGCGGAATGGATAAAAGCTAATGTGATGGAGAAATGGGATATTGCACCTCATGATGTTGTAATAGCGTCCTATGCGCTCAATGAGTTGCCGGAACGGAGTATAGAGCCGTTTACCCTAAAGCTGTGGGAGAGCACGGAGAAGTTATTAATCCTTATTGAGCCTGGTACGCCATCTGGGTTTTCATTGATAAGACGTGTGCGGGAGCGGTTGTTGCTTCAAGGCGCTAACGTTGTAGCTCCCTGTCCCCACAATGGTTCCTGCCCCATTGCCCAAGGCGATTGGTGCCACTTTTCTCAAAGGTTGAACCGTAGCCGGTTGCATAGGCAGATAAAAGGGGGCACCCTGTCATATGAAGATGAAAAGTTTTCTTTTGTGTGTCTGTCCCGCACTCCCGGAGCGAGCGTAAAAGGAGTGGTGATACGGCATCCGCAAATTAGGAAGGGCCATATATATCTGAGAGTTTGTACTCGTGAGGGCATTGAAGAGATTGTAGTAACCCGAAGGGATAAGGAGAAATTTAAAGAAGCGCGCAAGTTGAGTTGGGGTTCGGTGATACACTGGTAGAGGATATGAATGGGTTTATTTGATGCTTACGCAATCCAAGTCAAGGGCATGGCATTGCTCCAGCTCTTTGCACATGAGGGCGCGAATGTAGCCGCGGTCGGTGGATGTGGAATGGATGTAAAAACCCATTCCATAATAAAAGCGTACCAGGGATGTCATTTTTGAAGCGGTATGCAGCGCAAGGGCTGACAGCCCCAATTCCCTGGCTTCTTGTTCCACTGCTCTGATGAGGGCTTTCCCCACGCCGCAGTTTTGTACGTCAGGGCGCACGCCAAAACGGCTTATATAGCCCACTTTTCCGGGTGGCAAAACCTCTAGGCGGATGGTGCCCGCTGGCTGGCCATTGAGAAAGGCTATGAATATGGTCTTTTTTCGCAGCTCTTCTAGGATGGTTTGGGGCGTTTCTTTAAGTGCTGATATCTTGTTCGGAAATCCAAGTTCCCTGGCATATGCTTGGAAAGCTTGTTGAACGATGTCGTGTATGGCAAAGACATCTTGCTCGGAAGCCTTTTTTATCACCAAATCCATCTTTATCCCTCTCCTTTTACGAGACAATTAAAATGAAAAGCCAAAATCTTTGATGTTCGATAGATAACAAGATTAATTTGCTTTATTTCCCATCAATAGCACCATGATGGCTTTATGCACGTGCAGCCGATTTTCAGCCTCGTCAAAGACTGCCGATTGCGGGCTGTCTATAATGTCATTAGTCACTTCCTGGCCGCGATGGGCCGGAAGGCAATGCAAGAAGATAGCATCGCCTTTGGCATGCCAAAACAGCTCCTTGTTGACCTGGTATGGGGCAAAAACCTTTGCACGGCTTTCTGACTCGTGCTCCTGCCCCATGCTGGCCCATACGTCGGTATATACCACGTCTGCATCGCGTATGGCTTCTATGGGGTCATTGGATATCAATACATTGCTCCCAGTAGCTATTCCGTTTTCCTTTGCCATTTTGACTATCTCTTCTTTCGGCTCATAGCCCTTGGGAGAGGCTATGGATATATGCATGCCTACTTTGGTGCATCCTATAAGCAAGGAGTGGGCCACGTTATTCCCATCTCCTATGAAGGCCAGTTTAAGGCCGCTTAAAGTACCTTTCTTCTCGTATATGGTCATGAGGTCGGCCAGTATCTGGCATGGATGCAAAAGGTCGGTAAGCCCATTTATGATGGGGACGGAGCTGTATTTGGCCAATTGTTCTACGTCTTCCTGCTTGAAGGTCCTTATCATTATCCCATCTAGATATCGAGACAATACCCTGGCGGTATCGCTTATAGCCTCTCCGCGGCCTAGCTGGATGTCGTTGGCGTTTAGGAAAAGGCCATATCCTCCCAGCTGATATATGCCCACCTCAAAGGAAACCCTGGTTCGAGTGGAGGACTTGGTGAATATCATGCCCAGGGTTTTGCCCTTAAGATAGGGATGGGGGATGTTGGCTTTGAGCTTTTTTTTAAGATCAAAGGCGGTGCTCAACACCTGATATATTTCATCCTGGCTGTAATCTTGTAGGGTTATAAGGTGTTTTTGTGAGAAAGGCTTTTGGGGCTTGTAATTGTAAAGGTCCACCTACAATTCACCCCTTTTATAGTATTCTTAAGCAGTAGTGCGGCATTGCGCGCCATTTTTCACGGTTAGGCTGAATCCCTGGCTTTCCAATACCTGTTGGAATATCCCATCCAAAGCGTCTATCAGGCCGTCAATTTCCGCTTTAGTAATCACCAGCGGGGGTAGGAACCTCAAAGTATTGTGCCCGGCGCAATTTATGATGTACCCTTGCTTAAGAGCTGCATTTACTATTTCTTTACCCGGGACGGAGGATTCAAGCTCCATGCCCAGCATGAGGCCCTTTCCCCTCACATCCTTTATGAAGGGGTATTTATCCTTTAGGTACATAAGCCTTTGCTTGAAATGCTCTCCCAGCTGGGCACACCTATCGATCAACCCTTCATTTAGAAGGGTGGTGATCACGGCTATGGCTGCCGCACAGGCCAAGGGATTTCCTCCAAAGGTGGACCCGTGGCTGCCGGGGTCAAAGGCTGATGCCACGCTTTCCTTAGCTATTATGGCTCCTATAGGCACGCCTCCGCCTAATCCCTTTGCAAGGGTGATGATGTCGGGTTGTATGCCAAAGTGTTGATATGCAAACAGCTTACCGGTCCTTCCCATGCCGGTTTGAACCTCGTCCAGTATGAGCAAGATACCCATTTCGTTGCACAGCTGTTTCACGCCCTTTACATATTCATAAGTAGCTTCGATAACTCCGCTTTCGCCCTGTATTAGCTCCAGCATGATAGCACATGTTTTGGGGGTAATGGCCTTTTTTAAAGCTTCCAGATCGTTATAGGGTACGCTTTTAAAACCCTTAGGCATGGGGATGAAGGGTTTCTGGTATTTCTTTTGGCCTGTGGCTGCAAGGGTAGCCAGGGTTCGGCCATGGAATGAATTGGTAGCGGTTATTATCTCATATTTATTCATGCCCTTATCATAAAAATATTTTCGGGCCAGCTTGATAGCCCCTTCGTTGGCTTCGGCTCCGCTGTTTGCAAAGAATACTCTATCGCCGCAGCTGTTTTCCACCAGAAGTTTTGCCGCTTGGGCCTGAGCTTCTATATAAAACAGGTTCGAGCAATGGAGCAGTTTTTGGGCCTGGGAGGTGATGGCTTCCACCAGGGCAGGATGGCCATATCCCAGCACGTTGACTGCTATTCCGGCCACAAAATCGGTGTATGCCTTTCCCTCTTTATCGTATAGGGTGGATTGCCTGCCATATTCGAATATTACTGGCAGCCGTTCCCCGAAAACATTCATGTAGTACTTCTTGTCAAGGGCTATTATTTCCTGCGTATTCACCTTTTACCCTCCCTAAATAAATTGTATTTATAATTATACAATAATATGAATAAAAATGCAACCAATTTAGGGGCATCATTCTTATTTTTTGAACAATAGTTTCTTTGGCAAACAAACCATTCCATAAAAAGCGTTATATACCCTTATTTAGCTGGTCGTTTCTAGGCTTACCCAAATTTGTGGTGTATGAGGGTATTAAAGATCATGAATAAGAGATGGCCATTGCTTTTGATGGCGCTCATGATAACGGCCTTTCTTTTATCGTGTGCTCAAAGAGGAAATGTAGCTCAACCGGGGGATATAAAGGAAAATGGCGTTTCGGATGCAAGAGGGATATGATGGAAACAAGGATAACCTGTGGTATAAAGTGATAGGCGTGGAGTATGTTGAAAAGGCATTTGAATATGCCAGGAAATACGCAGCGCCCGATGTGAAGCTTTTCTACAACGATTACAATACGTTTCAACCTAAGAAGACAGAATGCATCATCAAGCTGGTATCGTATCTCAAGGAAAAGGGACTGATTGACGGGATTGGCATGCAGGGCTACATGAACCTGACATATCCTGGCATAACGAGAGGTCCGGATTGCTTCAAGACAGCCCTCTCTGAGTTTGCCAAGCTGGGGTTGGAGATACATATTACCGAGCTCACTATAAGCAGCAACGATAAGAGCGAGCAATCCATGAAAAAGCAGGCCGAGCGCTACAGGGAAGTGTTTACCGTATTAAAGGAGATGGATACTGCCAGCGGTGGAAATGCAAACATTACCAGCGTAACCGTGTTTGGCTTGATGGACGAATACCTCTTTTACAAAAACGACAAGAACTATTCGCGTCTGTTTGATGGCAAGCTGCAGCCCAAGCCCGCCTTTTATAGCGTCCTATCTGTAGTAGAGTAGGTCGGTACCAAAAGGCTTTCTGCTGTCTAAATGTCTAAAATAAAAATCAGCCGGGCGTGAAGCCCGGCTGATTTCTTAAAACTGGATTTTCTCATCCAGATAATCTTCTATCTCATCTATCTTGATCCTTATCTGCTCCATGGTATCTCTGTCTCTAATTGTAACTGTGTTATCCTCCAGGGTATCGAAGTCCACGGTGATGCAGAACGGAGTTCCGATTTCATCCTGCCGCCTGTACCGCCTGCCAATGCTACCGGTTTCGTCGTAGTCCACCATGAACTTCTTGAGCAGGTCAAGGTACAGCTGCTGTGCTGGTTCGCGCAGCTTTTTCACAAGTGGGAGCACCGCCGCTTTGAATGGCGCCAAAGCGGGATGCAGCCTCAGCACCGTCCTTACCTCTCCGTCTTCCAGCTGTTCCTCGTCATAGGCGTTGCATAAGAAAGCCAGCATTATGCGGTCAACGCCTACCGAAGGTTCTATACAATAGGGGATGTATTGCTCGTTGGTGGTTGGATCAAGGTAATTGAAGTTTTCGCCTGAATAGAGGGCGTGTTGCTTCAGGTCGAAATCGGTTCTATTGGCTATGCCCCAGACTTCCCCCCAGCCGAAGGGGAAACGGTATTCTATATCGGTGGTGGCTGTGCTGTAATGGGATAGTTCCTCCGGTGAGTGATCTCTGAAGCGAATGTCCTCTTCCTTCATACCCAGGTCGATGAGCCATTTTCTGCAGAAGTCCTTCCAGTATTGGAACCACTCCATGTCTTCTCCCGGTTTGCAGAAGAATTCCAGCTCCATCTGTTCAAATTCCCTGGTCCGGAAGATGAAGTTGCCAGGGGTGATCTCATTGCGGAAGGCTTTACCTATTTGCCCAATCCCAAAGGGAATTTTCTTTCTTGATGTCCTGAGCACGTTCTTGAAGTTTACGAATATGCCCTGTGCCGTTTCGGGCCTTAGATACAGTTCAGATTTGGAATCTTCGGTGACGCCCTGAAAGGTCTTGAACATAAGGTTAAAGTACCGTATCGAGGTGAAGTTGTGTTTGCCGCATTCGGGGCAGGGGATTTGATGCTCCCTTATGTAATTTTCCATCTGCTGGTCGCTCCATCCGGCCACCGAAGGGTTGGATACGCCCTGCGCTACCATGTAATCTTCAATCAGCTTGTCAGCGCGGAAGCGGGCCTTGCATTCTTTGCAGTCCATCAAGGGGTCATTGAACCTCTCCAGATGGCCAGAGGCCAGCCATGTACGGGGATTCATGAGGATGGCTGTATCGACGCCGACGTTGTAAGGGTTTTCCTGAATGAATTTCTTCCACCAGGCTCTTTTTATGTTGTTTTTAAGCTCTACTCCTAAAGGGCCGTAATCCCATGTGTTGGCCAGCCCGCCGTATATCTCCGAGCCGGGATAGATGAAGCCTCTATTTTTGCATAGGGCCACAATCTTGTCCATCTTATCCTGTGTTGCCACTTATGTATACCTCCTCGTCATTGGATTTGGCTTATAACGGTTATAATGTAATCAATCTGTCATTTTTCGCAGTTATCAAAATAATATCATACTATGGATACAGTTGCAACAGCTGTCATTTTTTATGCTGTACGAGGCAATGAGGCTGTAGGCGAAACTTTTTAACTTCGATACCGTCTAGAATTTAGAGATTAAAAGGGTCGAGGTGAGGGGTATTGAAAGGGGCAGTACCTTTTATCGCATTAATGGCAATGCTGGCTTTGACAGCTCTTCTGGAAGGGTGTGCATCTGGTATTGAGATCTCATATAACTCATCCTCTGAAAATATGCTCATCTATATACAGGAAACTGGAAGCTCTCAACCAATGTTTGAACTTTACGGCAATGGGAGAGTGCGCGTCAGAAGAGAGCCTTTTGAAGATAAAGTGGAAAGCGGCTATCTTACTCAGAGGCAGGTCAAGCAGGTGTTAGATCATGTCATAAACAAGCTTAAGGTAGGGGAGTTGCAGTCCAGCTATCCGAAGGACTTTATCCCTGGTATTGAGATGTATCCAGATATGAACCTTGTGCTGAAGGTTACCGTAGATGGATTTGAAAAGACCATCAGTTTTGCGTATAGCAATATATGCAGTGGGCTCAAGGATTTCCTAGAAGAAGGCAGAATTGACCGTCAAGCTTTTGGGGAGCTCAGCAGGTTAAGAGCCATTGTAGAATATCTGCTGAAATGCAAATTTTAATTTTATGGTAACATTGGCATTGTATTTTATGTCAAATTGCAGTACAATATAGGACAAGAATATTTTTTGGATATCCATATGTTTAGGAACTTTATTAATTTTTTGTATTAAAATGTTAGATAGGGATCGGGAAGAATGGGATCGGGAAGAGGGGGCAACATGCTGGAAAAAGACTTTGTTGTTGAAAACGAAATGGGCCTTCATGCTCGACCTGCTGCCAAGTTTATAAAGGTTGCCAATAGCTATAAATCAGATGTTTTTGTCATAAAAGATGGAAAGGTAGGCAACGGCAAGAGCTTACTTTCAATTCTGTCGTTGGGCATTTATAAGGGCTGTAAATTCAAAGTCCAGGTTGTAGGGCCGGATGAGGCAGAAGCTTTATGCGGTATTACTAAGCTCATAACCAACAATTTCGAAGAGTAACTATCACTACAAACATTGCGTTTTTGCTTTAAAGATCTTGTTCAAATAGAGCCTGTTGCAGAGGACAGGAAGAGTTTTTGGCACTTCTTTTAGTTCTCATCGTGCTTTTCAGCAATTTGAACAATCTTTCTATAAGCAAATTACAATGTACATTCATTAAGTTTGAAAGACGCATGGCGATATTAAGATATACTTTTAATAATACCCGACAAAGCAATTAATACCGGACAAAACGATGCGTTTGCATTAAAATAGCATTCTTTAGAAACCCCTTTGGGCTTGTGAAAATGGTTTTTCACAGGCCTTTTTTGTCGGTTTTTGAAAAATAAATTAAAGCTGCCTAGAGTATAAAACTGAAAAATTAGGGAACTATTGAAAGGGGGAAATACCATAATAAAGCAAAAGGGGTTTTGATTGGCATGAGGGCGGATGAGATGTTGAGGCAATATACTAGGGAAGGAAACAAAAAATTGGATAAGCAGTACAGCGGTACGCGCCAGGCCATTATGGATCTGGCAAGGGACAAGATGAGGGAATTTATGAGGAAGGCCGATGTAGGCCTGGATAAGGAAAGCATGGAATTATTGGTTGCCATCATTGCAGGAAGCATGATGCAGAGCTTTTCATTGGGATATGGGATAGGTAAACTGGAAGGGAAGACCGATAAGCAGATTTATCTGTAAAGCCCATAAAAACGAGGGAAGGCGGTATGGACTTTATGACAAATGACGAGTATAATAGAAATATGATTTTAAATGGTAATATTTTGGTAGGCTGACAGGATAAAGGATCAGAAGTAAAACCTCTAATGAATTGGTTGAAGGGAAATTAAGTAGGGTTGGGGGCAAATGTAAATATTATGGTTCAATTGGCTTTGAAGTTAAAAAAGGAGTTCACCGGTATAGTTTACATAATATCGGTGTCGGTGATTTTGTTTGTTGTACTCGCTTGGTGCGATGATTTTTTTTACACCATCTTTCCGTCCAATTTTTTTTTAACATGGCATATTTTTTTAGAGCTGTCTAGCATTGTAATGTCCTTTACTGTATTTGCAGTTACTTTTTATACATTTGAGGAAACCAACCGTTTAAGGTCTGTGGTAATTGCCTGCACCTTTCTGGCGGTATCGCTACTTGACCTGTTTCATACCCTTTCCTATAAGGGAATGCCGGTATTTTTAACTGAATCCTCGGCCGAAAAGGCCACCTCTTTTTGGGTATTAGCACGTCTAACCATGTCATTTGGTATGCTGGCATCCAGCTTGGTGCCTGTCGATAGGAAAGTGAGAAGCCGTGAGGGATTATGGGTTTTAGCCACGGTGGCGTATTCGATTTTTTTGCTCTTAGTGGTCAACTATCATATTGATGATTTGCCGCCGCTGTATGTCGAAGGTAAGGGTCTGACGCCCCTTAAGGTATATCTGGAATATTTGACCGTTTTCACCCAGCTAGTAACTGCTGTCATATTTCTGGTGGCTTATATAAATGGAGGTTGTAAGGATAAGGGATATGTGCTCATAATAAAGGGGTTGGTATTTAGCGTTTTTAGCGCTATGGCCTTTACGCAATATACCGATGTCTACGATACCTATAATTTTTTAGGGCACATATACAAGATCATAGCATATTATCTTTTGTTCAGGGCCCTATTTGTGCAAAACGTACAAAAGCCATATCAGGAATTGAGGAACGCTGAAAGCCAGCTGAGCGTTTATATAAACAATCTGGAGCAGCTGGTAGCTCAAAGGACCGCCGAAATCACCGCGGCCAATCAAAACCTGATGAAAAACCTCGAGTATGCCCGGAATATCTTGCTGGCGCTTTTGCCCACCACCTTCCCCAGCGTAAAGGGTTTGAAATTTGCGGCCAGGTATATGCCTTGTGAAAACGTGGGCGGCGATTTCTACAACATTTTCAAGCTGGATGATGAGAGGGTGGGCATTCTCATAGGGGATGTGGCGGGACACGGCGTGTCTGCTGCCATGATCAATGTGTTTATCAATCAAAATATAAATTTTAAAAAGGTGTATGATGATGGACGCCAGAAGGTGTTTACCCCCAGAGGCGTGTTGATGAATTGCTACCATACCTATAACGAGATGCCCTTCCCCGATGAGATATATGTGGTGATGCTATATGGCATTTACAATGTGGTCACTAGAAAGTTTACCTATGCGTCGGCTGGCATGAACACCAATCCCCTTATTATCAGGGCCGATGGCCAGGTTGAGGTGCTGCAGGCTGATGGATTCCCCATTTGCAAATTTGCTCCTTATTTTAAGCCGTTTTACAAAAACACTACGGTGCATCTGGAACCCGGGGACAGCCTTGTATTCTATACAGATGGGCTTATAGAGATAGACCCGGCACAGCCCGAACTCTTTTCACAGGATAAATTAGTAGAATTCTTAAAAGGATTGAAGGGGGTCTCGGCACAGGAGATATGCGATGAGATAATCGATGCTTATCACACCCTTTTAGGGGATAAGAGGATGCTGGATGACGTTACCGTTCTGGTTGTAAAGGTATGTAAGGATGATATATAATTTTTGCGCGTTTTTCAACAATGGAGCCGGTGGAGGTGAAAGCCATGGAAAGTAGGATTGGGGTAATTGGAATCGTGGTAGATAACCCTAAGGAGGTTGGTCAGCGGGTAAACGACTATATAAGGGAGTATTCGCATATCATCGTAGGCAGAATGGGAATCCCTTATAGGGAAAGGGGCATTTCTGTGATTGCCCTCATAGTGGAAGGTACCACCGATGACATAGGAGCGTTTACCGGAAAGCTTGGGAACCTAAAAGGGGTTACCGTTAAAAGCGCCTTAACCCCAAAAAAATTTTGTGATTGAGGTGGGAAGTGGTTGTCATGAATAAAAAAGTTGATTTCGTCGTTAGGACTGCTATACTGCTGGCTTTGGCAGTGCTGCTTCAATCGCTGAGGCTGTTTTTGCCCATACCCAGCCTGGTAGATCAGTATGTAATTGGGTCGCTGGTGAATTTTTGTTTGATTGTTGCAGCGATAACGGTAGGGGTTGAGGGAGGGCTCATGGTTGCCATTTTGACGCCAGTGGTAGCCTTCCTACAAAGCGTGCTTCCAAATCCTGTCATGGTGCCGTTTGTGGCGTTGGGCAATGCTGCCCTTGTCGTTTTAGTAGCGCTTCTTTACAGAAAGAATAAATACCTGGCTCTGGCTGCGGGGGCAATGTGCAAATTCTTGGTTTTGTATATAATGGTAGTGCATGTGGCCATACCGCTATTTATGCCCGATATGCCGCTGCCGGCAAAAGAATTGCTGACTTTGAAGTTTAGCTGGCCACAGCTGGTTACCGCATCGGTAGGGGGTATGTTGGCGTTAATGGTACTGCCTGTGCTGGAAAAAGCTTTGAAGCGCCGCTGAAATGCCAAAAAAGAGGGGCCTGGGGACAGGCCCTTTTTCTATTGCGTTTTAGCTGAAGGTTGCGTCAATAGCTGTATAAGCTTAATGAGCATTTCGAGAGATTGGCTTTGCTCGTCATTTGATGCAGTTTGTTGGGCATTGCTGTAATCCGTTCCTTTTTGTGACGGGTATTGGTCTTTACCGTCGTCATGATCGGTTGCATCCGTTGTGATGTCGTTTTTTTCTGGCTGGCCTTGCACCGAACTATCTTTATCGTCCTTTTTATTGGCGTTTATTTCTCTATTTTTTATTATCCTTTCGTCCAGATCCATTACCTGAGCAATCTGAATGACCTTTTGAAGCCTCTCCAATTTGCTTTGTTGCTCATCGGGTAAGATGGGTTTTATGACTTTTATGATTTCGCCCAGGTCTTCTATGGGGTTGGGCTTGCGATTGCCTGCTATTTTCAGGTTGTTTCTGTATATCTTAATGTTGTTTATAAGCTTTTCGATCGACTCGTGGAGCTGTATAGCACTATCGATAAAGGATCGGCTGCTTTCAGGCATGTAGTCTTTTAGTGCCTTGATTATTCCTAAATTCCTGTTTTCGTTTTCCAATCCTAGAACGGGGATTTGTTGCATGCGTTGAGCTTGGTAGCTTCCTTCCCGAATGCCGTTGAGTATTTGAATGGCCTCCAGTATGCCTATAATGGTGTATAACCCTTCCTGCTCTGGCACGTCCAGATACGGGCTTGCGGCCATAAGCATGTTTATGGTTTCAGGATTAAATATCGCCTGGCTGATGGAATTCCTCAGGTCGTGGATGGAGAACGCTCTGTTTTTGTTATGTATGTCTGAGGCCAGTATCCTGATCATGATGAAGATGAAAAACAGCGGCAGCGGATTTACAGGGTGCGTCAGGAAGCCGTAAATTTTTTTAGGAGCGGCTGACCAACCTCCTATAGATGAATCCATGGTTGCAGGTGGCGATGGTTTAGCCTTATCGGGTGGCCGTTCCTGCGGAAATTGGTTATTTGGTTGCCTCGTTTTACGGGTTGCTGTCGTTGAAGGTACCGGGGTAGAAAGGTATTTCCTTTCCATAGAATTCCTCCTTGCTCTCTATACCATGTTATACCTCGGATCTCAATACCAGGAATATAAAGAAGAAAAGCAGATGGTTTATTTCAAAATGTACATCCCATAGGAGCGTTAGTGCCATAAAGAAAAATAACACATTGGCACCCTTGAAGCTTCCTTTGAGCGCCTCGTGAGACATAAATGGCTCACCATCCCTTATATTTTTCTCTACCATAATATGCTGATTTGTATAAATTGTGCATTGGACTTAAGTAGCAATATGGGAGTTTTTGAATAATTTATGTATTAGAACGACATTAAGTTTTAAGAGGTGGTGTTTTGATGAATATAGGAAACCAAGATATGAAAAGATTGCTTCAGATGGTTCAAAGCATGCAGGGCAAATCGGAAGATGAGCTGATACGCGAGATAGCTGATATGATCAAATCGGGCAAAGGCGGCATTTCCCGTGAAAAGGCCATAGGCATGATAAGGGCCATTACGCCAATGCTGGATCCACAGCAGAGAAAAAAGCTGGAGAGATTGCTCAGGGAACTGTAAGCCATTAAACAGAGAAAACTTCACAGGTCCCCCTTAACAACTTGCAGAGGGTATACATAAGATATACCAAATGCAAGTGAAGGGGGGAATAGGTTTTGAATCTCCTGATGGGAATGCTACTGTTTCCTTTTCTGGATAGGGCAAGTAAAATGGAAGAAAAGATCGACCGCAGGCTCATTAAAAAGGTTCAGACCTTGACTACTGACGGTAAGGTATCGGCCATTGTATTTTCTAAAGAAGAGCAAGGTCCTATTTGCAGGGAATGCTTGCGAAAGATGGGCATAACCATAGTATATGAGTTTCCTTTCATCAATGCCTATGCAGTTGAAATCCCGCGGGCCATGCTGGAGAAGGTCGCACAAGTTGAATCCATAAGATATGTTACTGATGATGTGGATATAAATTCGCTTTTAAATATAGCCACGCAAGAGGTGGGAGCCCGGGATGTAAATTTAAAGGGATATACCGGAAAAAATATAGGCATTGCCATCATCGATACCGGCGTTTATCCGCATCCTGATTTGATAAGACCCAAAAATAGGATCATAGCTTTTAAGGATTTTGTCAACAACAGAAAGGATCCTTACGACGATAACGGGCATGGCACGTTTGTTGCAGGGGTGGCGGCCGGAAACGGCTATTCTTCGGGCGGGAAATATGCAGGGGTAGCGCCCGAGGCCAACGTAATTGCTATTAAAGCCATGAACAAGGATGGGGAAGGCAGCGCTTCAAAGATAGTTGCCGGCCTGCAATGGGTAGCAGATAACAAGGATAAATATAATATAAAGGTGGTGTGCCTATCCCTTGGTTCCAAAGCTTCAGGGGCTATGAATAATGACCCCCTTGTAGTGGCGGTCAATCAGCTCTGGAAACAGGGCATTTTTGTGACTGCTGCGGCCGGCAATTCGGGGCCAAAGAGGGGAACCATCACCACTCCGGGAATAAGTCCCAGCATCATGACGGTAGGAGCGGTAGACGATAAGCGAACGGTTGATATAAGCGATGATGTGGTGGCAGAATTTTCAAGCCGCGGTCCGGCCCATGGCAATATACCCAAGCCCGATGTGGTGGCGCCCGGGGTCAATGTCGTGTCTTTAAACGCTGACCGTAGCTATACCGGAGGGCCAAGGCTTTATTCATTGGGGAAGGCGTACACCACCATGTCAGGAACGTCGGTGGCGGCGCCCATAGTAGCTGGCATTGCGGCCCTTATCTTTGAAGCCCATCCCGAGTATACGCCCGATAAGGTAAAGACCCTGATCATGAAATACGCTAGGACCATAGATAGGAATATATACGCTCAGGGCAGAGGGTTGGTGGATGTCAAAAGCATAATCGGTTGACGAATGGAGACCCCTTGCAGGATATCGACTTGCGGGGGTTTCTCTTTTTATTATTTTAGACGGCTGAGCTCTTCAAGGGCTCTTATGCACTCCACGACTTCGTACATGGTGTTGAAAATGCCTGGGCTGAAGCGCACAGTTCCCTGCTTTAATGTGCCTATGGTTTGATGGGCCAGGGGAGCGCAGTGAAGAGAGCCTCGGGTGGCGATGTCATACCTTTCATCCAATAAGCTCGCGATGTAGGTCGAGTCGAAATCCTTTATATTTATGGAGATGGCACTAATTCGTTCATCCATGTTTGTAGGGCCGTAGAGCTTTACGCCGGGGATTAGGGATACAGCTTCCAAAAAGAATTTTTCCAGCCTGTTGGTGTGGGCCAGCAGTTCATTTTGGCCCCGCTGTAGTATGTAGCTGATTCCTGCCCCAAGGCCGGCAATTCCGGGAGTATTTTGCGTTCCCGATTCGTACCTGTCAGGGGCAAATTCGGGCTGATACAGGTTTTCAGACTGACTTCCAGTACCCCCTTCCTTTAACGGCTTTAAGGTTACATGGGGAGCGATATAGAGCACGCCGGTTCCTTGAGGGCCAAGCAATCCTTTGTGCCCCGGCATGGCCATCATATCTACGGGCAGCTTTGAGAGGTTGATAGGTATTATGCCGGCGGTTTGTGCAGCATCTACCAAATACAGTATGCCGTGTTCCCTTGCGATTTTACCTATTTCATCTATGGGCATCAGGGTGCCCGTCACATTAGAAGCGTGGGTGGTAACGATGAGGCGTGTATTGCGTCGAATGGCCTTTTTTATGTCATCAGGGTCGATGCGCCCCTGACTGTCGGCCCTGACATAGGTGGTTTTTATATCATACTTTTCCAGCTCCTTGAGCGGGCGAACCACCGAATTGTGTTCCATCGTGGTGGTGATGATGTGGTCGCCCGGCTTTGTGCAACCTTTGATGGCCAGGTTCAGGCTTTCGGTGGCATTGAGGGTAAATATCATTTGGAAGGGGTCATCTATGGAAAAGAGTTGGCACAGAAGTTCACGGGTACGGAGCAGTATTTTTCCCGCTTGTATGGCCATCTTATGCCCTGAACGGCCAGGATTAGCCCCGTAATTTTTCATGCAATCCACAACCGCCCTATAGACCGATTCGGGTTTTGGCCAAGAAGTGGCTGCATTGTCCATGTATATCACTATTAAGTCCCCCTTCAAAATAATTACGACCTTAGCCTATGATTTTTCTTAAAAATCCCGTTTTTAGTTTTTTTTCAAGCAGCTCTTTTATTGCTTCAAATTGTTCCAGAAAAATTTCCCATTGCCGCTGATTTTCTATGGAGCGCCTTCGCAGCGCGTCGATCTCCCTCATGATGGCCTGGTTTTCAGCCTGGATTTCTTCGGCTTTCTTAATACAGGAATTCAACATGATATCAAGCTGGCAAAGGTAATGGACGCTGTCCTGCTCCGATTGGTTTTTGCCGAGGAGCCCCTGAACCACCGTTCTTAGCTCATTTGCCCTGTTCATCTTCTGTATTAAGGCCAGCACGTGATTTGCCGTGCTGTCTGATAAGGCCTGGTCCGTAGTCGTCTGTTCAGCATTTTCATAAGTGCGGTGGTGCTCTGGCCTTGTATTGCCCGGTTCCATGGAGGTGCCTTTCAATTGGGTTTCTGGCCGCTGTGCATGTGGTAGAGGTGTACTGTACTTTTTGTCTGCTACGTAATGTGCCACATTCAGAGCTGCATCATGAATAGAGGGATTTGCCTCATCAAAGCTGCTTTGGGGAGCAGCCTGGCTGTTGTCCGGTTTTAAATGGTCCATCTCCCGATGGGTGGTTGGCGGCGCAGAAGCGGGATTTTTCCACAAGGTTTCTTCTGGTGGGGTATGGGAGGAGTTTTGGGATGCCGCTGAGAGGGAAGCGGTGCTGTTTTGCTTTGTAGATGAAGAATGCGCATCTACCTGCTGTGACGGGTAGGAGTGTTCGCTGCAGGGTTGATCCACGGTTGATTTCCCAGGCAGATTTTCCATGTTTACAGCGTGTATGTCGTGGAAAAGGCCACTGGGTTTTCCTGGTATGGGGATTTTTAGGCCGTTTTCCAGGTTTGCCAATATGCGATGCATTTTAAGGTGTAACCGGTCTTGGGGATAATTGCTGGAATATTTTATGCAGTGGCAGCAGTCTACATGAGACCACCCCAGTGGTTTTGCCTGGGTCCAGGTTATCCCCTCATCGGGCGATGAGCAGCAGTATATATCGCCGTTTTGGTACCAAATGCACCACAGCAGATCATCCACCCAAAGTAGCTGTGGGTCCGAACAGTTTGATTCCTGACTGGACAGAAGCTTCACTTTTTCCAACCCGGCTTTGAAGTATGAATTAAGGGACCAACTGCGGTACATAACCTGCAGGTTGGAATTTTTTATTGATGTCCATGCAAGGTGAAGCTTATCGTTTTTGACCAGGATGCTGGGCATGTTGCAATCGGCCAGGTTGCGGCTTAAGTTTTCAGGTATGCTCCATCGATTGCGGGCACCGTCAAAACGGCAGTAAAATAACCGATATTGGTTATGGTACAGGTTGCGGTAAACCATGTGAATATTCCCTCGATCATGGTCAAGATAAAAGGGGCTGGTCTGTTTTCCGTCTGTGTACCTGGTTATCTCTCCTATAATCCATCCGTTACCTTTGTTGTAGCAGTGATATAGGCTCCAGACACCGGTAAATGGGATTGTACGCATAGCGAAAATGGCGTGGACCTGCTGATCAAAAGCGATGACGGTAGGGAATTGCACTACGTACGCTGAGGCGTCGTATCGATGAAGCGTCTGCTTGTTCCATCTATTTCCGTTGTATTCCATATATATAAGTTCGCCATTGTAATCTTGATATATCAGGTGCAGGTGGTCATGGCAGTCGATGGATACCGAAAAGTGGTCATGAGTATTTGCTACAAGCTCAATGGCATCCCTCCATCCTCCGCCTTTTTTCATGCAGCGCAGGTATATACCCTTTTCTTTTAGGGGGAAAAAGTGCCACAAATCTCCGTTTTTAAACCGCACTATATGGTCATTGCGGTGATATAGTTTCACCTTGCCACCTCCCTCGATGCGTGCCATAATCTTTAATCTTTGATATCATTGAAGTTCATAGGACATGTAAATTCAGTAAATTTATATGCACCACATGAAAATTTTATTGCAGGGATTTGGCGGAGGCCGATCAGTTAATGGTATGCTGTCCGTATGGCTTGTAAAGGCTTGATACGACGATGGGTTGTTTTCATATATATCCTGTTGAGTAAATTGCAATATTTATTGTATAATATGCAAAGATATTCTGTTGGAGAAAGGGGAAAAGGGCTCTGTTGACTGACAGGGAAAGATATCAAAGAATATTGGATGAATTGGAAAAGCATTATAGAGGAGCCACTACAGAGCTCAAATATAAAACTCCGTTTCAGCTTCTGGTGGCTACTATGCTTTCGGCTCAGACCACGGATAGGCAGGTAAATAAGGTTACGTCTACGCTTTTTGAAAAGTACCCGGGTCCCGAGGATTTTGCACGCCTGTCCCCCGAAGAGCTGGAGAAGGAAATTTTCAGCTGCGGTTTTTATAAGACAAAGAGCAGAAATATAATCAAGGCCAGCCAGATTATTCTGGATAAATACGGTGGACAAGTTCCCCGGGATGTGAAAGAGCTCCAGACCCTTCCGGGGGTGGGTAGGAAAACTGCAAACGTTGTAGCCAGCAATGCCTTTGGGATTGATGCCATTGCTGTTGATACCCATGTATTTCGCGTAGCCAATAGATTAGGGCTGGCCCACGCTACAAACGTGAGGGATACCGAGATGCAGCTTATGGAAAACATCCCCAAGGATAAGTGGTCCAGTGCCCATCACTGGCTTATACGGCATGGGAGAAGGGTGTGCACCGCCAGGAAGCCCAAATGCCATGAGTGCTTTCTGGCCCAGTACTGCGAGTATTACAACGTTGGAGATAAATGATTTTTTGCGCAGCAATTGGTCTTCGTTGACGGAGATTAAAAAAAGGGGAGGCAGACTGTGAAGGTTTATGCCTTGATAGGCCCAAGTGGCACGGGCAAGAGCTATAAGGCCCTAACATTGGCCAGTGAAAAGGGGATCGAGTATATAATTGACGATGGCCTGTTTATAAAGCGCAACAAGATTGTTGCCGGCGTTTCGGCCAAAAAGGAGCCCACAAGGATAGCAGCCGTCAGGAGAGCCCTTTTTATGGATGAAGAGCATGCAAAGCAGGTAAAAGAGGCCATCAACCTCGTTATGCCTGATTCCATTTTGATCCTCGGTACTTCCATGAAGATGATAGACAAGATAATCAAACACTTGGAATTGCCGCCTGTTCACGAGGTCATAAGGATTGAGGACGTTTCAACCAGTCAGGAGATCAGGTTGGCACGAAAATATCGCCATGAACAAGGCAAGCACGTCATTCCGGTGCCCACCTTTGAGATACGCAAGGACTTCTCCGGGTATTTCATAGATCCCCTTAAGATATTCAGGATTGCTGGCAAGGACAAGAGGTTGGAAGCTGTGGAAAAGACGGTAGTGCGTCCCACTTACAGCTATATGGGCAGGTTCTATATTGCCGATACCGCCATCGAGGCTATTGCGGCCTACAACGCTCAGAGGGTGGAAGGGGTAGTGAGGGTTTTGAATACCAGCCTTACCAGCAGAGATGATGGGTTGATAATATACATCGATGTGGCGGTGAAATATGGCTATAAGATACACATGGTGCTGGAAGAAGTGCAATCGGCAGTGGCAAAGGATGTGGACATATTGACGGGCATAAACGTAATTGCCGTAAACGTCACGGCGCGGAGTCTGGTAGTTTGAGGCGAAGTAAAACAAATAAAGGAGGAAGGAAAGATGTACAAGATTTTGAGGAAAGAGAAGCTAGCTCCGGCCATATGGCTGATGAAGGTGGAGGCGCCCTTTGTGGCACGGAGGGCTATGCCAGGACAGTTTATAATCCTGCGCGTGAAAGAGGAAGGGGAGAGGATTCCCTTGACCATAGCCGATTACGATAGGCAGCAAGGTTGGGTTACCATTATCTTTCAGGAAGTCGGTTTGACCACACGCCTTTTAGCTCAGCTCAATGAAGGCGATAGCATCCTGGATTTTGTGGGGCCGCTGGGAAGAGCATCGGAGCTGGATGGCTTAAAGCGCGTGCTGTGCATAGGCGGCGGCGTTGGTGTGGCGCCTTTATATCCGCAGATAAAGTATCTGTGGGAGAAGGGTACTTCCGTTGACGTGATAATAGGCGCCAGGAGCAAGGAGTACCTCATTCTTGAGGAGGAAATAAGGGGTATATGCGATAACCTGTATATAACCACCGATGACGGCTCATACGGGCGCAAGGGGTTTGTTTCGGATGTCCTCAAAGAACTGCTGGACCAGGGAAACCAATATGACGAGGTAATAGCCATTGGTCCCCTCATCATGATGAAGGTGGTATCCGAGATCACCAAACAGTACGGCGTGCATACCGTTGTCAGCATGAATCCCATAATGGTGGATGGTACCGGCATGTGCGGAGGATGCCGCGTTACCGTAGGCGGTGAGGTTCGCTATGCCTGTGTGGATGGTCCGGATTTTGATGGACACCTGGTGGATTTCGACGAGGCTATGAGGAGGCAGCGGATGTACCGGGAAGAAGAGCAACACATCTGCAAATTGATGGAGAAGGAGGGGCTGTAAGTTATGGCAGCGAATTTGAACAGGATACCCATGCGGGAACAGGACCCCGAGGTAAGGCGCAGGAATTTCGATGAAGTGGCGCTGGGTTATACATTGGAAGAAGCTGTAGAGGAGGCCAAGAGGTGCCTGCAGTGCAAAAAGCCCATGTGCGTTGAGGGTTGCCCTGTAAATGTGAGGATCCCGCAGTTTATAGCTGCTGTGGTGGAAGGCAACATCGAGGAGGCATTTAGGATCATACGCCAAACCAATAACCTGCCCGCCATATGCGGAAGGGTTTGCCCCCAGGAGACCCAGTGCGAACAGAGGTGCGTGCTGGGCAAGCGTGGAGAGCCTGTTGCCATAGGCAGGCTCGAGAGGTTTGTAGCCGATTACTGCATGGAAAAGGGCGTAGATGATGAGGTGGATATAAAGCCCAACGGTAAAAAGGTGGCCATAGTGGGTGCAGGGCCTGCTGGCTTGACGGCTGCTGCCGACCTGGCCAAGCTGGGGTATGACGTCACCATATTTGAGGCCTTCCACGAGCCGGGCGGCGTTTTGATATACGGTATCCCCGAGTTTAGGCTTCCCAAAGCTCTGGTTAAAAAGGAGATAGAGGGGCTTAAGAAATTGGGCGTAAAGATTTTGACCAACGTGGTAGTAGGGAAGTCCATCACCATAGATGAGCTGTTGGAAGAGGGCTATAAGGCGGTATTTATAGGGAGCGGCGCCGGCTTGCCTAAGTTCATGGGCATCCCTGGTGAAAATCTGAACGGCGTGTACTCGGCAAACGAATTTTTGACCCGCATAAACCTCATGAAGGCCTATGACTTTCCCAATAGCCATACTCCCATAAAACGGGGCAAGAAGATAGCGGTGGTGGGCGGCGGAAACGTAGCCATGGACGCCGCTAGAAGCGCTTTGAGGCTGGGCGCCGAGGAGGTCCACATAGTGTATAGGCGTTCGGAGGCCGAGATGCCCGCCAGATTGGAGGAGATACATCATGCCAAGGAAGAGGGAGTCATATTCGATGTGCTCACCAACCCGGTGGAGATACTGGGCCAAGATGGATGGGTGAAGGGTTTGAAGTGCATAAGGATGGAATTGGGTGAGCCCGATGAATCGGGGCGCAGAAGACCCATACCCGTAGAGGGTTCTGAATTCATAATGGACGTAGATATAGTTATAATAGCCATAGGGACCAGCCCCAATCCCCTTATAGCTTCTACCACGCCGGGCTTGGCGGTGCAAAAGTGGGGCGGCATAATAGTGGATGAGGAGACGGGTGCCACCAGCAAGGACAGGGTATATGCCGGTGGAGATGCCGTAACGGGTGCTGCCACGGTTATACTGGCCATGGGAGCCGGCAAAAAGGCTGCAAAGGCAATACATGAGAGGTTATCCAAAGAATGATAAATAGGGGTTTACACTTTATCGCCATCTTGAAAAAAAGGGGCGATAAAGTGTAAATTATTTTTGGGTTCAAAAATATATCGTTGAAGGTGGATGGGCTTTGGAGATTAAAGAGACCAGCTACGGGATAGTCTTAAAAAATGTGAAACACTTTTCGCCGGTTCATATTTTTGAATGTGGGCAGGCTTTCAGGTGGAACTGGGATGGGATTGGCTATGTGGGAATTGCAGGTAATAGGGTCATTAGGGTGTCATACGATGGGGGAAATGTGCTGCTGGAAAATGCTTCTATTGAAGATTATGGCTCATTTTGGAAACACTATTTTGACATGGAAAGAGATTACGGCCAAGTGAAGGATGCTTTGTCGTGCGATCCATTGCTTGAAAGGGCAATGGAATATGGTTGGGGAATACGCATTTTAAATCAGGATCCATGGGAAGCGCTAATTTCCTTCATAATATCGGCTAATAACAACATACCCAGGATTAAGAAGATTATCGAGAACCTGGCCTTTGAGTTTGGTAAGAAGATAGAGTGGGGAGACAGGGATTTTTATACCTTTCCCAGTCCTGCTGACCTTGCTGGCGCTTCAATCGAACAGCTTATGGCCTGCGGGTGCGGTTACAGGGCCGATTACATAAAGAGAACTGCCCGGATGGTGTGTAGCGGTGAGATACAGCTCAATGAGGTGGCCAAATTGCCTTATCAAGAAGCTTATAAAGCGCTTATGGCCTGTCCTGGGGTTGGCCCTAAGGTAGCTGACTGCGTCCTGCTGTTTTCTATGGGCAAGACCGAGGCTTTCCCGGTAGATGTATGGATCAAAAGGGTGATGCAGTATTTTTATCCAGAAAGCGGTGATACCAACAGACAAGTGAAGGAATTTGCCTGGCAAAAGTTTGGTCATTTGGCTGGCTTTGCGCAGCAATATCTATTCTATTATGCCCGTGAATGCATAAGGTGACCCGAGCGATATTTGCTGTATTATATTCGCTGCTTTTACGGGCATAGGCTTATAAGCCGGGTTAAAGGGGATGATCTATGGGACTATATTTGATTTAGCCATGAGTTTGAGGGAAATAGGGTTGACAGGGTAATTATAATTTTGATAGACTATCTTTTAATTACATTATGGGCTATAATATATTTAATATGATAAAGCGAAGGGAGTGTTAGCCATTAGCAGTAAAATTATCGGTGAAGGTTTGACTTTTGACGACGTACTGCTGGTTCCCCAGCGGTCGGAGGTTCTTCCCAAGGATGTGGATTTAAGGACCAGGCTCACTAAGACCATCACCCTTAATATTCCCCTTGCCAGCGCTGCTATGGATACCGTTACCGAGGCCAGGATGGCCATTGCCATAGCCAGGGAGGGCGGAATAGGGATCATCCACAAGAACATGTCCATAGAGGAGCAGGCCGAGCAAGTGGATAAGGTGAAGCGTTCCGAGCACGGCGTGATAGTGGATCCTTTCTACCTTTCGCCCGACCATTCGCTTTCTGATGCTATGGCTCTAATGGAGAAATACCACATTTCAGGCGTTCCCATCACTGAAAACGGCAAGTTAGTAGGCATAATCACCAATAGGGATATACGATTTGAGACCGATTTTTCCAAGAAGATACGAGAAGTGATGACATCCGAAAACTTGATTACAGCTCCTGAGGGGACAACCCTTGAGCAAGCCAAGGAGATACTTAGGAAATACAAAATAGAAAAGCTACCCATAGTAGATGAAAACGGCATGCTCAAGGGCTTGATAACCATCAAGGACATAGAAAAGGCCATCAAATATCCCAATGCGGCCAAGGATAAAAATGGGCGCCTTCTGGTGGGCGCTGCGGTTGGCATTGCTCGGGATACCATGGAGCGGGTAGAGGCTTTGGTAGCTGCCAAGGTGGACGTCATAACGGTGGATACCGCCCATGGCCATTCTGTGGGAGTCATCAACATGGTGAAGCAGATAAAGAAGAAGTTTCCTGACCTACAGGTCATTGCTGGCAACGTGGCAACGGCTGAAGCGACCAGGGAGCTGATAGAGGCCGGCGCCGACTGCGTTAAAGTAGGTATAGGGCCGGGTTCCATCTGTACTACCCGCGTCGTGGCGGGGGTAGGGGTTCCGCAGATCACGGCCATAATGGAGTGCGCTGAGGAAGCTGATAAATACGGTATACCCATAATAGCCGATGGAGGAATTAAATATTCGGGCGACATCGTTAAGGCCATAGCTGCGGGAGCCAGCGTGGTGATGGTGGGCAACCTGTTGGCTGGTACCGAGGAGAGCCCCGGCGAGACGGAACTCTATCAGGGCAGGCGCTTTAAGGTGTACCGAGGCATGGGTTCCCTTGGCGCTATGGCTGCCGGCAGCAGCGATAGGTACTTCCAGGAAGACGCTAAAAAGCTGGTGCCCGAAGGCGTTGAAGGGCGCGTGCCCTTTAAGGGGCCGCTGGCCGATACGGTGTATCAGCTCATGGGTGGTTTGAGGGCCGGCATGGGCTACTGCGGTGCCCGTAACATTGAAGAGCTGAGGAAAAACGCCAAGTTTATCAGGATAACCAATGCTGGGCTCAGGGAGAGCCACCCCCACAATATCTATATCACCAAGGAAGCGCCTAACTATAGCACCAGCGTGTGAGGATCGTAGGGCTTTGCTGCATAGCTGACAGAGCAGTTTTTTGATGCTACTGCCTTGAAAGGGGAAGGAAATTATGGACGTTGAGCGCCTTAAGGCCATACTGGAAGACGTAAAAGAAGGGCGTTGCACGGTGGAAGAGGCTCTTGATTCCCTAAGGTATCTTCCGTTTGAGGACCTGGGCTTTGCCAAGGTGGACCACCACCGCCAGCTGCGAAACGGATATCCTGAGGTGATATACTGTCAGGGTAAAAGGCCTGAACACGTTAAAGCCATTGTGGAACGAATGATGTCCAGGGGTGACAGAAATATACTTGCTACCCGGGTGAGCCATGAAATATATGAGGCCATTAAAGAAGTGACCCCTGATGCCGAGTATCATGAAATAGCTAGAATCGTTGTGGTAAAAAGGTGTGAGGTGCCACTTGTAAAGGGCAAGATAGCTGTTGTGAGCGCAGGTACCTCTGATCTACCGGTTGCCGAAGAGGCGGCCATCACCGCAGAGGTTTTGGGCAATAGGGTGGAAAGGGTGTATGACGTTGGTGTGGCAGGGCTTCACAGGCTGCTGGCCCATGTTAAGGTCCTTAGTCAGGCCAATGTGGTGATAACGGTAGCTGGCATGGAGGGGGCCCTGGCCAGCGTGGTGGGAGGGTTGGTGGACAAACCCGTCATAGCCGTTCCTACCAGCGTGGGATACGGAGCAAACTTTGGCGGCTTGTCGGCGCTGCTTACAATGCTCAATAGCTGTGCCAGCGGCGTGGCGGTGGTCAATATAGACAACGGCTTTGGAGCGGGGTATATAGCAAGCTTGATAAACCGCCTGGCGCAGCAATCATAGCAAATTTCGTCATACCGAGGGGATTCCTCGGTGTTTTTGTATTGCAGGATTGCACATGAAAGGAGGAAGATTCGTGAAGATACTTTACTTTGATTGTTTTTCCGGGATAAGCGGCGATATGACATTGGGAGCGCTGCTTGATTTAGGGTTAGATCAACAGTCTTTTTTGAGAGAGCTTGACAAATTGGGGCTTAATAAGGAGTATGAGATTGAAATAAAGAAGGGCATCAAAAAAGGAATTACCGGATTGGATGTGACAGTTAGAATCCTTCATTCCCATGAGGAAAGCCATGGTGTACATTCCTATCTGCATGTTAATGACGACGCGCATTGCAAAAAAGGAGCTGCAGGAAAGTTTTTACAAGAAAAAAGCGATGATGGGCACCATCATGATGATCACCACCACTATGGAGAGCATACCCATGCCGATAGTCATGCCCATGTCCATTCCCATGATGTGGTAGGGGTTGAAAGGGACTTTCGCCAGATAAAAGAGCTGATTGAAAACAGCGAGCTGTCTCAAAGCGTTAAGGATATGGCTTTGAAAATATTCGAGAAGCTGGCCATGGCTGAAGGCAAGATCCACGGAATCCCGTATGAGCAGGTCCACTTTCACGAAGTGGGAGCAGTAGATTCCATCGTTGACATAGTTGGGACTGCCATTTGCATAGACATGCTAAAGCCGGATGTCATAATGGCTTCTCCAGTGAATGTGGGCGGGGGATTTGTAAAGTGTCAGCACGGCATATTTCCTGTACCTGCGCCTGCTACGCTGGAACTGCTGAAGGGCATTCCTATCTATTCCCAAAATGCTAGAGGAGAACTGGTTACCCCCACTGGCGCTGCCATACTTTCAACTCTATGTCAGGAATTTGTGGAATTTCCATCCATGGTTGTAGAGAAAATCGGATACGGCTTGGGAAAGAGAGATCATGAGGTGCCCAACTGTCTGAGAGTGTGCTGGGGGGAAGCGTTAAAAAAATAGAATCTCCCGGAGAGGAGGTGAGGGTTATCGAAACGAATATCGACGATATGAATGGAGAGGTTTTAGGCTTTTTGATGGAGCGACTGTTTAAGCAAAATGCCCTTGATGTGTGGTACACACCCATTTATATGAAGAAGAATCGCCCTGGCGTTAAGGTGAGCGTGCTATGCCATCCGCAGGATCAGGACAAGTTAGAAGATATACTGCTTAAGGAGACTACCACACTGGGAGTGCGAAGCTACAGCGCCCTTCGAAAGGCGCTGCAAAGGCAGTGGATAAAGGTGAGTACCCGTTATGGCGATATCCGCA
Source organism: Clostridia bacterium (assembly GCA_017577715.1). Classification (GTDB taxonomy): domain Bacteria; phylum Bacillota; class Clostridia; order Caldicoprobacterales; family Caldicoprobacteraceae; genus Caldicoprobacter. Next base: position 71,529 of record PKRC01000002.1, read on the forward strand.
TCAAGGTTGCCTACGGGGAAGGGATATTTAAGGCATCTCCCGAGTATGAAGATTGCAGGGTTGCGTCTTCCATCTATGGCGTTCCTTTAAGAGAGGTATACGATGAGGCCATGCGGGAATTTTCAAAACTGGATATAAAGCGCTGAAGGCTAAAAATCGAACGTTTAATATTTATCTTTTAAAAACGTTCGATTTCTTTATTGACATTAGAGCCGATTGCTGGTAATATATTACCTAAAGGATCCGAATGATATTGTTGGATATCGCGAAAATGTACATATTTTAAATTTCGCGCACTGTATTGCCTGATGCTTAAAATAAAACTCGTATGCTGATTTATATTGAATAATAGTAATTTTTTGTTGACATTGAATGTTCGGATGTATGGATGAAAGAAAGGGCAGTTGGCCAAGGTGGAAATGGCTTTAAGCTGCCTCGATTAGGCAAGGGGAGGAATAGGGATGCCTAAGGTTGGTATAGTTATGGGAAGCATATCCGATTTGGAAGTGGTAAAGGGTGCTAAAAAAGTGCTGGAAGGCTTTGGAGTGGAGGTGGAGATGCGGGTACTTTCGGCTCACCGTACGCCTGTAGAAGTTGTCCGGTATGCTCAGGATGCGGCAAGAAACGGCATAGAAGTGTTGATAGCCGCCGCAGGCAAGGCAGCCCATTTGCCGGGGGTCCTGGCGGCCTATACTACCTTGCCGGTTATAGGTCTGCCCGTTAAATCTTCCACTTTGGATGGATTGGATTCGCTATTGTCCATAGTGCAGATGCCTTCGGGTGTGCCGGTGGCAACGGTGTCTATCAACGGAAGCGAGAATGCGGCACTTCTGGCAGTACAGATGCTGGCTTTGCGTTATGGTTACCTGGCAGATAAGCTTGAAGAATATAGACAGCGCATGGCTCAGCAAGTGCTTGATCAGGATCAAAAGCTTCAAGAGGAGTTGGTGTGCAGTGAAAAAGCTTGAGCTGCTTTATGAAGGCAAGGCTAAAAAAGTGTATGCTACCGATGATCCCGGCTATGTCATTTTAGAATACAAGGATGATGCCACGGCCTTTAACGGATTGAAAAGGGGAACTATCGTGGGCAAAGGTGTGGTCAACAATAAGATTTCCAACCACCTGTTTCAACTTCTCGAGCGACACGGCATTCCCACTCATTACGTACAGGAGCTGAGCGATAGGGAAACCCTTGTCAAAAGGGTCGAGATAATTCCCGTTGAGGTCATCGTGCGGAATAGGGCTGCAGGTAGCCTGTCAAAGCGGTTGGGCCTTCCTGAGGGTACGAGGCTTAAAAGTGTTGTCCTTGAATACTGCTATAAAAACGACGAGCTGGGCGATCCAATGGTCAACGAGCATCACATATATGCCATGGAGCTAGCTACCGAGGAAGAGATGAGCAGGATCGCTGACATGTCGTTTAAGGTGAATCAAATCCTGTTGAATTATCTTAGGGATCTCAATATAGAGCTCATCGATTTTAAGCTTGAGTTTGGGCGGTTTAATGGCCAAGTCATACTAGCCGATGAGATATCGCCCGATACTTGCCGTTTCTGGGATACCCGTACAGGCGAGAAGCTCGATAAGGATAGATTCAGAAGGGATCTGGGCGATGTTGAAGAGGCATATCAGGAGATACTCCATAGGCTCATGGACAGGTCTGCAGAATGATATGGTGTTGGCATAATATTTTCTGTTAAATGTAACCACGTTGTGGCTAAACGGATTAATTGTGATGGTATACGTCAATCGGATTGGGTAGAAGGATTGGTGGTAATGCATCCTAGAGACGTCTTGTTGCAGGACAAATTGGGCGAGGAATGCGGAATTTTTGGCATATTCGATAGAGATGGGTTGGCTGTCCAGGAAATAACCTATTACGGGCTTTATGCCCTTCAGCATCGGGGACAAGAGAGTGCCGGCATTGCGGTGGCTGACGGCCAAACCATACGCCATCACAAGGCAAGAGGCCTAGTGCCCGAGGTGTTTGACGAGGAGACGTTGGATGCGCTGCAGGGCGGTAAGATTGCCATAGGGCACGTGCGTTACCCCACTTATGGGGATACCGGCCTGTATAACGCCCAGCCCTTGGTCATCAAATACAAAAAGGGATTTTTGGCCTTGGCCCATAATGGGAACCTGGTAAATGCCGAGGTGTTGCGGAACGAGCTGGAAGAGGCAGGAGCCGTCTTTCAAACCTCGGTGGATAGCGAGGTCATAGCCAACCTCATTGCCAGGCAGATCGATGAAGGGCTGGAAAAGGCCATACAGAAAACCATGTCCAAGCTAAAGGGATCATATGCCCTGCTCTTGATGACCGAGGATAAGCTAATCGCAGTCAGAGATCCTTACGGGATGAGGCCTTTGGCTCTGGGGAGACTCGGCCATTCCTATGTGGTGGCATCCGAATCGTGCGCTTTTGATGCCGTGGATGCTGAGTTCATAAGGGATATAAAGCCTGGCGAGGTAATTATAATTTCTCAGGATGGCTTGAAGAGCATACAGATGCCCGTACCCTTAAAATCCGGGCTGTGCGTATTCGAATTCATATATTTTGCCAGGGCCGACAGCACCATCGATGGCATCAGCGTGTATGGAGCAAGGAAGGAAGCGGGCAAGATACTGGCTGTCGAGCATCCTGTCGATGCCGACCTAGTAATAGGGGTGCCCGATTCGGGGACTACCGCTGCCCTGGGCTATGCTGAAGGCTCGGGCATTCCCTTCGGTGAAGGCCTTATCAAAAACAGGTACGTGGGCAGAACTTTTATAAGGCCCAGCCAGGTCATGCGCGAGCAAGGGGTAAGGATCAAGCTCAACGCCTTAAGAAAAATCATAAAGGGCAAGCGTATAGTCATGATAGATGACTCCATAGTGAGGGGGACGACCAGCAAGAAGATAGTGGAGATGCTCAGGCTTGCCGGTGCCAGAGAGGTACATATACGCATAAGCTCACCACCGGTGCGCTTTCCCTGCTATTTTGGCATCGATACGCCCACCAAGGAACATTTGATTGGCGCTAAATACGGCGTTGAGGAGATATGCCGTATAATAGGTGCGGATTCGCTAGGGTACTTGAGCATTGACGGGCTGCTCAAGACGGTGGAGGGCAGCAGCTGCGATCTCTGCCTGGGATGCTTTACGGGAGAATATCCCATAGAAGCAGAATGCTGATAACCAAGGCTTTTTGAGGTTTTCAGCTGATGGAAGCGAAAACCGTACTTTGTGGGTGGTACCTAATATTGCTGGTACCTAATATTGCTTTAAACGTGATGTTTAAAATGTGGCTATACCGCGTCTGGCTAAATAAGCCGCAAAAGCCGCGATTCGAGTTGCAAGGATTTGAGCTGTTGGAGGTTGGATGATCTGTTTTTGGGCAGACAAAATTGATATAAACGGCTGCACTAGTGAAAGGAGTAACAGCATATGGGCTATACCTATAAGGATGCTGGGGTTGATGTTGAGGCCGGGTATACAGCCGTCAGGCTCATGAAGGAGTTCATAAAAAAGACCTATGACCGGAACGTCATAGGCGACATAGGCGGATTTGGCGGCCTGTATTCCCTGGATTTGAAGGACATGAAACAGCCCGTACTGGTGGCAGGGGCCGATGGCGTAGGTACAAAACTACAGCTTGCCTTCATAATGGATAAACACGATACCGTGGGGCAGGACTGCGTGGCCATGTGCGTTAATGACGTGGTATGCCAGGGAGCCAAACCCTTATTCTTTCTTGACTATATAGCCACCGGCAGGTTGAAGCCAGAGAAGGTAGCGCAGATAGTAAAAGGAGTTGCAGACGGGTGCATGCAGGCCGGCTGTGCCCTCATAGGCGGTGAGACCGCCGAGATGCCGGGGTTTTATAAGGATGAGGAATACGATATCGCCGGCTTTGCGGTAGGGATGGTGGATCGATCAAAGATAATAGACGGGTCAAACATACAAGAGGGCGATGTGCTCATTGGCTTGGCTTCGTCAGGTGTACACAGCAACGGCTATTCACTGGTCAGAAGATTGGTACTACACGACAAATACCGCCTTGAGGAGAAATATGATGCGCTTGGCTGTACGGTGGGGGAGGAGCTTTTAAAGCCCACTCGTATATACGTAAAAGGCGTTTTGGGCGTGCTCAAAAGGTTTAAGGTAAAGGGAATTGCCCATATAACCGGTGGCGGCTTTATTGAGAATGTACCGCGAATTTTGCCGGAAGGCCTTGTAGCCCAGATCCAGCTGGGCAGCTGGCCTGTACTGCCCATATTTGAGCTCATCAAGCGGTGGGGCGACATAGAAGACAGGGATATGTTCAACACCTTCAACATGGGAATAGGCATGGTATTGGTGTGTAGCCCACAAGATGTGGATGGCATCATCGCCCAATTGAAAAGCGACGGTTACCCTTCATATATCATCGGAAGGGTTATAAAGGGCTACGGCGGGGTGGTGTTTATCCAGTGATGCGCATAGGGGTGCTGATTTCGGGAAGCGGCACAAACCTTCAGGCGCTGATGGACGCCATTGATGCTGGCTACATCCCCGATGCTAAAATAGCAGTAGTCATATCCAACCGCAAATCGGCTTATGGACTTGAAAGAGCAAAGGCTCATGGTATTCCGGCTGAATGCATACTAAAGAAGGACTTTGAGGATGAAGAGGCCTTTAACAGGGCAATTTTGGAGCGGCTTAGGTTTTACGGCGTAGATCTGGTGGTGCTGGCCGGGTATTTGAGCATTCTATCCCCTGAAGTTGTGCGCAGTTATCCCAATCGCATAATCAACATACATCCATCCCTTATCCCAGCGTTTTGCGGCAAAGGGTTTTATGGGGAGAAGGTTCACCGTGCTGTTTTAGATTACGGCGTAAAGATAACGGGGGCGACGGTGCATTTTGTGGATGAGGGTACCGATACTGGCCCCATAATACTTCAATGCCCTGTTGAGGTAAAGGAAGACGATGATGTCCGTTCCCTGGCTGCAAGGGTGCTGGAGGTGGAGCACCAGCTCCTGCCCGAAGCCGTCAGGTTGTTTGTAGAAGGAAAACTTGCTGTGGAAGGACGCAAGGTAAGGATTTTGGGATAGCGGCATGCTTTGAGAATTGACGAGAAGGCCATTGGGAAAGGCCAGTTTTGTTTATAAAGCGAGTCAAAGTATAAAACGAAAACTGCTTGGCAGCAGGAAGTAGCTTGGCAGGTTAGAAAAAATAATACAAACAAGGAGTGAAAGGTATATGAAGAGGCGTGCCATAATCAGCGTGTCAGATAAAACCGGAATTGTGGAATTTGCCAGGGCATTGAATAATATGGGAGTGGAGATAGTATCCACCGGCGGAACGGCTAAAATATTGGCTGAATCGGGTGTTCCCGTGATAAGCGTAAGCGATGTCACGGGTTTTCCGGAGTGCCTGGACGGCAGGGTCAAAACGCTGCATCCTGCCATTCATGCCGGAGTGCTTGCCGTAAGAAGCAACCAGCAGCACATGAAGCAGCTTGATGATCTGGGGATTCAGCCCATAGACTTCGTGGTAATTAACCTGTATCCTTTTAAGCAAACCATACTCAAAGGCCATGTGGAGCTTGAGGAAGCTATAGAGAACATAGATATCGGAGGCCCCAGTTTGCTCAGGGCGGCTGCCAAGAACCATCAAGACGTGACGGTAGTCGTGGACCCGGACGATTATCTAGTAGTGCTGGATGAGCTGCACGGATGCGGTGAGGTGTCTTTTGAGACCAGATTTAAGTTGGCGGTAAAGGCCTTTGAGCATACTGCCCATTACGATGCGCTCATTGCACAGTATTTGAGAGGGCAGGTTAAGGATGCCGGTTTTCCCGAGCTGCTCACCTTTACTTACGAAAAATTGCAGGATTTGCGTTACGGTGAAAACCCGCATCAGAAGGCGGCCTTTTACAGGGAGGTATTGCCGGTACCGGGCAGCCTAACGGGTGCTAAGCAGCTCCATGGCAAGGAGCTTTCCTATAACAATATCAATGATGCCAACGCGGCTTTGGACCTTTTACGGGAGTTCGATGAACCCACCGTGGTTGCAGTGAAGCACGCTAACCCCTGCGGTGTGGCTAGCGCTTCGACCATATATGAGGCTTACATGAAGGCGTACGAAGCCGATCCCGTATCCATATTCGGCGGGATTGTGGCTGCCAACAGGGAGATAGATGCCCAAACCGCCGCCGAGATAAACAAGATATTCATTGAGATCGTGATAGCCCCTTCCTATACCGATGAGGCTTTGGAAATATTGAAGAGGAAGAAGAACATTCGCATACTGCAGCTTAAGGACATTTCGGCGAGGCCCCATAAAGGAATCTGGGATACTAGGAAGGTGCTGGGCGGTTTGCTGGTGCAGGAATTGGATACCGAGCTTCTGCCAGACATGTCGCAGCTTAAGGTGGTCACAGACAAAAAGCCCACCGCTGCCGAGATGGAGGACCTCATATTTGCCTGGAAGGTGGTAAAGCACACCAAGTCCAACGGCATTGCCATAGCCAAGAATAAGCAGTCGCTGGGGATAGGACCTGGCCAGGTCAATCGCATCTGGGCGGTGCAGCAGTCCATAGAGAGAAGCGGTGAAAAGGTGAAGGGCGCCGTTCTGGCTTCCGATGCCTTTTTCCCGTTCCCCGATTGCGTAGAGGCTGCAGCAAAGGCCGGCATTTCAGCCATAATACAGCCAGGGGGATCTATCAGGGATCAAGAATCCATCGATGCCTGCAATAAATATGGGATTGCTATGATATTTACCGGAATGAGGCATTTTAAACACTAATTGTGATGCCTATATGGGGAACCGTTGTTCATCAGAAAAACTCTATATCCATTAAGTAAATTACCGATGCTGTACGGTTATGCTAGCTGCACTGGCCCAGGGAAGTAGCGTAAAGCGGTAATTTGGAATTGGAAAGAATGATAATAAAATGAGGTGAACAGAATGAAGGTGCTGGTTGTAGGCAGCGGGGGACGTGAGCATGCGCTGGTGTGGAAGATAAGCAAAAGCCCCAGGGTGTCCAAGATTTACTGCGCTCCGGGCAATGGCGGCATATCCGATTTGGCCGAATGCGTAAACATCTCGGCCACCGATGTTGTGGGCATGGTGCGCTTTGCAAAACAAAACGGCATAGATTTGACGGTTGTAGCGCCCGATGACCCACTGGCAATGGGTATGGTAGATGCTCTGCAGGCAGAAGGCCTCAAGGCCTTTGGCCCTACCAGGGATGCTGCCATAATAGAGAGCAGCAAGGTGTTCGCCAAGCATCTGATGCGCAGATATGGTATCCCTACTGCTGAGTACAGGGTTTTTGAGAGCTACGATAAGGCTGTTAAATACGTGGAGCAAGTTCAATATCCCGTTGTCATTAAAGCCGAGGGACTGGCCCTGGGCAAAGGCGTTATAATTGCCAGAGACTTTGATGAGGCGAGAGATGCTTTAAAGTCAATGATGGTGGATAAGGTTTTTGGGGAGGCTGGCCTGCGGGTAGTCATTGAAGAGCACTTGGCAGGCCCAGAGGTTTCGGTGCTTATCTTTACCGATGGTAAAACCATCATACCCATGGTCAGCGCCCAGGACCACAAGAGGGCATACGACGGCGATCAGGGACCCAATACAGGAGGTATGGGGGCTTTCTCGCCCAGTCGCGTATATACACCCGATATAGCCAGCGAGGTAGAAGACGGCATAATAAGGCCCACCATCAGGGCCATGGCACAGGAGGGAAGGCCCTTTAAGGGAGTGCTGTATTTCGGATTGATGCTTACCCCGCAGGGGCCCAAGGTTCTCGAGTATAACGCCAGGTTTGGGGATCCCGAGACCCAGGTGGTGCTGCCACGCCTTAAGACCGATATAGTGGATATATTTGAAGCGGTAATTGATGAACGGCTTGATGAGATAAATGTAGAGTGGGAGGACAATGCCGCCGTCTGTGTGGTGCTGGCATCAGGAGGTTATCCAAAGTCATATAGGACGGGCTACGAGATTTCGGGTATAGACGAAGTCTTAAAAGATCCCGATATGATGGTATTCCATGCGGGTACGAAAAAGGTCGATGGCAAATACTATACGAGTGGGGGCAGAGTTTTGGGCATAACGGCCATAGCAAAGGACCTGGATACGGCCGTACGGAAAGCCTATCAAAGCGTGGGGAAGATACATTTTGAAAATATGCATTATCGCAGGGATATAGGAAGGAAGTGAGGCGGCGTAAAGTGCCGCCTCCTTCATTTTTATTGATTATATTCATTGGCCTTGAATTGTGATTGAGAAAATGATTTAATGAAATTAGGTTTTACTCAGTCATGGCATAGTTTGGTGGAGGGTTATCTATGGAAATCGGCTATGTTCAGGTTTATACCGGCGATGGCAAGGGCAAGACCACTGCTGCGCTGGGACAAGGCTTGAGAGCAATGGGTAGAGGCCTTAAAGTGGTGATGGTGCAGTTCCTCAAAGGTATCGAGTCGGGAGAACTGGAAGCGGTAAAGAGGCTTGAACCTCAATTTACAATCATGCGCTTTGCTGAGACCAAGAAGTTTTTCTGGCAGCTTACCGATGAGGAAAAGAGACAGCTTAAGGAGAAGACACGGCAGGAGATGAAGCAGCTTGAGCAGCTGTTGAAAGAAGGCTCATGCGATGTGCTGATACTCGACGAGATCATGGCTGCCATACACGGAAGGCTGGTGAGCGTTGATGAGGTTTGCCGGCTTATAGATAATAAGCCTAAGGGAATGGAGCTTATATTGACGGGGCGTAATGTCCCTCCTGAAATTGCTGACAGAGCCGACCTTATAACCGAAATGCGCAATGTCAAACATTACATGGATAAAGGTGTACCGGCAAGAAAGGGGATAGAGTATTAGGGATTGTCAAAGTCACATTATTGTTGCGGGAATATATATTTCCCGGTCAAGACGGGTTAAAATTGCTTAATAGGATTTTGGATCGTCAGGAAAATATTTTCGTTTCTAAATTCAATTGGTATTCAAAAGAATATTTAAAAATATAAAATTTATCAGACGAAAAATTAAGGGGGGAATCTTATGGAAAGGGATATCAAAAAGCTCATTTCGCAGATGACTTTAGAGGAAAAGGCGAGCTTGTGCTCGGGGTTAGACCTTTGGCATCTAAAGGGCGTTGAGCGCCTAGGGATTCCATCTATCATGGTAAGCGATGGGCCCCATGGGCTCAGAAAACAAAACGCAGAGCATATTGAGCTTAAGACCAGCGTTCCGGCGACCTGCTTCCCCACAGCAGTGGGTTTGGCAAGCTCATGGAATCGAGAACTTGTTGAGAAAGTGGGTGCAGCCATAGGTGAGGAATGCCAAGCCGAAGGCGTGTCGGTTTTGCTTGGGCCGGGAGCTAATATTAAGCGTTCGCCGCTGTGTGGCAGAAACTTCGAATATTTTTCGGAGGACCCATATCTGTCTTCCGAGATGGCGGCAAGCCATATAAAGGGGGTGCAGAGCCAGGGGGTCGGAACATCCCTTAAGCACTTTGCTGCTAACAACCAGGAGCACCGCAGGATGAGCGTGGATGCCGTAATAGATGAAAGGACGTTGAGGGAGATATACCTGGCCAGCTTTGAAGGCGCCGTAAAGAAGGGCAAGCCCTGGACGGTCATGTGTTCGTATAACAGGGTAAATGGGGAATATGCCTCAGAAAACAAGTATTTGCTTACCGATATCTTGAGGGACGAATGGGGTTTTGATGGTGTTGTGGTATCCGACTGGGGTGCTGTCAACGAGAGGGTTAAGGCTTTGGAGGCAGGATTGGACCTTGAGATGCCTTCAAGCTTTGGAATCAGAGATCAACAGATAGTGCAGGCGGTAAAGGAAGGCAAACTTTCGGAAGAAGTTCTTGACAGGGCGGTTGAGAGGATACTGAATCTGATCTTCAAAGCGGTGGATGGCAGGAAAGAGAATGCTACATATGACAAAGAAGCACACCATCAATTGGCCAGGGAAGTGGCAAGAGAATGCATGGTGCTTCTCAAGAACGAGGACAAGATACTCCCGTTAAAGAGGCAGGGTACCATTGCGGTAATAGGCGAGTTTGCGAGGAAGCCCAGGTATCAGGGAGGAGGAAGTTCCCATGTAAATCCCACCAAGCTGGACGATATATACGAGGAGATTAAAAAATCAGCTGGGAATAGCGTCAACGTATTATACGCTAAAGGTTACAGCCTTGATAAGGATGAGGTGGATGAAGGCCTTTTGGAAGAAGCAAAGCAGGTGGCAATGAATGCCGACGTTGCCGTTATATTTGCGGGGCTTCCTGAACATTACGAATCAGAAGGCTATGACAGGCAGCATATGAGAATGCCTGAGAGCCACTGTGCCCTTATCGAAGGGGTGGCGGAGGTTCAGCCCAATGTGGTGGTGGTATTGAGCAACGGTTCTCCCGTGGAGATGCCCTGGATTGATAAGGTAAAGGGCTTGCTTGAGGCTTACTTAGGAGGGCAGGCGCTGGGAGGAGCCATTGCAGACCTATTGTTTGGCGATGCCAATCCGAGCGGCAGGCTGGCCGAGACATTCCCGAAGAAGCTGAGCGACAATCCCTCTTATTTGAACTTCCCTGGAGAAGGGGACAGGGTGGAATACAGGGAAGGCATATTTGTGGGGTATAGGTATTATGACAAGAAGGGCATAGAGCCGCTGTTCCCCTTTGGGTATGGATTGAGTTACACCACCTTTGAGTACAGCGATCTTAATATAAGCAAGAAGGAGATACTGGATACCGAGACGGTGACGGTCAGCGTGAAGGTTAAGAATACGGGCGACAGAGCGGGTAAAGAGGTTGTGCAACTGTATGTGAGGGATGTTGAGAGCTCTGTTATAAGGCCGGAGAAGGAGCTTAAAGGATTCGAAAAGGTGGAACTTCAGCCCGGTGAGGAGAAGGTGGTCACGTTTGAGCTTGATAAGAGAGCGTTTGCGTATTATAACGTTGATATAAAGGACTGGCATGTGGAGAGCGGTGAATTTGAAATCATGATAGGCAAGTCATCGAGGGACATAGTGTTGAAAGACAGGATATTCGTAAGGTCAACAGTTGCTGTCAAGAAGCCGGTGCATAGGAATACGCTGGTAGGGGAGTTGCTTTTGGATCCAGTGCTGGCTCCTGTATTTAAAGAATTTTTAACCAAAGCAGGTCAAGGTAGCCCCATGTTTTCAGCGACTCAAGATCAGGATGCGATGTTAATGGCAATGATGAAATACACGCCGCTTCGTGCTTTGGTGAATTTTGGAGGAGGAAAATTTACCGAGGAGATGCTGGATGGGTTAATTCAGAAGCTAAATGAAAAGCTTAACCAGCAATGAAGTTAAAGGCCAATACTTCCCACCACAAGGCAGGGAGTATTGGCCTTTAAAAATTTCCTTACAGCTCAAACGCTTCCATAAGCGCTTCAAGAGCCTTCCTTTCATCCAATGGGTGGATGATATAGGATATTTTGGTTTCGGAAGTGGTTATGGCCATGATCCTTATATTTTGCTGAGCCATTAAGCTGAACACCTTAGAGGCTATGCCTGGCTGTTGTGCCATTCCTGACCCTTCTACCGAGAGCTTTACTATATCCTCGTAGGCGTTTAGGTTTATAGAGGGGAATAAGGTCTTTAAGCCATTGATCGCCTCCATGGCCTTTTTAAGGTCCTTGCGCGGAAGGGTAAAGGATATGTTGACTTTCCCATTCACCGGTGTAGTTTGGCTGATTAGATCTATGTTTATGTTGTGCTGTGCTATGCTTTCCAGTATTTGAGCAATGGCTGTCGTGCTATCGGGTATGCTGTTTATCGTTATTAGAGCTTGTTGATTGTCGGAATAGATGTTTGTAACTGCAGCCTGCTCGTTTAGCATATCCTTCATCCCATACAGGCCAGGAGCTTTCTTGGTTATGTATTTACAAGCGTGTAGTGCACCCAGCGCGAATATCTGCCGGGAATAGGCGGTGTGAGTAATCTCCAGTACTTCGTCGTTGCCTGCAAACACTACCGTATGCTGGCCCGGTATGGTGCCGCCCCTGACAGCGTGTATGCCTATTTCCGACTTTGAGCGCCTTTGATTTTTGGAGTGCCTCCCAAAGATATAGTCTTTTGAATTGAGCAGTACCTCGTTTATAGCGTCGGCCAGGACATACGCCGTACCGCTAGGCGCATCGACTTTTTGGTTGTGGTGCTTTTCGATGATCTCTATGTCGAATTCGTTGCCCAGGGCGGCTGCCGCCTTTTGTACCAGTTCCAGCATGACGTTTACTCCTAGAGACATATTGGCCGACCTGAAAATTGGAATTGTACGGGAAGCCTGCTCGATGAGCTTTATATCATCCTGTGAAAAGCCGGTGGTTGCAATGACTAGGGCTATTTTACGCTCTTTTGCAAAGGCCAGCAGGTCAGGAAGGGCGGCGGGATTGGAAAAATCTACAATCACATCGGCCTGTTCATTGCATTGGCTTAAAGAGCCGTAAGTGGGGAAGGGATTTTGTTTGATTTCGGGGAATTTATCTACGCCGGCTACTACCTGTATGTCAGGAAGGGCGGCTGCAACCGATGCAACCGTCTGGCCCATTTTCCCATTGCAACCATGAATAATGATTCTTATCGTCGGCATGTTTTCACTCCGTTTCTTCAGTCAAGGTTATTTTTTTAGGTGGGATTTTTTAATATTTAAATATTCGACGTTTCGTATTGTTAAACACACAGTCCAATCAGCAGTCGATAAAACAGTAAACCGTTGGCACGTTCGTTGGAACTTCATGTAAATGATTTGGTTCTGGCTGCATAATTGCCAGTTTAAAGCTATTGTTGTATCTTAAGGCCGTATTCCAGCATTCTCTTTTTGAGTATTTCTAAGTTTTGCTCCGACATATCGGTAAGAGGCAATCTGAGCTTACCGACATTCATCCCCATGAGGTTCAAAGCCGTCTTTACCGGTATGGGGTTGACCTCCAAAAACAGGGCTTCGATTAAAGGATTCAGCTTAAATTGAAGCTTTCTGCTTCCTTCAATATCTCCGTTTAGGAATTTTGCCACCATTTCATGGGTATCTCGTGGAGCGATGTTGGCCACTACCGATATGACACCTTTTCCTCCCAAGGCCAGTATGGGGACCACTATGTTGTCATCACCAGAGTATATATCTATCCTGTCGCCGCAAAGCCTGGCCATTTCGGTTACCTGGGCTATATTGCCGCTGGCTTCCTTTATGCCCACTATGTTGTCTATCCTGGAAAGCTCTTTTAACGTAGATGGAGCTACGTTGAGGCCCGTTCTGCTGGGCACGTTGTAGATTATGATGGGGATGTGGACGGTATCGGCTATGGCTGCATAGTGCTGTATGAGGCCCTTTTGCGTGGTCTTGTTGTAGTAGGGGGTTACGATGAGCAGCGCATCGGCACCCAATCGCTCGGCTTCCTTTGAGTCCTCGATTACAGCGGCGGTGTTGTAGCCACCCGTTCCGGCTATGACCGGAACTCTCTTTGCCACTTTTTCAACGGTAAAGCCTATGACTGAATACCTCTCCTCCCTGGTCATGGTAGGAGGCTCTCCGGTAGTACCGCATACCAGTATGGCATCGGTGCCTCCATTAATTTGAAACTCTATGAGGTTGGCCAAGGATTCAAAGTTGATGCCGTTATCTGTAAAGGGGGTAACCAGGGCAACGCACGACCCGGTGAATACGCTCATTATTGATCACTCCCTGATATCTTTGATTTAATTTGGCCAGCAGTTCTATCGGGCAAGTTGACCGCTTTCCCAGTATTCGATAAGCTTTTGCGCTATTTGTACGGCGTTGGTAGCCGCACCCTTTCTTATGTTATCCGCTACCACCCATAAGTTTACGCCGCTTTTTACGCTTTCATCCCTTCTTATGCGCCCCACGAATACTTCATCCTTGTTTTCTGCGTGAATGGGCATTGGATAGATGTTATTCTGGGGGTCATCGAGCACTACAACGCCAGGTGCATTTGCGAGGACTTCCTTAAGCTCGTTTAAATCAAAGTCCTTTTCAAACTCCACATTTATGGACTCGCTATGGCCATAGAACACCGGCACGCGTACAGTCGTTGCGGTGATCCTTAAGCTATAATCCCCCAAGATCTTTTTGGTCTCATTGATCATCTTCATCTCTTCTTTAGTATAGCCATTATCCAGGAATACGTCTATGTGGGGGATGCAGTTGGCAAATATGGGGTGTGGGAACTTCTGCAGAGTCTTTTCTCCGCGTATCCCGTTTTGCAGGTCCATATAGCCTCCCATGCCCGCACCCGACACTGCCTGATATGTGGAATATACGATCCTCTTTATTTTGTACCGGTCGTGCAGCGGCTTGAGCACCACCACAGCCTGGATGGTGGAACAATTGGGGTTGGCGATTATCCCTTTGTGCTTGAGTATTTCCTGTGGGTTGACTTCGGGCACCACCAACGGTACACCCTCTTCCATTCTCCAGGCGCTGCTGTTGTCGATGACCACGGCACCATTAGACGCGGCTATTGGTGCGAACTTTTTGCTGACGGTTGCACCGGCTGAAAACAGCGCTATATCGATGCCTTTGCTGTCAAAACTGGTCTCGGTCAGCTGCTGTACTACGTGGTCCTCTCCCATAAACCTTATTTTTGTTCCTGCCGAACGCTCAGAAGCAAATAGATAACAATTGGCTATGGGAAACTTTCTCTCCTCTAAAACTTCCAAAAACTTGCGCCCTACCATGCCGGTTGCTCCGACAATGGCTATGTTGTACTTTTGCATGGCTTTCTCCTCCTCACATTTTATGAGATGCATAATTTTTGTCCTTTTATCTTGCAGAGTTTACCTCATTATCCATCATATGTCGTTACAGGTTATGGTGCCTCATTAAATTCCGCCTTATATAGATAATCACGAATAAAGCGGCTGATGGATGACCAGCCGCTTTCGTATCACAATTACAATCTTTTTGCAGATGAGTTAAACCCTGCAAAACCCTTGCGATTCGAAAGCAGTTAGCGCTCCATCATTGGTTCCCAATGATGACAGTCCCAGGGCTCTTAACCCAGGGCCCAGGAGGTGGATGACGGGGACATACCACATCCTTCGGCACCTTCCCCTTTGGGCAGCCTTAATCGAACCCCGTATTCTCCAGCTGCTTACTCTTGAAAGGTGCGCCTCTAAACTGCTTTGCATATATTCGTTTTTTTAAATCATATCATTTTAAGACCATGGATGTCAAACGTTTTTTGAGTTTTTCAGACCTGATGAGTTAAGATGGTTCATTGTTAAATTAAGTTAACACTCCCAAACAAAAATGCTCGGCAAGGCTCCACTACAAAATATAAAAAGGAATGATAGCAGTAGCAAAGCTACTGCTATTTTGTTGTGGCTTAAGTTTTTGCAATTTTGGTTGCTAGAATTTACAAAATGCTTTCCCATACTTCTTGATTTTTCCATACATATATGCTAGGATAAATTTAAAAATGTGAGGGCGTTTAGTTATCCGCGAAAATGGGCATAACTTGAGTGCCAAATTTCTCATTAAATGTTCACATCAATAGGCGTATAATGTTTCACATATTTAATTAACTAAAATTGGGAATAGGAGGAAGATTATTATGGAAAACTTTACATTTTTAAGCCCCACTAAGATCATATTTGGTAGGGGTGTAGAAAACCAGGTAGGAGAAGAGACTAAGGTTTACAGCAAAAAGGTTCTTTTGCACTACGGCGGGGGGACCATCAAACGCATAGGGCTTTATGACAGGGTGGTGAAGTCCCTTAAGGATGCAGGCGTGGAATTCATTGAGCTGGGTGGAGTACAGCCAAATCCTCGACTCAGCCTTGTGAAACAGGGGATTGAGCTTTGTAGAAAACATAACATCGACTTCATCCTGGCTGTGGGAGGCGGCAGCGTAATCGATTCGGCCAAAGCCATTGCTGTTGGCGTACCCTATGAGGGCGATGTGTGGGACTTTTATAGCGGCAAGGCCGTGCCGCAAAAGGCGCTCCCTGTGGGCGTGGTGCTTACCATACCTGCAGCCGGCAGCGAGGCCAGCAAGAGTTCGGTGATTACCAATGAGGACGGATGGTACAAGCGCGGCTTAAACGTTGAGATAATACGTCCCAAGTTTGCCATAATGAATCCCGAAATTACCTTTACGCTTCCGCCTTATCAGACGGCCTGCGGTGCTGCTGACATCATGGCCCATGTGATGGAGCGGTATTTTACCCATCAAAAGGATGTGGATTTCACCGATAGGTTGTGCGAGGCTACCCTTAGGACCATAATCAAGAACGTGCCCATTGTGCTTGAGGAACCCGAGAATTACCAGGCCAGGGCTGAAATAATGTGGGCCAGCACTATCGCGCATAACGATCTTTTGGGCACCGGCAGGATTGGCGATTGGGCCTCCCATGCCATAGAGCATGAGCTGAGCGGGATATACGATGTGCCCCATGGAGCCGGATTGGCCGTGGTATTTCCTGCCTGGATGAGATACGTCTATAAGGAAAATGTGGACCGGTTTGTACAGTTTGCTACTAGGGTTTGGGATGTAGAGATGGATTTTGCAAACCCTGAGAGGACGGCTCTTGAGGGGATACGCTGCCTCACCCAATTTTTCAAGAGGATTGGCCTTCCGGTGACGCTGGAAGAGCTGGGCATACCCGATGATAGGCTGGAGGAGATGGCTGACAAGTGCACCAACAAGGGCACCAAGCAGATAGGGAATTTTAAGAAGCTGGGCAGGGAGGATGTGCTCAACATACTCAAGATGGCCCGTAAACAGGGTTAAAAGGCCATATTGAAACAATCCCTATTAAAAGGCAAAGGCTGACTTTTTTGCAATCCCTCTTCATCGCAAGGATGGAGAGGGATTGTCTTAAATTTGAAGGCCGTCGGAGGAGTACTCAAAATGCAGATAGATGCGGAAGTTTATTGGTTTAAAGAAAGGCTGATCCAGCACAGGCGCCATTTACATATGTATCCTGAATTGGGGTTTGATGTATATGCCACCCGGGATTACATTTTATCTTGCCTTAAAGATTATGGGTTTAATGAAATAAGGATATTAGCTGGTACCGGCATAAAAGCCGTCATGAAGGGCAAGGGCAGCGGCATGACCCTGGCTTTCAGGGCCGATATGGATGCTCTTCCGCTTCAGGAAGAGACTGGCGTTGAGTTTGCTTCGATAAACTGCGGAAAGATGCATGCCTGCGGTCATGATGGCCACATGGCCATTTTGCTGGCGCTTGCTGAGTGGCTGGGCTTGCACAAAGGGGAACTGAATGGCAACGTCGTTCTCATCTTTCAACCCGCTGAGGAGACGGTGGGAGGGGCACTGCCCATGATCAAAGAAGGGGTACTGGAAGATCCCAAGGTGGATGCCGTATTTGGCTTCCACCTCTTGCCAGATATCCCTCAAGGGAAGATAGGGCTTAAAGAGGGGCCTGTGATGGCTCAAAACTGCGAATTTACGGTGGAAATTACCGGCAAAAGCGCTCATGGGGCCATGTCCCACCAAGGCGTTGATGCACTGCTGGCATCGTGTCATTTTGTAAATTTGGTTTATGGCCTTTTCCACAGATGGGTTGCTTCGGATGAAGAAGCAGTGTTCACTATTGGAAAACTTCAGGCGGGAGAGGAAAGGAACATAATTGCAGGGAAGGCTGTCATTGAGGGAATTGTGCGCACCTTTGACGAAAGGGTTTATGAGCAAATAAAGGAAAACATACAGGGTTTGCTAAGAGGCCTTGAACTTTCACACGGGGTAAAGGCGCAGTATAGGGAAGATGTGTACTATCCGGCAGTGAATAACGATCCCAAACTGGTAAGTCAGCTTAAAGAATTCTTGCCTCATCGTGCGCTTCAGGATATACAGCCCATGATGATAGCGGAGGACTTTTCCTACTATCAGCAGAGGGTACCCGGCGTTTACATGTTTCTTGGCTGCGGGAATGAAAGCAAAGGTTTTACCGCTCCGCTTCACAGCAGTAAATTTAACTTCGATGAAGAAGTGCTACTTTATGGGCTGCAGGCCTATCATGACATCATAAAAGGGTTTGGAGTTGTGCGTTAAACTGAGATCCATGCATCTCGAAAATTCAATGATGAGGTGTAAACTTTGGCAAAAAAATATTTTGTTGAACAAGCAAGCATTTGTTGTTAGAATTAAAAATAAGAAGGAATTTTATCGAACAAAAATAAAATAAAGAAAGGATTGTTGATATGTTTGGCGGTCTCTTTGAGAGGATGTATTACGGCAATCCCAATAAGCCCGATTTAAAATATGAAAACTTGAGGGAAAAGCCCATCAAGCTGTTTTTTACCGTTTTACGGATACGGTTTTGGGACCTAATTAAGCTGAATTTGTTGTATTCCCTTTTCTGGCTCCCGGCTTTTATATGGACCTATCTTCAGTTGCAGGTTACTGCCCAGACGGGGGAGCCCATAAATATATTTTACTTCTTGGTGCTCATTCCCTGCCTCCTTTTTGCCGGCCCTGCTACGGCGGGTGTCACTTATGTGCTCAGGAACTGGGCGAGGGATGAACATGCATGGCTTTTCAGCGATTTTAAGGATGCGTGGAAGATGAACTGGAAGGAAAGCTTGATCATAATGCTGCTCAACGGTCTTGCGCTTATGATATTCTATGTAAACTTGAGTTTTTACAGCTCCATGGCCTCACAGAATATCTTCTTCCTCATGTTGTATTATTTCATGTGGATGATAGGCCTTGTTTATGCCATGATGAACATATACATTTTCCCCATGCTGGTCACTTACAAGTTGAGTGTAAGGCAGATATTAAAAAATGCGCTGATTTTCACTTTGGCAAAGCTTCCCCATACCTTTGTGGTCTTTGTGCTGATGGTGGCTTTATTTATAGCCAGTATATGGTATACCATACCTGTATTTTTCGTCGGGTTGACCTTCCCCATGTTTATTGGTGTCTCATTGGCCAACTGGGCGTTTTATAAGTACCTGGATAGGCCGACCAACAATGCAGCCGAGAGCGATACCCAGGAAGGCGATATGCATGAAAGCGATGCTCAAGAGGATGAGCAATGAAAACGTCTGTGGGGTGCTTCAAATACCCGGCGTTGTAATGAGGGGCAGCAGTATGTAGATCGAAGTGAGAAGGGGTAGATGGGTATTTATAACGGATTTGCTTATATTTACGATACATTGATGCAGGATGTCAATTACCCTAAATGGGTTGACTATATAGAGCTGTTATTTAGGCACTATGGCGTAAAACCGCGGCAGATAGTTGATCTGGCCTGTGGAACGGGCAACATTACCATACTTTTGAGAGAGAGGGGATATGATGTCATAGGCATCGATCAGTCTGAGGATATGCTGTTTGTTGCGAGGGAAAAGGCGCGCAATAGGGGGATGAACATCACCTTTGTATTTCAGGATATACGCCATATCAGCCTACATCACCCAGTAGATGCTATGACCTGCATCTGTGATGGCATAAATTATATCTCCGCCGAAGAGGAGCTGGATCTGGTATTTGAAGGGGTATACAGATATTTGAATCCAGGGGGAATCTTCGTATTCGACATCAGCTCTTACTATAAGCTCTCTTCAATAGTGGGCAACAATGTCTTTGTAAAAACCGATGAGGATATAAGCTATATATGGCAGAACTATTTCGATAAGCAGTCGCGGATTTGCGAGATGGAGTTGTCATTTTTTGTTAAAGAAGGTGAACATTACAAGCGCTTCGATGAGGTTCACTATCAGCGTGCCTATCATGCGGAAGAGATTGTGGGGCACCTTGAAAATAATGGCTTTGAGGATATAGGGGTGTATCAGCCTTTTACTCTGAAGCCTCCCAAGAAGAAGGCAGAGCGGATATTTTTCGCAGCCAGAAAGAAAGGAAGCTGTACCAAAGGCTGCTGATATTCCAAGACGTAATGGGAAAAAGGAGGATGTACATGAACGATTATGTAATAAGAGTTACGGCTGCCAATGGATTTATTCGCGGCTTTGCTGCTAGGACTACTGATCTGGTACAAGAGGCTCAAAGGCTCCATGGACTTTCTCCTGTAGCCAGCGCTGCGCTGGGGCGTGCCATGACGGCTGCCGCTATGCTGGGAGTTGATATGAAAGGCGAGAAGGATACCCTTTCGCTCATCATAAAAGGTGATGGCCCCTTGGGCAGCATTGTAGTGGTGGCGACTTCGGGCGGCAAGGTAAAGGGATACGTTGCCAATCCCAAGGTTGATTTGCCGCTTAATGCTCACAATAAGCTGGACGTGTCAACTGCTGTAGGCAAAAAGGGCAAAATAACGGTAATAAAGGATTTAGGGTTGAAAGAGCCCTATATAGGACAGGCCGATCTGATGTCAGGGGAGATAGCCGAAGATGTGGCCTATTACCTGACGGTGTCGGAACAACAGCCCTCAGCTGTGGCTTTGGGAGTGCTTGTCAATCCCGATTGTACCGTAAAAGCTGCAGGCGGCTTTATCATACAGGCCTTGCCTGGGGCACCTGAGGATGTCATCGCAGCCATTGAAGAAAAGATCAGCAGCAGCCCTTCCATCTCCCGCCAGTTTGATGAAGGCAAATCTCCCGAAGAGGTGCTGGAAGGCATTCTAGGGCAGCACGGGATGCAGGTAAAAGCCGTAATGGATGTACAGTTCAAATGCGATTGCAACAGGGAGAGGCTTAAATACATATTGATGAGTATGGATGAAAAAGAGTTCATAGATATTATAGAAAATGATAAGCGAGCGGAAGTAGTATGCCATTACTGCAGTAAAAAATACATATTTGAGCAGGATGAGCTTAAGGAGATGCTAGAACAGAGAAGAAGGAACGAAGAAAACCTTTGAAGACCTATATTGGTTGGCGGTAACCTGAAATCTTGCTGCAAATAACCGCTTGATTATATAGAGCTTTTGGGCATTATATGCTATAATATTTCCAAGAAGTATCTTTAGGTAAGGAGCGGAATATGGCAGTGGGATTGTCTGCGAGAACCAAGAGAAAGGTTATTCCCTTTGAACAAAACGGACAGTTTTATTACAGGAAAGCAAAGAAATATATTGAGAGCAACAATTATATAGATGCCCTCAGCTTTTATCGAAAGGCTGTTGAAAAAGAACCCGAAAATCTGGAATACAGGCTGGATCTGGCTCAAGTGTTTACTGAAATGGGGTATTATGAGGAGTCCAACCAGATATTGCTCTATATATTGCAGAAGGATGAGAACAATGCCGATTGTTATTTCTGCTTAGGATGTAATTTTTTGGGCCTGCAGGAGTATGAAAGGGCAAAGGAATGCTTCGAGAAATACCTTCAGCAGGATCCAGATGGGATCTATGCAGAGGATGCCCAGGATTTGCTGGATATACTTCAAAGCCACGAGATGTATTTTGACAACGACTTAGAGGTAATGTTAAATTCTGATAGGGAACGGCTATACAAGCTGGCCAATAAGGGTAAGAATTTTCTTGATATGGGAGATTACAAGAGAGCCATTCGCTGTCTGGAAAACGTGATAAAGAAAGACCCTTCTCTGATATTTGCTCGAAATAACCTTGCGCTGGCATATTTTTGCGAGGGGCGCCTTGACGATGCCATCGATGTGAGTCAGGGCGTGCTTAAAGAACAGCCGCAAAACGTTCACGCTAATTGCAATATAGCTATCTTTTACCGTGAGAAGGGGCTGGAGGAGGAAAGCGAAAAGCATCTGCAAGCGGTACTGGGCATAGAGACCAACGACCCCGAGGAGATCCATAAGATTGCTGTGACCCTGTGTGAACTCAAAAGGCATAAAGAGGCCAATAGATTGCTCAAGCGGTTGCTCCAATACAAGCCCTATGATATAAAGATACTCCACTATATAGCGGTTTCCTATTTCAATCTCCAGAAGTTTAAGGAAGCGTTGAAGTACTGGAGCAAGATCGAGAAAATAGCTCCCAACAATACCATAAGCAGCTTTTATAAAAGGCTGACGCATGCCATAATGAGCGGTGAAAGGGAATTCAGCGAGATATCTTATCATTTTCAGGTTCCCTATGAGGAGGTTATATACCGTATAAAGAAGATTAACGACCTCCTCAGGCTTCCGCACAAGGATTTGAAAAAGCGCTGGAGCAGCAGTGATGAGCTGTTGGCTCTGCTAAAATGGGGTTTGGAGCTCAATGACCTTTCAATAAAAAGGGCTATTTTGGGCGTTATAGCCTCGTTTAAGGATGGAAAGGCCGAAAGTTTCCTGAGGGAGTTTATACTGAGGAAAAGTGTAGACGATGAGCTAAAGAGGGAAGCCGTTATGCTGCTTAAGCAGATGGGTGCTCCCGAACCATATATAGCCTATCTGGATGATAATATAGTGCAGATTAGGATAGACGTCGTTGTTCATAATACTCCTACCGATCTTCCTCAGGTCTTTCATGATGTAATAAACATAGCTATTGAGACGATGAAAGGGCGCTATAAAGATGGCTTTGAAGCTCAGGTGCGTGAAATATGGAATAATTTTATTTCGGCCATGTTGCCCTATGGTTTGCCCAGAATAAGAAAGCCCGAAGCATGGGCCGCAGCGTTGGAGCTGTATTATTGTCTGATGTCTGGGTTGGTCGTAGATAAAACGGAGCTAGCTCGTCTCTATAGGGCTTCCTATTCTACCATATCCAATGCCTGCAGGCGTATCAGCCTTGTATTACCGGGCAGTGAGCGCAACCAAGTAACGCCCTATCTGCAATAAAAAAGGCTGCTGAGAATCATTTCAGCAGCCTTTTCGTATATATAAACAAAACACTGTGAAGGGGTACGTCAGTTGGTGTGGCTATAGAGCGTTAATCTTGTGCATTTTCATCAGTGGTTTCGGTTGTTTCGCTGTCGCTGGAGGATTCGAGGTCGGTTTTTTCTGTCTCTTCGTCAGTTTCTTCGCTGTTAGAAGATTCGTCTTCTTCGGTGTCTGTTTCTTCAGTTGCTTCGTTGCTTGTTTCATCAACGTTTTCTGTTTCTTCAGTTGCTTCGTCGCTTGTTTCATCAATGTTTTCTTCAGTGGTTGTAGTCTCTTCGCCGGTACCCTCCTGCGACTCTGTGGATGTGCTCTGGCAGCCTGTAAATGCTACTGCTGTGACCAAGAATAGGACCGTTAGTAAGATTGCTGCCCACCTTTTCAACATGTGTCCCTCCCTTCGAGATATTTATGTATCGTTGGCCAACGCGTAACGTATTATAGAAAGAAAGTGTGAACTAAGTATGAACAAAATGTAAATATCCTGTGAATTTTGGGGAGTTTTACCCTTTAAAAATGGGGTGCAAAATGGTATCATGAATTGGTGGGGAGGAATTGATGTGCAGTGGGATGTAGCGATAAAACGCATTGAGGGCCAGCAAGCGGTGGTGGCATTTCAGGACGGGGAAGAGGTTGTCATACCGTTGAAATACTTGCCACCTCAATGTCGTGTTGGCGATGTGCTCAAGCTTGAGGTGTACTTTAATCCCTTTGAGACGCTGGAGCATTTACTTAAAGAGTCTGAAGGCGTATAATCCCAAAATAAGGCATGACAGCTTCACCTTCCGAATATTCATAACTTATAGAGGTAATTTGTTGTGCGAATGTTTGGAAGGTGGAGTTGGGCATTGAGCAGATACAGCCGTGTCACTTTGGGCGTAAAGATTGCCCTCACATACGTGGGTACTGTGATAGGAGCCGGTTTTGCATCTGGCCAGGAAATATTGCAGTTTTTTACTATATATGGAAAGTATTCCACATTTTCCATCTTGCTGGCTGCTTTTTTGTTTGTATGGGTAGGGATAGGCGTTTTAAAGATAGGTTTTGAAACGAGGTCCAGGTCTTTTCGGGACGCCGTAAAGGTGGTTTTCGGCAGGTTATCTCCTTTGGTCAACGCATATATGTTGCTGGCCATAATGATGGTAGCTGCTGCCATGCTAGCCGGGGCCGGCGCATTGTTTGAAGAATACATACGCCTTCCATTTTATATAGGAATAGCTGTAACGGCCGTTGTGGCATGGACATTCGTAGCCTTTGGACTAAAAGGCGTATTCGCCATCAATGCTTGGATTATCCCACTTATACTGATCTTTAACCTTTTTGTGTTTGTATATAGCCTGTGTATGGATGATCATGCGTATGAGCTCATACTGACATTTGATGTAACGGCCTTTGATGTGGTCAAAGCCGCCGTATCGTATGCTTCTTTCAATATTGTGCTGGCTTTGGGAGTTTTGGTATCTGCCGGCTCTGAGGTGGATGATCCGTGGGCTTTGAAGGTTGGAGGGGCTTTGGGAGGCTTCATATTGGGCGCAATGCTGCTCATGAGCAACTATTCTTTGATGCGATACGTGCCTGAGATTTACGAGTTTGAAGTTCCTGTGCTGTATATAGCACGTCGAATAGGCCCTTTTTTTGATGGGGCCTTTGTGGTGGTAATGTGGGGGGCTATCATTACCACCTTTGTGGCCAACGTATTTTCTGTTGTATGCGCCATAAATGACATTTTTAAATTGCCTGTACATGCTGCGCTGCTTATCACAACTGTAGCTTGCATGGCACTGTCCTTTATAGGTTTTTCGCGCATGGTAGCCTTTGTCTATCCGATATTGGGAATAATAGGAGTTTTTGTGATCTGCATGATGTTCTTTTTGGTCAAAAAATAAAGCAGCTTGATGAGCTGCTCATTTTTTTTGTTCATCGTCATTTCCTTTGTACAGCTCTTTGAGTTTGGATAAGAGGAGCATTTTGTCGTTCCACTCTGGCTTCCTTAGCACCCATTCGTAGGCCTGCTTCAAAGCCTTGCCGATGTCCCGTGGATCATCGATTCCGATGCCCGCTGCCATTACGTCGTGTCCGTTGATGGCCAGCTGAGAAAGAGTCAAGGCGTCGCCCCTTGCCAAAATCTCATGGGCCATTGATGTGAGCGCCGCTATCCTTTCTGATTGTTCTTTTTGTCCTGCAGCTAAAAGGTATGCGCGCTTGAGTTCCAGAAGGTGGAAGGTATCTTCTACGCCAAGATGGCCCAATAACTTTCTTATCTGATAGGCGGCTTGATCCTTGTCGCTGCTAAATTGCATTGGGAAATGGGATACCAACTGTGTCACCCGGCGTATCGTCTTGTTGTCGTACCGCAACTGCCTTAGGGACTGCTCCACCAGCATGATTTTATCTGACAGCTCGAGGGTTTGGCTATTAGTAGCATCGCCACCTGCCCTGGTACCCTGGTGGGCCAAGGCGCAACAGTATAGCGCTGCAAGGCGAAGTACGCCATGGGCATTGCACAGCATTATTGCTTTGAATGCTAGCTGACTGGCATGAGTCAATTGTTGGCTGAGCTCCTCCGGAAGTATCACTTCAAAGATGCCGGCCTCGTAAAGCAGCATGAGAGGCTCAAATGGGTCGGGAACAATCATTATCCTGTTAAGTTCATCGCGAATCCTCTCGGGGGATATCCTGGAGAGCAAATGATGATGGGCCTGGGCTGCTTTGAAGGTGTTCTCCTCCATCTTAAAGCCTAGCTGGGCGCAAAACCTGATGCCCCGCATTATGCGTAAGGGGTCTTCCGCAAAACGGCGTTCTGCTTGGCCCACCGTCCTTATAAGTTTTTGGGACAGATCCCCAAGCCCGTCGAAAGGGTCTATCAGGGGCTCGGACAGATAGGGATTGTATGCCATGGCGTTTATGGTGAAGTCGCGCCTTGACAGGTCTTCGATTATATCTGACAAAAAGGCTATTTGGGTCGGATGGCGAAAGTCGCTGTACTGTCCCTCACCCCTGAATGTGGTAACCTCAACGGGCATATCCTTTATAATCACCGTTATGGTGCCATATCTTTTGCCGGTGGGGATGGTGCGGGCAAACGAGAATATCCTCTCGATGTCATCGGGATGAAGGGATGTGGCCACGTCCCAGTCGTTTACCGGCCTACCCAAGATTGCGTCGCGAACAGCGCCGCCCACGACGTATGCCTGTCCACCCTCTTCCATTATTCGATTCAATATTATCTCTACATCCTTTGGGATGGATATGTTGATATTGGCTTTCATATCTAGACCAATACCTTCTGCGTATCGCATTTTTATTTTTAACAACATGACTTGCAGAGCTGACACCATATCAGCTCTACTAAAAAATTATGATATACCCGATGCCATTAGTCAATGCCGTAAGTACCGTACACATTTGGATTGTCGATGATAAAATCAATCCTCGTATATGTTCTTTAGCTGGCAACCGGGATAGAAGTGCTGGAAAATCTGTTCGAAGGAATAACCCATAAGGGACATACCGTAGGCGCCATATTGGCTCATGCCGACGCCGTGGCCATACCCCCCACCCGTTATGGTTACCTCCTCAATTATTCCTTCGGAATTTCTTTTTATGTCTATGTAGGCGAAGGCGCTGGGCAATATGGGGAAGTTATCCCTTATCAATCCATCATGGCAATATAGCTTTATCGGCCGAGTTGAATCGAGGTAGTTGACCGGCTGAAGCACCCTTCGTATATTGTACTCCTTTATGACTTTAAATACTCCACGGGTGGTGGTTATCTCAAGCTCCATCATGTTTCCACCTTGGCCACGCCGGGTTACCACGAGGTTCTGCAGTTCCCCAATATCCTGAGGTATTTCCTGCTGCGTGAATTCGCCTTCACCCTGCCTCGTGAGGACAAAGGCGGGCTCAGAGCGCTGTACCAGCGGCAAGTTATGCTGAATGCTGGCTTCTAGCTCTTGACGCTTCATGGTGACGCTCCAACGGAAAAAAGGCGAGAAGCGGTCATAGCCATCCAAATTCTTCTGGTCTATAAATGCCCTGAAATTTTCTTCATTGTGAAGGTTGGGGACGTTGCTGGGAAACTGTGGCTTAGCTGTCAAATAGGGCACTTCCTGTGAGGGGAATCGGTCGTTCTTATCATCCCACACTTCATGAAAGTTGGCGGTGTATCCACAGGACGTTGAGAAGAAGCGGGCATCAACCACTTGGTCGCCGAAAAAACCTACCAGTCCGCGGGTTTCATCTACTGCCTGTATGGCTATGGGCTGTTCCGCTATGGAGTTATACACCTGGCTGGCCGTGCTGTCATCCACGTGGGCACCAAAGGCTGCATAGCCCTCGGATTTGAAGCATCGTATGGCATAAGACCTGGAGGCTATGGCCTGCACCTTCAACGCTTCCAGGCCAAATTTTATGGGCATTTCACTGGGAACCACGGTGTACAGGTATTCCTCCAGGCTCAACTCGTTTACTACGATAAGGCCATCGTTATGGTCATCGCCTAAAGCGATCTCTAAGGTTCCTCGATAGGGTAAACTTAATTTTTTAGGGGAACTTCCACCGTTATTCAGGATGCTGAGCCTTCCGCCCTCCAAAGGGCGTATATACCACCTATTTGGCGTGGAAGCAAGTTTTTGGCCGTTTAAATACAGGGCCATTCCCTCGGCATCGGGCTTCAAGGTTATAACCTCGCCCGCTTTGAAGGTATGGGAGATGGGCTGTATCAGCGTTTCAGCGGTAAAACCTGTATTGCAGGTGATGCTTACCTGCTTATGGAATACGCCATTGTCCTCTTTGTTTCTTATGAGTACCCGTATTCCGTCCCTGGGTATAACCTGATCCTGGACGATAACCGTCCGTCCCACGCCATCGTCATCGCAAAACAGCGTTGAATCGGTATAGCCTATGAGGCCCGACAATATGCCCTGATAGGAGATGGAATTGCCCTCAATGGAATACACAGGGATATCGCCTACAGTTGGTATCCTGCCCAGGGAGGAGTCTTCGATATAACGACCCAGGCGGGACGCTGCCATGATCTTTGAAAGCTTCACGGGTTTGAGAGGATTTATATACACGATCTGGTTTTCCACCAATATTATCTCGGAAGGCGTTAAATTTTGAACCCTATTGGAAGGCAAAGGATTGGTGCACAGGAGGCGGTCTTCGGCTATATGTAGCAGTACCTCCGTTGAACGCCTGTTTGATCCGTTTTCGATTACCGGTATTGCGTCTGAAAAATGGATTACGCTGGGCAGGTCCTGTATATACCATTTGCCGTTGGTTTGGGCCACTGCAAATGGAACCATTATGTACCCTTGTTCTAGATTCAGCAAAGCCATTACTCGATTAACGCCTTTTGCCGTGGATTTTGACTCTACTATTTTAAAATCTTTAAAGGGAGCTTGTTCCAAGGCTAGCTTTAAAAAGGGATGGGTTTTGTCTATGTGCTTCTCCAGAAAACCATAAAACCTCTTATCGCCTGTCAATAGATAATCGAGGAATTGCTTGACTGCCCTTTCGGGAGGGGATGGATACAGCGCATACATTGCTAGTAAGGCGGCGATGACGAGAATGATTGACATCCATATATGGTGAAATCGTATCTTTTTCACCTGGGTAACCCCCTGTTTCTCCCTAAACTCTGGCTTTATTTTACCATATGCCCCATGTTCATAGGAAAAATTTTTAAGCTCTTTATAGGTGGAAATCCTCTTGGTATTCGTGTTACAATAAAGACGGACGGGGGGTTGTATATAGTGAAAAGGTTTTCATTTGTGCTAACGCTGCTGTTATTTTATGTTCTCGTAACATTTACAGTATATGCTGATACATCGCCTAAATATTCTGTTCGAGAATGGCGCATTTCAGCAGTGATAAACCCGGATGGTTCGATAGATGTAGAGGAACATATAACTTACGACCTGTCGCGCACCCATGAAGGCCCTGTGGTACGATATGTCGACATTGCTCATTCTTCTAGGATGGAGAAGTTAGAGGTTTTTGCGGTGATACCTGCCGCTACAAAGGGTAGCGATCAATCCGAAAGCCAATATGATCTTAAACCCTATGAATTTGTAGATGATCCTGACCAGAATATGAGCGAAGTTTATACCACCAGGCCGGGGGCCAGGCCGGAGGAAATCCAAGATGTCTGCATATATCTTCCAACTGGCGATGGCCAGCACACGGTTGTTTTAAGATACCGGCTCAACGACCTAGTATATTTGTATCGCGATGTGGCGGTGCTTTACTGGAACCCCATTTTAAATGGGTATGGCCTAGATGTGCGAAATGTGGACATGCGCATTGCATTGCCTCAAGGGACAAAGCCCGATAACGTTAAAGCTTTCGTGTACGGAGCTTTAGAAGGTAGCTGTGAGGTTTTAGAAGATGGCACAGCTGTCATTATGGCAAAAAAGTTGGACTCAAAGGAGTTTATTGAAGTCACTGTGGCGTTCCCAAAAGAAGGCGTATCCCGGGGTAGGAAGGTCATCGATAACGATGGGTTGGAGAGAGTTCTGGAAGAGCAACGCCTGAAGGCCGAAGAGATGGAGCTTTTAAGGCGCCAGGAAGAGCGTGAACAAAAGTTGCGCTTGGCCGCTATAGTAGGGATGACGGTAGGGATTATCGGCATAGGGGTGTGCGTTGGCATATGGGTGAGCAGTGGCAGATTAAAGCTGAGCAGCATTTTCTCTGAGATCAAACGGCGCGTGCCCGATACACCGGCAGGCCAAGCTATAACGGCACAAGGCATTGGGGCATCTGAAGAACCAAAGGATGAGACTCAGAGGGAGATGCCTGCTGTCGATTTGCCGGCTGATTATTATACACCGGCTGAGCTCAGCGCGTTGCTACACGGCAAAAGAATCAGGCCAGGAGATATGGTGGCGACGCTGTTGGATCTGGCCGTGAGAAGGTATTTGGACGTGAAAGTATCAGGAGGCAAGGCTTATGTCCTCACCTTAAGGGATTTTGATCATACCAATTTGAAGCCTCATGAAGAGTATCTGGTCAACTGGTTTTTTAAGGATATAGGTGATGGGAAAAAAGTCTCAACCAAG
This sequence comes from Clostridia bacterium, assembly GCA_017577715.1. Classification (GTDB taxonomy): domain Bacteria; phylum Bacillota; class Clostridia; order Caldicoprobacterales; family Caldicoprobacteraceae; genus Caldicoprobacter. Next base: position 101,310 of record PKRC01000002.1, read on the forward strand.
GCAATATTACAGACGGCTTGCACTAGAGGGTTTGAAAGGGAATTCTGTAACCGGTTTGCAATATGGAAGGAGTTAGTTTTAAGGCAGGCTATACGCTGGGGATTTAATAAAAGGGTTACTCCTTTTAAGATTTATATAAGAACGCTTTTTGGGAAGCAGCACTATAGGAGCTGGATGGGATTAAAAAAAACATTGAAGCAGCTGAGTCATAAGGCTCATAGCCTGCCACCCGCTGATTGGGAGAGATTTTTTGCATATGCTTTCAGTATGGGGATAGGCCGACAGGTCATCGATGGGTTAAAGAAGGCTTATTCTGAAGGAGGAACGTTAAAAGGCGATTTGGCCATTCTTGGAAAAGGCAATTTTGGTGCCATTGACCATTGGTTGGATCTGGCTAAAAGGTTTAACCTTATGTCGTCCAGGTTGTTAAGGATATTTGTTCGTCCAGCAGCCCTTCAGCTTTTGGTTGCTGAAAGAAATCATAAAAGCATGTAGAATGGTCATTTAAGAAAGTGACAATTTGTGTTAGAATATAGGTACGTGTATAAAAACAAGCAAGCCTAGGGGGGACATTGGTGATGGCAAAGATAACTTTTCCAGAAGGCTTTATATGGGGTGCTGCCACCGCCTCTTATCAAGTGGAAGGGGCGGTAAACCAGGATGGGCGCGGAGAATCGATATGGGATAGGTTTAGCCATACGCCCGGCAAGGTATTAAATGGCGACACCGGAGATGTGGCCTGTGACCATTACAACCGCTATAGGCAAGACGTACAGCTAATGAAGGAGTTAGGGTTAAAGGGATATAGGTTTTCCATAGCTTGGCCCAGAATTTATCCGCAGGGGAAGGGGCAGGTAAACCAGAAAGGTTTGGACTTTTACAATTCGCTTGTCGATGAGCTTTTGAAGGCTGGTATAGAGCCAATTGCTACTCTCTATCACTGGGATCTGCCACAGGCCCTTCAGGATATAGGGGGATGGGATAACAGGGATGTAACTGATTATTTTGCCGAGTATGCCTTCAAGATGTATAACGTTTTGGGAGACCGGGTAAAGAAGTGGATTACCCACAACGAACCCTGGGTGGTGGCTTTTCTGGGCAATGCCTTTGGTGAGCATGCACCCGGTTACAGGGATTTTGCCCTTGCGGTGAGGATAAGCCATCATCTGCTGGTGTCCCATGCCAAGGCGGTGCAGGCCTATCGCCAGTCGGGCAATGACCGTGGTGGCCAGATAGGGATTACCTTGAATTTAACGCCCGTTTATCCTGCTTCTGACGCTCCTGAGGATAGGGAAGCAGCGCAGTTCCAGGATGGATTTCAAAATAGATGGTTTTTGGATCCGGTTTTCAAAGGTACATATCCGGAGGATATGCTGGCATTTTATCAGGAAAGATACGGTGCGCCCGCGATACGCCCTGGAGATATGGAGCTCATTAAGGATAACCCCATCGATTTTCTCGGGATAAATTACTATACTAGAGCTGTGGTTAAAAAGGGAGAAAAAGATGGGTATGATTCGGTAAAGCATGTACATCCCGAGGGCAAATATACTGAGATGGGATGGGAAATCTATCCCCAAGGGTTGTATGATCTCCTCATGAGGGTGCACAAGGACTACAATGCCCCCAATATCTATATAACCGAAAACGGCGCTGCGTTTAAGGATGATAAGATAGTGGATGGCATGGTGGATGATCAGGACAGGTTGGAGTATCTGAAAAGCCATTTTGAAGCGGCCCACAGAGCCATACAGGACGGGGTAAACCTCAAAGGATACTATGTCTGGTCTTTCATGGACAACTTTGAATGGGCTTATGGCTATAGCAAGCGGTTTGGCATCATGTACGTAGATTATGAGACCTTGAAGAGGACTCCTAAAAAGAGCGCATTGTGGTATCGCGATGTAATTGCAGATAACGGGTTTTAACAAAACCCGTTTTTTTTGTTCACAAATAGTTCAAAATTTATTCATGATTTTACCAAAAATTATTATTATACTGGAAATATATGATATGTGACTTTAATAGGCGGATGTTTGATTAATTGAAGTTGTGGTACATTGAAATAGTAAAACGATCCATGGCAGGCAAGAATAGTCGTGCAATCATCTCCACTAAACATTGCAAAAGCAAGTTTGAGCTGAGGTTGCTGCGATTTTTATACCTGTCTTAAATGTAATTCAAATTCACTTGTATCGATGGATGGAGGAATAAAAATGAACAAAAAATGGGTAAAAAGGTTTATAGCTGTGGTTCTAGGGTGTTTATTACTGTGTGTGGATATTTCGTTTACCGCAGGTTACAGGCTCCCAGAGCCAATGCCAATGCAAATTATATGGTGGCGAGGGCACAAATTGGCGATATAGAGCTCAATGTTTCTGCAAGCGGTAGGGTGGTTGCGGCGGTATCGCAGGAGGTAGTTCCGCTGGTAAGTGGAGCGGTGGAAAAGCTTGAAGTTAAAGAGGGCGACAGGGTTAAGGAAGGAGATGTGATAGCCGTTATTGATGATGAGAGCCTGCAGCAGGAGATAGAGAGGATTGAAAGCAATCTTAAACAGCAGAACCTTTCTCTGTCAAAGTTAAAAGCCAGCTTAAGCGATTTCTACATAAAGGCACCTGCTGACGGTCGGGTTAAATTCCTTAAAGCAAGGGTGGGTGAAGACGTAGGAACTACCACCAGGACATACGGCGCTTTAGCCATTATTTCCACTGACGGGAAGATGAAAGTTGCTATCAAGCCGCAGGGGAGCATTTCTTTGACTGCAGGTGAAAAGGTCTTGGTCAGGTTAGAGGATAATACCGAGGTAGAGGGAACTGTGGTGGATACATCTTTAAGCCAGCCGAGAGGTCCCTCAGGCCAGCAGGACAGCAGCCAGGCTGGGCCCAGCGCAGGAAGCGTACAGGTTCAGATTAACAGGGACGACCTGCCCATTGGAGCGAAGGTCACTGTTTTAAAGCGCGATGAAAATTCCGGTGAATACGTGGTCATAGGTGAGGGTACGCTGGATGTCAATCAGGGGGTTAGTGTCACAGGGAATAACGGGAAGATAAGCGTTATTTATGTCAAAGAAAACAGCGTGGTTAAGCGTGGCGACAATCTATTTAAGCTTGATGATTCCGATGTTAAGGCTAATATAGAGTTGCAGAACCTTGCCATTGAACAGACTCAAAAAGAGCTGGAGAGCAAGAAAAGTCAGCTGGGAAATGCTGAGCTCAAAAGTCCCATCAATGGCATCATTACTTCTTTGACAGTGAAGGCTGGAGAACAGGTACAGAAAGGTAGAGCCATTGCTACTTTTACAGATCCTACACAGCTAAATGTAGTGGTGTCGGTGGATGAGCTTGATATACCTAAAGTGAAAATAGGTCAAAAAGCTAAGATTAAGGTAGATGCTTTCCCGGATACGGTTTTTGAAGGAGAGGTTATAAAGATAGCCGATATAGGGCAGCCCTCCGGCGGAGGAGTAACAACTTTTGATGTAACCATTTCTATAAAGGACCCCGGCGATGTTAAAATTGGAATGAGCGCGACTGCTGAAATTCAGGTGGAAAGCAGAAAAGGGGTAGTGCTTCTCCCGATAGAAGCTATTCAAGAGAGAAATGGTGAAAAGTATGTGATAATAGCACCGAGCTCTTTACAAGACAAATCCGGGGATGGAGAGGTAACAGGGAAAAGACAAACATCTGAAGGTGCAACTGCAAGGCACAGAAACTGGGCATGGGGAAGCCTTATAATAGGAGATAGGAGAGGTACACAATCTGGAAACTTCTTTGGTAGATCCAGTTTTCGCAAGGTAGAGGTGGGTCTTACAAATGAAACTTATGCTGAGATAATAAGTGGGGTTGAAGAAGGAGAAGAAGTGATTATTCCGCTATCCAGTACGGTCAGTACTCCAAACAATTGGCGAGACATGTTTCCTGGCTTTGGTGGCATGAGGAATGGAGGATTTGATAGATCCAGAGTTCCTGCAAACATCCGTCGATGAAGATAGATATGCGAATGGAATCAATGAGAAAGAAGGTGCTTTTGGGTACATGATACGGCTTGAAAACCTAAGCAAAATATATAATACGATGGGGGATAACAGGGTTGTGGCCTTAAACAATATATCGTTATCCATCAATAAAGGCGAATTTGTTGCCATTATGGGGCCTTCGGGTTCGGGCAAATCCACCCTTATGAATATAATTGGGTGTCTAGATGTAGCCACGGAAGGAAAATATTACCTGGATGGACGTGATATAACTTCCTATAATCACAACCAATTAGCAGAGATCCGCAATAAAAAGTTTGGGTTTGTTTTTCAAGGGTTTAATTTATTGCCTAAGCTGACTGCCCTGGAAAATGTGGAGCTTCCGCTTATATACGCGGGCGTGGGAGCTAAAAAAAGAAGGGAAGAAGCAATACGCACCTTAGAAATGATGGGGCTGGGGGAACGCATACATCATCGGCCTTCGGAGCTATCAGGTGGACAGCAGCAGCGGGTGGCAATTGCCAGGGCGCTTGTTAACCATCCGTCAGTCATATTGGCTGATGAGCCCACAGGCAATTTGGATAGCAAGTCGGGCATGGAAATCATGGAGATATTTGAGGAACTTCATTCTCGGGGCAATACCATTATACTCATCACGCATGATATAAACATAGCCAGGTATGCGAGGCGACTGATCACCATACGCGACGGACAAATTGTATCTGATGAAGAGGTGGAGATGCAATGAAGTTTACGCAGGCCATCAAAATGGCCTTCAGCTCGATTTTATCAAATAAGATGCGCTCTTTTTTGACCATGTTGGGAGTAATTATTGGGGGTTACCGCTGTTATTACGTTGATTTCTTTAGGACAGGGTTCTACCCGGCGTGTAACCAGTCAAATTGAAAGTCTCGGTACCAATTTGATCATCATCAATATCACAGGCGGGAGAAATCGCAGTGTTACCGAAGAGGACCTGGAACGGATAAAAAACATCCCCGGCGTCAGCGAAATAGCTCCTGTATTGAGCGGTGGCGTAACGGTAAAGGCGGGCAATAAGAATACCAACTCTTCTCTTGAAGCCATTACGCCTGGTTACCAGCAAGTGAGAAATAGTCATGTTCAGCTTGGTAGGTTTTTGCTTCAAAACGATTTGGATATGCGGTTTAGAGTGGCGGTGGTAGGAGTGGATGTTGCCGATGAGCTGTTTGGGAGAAGAGATATAGTTGGTGAGAAGATTTCAATAAACGGAGTGGAATTTTCAATTGTGGGTATACTGGAAGAAAAGGGGAGTTCCATAGCCGGTTCCGATGACAACAAGGTTATAATACCACTGACTACCGGGCAGAGGCTTCTTAGGAATACGGAAGTCCGGACTTTTTATGTTTCAACGCAGTCACCTGATGTCGTAAACCAGGTGGTTGGAGAGATACAGCGCTTTTTAACCAGGAAGTTCAACGATGAAAACAGCTTCAGGGTGTTTAACCAGACGCAGTTACTCTCTACGATAAATGAGGCAACCGCAACCCTGACCATGATGCTGGGTGGCATTGCGGGGATATCGTTGCTAGTGGGTGGTATTGGTATTATGAACATAATGCTGGTATCTGTGACCGAGCGAACCCGGGAGATTGGAATAAGAAAGGCCATTGGGGCGAAAAGGAGGGATATACTCATCCAGTTTCTCATAGAATCGGCTGTGCTCAGCGGATTGGGCGGTGTACTGGGGATTATGCTGGGCTTTGTCGGGGTAAGATTTTTAAGCAGGATTTTGAACATTCCTGCAGCGATTTCTGCCGATGTGGTGCTACTGGCAACCGGGTTTTCAGTAGCGGTGGGGGTTATATTCGGGCTGTACCCGGCCAGCAAGGCGGCCAGCTTAAATCCAATTGATGCACTGCGCTATGAGTGATAAAATGATAATGAGCTGCGATAATAATCAATATCAAGCTACATTTAAGTAAATCAAGTTTGCAGCAAAATCGATAATCAAATAAAACGATGAAAGGATGCTGTTGAGTAATGCGAATGCTGGATATCATATTGAAAAAACGCAATGGCGGGGAACTTACGAGTGATGAGATTGATTTCTTCGTTCACGAGTATGTGGCAGGCCGAATACCCGATTATCAGGCATCCGCTTTGTTGATGGCCATATATTTTCAAGGCATGACCAGCCGTGAGACAGCCGACCTAACCTTAGCTATGGCCTATTCAGGGGAGACGGTGGACCTATCGCCCGTACCGGGTATAAAGGTGGATAAGCACAGCACCGGTGGGGTTGGAGATACTACCACGTTGATAGTCGCACCTCTGGTGGCGGCTTGCGGGGTGCCTGTAGCGAAGATGTCAGGCAGGGGCCTGGGCCATACCGGTGGTACCATAGACAAGCTGGAGTCCATTCCGGGGTTTAACCCATTTCAATCCATCAGGGATTTTATTCGAATAGTGAAAGAAGTAGGGGTGGCTGTGGTAGGGCAAACCGAGAGCTTGGTTCCTGCCGATAAAAAATTATATGCACTTCGGGATGTAACCGGTACTGTTGAACATAAATCCCTCATTGCCAGTAGCGTCATGAGCAAAAAGATTGCGGCAGGGGCAGATGCCATAGTGCTAGACGTAAAGGCAGGTAGCGGCGCTTTTATGAGATCGGTGGAAGATGCCTTTGAGCTGGCGCAGGAAATGGTTAACGTAGGTGTCTACGTAGGACGCCGTGTTGCAGCTATCGTTTCGGACATGAGCCAGCCCCTTGGCATGGCTATAGGCAATGCGCTGGAAGTGAGAGAGGCCATTGAAGTATTACGTGGAGAAAGGAGCGAAGCCCTTAAGGAGGTTTCATTGTTGCTGGGGGCTTATATGTTGTATGTAGCCGGACGCTGTCAGACCGTTGAGCAGGGCCTTGAGATGGTAGAGGAGGCGCTGGCTAGCGGTAGAGGTGCGCAAAAGCTCAAGGAGATGATCAGCGCCCAGGGAGGGGATGAGCGTGTGGTGGATGATACCTCCCTATTGCCGGTGGCTGACGAGGTTATCTCCATAAGGGCGCAACGAGATGGGTATATAAGCGGTATGGATGCGTATAGCATAGGGCAGGCTGCCCGGTTATTGGGGGCCGGCAGGAACACCAAGGAGGACGCGATAGACCACGGGGTGGGCATCGTTTTGCACAAGAGAGTGGGAGATAAGGTGGAGAAGGGCGAGATGCTGGCTGAATTTTATGTAAACAGGGAGGACGCTTTACAAGAAGCTATTGACACATTTAATAAAGGGGTAATCATAGGGGAACAGCCTCCTCAGCATAAGCCGCTGGTGTATGGGGTGGTGACCCACGAGGGCATTGAGCGGTGGTAAAAAGTGAATAAAGCCGTTGGATTTTTCTAGAGGTGATATTACATTCTGGACGTCTTTGAAGAAAATGGATTAAGGGTTGAGGAGCTGACCTTGTTGGGAGGAGGGGCCAAGAGCAGGCTGTGGAACGAGATCATGCGCAACGTATACGGCAGGCCTGTGAAGGTGCATAGCTTTCTAGAGGGGCTACTTCCATAGGCGCGGCGATTGCCGCAGGGGTAAGCATTGGCATCTTTGACAGCTTCGAGGAAGCTGCCCGGATAATCAGCTATCAGCGCTTTTACCAGCCACGTCCAAGCGATGTGGAGGTCTATCAAAGCTACTACAGGATATATAACATGATGTACAGGCAGCTGAAGCCCATACATCATGGGATAGCAACGTTGAATAGAAACTAAAAAAGAAGTGCCATATGGCTGAATTTAATTATAATGATATGATATTAAAGGAGGGTTCTATATGCAGTTTAATAAGCTTACCAATGTTAAAATGGAAGACGTAAAGCTTAAAGGAGGGCTGTTGGGGGCTATTCAAGATTTAATCGTGAATGAGACCATACCCTACCAGTATGATGTGCTTAACGACAATGTAGAGGGAGCGCCTAAAAGCCATGCCATAGCCAATTTCCGAATTGCGGCAGGGGAGCAAAAAGGTGAGTTCTACGGCATGTTTTTTCAGGATAGCGATGTGGCTAAATGGCTAGAAGCTGCCAGCTACAGCCTGATCTTGAAACCTGACCCCCAGCTGGAGAAGATTTTGGACGACCTGGTTGACCTCATAGGCAGGGCGCAAGAACCGGATGGATATTTGAATACCTATTTTACTGTAGCACATCCCGATAAAAAATGGACTAATTTAAGGGATTTGCATGAGCTTTACTGTGCAGGGCATATGATGGAGGCCGCTGTCGCCTATTACAGAGCTACCGGCAAGACCAAGCTTATTGATATCATGAGCAAGTTTACTGATCATATGTTAACGGTGCTTGGCCCTGAACCTGGGAAAAAGAGAGGGTATCCCGGCCATCCAGAGATTGAGCTTGCCCTGGTTAAGATGTATAAGGTTACAGGGGATCAAAAGTATTTGCGGCTTGCAAAATTCTTCATCGATGAGAGGGGTAGGCAGCCACATTATTTTGCTCAGGAGGCTGAACTTAGAGGAGAAAAAAGAAAGAATGCTGAGCAAGACAACATGTGGTCTACCTACCACTATTATCAAGCTCATCTGCCGCTAAAGGAGCAGACTACTGCCGAAGGGCATGCTGTGCGAGCTATGTACCTCTTTTCAGGAGCGGCTGATGTAGCCAGGGAAACCGGCGATGAGGAATTGTTTGAGGCTTTGAAAAAGCTATGGGATAACGTGACTAAGAAGAGGATGTACATTACTGCAGCCATAGGTTCACAGAGTTATGGAGAAGCTTTTTCCCTGGATTATGATTTGCCCAACGATACCATATACGGTGAGACCTGTGCCTCTATAGGCCTTGCGTTTTTTGCCCATAGAATGCTTCAAATGGATCCCGATAGAAAGTATGCAGATGTTTTGGAGAGAGCTATATATAATGGAATTTTAAGCGGTATTTCCCTTGATGGCAAAAAGTTTTTCTATGTCAATCCCCTCGAAGTGGTCCCAGAGGTGTGTGAGAAGAGACATGACCACTTCCATGTGAAGGTGGAGCGCCAGGCCTGGTTTGCCTGTGCTTGCTGTCCCGCCAATGTCAGCAGGCTTTATACCTCGATAGGCGATTACATATATTCTACCTCCAACGATGGCGAGATATATATCCATCTCTTTGCTAACAGCAGCGCCAATATAGCTTTAGGCGACAGAAACGTTGTGTTAGATGTTAATACCCGCTATCCCTGGGATGGTAACATAAACATCAAGGTCAACCCGGATTTAAAAGGTGAATTCACCATAGCCGTACGCGTTCCTTCATGGTGTCATGAGCCTTCCATTCGCGTCAACGGTCAGCCTGTAAACATAGAAGAGCATATGGACAAGGGATATGTCAAGATAAAGAGGGTATGGGAACCGGGCGATGCGATTGATGTGGTTTATCCTATGAAGGCCATGCTGGTGCGAACCAACCCTAGGGTACGGGAAAATGCTGGAAAAGTAGCAATACAGCGAGGGCCAATGGTTTATTGCATAGAAGAGGTGGATAATGGGAAAAACTTGCACAATATTATAGTGCCCAAGGATGTGGAGTTTAAGGAAACTTTCGAGGAAGGGCTTTTAAACGGAGTGGTGGCCATAATCTTTAAAGCTTACAGGTTGAAGGATTGGCCTTGTGATGAGTGCTATAGCTTTGACCAAAACAGCTATGAGGAAATAGAGGTTAAAGCCATCCCCTACTATGCATGGGGCAACAGGGGAGTTGGTGAAATGACGGTGTGGATGAGGGAAGAGATGTGTATATAGTGGTGTGAAAGAAATGTGTCTTAAAAAGGGTTAATTTGGAAGTATAATAGGTGTGCAGGAAAAACAAAAAAGGCAATTCATCTTTACTGTAAAGGTGAATTGCCTTTAAAATTGTGGTAAAATATTTTCGTAATTTTTGCACCGTAAATGGCAATAAAAGGTATGGGTAAGTGAAGGACAGCAGAAATATAAATGGGGAGGTAATCCAATTGGAGGTAAAAGAGAGAATAAATAAATTGCGTGAAAAGATGTTGGAGAAGGGCATGGAGGCCTATATTATACCCACTTCGGATCCTCATATGAGCGAGTATGTGGCTCCTCGTTGGGAGGGCAGAAAATGGCTGTCGGGCTTTACGGGGTCGGCGGGAACTTTGGTGGTGACCCGGCACAAGAGCGGCCTTTGGACTGACGGCAGATACTACATACAGGCTGAAAAGCAACTTGAGGGCACGGGAATTGAGCTTTTCAAAGCGGGTATGCCAGGAGTACCTGATTATATAGAATGGCTTAAACAGGAGCTGCCTGAAAATAGCTGCGTTGGGATATGGGGCGAGGTGTTTTGTATCTCCAAAGTTAGGGAAATGGAGAAAGAGCTCTCCAAGAAGGGCATATCCTTAAACAAGGAGTTTGACCTGCTAGATGAGATATGGGAAGGGCGACCCGCAGCTCCACAGCAGCCGGTATTTGTTCACGATGTGGCCTTTACGGGAAGGACTGCGGCTCAAAAGCTGGATATGGTGCGTCAGCAGATGGCTAAGAAAGGCGTCAATTATTATCTGATATGCAGCCTGGACGATGTAGCATGGCTGTATAACATCCGCGGCAATGATATAGCCTATAATCCGGTGACCATAGCATATGCCTTGGTTTCTTTACAGGAAGCTTGGCTGTTTATCGACAGAAATAAGCTTACTGGCGACGTGGTACGCATGCTCAAGGAGAATGGCATAGTCGTCGAGGACTACGAAAGAGTATATGAGCACCTTGCAGGGTTAAGGGAGAGCGATGCTATATTATTTGACCCGGCTGTCACCAACAGCAGGCTGTATGATGCTATAGCCAGTGGATGCAAGAAGGTAGAGGGCATGAGCATCGTTGCCATGTTGAAGGCCGTAAAGAATGAGGTTGAGATAGACAACCTCAAGAAGGTGCATGTGCGCGATGGTGCAGCCATGGTCAAATTCCTGTACTGGCTTGATCATAACTTGGGCAAGGAAAGAATAACCGAGATTACCGTGGCTGAAAAGCTGGAAGAGTTCAGGCGGCAACAGGAAGGCTTTATGGGGCCGAGTTTCGCCACCATTGCGGCCTATAAGGACCATGCTGCCATAATACATTATCAGGCCACTCCCGAAACCTGCTATACCCTTGAACCGGAAGGCTTTTTGCTCATCGATTCGGGGGGCCAATATTTGGGAGGGACCACCGATATAACCCGCACGATAGTTTTGGGGCCCATTACAGATAGGCAGCGGAGGGACTTTACGCTGGTGCTCAAAGGACATATAAATCTGGCACGGACAAGATTCCTGTATGGGACCACTGGATCTAATATAGACGTGCTGGCAAGGCTGCCCCTTTGGGAACAGGGCATGGACTATAAATATAGTACAGGGCATGGTGTAGGGTATTTCCTCAATGTTCACGAGGGGCCGCAGAGCATATGCCAATATCCCAATAGCGTCAAGCTGGAAAAGGGGATGATCGTGACCAACGAGCCGGGGGTATATATAGAGGGGCAGTATGGCATACGTACCGAAAATGAGATGTTAGTGGTAGAGGATGGAGAGACCGAATTTGGGAAATTTTTGAGGTTTGAACCCATAACCTACTGCCCCATTGACCTCAATGGCGTTGATCCGAGCCTGCTGAGCCAGGAGGAGAAGAGATGGCTCAATGAATACCACAGCATGGTGTATGAGCTGTTATCACCATTGCTGGACGAAAAGGAGAAGGAATGGCTCAAGGCCAAGACCAAACCGGTAGAGTAAAGAGGGTCAACTATTTCATTCCGAACAGCTCTTCCTTAAGGTCGAGGTAGTACAGGTAATCTTCGGGTTTTACGTTGGGCGGACAGCGATGATCGCAGAACGGTATGTATCCTCCCCTTTCCACCAGTGGTATGAGGCTTTCGAGATATTCCTTTATGGCTTCTTTGCCTTGAGCCAGTACCATCTTATCCACGCCCCCCATGATCCTCAAGTCCTTCCCGTACTCGTCAAGGAGCTCTTTCGGATGGCAGCAGCTATTGACTTCAAAGGGAAACAGGCAATTGATACCGCTTTCTAAAAAGTAAGGCAAAAGAGGCCGCACGTCGCCGTCACAGTCGACGTACCATATATCTATACCCGCTTTCTTGAGCTTTTCATGTATGCGCTTATAGCGCGGCACCACCACATTTTTAAAGAAATCGATGGAGACTATGGGCCCGTTTTTGAAGCATATATCTTCCCAACCTGCTGCAAAATCGAAATCAAAATGGGGCAACACCTGATCCAGAAAATCCTCCACCAGCACGCAGCAGGTTTCCACCATATCCTCCACCATGTCGGGGTAGTCGTAGCAGGCATATGCCAGGCCTTCAAACGTTAGCATGTCGCGGATCTTTCCGATCATCGAGCCGGTGTCTACACCTAATGGATAATCTCTATCGGGTGGGTGGGCCTTTTTAAGGGCTTCAATGTCGACCTTTCGTGAGGGGTCATCTCTGCGGAAGCGTTCTTCTTTGCATCTTTTCCAGTCCTCGGGAGTCACGATGGAGGATTTTATGAAGTGTGGGATGGTATCATGACCATCCTTGGGGACTTCAGCCAGCAGTCCATCGCTATTGATGAGGATTTTGGTGGTTTCAGTCTCCCCAATCACCTTTGTTTCAAAAGGAGGAGACATCCACACATTGCCTCTTATCACTTCTATTCTGTCAAAATTGAAGAAGATGTTGGCTTCACGGTTATTGGTGATGCCGTTTTCCACAAATATGGGCCATTCTTTGAAGTTTTCATCCCAGTATCCAAACTCCATGTTGAAGCACCGATCGAAGGGCTTGTAATGCATCTGGTTATTAAAGCGTTCGCGATCGGTCATGGTACCCTTCCATTTTGGGCGGCAAGGTGTTATCGTTTTCACCAAAATTTCCCTCCCAAGATTTATTGCTTTTTGCCTTGGTTTTGAAACCAACCATTAAAGATATGTAGCAAGGTTGGCTTTATAAAAATAAGCTCCTTAGAACTGTTTTTATTTTCCCAAGGCGATTTACACATCTGCTTATTATTTACTTTGCTGGATCAATTGCCCATTTTGAGCTTTGTATGTTACTTTGGTCTGAAGATGTTTTATCATAACTTTATCCATTCATCCCTATCCTGTACAAGGTGAGCTTTTTATAATATCCCTTTGATAAAGATAATAAAAGATAGAAAGGGCATTAATTAAAGGCGGTAGGGTTGGACTCCAATAAGCTTATCGAGATTTTATAGAACCGCCAATGCACAAGGTAAAATGCGCTGCAAGCAATTATACTGCAAAAGGGGCATTTTAATAGAGGAATATAAAAAGAAAAAGATACCATTCCTTCAGGAGTGGAAATTTAGCCTTTTCACTCTTTAGGATGCTCTATTACACTCTGTACAGATGGGAATCTTTGGTGTAGCGATTGGCATAACAGCTGGCTGCATAGCTTTCAGGTTTAATTTTTGGTTCAAAGGCTGTGCCCTTGGCCATGGCCACCATCTCATTTATTAAATCTTTGGTGGCACCTTTGGTACCTACATCGAGATGGAATTCAAAGTGTATATCGCCTGACCGGCCCGAAGGTCTGAGTAAGCACTGTATGATTTTCTCAATTTTATCGGGAGTGAACAGGGATGCCACTTCCAACGTCCTGGCGGTCTCGTAGTATATCTTTTCTCTTAGGCTTTTCATGGGCCTGGGGACCACGTGCTTTGTGATAAAGCCGATAGCTCCCCTGCCGATGCGGTGAAGGTGTATGGCGGTCACAAACACCGTATTCCTGCCTACCTGTGAATCCGAGCCCACCGACAAGCGGTACTCGCAATAAGGGGCCTGTTTGATGAAGTTGAGTATGTGCTCATACACCTGGTCAAAGGTTAAGTCATGGTATTTTGAATTGGAGAACAATAACGGCGGCTGTACCGCCTTGGTTGCTGTAGCTTTTATAACTGATCCCTCCCGAGTTCTTGACTTATATACTATTATTATATATCAATTGATAATGTTTTCACAGTGGATTTTAAAATTTTTCTCTTGGGTTTTCCTTTATTTATGTAACAAAATATGCTAATATTTGATGTATAATCGACAATTTTGAGGCAAAATAAGCCAGAGAGGAGGACGATGGCTGTGAAAGTTACCGTGCTTGGTAAGTACGGCCCATTTCCCGCGGCTTCCGGAGCCTGCTCGGGATATTTGGTACAGGATGGAAATACCAAGGTGCTGGTGGACTGCGGCAATGGGGTGTTAAGCCGCCTCCAGCAGATTTGTTCTATAGATGAGCTGAAGGCCATTGTTGTTTCTCATTTGCATAGCGACCATGCATCTGACATGTTGGTGCTGCGTTATGCTCTGGATATTTTAAACGCCCGTGGGCTTAGAGAGCCTAAACCGCTTCCGGTATATGTTCCCGAGAACCCCAAAGATGAATACGACAGGCTACTCTTTAAAAACGTATTTGAGGTGCATCCAATTCAAGATGGCATGCAGCTACAAATAGGGGACCTATCATTTTATTTCCAGGAAATGACCCATCCCGTCCAGAGCTTTGGCATCAAAATCACAGGGGGGAACAAGACGCTGGTGTACACCGGCGATACTAACTATAACGAAAAAATAGAATCGTTTGCCAGCGGCGCTGATCTGTTTATTGCCGATGCGGGATTGCTGGATAAGGACAAAACCAGTTCAAATGTGCCGCATCTTACCGCCAGGGAGGTTGGGCTTATAGCTGCAAAAGCCAATGTAAAGCAGCTGATGCTTACCCATATATGGCCATGGTATGATGAGAACGAGATACTGGCCGAAGCTAAGGAAAGCTATTCTGGGGCATTTATTGCCCAGGAAATGAAGGAATACAGCGTATGATGCACGGCTTAGGCTGAAGAATTGTGAAGGTTGTATTTTTAGTTTAAAAAATAGCGCTTTAAAAGCTGTTTATTTTAAATGCAGCCCGTTGAGATCTGCCCTTAAATTTAAAAGGTAAAATTGATCGCTCCTTTAAATGTTTAACGCGTTTTGTATGATTGATACTGGCGGAAGGGGTTTAGTGGGCCTTGACGGTTTGGGTGAAGCGCCCCGTGATATGGCTGACATCCGCCTATATCGTGGGGATTGTGATAGGGACAAGGCTCAATAGGGAATTTGCCTTATTTGTTGGAGCAGCTGCCATCCTGGTGGCTGGTACGGCCTGGGGATTGGAACGGAAGAAAAACACTAGCCTGATATCGGTGTTGATTCTATTTGGCTTGTTTGGCATTTTGGCCGTACAGGTGAAGCTGAATTCCGCAAACCCCCTTGGAGATGTAGTCGATAAAGTGGTACAGATACATGGACGGATTGTAGAAAGTCCCAGGTATGATGAGCAGCGGGATATTTACGTAATTGAGACCATTTCAGTCGTAGCGGATGGGAAGGAGAGAAATGTAAAGACCAAGGTTCAGCTTAGTGTTTATCCTGAAGACCTGCAAAAGGAAAGGCAGCGCTATAGCTATGGGGATATTGTTGAGGTAAGGGGTAGGCTGGAAGAGCCGCCGGGACAGCGCAATCCAAAAGGATTTAACTACAGAGCATATCTGCAAAGACGCGGCATCTATAACGTTATGTCGGTGCAGCCGTATAGTATAAAAAAGATTGGTGTAGGTGAGCTCTCCTATATAAGATCATTGATATATACTATAAAGAGCCGCGCCGAGGCTGTGTTTGATCGATATGTGGGCGATGAAGAGGGCGCCCTTGTGAAGACCATGTTGCTTGGCCAAAAGTGGTTGCTGCCTTTTGAGGTGCAGCGGGATTTCCAGGTTACTGGACTATCCCATGTACTTGCCATATCGGGGCTGCATGTAGGGTTTATCGCAGCTGCCTTGTCATCGGTTGCGAGGCTGCTGTCCCTTACAAAAAAGCAGGCCTTTGTCTTTCAGGTATGCCTGCTATGCTTTTACTGCGCGATGGTAGGGGCTGCTCCATCGGTGGTGCGGGCAGCCGTTATGGCCGCTTTACTTCTGGGGGGTAAAGCGGTAGGGCGACAGCCCGATATGCTCAATAATCTGTTTGTGGCTGCTTTCTCCATATTGCTGTTTAGGCCTTTGGACCTTTTCGATGTAGGCTTTCAGCTGTCGTTTGCTGCTGTTATAGGCATCATCCTGTTTGTTGAGCGTTTTGAGAGATGGTTTAAGTTTCTGCCCAGGTGGATGGCGGCTGGCTTATCGGTTACCCTATCGGCTCAGCTGGGGGTATGGCCCCTCATAGCCTACCATTTTAACGCTTTTTCGGCCATTGCCATAATTGCCAACCCGATTTTGGTGCCCCTGGCGGGATTGATAGTCTTGATGGCTTTTGCATTGATGGTAGGGGCTCTTGTGATTCCGCTTGTGGGAAATTTACTGGGGCCGCCGGTGAAGTTTCTGTGCTTTTTACTTATCAAAGCAAATGGAATTTTGGCAGCTATCCCATGGGCTTTTATACGGGTGGTTTCACCTTCGTTCCTCTTTGTAGTATGCTATTACCTGGCGTTGTGGATTTTATCGCCAGAAAAGCCCGGATGGGTGAGACAGCCTTTTGTATGGTGCGGAATCATGGCGGTTTCCCTGTTGCTGGTTGGGATACTCACCCCGCTGCTGGATAATGCCCTGGAGATTGTATTTTTAGATGTTGGTCAGGGGGATTGTATATACATAAAGACTCCTGATGAAAAGCACATTTTGATAGACGGTGGTGGCAGAAACGAAGGCTATACCGGCACCTTTGATGTTGGAGAGGACATCGTAGTGCCATTTTTGCTGAAGAATGGGGTGGGGCATCTTGACCTTGTTATCATGTCCCATGCCCATGATGATCACATCGGTGGGTTGGTTGCGGTATTGGAGAACATTCCTGTCAGGGCTTTTATGGAGTATCCGCCCGGCGAGGAAACCGATAACTACATTCGCCTCAAGGAACTGATGAGCAGGAAGGGCATTAAAAACATACATGCTTATTGCGGCCTATCGTATAGGGTAGGCAGGGATGTGCGGCTTGAGGTGGTGTATCCCTGCATTGAAGGGGGCCAGCCCCAATGGCTATTCGATAAGGGAGATAACAACCGCTCGCTGGTGATTTTGCTACGTTATGGAGATGCCACGGTGCTCTTTACAGGGGATATAGAGGCTGATGTAGAAAAGCACTTGTCGAAAGGCTGGAATTTGCCGATAGATATATTGAAGGTAGCTCACCACGGCAGCAATACCTCTTCTACCGATGAATGGCTGGAGGCCGTAAGGCCGCAGCTGGCGGTTATACAGGTAGGCAGAAATGCCTTTGGACATCCAAGTCCCCAGGTGTTGCAGAGGTTGGAGGATAGAGGAATAAAGGTGTTGCGAAATGACCGACACGGAGCAGTAATAGCTCGTTATACCGGTAGAGAATGGCATATACGGTGGATGATTGATGAATGGTAAGAAGATGAAAGGCAAAACTAAAGGTAAGGGAGGCTGAAAGGCCATGAAGAGTTACAGGAAGGAGCTTTGGTTTGAGACAGATAAGCGACGCGATTTCATCAATATTACCCCTATTTTAGAGGAATGTGTCAGGGAAAGCGGCATAAAGGAAGGCTTGCTCTTGTGCAATGCTATGCATATTACCGCCAGTGTCTTCATAAACGACGACGAACCGGGGCTTCACCAGGACTTTGAAGAATGGCTTGAGAAGCTGGCTCCTGAGAAACCTCATTCGCAGTACAAGCATAATGTATTTGAAGACAACGCCGATGCTCATTTAAAGCGCACCATAATGGGCAGGGAGGTAGTGGTGGCCATTACCGATGGTAAACTAGATTTGGGACCATGGGAGCAGATTTTTTATGGTGAGTTTGATGGGAAACGGCGCAAACGCGTGCTTGTCAAGATTATAGGGGAATAAATGGGAATAATTGCTTATGGAAGATGCAGCTTACGTATGATAGAATATGTCTGCTGATCTGGAAACAGAAAGGAGGGCAGTAGTGGCTATGCTTGCTATAAGGAACGGTCGGGTAGGATGTTTCATCCTTCATGGGATGAGCGGTGACCGCTTTGGAGTGGAAGCCCTCTGTTCTTACCTTGAGGAGCAAGGTTACGGTACATATTGTTGTGAAATTGGCATAGAATTCAGTTCCGCAAAGCTGTTTAACGCTTATGCACATCTAGAATGGACATGCAGAGCCGAGAGGGAATTTGAAGAGTTTTACAAAGAATATGATTATGTGGTGGTCATAGGCGTATCCATTGGAGGGCTGATAGGCATACTGCTTGCCGAGAAGTATATGGTGGATGCATTGATAACTATAAATACCCCCATATATCTGGTGGATGCCAGGAAGCTACTTGAGATGTTGTACTGTGAAGGAGCAAGGGTGAGTAACTCACATTTTAATAGGATTATTCTTCTGGCTTTGTACCGATTGATGGGATTTAACAGGCTATTCGATGAGGCTAAAAAGACACTATATAGGCTGCGCTGCCCTCTTTTAGTGATACAGGGTAAAAAGGACGATATCGTAGACTGGAAGAGCGCGTCCTACATATACGACAGTTTTTTGGGGCAAGTTAAGGAAATTCAGTATTTCCCCAAATCCGGGCACTTTATATTCCTTGACTGCGAGAGCCGACTGGTGTTCATCCGGTTGCATCAGTTCATAGAAAAAAGCGTGGAAAATAAGATGCTTATAGAGGGGTATATTTGATCTTTGGAGCAAACTCAATTGGTTGGATTAAAATATATGTAGAGATTTAACCAATAGGGGGTAAGGTGCTTATGAAGAGATTTGAAGATGCCAACTGGAGAGAGGGTATGAGGATAAGGTTTGATTACAACAACATGATGTCGGATATGATAGGGGAGGAATATGGCATAAGCAAGGAACAGATCCTTGCATTGCAGCCCAAGATAAGGGCTGCCATTGAGGCTTTGAAGGAAAAGAGAAAGGCTGGTAAAACCGAGTGGAGGGACCTGCCGTATACCCAGGCTGAGGTGGTCAAGGATATTTTGACCACTGCAGAGGACATAAAAAGAAGGTTTGAGTGCTTCGTGGTACTGGGCATCGGTGGCTCGGCTTTGGGCCCTATAGCGGTGCATCAGGCGCTCAACCACATGCATTATAACGAACTTCCAAGGGAGAAGCGCAATGGCTGCCCGAGGTTTTATGTGGTAGATAACATAGACCCTGAGCGGATGAAAGCCCTGTTTGACATCATCGACGTTAAGGAGACGGTCTTTAACGTCATAACGAAATCCGGCAGCACATCAGAGACCATGGCTCAATTTTTGATCGTCAGGGATATGCTGAAAAGTGCTGTTGGCGATGAATATCGCCAGCACATCATTGCCACTACCGATGCTGAGAAGGGCAATCTCATCCGTATAGCTAGGGAGGAAGGGTTTAAGACCTTCTATATTCCCGCCGGCGTAGGGGGTAGGTTCTCGGAGCTGTCGCCTGTGGGGCTTTTGCCAGCGGCGGTATGCGGTGTCGATATCGAGGAGTTGCTTGCAGGAGCGGCCTATATGGATGAGCTATGTAGCAAGGATGATGTGTTCGAGAACCCAGCTTATATGGCGGCTGTCCTTCAGTATATTGCCATGAAACAAGGCAAAAACATATCCGTCATGATGCCCTATGCCGATTCTTTGAAGTATATGGCGGATTGGTATGCTCAGCTATGGGCTGAAAGCCTGGGTAAAAAGTTTGATGTTGACGGCAGAGAAGTATATGTCGGGCAAACACCCGTTAAAGCCTTGGGCGTGACCGATCAGCATTCGCAGATACAGCTGTATACCGAAGGGCCTTTTGATAAGGTTATAACTTTTATAAAGGTGGAGAATTACCGTGGTGAGGTTGATATTCCCAAAGGTTATGAGGATATGCCTGCCGTTTCATTTCTTGGAGGCCATACCTTGAGCCAGCTTCTACACGCTGAGCAGATGGCCACCGAATACGCGCTTTATAAGGCAAAGCGGATGAACAGGACAATCATACTGCCGGAGGTCAATGCATTTACCGTGGGACAGCTGATTTATCTTCTGGAAGTGGAAACGGCGTTTGCGGGCGAGCTGCTGGGCATAAATGCCTATGACCAGCCAGGAGTGGAGGAAGGCAAGAATGCTACGTATGCGCTTATGGGCCGTCCGGGCTATGAGGAGAAGAGGGTGGAACTGGAGGGTAGGCCAAAAAAGCGCCAGGAATATATAATATAATATATAGCACAAAAGAGGGGGGATAGCGGGGTTGAAAGCTACGGTTGATTGCGTGCATTGCTATCTGAAGCAGGCTGTGTCGTGTATGAGAATGGCAGGGGTGGATGAAGATACCCAGCATGAGATACTGTTCAAGCTCATGGATTACGTGAAGGGGTTTGACAGAAATGCTACCCCTGCCGAGAATTCTACCTATGCCGTTTTGAAGACATATGAGCTCATGGGAATAGATGACCCTTATAAAGAAGTAAAAAGGCAGTCCAATGACCTGGCGCTGGAGTTGTATCCCCGCTTAAAGCGGATGTTGGAGGAATATGAAGACAAGCTGTATACCGCTCTTAAAATAGCTGTAGCGGGAAATGTCATTGACCTCGGCATAAGGAGAAGTTTTGACATTGAAGGGGAGCTCCGCTACAGCTTGAATACAGGCTTTTCAAAGGATCATTATGATACGTTTAGGCAAAAACTGAAGAATGTCGACGAAGTGTTGTTTTTGGGTGACAATGCGGGAGAGATCGTATTTGACAAGATATTGGTGGAAGAGCTGATTAAGCTGGGTAAAAGAGTAACGTATGTCGTCAAAGATGGACCTGTGCTTAACGATTCTACCATGGAAGATGCCATTTATGTGGATATGGACAAGGTAGCAAGGGTGATCACCACGGGATCGCGGTTCTTGGGAGTGAGCTTTAATCACATGTCCCAAGAATTTGCTGATGCGCTGAACAAGGCTCCTCTCATCATATCCAAGGGGCAGGCCAATTTTGAATCCCTTGAGCAGTATGACATGGCGCGGGGTAGGGTGTTCTTTTTGCTAAAGATAAAATGCGATGAGGTGGCAAAGGTTGCGGGAGTAGCGTTGGATGATGTTGTGTTTTTCACCGTGTAAAATTGTATCAAGGGGTATCGAAAAAGAAAACCGAAGATGATAAGAAAGGTGGGATGTTGTTGTCGTGTTGAGTTCCATGAGGATGGGGGATGGGCTGTGGGATTAATCTTGATGGATGATATTTCCTGGAATGTTGACGTTAGTAAGCTTCTTGAGCGTTTTCACTTGCAGCCGGGCAGCCACGATGCAGCTAGGGTGGAGGAGCTGGTGCGCCAGGCCCAAGAGATAGGCAGGCCCAAGGTTTTGTACAAGGAAGCCTATATAGAGGATAAGGGCGATGATTTCGTAATAGTGGACGGAGTTAAATTGACCAGCCGCATACTTCGCACCAATCTGGAGAAAGTATATAGGGTGTTTCCCTACATTGCCACTTGTGGTACCGAACTGGAGAAATGGTCCGAGACCATGGATGATATTCTTGAAAGATATTGGGCGGATGGCATTAAGGAGATGGCTCTCCGTGAAGCTCAAAAGGCTTTTGAAAAGCATCTTGATGAGAATTTCCGTCCTGGCAAAACCTCCAGCATGAATCCGGGTTCGTTACAAGATTGGCCAATAAGCCAGCAGAGGCAACTCTTTCAGATATTAGTTGATCCTGAGCGATATATAGGTGTGAAATTGACTGACAGCTGTTTGATGTTGCCCATAAAATCGATATCGGGCATACGATTTTCTACTGACATCGACTTTGAGAACTGCAAGCTGTGCTCAAGGGAAAACTGCCCCGGCAGGAGGGCGCCGTATGACCCTGAGCTTGCAAAGTCTTATTAAGTATTTGCCTCTTATAGTTCCTACGTTTTTTGGGATGGGACTAAGGGAGGGTTATTTATATTTCTTTTTAGACAGTTCTTTATAGGATTGCCTACAGAACTTCAGAATTCCGCCCGTATAGACGGTTGTAGCACTTTTAGAATATTTTGGAATATAGTTTTGCCTATTCAAAGACGATCATAGTAGTATGTACTGTACTGGGAACGGTATGGCACTGGAATGATTACTATGAGCCTGCCGTTTATTTAACTAGACCCAAAAACTGGCTTCTCCCCATGAATTTAACCAATATGTATGCCACTTTAAGAATGATAGAGGGAGAAGAATTTAGTATTTCAGAAGTTGACCAATTGAATCAAATGTACACAATATGGCCCACTTTAATGGCTGGTGTTTTGTTGGTAATTTTGCCGCTGATAGTAATGTATTTGTTCTTGCAGCGACGTTTTATGAAAAGCATAGAACGTACAGGTTTGGTATGATAAAAGATCAGTTTAAGAGATCAAAATTATTAAGGAGAAATTACATGCGGAAAAGCCAAATGTTCTGTTTATCCTCGCAGATGAATTAGGGTGGGGGGAGATATCAGTTATCATGGTTTACCTATTACCACGCCTAAAATATCGATAGGTTGGTTTACAATGGTATAGAGCTGAACTGCCATTATGTGACTCCTTGGAAGAGTTCAAAAAGCTCCTTGCCGTTTTGCTGAAAAGGCAAGGAGCTTTTTGATAATCTCATATATTCTGACTCAGCACCTCATGGGCTTCCTTGAGCTTCTCTATTATAGGTATGCTCTGCGGGCATGCGCTTTCGCACTGGCCACATTCTACACAATGAGAGGCATCTGCGTTTTCCTCTATGAGCTTTTTATATTCTTTGCTCTGCCCCGCAATGTCATCATACATAGAGGCGTTATTATACAGGCTGAATATCCTGGGGATATTTATCCCCGAAGGACAGGGCATGCAATAGTTGCAGGACGTACAGCTGACCTTTATCTTACTTTCATATGCGGCTTTTACCCTTCTAACCAGATCAAGCTCTTCTTCCGT
Source organism: Clostridia bacterium (assembly GCA_017577715.1). Lineage (GTDB taxonomy): Bacteria > Bacillota > Clostridia > Caldicoprobacterales > Caldicoprobacteraceae > Caldicoprobacter. The sequence continues at coordinate 124,201 of PKRC01000002.1, forward strand.
CATCGAATTGGGCGCTGCGTTTTTGAATATCTCGATGTTTTCCTTAAGCTGTTCCATAGTGCTGACGCCGCTTAAGATGACTGTTACCTCTGGGAAGTTGTACAGCCATCTAAATGCCCATTCAACCGGCGAACGCTTTATATGGAAGCTATTCCATAGCTCCTGAATATCCCTGGGTATGTTATGGGCAAGCCTGCCACCCTTTAAGGGTTCCATTATGACGACGGGTATCCCTTTAGACGCGGCGTATCGCATGCCTTCTACGCCAGCTTGGTAGTTCTCATCAAGGAAATTGAGTTGTATCTGGCACATCTTCCAGTCATATGCGTCTATTATGGATTTAAATACCGGCAGCTCATCATGGAAGGAAAAACCGGGATACTTTATTTTTCCAGCCTCGACAGCTTTATCAAGAAACTTCAGTACGTCAAATTTTTTTACTTTTTCCCATCTATCTTGACTCAGAGCATGCAATAGATAGAAATCAATATAGTCAACCTGGAGCTTTGACAGTTGCTCGTCCAAAAATTTTTCGCAATCCTCATAAGACTCTACCTTCCATATGGGGAGCTTGGTGGCTACCTTTACCTTTTCGCGGTATCCATCCTTTAGGGCTTTACCTACCAATATTTCGCTATTACCACCATGATACGGGTAAGCGGTATCTATGTAATTAACTCCGTGGTCAATTGCATACCGGATCATCTTGATGGCTTCCTCTTCGTCTATGAGCGACTGATCGGTTGAACCGTCTGGCTGTACTTTAAGGGGCAAACGCATGCAACCAATACCGAAGGTTGAGATCTTAAACCCTAGGTTTCCGAATTCTCTGTAATACAACTTAATCCCTCCTAGCGTTGTTCATGGCCTTTAAATTATATCAAATATATTGTTAAAATTGAAGTCATTATTTACTTATTGCTGTTTTTAAGGGATTTAACATATGCAGCAAAATCTACATCCGGGTACACCGACGTAGGTTACAATCCAGTCCATCACTTTGTGCTGAACTGAATGGTAAAATGTAGGGATGGTGCGTCCTCAGATGTTGCTCATCCTTGGATTAACCGTATTTTTTGATAATCCTGTTCGTAATTGAAGTACACTATTACCTTGCCTTTGGTGCAGGCCTGCAAGAAATCGTTGACGGCGTTTATCAATGTTTTGATCGATCTCCCCAATGTCGATTTCTAACTTTGGCCTCCATTTTATGGGCACACCACCACCTTCTTTACTTCTTATTTTTATTACAACATATCTTTTAAACGAATTTTGTAGTTATAAAACATGATTTTATGATATTTACATGCTTGTTTACATGTAGTACCATAATTTGTATATACAAGGTGGAACAAAGGGTATGTGGATTGTGATTGTCGAAAGTTTTTGAATTTTGATGAAAAAGACTTGCCTTTATGTTATAATATATTATAATTTAATGCATGGTTTAATCATATTAAAAATAATGAAGAAATTTGGAATAAATATTGAAAATCAAAGAAAAAAAGAAATGGGGGCAGGATATGGTTCCAGCCGATCAACTGCTTGTTAAGCAGATAAATAAGTCAATAGTACTCAATACCATAAGAAAAAAGGAAGGCATCTCAAGAGCTGGTATTGCCGAATTTACCGGTTTAAATAAGTCCACCGTTTCTTTTTTGGTAGATGAGCTCATAAAGGAAGGGCTTGTGAGGGAAATAGGGCCTGGTGAGTCAAAAGGTGGCCGGAAACCCATTATGTTGACGATAAATGAGAAGGGTGGCTGTGTCATAGGTGTTGACTTGGGTGTAAACTATATTTTGACGGTTTTAACTGATCTGGTAGGGAATGTATTGTGGGAGAAGAGAATAGATATAAAGCTGGGAGAAGATAAAGAAAAGGTGATTGACCTTTTGATGCAATCCATTGGAGAAGCGGTTGGGAATGCGCCTGCTACGGTAAATGGTATTATGGGTATAGGAATAGGTGTGCCAGGGATTGTGGATTACAGGAAAGGGCTTGTATTGATGGCTCCCAACCTCAAATGGAAGGATGTACCCCTCAAAGAGATAGTAGAGGAAAGATTTAAAATAAAGGTACATATCGATAACGAGGCTAATGTGGGTGCAGTAGGGGAAAAGTGGTTTGGAATTGGAGTTGAATGTAGCAATTTTATTTACGTCAGCGCAGGAATAGGAATAGGTACTGGTATAATCATTAACGGAACGCTTTACAGAGGTGCATCTGGATTAGCTGGCGAAATAGGGCATGTAACGATAAATATATATGACCAACTGTGCGGTTGCGGTAATATCGGCTGCTGGGAAAACTATGCCTCTGAAAGAGCGCTGTTGGATTACATGGAAGCTCAGCTGAAACAAGGGAAGGAGGATGCCTATATAAACAATGAAACTATAGGCGATTTAAACGCTTTGCGCATCATAGATTTTGCGCGTAGGGGGAGCTCTATTGCCATAGAGGGATTGAAGGAAATAGGCAGGAATCTCGGTATAGGGATAATAAATTTGATAAATACCTTTAATCCCGAGATGGTTATCATCGGAAATACGCTGTCTCTTGCAGAGGATATTATTCTACCCGAGATTTTGAATGAGGTAAGCAAAAAATGCTTTGTATATAAATATCACAAGGTAAAAATAAGAACTTCAACGTTGAACTTTCATGCTGGGGCCATGGGTGCTGCATCTCTTGTTATATCAAAGTTGTTTGCGCACCCCGAATTCTGACTTTGCAAGGCGAGTGGGGCATTTTAAAAGTTTGTCCAGGCGACTAATTATTTTACAATAATTCATAATAATAATAATATCTGCCATTGAATAAATGATAGAAAGGATGAAGGGTATGAAGGTAGTATTCAGGTGGTTTGGAGAAAACGACGATAGCGTAACCCTTGAACAGATAAGGCAAATACCCGGTGTGACTGGAGTGGTTTCTGCGCTGTTTGACATTCCGGTTGGAGAAGTGTGGCCTCTGGAAAGGATACTGGCGCTCAAAAAGAAGGTGGAGGACTACGGCTTAAAATTAGAGGTTATAGAGAGCGTTAACGTGCATGAGGACATAAAGCTGGGCTTACCCACCAGAGATCGATACATAGAAAATTACAAGGAGACCATAAAGAATTTGGGGCAAGCCGGCATCAAGGTGTTGTGCTATAATTTCATGCCAGTATTTGACTGGATACGCACCGATTTGGCCATGAAGTTACCCGATGGGTCGGAAGTAATGTCTTATGACGATGACGTAATCAGGAATTTAGACCCCATTGAGCTGATTAACGAGATGGAATCTGGGTCAAGGGGGTATTCGCTGCCTGGATGGGAGCCTTATCGGCTAAAAGAAATAAGGAGGCTGTTTGAGCTATATAAGGATGTCGACGAAGAAAAACTGTTTGAAAACCTCAAGTACTTCCTCGAAAATGTGATTCCGGTCTGTGAAAGGTACGATGTAAAGCTAGCCATTCATCCCGACGATCCACCATGGTCAATATTCAAGCTTCCGCGGATAGTTACTGATAAAGAAAATTTGGATAGAATAATCAACCTTGTGGATAGCCCTTATAATGGCATTACCCTGTGTAGCGGTTCGCTGGGGGCAAATTGCAATAATAACATTCCCGAGATGGTGAGATATTTCGGTAGCAAGGGAAGAATACATTTTGCCCATATAAGAAATATAAAGATCGAAAGACCAGGAGTGTTTTATGAGACGTCCCACCTGTCTTGTGACGGTTCATTTGATATGTTTGAAATCGTGAAGGCCTATTATGATGTAGGTTTTGAGGGGTATATGCGCCCCGACCACGGGCGAATGATATGGGGCGAAAAGGCCAGGCCGGGATATGGCCTGTATGATAGGGCCCTGGGGATAATGTATTTGCTGGGGCTGTGGGAAGCCATTGACAAGATGAGCAGAAAATGAAAGCTGGAAATGGGGTGATGAGCGGTGGATTTTGGCCAAAGCAGGGTTTATGAATGCTGGTTAAATTATGCGCATTTGCCTGATAATTTTGATGGGGAGTATAGAAGCTTTTGTAGTCATATTGTAGCCAAAAGCAAGCATCCCATTATAAACTCGGCTATTGAGGAGCTTAAGTTGGCATTTGCCAGATTTACCGGACAATCCCCACAGGTAATGGACTCTTATCCTGATTTCGATTGTGTATTCGTTGGTACTTGGAATGATGTAGATGACGAAGCCTTGAAGGTAGGCCACGAAAAATTGCCTGAAGATGGGTTTATTGTGCAAAAGCTTGAGCGCAATGGCAAAAACGTGCTGGCTGTAATAGGACAAAACGAAAAGGGAGCCCTATACGGGGTATTTCATCTTTTAAGGTCGATGTGCTGTGGCACACCTCTTGCAGGGGTGCAGGGCATCGATGGGCCGCGCAACCCCTTGAGGGTTATAAACCACTGGGACAATATGAGCGGCGATATAGAAAGGGGATATGCCGGCAAATCCATATTTTTTAAGGACAACAGGATTGTCAGCGACTTGAGCAGGGTTAAGGATTATGCACGGCTTCTGGCGTCTGTAGGAGTAAACGGGGTTGCCATCAATAACGTCAATGTGCATCAGGTTGAGACGCGCCTTATAACCGATGAATTCCTGCCCGATGTGGCAAGAATAGCCGATGTATTCAGGCAGTACGGGATAAGGCTGTATCTGAGCATAAATTTTGCCGCTCCAGTGGAGATAGGTGGCCTGCCTACTGCTGATCCCCTGGATGAATCGGTCCGAAAGTGGTGGAAGGATGTAGTTGACAACATATACAGTTATATCCCTGATTTTGGCGGATTTGTGGTCAAAGCCGATTCTGAATTCAGGCCAGGGCCCTTCACTTACGGCAGAAACCATGCCGAGGGAGCCAACATGCTGGCCGAGGCTTTGAGGCCCCATGGCGGCGTGGTTTTTTGGCGGGCTTTCGTGTACAACTGCCAGGTTGACTGGAGAGATCGCAGCGTAGATAGAGCCAAAGCGGCATATGAAAACTTCAAACCGCTGGATGGAAAGTTTTTGGATAACGTGATTGTGCAGATTAAGTACGGTCCAATGGATTTCCAGATAAGGGAACCGGTCTCTCCCTTGTTTGGCGCCATGGAGAAGACCAACGTCGCTGTGGAATTCCAAATTACACAAGAATATACGGGACAGCAAAAGGACCTGTGCTATCTGGTCACCATGTGGAAAGAAGTATTGGATTTCGATACTTATGCCAAAGGGCAGGGTTCCACGGTGAGCAAGGTGGTCAGCGGCTATCTCTTTGGAAGGAAATATGGCGGCGCAGTGGGCGTTTCCAACATTGGGGACAGCAAGAGCTGGACGGGGCATCCGCTCGCACAGGCCAACCTTTATGGCTTTGGTCGCCTGGCATGGAACCCCGAGCTATCTGCTCAGGAGATAGCCGAAGAATGGGTAAGATTGACTTTTGGCCACGACAAACAAGTTGTAGACACAATAGTGTCCATGCTGATGACTTCCAGGGATATATATGAGAAATATACGGCACCGCTGGGGATAGGATGGATGGTAAACCCCGGCCATCACTATGGCCCTAATGTAGATGGATACGAGTATTCCCATTGGGGTACGTATCATTATGCTGATTGGCAGGGGATCGGCGTTGACAGGACGGTAGCTACAGGTACCGGCTATACCGCCCAGTACAGGGAACCGGTGGCCAGCATGTATGAGAACATAGAGACCTGCCCTGATGAACTGCTGCTGTTTTTCCACCATGTGCCTTATACCCATAAATTGAAATCCGGTAAAACGGTGATCCAGCACATATACGATACCCATTTTGAGGGAGCAGAGGAAGCCGAGGGCTTAAAGAAAAAATGGTTAACCCTCAAAGGTAAGGTGGATGAGGAGATATTCCAGCTGGTACTGGAGAGGCTGGATATGCAGATCAAAAACGCCATCGAGTGGCGGGATGTGATAAACACCTATTTTTACAGAAAAACCGGTATCGATGATGCGCATGGCAGGAAAATTTATAGATGATGGCGAGGGCTGCTCCAATGGTCATTGGGGCAGCCATTATATAATATAATGTGATCCTCCTTGGACTTTGTAGGGTGTTTTTTGAAGCGGTTAGAGCAAATAAAGAGAGTGGGTTTAGTATGGTTATCAAGGGGGGTCCATAATGCCTATGAAAATTATGGAAAACAATAAACGTATAAGTTCCCTATATAAACGTTCAAAACAAATGATAGCCAATATGAAAATAGGCTATAAAATAGCCTGTGTATATTTATTACTAATAGTTGTATCAACCGTATTTAGTGGTTTAATTTTTAATAGAATATATTATAGCATTGTACAAAGGGAAGTCAGCAAAACCTCTCTTCAAACGCTGGAATCCATTCAGGCAAATGTATATTTAATTATAGAGAACGCCGCAAATTATTCAAAGATGATCTTAGCGGATAGCAATTTACAGACTTTGTTACGAAAAGGAAGCATATTTTCGGATTTAAACCTTCAGTCACATGTGGGTACCGACCTGTATAAGCTGCTACAATCGGTTTCTTCCATCAGTTCGGTTTATATCTATGATAATTCCGAAAACATATATTCAGTAGGCATTAAGGATTTACCCTCTGTTCCGCCAACCAATATTAAAACGGCATCGTGGTATGATGAGGTCATTAAAAAGGAAGGCGGTTACATTTTGAGGCGAAACGGCGGTGGTGTAGATTTTGAAAAACCGGGGAGAAATTATATTTCGCTAATACGCTTGATTAGGGATATAGAAGATATGAAGCATCTTGGTATTCTTATTATAAATATTCCCGAAGAGGTTTTTGCACAAGCATATGCTAATTCATCGGATAATCTGCCTACCTACAATGTGATTTTGGATGAAAACAATCGCGTTGTTTTTAATAGCGAAGAATTCCAGAACGGTAATGAAAAAACGATCATAGTGGAGTATTTGAACGAAATAATTGATCAAGTGACCCAGGAATTGAATAATAGGGCATCCGGGACTATGATAAGGCATTTAGCGGATAGCAAATATTTAATATCTTATCTTGGAGAAGATAAATACAATTGGAAATTTATTAGAATGATACCTTTTACTAATATTCCAAATAGAGATGCAACAATAGGGGCGGTTGCACTAATCGTCATTATATTAAACGGATTTTTGATTTTTCTTTTCACTATCGGAATTTCTAGAATTATCACAGTTCCGATTAATCATTTATTGAATTCTATGAAGGATATTGAGAAGGGGATTTTTCGTGAGGTAAATATAAAAACATATAGTCAGGAGTTTTACAGGCTTTGTCAGGGATATAATATTATGATTTCAAAGATTCAGGAGTTAATACAGAATATTATCGACAAACAAAGGTTGATTCGCAAAGTGGAGTTAAATGCCCTTATGGCCCAGATTAAGCCTCACCTTCTTTATAATACGTTGGATTCAATCTATTCTCTCGCGCTTTCTGGGAAAAATGATGAGGTTTGTGAATTGGTCGAAGCGCTTGGAAGTTTTTATCGTAACTGTGTCAGCAATGGCAAGGAGATAATTACTATAGGGGAAGAGATTGCTATAGTAAAAAACTATTTGAAGATTCAAAAGATCCGTTATCCAAATCTTTTTGAAGTAGTTTTTTCAATAGATGAAAGCTGTAATTCATATCGTATCCCTAAGTTGACGTTACAACCGTTAGTGGAAAATGCATTGTATCACGGAATACGTGCTCAGGGGAAACCGGGTACTATAATAATAGGAGTAGAGCGCGTAGATAAGAAGATCCGGCTGTGGATAGAAGACGATGGCAAGGGTATGAGCGAAGAGCAAGTGGAAAAAATCATGAGTTCGGATATAGAGGACTCAAAAAATGGATTTGGGCTTAAGGGAACAATGGAACGAATTAAGATATTTACTGGAAGGGATGATTCGTTTAAAATTACAAGTAGACCAGGGGAAGGCACAAGGATAGAAATCATTTTAGAGGCTACAGAAAGGGATGATATGCATTGGATGAAAAATTACGAGTTATAATTGTTGATGATGAATACTTGATTCGTAATTTAATTAAAATGAAAGCCCGGTGGGATGAGCTTGGCATGGAGGTAGTTGGAGAAGCCTCAACGGCAGACGAGGCCTTGAAAATGGTGGATTCACTGCTGCCTGATATAGTTTTTACCGATATATGCATGCCAGGTATGAATGGAATTGAATTGAGCAAAATTATCCTTGAAAAATATCCCAAAATAAAAGTTTTGATTATAACGGGTTATAATGAATTTGAATACGCAAGGAGCTGCATCAAGCTGGGAGTTTCCGATTTTATCTTAAAGCCTATTAATTCAGAAGAATTGATGGATTCATTGAAGAAAGTAAGGAACAAAATAATTGAAGAACGTCGTATGGATAGCGAATATCATTTTTTAAAGGCACAAATTCTTGATAAATATAAATGCGATAATGATACTAATGATGAACTTATTGCCCAAATAATAAGGTATATAAACGAACATCTGGAGGATAAAGATTTATCTCTAAGGAAGATTGCGGACGAATTCTTTGTCAGTAAAGAATATTTAAGCAAATTATTTAAGGAGGCGACTTCCTATACGGTAGGAGAATATATAACCAAACTCAGAATGGAACATGCTAAGGTACTTCTTACAGAAACAAGTCTAAAAGGGTATCAAGTAGGCGAAAAGATAGGAATCGATGATCCCCATTATTTCAGTATTTTATTTAAAAAGTATACAGGACAGACGGTAAGTGAATTTAGAAAAAAATTTTCCAAAAAAACGTAAAAATTATAAATTAAAGTCCAATAATTTGTAACATAGTAGAATCTATACTTAGGCTTTTTATGATTTTCATCACCATTTTTTATCTACCACTATTGCAGTCTTTCTAATATGACGTATGCACGATGTTCCCCTACAGCCCTTCCTTATCCTTATCTCTTTTCCCTATCTTTTTCTTCAGTTATCCAATTTGTTGATTTTATATCCTTCTTAAAAATTCTAGCCATCGATGCTAGGAGCGCTTACTCGCTTCTTTTATACTTATATGGGCATAGAATCGTGTCTGTTCATTTTTAAGTTAAGTTAAAATAATGAACATTATTTTTAAAATAATGAATGGCCTTTTAAAGGCAATTTATTAATAATTCTTATATGAGAAGAACAGCAATTATAAGATTCAAAAAAGGAGGAAGTAATCATGAAAAGGGCGGAAAGAAAAAGATTTATGTTGGCCTTAGTAGCAGTAATTATTATGTCGCTAGTCTTTACTTCCTGTAGTTCTAGCGAAGACGTTAAAACGGAGGACAATGGAGAGAAAAAGGAACCTATTCGCCTTACAATATGGCATCAATCTGTTGGCGATGCCGATCCTACTTCAAAGCTGATAACTGAAGCAATTAATGAATGGAATGAAGCTCATCCTGACATTATTGTGGAAGAGGACGGCGTTACTGGTGAGCAATATAAGACGAGGATTAAGACGGCATTGGCTGCGGGAGAGGGACCGGATCTTTGCTACATGTGGGGCGGTAGTTTCGTGCAACCTTACATCGAAGCAGGTAAGTTACTGCCCATTGATGAATATGTAGATGATACCGTATTATCAAAGCTGATAGAAGGTACAATTAATGGGTGTACGTATAATGGTAAAATTTATAGTCTTCCAATGTATACGTTTATAGCCAGTTTGTATTGTAATACGGAATTATTTGAAAAAGCAGGCGCCAAAATACCTTCAACTTATGATGAACTTGTAGATGCAGTTAAAAAATTAAGGGCTGCAGGAATTACCCCTGTCGTTTTAGGAGAGAAAGACAGATGGCCGGGTATGTATTGGTATGATATAATGGCAATGCGGCAGGCGGGGAGTGATGAAACTAAAGCTGCACTAAAAGATCCGAGTAAGTTTAATTCGCCAGATTTTATTGAGGCTGCAAGAAAATTACAGGAATTAGTGGATCTAGGGGCATTCAATGAGAATATGTTTAGCATGAGCTTTGATGAGATGGTGACTGCATTTGCAAATGGAGAGGCTGCCATGATATATCAAGGAAACTGGATTCAAGCAGCGGTGGAAGATCCAGAATCTCCTACCAAGGGTAAAGTGGTAGCCAAGCCATTCCCAGTATTCACTGATGGCAAAGGGACTGTAACTGAATTTTATGGTGGTGCTGTAGATGGTTTTTATATCAATGCAACTACTCCTCATCCTAAAGAAGCTGCTGAGTTTCTGATATTCTTAAGCGAAAAACTTGGGAAAGGGGGGTATTTAGCTGGTGCTGGTCTACCCTGCTGGAACACTGAAGGGTTAGATACCTCCAATTTGAACCCATTGACGGTTCAGACTGCTGATTTGATGAAAACTGCTACCTCTTTTATCACATGGTGGGATAATATCTTGCCTGCTGAGGCTTCGGAAATTCATAAGAATTTGGTTGCTGAGCTATTAGCGAAAAAGCTTACACCGGAGGAATTTTGCCAGCAGATGTCGCAAGTGGAAGGTTCTACTTTACCGTTAAATTAAAATAGAAAATAGACAAAGAGGACATCTCAATTAAAAAATTGAGATGTCCTCTTTTGAACCTACAAATATCCATTATAACTGTTTTTAAGGTTGGAAAGAAAAGTAATAACATGTGGTGGGGTTGATTTTACTATGAATACTGTATTGTCGGATAAAAAAGCTATATGTTTTTTTGTTATTCCAACGATACTCATTTATATTGCGGTTATCTTTTTGCCGATTGTAATGTCGATAAATTATAGCATGCTTAAGTGGGATGGAATAGGGAAAGGGACATTTATTGGCTTTGGAAACTATATTGAATTGTTTTCGGATTCGAGATTCCTCAATTCTGTCGTGCATTCTTTTCTATTCGCTTTTGTGTCTATATTTATTCAATTGCCTATTTCTTTATTGTTTGCGTTGATTCTTGCCAACGGTGTCAAAGGTGAGAAATTTTTTAGAACAGTATATTTTATTCCGGTCATCATGTCGACCGTTGTGATAGGGCAGTTATGGAGTAAAATTTATAATGCCGATTATGGATTGCTGAATACCTTTTTAAAAGCCATTGGTTTAGGTAGTTTAGCACGAGATTGGTTAGGTAGAGAGGATACGGCTTTGATTGCTTCGTTTATACCCATTCTTTGGCAGTACGTTGGATATCATATGCTGATTATGTATTCCGGAGCGAAATCTATCTCGGCAGATATTTACGAAGCTGCTAAAATTGATGGAGCTTCTGCAATTAAAACTGCTTTTAAAATAACTATTCCGTTAATGAAGCCGGTTCTTAAAGTCTCAGTGATGTTTTCTTTGATCGGATCGTTGAAAGTCTTCGATTTGATTTATGTATTGACAAAAGGGGGGCCGTTCTTTTCTACTGAAGTACCAAGTACTTATATGTATACTATTATATTTGATAGTTATAGGTATGGATATGGGAGTGCTATAGCGGTATTTATTGTTGTAGAATGTCTTGTATTGACTGTATTATTTGATAAACTGATCAAAGTCTAACAATAATTATTAGGAGTGGTTGACAGGGATGGATGGCGTGAAGTCTAGGTCAAATAACATAAACAGGCGAGGGAAAAAACACCGGGTCAGAATTGGTAATATAGTGCTGATGATCTTTTTATCTCTTTATGCGTTAATTCAAATATATCCGTTAGTTTGGTTAATACTGTTTTCATTTAAAAATAATACCGAAATTTTTGGCGGGAATGTAGCTGGTTTACCGAAGGTGTGGAGATGGTCTAATTATGAAAGTGCTATTAGGCAGGCAAATGTACTGCTTTATTTGAGAAATAGTGTAATTGTAACAGCAGCAACCATATTCTTTGTTATTATGCTGGCGTCAATGGCTGCGTTTGCAATTGGCAGAATGAAATGGAAACTTAGCAATACCACTTATATTCTAATTGCTCTAGGGATGATGGTACCTATTCATGCCGCGTTGTTGCCTTTATTTATAGTGATGAAAAATTTGAATCTTTTAAATACTTTTTGGGCACTAATTATACCTTATACTGCTTTTGGGCTTCCGGTCGCGGTATCAATATTTGTCAGCTTTATGAAAAGTATTCCGCGTGAATTAGATGAAGCAGCAGCGATTGAGGGTTGCAATATTTATCAAATTTATTATAAAGTTATTCTTCCATTATTAAGGCCGGCAATAGCTACTGTGGCAATCTTTACGTTTATTTCTTCGTGGAATGAATTGATGTTTGCAATCACATTTATAAATAAAAAGCCGTTTAAAACTTTGCCTGTAGGTATTATGTCTATGGTAGGAACGTACGTCACCAAATGGGGTGAAATTGGCGCCGGGCTTGTTATTGCAACCATACCTACAATTATCGTTTATCTTCTTCTAAGTGATCAGGTGCAAAAGAGTATTATCGCCGGTGCCATAAAAGGTTAGGCTTTAACTCCCGTTTTGATTTCCTTATAGCGCGATAGCTGAAACGTTTGTGGCTAGGCCGGCGATCTCTGGTGGAGATTTTATACCCGTCTATAATAGTTAAGACCATTGATAAGTTAGTTAAATATTAATCGCTAATTCCAAATTTATCGAAAATTGGATGAGATAACAGGGACGAAAGTGGCCGACTTGCTCGACCCGGTTTTTGACTGTTGTGAGACGCAGACCAAAGATTGCTCCAACGGTTGTTGGAGCAATCTTTTTATGATGCACTTCCCTTAAATGAAGATTTTGTCAATAACAATGGAGTAGATAAGGGTAAGTTGACTTTTGAGCAGCATAAATTTATCTATGGTTTTGCAAGCTAAGGCAAGCGTGGAGAGGAATAGATGGAAAGGTGGATCATATTATTCAAGTTGAGTACGATTTTTTACTGCCGCATTAAATTTGTCCTGAGAACGGCAGACAATATGGCTTTTATTGCATTGGCCATTTTGATCTATGCATTGTTGAACATGCTCTATTACATATTAAAAATCCATGGTATGGAAAATACTTCTCAATAAGTGAAGAGTGAAGACGACAGAGTAGAAGCAAAGTTATAAACAAAATATAAATGCGTAATAAGAAGTTAAAGTGGGCGATTTTACTCTGTTGTCTTTTTTATATTGGCAACTTTCTGGCTTTGAGGCTTAAACGAGTTATTTTTTGCATCATGCTGAATGTCTCCTCTCGCACATGTATGCTATTATTCGAAATAATAGTTTCAATATAACATTTGTTGTGAAATAACAATATTGAGTTGGCTTATTGACAGATGAAGAAGCTGAAAGTTATAATTATACTGTAACCCCACCCTAGGTGGGATAGGGTGACACAAGGGAGAGGTTATGTTAGAGATCATGAAGCAGTTGCAATAGGGTAATAATTATATTACGAATCGCAGAATATCATACATGCTATGAGTAGCTATTGGATGGTCGCAATCATGTTGCTATTATAGAGCTGCCACTATAATGGTTTGACTGGAATCCCAGTTTAGCCATAATAGGAAAATATTAAGGAGGTGGAAGGAAGGGTATATGGCAAAGAAAACTTTGAGCATCACAGGGATGACCTGCACGGCATGCGCCAGGGCAGTGGAAAGAAGCGTAAGCAGAATAGATGGTGTAAAGTCGGTCAGCGTGAATTTTGCCACCGAAAAGCTGACGGTGGAGTTTGATGAAGGCAAAGTGGATTTGAGCAGGATAAGAGAGGCGGTTGAAAAGGCCGGATATGGAGTGCAGGAGGATGAGGAGCCAAGCATCAGAGAGGTTATTATTCCTATAGCGGGAATGACATGTGCCGCCTGTACAAAAGCGGTTGAAAGGGCTATAAAGAGGCTACCTGGCGTTGACGAGGTAAGCGTCAATCTGGCCACCGAAAAGGCTAGGGTGGTATACAATCCTGCCAAGGTGAGGATGTCGGAGATAAAGCATGCCATAGTTAAGGCAGGATATAAACCGCTGGATATTGAAGAGGAGGAGCAACGGGTCGACAAAGAGAGGCTGCGCCGCCAAAGGGAAATTAGGAGCTTGAGGACCAGGTTGGTAGTATCCATAATATTTACGGTGCCGCTTCTGTACATCGCAATGGGGCATATGCTGGGGCTGCCGTTGCCCGAGGTTATCATGCCCGATATGCATCCCTTGAATTTTGCAATGGTTCAGCTACTGCTCACCCTCCCTATTGTGGTTGCGGGCTATAGATTTTATACGGTGGGTTTTAGTAACCTGATAAGGCGCCACCCAAATATGGATTCGTTAATAGCGGTGGGTACCAGCGCGGCGTTTGTGTACGGCGTTTATGCCATATTTAGGATAGCCTCCGGGTATACCGAATATGCCGAGAACTTGTATTTTGAAACCGCCGGCGTCATAATTGCGCTGATTTTGCTTGGTAAATACCTGGAGTCCATTGCGAAGGGCAAGACCTCTGAGGCCATAAGAAGGCTTATGGACCTTTCGCCCAGGACAGCGATGGTCATACATGAGGGCAAGGAATTGACCATCCCGGTCGAAGAAGTCGAGGTAGGGGATATATTGATTGTGAGGCCGGGGGATAGGATTCCGGTTGACGGGGAAGTTATAGAAGGAAGGACCTCGGTGGATGAATCCATGCTGACCGGCGAGAGCATTCCGGTGGAGAAGGTTCCTGGCAGCAAAGTGGTAGGGGGCAGTATAAACAAGAACGGTACCATAAAGATGAAGGCCACAAAAGTAGGCAAGGATACCGTTTTAGCCCAGATTATAAAGCTGGTGGAGGAAGCACAGGGTTCCAAGGCGCCCATAGCCAAGCTGGCCGATGTCATATCCGGATACTTTGTGCCGGTGGTCATCGCCATTGCCGTTGTCGCGGCCGTGGCCTGGGCACTGTCTGGAGAATCGGCGATTTTCTCGCTCACAATATTCATATCGGTATTGGTCATAGCCTGTCCCTGTGCTCTGGGCCTTGCAACTCCCACCGCCATCATGGTGGGTACTGGCAAAGGCGCCGAATACGGTATACTGATAAAGGGTGGAGAAGCCCTTGAAACGGCGCACAGGATAGATACGGTTGTGTTGGATAAGACTGGCACCATCACCGAAGGCAAGCCCCAGGTGACGGATATCGTAACCAACGGTTTGATCAGCGAGGATGAGCTGCTGCGCCTGTCGGCTTCTGCCGAAGTAGCGTCCGAGCATCCACTGGGTGAGGCCATTGTAAGAAGCGCCAGGGAGAGGAACATGGAGCTTGCTTGGGTAGAAAGCTTTGAAGCCATCCCGGGTCAGGGCATCGAGGTAGTCACCCAGGGCAAGCAGGTCCTTTTGGGCAACAGGAAGCTCATGGAGGATAGAAATGTCGAGATTACGCTTCAGCAGGAGTACGACAGATTGGCCGCAGAGGGCAAGACGCCCATGTTTATCGCCGTGGATGGTAAGCTTGCCGGCATCATAGCGGTATCCGATGTCATAAAGCCTACAAGCAGGAAAGCGGTAGAACAGCTTCACAAAATGGGCATAAAGGTGGTAATGATAACCGGGGATAACGCTCGAACCGCTCAGGCCATAGCCAAGCAGGTGGGTATAGACATGGTGCTGGCCGAGGTGCTGCCTCAGGATAAGGCCAACGAGGTCAAAAGGCTTCAGGAACAGGGCAGGAAGGTTGCGATGGTGGGTGACGGCATCAATGACGCTCCGGCTTTGGTGCAAGCGGATGTGGGGATCGCCATAGGGTCGGGTACCGATGTGGCCATGGAATCGGCCGATATAGTTCTCATGAAAAGCGATTTGATGGATGTCCTGGCTGCCATACAGCTCAGCAAGGCAACTATCAGAAATATAAAGCAAAACCTGTTCTGGGCGTTTGCGTACAACACTGCCGGCATTCCAATAGCGGCCGGATTCTTGCACCTGTTTGGTGGACCTTTGCTGAACCCCATGATAGCGGCATCGGCCATGGCATTAAGCTCGGTATCGGTTGTGACAAACGCCTTGAGGCTTAAGAGGTTTAAACCCAGACTGGATTGATACGCATGATTTTCGGTAAGCCACCCAACGTATTGCTTGCTTTGAGGATTATGCTGGATTTGTAGATCATCAAATCGCAGAGCAAAAAGATTACAAATGATCAAAGATTGGTATAGAAAATTTTAGAAAGGGGGTGTTTTTGTGAAGAAGAAAATATATATCGAAGGGATGTCCTGCCAGCACTGCGTAAATCACGTTACAGAAGCGCTCAAAGAAATACCTGGCGTGAAAACGGTTGACGTGGATTTAAAGGGGAAATATGCCATTGTTGAAGCAGACCGCCAAATCGATGACGGTGAAATAAAGAATGCTATAGAAGAAGCAGGATACGAGGTTGTGAAGATAGAATAGTTTTGTGTGTACACAGGTTTATTTATTATCGATTTATTTTTGTTGGCAATCGGTTTATTGTAACCCGTAAGCCTGGAGGGTCTCCCGAGCTTACGGGTTAAAGATTCAGTTAAGCTAACCATTGATATTAACGCCTGCCCTGGGTAGTGCCCTGTCTATGTATTTTGACAAAACGATGGCTATGACGCCTTTTAGTATATCCAAGGGAATGAAGGGCAAGGTGCCGACCGCCAAGGCCTCATCTATGGATAATTTGGTTGTAAAAGCCAACTGCACCGTTCCGGTGAAATATATTATGACTAGAGAAACCAGCAGCCCTAAAATCTTACCTTTTAAATCGAATTTGGCGAGTTCTACAACGTATCCGCCAACTAATCCGCTTATAACGAACCCTGCAATGTATCCGCCCGTTGGCCCCAGTATGATGCCTATGCCCCCCTGAGCTTGAGCAAACACCGGCAGTCCTATAGCTCCCAGAAGTAAATATGTAAGCATTCCCCAAAATGCCTTTTTGCCCAACAAAAATATGCCTAAAAAAACTCCGAAGACCTGGAGAGTAAAGGGAACACCGCCGGGAAGGGGTATGGCAATTTGGGCTAAGACGGCTGTGATGGTTGCCAGCAAGGCAGCTTGTACTACGGTTCTGATTGTCAACTTATAACACCTCCATGGTTTACAATTTATTTATAAAATACTCTAGATGATAAGAAAAGTCAATAGAAAGTTAATGAGCAAGATGTCATAAATGGTATAAAATATGATAAAATGTATTTGGATTGACTGATACGGGAGTGAGCGTTATGGATGACAATACGAGAACGCTGGTGCTCAATCTTTTGAAGACCTCAAGAGGTCAGATCGATGGCATAATCAAAATGGTGGAGGAGGACCGGTACTGCGTCGAAATATCCAAGCAGATACTGGCAGTACAGGCTTTGCTCAAAAAGGCAAATTTGAAAATAATAGATCAGCACATAAAGCACTGCGTTAGGCAAGCATTCACCGAGGGTCACGGTGAGGAAAAGGTGAATGAGATAATGGAGCTCATCGACAAGTATGCCAAGTAGCGTGTTTGATGGCTTTATTTATCATGCTATCGTGCTCTCTTTGAATGTTACTTGGATATATATCTCTTCCCATGAGGGGCGAAGGAATTTGCTACTGCGCTTTACTGGATTTTAATGGGATTATAGTGATGGCGGCGAAAACGCAATAACACTGGTTGTTTTGTACGCAAAATATTGACAATACTTTTTGTTGGAGGGATACGTCTATGGAAAAGGTCATACACGGCGTGAAGATCGAGTGCGTTCAGGGGGATATAACCAAACAGGAAGGTTTTGATGCAATAGTGAATGCGGCCAATGCTCAGCTCATGCCTGGAGGAGGCGTGGCCGGTGCTATTCACCGCGCAGCAGGGCCCGGCCTTGCGGAGGAGTGCAAGCCTTTGGCACCCATAAAGCCCGGACAGGCGGTTATAACCGGTGGACACAACCTGCCCAACCGCTATGTTATCCACTGCTTGGGGCCGGTATATGGCGTTGACCAGCCTTCTGATAAGCTGCTGGCTGACTGTTATAGAAACGCGCTGAAGTTGGCCGAGCAGCACGGCATAACCTCCATAGCTTTTCCTGCCATTTCAACCGGCATATTCGGATATCCCATGGAGGAAGCCGCCAGGGTAGCGTTTGAAGCGATATTTGAGCTGATTCCTTCGCTTAAATCGGTCAAGGTAATCAGGTTTGTCCTGTGGGATAGGGAGGCACTGGAGATTCATGAGAGGGTGTTGGGGGATATGTTTTGATTACGTCAGGTTCTTCAATTCTCATTTTGAGCAATTCGCCTTTGTTCTTACTGGAGAAAGTTCAATTTGAAAAACGCTTAAGATCCGTTTTCTTAAATGTCCGCTCGGGTGTAATTAATGTATCGCCAAATTTAATGAAATACCATGGACTAATTTGCGGAATACATCCCCAATTTCCATGTCTTCCATCATGACAGGTTTCATCTCTTTAGATAAAAATACTACTTTTATGCGTTCAAATCCTTCCGGAGGATTGATCCTATCCTCTATTGTTCTTCCCGATGGATTTATAATCAAGTTCATATTATTCCGTTGACCATGCGTATTGGGAACCGTATCAGTAGAGGAGTTTGTTTTATAAGTTATAAAAAAGTGTTAGAAAACAGAAAGCATGCTACTGAGTAAGGTTAGCTAATATCGGATTGAATTTTCTGATTTTGTTCACAATTGATGGCAAATATAGTATAATCTATTCAAGATAGGCTTTCCAGTTATGAATTATCACATTTAAAATAAGAGGCGGAATAAACGTGAGCTATGGGGATAATGAGTTGAGCCTGAGGCAAGTTGCCCAAGGTTATACTTCAAATGCTGGCAACATAATGGTTGCATGTGTAGATAAAGAGCTGGTGAAGGCTTTCTTTTCAAATTGGAAATGGATAAATCTCGGGCTTGTGGTATCAGAACAGCTATGCAGGCTTCCAAAGGAGCAAAGGAAGAGGATGGTGGCCGATGTAGTGATAAACGCCATAAAGAAAACGCCTTCTAGGAATATCGTGGTGGAAAACATAGACCTTTTATTTTCTCCCGAGTATTCCCTTGACGTCATAAGGACCTTACAGCTGGCCGGCAAGAACAAGAGGCTTTTGGTGATATGGGCTGGCGATTATCAGGATGGTGTGCTGACTTATGCGCAACCGGATTGTCCGGATTTTCATAGATATGAGATTAAAAATTACGGCGTGTGCTGTATCACAAGATAGGGGGTACAGTCCATGAGATATGGTGAGCTTATAAACTTTGACCCTATTGAGACGGTTATACAGATAAAGGATGCTGACGATTCCTCAAAAGCTGCTAAATTGGTTGAAACCTACGTGATGTCGGACGACATGGCGGACATGCTCAACGAGAAGATTCTGTCCCAGCTTAGCCTGGATGAGGTGATCGACAACAAGGGCGTGTTTTTGGTGGGCAACTACGGCACCGGTAAATCCCACCTGATGTCGGTCATCTCCGCCATCGCTGAGGATGCCAATAACTTAAAAT
The DNA here is from genome assembly GCA_017577715.1 of Clostridia bacterium. Taxonomy (GTDB): domain Bacteria; phylum Bacillota; class Clostridia; order Caldicoprobacterales; family Caldicoprobacteraceae; genus Caldicoprobacter. The sequence continues at coordinate 143,607 of PKRC01000002.1, forward strand.
ATTTAAAGAATAAAAAATTTGCCGAGTACATGCGGCCAATTGCGGGAAGGTTTGAAGTGCTGCGCATAGAAATAGGGGCTGTCAAGACTTCTCTACGGGATATAATAACAAGCGAGCTTGAAAAGGATCTGGCAAGGCGTGGCATATATTACACCTTCCCTCCCGCAGATACCATAAGTAGCAACAAGTATGCGCTCAACGAGATGATGGAAAAGTTTGAAGCGGTTTATGGCCCCAAAGGTTACCTCCTTGTAATTGACGAGCTTCTGGACTATTTAAAGAGCCGCACTGAAATGGAAGTCAGGTATGATCTTTCTTTTTTAAGAGAGCTGGGCGAGTTTATAAAAAATTCCAGGTTCAGGGTCATATGCGGTGTACAGGAATCGCTATTTGAAAGCCCTAGCTTCAATTTTGTGGCCAGCACCCTGCTTAAGGTAAAGGACAGGTATGAACAGGCCATCATCCGCAGGGAAGATATCGCGTATGTGGTATCCGAGCGAATACTTAAGAAGACTCCGGAGCAAAAGGCATGGATAAGGGAGCACTTGAAGAAGTTTTGCAGCCTCTATAAAAACATGGCCGAGCGCTTGGAAGAGTTTGTGGAGCTTTTCCCCATACATCCAGCCTATATCGAGACCTTCCAGCGGGTATATCTAGCCGAAAAGCGGGAGGTACTCAAGACCATATCCGCTACGGTGAAGGAGATAGTGGACCAAGAGGTACCGGAGGATCAGCCGGGCATTAAATCTTACGATTCGTACTGGAAGTACATAAAGGAAAACATGGCTAAGAAGGCAGAGCCGGAGATTAAAGAAGTGCTGGACAAGAGCAGCGTGCTGGAAGACATAATCAATAGGTCGTTTACTGCTAAGGCCATATATAAACCCTTGGCCATAAGAATAATTTACGCTTTAAGCGTTTACAGGCTTACCACCGGTGGCTTGGATGTCAGGGCAGGGCTTACCGTACAAAACTTAAAGGATGACCTGTGCCTGTACATAGATATGCCAGTTAAGGATGAGGAGTTCCTTTTATCGACCATCCAGTCGGTGATGAAAGCCATCATGGAGACTGTGAGCGGCCAGTTTATAGAGTACAACAAGGACAATGAGCAGTACTTCCTTGACTTAAAGAAGGACATAGACTATGACGCGAAGATAGAACAAAGGGCCGATACCCTTCATGACTCCCAACTTAACAGGTACTTCTTTGCCATTATTTATGATATGCTTGACTGGCAGGCGGCAGAGTATGTAAGTGGCCACCGGATTTATGAATACTTCATAAACTGGGAAGACAGGAACATCTTTAGAAGTGGCTACTTATTTATGGGTGAATCTAACGAACGGCCTACGGCACAGCCGCCCAGGGATTTTTACATATACTTTTTGCCGCCTTACGGACAGCTGACTGCGGTTGATGAGAAAAAGGATGATGAGGTGTTTTTCAAGTTTAAAGGCGATGAGGAGTTTCAGGAGCATTTAAGGCTTTTTGCAGGTGCAAAGGAGATGGAACAGCTATCGGGCCAGGCCGACAGCAAGAGGGTTTATGCTAAAAAAGCAGATGAGCATAGGAAAGCTGCTTTGAAGTGGCTGAACACTCATAAGCTTTCATGCTTTACCGTTACATACAAAGGTGTAAACAGGCAGATTGTGGAGGTACTCCATGGGCGAAGACTGAATGATAAGACCTTTAAAGAAATTATCGATACTACGGCTTCGGTCTTGCTTTCCGAGTATTTTGCCGAAAAATATCCCTGGTATCCTAAATTTAAAGTGAAAGTAACCAGGGAGAACTACACTGAGGTGCTCCGCAGGGGTTTGGATTACATTGCCGGGAAAAATACGCAGGATGGTGCAAACCTGCTTGACAGCTTTGGGCTTTTGGAAGGCTCTAAGATAAAACCCGAGAGGTCCATGTATGCCCGTCACTTCATTAGAAAAATGGAGAAGCTGCCTCCCGGGGCTGTTTTAAATGCTTCCGATATATTTGAAAACCCATATGAAGATGTGTATTATGATACGGAGTTTAAGCTGGACCGGGAATGGATAGTATTGATTCTAGCGGCCTTGGTTTACAGCGGGCATGTGACCATTTTGGCAGGAAATAACAAGCGCTACGATGCTTCGAACCTGGAAGAAATGGTCAATGCCAATTTTAGTGACCTTTATAATTTCAAGCACGTGGATAGGCCCAAGACTCCCGCAATGGCCGAGCTTAAAAAGTTGTTTAGCATACTGGGTCTGCCCGAAGGGCTTATCGTCAATCCAAATACTTGGGAACAAGCGGTAAGCCGACTTTTGGAGAGCATAACTCAGATTTTGAAGAGGGGACTGCGGGCAAAGGAGCTTCTAAAAGGGAATTTTTCGCTGTGGGGAGAGCTTCTTATTCCTGCTAACGTAATGAAGGATTATATCGAAAAGATAGAGATGGTACGAAATTTTGGCAATTCAGTGATAAGCAGGTTTAACACCCCTGCAAAGTTGAAGAATTTTGATTATACCATAGAGCAGCTTGAAAAGATAGCAGAAGGAATAAAGGCCATTGAGATAGTGGAAAGGTATGAAGCTTTTAGAAATAGCTGTTCAGCCAATGTAGAGTATTTCAGCAAGGTAGAGCTCATACTAGATGACCCACAATGGCTTGAGAGGATAAAGGACGAAAAACAGGAGTTTTTAAGGATAAGGGACCGGCTTAAGGATTCAACCGATGAGGATTATGCCTCTGCCCTCAATAGCAGGTTGAGCAAATTGAAGGAAGAATATATTACTTATTACATGGATCTTCATGAAAAATATCGTTTGGGCTTAAGTGAGAGCGCAAGGAAGGTAGAAATACAACAAAGCCAGCTGTTGGCAAACTTGAAAAAGCTTAGCAAAATTGAAGGAATACTTGCTGTAAGCAAGCTCGATGAGATAATCGATGGAGAACTGGCATCTTTAAAGGTATGTTACCAGCTGACTCCGGTAGAACTTCAACAAAACCATTACTGTCCGCATTGTAATTTTAAACCATCAGACAAAGAGAAGCCGGCCAAGGGCAGGCTAGATGTTGTAGAAGACAAACTGGAACAGCTTAAAAAAGAATGGACCAGGAATATTCTTTCCAGTATAGAAGATCCATTGGTACTTCAAGACCTTCAATACCTTGAGGCTGGGCAGCGTAAGCTAATTGAAGAGTTTTTGGCAAAACGGGAACTTCCGGATGTGGTTGATGACAATTTTGTGGACGCGGTAAACACCCTGCTTAAGGGCCTTGACAAGGTTGAGGTTAATGCATCTGATTTGGCGGAAGTTATGGCATCATGGGGACCCTGTACGGTAGATGATATGATGAAAAGGTTTGAGAGCCTTGTGAAAGAATGGAGCAGGGGGAGAGATAAAGGCAAGTTGAGGATTATTGTAAAGAAATAAATGTGGAGGCTTGTGTATGGATATACAGAAGTTAAGGGAAAAGCTTGAGGATTTTTCAAAAGCTTTAAACCGGCTGAAGGAAGCGCTGGAAAGGGACCAATCCGATGATATCGTTTTGGATGCAGTTATACAGAGGTTTGAGTTCACATACGAACTATCCTGGAAGCTCATCAAGGCTTATATGTCTTACAGCGGCATAGCCGATGTCAAGACGCCCAGGCAGGCTTTTAAGGAGGCGTTTGCTGCCGGCTTGATCGACGAGGGAGATGTATGGCTTGAAATGTTGGACGACAGGAATCTTACCTCTCATACTTATGATCAAGGTACGGCCAGGCGCATTTACGAAAAGGTGAAAGATAGATATTATCCAGCCATGAGCAGATTAAAAGAAGCCATAAGCAGGGAGATAGAGCCATGAGATTTGGCCTTGAAGAGCATATAGTTCAAAAAATCATATCGGCAATATCCAAGCACAAAGCCGTAAAGAGAGCCGTCATATTCGGTTCAAGAGCCAGGGGTGACTACCGTTATGACTCAGATATTGACATTGCCATATATACTGATGGCCGAGCTTGTCCTGGACTTATCGACGATATAGACCGTGCAGCCGGGATATACAAGGTTGATGTGGTTGATGTAAACAGTTTGGGTAATGATGACTTTAAGAAAAGCATAGAAAGGGATGGAATAGAGATATACAGGAGGGCTGACGGATGAAGCTTACAAAAGAGCACTTGGACAGCGTAAGGCATATAGAGGGTTTCCCAATTGGCAGGGATGAGGATATAATTGCCTTGTCCCAGCCTCCTTATTATACCGCGTGTCCTAATCCATTTATTGAGGATTTCATAAAGCAACACGGCAAGCCTTATGATGAGGCCACCGATACATATCATAGAGAGCCGTTTGCAGCCGACGTAAGCGAGGGGAAGAATGACCCCATTTACAACGCTCACAGTTACCACACCAAAGTTCCGTATAAGGCCATAATGCGCTATATACTTCACTACACGGATCCGGGGGATATCGTGTTTGACGGCTTTTGCGGTACCGGCATGACGGGCGTGGCTGCTCAGATGTGCGAAAATCCCGACCCGGAATTTAAGATGCAGATCGAAAAGGAGATGCCTTACGTAAAATGGGGGGCAAGGAAGGCAATCCTTAATGATTTATCGCCCGCTGCTACGTTCATAGCTGCAAACTACAACCTGCCGGTGGATGTTGCTGAATTTGAAAAGGAGGCCAAAAGGATACTGGATGAATGTGAAAAGGAATGCGGTTGGATGTACGAGACCCTTCATACGGATGAGAAGGGTAATCCGATAAAAGGCCTTGATGGGAACCCCATAAAAGGAAAGATAAACTACGTGGTTTGGTCTGATGTGTTTGTCTGCCCATACTGCTCCAAGGAATTCGTATTCTGGGATGTGGCGGTGGATAAGGAAAAAGGCAAGGTGTCGGAGCATTTCCGTTGTCCGCACTGCTTAAGCGAGCTTAAAAAACCCGACTGCGACAGAGCAAAGGAAACGGTGTACGACAGAGCGCTTAACCAGATGTGTACCTTTGCCAAGCAGGTGCCTGTATTGATAAACTATTCCGTGGGTAAAAAACGGTACGAGAAAAAGCCCGATGCCTTTGACTTTGAGCTGCTTAAGAAGATAGATGAGATGGATATACCATATTGGTATCCAACTGATAGAATGCCCGAGGGGTATAATACTGAACAGCCTAAGAAATCCCATGGTATAACGCATGTGCATCATTTTTATACCAAGAGGAATTTGTGGGTGTTGGCAAAGCTTGTATCTGAAGCAAGAAATAATCCTATTATTTGTAAATTATTCTTATTTCTAATTTCTTCAATTAATTTACATATCAATAAAATGAGAAGATATCAACCAGTAAAGCCCGGAGGTACACCTGGGTTACCAGGAACTTTATACATATCATCGAATAGTGTGGAATTATCATTGTTTGACGTTATCCCAAGAAAATTACGAGATATAAAAAACGCATTAGGTTATCAGTCGGGGAATATGATAATAAGTACACAATCATTATCTGATTTTCGAAATATAATTAGTGAATCGAGTGTCGACTATATCTTTACCGATCCGCCATTTGGCAGTAATCTTATGTATTCCGAGCTCAATTTTTTGTGGGAAGCTTGGCTTAAGGTTTTCACAAACAATAAACCAGAGGCCGTTGTAAACAAGGTGCAGAAAAAGGGCCTTGCCGAGTATCAGGAGCTGATGGAGAGGTGTTTTGCCGAGTGTTATCGGATACTCAAGCCGGGGCGCTGGATGACGGTGGAGTTTCACAACTCATCCAATGCAGTGTGGAACGCTATACAGGAAGCGCTGCTTAGGGCGGGCTTTGTGGTAGCTGATGTACGTACACTCGATAAAAAGCAAGGGAGTTTTAAGCAGGTTACAACCAGTTCTGCAGTCAAGCAGGACCTGATCATTTCAGCATACAAACCCAGGGAGAGCTTTAAGCGCCGCTTTCTTGAAAATGCAGGCAGCGAGGAAGCCGTGTGGGACTTTGTGCGCCAGCACCTTGAACAGCTTCCGGTGGTCATCGAAAATAACGGCAGGTTGGAGGTAATAGCCGAGCGGCAGGCCTATCTGCTGTTTGACCGTATGGTTGCTTACCACGTTGTAAACGGCATCCCTGTACCGATGGATGCATCCGAGTTCTATAAAGGGTTGAAAGAGAGATTTATTGAGCGTGATGGGATGTACTTTCTGCCTGACCAGGTCAATCAATACGATGAAAAGAGGCTGAAGATGGACATCGATAGCGTCCAGCTTTCGTTTGTGGTTACTGATGAAAAGAGTGCTATACAATGGCTGTATCGAGAGCTATCAACTCCCCAGACGTATCAGGAGATACAGCCCAAGTTCATCAAAGAGCTGCACCAGCAGAGGTATGAAAAGATGCCGGAGTTGAAAGAAATACTTGAAGAGAACTTTTTACAGAATGAAGAGGGTAAATGGTATGTGCCAGATCTTACCAAGGCATCAGATCTTGCGAAGCTGAGGCAAAAGAGGTTGCTCAAGGAATTTGAAGAATACGCCAAAGGTACTGGCAAGCTCAAGGTGTTCAGGATGGAAGCCATCAGAGCAGGTTTTGAAAAGTGCTGGAAAGAGCGTGACTTTGCCACCATTGTCAAGGTGGCAAGGAGGCTGCCCGAAAGCGTTGTGCAGGAAGATCCGGCAGTGCTAATGTATTATGACAATGCGCTCAGCAAGCTGGAGGGGTAGAGCTGATGATTGGCGTGGGGCAGTGGGCTTTTGATTCAGTGAGGAAAAGCAGAGTGCAGGTTATAGAAAGAAATGAGCTGTGGGGGTATGTGTCGTATAAGGTTTATGACCCCGTTGTTGGAAATGTATATCAAATAGCTGCAGATTATCTGAAAGAACTGGATAAAGGGTATTGTTCTGAAGCCTTCATAAGATACATCACATCTCTGGCCAGGGTTAAGGATACTCTGGCCAGAGGCATGTTTTCAAGTTTAAGCGAAAAACTGCTGCCCCTTCCACATCAGCTTTATGCCGTTAAAAGAGCGTTATCAGGTAACAGGATAAGGTATTTGCTGGCGGATGAGGTGGGATTGGGTAAGACCATCGAAGCCGGGCTTATTATAAAAGAGCTCAAAGAAAGGGGAATGATAAAGAGGATATTGATAGTGTGTCCCAAAGGATTGGTAACCCAATGGTATGTAGAGATGAAGGATAAGTTCGGCGAGCATTTTAACATAATCTTGCCCGAGGACCATGATGCTATAAAAAGGCTGCACGGCGTTTCAAATGTGTATGAAGCCTTTGACCAGATAATAAGCCCTATGGATTCGATAAAGCCTCTGGAGCGGCGTGCGGGTTGGGACAGGGAGAAGATAGAACGGTATAACAGTGAGAGAGTGTATTCCATTGTAAACAGCGGATGGGACCTTATTGTCATTGACGAGGCACACCGTGTGGCTGGCAGTTCCAGCGATGTGGCTAGGTACAAACTGGCAAAGCTGTTGGCTAAAGCCAGCCCATATCTTCTCTTGCTTACAGCTACGCCGCATTCGGGCAAGGCCGAGCCGTTTTTGCGCTTGATGCGGCTGCTTGATGAAAAGGCATTTCCGGACCAGCGCGCCATAGTTAAAGAGCAGGTGGCGCCCTACATAATACGTACCGAAAAACGGGAAGCTGTTGACCATGAGGGGAACAGGCTTTTTAAGAACAGGATAACAAAAGCGATACACATAAAGTGGGAAAAGCGTCACAGCCTGCAAAGAGAGCTGTATGACATGGTGACCGAATACGTAAGGCACGGGTACAACAGGGCTATAATAGAAAAAAAGTACTATATAGGCTTTTTGATGATTCTCATGCAGAGGCTGATTACAAGCAGTACCGCCGCAATTCGCGATAGCATAGAGAGGCGCATATCAATACTCGAAAGCCAGGAAGCCAGGATATCAGAACTTTCTTTAGACGACCTGATGGAAATGGATGCAGAGGCAGCCCTTGATGTTTTGCTTCAGGCCAAAGCACTTAATTTAAAGGCTGAGATAGCCGAGCTTAAAGGAATCTTAGCGGTGGCCCAACAGGCCGAGCACCAGTTTATTGATGCTAAAGCAGAGCATCTGATAGAGCTGTTGGACAGGCTTTTTATCGAAGAAAATGGAAGAAAGGTGATAGTGTTTACAGAATTTGTAGCCACCCAAAGGTTTTTAAAAGAGTTCTTAGAGCGCAGGGGATACAGAGCTTCAATCTTAAATGGTTCCATGAGCATAGATGAAAGAAACGCTGTAATAGAGGAGTTTAAAACACAAAGCGACATACTCATTTCAACCGATGTCGGTGGAGAAGGTATAAACCTTCAATTTTCCAATGTGGTTATAAATTACGATTTGCCATGGAACCCGATGAAGATTGAGCAGCGCATAGGCAGGGTGGACAGAATAGGGCAGAGCCGGGATGTACTGGTGTTTAACTATATACTTGAGGATACGGTTGAAAGCAGGGTTCGCGAGGTCCTGGAAGAAAAGTTGGCCGTTATTTTTGAACAGATGGGAATCGACAAGATGGGGGATGTTCTGGACAGCCAACTGGCAGATATGGATTTTACCGATGTTTATATTAAAGCAATAGCTGAACCTCGGAATGCCGATTACTATATACAAAAGCTGGAGGCACAAATAAGGCAGGAAATTGAACAGGCTCAAAAGGTGCGCGATTTGATCAAAACTGAAAAAACGATTGATCTGGCTTTGGCAGCTAGCATACGGGATTACAATATGAAAGAATTGATGCGGCATATGTATTTAAACTACAAGGCTTGGAAAGGTGAGAATGTCAGGCTTGAACAGCTAGATATTGACCTTAACAATCAGAAGATAAGCGAGATTATAAAGGGGGACTTTTATTGGGATAAAGCTGATGGAGCTATTGTGATAAATCTTCCTGACTTGCCCAACGAAAAAGGATATTGGTCATTGTGGGAGTTAAGCTTGGGGCCTGATGTAAAGTACAAATGTATTATCCCCGTTTTCATAAATGTTGAGGGAGTTGTTCGCCCGGTATCGGCAAGGAGGATATGGGATGAGATGGTAAAGCCGGGAAGAGCTATGGAGATATCGGGAGTTAAGCAACTAAGCGATGAGGAGTTTGACAAGATATTGAGCATTGCTAAAGATGCTGCACACCATCAATTTTTGGAAATGAAAAAGCGGTTTGATGAAGAAAATGCCAACCAATATCAGAAATATCTATATGCTCTTGATTTGAAGTTAGAGGCGGCTGGTAGGATGGGGATTGAAAACATCAAAAGGCGTAGGATTGAGCAGTTGAAAAAGGAAAAAGAAGAGATTCAGGCTGAATATGCCTATAAAAGCAAACCATGTCCTACTTTGAAGCCTATATTTATTGCTTTTATGGAGTGATGGGATTGTTATCTCAGTACATTCTGGACAAGATGGCCCTGGATTATGAAAGTCAAATACTCCTGTTTGATTACGATGGCCTTGCTAAAAGAAGTGGTGCCTTAAGAATAGCGGACAAGGAAGGTTTTCAAATAATTGAATATACCGATCCGGAGGAGTTCCGGTATTATTATGAGCTGAAATTGAGGGATAATAGCAAAATCAAGATTATAGTACGGGTGACGGATGAAAAAATATATGTCCCTTACGACATAAGAAAGAGGTATTACAACGTCTTTGTGGACTATGCTTCGGTTTTCCCAAGACTGGATCCGGTGGAATTGAAAAAGTTTCACCATATTGACCTCGATTTGCTGTATATAGCCTACCAGAATTATTTTGGCTATATACTTGGTCCTAAGGCTACCAGAAAGTTTATAGAAGAAGAGATGTTTTCAAAGAGGAATGCTGATGAGTTTGTAGATATAGTATGCGGCAGAATTGAACGATGTTTAAAAGAGAAGTTAAGCTACAGGGATTGGTTTGAGATTGCCAGAGACTGGGCAAGGGTTAGGTTGATGGTTGACGGTGGTTTTTCAGGAAAAAATATAAAGCATCTTTGTGCCAAAATAAATGGCTCTTTCAAGGTGTGGATGCTTGAAAATTACGGCCTATTATCCGCCAGTACCAGCGTAGAAGGGCCTGTGATGGTACACAAGATAAACGATTACATGCTGTCTAAAAGTCAAAAAATTGCGTTGATTGTGATAGATGGCATGTCGCTGGAGAATTGGTTTACTGTTCTTGCAAGTTGTCCTGATTTGGAGTATGATATTGAAACGGTATGCTGTTTTGCTATGGTTCCTACGGTGACCCCGGTGTCCAGGCAGTCGATTTTTTCCGGAAAGCTGCCGGTCAGCCACAACGATGCTTTTTCGTTGAAAGATGAGGAGAAGGAGTGGGTAGAGTACTGGGTGAGCAACGGCTATAAAGAAAGCGACGTATATTTTGGAAGAGGTATGGAAGTGGACTTGCCGCACAATATAAAGGTTGCAGGAATTGTAGTGAATTTTATTGATGATCTTATGCACGGTCAGATACAGGGGCAAAAGGGCATGTACTGGGATATAGCCCAGTGGGCACGCAGCGGCCAGTTAAAAATGCTTATTGGGAACCTGATAAAGAGAGGTTTTGATGTTTATATCGCCTCTGACCACGGCAACATTGAAGCGATAGGGCAGGGTAGGCCTAAAAATGAGGGAGTTTTGACCGAGATGACATCTTTAAGGGCAAGGGTATACCAGGACTTTGCCATGACAGAGGAAGTCGAAGCGAAATTCCGGGTATTTAGATATCCGGGAACATATATGCCCAAGGACTACAGATACATAATATGTGATGACGATACCGCGTTTGGCACAAAGGGGCAAAGCTATGTGTGCCACGGTGGAATGAGCATAGAAGAAGTAATAGTACCTTTTGCAAGGATAAAGGGGATGTGAATTTATGAGCAAAGCTGTAGTTTTCTCAAGGCCTATAAAGCCGGAATGGCTTGATAAGACGGTGGAATTTTTGTTGAAATGTCAGGATGAAGAACAGTCAAAAGATATGCTCTTGGAATTTTTGTCTTCATACATAAAAGATCGTACCAATCTTCTGAAAACCAGAAGCATTTTAGCTAGAATATGGCTTGAAGTTGATGAAAACAAAGGGTTAAGGGACAGAGCTTTAGAAGTATTTAAAACCTGCAATAATTCTGAACGCCTGGCAGTACACTGGGCTATGATGCTTTTGGCCTTTCCTATTTTTAGGGACCTCTGCGCTATTATAGGCAAGTTGTCGGATATACAGGATGAAATAACCCTATCCCAAATAAAACGCAGAGTATACGAAGTATGGGGTGAGAGAAGCACTCTAGAGCATTCAATACCAAAGAACATAAAGACGCTGAGAGAATGTGGCGTCATTGAACAGGTAAAACCCGGGGTTTACAAGGTGATTAAAAGGGCCATAAAAAACAAAGATGTCATTTCCTTGCTCATATATGCGGTTCTTAAAAGCAGGGATAGGCTGTATTATAGCGTTGGGGAACTGGAAAGATTTAAAGAGCTTTTTCCTTTTACCATAGATGTTAGCCTTGCTGATTTGTATGGTCATGACGTGTTTATGTTGGATAGGATTGGGGGAGAAATTGTGGTAAGCATTGGTCGGGGATTTTCCGGTTTATAACCTGCCTTTAATTAATTTTTGCTGAATAAATCCATGCTTACAAGGTTAAGCGGCAAAAAATAAACGCTGTCAGCGGAGCACAAGAGAATGCATTAGAAATGCTTTTTTGCAAAATATTGCTTAACAGGATGCAATATACTTAACAGGATGCAATATAAATGATAAGCTGATGTGTAAATAATGCAATATAGATGCACGATATTTGCATACCGTGGTTGTCGCTTCATCCGATTTAGGTTTGAAGAGGAGTAGGCTTTTTGAGGAGAACAGAAAATAGGGTGACAATACAGGATATTGTAAGGGAATTGAGCTTATCTAGAAATACCGTTTCAAAGGCCTTGAAAAATAGCGATGACGTCTCCAATGAGACAAAACAGCTGGTAGGGAAAAGGCATTTGAAATGGGATACAGCAAGTTGTCACCTGCGTTGCTTAAGCAGTTTAATATAGAGCAAAAATCCAATCAAAACAAATCAATCGTTGTGCTGGCCCGGAAGGCGAGTTCTATATTTTGGAATAATATAATCTTGGGCATTTCCGAGGAGATTAACAAATACCAGAGCATGTTGCAGGTTAATTTTATCAGCGATGACGATGAGAAAAAACTTGTTTTGCCGGTCAATTTTCAGGATAAGATAGATGGGATTATATTTTTAAGGTCTTTTCGAATAAGTACATAGATGAGATCATGAGGTATAATACAGATATCCATGTTGTATTTTTGGATGCACCTGATGATGTGTACAGCATAGCCCATTACGGCGATATTGTCATATTAGAAGGAGTACACAGCATAAATATCATTACTAGACATTTGATAGAGCAGGGCATGAAAAAGATTGGATTTATATAGGCGATATCACGTATTGTAAAACAATTTACGACCGGTACCAGGGGTACCTTAATGGCATGGGATCAGCAGGGTTGGAAGTGGATGAATCGATTGTTGCTGTGCATCATCTACCAAACAGATTTTATGAGGCAAATGAGATTGAGGCTGTTTTAAAGAAATTCCCATATTTGCCGGAAGCCATAGTGCGTGCCAATGATGATATCGCTTTAAACGTCATAAAATATTTGAAAAAACAGGGCATTTCCATTCCTGAGGATGTTGCCATAACGGGATATGATAACCTGGAAGGCATGATGCACGTAGTTGAGCCATTTCTTACTACCGCCAGATTTAGCAAACATGGCCTGGGCAGAAGGCTTGCACAGCAGTTGATGTGGGGACGCACAATCCCGAATCTCCCAAAGAGATCATATACATAGAGGTGGATATAATTTATAGGCGTTCATCACATCGTGCTGTGATGAACATGGCAAATTAGAGAATTGTTGTTTACATGTATTGTACATTTATAGCGCATAAAATTATATGAATGCATAGAAGAGTAAAAAATGATTAAATTTTGTAAATTGTGTATTGCAAATTATGCTAATATTTGCTATACTTTTTGTAGGGTATAAGGAGTTGGTTTATTTTACCAGAGGGTACAAATGCTATTCCATATTTCCACATCTATAGGGTTCAAGATTCGCAACTCTATAAGTAGCATTTGTTATTGAATATAGAGAAGGGCACTCATCTGCTGTTAGCAACGAAGAAAGAACGTAGCCTATTCCGCAGAAATGGTTTAACAAAACACGACCACAGGAGAATTGTAAGTATGCGGGTAAGGTGCGCTATATTTGTTGCATTGATGGTTTTATTGTTAATGATTAGTTTGCGCATTAAACAAAGTCCCATCACCAACTCGGGACGAGAAAATGAAGTGAGCGCAGGCAAAAAAGGGAATATCGTCCAAGATCATCAAGAAAATGTATCGAAAAGTTATAACCCCAAATTTGTGGAGGTACCTTCGCTTAAGGAAGTATACAAGGATTATTTCAAAATAGGCGCAGCAGTGGATTATGATAACATAGAGAAGTACGGAGAAATCCTATTAAAGCACTTCAATAGCATTATACCTGGGAATTCCATGAAGCCTGAATCAACTCAGCCGAGAGAAGGAAAATTTGTATTTGACCATGCCGATGAAGTTGTGAGCTTTGCGATAGAAAATAATTATGGATATAAATGCGTTATCCTGGGTCGATGGCGTAAAGGGTACGGCGCTTAAATTTGAGGGGGGGAGAAGGACATTATATAGATCTGGGCCTCGGAGATATGGATCTATTTGGCGATAGAGACTTTACCGTTTCAGTTTGGGTAAAGCCCGAACAAGTCGGTAGGACGGGCGTTGTGCTGTGGTATGGCCAGCCGTCGGGCTTGGATTCTGTGTTGTGGAGGATATCGATTAAGCCAGGCGGTGCGGTGTACTTTAATATACAATCAAAGATAGATGTAGAACAGTTCAAAGGATCTCAGTTTGTCACCACGGATGCCGGCGTTATAAAGCCTGATGAGTGAGCGCATGTGGTTTGCGTGTGCAAGGGAGATGTATTGCAGATATACGTTAACGGCAATAAAAAATCGGGGGAAGCCTTTGGCTATACGGGTGACTTAGGAGGAATTAACTCCCCGCTGTTGGCAGGCAAGGATAAGGATGACAGAGGAGATGATTATAGGGGGGTTAGAAATCCTTGAGCTTCATAAGGAATATTACCAGTGATTTAAAGGGTTTATTGAAAATTTGGAATTTGAAGGGGTTGTTGGTATGAAAAAAGATGTAATTAGGCTGGTCTCAAAAATTTGTATAGTGTCTATTATAATTCCCCTCATTTTGTTGAGTGTCGCTCCAGCATCTGCTGATTCTCCTTCTGAGGATGAAGCTGATGTGGATTTTGACTACGTTATAAGGCGTAAGAATACATATGATGAGTATATTTCCAAGTACAAGGATGCCCAAAGGCCTTCTCTGGAAATCGATATACCCGTGGTAAACTATGTGGATACTGATATGGATGTAAAGGTATATGAGGATTTTGAAGGTTCTCAAGGGAAATCCATATGGACCGATGAAGAGGGCTATATAACCTGGGAAGTAGAAGTCCCTCAGGCGGGGCTTTACAGCATATATATAGAATATTTTCCTGTGGAAGGGCGAAGCACCGATATAGAGCGAGAAATCTGGATAAATGGAGAATTACCGTTCTTTGATGCAAAGCACATCGTTTTAAGCCGCGTTTGGGCCAATGCCGAACCCATAAAGCAAGACAATAGGGGTAATGACTTAAGACCCCGTCAGGTAGAATCGCCCATATGGCAAACTGCCTGGTTTAAGGATTATATGGGCTATTATAATGAGCCATATCTTTTCTATTTCCAAAAAGGGAAGAATACTATTAAGCTGGTTTCAGTTAAGGAACCCATGGTGATAAAGACTATAAAGCTAGCTCAATATCCTGAGATACCTACTTATGAAGAGTATATAGAGAGCTGTTACGAAAAAGGATATAAAGTGGTAAAAACAGCACCTATATACATTCAGGGAGAAGACGCGGTTTATAAATCAGATCCTACTTTGTATCCCCTCAATGATCGTACGTCGCCGAATACCGTTCCATATCACAAGTCTAAGATTCGCCTAAACACTATTGGTGGATATAACTGGCGCATTCCAGGCCAGTGGATTGCCTGGCATGTAGAGGTGAAAGAGGCAGGGCTTTATCAGATAGTCATTAAAGGCCGTCAGAATATCACCAGGGGCGTATATTCCACCAGAAAATTGTTGATAAACGGAGAAGTGCCTTTTAAAGAAGCTGAAAGTTTAACCTTCAAATATTCGAGTACATGGCAGAATTTCGTGCTGGGAGATGGAGAAAAACCATATCTGTTTTATCTAAAAGAGGGCATAAATGAGATACGCATGGAAGTAGTTTTGGGTGATCTGGCTGAGATCTTGAGGATAGCAGAAGACAGCGTGTATATACTAAACAGCGCTTATCGCAAAATCATAATGATAACCGGCAGAAGCCCGGATCCATACCGGGATTATGAGCTAGAGAAAAAGTTGCCTGAGGTAATAGCGACATTTCAGGAGCAGAGCAAGGTTTTGGCCGGACTTTCCGAAAGGTTTGTTGAGTATACGGGGCAAAGAGGGTCGCATAACGCAATACTGAATCGCTTGTCCTATCAGCTACAGGATATGGCCAGGAGGCCGCATACAATACAGAAGAGATTGCAACAGTTTAAGGATAATGTAGGGGCTCTTAGCGCCTGGATTCTGAATACCCGCGAGCAAGCGCTGGAAATAGATTACATAATAGTTTGCCATCCCGATACCGAGATTCCACCGGCTGAGGCTTCTTTTATCCAAAGGGCAATACACGAGATATCTGCCTTCTTTGCGTCCTTCTTTGAAGATTATGAAAGCGTCGGTGACGTGTACGAAGAAAGCGAAGAGGTTCTTACCGTATGGGTGCTCAGCGGACGCGATCAGGCGCAGGTTATAAAGAGGATGATCGATGATAGCTTTACGCCTAAATACGGGATTCCCGTCAATGTCAAGCTGGTACAGCCTCAGGTTTTATTGCCTGCAACCGTGGCAGGTAGAGGCCCCGATGTGGCACTGCCTGTTGGCAACGGCGAACCCCTTAACTACGCTTTGAGAAATGCCGCCGTCGACCTGACCCAATTCGAGGACTTCAATGAAGTGATAAAGGAATTTCACCCGAGCGCAATTTTACCGTATAGATTCGAAGGTGGAGTATACGGCTTGCCCGACCAGCAGCAATTTCCCATGATGTTTTACCGGACCGATATTTTGGAAGAACTGGGAATTGAGCCGCCCGAGACCTGGGAGGACCTTTACGCTATATTACCCGACATACAGAAGAACAACATGGACGTGGGCGTTCCCATAACGGTAAATAACGACCCATGGGGCGCTATGTTGACCTACAGCACGCTGTTATATCAACGGGGTGGGCAACTATATAATGAGGGTGGCATTTCTAGCGCCCTGGATACAGAGGAAGCCATTGACGCCTTTAAGGAATGGACCAATCTGTATTTAAATTACAAATTTCCGCTAGAATTTGATGCGGCTAACAGGTTTAGGACAGGAGAAATGCCCATTGTTATCAACGAATACTGGCTTTACAACGTTTTGCAGGTATTTGCGCCGGAATTGAGAGGGCTGTGGGAGATGGCGCCAATACCGGGTATTAGGCGGGAAGATGGAACCGTTGATCGCTCCACAACGAGCGGTGGCTATGGAATAATGATGTTGAGTTCGGCTAAGGATAAAGAGGCAGCGTGGAAGTTCATGAAATGGTGGGTCAGCTCTGATACCCAAACCAGATATGGGAGGGAGCTGGAGAGCGTGATGGGCTCCTCTGCACGTCATCCAACTGCCAATATAGTAGCAGCCAGCAAACTGCCGTGGCCGGTGAAGGACTATAAATCCCTTGAAGAGCAAAGAAAATGGGTAAAAGGGAATCCGGAAGTGCCGGGAGGGTATTTTACCTCAAGGCACCTTAACAACGCTTTCAGGAAAGTGGTATTGAATGGGGCAGATCCGAGAGAAACTCTGCTCGATTACGTAAGAGTTATTAACGAAGAGATAGACAACAAGAGAAAAGAATTTGGTTTAAAGCTCAGGGATGAGGTGAAATAAATGCCTGTATTAGCTGAAAGAAAACTTTCAACTTCGATTCCGTTTTTGTCAACTAGGAATAAGCTGGTTTCTCTGAAGAATGAGATAATTAAGCATAGGGTTTCTTATCTTTTTCTAGCACCTTACGCCATCATATTTTTGACCTTTACTGTGATCCCGGTGGTAGTATCGTTGTTTCTCAGCTTTACTTATTTTAATATACTGGAAACGCCTAAATTCATCGGTTGGCAAAACTATATAAGGTTGTTTTTAGGCGATGACATATTTCTAATTGCTGTAAAGAATACCTTTTTGCTGGCGGCCATTACCGGGCCCATTGGGTATTTAGCATCGTTTTTGTTTGCATGGTTTATTAATGAACTACCTCCCAAAATTAGGGCTTTTCTAATACTCCTCTTTTATGCACCGTCGATTTCTGGCAACGTTTATATGATATGGACTGTTATGTTTAGCGGCGACATATATGGCTATGTGAACTCAACTTTAATTAAACTTGGGATCATAAATGAGCCTATTCAGTGGTTAAAAGATCCGAAATATATGATGCCAGTGATAATGGTTGTCATATTGTGGATGAGTTTAGGAACCGGATTCTTAGCATTTGTAGCAGGATTGCAGAGTATAGAAAGATCACAATATGAGGCAGCAATAGTTGATGGGATTAAAAATCGCTGGCAGGAACTGTGGTATATAACTCTGCCAAATATGAAGCCAATGCTTATGTTTGGTGCCGTTATGGCCATTACCAACTCCTTTGCTGTGGGAGATGTCACGGCGGCACTGGCCGGCTTGCCCAGTACCGATTATGCTGCTCATACGGTAGTTAACCATCTAGTCGACTATGGCACCATCCGCTTTGAAATGGGGTATGCATCGGCAATTGCTACCGTATTGTTTATCGTCATGGTGGGATGTAACAGGATCATTCAGAATCTATTGAGAAAACTGGGGAGGTAAAGATGGTAAAAGCAAAATATAATCCCAAACGGCCCAATCGCTCTCTGGCAGGAGATATTGCCAATATCGTTGTCCTACTTATATTCGCCGCGTTTACAGCCCTCCCAATGGTTTATGCTATATGTAACGCTTTTAAGCCATTGGATGAGATATTCATGTTCCCACCAAGATTTTTTGTAAGAAATCCTACCTTAGATAATTTTAGAGACCTGTTCCTGCTAATGGCTCAATCATGGGTCCCATTTTCGAGATATATATTCAATACCCTATTTATTACGGCGGTTGGGACGGGAGGGCACGTAATAATTGCTTCGATGGCGGCATATGTGCTTGAAAAGCATAAATTTCCCGGCGCCAAGCTGTTCTTTAATATAGTCGTCACCTCGCTGATGTTTTCTCCTGTGGTGACGGCCATCCCCAATTACATGGTTATGGCAAAGCTCAACTGGCTCGATACATATTGGGCATTGATTATTCCGGCGTTCGGTTATTCCCTGGGCTTATTCCTTATGAAGCAGTTCATGATTACAGTACCTGACTCCTTGATCGAGTCGGCTCGCATGGATGGGGCAAGCGAGTTCAGGATCTTTTGGCAGATTGTAATGCCCTGCGTAAAGCCCGGATGGTTGACACTTATAATATTTTCCTTCCAAAGCCTGTGGGGTAATACGGGGGGAACGTTTATTTACAGCGAAGAGTTAAAGCCTTTACCGTATGCCCTTAACCAGATTCTGATGGGCGGATATGCAAGAGCCGGCGTAGGTGCAGCGGTCGTGTTCATCATGATGATCATACCCATTATAATGTTTATGGTGACGCAGAGCAACGTCATACAAACCATGACGACTTCTGGTTTTAAGGATGAATAGAGGAAGGGGGATAGGGGCGTTGAAGCCAAAGAGATGTATGGTGTTGCTGATTGCAATGATGATCTTGTTGAGCTCACGGGCGGCCTATGCCGATGCACCCTATAATAGCTATACCTACGATTATTGGGGGACGCCTGTGCCTTCACCTGCTCCCTATCTTCCCATTAGGATAATTGACGGGACCAGCCTGGGAGTGGGTAATTTTTCCACTCCAATGGATATCTTTGTATCGCAGGATAATAAGATTTATGTTGTGGATTCGGGGAATAACCGGATTGTGGTGTTAAATGAAAGGTTTGAGGTGCAGAAGGTCATCGATGGCTTTGTAAAGGATGGAGGCAGGGATACCTTCAGTAAACCGCAGGGCGTGTTTGTCAACGAAAAAGGAGAGATATACATAGCCGATACTGATAATGCCAGGATAGTTCATCTGGATGCGGAGGGGAATTACATAAGGGAAATAGGCCCTCCGGAAGGCGAAATAATACCGCCCGACTTTCAATATCGCCCTACAGCTTTGGTAGAGGGTAAGGGCAAAAGGCTGTATGTGATATCGCAAGGCGTAAACCAGGGGTTAATCGAGTTTGATAAGGACGGCGTTTTCAGGGGGTTTGTAGGAGCGCCCAAAGTGAGTTTTAACATTATCGACTACTTTTGGAAATTAATTGCAACCCAGGAACAGCGGGAAAGGATGCAGGACTTCGTTCCTACGGAATATAATAGTATAGATATTGATGAAGATGGATTTATGTATGTGACTACTAGCACCATATCTGAGTCAGATATACGTAATGCCATAAATAGCCGTTCTCAGGATGATCGTTACGCTCCTATTAGGAAGCTCAACCCAACCGGAGAGGATATACTCAGGCGATACGGCTATTTCCCGCCTGTTGGTGATATAGTGTTCAGATCACGAGGTTATGCTGAGTCGGGTAACTCACAATTTGTAGATGTGTGCGTGGAGCCATACGGCATATACAGTGTGCTCGATAAGAGGAAGGGTAGGATATTTACATACGATTCTGACGGGAATTTGTTATACGTTTTCGGCGGATTGGGAAACAGAATGGGAACTTTTAGAAATCCCGTTTCTATTGACATTATAAATGATAACTACTTAGTACTCGACAATATCACTGGGTATATTACGGTATTTGAACCAACGGAATACGGGAAACTACTAAAAGAGGCGATTACCTTACATCAGCAGGGAAAATACGATGAATCCACAGCAAAGTGGGAGGAAGTGTTAAAGCTCAATGCCAATTTGGAGCTTGCCTATGTAGGCATGGGCAAGGCCTTTTTGAGGAAGGACGAATTTGACACTGCCATGAAGTACTTCAGGCTGGGCAATAAGAGGGATTATTACAGCAATGCTTTTAAGCTGTTTAGAAAAGAAGTGGTTGGCAGAAACTTTGGATTGTTTGTGATGGGCATTGTGGTCATCTGCGTGCTGTGGTGGCTTTATCTTAAAAGGAAGGGCAGAAAAGAGGTGCGAATGTAAATGGAAACATTGCGAGCTTTGAGATATTCTTTCTATCTTATATTTCATCCCTTTGATGGGTTTTGGGATTTAAAGCACGAAAAACGGGGCAATTTGAAGGCGGCCATTATCATAGTCTTTCTTCTGTGCGTAACGTTTATCTTGCGCAGGCAGTTGACAGGATTTATATTTAATACCGTCAAATTAATAGAGCTTAACATCTTTCTGGAAATCAGCAGCGTAATAGTGCCGTTCTTGCTGTGGTGCATAGCCAACTGGTGTTTGACGACCCTGATGGACGGGGAAGGGAGCTTCAAGGATATAGTAATAACTTCGGCGTATGCACTGACCCCTATAATAATCATAAATCTACCCCTCATACCGTTTAGCAACGTCATCACCGCCGAAGAGGGAGCCTTTTTTTACTTTTTCAATTCCTTGGCTGTGGCCTGGTCCGCATTGCTGATGGTGATAGGCACCAGCGTAGTGCACCAGTATTCGATGAGAAAAGCTATTTTTACCTGCATACTCATCGTAGTAGGGATGGGCATCATAATCTTCATTGCCCTGCTATTTTTCAACCTGATTCACCAGATGTACTGGTTCTTTTATTCAATATATAAAGAGATATCATTAAGGATGTAAGAAAGGTTGAATGGGTTATGAAGATGAAAAGGATAGCCGCATTTGCAGTTATATTCTCCTTGCTTTTCGTCAATATAGGAGCTTATAGCCAGACAGAAGGTGAAGATCCGGAAGAAAGCCAGGCGGTTTTTCTGGAGGCTATTGATGAAAGCGTGGATGAGTCTGCTGCCTCTGTAGAGGATAAAGGGCAAGAAAATATTGCTGCCGGGCAGGAGCAGAAGAACATCGATTTTAGCCGTCAGGTCCCAGCAGACATGCGCCTGGTAGCCCGCAACGATTATCTTGAGCTCTATATTAATGATGAGACTACCGAAGTTGCCGTTAAGGATAAGAGGAGTGGGTACATATGGTATACCAATCCCCAGGACCGGAATAGGGACAGCAGGGCTGCGGGAGTAAACAAGGACCTGCTGGCTTCACAGATGACAATTACCTACTATACTCCTTCTTCTCAAGCGAAGATCATGAACAATTATACCGACAGCGTGCAGCTTGGACAGTTTGAGATAGAGACGATAGAAAATGGAGTGAAGGTAACCTATCGCATAGGAAAAGAAAGCAAGGTCTACGTCGTGCCGCAGGTGATCAGCAAGGAACGGATGGAAGAGAAGATTCTAAAGAATTTAAGCGACACCGATGCAAGAAAGGTATTAAGGCAATATCGACTGTTTAGCTTGGAAAAGGCAAGCGAGAGGAGGAAACAGGAGCTGCTGGCCCAGTATCCTACCCTGGCGAATGGCGACCTATATGTGTTGGTTGAGAACATCAGGGATTACATGAAGGAAAGCCTTCAGGAGATAATATTGTCTGCCGGCTATACTCTGGAAGACATGAATGAGGACCATAAAGCCAATAATGTTCCACCCGCAGAGGCCAATAAAGAGGTTTTTAAGATACCAATAGAATATGTTTTGGATGGGGAAAACCTGGTGGTAAGGATACCAACTGACGAGATAGAGTACCACCACGATTCCTATCCGCTTTACAGCTTGAGGCTGCTGGAATTTTTCGGCGCTGCTGGTTTGCAGGATGAAGGCTACATGCTGGTGCCGGACGGTTCGGGAGCCCTAATCTACCTCAACAACAATAAATTAGCCTCTTCATCATACTTCATAAATATATACGGGAATGACAGGTCCGTACCTCTGACCGAGCGTTCCAGCTTGATAGAACAGGCATATTTGCCCGTATTCGGCATGAAGAAAGGAGATAAAGCGTTATTTGCCATCATCGAGTCGGGAGATGCCATGGCACGGGTATGCGCCGACATAAGCGGAAGGGTAAATTCCTATAATTCAGTATGCGCGGAGTTTGTTTTGATACCGAACGATGTTCTTGATATAAGTGATTATTCGGGGAACTATGTGATCATGGTATATCAGCCCCGCATTTTCAAGGGGGATATAAAGATAAGATACGTTTTCCTGAACGGCGAGGATGCCAATTATGCGGGGATGGCCAGATATTACAGAAAGTATTTAGAGAATCAGTATGGCATGGTACAGAGACAGCAATACGATGACGTACCTTTTTATGTGGAGCTGATAGGTGCCATCAGAAAGGTGCGTTCCATAGCCGGGGTACCCGTCAACGTTCTTCAACCGGTAACAACATACGACCAGGCGATTGAAATTCTGGAGGAGTTAAAGAAAGGCGGCGTGAATGACATAGTATTAAAATATACCGGATGGGCCAACGGAGGGGTACACCATACCATACCTTCAAGCGTGAAGTTGATATCCAAGCTGGGCGGCTCCAGGGCGTTCAACAGATTGACGGCTTTTTTGGAGCAAAACCAAATCGATTATTTTATGGATTTTGGCATTGTATACGCTTATAAGAACACCCTGTTTGATGACTTCATAGTCCGTGCCCACGCTTCCCGCTATATAACGAAAGAGGTTGCCAGCATATACGATTACAATATAGCAACTGACGTCCAGGACTACGATAGGGGACCCTATTACATAATCAGCCCTTCTAAAATTCCTTCCATTGTGGATGGCATGATAAAGGGTCTACAGCGACTGTCTGTAAAGGGGGTTTCCATAAGGGATGCCGCTATTGACGTTAACTCCGATTTCAGAGAAAAGCGCCTTATCGATAGACAGCAAGCAAGGGATATTCTGGAGGCGCAGTTTGAAAAGATTAAAAACTCAGGGTTAGGGCTGATGGTGGATGGAGGGAATGCTTATTCCCTGCCCTACGTTGACCACATTGTGAACATTCCAGAAGAGTCTAACAGGTTTTATATAACCGACGAGAGCGTTCCATTTTTCCAAATGGTCATTAGAGGACACATAAATTACGCAGGAGAGCCTGTAAACCTTGCTTCTGATTACAAGAAAGCGGTACTCAAGGCCATAGAGGTTGGAGGAGGCTTATACTTTACCTTTATCTATGATGAAAACTCCGCCGTTAAGGAGACCTACTATGATAACTATTATTCCTGCGAATACCGTATATGGCTTGACAGGGCTTTGGAGTTTTACAGAGAAGTCAATGAAGCTTTGAAAGACGTGCAAGGGCAGACCATAGTGAACCATGAAAAGCTGGCAGAAAATGTGTATAGAACGACTTTTGAAAACGGGGTACAGGTAATCGTAAATTATAACAGCGAAGACGTAAACATCCAGGGCATGACCATTGAGGGGAAGGGATACAAGGTATTAAAGGGAGGAAGGTAATTTTATGCTGTTAGTATCAACAAATCGAGGAAATCAGGCCGCCGGAAGAAAAAGAAGGAGGCTAACTTTAACCAGCAAAAGGGCCATGATGGGATATGCCTTTGTATCGCCGTATATAATCGGCCTCATAGCCTTCTTCATGGTTCCCATAGTCCAGTCCTTCATATTCAGTTTAAACAGCTTCGAGGTAGTAGAGGACGGGTATGTACTGATTCCCAATGGTTTTGAGTACTATCGTAGGGCTCTATTTGTGCATCCCGATTTTGTGAGGAATCTCGTTGAGTCCCTTCTGGATATGGTGACCAATGTTCCGCTCATCATAATATTCAGCTTTTTTGCTGCCAACCTGCTGAACCAGAAATTCAGGGGACGGGCAGCTGCAAGAGCAATATTTTTCCTACCGGTAATACTAATGTCGGGCGTGATGCGCACCGTGGATAGCGGCGACTTGCTGCAATCTTCCCTCGGGCTTACGCAGACCGATTCCGGAGGGGGAACTCTCCAGGCCATAGAGCTGGCAAGGGTATTGTTTCAAACAAGGCTGGACCCCAGATTTATAAACTACATCATAAGCGCCGTTGAAAGAATTTATGATATCGTTTCTGCATCCGGCGTACAAATACTTATCTTTCTTGCCGGCCTTCAGTCCATCCCTCCATCGCTGTTTGAAGCTTCCAATATAGAGGGTGCTACCGGTTGGGAAAATTTCTGGAAGATCACCTTCCCAATGGTAAGCCCGTTGATACTGGTAAACACCGTATATACGGTGATCGATACTCTTACCAACTCTTCCAATTCGGTTATGGAACTGATAGAGGAAATCGCATTTTCCCAAAACAATTACGGCTTTAGCTCCGCTATGGCATGGATATACTTCATTTCCGTTATGGTCGTCGTGCTGATTATTATAGGGATAATCTCCCGCAGCGTGTTCTATCAGGAATAAATATTTTGGGGGGATATGAATGGAACTTGCTCTTGGGAAGCAGAAGGGATTGTTGCATAAAACGACGGAGACCAGGCACAGGAAGAGAACTCTAAACCTGTATACCCTGAGCCTGTACGGGTGGGCAGTAGTCAGGGGCGTGATAGTCATAGGGCTATGCTTCCTTATACTTTATCCTACAATCTTGAAGGTTTTCGTATCCTTTATGTCGGAAAACGACCTGTATGACGTGACCGTAAAGTATATACCCAAAAACCCCACATTTGAGAATATAAAGAAAGTCTGGACTGCCATGAGGTATCCCCAGGCTTTCTGGAATACACTTAAGATATCGTTGATGACCAGCATTATGCAGTTGATATCCTGTACGTTCATCGGCTACGGTTTTGCCAGGTTTAACTTCAAGGGAAAAAACCTGCTATTTGCACTGGTCATATTAACCATGATCGTTCCGCCGCAGACCATCATGATCCCGCTGTTCTTGCACTTCAGGTATTTTGACTTGTTCGGCATTGTCTCGATGCTGACCGGTAAGAAGGGGATAAACCTGTTGAATTCTCAGTGGCCGTTCATGTTGTTGTCCGCAACCGGCATGGGACTGAAGAACGGATTGTACATTTACATCATGAGGCAGTTTTTTAGGGGTATGCCTAAGGAGCTAGAAGAGGCGGCATATGTGGATGGTGCCAGCATGTTCAGGACATTTTACCAGATAATGTTGCCGAGCGCGGTACCTGCCATGGTTACGGTATTCCTGTTCTCGTTTGTGTGGCAGTGGACAGATACCTTCTATTCCAATCTTTTCCTACAGAATCTGAGGGTGCTATCGGTTGCGCTGGGAAGCATATCGTTTGACATCACCCAGCAGATATACTGGGAGACGGGAGTTAACATAAGCCTATCTCCTGTGGTCAGCTCCATGTACACAAATACAGCCAGTTTGCTGGTCATATTGCCGTTGATAGTCATATATCTGGTGGCGCAGAAGTACTTTGTAGAAAGCATAGAGCGTACGGGAATAGTGGGATAATTAAAACCCTTAACGGGTTTTAATATAAAATAAATTATCAAAATAGGGGGTTGATTTAATGGTAAGAGGGTTTTCTGCTAAGCTTCTTGTATTGCTGCTCGCTTTTGTGTTTGTGATTTCGATGTTTGCGGGCTGTGCCAAAAAAGAAGAGCCCACAGATGTAACAGAAGAGCCAAAAACTCCCGAAGAACCGGCTGAGCAACCGGAAGAACCGGCTGAACAACCGGAAAAAGAGCCGGAGGAAGAGATAAGGGATTTAGGCGGCAGGGTAATAAAAGTGGCTGCATGGTGGGATATGACGCCACAGCCCGGAACCACCTACGGTGAACGCCAGATTACCCGCAGGGAAGAGATGGAGCAGAAGTACAACTTCAAATTCGAGTTCATCAACATACCTTGGGAAGAAGTGGTTGAAACCTATACTTCTTCCGTGCTGGCCGGGGACCCCGCAGCTGATATTTTTACCCTTGAGGATGGCTGGCTGGTCGGACTCGTGAATAAAGGTTTTGTCCAGCCGCTTGATGAATGGTTTGATTTCAATGAGGACAAATGGGATCCATTGACAAAGAAGCTTTCTACTTTTGATGGCAAGATTTACGGTATGTCAACCGGGAAATGGTGGCCAAGAGGAATAGTGTTCTTTAACAAGAAGATCTTCGAGAGGGAAAACCTGCCCGATCCATATGAGCTCCTGTTTAACGGGGAGTGGACCTGGGAGAAGATGCGCGAGATCGCTAAGGCGGCAACCAAGGATACCGATGGTGACGGAGTCATTGACCAGTGGGGCATTGCCGGTATCGATATGGACCTTGCACTTATCTACAGCAATGGAGCAACCTTTGCAGACATAAAGGATGGCAAGGCAGTGCTCAATTTGAGAGATCCAAAAGTGGTAGAGGCCTTGAACTTCTACTATGAACTGGCTAATGTAGATAAGATCCTGTACAATAAGTTTACCTACAGCGACAGCCCGCCGTGGGATATTGCCGCTACCATGTTCCAGGATGGCAAAGTGGCCATGTTCTGGTATCAGTACTGGAAGATAGATGACTTCAAGAATAACATGTCTGACGACTATGGCATTTTGCTGCCTCCGATCGGTCCCAGCGATCCAGATAAGAAATATAAGTGCCTTGTTTCCGGGCACAACTTCCAGACAATACCCAAGAACGTAAAGAATCCCGAAGATGTGGCATTTATTTGGGATTTATGGACCGACCCGTTCCCAGAGGACCTAGAGGATCCCGATACATGGATGGAAGCACACTTTGATAGGGTGCGCGATGAGACTTCCTTGGAAGTTCTCAGATACATGTATGACAACGAGTGCTTTGCTCCTATAGGGCTGTTTGGTGCCTGCGAGTCAGCAATCCAGACTTGGTGGGGAGCACAGGACGACCTGATCAAAGGAGAAAAGACCGTTGCTCAGATCATCGATGAGAAGTATGATGCCCTGCAGGCCGCTTTCGATGACTTCCTGGCTCAATAAAGATTGTTGACTAATGGGATGGATGGCGTGCAGCAGGAGGAGCTGTACGCCATCCCACTAAAAAAATCTTTAGTTAAGCTCTCTGTTGGTTAATATGACCCTATCCATATCAGCATGGAAATACAGGTGTGAATATGACAAAGCGTGTATGCAGTTTTTTATCTCTTTTAATATTGATCGGTCTGTTCTTAAATGGATGCACAAAGGTTCACGATGCGGGCCATGATGCTGAAAATCGGAGGAAAGGGGTCACGGGTATGAGCGATAATTTGACTGAAGATAGGTATAAGGATGGGGGCAACAATACATCTGAAGCAGATGGAATGAACGGGGAAGACCATTTCGATCCCAAATTTGAATTGCTTCTTGAGGCTGAAGACGTTGCCATCACAACGGGTAAGGTGCGGCCTGAAAGCACTTATCCAGACTTTTCAGGCAACGGTTATCTGGTGGGCATAGAAAGAGAGGAGGACACCGTCACTTTTAACGTTTCCGTGCCCGGAAGTGGGTTTTATGATTTAAACTTTATTAGTGCAAGCTGTGATGGATACAAGGAAAACAATGTGTATGTAAACGGGGAATTTGTAGGAGTAGCAAAGGTTGAAAGAACTAATTTTCAAGACTCTATTCTCAAGAGGGTGTATTTAAAAGCAGGTAAAAATGAAATAAAGCTGACCAAGAGCTGGGGTTGGATTCGATTGGATGCATTAAAGATAACCGCTTCTCCTCCGATTGACCAAGACATCTATAAAATATCGGCTCAATTGGTTGATCTCTATGCCACCGATAGGGCGAAAAAGCTGATGCAATTTTTAGTTGATATGTACGGTAAATACATAATTTCAGGGCAGTATTCGGATAAAGGGATAAACGGTCCTGAATTCAAAGCGATATATTCTGCTACGGGAAAATATCCCGCTATATTGGGCCTTGACTTTATAGATTATACGCCTTCGAGGGTGGCCCATGGCACGAATAGCAAGGCGGTTGAATACGCTATAGAATTTGACAAATTGGGTGGCATTGTGACCTTTTGTTGGCACTGGAACGCCCCTGAACCTTATCTTTACGACACATCAGAAAAACCGTGGTGGAGCGGGTTTTATACCAGGGCTACCAACATCAATTTAGAGGCTATCATGAATGGTAAAGACCCTCAAGGCTATGAGCTGTTGTTGAGGGATATTGATGAGATTGCCAAACAGCTGAAACGGCTACAGGAAGCTGATGTACCCATCTTATGGCGCCCCTTGCATGAAGCCAGCGGTGGCTGGTTTTGGTGGGGAGCTTCTGGCCCCGATGCTTACATAAAGCTGTATCGGTTGCTATTTGATAGACTTACAAAGGTACACGGTATCCACAATTTGATATGGGTATGGAATGGTCAGCACCCAGCTTGGTATCCAGGAGACAAGTATGTGGATATCATAGGTATGGATATATACCCGGGGGAAAGGGTGTATAGCCCGCACACCTCCAAATTCTTTGAAATGGCTAAATGGCCTACGGGTAAAAGAATAATTGCCCTCACCGAAAATGGATGTTTGTTTGACCCGGACCTCGCCTTCAGGGATGGGGCGGTGTGGTCTCATTTCTGCACATGGAACGGGGACTTTGTGTGGTCGGGTTATGGCCTGTCTGAAAAGTACACCGAGAGGTACATGTTTGAAAAGGTCTATAATCATGAGAAGGTCCTCACACTGGACGAATTGCCGGATCTGAGAAGTTATGGCCAATAATTTAAATGCATTCGAGGTGTTTGCAGTGTTCTTGAGATTTATGTCCATACTGACGTCTATTCTATTGTTAGCCTGTATAATTTTTTATCCTGTGCCGACCCTGGCGCAGTTTGGAGGGGGAGAGGATATGCCACAAAGGATCTTTGAGGCAATTCATATCGGATGGAATCTGGGTAATACATTTGATGCTACTGGTGACGAGACTTCATGGGGCAACCCTGTTACCACTAAGGAACTGATCCAGGAAATAGCCAAGCATGGATTTAAGAGCATCCGGATACCCATAACTTGGAGACATAGGATGGGGGATGCACCCGACTATAAGATAGATGAGGTTTTTTTGCAACGCATCCATGAAGTGGTTGACTGGGCACTGGAAACCGGGTTTTACATCATCATTAACATGCATCACGATTCCAGCTGGGTTTTCAATATGAAGACCGACTACGATGAGGTGTTAAAAAGGTTCAAAGCTGCGTGGAAACAGATTTCTGCTTCCTTTAAGGATTACCCACCTGACAGGCTGATGTTCGAGAGCATCAATGAACCGCGATTCTCGGATGACTGGAACGAGGATAAACCTGAATATTTTGAAATGCTGCGCGTGCTCAATACGACTTTTTACCAAATAGTGCGCGGTTCAGGCGGCAATAATACCACGAGGTATTTATTGTTACCCACCCTTACCTGTTCTGCATCGCCCAATCGCCTAAAGGAATTGTACAACACCATCGTCGAGCTAAACGACAAAAACCTCATAGCCACCGTCCATTATTACGGCTACTGGCCATTTAGCGTCAACATAGCTGGTGTTACCACTTTTGATGAGACCACAAAAAATGACATAATCAACACCTTTAATAGGATATACGATACCTTTGTTGCTAACGGAATCCCGGTCATAATAGGAGAATTCGGCTTGCTGGGCTTTGATACATCGCTGGACACCATTCAACAGGGCGAAAAGATAAAATATTTTGAATTCATCACCTATTATGCAAAGGAAAAGAAGCTGCCACTCATGTGGTGGGATAACGGGCAGCATTTTGACAGAGTCAATTTTAAGTGGAGTGACCCCCAACTTTATGAGGTGATAATAAACAGCGTCAAAGCCCGCTCGTCCACCGGGCAGACCGATTCCATTTATATCAAGAAGAATTCGCCCATTGAGGATGTAGAGGTGAGGCTAAATCTAAACGGGAACGAACTCGTTGAGGTTAAGTATGGGGAGGATACTCTGGTCAAAGGTAAGGACTATGACCTCTCCGACGATAAGCTAATCATCAAGGCTGACTTTCTGCGCCAGGTTATAAGCGGCGAATTTGGGGTTAAGGCAGTCTTAAGTTGCAGGTTTTCAGCTGGAGCCGAGTGGAAGCTTAACGTGATATATTACGATACCCCCATTCTGAGGGATATGATTGAGGAACGTGTAGATAATTTCTTTATCCCTGTCACATATAATGGCGCGCAGCTTAAGGCTCTGGAAGCGGTCTATAAAAAGAACGGGAGAAATACGCCACCAAACGATTGGACGTCCTTTAAGCAATATTACGTCGATTTTAAACCTTCCACCTACAGGATAGAGCTATCGTCCGATTTCCTGCGCGGGCTGGAGGATGGGGAGATACTCCTCAAGGTCCACTTCTGGAGCGGTGAAAAGATAGAATACACGCTGGTGAAGAATGGCAATAAGGTAAGAGGTATTTCTTCGCAGGAAATGCCTGATTCACCGCAAAACGATCAGCCGGTTGATGATACAGGTGACAACGGAGATGAGGGAATGGATACCCCAAACCAGGAGCAGGGAACCAAGCAACCAAGCGAGCCGTCCAGCAGCCACACCAAGGGCATTACCGGGTATATGATAGCGGGCACTATTATAATAGTAGCTGTTGCTCTTATAGGTGCTTACGCGTTTGGGAGGGTAGGCCATAAGCATCAAACTAAACAGTAAAGGTTTGCCAGAAGGAATCCATTGCCTGGAGCTGCGAGGATCTTCAATAGTGCGGTGGTGCCCTATAATGAAGAATTTATAGGGGTATTTTGTGGTGAACAAACCGATGGAATCTGTCATTTATACCTCAGTTACAGCAAGGATGGGATCAATTGGGAATTTGAAAAGGAAAAAATAAATATTACATGGTCTGGTGTACCGATTTTTATAAAAAATTCATTAGATTGGGAAAACCGTTCCTGCCTTTTAACAGAAAAGGGGTTCTATTTCCAAGAAAAATCAGCGATAATTTTGTGATGTTGTCAAGGCCAAGCGATAATGGCCATACACCATTTGGAGACATATTTTTAAGCGAAAGCCTAGACCTCATCTACTGGGGAAAACGTAGGCGAGTTATGGGACGCGGGCACGAATGGTGGCAGTCGCTTAAGGTTGGAGCAGGAGCTGCACCCATTGAAACCAGTGAAGGATGGTTGCTTTTTATCATGGCGTGGTATTGATGCGTGGCGAATATGTATACAGCATGAAAGCGTGTTGGCTGGATATGGGAGATCCTTCGATCGGTAAGATACGGGTCGGGGCATTTTGTTCTTACTCCTGGGTAATGGTACGAAGATAGGGGATTTGTACCCAATGTTATATTCCTGTGTGCCGCTTTAAGCGATGCTGAGACGGGCAGAATTGCCATTCACTGCGGGGCTGCTGACAGCTACGTAGTTTTGGCCTTTACTACGGTGGATGAAATAGTTAATTTTATAAAAGCCCTAATACCAATATGTTTTTTAAGGGGCGTTCATCAATTTATTGAGAAGGCTATGTGACGTGAGCACAATTTATTAAGAAGGCCGCATCAGGGGGCGTGTAAAAATGGCTACTGCCTTTTGGATGGGAATGGGGCTGTAGCCATTTTTTTGTTTTGACGATAAGGGAATGGCTGATATATTTTCTAAGGCACAATATTAATATTACAAAAGATTTTATGGTTACTCCGAGGTGAGCAATAAAGGAGGTGCCAACTTTGAAAACAAACATTGATACCCCTCAGGCCAGCATATGGTATCTGCATCATAGCGGTTTTGCTGTTGCGACCGCTGGCCATTTGATGGTGTTTGACTATTCCTGTGATAAACTCGAGGGTGAAGCAAGGGGCTTTGAAAGCGGTGTTGTTACTCCAGACCAGCTGGATAAAGATAAGAAGATAGTGGTATTTGTTTCCCATGGACATGGGGATCATTTCAGCCATGTAATTTTTGACTGGCAAAAGCATAGGCCCGACATCGTCTATGTTTTGAGCGATGACATCAAGCCACAGGTAAAACAAAATTTGCACAACGCATATTTTGTTTTACCTTATCAGCAATTACATATAGACGATGTTAGCATAAAAACCTATGGCTCTACCGATATCGGCATATCCTTTTTGGTTGAGGTGGATGGGCTCAGGATATTTCATGCCGGGGATTTGAACTGCTGGTACTGGTACTATGAGTCAACACCTGAGGAGCTTAAGCAGGACAAGGAAAGCTTTGAGAGGGAAATCCAGAAAATGGCGGGAGAACAAATAGATATAGCTTTTTTCCCGGTTGACCCCAGGCTGAAAGAATATTATCATATGGGAGGGGAGCTTTTTATAAAGCGGTTGAGGCCTGGCCTTTTTGTGCCAATGCACTTCTGGGGGCAATATGATATTACGCGCAAGTTTGCTGACAGGATGAAAGGCCTGCCGACAAAAGTGGTATCCTTGTCCCACAGGGGACAGAAGATCATGTATAAGAAAGGGAGAGAAGTGTGATGAAATTCAAGATGGCACATACCAATTTCAACGTACTGGACCTGGAAAAGAGCATAGCCTTTTATGAAAAGGCTTTAGGGCTTAAGGAGCTGAGGCGAAAGGAAGCTGAGGATGGAAGCTTTATTTTGGTGTTCATGGGCGATGGTACCACCGAGCATCAGATAGAGCTTACCTGGTTGCGTGATCGAAAAGAGCCGTATGACCTGTCGGATAACGAAATACACCTTGCTTTCGTTGTGGACGATTTTGAGGCTGCATATCAACATCACAAGGAGATGGGTTGCATTTGCTATGAAAATAAGAAGATGGGGATTTACTTCATTGAGGACCCTGACGGATACTGGATAGAGATTATTCCGGAGAGAAAGTAAGATTAGCCCTTGGTGCAATGTAGGTCGTTGCCGAGACGTCAAACATCACGGGTACGGTTGTTGGATTTAAATAGTGTAAGTTTGAGTAAATGGTTAGCTGGATGTTTCAGCGCTTTATCTGCAAGTCAGCGGAAGAGGAGTATTGGGCTTTGAAAAGCGTACATAGCATGGATCGAGGGGGGATATATGTGGCGAACAAAGCTTGCATCAACATGACGGGCAACTTAAAGAACTGCACGTGCAGCTATGATTATTGTAGCCGTAAAGGTAAGTGCTGCGAGTGCCTTTCCTATCACTGGAGCCGAAAGGAGCTGCCGGGGTGCCTGTTTCCGCCGGAAGTGGAGCGTACATACGACCGCTCTCTGAAGAGGTTTATACAGGTTTACGGCAATAAGTGATTTTAAGGTATTCCTTGAAAGAGTTATGGTGGTGTTATATCTTTGTATTTGCAGGTATATGTGATTGGTAACTTGTTATGGTGCTATATTAAAGTTGGCTTACGGTTAACGGTGCCCGAGGGGAGGCTTGAATGGCATGCCAAGGAAAAGGAGCGGTATTAGCCAGACCAGAAGCCTGCTGTATGGCTTGGCTCGTTTTCTAGGGGATGTCCAGGCCATCAGCAAAGGACCGAGGGCTGTCGCCAAACGGGCAGCGCGCAGAGCTGCAGGCAGGGCAACGGCCAGGGCTCTCAGAAAGTTGTTTAAATGATATGCGGGGTACTCATTTAAGTACCCTATTTTTATTTGAGTTTCAAGTTACACTTATAGATATTTAAATTAGAATTAACAATAATAGACCTGTGTGGCATGCCTTTTTCTTAGCGACATACAGTCATCCTCTCTACAATTAAAATAGTTCATTGTAGAATCAACTGGAACACCGTACGGGAAGCCTCATTATAACTCAACACAATTATATCAAAAACTCTGCTCTTTTAAACACGTGAGTGTCTGTGGAAAAAGGAAAATTGCTGCTTTGTATTTAGGAAGCAAAAGCATATGTACATTGCAAGACAGATGGACAGAGCTTGTAGTTTCTTTTTTTAATAAATTTTTGCATGCGGGCTAAAAATAAAGGTAGAATACCAAAATAGCTATGGAGTTGATGGTAGAATGACTGTTCCAAATCAGAGAAAACCCAATCGCTTAATTAATGAAAAATCGCCTTATCTTTTACAGCATGCCTATAATCCTGTTGACTGGTTTCCTTGGTGTACAGAGGCTTTTAAAAAGGCCAAGGAAGAAGACAAACCTGTTTTTGTATCCATAGGCTATTCCTAGCCCCGCAGATGCGGGGTTATAAGAAAAGGATAGGAGGTTACCTAAGTCCACTTGTCACTGGTGCCATGTCATGGAAAGAGAGTCCTTTGAAGACCAGGAAGTGGCCGATATACTCAACGAAAATTTTGTTTCCATAAAGGTGGACAGGGAGGAAAGGCCGGACATAGATCACATATACATGACGGTATGCCAGGCCCTTACCGGCCAGGGAGGTTGGCCCCTCACCATTATAATGACGCCCGATCAAAAGCCTTTTTACGCTGCAACCTATCTTCCCAAACACGGGCGTATGGGCCTGCCAGGTCTGGTTGATATATTGAAAGCGGTGGCCCAGGCCTGGAAGACTAATAGGCAGGCGCTTATTGAATCGGGGAATAAGATCGTTGAGGTTTTGCAGGATCAGTTTACACTGGATTCTAGAGAGAACGATTTGACGAAAGAGGACGTGCACGAGGCCTATAGAGGGCTTGAGCGCTCATTTGATCCGGTATACGGTGGATTCGGTCCTGCGCCTAAATTCCCCATACCGCACAACCTTTATTTTCTCATGCGGTACTGGAAGATGACCGGTGAGCAGAAGGCTTTGGAAATGGTTGAAAGGACCCTGGATGCGATGTACCGGGGAGGGATATTCGACCATATAGGATACGGATTTTCGCGCTACTCCACCGACAGGAAGTGGTTGGTCCCGCATTTTGAAAAAATGCTATATGACAATGCTCTGTTGGCCATCGCTTATCTGGAGGCCTACTTATGCACCAAAAAGGATGTGTATGCTGAAGTAGCAAAAAAGATATTTACCTATGTTCTCAGGGATATGGCATTGCCTGAAGGGGGATTTTACTCGGCTGAGGACGCTGACTCTGAAGGAGAGGAAGGGAAGTTTTATCTTTGGACGCCGAACGAGATAAAAGATATTTTAGGAGAAAGAGAGGGGGAGATGTTTTGCGATTATTACGGCATCACGGATGAAGGGAATTTTGAGGGGAGAAGTATTCCAACTCGCATCCACACATCGGCACCCGTAAACGAGGATGAAGCCTTGATCGCGCCTTTGCGTCAAAGGGTGTTTATGCGTCGAGAACAGCGCGTTCATCCTTTTAAGGATGATAAGATTTTGACATCCTGGAACGATTTGATGATAGCTGCCATGGCCATGGGCGGCAGGGTCCTGCAAGACCAGCGCTATATCCAGTCGGCCGAAAGGGCAGCGGAGTTTGTATTCCATAAACTTGTGGATAAAAACGGCAGGCTGATGGCCCGTTACCGACATGGCGAGACGGCATATCCGGCTTATCTGGATGATTATGCCTATCTGATATGGGGATTGATCGAGCTCTATGAGGCCACATATAAACCGGTTTATTTGCAGTATGCCATCAGGGAAAACCAGCGGATGATTGACCTGTTTTGGGACCCCGATAGGGGTGGATTTTTCCTATATGGCAGGGATGGGGAGCAGTTAATTGCACGACCAAAGGAGGTTTATGACGGAGCTTTGCCTTCAGGAAACTCGGTTGCGGCTATGAACCTGTTAAGGCTGGCAAGGCTAACTGGCAAACAGGATCTGGAAGACATGGCCATAAGGCAGCTTAAGGCCTTTGCCGGCATTGTTAAGCAATTCCCGGCTGCTCATACTTACTTCATGATGGCAGCTATGTTTGTGCTGTATCCTACCAGGGAGATAGTTTTTGCAGGCTCGAAAGGGAATCGAGATCTCGTGGATATGATCAATGCTTTTAATTCTGCCTTTGCTCCCAATACTGTGACCCTCTTGCATTCGGATGATGAGGAGGGAAGGCAGCTAGAACAGATTGTACCGTATGTAAAGGATCAAAAGGCAGTGGATGGCAGGGCTACTGCTTATGTGTGCGAAAATTTTGCCTGCCGGGCTCCTATAGTTGATAAGAATGAGCTTCTAAAAATGCTCAATTGAAGGGATTCAGGATGTTGACTTATAGATTCTAATTGTTGTAATATAAGGTATAATCATTACCGTTCACATAGGAAAGTATAAAGCAGGAAGGGTAGGTGTTACCGGCGTGAGGAATAACTAATCTGGAATGTCATGTGCAATACGAGGACCAATAGGTGATGGCCATATAAATGAAAGATATGTGGCGGCAAATATATTGGTAAAAAGTTCCAGATTGGTTATTCCCTGACGGTATGGCGTGATATTTTTATCCGCAATTATGATATAAAGATGCCAACGATGCGCTATATCAAAGAGCGTCATCTTACGGCATAAAGGTCATTTCTCGGTAAACATCCCCCTATAATAAGGGTAAAGTATTTGCATGGGGAGGGGGGAAGCCGTCATTGACCGATAGTTGCAGGTTAGACTGAAAAATCGCTAATTCTTTGGTAAAATCTTAAAGTCAGGGATATACCTCTCTGGAATAAGGCAGGGAGGTTTTTTTATGCTGTTGTTACATGCACAGAATATCAAGAAATATTATGGGGATAGGTTGATACTGGACATTAACGATTTGAAAGTATACAGCGGCGATAGGATAGGGATAGTGGGGGTCAACGGGGCGGGTAAGACTACCCTCTTAGAGATTCTTACGAAAAACATAGCCCCCGATGAAGGAACAGTGAAACTGTATACTGATTTTTCATATATAAGGCAGTTTGGGGCGGCAGATATTGAAGTTGACAGCCGCATGGCCAAGGAATTCGAAATAAATAACAGGGATGTTCAATTTTTAAGCGGAGGGGAACAAACCAGGTTAAAGCTTGCCGGCCAATTGAGCAAAGACAGCCCATTGCTGTTTGCCGATGAACCCACTTGCAACTTGGATATGGAAGGCATATTATTGCTTGAAAAGAAGCTAATGGAATATGATGGAGCGCTGCTTTTGATATCCCATGATCGAGAACTGCTCGATAAGATATGTAACCACATCATTGAGATTGAAGAGGGCAAAATAAAGCGCTATTCGGGTAACTACAGCGATTATAAAAGGCAAAAAGAGGCCGAGAGGCAAAGGCATCAGCTGGAATATGATAAGTATATACGTGAAAGAAAGAGGCTGGAGGCAGCTCTTAATGCTTTAAAGGTTAAGGCGGCCCGGATGAAAAAAGCTCCAAGAAGGATGGGCAACTCTGAAGCACGGCTTCACAAAGGGAGTACCACCGAATCGCAGGAAAAGTTGCATAATTCGATTAAGGCGTTACGTACCCGCCTTGAGAAGCTGGAGGTTAAAGAAAAGCCTAGGGAATTAGATACCATAAAGATGAGATTTCAACCGGTGCAGTCTCCGGCCAGCAAGGTGCTTGTTAGGGGTAAAAATATCTGTTTAAATTTTGGGGATCGGGTTTTGTTCGATGGATTGGATTTTGAGATCCCTAACGGTTCTAAGACGGCTTTGGTGGGCAAAAATGGTGTTGGCAAGACTACCCTAATTAAAATGATATTGTCCCGTCATCCAGCCATAAAGATAGCTGATGGCGTTAAAATAGGGTATTTCAGCCAGGACCTGGATATATTAGACCCTGAGCAGAGTATACTCGATAATATAATGAAGGAAAGCTATCAACCGGAATGGATGGTAAGGACCATTTTGGCCGGGTTGCTGTTTAAAAGGGATGACGTCCATAAAAAGGTGGCGGTATTAAGCGGTGGCGAAAAAGTAAAAGCCTCCATTGCAAAATTGCTGGTCTCAGATGCCAACTTGCTCATATTGGATGAGCCCACAAATTACCTGGATCTGTTTTCAATGGAAGCCCTACAGTCGGTACTTATGGAGTATGACGGTACGCTACTGCTGGTGTCCCATGACAGGTGGCTGGTTGATAGAGTTGCAGATAGAATCATCGTTATTGAAAATTGCAAAGCTAAAGTGTTTAGTGGAACCTATGCGCAATACTTGGAGCAGCAGGTGCGCTCCAAAAATGTTCAACAACGAAGTACAACTACCGATGTTGAAGAGCAGAAGATGATATTGCAAATGAGGTTGGCTGAGATCACAGCAAGGTTATCCATGCGGGGCAAGAACGACAATGTGGAGGAGCTGGAAATGGAGTTAAAGCAGATAGTGGCGCAGTTGAAGCAACTTCAGAAGTGATTTTAATTGTTCCCGTCGTGTGCAGTAGGAAATTTTAAATGTCTTAAGGAAATATTTAGTCGAATATTGCTTATTGCGCAATTGTCTATATTAACGTTACATGAAACACCTTCGTAAACCATTGAACAGATTACAAATATGGATTATAATAAAATGCGTGTGTTAAGAAGTGTAATGGATGCTGAGTGAAAATCTTTGGAGATAAGGAGACGATGTAATTGAAACAGCAATTATACTTGATTGATACCCATGTGCATACATCGGAGGTAAGTCGATGTGGTAGGGTCCCCGCGGTAGAGATGGTGCGGTATTACAAGGATGCCGGCTATCAGGGCATTATCATAACTGATCATTATTATGATGGCTATTTTGAGTCGTTGGGAGATCAGCCATGGGAGGCTAAAGTGGAGGAGTTTCTATCGGGATATATAGCGGCATTGGAGGAAGGAAAACGCATCGGCTTAAACGTCATGCTGGGCATAGAGCTGCGCTTCCATGACAGCATAGAGGATTATCTGGTATATGGACTAGATGAGGATTTTCTGATTCAAAATCCCGAACTTTATAGACATAACCTAGAGAGTTTTAAAAAACTGGCCGATAAACACAACTTACTTATATTCCAAGCCCACCCGTTTCGGCCGGGCATGAAGGTGGCTATACCATGCCTGCTGCACGGCGTTGAGGTATTCAACGGCAATCCTCGCCATGATTCCCACAACGACCTTGCCCATGAGTTTGCTGTCCAAAACGGCCTTCTCATGATTGCCGGCTCGGATGCACATCAGCCAGGGGATGTGGGCAGGGCAGGCATACGCTTGTCTTATCCAATTTACTCAGCCGAGGAATTGGTGGAATACTATAGGCAAGGCAATCAGGTTGAGATTTTTGTGAATTGTGAAAGTTAACACAACTTGCCCGTGTAAGGTAAGTTGTTTTAACTTTTATGGTAAAAGAGCGTTGGATTTCACCCACAACTTCTACAATGGGAGTGTGACACCATTACGATAATAAAATCACTAATAATCCTCTTGATGGTGAATTTTTTATGTAGCGTTTTATTAGCAATTATTTAAAGATAAAGGAAATATTATCCACAGAAATTGCATCTTGAATTTTACAAGAAAATTGAATATAATTAGAAGGCAGAATGGGGCTGTAGCTCAGAGGGAGAGCACCACACTCGCATTGTGGGGGTCGAGGGTTCAAATCCCTTCAGCTCCACCATCAAAGGTCACAATCGTGTCGATGTCAACTTTGTCATCGTACACGATTATTTTTTTTACGTAAGCCCGGATGATGCGTTTTTGTTCTTCAGACTTTATTTTTTTATGTCAGCATCCTTATCGAGGTACTTTCTTATCATATCTTCGGTAGGCCATGTGTCTGGGCCTGAGATTTAGCTTCTTTGAGCTTGATCATGAGATTGCCTTTTTGGCTTCAAGCTCGTCCATCAGTTTGGACGCCAGCAAACTGATCCGTGGACAATTTTATGTCACGGTTGATCTCTGCTTGTCGGTTGTAGCGCTTTTCGCCTCATCAATATTAATTGTATGTTATAGCCATACGTATAGTGTTATATCCTGGATGCTTGTCTAAAAGCCCATATAGGTATCCACTTCTTATGCTACTTTGTTTCAGTTACAATGATCTCTTTTTTTACAGTTTTATCAAACATACCTTCGTACACAAGGGTATAAGTTTCAGCCTTTGGCACTAAAAACAACAACCATCCTGCGGTATAAGTATCGGGTTGTAAATCTATTGCATCCAAATAATTGTCTATAGAATAAGTGTTTATATCCGGATTGAAGGCTCGTTTGTTACAGATCAGAGTAACAAAATTTGGATTTACGTGGAGTGTTGATTTGGATGCATTATAAACTCCGATACCTACAAGTAAATACCAAGTGTTATCAGGGTCTTTTGGTTTCCAGGTCATAAACCCATCGCTGAAAGAAGACATCGCTATTACATTTCCAACAGCTACTCTAGCCCTTCCAGTACCTTCCCATTGTTTCATTTTTTCTATGATTTCTTTCTTTTTTTGTTCTAGTAATGCAGCTTCATATTTTGCAGTAGCTTTGCAGCTTCATATTTTGCAGTAGCTTCTTCAATTAATGAATTTGCTTCCTCCTTAATTTCAGTATTTAAAGTAACGGCTTTCTCGGTTGTTTTTATTGCTTCTTCATAATTTTCATTATTGAAATAGTTTCTTGCATCCTCTAATAATTTCTGATTGGCGTAAATGTTTCAAAATCGTTCCTGACATACTACTCGGTGCAAGGTATGCAACAGCCAGCACCGGGTCGAGATTGAGAAATGGGCAAAAAAGGATGACTTAAGTGCGAGGGTGATTTCCGCAAAGCTGAAGGAAGAATTCGATGAAGAAATCAGCTATAAATCGATTGGCAGCATCTTAATGGACATTTTCACTTAAAAGCCGAAGTAAAGGAGCAATATAAGAAAAGCCAAGAGCAGTAACAAAAAGCCGTTGAAAAGGAGATTGTCCGATATCGAAATGCTGGATATGACTATTGCAGATAACTACGAACTTAACCAGGCAACCACGATCTGGCTAAAAGATCTATTGGAACAGCGCAAAACATCACCACTGGCACTAGTGCACTATCTTGGCGTTGAGGGCTATGCTGAAGGTGGATATACAGTACCTATCTTGGCAAGTATTCAATCTGCAAAACCTGCAGGAACAGTTGCAAACGTATATATGGATGGGCTTATAGAAACTTTGGTTATCAATAATGATAACGATTTAGAGAAAGTAGCTAATGCTGCAGCGACTTTATATAGTACAGCAAGTAAAGGAGCACATAGAGAATAAAGCTCCATAAAACAATTGCTTTCGCCCTCCGATATGCTATTATAAATGGTAAATAGTTTATATTGGAGGGCGAGAAAGCATGTATGAGATAGAACATGCTGACTATAAAACAAAGAGACTAGATAGTACCTTGAAAAGATGCCCACAGAAAAACTTGTTGTTATTGTTGAAGAGCGATATAAAGAGTAGTCGGAAGAAGCAATAAATGCAGCAATAAGAGAATGGCTAATAGGGGAATTTATAAAACAAAACGTATTACAGACACTAAAATGATATCAACAGAAAAAACGAATAAAAACAGTTCCCCTTACTGAAGGGGCAAAAACAGTAGTAAAAAAGCCGGAATATTAATGTTAATATACGAAAGTTTGTTTTGTATTATTACGTCATTATAATTTGCATATATGATATTAAGGTCCGAAGAATATCTTGCATTATCAGCTTGGAATCTTATATTTACCATAGCAAGCCTCTTTATAGGGATTGGTATTATAAAAAATAAGTATTGGGCATACCAGTGGGGAATAGGCACAGCAGTGAAAAAATGCAATTTGGGGTATATTCCAGTTATTTGGCCGAAATATAGTTATTCAAGCATTTTTTGTTCCGATAAACATTGCAATGATTATTCTTTTATTGGTTAACAGAGGCGTATTCTTCTATTTCAAGGAATTATCCGGCTCGGAGTGATCAATAAGGAGATGATATAATATGGATTTGTTCCCGGAAACCATCAAAATTATTCTTCTGTTGTTTCCAGGATTAGTTGCTCTTTTTACTGACGAATTAATAACAGGTTCGGCGAAAGACAGACAAGAATCGTTGGATAGATTATTTGTGGCTTTTCTTTATGCTATCTCTTCTTTTGCTATAACTCTTGTATTGCTAAAAATTGTGTCATATATACCCATATTCTCCTTAGAGGATTTAGACTTCGTATTTAATGTTATTAACGGGAACATTGCTAGTGATAATGCTATTAATGGTATTTTTGGCAAGTTCATGCTGTTTTTGATTGTCTATCTAATATGTGGTTTTTTATCAGGCTTAATATTTGGGTATTTCATGGCTTCACAGGCCAATGAAAAGAGCGTCTTTAGTAGGCTATTAAATTTCTTAAGAAAAAGGTTAAACAAGCCGGATATTAGCGGTGGAATGTCTCCGTGGGATAAGCTCTTTTGTAATCGTGAGAGCCAAATAATAGAGATCATCAGACCAGATGATGGGTTTTCTGTAAAAGGTTTTCTGAAAGATTTTACTTTTGCAGGGGATGAAGTTAGAGAAATAACCCTTGAAGGAATTGAAGAGGTTAATAAATGGAACGATTATATAACAAAGGTAGATTATGTGTATTATCATTTTGACAGCGGAACGATCATTAAAGTGTTTGATAAAACAGAATTTCTAGAAGCGGTCGAAAAATTAAGAAAAGAAAAAGATAGCAAGAAGGATTAATCCTTCTTGCTATTGGTATCGTTGTGCTGGGGCTTTTTAGGGGGTGGATTTATTTCCCTGGCTAATCTCAAAAGATCTGAGTTGTCCTTTGTGCCGCCACTACTAAACATCTCGCCAATAGATCCAAGGCCCTTTTTGATAATATGTTTTTCTGATTGTTTTGCGTTTTCTACAGGCTTGTTTTTGTCGCTTGGCATTAGGGTGGCCTCCTTTCTGTAAAAGCTGTATATTATAAAGATATTACGGCTAAAGGAGGGAGAATCCTTTAATTGCTAAAATTGGGCAGGTGATCTTATGGATTTTTATCTGATTAACACAACCACCAATGAAACTTTCCGTTTAGTTGGTGATACTTGTAGGATGTCCCGTTATGTATTTAAAATAAATACATGAAGTGAGCCTATAAAGCATGTATAATTATAAGAGAATGCGGAACGTCTTTTGATCTCTTTTTCAAAAACTCCTTGTTTTACTCGGGAGTTGGGACAATAGGCACGGTTATATCTTTCTTAACGGTGGCCTATGGTTTCTCTAGGGTGAATTTTAAAGGAAGAAATTTTTGGTTTGCATGCATGATGATGACGATGATGTTACCGGCGCAGGTGGTCATTATCCCCCAGTTTATCATGTTTCATAAGTTTAATTGGGTTAATTCGTTTAAACCATTGATAGTGCCGACATTTACGGCTGGTCCATTTTTCGTGTTTTTAATCATGCAGTTTATTAGGGGAATACCTTCCGAGTTGGATGAGGCAGCTAAAATAGATGGTTGCAATAAATACGAAATATTTTTCAGGATCATCGTACCTTTGGTCAAACCGGCTATTATCACCACCACGATTTTCTCGTTCTACTGGAAATGGGACGATTTCCTGGGGCCTCT
Organism: Clostridia bacterium; assembly: GCA_017577715.1. Lineage (GTDB taxonomy): Bacteria > Bacillota > Clostridia > Caldicoprobacterales > Caldicoprobacteraceae > Caldicoprobacter. The sequence continues at coordinate 187,227 of PKRC01000002.1, forward strand.
GTTGTATTTGAATAAACCCAAGCTTTATACCGTTTCATTGGCTTTGAGAGCCTTTAACGATGCTACTACCAAAACCAACTGGGGCGGACTGTTGGCCATGTCAACCCTTTCGCTGGTACCGGTGCTCATAATCTTCTTTGCCTTCCAGCGATATCTGGTTGAAGGCATTGCAACCACAGGTCTTAAAGGTTAGCTGTGCAATTGCTGAAACAAAATCGGACGCTAAAGAAACAAGAGGTGAGCTTACGCTTACCTCTTTATTTTTTGGGAATAAATTTTATTGACACCTATTATTTAAATGCCGTATAATTCATATATGAAATATTGAAATATTTTGCAGGCTTCCTATAGCAAATTTTTATTTTTTAACTTTTACGTACTGGTTAAAAGATGGTTGCGATATTAAAGCATCAAAAGATGGTTACAATATTGAAGCCATATTTGTTCCATCACATTTAAGGTAAGCAGAAAGGTAGATAGGCTGTAGGCAAGTTCAATGGGGGTGATGTAGGTGAACGGCTCGCTAGAGCTGGAAGTTTACAAGGCTTTAAAGGATGCCTACAACGGCATCAAGAGGGAACTGCACAATAAGTTGACACAAAACGGAATCACCTGGCCCCAGTTTCATGCGCTGTACCACATCGACGATGAGGGCATCCCCAGCCACGAACTGGCCAAGGAGCTCAACTGCAATGCCAGCAACATGACAGGATTGATTGATCGTATGGAGCAAAACAAATGGGTTTATCGTGTGCATAGTAAGGACGACAGACGGGTATGGCTGATAAAACTTACCGAAGAAGGCAGGAGGCTAAAGGAAGAGCTAATTCCCAAACATCAGAAAAATATAGAGGAGAGGATGAGGGCCTTAAACCAAGAGGAGTTGATAACCCTTAAAAGTTTGCTGAATAAGCTTATGAAAGGTTAGTAGTAAATAGCTGAAGGGGGGTTCCTATGAAGGAGCTTAAGGCGCTTATGCGGTATATGAAGCCCTATAGGCTTCACATATTTGTGGCTACTGTTTGCATGGTGATGGTCACTGCAATGAATATGGTCGGCCCCTGGATGATTCGCAACCTGATAAGCACGGTGGTGCAGAGTGTACAAGGCATAGCGAGTATAGCTCAGATCAACTTTCTTGCACTGGCCGTGGTTGCTATATATCTGCTGAGAGCCATATCCCAGTTTGGTACCAACTACATATCCCATTATGCTGCATGGAAGATGTTGGAGGATATTAGAAGCGATTTGTATGACCATCTGCAAAATTTGTCATTGAGGTTTTTCCATGACAAACAGACCGGAGAGCTCATGTCGCGGGTTCTCGATGATACGCGAAACTTTGAGCAGCTGCTGGCTCACGCCATTCCAACCCTTGTGGTTAATGCATTGATGCTCGTTGGCGTATCAGCCATTTTGTTTTCCATGAATTTGCAATTGGCGCTTTATACGCTCATACCAATTCCCTTGCTTTTCTGGATGGTCGTCAAGTTCAGCAAGATATCCCGTCCGATGTTCAAAGAAGCCCAGAAGGAAATCGCAGAGGTTAGCGCAATCCTCCAGGATAATTTCTCGGGGATTAAGGAAATTAAGGCTTTCACCCAGGAAGCATATGAAAGCAGACGGACTCTGGAGCGGATAGCCGCCTACACCAGGGCAATATTGCGCGCCCTCAAATTGAGCAATGCTTTTCATCCCAGCATAGAGTTTGTATCCGGCCTGGGAACGGTTATAGTCATATTCTTTGGCGGTAGGCTGGCTTTGTCCAATCAATTGGCCTTAGAGGACTTGGTAGCCTTTTTGCTGTACCTTAATTCCTTTTATCAACCCATAACCTCATTTGGCATGATCAATGAGGGGATACAGCATGCTCTAGCCAGCGCCGAACGGGTATTTGAGATATTGAATGAGGAGCCCGAGATAAAGGATGCTCCTGATGCAATACAAGTAGACAGGGTGAAGGGCAAGATAGAATTTAGAAATGTTAGCTTCCGCTATGTGGATGACGTACCGGTTTTGAAAAACGTGTCTTTTAAGGTCAACCCCGGCGAGATGGTAGCTCTGGTAGGTCCTACCGGGGTGGGCAAGACCACCATTGCCAATCTGATACCCAGGTTTTATGACCCTGATGCGGGCCAGATTCTAATAGATGACGTGGACATAAGGAAAATTAAGCTGAGCAGCCTGAGAAAGCAGATCAGCATGGTATCGCAGGACGTATTTCTATTCAACGGCACCGTGAAGGAGAACATCCTGTACGGGCGGCCGGATGCCACCGATGAAGAGGTTATTGCAGCTGCAAAGGCTGCTAATGCCCACGAATTTATAATGGAGTTGCCTGAAGGATACGATACCAGGGTAGGAGAGAGAGGGGTAAAGCTGTCGGGAGGCCAGAAACAGAGGATCTCCATAGCACGAGCATTGCTTAAAGATGCTCCAATATTGATTCTGGATGAGGCCACATCATCGGTGGATACTCAGACCGAGAAGCAAATTCAAGAAGCTCTGGAAAACCTTATGAAAAACAGGACTACCATAGTGATTGCCCATCGATTGTCCACCATACGCAATGCAGACCAGATAATTGTCCTGCAGGATGGTGAAATAATAGAGGTCGGCAAGCACGATGAGCTTCTCAGGGCGGGCGGCCTATATAGCCAGCTGTGCAAGGCGCAGAGCACAACTGAGGAATTGATAGCTGTTTAGTTTAATATATCGGTTTGAAATTGGCGAAAATTGTTTAAAAATCATATTAAATAAGGATGCTTTTACGGGGAAAGGGGGTTTTTAAAAGATGGCCATAAAGTGGAGGAAGGAGCTGGAGATAGGAATTGACGTAATTGATAATCAACACAAGGAACTGGTGGATGCTATAAACAAATTGCTGGAAGCAAGCGCCGCCGGAAGGGCAAAAGAGGAAATTGGCAGCACCCTTAACTTTCTTTCGGATTACGTCATAACCCATTTCAACTTTGAGCAGGAATATCAGAAGCGGCACAATTATCCGAAGTATGCTGAGCATCTGAAACTGCACCAGTTCTTTTTGCAGGAAGTCCAGGAGATGAAGAGGCAGTTTGAACAGGATGGAGCCAGCCTTCCTTTCATCATTCAGTTCAACAAGAGAATCGTCGACTGGTTCGTCAACCATATCAGCAAAGCGGATAAGGACTATGCGGAATATGTACATTCTTTAAAGGGCGCTAAATAGCATTCCATTGGTGATGCTGCTTTGTATGGCGGAAGATTATGCGATGAAAAGTTAAGCAATGCATGAAAAGGGGATTTGTTTGCTTCTAGGTATCATTCACAGCTTAGGAAGGCCTCTTGCTCTATCCTAGCGCTCTCCTTTAACATGACCCGTATGAGCGGATGAAATTCCTTGTAATCCTCGTCATGGAGCAGCTTTTCCAAGGATTTAGCGTACTTGGCGTCAAGCGGCTGCCAAAAACGCTTCATGGATAGAAAGGCCTCAAGGTCCATAAGATAAGGTTGAAGCGTGGGGATGATTTGCTTTTTGAGGCGATGGAATATTTGAAACCCTCCCAGGTCCATATCGCCCCAGTGGTAAAATATGATGTTGCTCCTGCAAGCGGCATCATATATTTTTTTGAAGAAAAGTCCTTTTACAGGGCTGTAAAAACCACCATGGTATATTATCAGCTCATCGACGGTTTTTCTTCTAAATACATAATCTACATAGTTGGCTTTATTTTCTATAAAAAGGATGCGCTTAACATTTGGTAAATCGGAAATTACCATATCTCGTATAGTTGGGGCATTGATGGACACCCCGTGTATCAGAGGCGAAAAGTCAACGTCACGCCCTCTTATGGACGCCAACACGTTGCCGCAGAAATCCACCTGCTCGGGAGCTTTGACAATGCCGATGAGGGATAAGATTTCATCATCGGTCCATTCTCCTGCTTGCAGATCTTCTTCCTGCCAATATTTTTTAATAATTACCAATAGCTTCCGCCGCAAGTTCTTCTCGAAATATTTTGAATCGCCGAAACACCTTAAGCTGAACACCCGTTCCAAGAGCTCGTCTTCACCTTTAGTATCGATAAATAGCAATGCTTTTAAGAGGTTTTGCAAATGTTGGCTGTCCTCTGGGAGGAAGGAAGGTATGTCCAGCTTTTGTCCCATCCACTCTTGCACATCGTCTAAAAAGGCACGGATCCATGAGGAGGTGATGCGCATTTTAAGCTCCCGCACCCAGACAAGAGCATTTTCCACCTGTTGTCGCTTGGGAATTCTTTCGGCCTGCTTGTATGCTTCCTGCAAGGCGTCCAGATTTAGCCATATGCGGCTGATGATGTTGCCCTTTTCGAAGCGCATCCATTCAAAATCGATTAAGCCTTCTCTTTGAAGGTCCATTATTTCCGAATTGATGAGTTCCTTTGCGATGGTATCTTCTATATTGTATTCGGGGAATTCGTTGGAACATAAATTTATGAGAATCCTTCTCTTGGTTCTAGAAGTGCTTTTATATGCGCTGCTCCTTTCGTATTTATCTAGCAATCGGTTGAGTATCAGCTTCCTGTAGTTCATGCAACGCCTCCTTTAACTTTTTAGCATCGAAGGCTTTGACAAACGACCTATTTTCGCTCCTTATCACACACAGGGTTCGGTCCACAAGGGGGGCTATGTCGCCTATTTTTTCGGAAGGGGCCGCCAGTATGGCCTGCAGTCCGAACTTACGCAAAAGCTTAATGCTTTCCTGTATCCTGTCGCTGTCCATCTTGCTGAATGCCTCGTCAAACATTATAAGCCGAATGGTGTTACCCGATTCGTTATTGTATCTCGTTCGATATAGCTGGGCAAATGAGGCCAGCATGGCAATATAGAAAGGAGTTTGGGTTTCACCGCCAGATTTTTTGCGAAGCGTTTTTGATAGCCGCTGTTCCCTGTCCTGGTTGTCGGTGACTATCAGGTCAAATGTGAGATAGGTTCTATAATCGGTGAATCGCTTGATATTCTTCTCAAGTTCAATTCTGGTATCGGCGTCGGTTTGCAGGTCTATGTCGGTAATTTGTTTAAATAGCTCTTCAATGGCGTCCTTGTGCTTTTCGAAAAAGACGTGAGACGCCAGGTTGTAACCGTCCATAAGCAGCTCATCGGTGATCATATCGTAAAACCTACGGTATTCGGGCCTGGGACTGACTACAAATCTATAGCGGTCATTACCAAAGCTGCTCTCCTTCAAAGCGCTGTTGAGTTCTTCAATCTGCTCTTTGACCATGTCTATATTGGCTTTGAGCTTGGCCAGAAAGTCTTCGCGGAACTGCTGAAAAGCCTTTTCTTTGGCGTCCTTGATCTTCTCCAGGTATTCAGGCAATTTGATGTCCTTAAGTTCGTTGAGCTCCTTTTCATATGGAGCGTTGTCGGGGAGGTTTATATCATATGACATGCGGTATTCTCGGTTATATTCTGCACGCGCTGACACCAGCTCCTCCCATTTCTTATTCATCTGGCTCTGTGTTCTGGCCAACTGGCTGTAAAAGTTATTGTATATTTCATTTGCCGAAGCCCTACTGGACAGCTCCTTTTGAAAGCGCGGTTCACCTACCTTTTGAACCCACTCATCAGTGAACTGGCTGTTTATGCGGTTTTGATACAGCTCGATATTTTGCTTTGCACTAGGTATACTGTTTTCAGTTATATATTTGTTTTTGTTCTTAAGGTCGATAAGCTCGATCAAACAGTCATTTTCTTGCTTTTTCAGGTTTTCGATTTCTTTTTCCAATTTCTCTATTTTTTTGTCTAACTGTTCTAACCAGGTTAAGTCTAGTTTGCTCAGTTCATCTACTATGGCATCAAGTTTTTCTTCCAAGGCAGGTATGTTCTTGCTTTGTTCTAGCACCTCTGTGATATTTTCGGCTTCATTGAGGTTTATGGATTCCATGGAATATATGTTGCTTAAAGCGTTGGACAGGTTTTTAAAGCTTGTGACTTCTTTTTCAATCTGGGCTATCTGTGCTGTCTTGTTTTCTATCTGCTCCTCAATGGACCTCCGACCAATATATGGATTTTTCCATCGATCAGGGTGCAGCTGGCGTGCCACAAAATTTTGATACAGCATGCACGAATCGGTTATCGACCGCGGATAATTCCGCAGTTCCTCCAAATCGTTGCATTTTATGACGTTGCCCATTACAAAATCGACGAACATGCGGGCATAACGGTTGGATGTTTCTACTTCCTGTGCCAAGCTGTTTTCCATGGCGGCTGGCTTAAGCTGGGCTAGCTTGCCGGTATCCACCAACCCCAGGTCGTAAAAGCCCTTTTCAAATTTCAATCTGTCATACACCTTTAGGGCATCTAAGAAATGCTCCGGCTCCACTATAAGGTAGAATTTTTGAGTGTGAAGATATGCTTCTACGGCATTTTTCCATCGCATATCCCTGATCTCAAGCAAATCGGCAAGGATGTGTACCTGCACTTTATCGCCATATTTAGTAGAGAGGGTACGTGCGATTTCTTCTTTAAGGGCCAGTAGGTTTCGAGGATAGGGTTTTACCCCGCGTTTTAGGTTTTCTACCTCATCTGCAAGCTCATCCAGTAGCCTTTCGGCTTTGGTGATAGCGCTGTCTATAAGGCTTTTTATTTGGCCGGCAGTCTGTTTGAGTTTGTTTATTAAGCCTATTATATTATTAAACCCCTCAGCGGCTATGGCATCAAGAACTTTTTCATCGGCTTTGATCAGCTGCTGAGCACAGATTAAAGCTTGTTGGGACAATTTCATCAGTTTTCCAACTCTTCCATGTCTATGCTCAGCATTTTTTCATCCAGGTTGGAGATGAGCATGGCGATGAGGTCATCTTTTTTTATGTTCATTTCCTGGCGAAAGGCCTTTCTCAATACGAACAGGGCGTCGACATAAATGTATTTGTTTTTCGATGCCAGGATGGAGAATAGATTTTCCGGCAGCACATCAAATAGGTGCATGGTAACCTGCCCCTTTCTACTCTATTGCTTGCCTGAAAACAGCTCTATTTTAGCGAAATGTCATTTTTGTCAATATCGATTTTAGATCGGGTGGGTTTCTGTCCAAATAATAGGCATTGCGGGTTTCCATAATAAGTTTAGCACACAATTCTTGAAGATTAAAGCTGACAAGAGGATTCTGTGTTGACACGATTGAAAATCATTCGCAAAAATGGTAGTATAAAAACGTATATTTGAGATGAGAAGGGGAATGCTGTCATGATTCCATTAAGGGACACTATACCCAGCAGGCATGAACCCTTGGCAACGGTGATGCTTATAATCATCAACGTGATGGTATTTATCGGTCAGTCGTTGATGCCGGATGTTAAGTTTGCACAGTTTGTATATGAGTACGGCTTTATTCCCGAGAGGTTTTTAAAATCCATAGCCCAGTTTGAAATTTTTGACGCCAGCACATACATGCCTCTTTTTTCCAGCATGTTTCTTCATGGCAACTGGATACACCTCATAAGTAATATGTGGGTGCTGTGGCTGTTTGGCGATAACGTGGAGGATATGATGGGCAGCATACGTTTTATAATATTCTATATCCTGTGTGGGTTGGTAGCGGGGTTTACCCATTTCTTGTTCAACCCCACATCCAATGTACCTACAGTTGGAGCATCAGGAGCCATCGCTGGAGTTATGGGTGCTTATTTCGTGTTGTTTCCTCATGCCAGGATCGTGACTTTAATTCCCACCTTTTTTATCTTGCCCATGTTCATACACGTGCCGGCATTTGTATACTTGGTTTTGTGGTTTATAAGCCAATTGTATTCAGGGATCATACAGTGGATAGGCGGCGTAAGCGTGGGCGGCATAGCCTGGTGGGCACACATAAGCGGGTTTTTGGCCGGAATGTTCATCCACAGGGTATTCGTTATGCGGAGAAGATATAGGTATTATTGAGAGTGACCTATAATAAAAAAGGCGCTCCTTTGGGCTGGGTTGCTAACTTTTTAGAAAGGAGCGCCTTTTCTTATTTTCTTATTCATTCATGCAATTTTGAAGAGCGTTGTCAGCAATTACCTGTTTCTGGACTAAAATCCTGTTGTCAGTACCGTATGTTGCCAATGCAAAATTTTTAAGTGAAATTAGCCACCGTAAGCTTTTCTATATATTTCTTCCAGCTCACTTACCAGCGGCATTCTGGGATTGGTGACGGTGCACTGGTCTTCGAAGGCCTTGTCGGCCAGCTCTTTTACCTTTGCTTCGAATTCCTCCCGCGGTACGCCGCATTCGGCAATGGTCAATGGCATGTTAAGCTCCTTCATCAAGTTTGTGATGGCATTTATTAGGCTGCGCACGCCTTCTTGGGTAGTGGATGCGGGAAGGCCCAGATATCTTGCTATTTCGGCGTACTTTTTATCGGCTACAAAGTGTTGGTATTTAGGCCAGGTGGCGAATTTGGTGGGCTTTTGGGCATTGTATTCGATCACGTGCGGAAGCAGTATGGCGTTGGCGCGGCCGTGAGGAATGTGGAATTCTCCTCCCAGCTTATGCGCCAGGCTGTGGTTTATTCCCAGGAACGCGTTGGTGAAGGCCATACCTGCTATGCAGGATGCGTTGTGCATCTTTTCCCTGGCCTCCCTGTCGGTGCCATCCCTGTAAGCCCGGGGCAGGTATTCAAATACCAGCTGTATGGCCTTTATGGCCAATGCATCGGTATAGTCTGAAGCCATGGTGGATACGTATGCTTCTATGGCGTGGGTTAGCACGTCCATACCCGTATCCGCCGTTATGTGAGGGGGAACAGTGATGACTAAATTGGGGTCGATAATGGCCACATCGGGGGTGAGCTCGTAATCGGCCAGGGGGTATTTGGTGTTGTTCCTCTTATCCGTTATCACCGCAAAGCAGGTTACCTCTGAGCCGGTCCCGGAAGTTGTGGGTATGGCCACCATCTTTGCCTTGCGGCCCAGCTTGGGGAAGTTAAAGGCCCTCTTGCGTATGTCCATGAACTTCAGCCGCAAGAAGGTGAAGTCAGTATCGGGGTACTCATAGTACAGCCACATGGCCTTTGCGGCGTCAATGGCTGAACCCCCTCCCAGGGCTATTATGACGTCGGGGTTGAATTTATTCATGAGGTCGACCCCGCGCTTTACCGTATCTATGGATGGATCCGGTTCAACCTCGGCGAAGATCTCGGAATGAACGTACTGCTGCCTCTTTCTGAGGTAGTACAACACCTTATCCACATATCCCAGTTTGACCATAGCAGGATCGGTCACTATGAAAGCGCGGCTGATATCTGGCATATGTTCAAGGTATTGAATGGCGTTGGGCTCGAAGTAAATTTTGGGTGGAACTTTGAACCACTGCATGTTGATCCGCCTTGTGGCCACCTTCTTTATATTGATCAAATTGACGGCTGATACATTGGCGGTAGTGGAATTGCCGCCGTAGGAACCGCAACCAAGCGTAAGCGACGGCATGTTGGCATTGTATATGTCCCCTATGGCGCCATGGCTCGATGGAGAATTGATGATCAGCCTGCCCACCTTGAGCCTTTGGGAAAATAGATCTATTGCTTTGGGGTTTTCGGAATGGATGACAGCAGAATGGCCCAGGCCACCGAACTCTACTATCTGCTGTGCCACCTTAACCCCTTCCTCATAGCCTTTGACGATATAGAGTGCCAGTATAGGGCTTAGCTTTTCTCTGGACAGCGGATACTCAGGCCCTACACCTTCAAGGTGAGCCACCAGGATTTTTGTATCCTGAGGTACATCAATGCCAGCCATCTTGGCTATGGTATAAGCTGACTGGCCAACCACAGCCGGATTTATCATTCCATTTTCGCTATCTATTGCTACTGCCTCAAGCCTTTCAATCTCTTCTGGGGTGAGGAAATAGCATTTATTTTCTTTCATGTAATCTATGGCCTGTTGGGCAATGGCTTCGTCGAGAATGACCGCCTGCTCGGAGGCGCATATCATGCCGTTGTCAAAAGTCTTCGAGAGAATCAGGTCGGTAATAGCCCTCTTGATATCGGCAGTCTTTTCGATGTAGCAGGGCACATTACCTGGCCCCACTCCCAGGGCGGGCTTGCCGCTGCTGTAGGCCGCTTTAACCATGCCGGCACCACCGGTTGCCAGTATCAGGGATATGCCTGGGTGGACCATGAGGTACTGGGTAGCCTCAAGGGATGGATGCTCTATCCACTGAATGCAATGCTTTGGAGCACCCGCTTTGATGGCTGCATCCCTCATGATTCTGGCGGCTTCGCTGCTGCACAGCTGGGCTGAAGGATGGAAAGCGAATATAATGGGATTTCGGGTTTTCATGGATATGAGCGATTTGAACATGGTGGTGGAGGTGGGATTTGTCACAGGGGTGATGCCTGCAATCACTCCCACCGGTTCTGCTATCTCCACATAGCCTTCAAGGTCGTTCTCCCTGATGACGCCCACCGTTTTCTGGTGCCTTATGCTGTTGTATATATACTCGGTGGCAAAAAGATTCTTGATTATCTTGTCCTCATATACGCCTCTCTGGGTTTCTTCTACGGCTAGCTTGGCTAACCTCATGTGGTTGTCGATCCCCGCAAGGGTCATGGCCTTTACAATGTCATCAACCTGCTCCTGGGTCAGTTGCAAGAACTCTTCTAGGGCCTGGTTAGCCTTCTCCACCATGGCATCGATTTCGGCCTTTACATCTTGGGGGTTGTTTATTACCAACGATAGGTTCTTTCTAGCCATATTTTCCTCCTCCTTTTGCAATATTTCTTGCATTATTGTTAAAATTTTAACTATAACTTTTCAAAAAAATTGGGACTTGTAGGATTAAATAGCAATCCCAACCTAAATATACTTCACTCTTGTGGCCTTATAGTAAATGAAACAAGGCCAAATTGCGGCATTATTTGTATTTTCCAATAGCCAGGTATTATATAACACCCGCGGCAAATTCTTATTAATTATAACACCTGGCATTATAGCAAATCGTTAATTTTTTGTCAATACGGTTTTGGCAAATTATTTTAAATTTTTGAAGGAATCTCACTAAACCTATAAAAGGTCTAAAAAAGACCAAATCAATGAAAAGGCATACACCACAAATCTCCATTTTTCCTTGGCAAACATAAGGCTCTGCATCTTACAGTGAAAATTTGGATATCTATGTCATGCTCTCCTTTAAAAAGTGTTTCATTTAATACTACAATTTTAAAAAAAGCTTAGTATGGATACATTATTGCATTTGAAAAGGAAATATGTAATATAATTATTGATACAATGCCTGGGTGGAATTATGGCCGGTTAACCACATACGGGGGAGGTAGCTATAATTGGATCAAACTAGTGCTCCCATTTATGAAGCGTTGGAAAAGCTTAGAAGGGACAGGGTGGTCCACTTTGACGTTCCGGGGCATAAAGGAGGAAGAGGGAATAAAGAGCTCTTACAGTTCTTGGGAGAGAAATGTCTCAAAGCTGACGTAAATTCCATGAAACCGCTGGATAATCTAAACCATCCCGTATCCGTAATAAAGGATGCGCAGAATTTAGCTGCCGAAGCTTTTGGAGCTAAAAGCTGTTTTTTTATTGTTAACGGTACAACTGCCGCAGTTCAGGCTATGATTATGTCAGCCTGCAAGGCCGGAGAAAAAATAATTATGCCCCGCAACGTACACAGAAGCGCTATAAATGCCCTTATTATAAGCGGAGCGGTTCCAGTGTATGTCAATCCGGGTATTAATAAACGGCTGGGCATTGCATTGGGCATGTCGGTTTCGGATGTAGAGGAAGCCATAAGGCAAAATCCCGATGCCAAGGCAGTGTTTGTTAACAACCCAACTTACTATGGGATCTGTTCGAGTTTACAAAGAATAGTGGAAATTGCTCATAGACATAACATGCTGGTCCTGGTAGACGAGGCCCATGGAACCCATTTCTATTTTGGTGAGGATATGCCAGTTAGTGCTATGAAAGCAGGCGCCGATATGGCGGCGGTAAGCATGCATAAAACCGGAGGCTCGCTGACGCAGAGCTCTATACTGTTGTGCGGCGAAAATGTCAATAGTGACTACGTAAGGCAGATCATAGGACTTATGCAAACGACAAGCCCTTCTTATTTGCTCTTGGCCTCTCTCGATATCGCAAGAAAGAATTTAAGTTTACACGGTGCCGAAATTTTTAGAAGGGCTGTGGAGCTTTCACAATATGCAAGAAATGAGATAAATAAGCTTGGCGGTTATTATGCTTTTTCTACCGAAATTATCGATAATGATACCGTGTATGATTTTGATCTTACCAAGCTTTCGATAAATACCAGGGATATTGGGCTGACGGGAATTGAAGTGTATGATATACTACGGGACGAATACGGAATTCAGGTGGAGTTTGGGGATCTGGGAAACATACTTGCAGTAATATCAACGGGCGATAGGCCTATGGAAATTGAAAGGCTGGTTTCCGCCCTTTATGAAATTAAAAGGCTTTATTCTAGGGAGCCGGTGGGCATGTTTGACCTTAATTACATCAATCCTGATGTGGTATATACACCTCGGCAAGCTTTTTATTCCAACAAAAAGACCGTACCTATAAAGGATAGCAAGGGAGAAATAAGCGGTGAATTTGTCATGGCATATCCACCGGGCATTCCCATTTTGGCTCCGGGCGAGCGGATAACCGAGGAAATAATAGAATATATAATTTATGCGAAGAAAAAAGGATGCTTGCTGATGGGTACTCAGGACATAAAGGTTGAAAATATTAACGTTGTGGAGGGATAGGTATGGAATTGTGGTATACCGAGAATCATACACCAAATGTGAGATTTTCCATAAAAGTGGAAAAGCAGCTTGTCAGCGTAGAAAGCCAATTTCAAAGGATTGATGTATTTGAATCCTATGAATTCGGCAAAATACTGGTTATAGATGGTTACCTAATGCTTACCGAAAAGGATGAATTCATTTATCACGAAATGTTAACCCACGTACCCATGGCGGTAAATCCCGATATTAAAAACGTTCTTGTAATTGGAGCGGGGGATGGAGGCACCATTAGGGAGCTCACAAGATACCAGTCGATTGAAAAAATAGATATGGCTGAAATAGATAAGCTTGTCGTTGATGTCTGCAGGGAATATATACCTCAAACGGCTTCAAAGTTGGACGATCCACGGGTAAATATCTATTATGAGGACGGGCTTAAATTTGTTCGCGGAAAGCAAGATGAGTATGACCTGATAATTGTTGATTCTACCGATCCGTTCGGGCCAGGAGAGGATCTGTTTACCAAAGAATTCTATGGAAACTGCTATAAGGCATTGAAGGAAGGCGGAATTCTGGTTAATCAGCATGAAAGCCCATATTATCCACATAACGCAATGGCAATGCAAAAGGCTCATAAGAGAATTAAATCGATTTTCCCGGTGTCCATGATTTATCAGGCGCATATTCCAACGTACCCTTCGGGTCACTGGCTGTTTGGATTTGCGTCTAAAGGCCTTGATCCTATTTTGGATTTGAAGGAAGAAAGGTGGAATTCATTGGGAATAAAAACGAGGTATTATAATACCCAGCTGCATAGAGGTTGTTTTGCTATACCCAATTATGTAAAGGAGCTATTGGAAAATGCGTGAAAGGAACGTCCATACTATCCTAGGCTGTGACAATAAGTATGAAGAAAGCAAAATAGTGGTATTCGGAGTTCCTTTTGATGGCACTACCTCATACCGCCCGGGAACCAGGTTTGCAAGTGCGGCTATCAGAAATGAGAGCTATTCAATAGAGACTTATAGTCCTTACCTGGACAGGGATCTTGAGGATATTTGCGTATTCGATGCGGGGGAGTTGGAGGTCCCTATCGGAAATACTTTGCAAACGCTGGAATGCATTGAGGAATTCGTTTTAAAAATAATGGATGATGGCAAGATACCATTTATGATCGGCGGTGAACACCTGGTAACCCTGGGAGCGGTTAGAGCGGCGGTAAAGAGGCACAGCGATCTTCATATAATTCATTTTGATGCCCATGCCGACTTAAGGGATGAATATCTTGGTGAACCTTTGTCGCATGCTACGGTTATGAGAAGATGCTGGGAGCTGGTTGGGAACGACAGGATATTCCAGTTTGGGATTCGAAGCGGAAGCAGGGAGGAAATTTACTGGGGAAGAGAACATGTGCATACATGCTTCTTCAACTTTAGCCATCTAGATTCGACGGTTGAAATATTAAAAGGTAAACCGGTTTATTTAACTATTGATCTGGATGTGCTAGATCCTTCCGTATTACCGGGAACGGGAACTCCGGAAGCCGGTGGAGTGACTTTTAATGAATTGCTGGATGCCGTTAAGAAGGTGTCCCAACTAAATATAGTTGCTATGGACATGACTGAATTATCTCCAATTTGGGATCAGACGGGGGCTTCGACGATACTTGCATGCAAGTTGCTCAGGGAAATGCTTTTATTGGTCTATAAATAAAAACACCTTCCATTTCACCTATAGATGGCGGAATGGAAGGCGTTTTTTTTTTTTCAGTAAATTTTATCTAAGCATTGACTTTGGCGTTTAATGATACCTTTTTATCCGATGTCATCAGTTTGATTAGATAAAGCACGCCCAACATCAGGGTAATGGATACCGGGAGTACTACCCATGCTGAATGGACGAATCCTGCCAATATATAGCCTACAAAGGATACGGCCGCTACAGTCATTGCATAAGGAAGCTGAGTTTGTACATGGTTGATGTGATTGCACATAGCTCCCGTTGAGGACATGATGGTGGTGTCGGAAATGGGTGAGCAGTGGTCGCCGCAGACAGCACCGGCAAGACAGGCCGAAACTGTAATAATCAGGAGTTCGGAATCAAGTCCTTCTATTGCCGTCACTATTGGCAGAATGATGCCAAAGGTCCCCCAGGATGTACCTGTCGAAAATGACATGCCAATAGCCACTGCAAATACAATGGCCGGAAGCAAAACCAACAGATTTGCCGCACCGCCCTTAAAGATACCGCTTACATATTCTTTAGCACCAAGAAGACCTGTTATTCCGCTCAGTGTCCAGGCAAAGGTAAGAATGAGTATAGCAGGTACCATGGCTTTAAACCCTTCGGGGAAGCATCCCATGCATTCATTGAATGTTAAAACCTTACGAGCCAGCATATATATAATGATGAGGATAAGTGCGACGGTTGAACCTAAAGACAGTCCTAAAGAAGCATCACAGTTAGCGAAAGCATCTATAATATCCTCACCTTCGAGTATGCCACCGGTGTAAAGCATGCCCAGTATGCACAGGACTATTAAAATGAGTACGGGGATAAGTAAGTCAATAACTTTTCCTTTTCCGGTCGACGCTTCACCATCCTGATCCTCAAAGGGACGATCGGGTGTCGTATAGAGGTCCCCGTACAATATGGCATTTAGCTCATGTTTTCTCATTGGCCCATATTCGATCTCCATTAAGGTAATGAATATGATCATTATAATGGTAAGTATTGAATAAAGGTTGTAAGGTATTGCGCGAACAAAAAGCTCAAAACCATCGTAGCCTTCAACGACACCCGTAACAGCAGCGGCCCACGAGGATATGGGAGCAATTATACAGATGGGCGCGGCGGTGGCGTCGACAATATAGGCTAATTTGGCGCGGGAAACTCTGTGGTTGTCGGTAATGGGCCTCATAATGTTGCCAACGGTAAGGCAGTTGAAGTAGTCATCCACAAATATCAATACGCCAAGACCGAAGGCAGCCAGTATGGCTCCTTTTCTGGAGCGGATCTTTTGAGCTGCCCATTTCCCGTATGCAGCAGAACCACCCGCTTTGTTCATAAGGCATACAATTGTGCCTAATACCACCAAGAAAATCAGTATCCCAACGTTCCATTCGTCGGCCAGTGAGGGAATAAAGCCTTCTGTAAATATTGCAGTGAAGGCATTAAGCGGATTAAAGTTTGCGTAAAGCAAAGCTCCACTTATAATGCCTATAAATAGAGAACTGTATACTTCCTTGGTGATGAGAGCCAGAACAATGGCAATAATCGGCGGTGCAAGGGACCAGAATGTGCCGTATAACATGCTTTGCTGTTCTTCGACTGCTGCATCTTCAGCAAAAGCAGGCCATGCCAGTGCCGCGAATATGAGGGTTATGACAAGCAGTAGCGTCAACGATTTTGTCGTATTCATGACAAACCTCCCATATTTTTATGGATTCACTAATAAAAAAGCATGAGACATAGAGCGCCTCATGCTTTTATTCATCACACGATAGCTCTCCACTTTAAAAAAGTGACAGTCTGCTACATATTCTGCAGCAGCCCAGCAACGGTACCTCTTGGCAGGCAACCGATACTTCGGCGGTCTATCTTTTCGTCTGTTACTGTGCCAAACCATATATAACAGATTACTCGTACAGACCGCGCCTCTATCGTTCACCTTAATAGTATATGATTTTCTAAAGAGCATCTAATCTTAAGTATTAAGTATAGATATGAGTTAAATAAAAGTCAATATCGTTGTAAGATTAAGTGCAAAAAATTACCCTCTGAAAATTGCAATATTAAATGCAACAACTTTTAAAAAATATATATATCTAGACTTGATTACCAGGAGGATGATAGAGAATTTTCTGCGTAAGCAAGAAAAATGTCGCTTATTGCGGCTTTACATTTCGAATATTTTAAAATATAATCTTATCACACAATAATTACTAGACAACAAATATCCACCAATATTTGCTCATCACACTTTAGAATATCTTTTCTATGATGTTTGCTTTATCATTATCTTCTTCATTTTTTGGACGTGAGGTGTATTTTATGGACTTTCATTATGAGCTTATAGATTTTAAAGATCAAGTTCCCATCAAGTCATTTATCGTTGAAATTGGAGACTTTGCGCCCCATTTACATGATGAAGTTGAGATTATTTTTGTTGCTAGAGGGAACGTACATATCGTTGCCTCCAATAAAAATTACTGGCTTAATACTAACGATTTTATGGTGATAAATTCTAGAGAGATTCATTACTTTCAGAGGGGGAACGATGAAAATATTGTTTTGATAATTCAACTTGATCCCAATATACCTATTATGCCTCACGGCACGTTGGGATTAGTAAGGTTGGAATGCAACTCTGTAGATTTAAGTGACAGCAGAACAAAAGCCATCTGCGATAAAGTACGTGATAATCTAAAATGCATTATTTATGAAATATGTACGAAGGAAAAACATTATGAATTGGCCGTCTATTTCCTGGTACTTAAAATATTAACCCTTATTTTTAGAAATTTTCCATATCGCGTTATGGGTAAGGAAGAAATAAAATCTGACAATGAATATCTTGATAGAATAACAAAAATCTTTCGGTACGTTGAAGAGAATTATATGTATGACATTTCGCTCCACGACGCTGCTTCTCTGCTACATTTAAATGAATACTATTTTGCACATTTTTTTAAAAAGTATACGGGCTTATCATTTGGCAAGTATTTGACAAAGATCCGTGTTGAAAAAGCAAAAAAGTTGATAATGGATTCTGATAAACCGCTGACCGAAATTGCTATGGAGTGTGGATTTTCCAGTGTTAAAATGCTACACCGGGCATTTAGAAGTGTAGAAGGATGCTCTCCTTCTGAATATAAATACAGCAAAATTAGGGAACTAAAAAGCAATTTGAGCCATGAAAAGCTGGGTATAAAATCATATAATATTAAAAGGAAGGATATGCAATATACACAATATGTAGCAGTAATAGATGATAGATCCGTTTTAGACATGTCATATTACTATTCCCCATCCAACTGTGATGTAGTCATTGCAGAAAGAAGTGAGCAATCGGTGAAAATTACGCTAGATGCAAACAAACAAGGAAAACCTTTCACCCATTATTGGAAAAGGTTAATTTGTGCTGGGAGAGCAGCAGAAGGTCTGCGAGAAGCATGGAGAGACCAATTAAGGGAGTTGCAAAGGGAGTTAAAATTTGAATATATACGCTTTCACGGAATTTTTCATGATGATATGATGGTTTATGACGAGCAAGATGGAATACCGGTGTTCAATTGGCAGTATGTCGACTCGCTGTTTGATTTTCTATTGAAAATTGACCTGCGCCCGATGGTGGAACTTAGTTTTATGCCAGACAAGTTAAAATCGGGTAATAAGACTGTTTTCTGGTGGAAGGGTAATGTTACTCCGCCTAATGACTATTCAAAGTGGGCGAAGCTTGTAAGAGAGTTGGTTATCCATTGGATAAACAGGTATGGTAAATCGGAAGTTTTAAAATGGTATTTTGAGGTGTGGAATGAACCCAATCATGGGGACTTTTGGGACGGCAGAAAGGAAGACTATTTCAAGTTGTATGAGCATACGGTGAAAGCTATAAAGGCCATCGACGAGAGGTTAAAAGTTGGGGGGCCGGCTGTTTTCCAGGGCCCCGAAGGAGATCTGTCATGGATAGAGGATTTTTTAGCTTTTTGTGAAAATAATAATTTGCCAGTTGATTTTGTTTCATACCACCATTATCCCGTTGCTGTTGCTATTGATGAAAACGATAATACCTTAATTATATGCAATGATGAAGATAGCACTTACCAGGGTTTGAAGAGAGTAAGAGACGTGGTTATGCGCACAAGTTATAAAAATGCGGAAATAATTATCAGCGAATGGAATTCGTCATTTAGTGCGAGGGACCTTGTCCATGATACCATGTACAAAGCACCCTTCGTTATTCATAATGTCCTGAAGTGTTTGGGACTTGTAGATGCGTTAGGCTGGTGGGTGTTTAGCGATATTTTTGAGGAGATTCCGCTTGATAACAGGATGTTTCATGGGGGATTTGGTCTTATCAACATTCAGGGATTGAAAAAGCCATCGTACTATGGTTATTGGTTTTTATCGAAATTAGGTACAGAGGAAATTGCTAGCGGTGATTGTTACTTTGTGACGCGCAAAGAAGATAGCATACAGATTTTAATGTGGAATTACTGCCATTTTAACGAAGAGTTTGCCTCAGGAGACCGGACCAAATTAACCGAATACAGCCGGTATGAAATATTTGACGAAAAGAGGCTTCATATCAATCTCGAGGTTAAAGGCCTTAGTGGAAAGTATAGGGTAAAGGAGTATGTTTTGGATAGAAATCACGGCTCAGTGTTTGATGCATGGATTGAAATGGGGGCACCAGCGAATCCTTCACAAGAGGAGATTGACTTTTTAAAGAAGAAAATGGGACCAGAGTGCCGTTTTTATACTGTTGAAACCGATGGAGTTTTCCAAAAGACCATCGCCATTGAACCCCATGGCGTGTGTTTGATCGAATTATGCAAGATATATGAATAGGGTAAAAAGCAAAGCTTCTGAAGTTGGTGATTTCAAGAAACATTAGGTTTTCAAGCAGAAATTTCATCATTCTTTTTTAAAAAATTAAATAATTTCATGTATTTGTCAATAAAAATATAGTTAAACAAAGGATGATGAAGTTTCTGCTTGCGATAAAAGGTAAAACCCTGAAATGCAAGATTAGGGTTTTACAAACATTAAAATCAAAAGGGGAGGGTATAAAATGAGCTTTAAAAAACTGATTGCATTGGCAATATGCGTCCTGTTGGTGGTAGGGTTATTCGCTTGCACCAAAAAGAGCGATACCACAACCACAGACAAGGTAGAAGAAAAGCCTACCGAGGAGAAACCGGCCGAAGAGTCTGCGGAAGAGCAACCAACCGAAGAAGAGCCGGCTGAAGAATCAAATGCAACACCTGAAATGGATTTTGACTTGGGCGGAAGGACTATTAAAGTTGTAGCATGGTGGGATATGTCAATTCAAGGCGAGGATCCTGCTAGTTTAGCCAAAAAAGAAAATTTAGAAGCTTTAATGAAAAAGCATAACTTTAAAATTGAATACGAGGCGATTGATTACGGTGAATACCATGACAAATTGATTGCTTCTTTGATGGCTGGCCAACCTCTGGGAGATATTGTTCGAATAGGAAAGTCTTTTATGATTCCATCACTTGTGAAACAAGACTTCTTCCATCCAATCGAGGAAGAGTGGATTAAAAACGACAAGGTCTTTAACCAGAAGTATACCAAAGAATTTTTTGTATATAAAGGCAAGGGTTATGCTTTTACTGATGCTGCAAACATGGCTACGGGTATCATCTATAATAAAACCCTAATGAGGAAATTGGGATTAAAGCCTCTTCAGGAATATGTAGATGAAGATAACTGGACATGGGATACGTTTATCGAGGTAGCCAAATCAGCCAATCGAGATACAGATAACGATGGTAAGATAGATACCTGGGGGCTTGCATCAGGTAACTTCCTTGAGCAGGCCTTGGCTGCCAATGAGACCGATTTAATAGCTGAAGACAAACAAAATCTTGATGACCCAAGAGTGATTGAAGCTCTAAATTTCATTTCGCGGCTTAATACGGAAGGCATTCCCAGGCCTTCGGAAGGTGGAGATTGGACAGAGCCTCGTAATTTCTTTGTACAGGGTAATACTCTGATGTATGCAGGGGCTGACTATGAAATAGGCGGGCTCAAGAATGATATGCCGGATTATGAACTCGGTTTTGTACCATTCCCCAAAGGGCCAAGTGCAAGTGGTTACCATGCTTGTGAACCGCTGGTTCAGGCCATAGCAATTCCTAAGGCAGTACCCAATCCTCGAGAGTTGGTGTATATTTGGGAGAAAATTAATGACATCCCCGATGAACTGCGCGATGAATGGCCAAACCAAAGTTGGTATGAGTCCCTTTTTGAGGATGAAGCTGATGTTAACAATTTAAGAATTGCTGCCGAAGGTATGAGGATTACTGATCGCGCGTCGTATCCATCTCTGCCTTATTGGGATTTCTTAGGAGAGCTGACCAGTGGAGTTTCGGTATCTACATTAATTGAAAAATATAGGGCTCCATTCCAGGCCGCAATTGATGAAGTGTGGAATCAGTAAGGACGGAAGAATGAGGTTGCTATTTATTGAAAGGTCGGTCCCCGTGATGTTTCCAGGGGACCGACTATTTACCCATTTTAATAATGGGGTTGAAAGTACAGGGGACATGGTTGACAGTATGGCGAGGTGATGAGATGAACGTTATAAAGAAGAAGCAAGCAATAGTATTGCTTATAGCAGTAACGATGGCGTTACCATTGTGTTTGCCTAATTTAACATTAGCTAGTAGGGTTATTAATGTGCCGTCAGTGGCAAAAGCAGATGATTCTGAGGTGGCGTTATTGTCTGACTTGATGCAGGCAATTTTAGAATACTCTGATGAGAATGACTACGCTCAGTATTTAGAAAGATATTCAGATGCTGACAGGCCAAATCGTACTATAAGGATCGAAGCGGAGGACTATATAGAAGCAACGGGTGGTAAGTTTGAAGTTATGGATGGCTATATGGGACTTGACGGGAAAGCCGTTTTAACTCCTGAGACTGGCACTATCAGCTATAAGGTGAAAATTGAAGAAGCGGGGCTTTATAATATACGCATTCATTATTTTCCGGTTGAAGGTAAGAGTGCAGCCATAGAGAGGGCGATATTGATCAATGGTGAGACACCATTTAAAGAGGCAGAGTTAGTATCATTTGATCGGGTATGGGGCAATCGTGATGCCGAGATTAAGAGGGATGACAGGGGGAACGACTTACGGCCCCTCCAAATTGAAAAGCCTAGGTGGATATTGGCCCCAATAGTGGATAATACGAGGTATTATGAGGATCCATATTTATTTTATTTTGATAAAGGAGAGCAGGTTATTTCTTTGGTCTCTTTAAGGGAACCCATGGCTATAGATTATATTGAACTATATAAGGAAGAAGAAATAAAAACTTATGAGCAAGTTAAAGAAGATTATGAAGAGAAAGGATTAAAGCCTACGCAGAATCATTTGATAATGGTTCAGGCAGAGTCAGCGATTGCCAAATCTTCACCAACCCTTTATCCTATATCTGACAGGTCTAGCCCATCGGTCATCCCCTATCATGTATCCAAGATTAGGATGAACGCCATCGGTGGTTATAACTGGAGGTTACCAGGACAGTGGATAGAGTGGGAAGTTGAGGTGCCTGAAGACGGCCTGTACTGTATTGCATTGAAGTGCAAACAGGATCAACTTCGGGGAATATATGCTACCCGTAGCCTTACCATAGATGGCAAATATCCGTTTGAGGAAATGAAACGGATTCGATTCAATTTTAGTCGTCGGTGGAAAATGGATGTACTGGGTGATGGGGAGCCTTATTTATTTTACCTTACGAAAGGGACTCATAGAATACGCTTAACCGTTACGCTGGGTGATATAGCACCGCTTATCAAAATAATAGAAAACAGCGTGTTAAAGTTAAATGATGTGTACAGAAAAGTTGTCATGATTACGTCGACCAACCCAGATCCATACCGCGATTATCAGTTAGAAAAACGGATACCCAATTTGTTGGAGACTTTAAGCGAACAGGCTGAAATAGTTCAGAAGGTAGCGGATTATCTGTTGCAGTTAACCGGGGAAAAGAGCGATAAAGTTGCACCTCTTTATAACCTTGTAACCCAATTGCAAGACATAGTCGAGCGACCTGAAACCTTGCCGCGAAGGTTGGATGCATTTAAAGTGAATGTGGGTGCATTGGGAACATGGCTTCTTACCGTTAAGGAACAACCGTTGACGCTTGATTACTTGATCGTGTTTTCACCGAATGAAGAACTTCCACAAGCGGAGGCCAGTTTTTGGCAGAGGTTAAAGCATGAAATAGGCGCGTATTTTGCGTCGTATATCGAGGATTATTCTATCGTTGGCAATATCGGAGAAACCGATAGGTCTATTACAGTATGGATTACAACCGGCCGCGATCAGGCTCAAACCATAAAGGCGATGATCGATGATACTTTCACCCCGGAAAAAAATATCTCGGTGAAATTAAAATTAGTGCCATCTAATATACTATTGCCCGCCACTTTGGCAGGTCAAGGACCTGATGTGGCGATGCAAGTTGGAGAGGACATACCGGTTAATTATGGTATGAGAAAGGCGGTAATAGATTTATCACAATTTGAGGATTTTGAGGAAGTAGCCAGCCGATTCCATGAAAGTGCACTCCTGCCGTATAGATATGAGGGAGGGGTATATGGCTTACCGGAGCAGCAGATATTTCCGGTATTGTTCTACAGGAAGGATATTCTGGAAGAGCTGGGCTTGGAACCCCCAAAAACATGGGATGAGGTTTACTACATGATTGCTGTACTGAAAAAGCATAACCTGGATTTTTATCTGCCAGTGTCTTCTACTAATGCGATTGATATATCTACTTATGCTATGTTGTTATATCAAAATAATGGTGAATTTTACGCTGATGGCGGGAAGAGAAGCGCCTTAGACTCCGAAATTGCCATTGACGTATTCCGGAGATGGACGCAGTTTTATACAAATTATAAGTTACCCTTGCAAGCCGATTTTGTTAACCGATTTAGAACAGGTGAAATTCCTATCGGAATAGCACCTTATAATACCTATAATACGTTAGTAGTGTTTGCCCCGGAAATTAAAGGGCTGTGGGATTTTACAATCGTGCCTGGTACCGTACAGGCAGATGGGACCGTGAGACATGATGTAGCCAGCTCTACATCTGCAGTAATAATGCTAAAAAATGTAAAAGATAAAGAAGCAGCGTGGGAATTTATGAAGTGGTGGACTGATAAGGAAACGCAGGTTCGCTTTGGTAGGGAGATGGAAGCTTTGATGGGTGAAGCTGCGCGCTATCCTACAGCAAACGTTGAGGCGTTAGAGGAGTTACCATGGCCTGTTAAGGATTATCAAAATCTGGCAGCACAGTGGAAATGGGTAAGAGGGATTCCGCAAGTTCCAGGTGGTTATTTCACAGGAAGGCATCTGGAGAATGCTTTCAGAAAGGTGGTCAATAGTGGTGAAAATTACAGAGAAGCGCTGCTCGACCACGTGATTTATATCAATGATGAGATCAAGATTAAGCGTCAGGAGTTTAATTTACCGTATTAGGAGAAAGGAGTGGCGATTTTTGCGAGCGGAAACCGTTGAAGCGAGGGCTTTTTCCCCTTTGAGGCTGGAGAGACGTTTCCAGTGGTCTGCTTTAAGAAGAGAGATATACAGAAACAGGCATTACTATATATTGATGGCTCCATATATGATTATCTTCTTTACATTTACTGTATTACCTGTATTAGCCTCGTTGGGGATAAGTTTTACTTACTTTAATATGTTGGAGCCGCCGCGCTTTATTGGGTGGCAGAATTATTCCCGTTTGTTCTTAAACGATGATGTTTTCTTGATAGCGTTAAGGAATACTTTTTATTTTGCAATTATTACCGGGCCTGTAAGCTATATTGCCTGTTTCATATTTGCATGGATTATCAATGAACTGCCTCCAAAAATTCGCGCATTTATGACGTTGGTGTTTTATGCCCCTTCAATATCGGGCAATGTGTACTATATATGGCAGATCATATTTTCAGGCGATAAATATGGCTATATAAACGGTATCCTGATGAAGTTGGGGATTATACTTGAGCCCATACAGTGGCTTAAAGACGAGAGATACATTATGGCCGTGCTGATCATCGTGCAGCTATGGATGAGCCTTGGAACAAGTTTCCTCGCCTTTATAGCAGGTCTGCAGACACTTGATAGATCTTTGATCGAGGCCGGCGCGGTGGATGGCATAAAAAACAGATGGCAGGAGTTGTGGTATATTGTGTTGCCATCAATGAGACCTCAGCTTTTGTTTGGGGCCGTGATGCAAATTACCAGTTCTTTAGCCGTCGCGGATATTTCGGTGGCATTAGCGGGATTTCCGAGCGTCAATTATGCTGGGCATACTATTGTAACGCACCTTATGGATTACGGTTCAATCAGGTTTGAAATGGGATATGCATCTGCCATAGCAACTGTTTTATTTGTTATCATGCTTGGTACCAATCTTCTAACGCAAAAATTATTGAGAAAGATAGGTGGGTGAAAATGGCTGGCAGGAGAGTGCCTTTGTTTCATCGCCAAAAACAACTAAATCGTTCATTTGCCGTCACGTTTTTGTTGTTCGTACTTCTCGCATTATTTGGCGCATTTATGGCTTTACCGTTGATATATACTATAAACAACGCTTTTAAGCCTTTGGATGAGCTGTTTTTATTCCCTCCAAGGTTTTTTGTGCGGAACCCTACCATGGATAATTTTTACGATTTGGTGTATCTAATTGGAAGTTCGTGGGTGCCTTTTTCGAGATATTTGTCAAACACCATCCTTATTACCGTATTAGGCACTGCAGGACACGTGATATTTGCTTCTGCAGCTGCTTATCCATTGGCAAAATATAGGTTCCCCGGATCAAAAGCTTTGTCTACAATGATTGTGTTGTCTTTGATGTTTACGCCACATGTCACGGGTATTCCCAACTACATGATCATGTCGCGGTTAGGTTGGATAGATACACATGCCTCGATAATAATTCCGGCATGGGCTTTCCCGCTTGGACTTTTCCTAATGAGGCAGTTTATGGAACAGCTTCCTACTTCATTGCTAGAAGCGGCTAAAATGGATGGAGCAAGCGAGTACAGGATTTTTTGGCAGATAGTTATGCCAAACGTTAAGCCTGCGTGGTTGACCCTCATAATTTTACGTCTCCCGTCGCTATGGGGATCGGATGGCGGAAGCTTTATATACAGTGAAAACCTGAAAACTTTAAATTACGCATTAGGGCAGATCATACAAGGAGGTATTGCGAGAGCAGGAGTAGGGGCCGCTGTCGGTTTGGTGCTCATGATAGTACCCATTGTCACATTCATAATTTCGCAGAGCAATGTCATACAGACGATGGCTACTTCTGGAATAAAAGACTAGAAGGGAGCATTGAGAGATGATCAAAGGGAAAAGGCCGTTTTTCGTTATACTCCTAATTTTGTTCATTAGTCTTTCACTTGGATACCATAGCAACGTATATGCCTATTATGCTCCTTCTTATAACTATTCTTATTGGAGAGATAGCGTTGCAGCGCCAGAGGCATATGAGGCAACACAGATTATAGATGGCAAATCTCTGGGAGTTGGTTCTCTAAAGGAACCAAGCGATATTTATGTTTTAAATAACGAAAGCGTATATATCCTGGATTCGGGGAACAATCGCATCATCGTTACCGATACAGATTTTAATTTGATAAGGATAATTGACTCTTTTGATAATAACGGGCGAATTGACCATTTTTCAAATCCTCAAGGCATTTTTGTCACAGAAAGTCATCATATATATGTGGCTGATACCGACAACAAGAGAGTGGTGCACCTGGATGATAAGCTCAAAGCGGTGACCATTATCGATTCACCTGAATCAGAGCTCTTGCCGCAAAATTTTGAATTTAAACCGGCTAAAATTGTTGTGGACAAAGCGGGTAGAATTTACGTCATGGCCATAGGAGTGTTTGATGGCTTTATGGAATTCAGTCCCGATGGGGTCTTTACCACTTTCATTGGAGCTAATAGGGTAAAGGTGGACCCAATCGAATACTTGTGGAAGCTTTTGTCCACAAGGGAACAGCGAAGCCAAATGGTTCAGTTTGTACCTACCGAATTTACAAATTTGGACATCGATGAGGATGGATTTATATATGCAGTCAGCGCTGATAACACTGATGAAGATGTAAAGAGATTGAATGCTCAGGGAATAGACATCTTACGTAGAGATGGGTATGTACCTCCACGGGGGGATATTCGTTATACTTCGGAGGAGGGGCCATCGAGGCTAATCGATATTGACGTTACCGATAGCGAAATTTATTCTGTACTGGATGCCAAAAGAGGGCGTATATTTACCTACAATGGTGATGGTTATTTGCTCTACATATTTGGTAGGCTTGGAAATAGGCTAGGGGAATTTGATACTCCTGTGGCAATAGAACGTATAGGGGATAACTTTTTAGTACTTGATAAAACGTTAGGTGAGATAACTGTATTCGAACCTACGGAATACGGTAGGGTCGTCAACGAGGCTATTAGGAGCTATTATCAAGGGGATGAAGAAAGAGCTGCTGAGATGTTTGCTAAAGCGGTTAATCTAAATGCCAATTTTGAGTATGCTTATGGGGGAATAGGTAAGGCTTATTTGAGAAAGGGAGATTACGAGAAGGCGGTAGAATATTTTAAGGAAAGCATGGACCGTAAGAATTATTCAAAAGCATATATTCTCTATCGCCGAGAGACATTGAGGGAATACTTCCCCTTGTTAATGACGATATTATGCATTCTGATATTGTGCACTCCTCTTATTAGAAAATATATATGGCGCCATATCAAAGAGCTCTCGTTGTTTAGGAGGGAGGAATTGAGGTATCCTTTGCGGTTAACGGTCCATCCGTATGACGAGTATTGGGAATTGAAATACAGGAGGGATAAAAGGGTTAATCTCATTATATCGTTTGTAATATTGGCGTTGCTATGCATCACCAGAATTTTACAGGTGCAGTATAACGGTTTCCTTGTAAATTATAATAATCCAAGGGATTTTAATAGCATTTTAGAGATTGTATATGTGGTGTTACCCGTATTATTCTGGTGTATAGCTAATTGGTCATTGACAACGTTGATGGATGGAGAAGGAAAGTTTTCAGAAATATTTATATCAACCTGTTTCGCGTTAACTCCGCTAATATTAATAGGCATCCCGTGGGTTTTGTTAAGCAATTATATATCGGCCGAAGAGGTCACTTTTTACAATTTCTTCCAAAGCTTTGCAGCATTATGGTGCTTATATTTGCTGTTTGTTGGCAATATGACGGTACATCAGTTTACGCCATCTAAAACAGTGGGAACTATGGCTTTGACTGTGGGGACGATAGGATTTTTGGCCTTCCTCTGCCTCTTGTTCTTTAATCTGATACAGCAACTTTTATCATTTGCAGTTACCGTAGTCAGAGAGATTCTGCTACGTTTCTGAAGGAGGACGGTAAGATGAAGTTATCAAAACGGTTGTTTCTTTGTACGTTGTGTTTATTGATCTTTGTTACGGGTTGTTCCACTAGTACAACGACGGGTGACGACCTACAAGATATGCAGTTAGAGGGGGAACCAACCTTAACAGCTGCTTTTACCAATCCTCTCCTTCAAGATATGAAAGGGATAGCGGAAAATGATTATTTACAGTTGTATATAAATGATAAAACTGCAGAGATTGCAGTGCTTGATAAAAGGAACGGATATATTTGGCGCAGCAATCCGGCAGATAGAGATGGGGATCCTATTGCCAGTGGAGAGAAAAAGGATTTACTGTCTGCTCAGGTGAATTTGGAATTTTGTAATGAGTTTGGGCAATTTAATTATGCCAATTCCTATACCGATAGTATATCTTATGGGCAGGTAGCCTATACCTTGATACCTGATGGAGTAAAGGTAATTTATAAATTTGGTACAGTAGAGAAGACTATAGAGGATTTGCCCAAAATGATAAGCAAGGAAAGGTTCGAAGAAAAGATTCTAAGTAAAATCGATAATAATACTTTGCTCCGCGCATTGAGAATTGCATATAGGGAAGACAAAGAAAATGGAGTGTACGTGAGAAACGACGGATTAGCCGGTTTACAGCTCAAGCGCGCGCTTGAAGCTTTTGAAATAGCAGGCTATACCGAAGAAGACCTGGCCTATGACCTTGCCGAGCATAATTTGGCTCAAACAAAACCTGCTCCTCGATTGTTTTTCGTTACACTTGAATACAAGCTGGAAGGGGATAGCCTTGTTGTTAGAGTTCCGGTAGATGAAATACGATATCTCAAAGAATACCCTGTTCATCAGATAAGCATCCTAAATTTCTTTGGAGCTGGTGGACCCAATGAGGAAGGGGCGCTTTTTGTACCGGATGGGTCAGGGGCATTGATATATTTTAATAACGGCAAATCAAAATATCCTCCCTATAGGCAGGAGATTTACGGCATGGATTTAACGGTGGATAATACGGAATTTTTAGTTAAAGCTGAAAAAGCGAGGATGCCCATTTTTGGGATAATCAAAAAAAACAGTGCATTATTGGGGATCATTGAGGAGGGCGCTTCAGTTGCTGCAGTCAATGCCGATGTGAGCGGCAGGGATAATAGCTATAATTACGTTTATCCAAGCTTTTATGTAATACACAAAGATGATGTTGTCTTGCAGGGTGAGGGGCAAAAGCGCTCGTTTCCCCGTTATCAAGAAGAACCTATGAAGACAGACTTCGTAGTGCGGTATGTGTTTTTAGACGACAAGGATGCCTCGTATGAGGAAATGGCTAAATATTATCAGCAATACTTGATAAAGAATGGCATGCTCAAAGAGAACAGGACAGAAGCTTCAAATGATGATATTCCTTTTTATCTGCATTTGGTTGGAAGTATACCTACCCTCAAACATTTTGTGGGGGTGCCTTACAGGGCATTGGAGCCATTGACCACCTTTGAACAGGCAAAGACTATTTTATCCGAGTTGCAACAGGCGGGCGTGAACAACATCAAGTTGAAATATAGCGGTTGGTTTAATGGGGGCGAACATCATAAGGTTCCAAAATCCATATCAGTTGATGGAGCTATAGGAGGTCTAAAGGGATTAAACGATTTTCTAGAGTATATCAAAGGGAAAAATATTTCATTTTATCCTGATGTTGCTTTGCTGAGGGTTTATAATACTTCAGGTTTCAATGAAACCAGGGAAGCAGCCAGAAGGCTAACGGCGTTACCCGCAGCTGTATACCCTATTGATTTGGCGTTAAATCGCCGTGACAGGGATCGTTCTCCTTCGTATGTATTGTCTCCACGATATGTAGGAAAGTATGTTGAAAAGATGTTATCTGGTATTGCAAGGTTAGACTTTGATGGGATATCTTTAAGAGATCTTGCTGACGAGTTGAACAGCGATTATCGCAAAAATAATCAAATTGATAGGACAGAATCCGAGAAAATTTCTATTCAAGCTCTAGATGAAATCTATAAAAGCGGGTTGAACATCATGGTTAAGGGTGGCAATGCATATGCGTGGCGATATGCAACCGATATAACCGATTTATCTTTGGGGAATAGCAAGTATAAGATAGAAGATGAGGCAATTCCCTTTTATCAGATGGTCATCCGTGGGTTCATTGAATACACGGGTACGCCCTATAATTTGTCCACTTACACGAATTATCGTCATTATGTGTTGAAATGCCTGGAGTATGGTTCTAATGTGCATTTTGTATGGAGCTATGAGCCCAGCCATAAGGTAAAAGACACGGACTTCGATTATCTGTATTCTATTTATTATAAAGAATGGATTGACTTGGCAACGGAAATTTATCAACAGGTAAACGAAGCATTAAAACGAGTAAATGGTCAGAAGATAATTTCTCATCAAAAGATAGAAGACGGGGTTTTTAAAACGGTATATGAAAATGGAATATACGTGATTGTGAATTACAATCGTACGCCTGTGACTGTTGAAGGCGTAAGGATTGAAGCGGAAGACTTTTATGTAGGTGGTGATGCCAAGTGAAAAGCGATTTAAACGTGAGAGGCAATATAACTACGGTGAATATAAAAAGGAGACATAGGTCATATGAGAGGCAAAAAGCGGTGTGGGGATTTATTTACGTTTTGCCGTGGCTCATAGGCTTTATCTCGTTTTTTATAATACCCCTGGTTACCTCACTGCGCTATAGCTTGAGTAAAGTGGAGGTGAAAGAGGGAGGACTACACATTACATTTGTGGGGCTTAACAATTACATCGAAGCTTTTACGGTTCATACCAGTTTTAACCGCACATTGGTAGAATCAATAACCGATATGATTGTAAATGTACCATTGATCGTGGTCTTTAGCTTATTTATAGCCGTGATCCTCAATCAAAAATTTAGGGGGAGGACTTTTGCAAGAGCGGTGTTTTTCCTTCCTGTAATTTTAGCCTCGGGGATTATCGCAAACCTTGAGAGCTCAAGTTTGATTGAAGCAGTTCAGGCCGAAAGAGAGGGATCTAGATTTCTCAATATATTGACCAGTTTTGAGCTAGAACGGATGATGCTCGAAATGGGAGTTGATGATACGATTGTTTCCTATTTGACAGGGGCGGTGAATCGAATATATGAAATAATCAGTCAATCGGGTGTGCAGATTTTAATTTTCCTGGCGGGCATCCAGTCAATACCGTCTTCGATGTATGAGGTTGCAATAATAGAAGGGTCTACTGGCTATGAGGCATTTTGGAAGATCACTTTTCCTTTGGTCAGCCCGCTTATCCTCGTCAATGTGATTTACACCATTATCGATCATTTTTCAAGCAACGCCATGACGGATTTAATTCGCGAAACCGCTTTGAGAAATTTCAACTTTGGTTTGAGTTCTGCGATGGCATGGGTCTATTTTGCAGCTATAAGCATTATTTTGGTCGTTTGCTCTTATTTGATTTCCAAGAGAGTCTTTTATCAGGAATAAATAGAAGGCAATTTGTCTCAAAAGGAGGTAAATACCTTGATAAGAGAGAGAATATCATGGTTTATAAAATCGGTGAGAAGATTGTTATGGCCTTTTGCGCGTTCAGTTTTGCTGATAGGCCTATCGTTTGTCATTTTGTACCCCATAGTTAAAAAGATTTCCTTGGCGGTAAGAGCTAAAACGGATCTATATTCGCCCATCGTTGTTTGGATCCCGCAGAATTTTAGCTTGGAAAATTTTCGATACGCAATTGAAATGATGGATTACTGGAAAACATTGATAAATACTACTCTGCTGTGCTTATTGACGACGGTTTTAACCCTTATTTCCTGCGGATTGGCCGGATACGGATTTGCGAGGTTGAAATTTAAAGGGAGCAACTTGCTCTTTGCAGGCGTAATACTTACCATTCTCGTCCCGCCTACTACTATCTTTATCCCTGTCTATTTGAATTTAAAGGATTTTACATTGATGGGATTAATCCCATTGATTGCTGGGAAATCGGTGAACTTGATGGACAGCTTTTGGCCATTCGTTCTTACCTCTATTACTGGAAATTCTTTTAAAGGAGGGTTGTTCATTTTCATATTTAGACAGTTCTTTAGGGGGATTCCCCGTGAATTGGAAGAGGCCGCTTATGTAGATGGTGCTAGTGTTACAAAGACATTTACAAGTATTATGCTGCCCAATGCAATTCCTGCTATTATAACCGTTGCCCTTTTCTCGTTTGTGTGGCAGTGGAACGATAGCTTTTATACCACAATGTATTTGCCGTCAG
This sequence comes from Clostridia bacterium, assembly GCA_017577715.1. Classification (GTDB taxonomy): domain Bacteria; phylum Bacillota; class Clostridia; order Caldicoprobacterales; family Caldicoprobacteraceae; genus Caldicoprobacter. Next base: position 219,385 of record PKRC01000002.1, read on the forward strand.
CTAAGGTTATGGCCACACAATTGGCGTCGTTGCCCTATAATTTGTCCATCAAATTGACCTCAATGCTAGGCGGGAGTGCCAAGGCAGATCCCTTTTATTTGAGCATGGTGCAGGATACAGGCATATTACTGGCGATGCTGCCTTTGATTATATTGTATATATTCACACAGCGTTACTTTGTGGAAAGCATTGAGAGAACAGGCATTGTAGGTTAGTATTATAGACGATCAGGAGGGGACACGTATGAACAATAAGGCATTAGAGAAAAAATGGATTTTAATTGCAATCATAGGAGGTGTCTTTCTAATGGCAGCCTTTTTATTGACTTTTACGAAGGGATACAAAATTTTTAACGAGGATGAGGATCCAGTGGTTGGCAGTATACAGGAAGAAAATGTCAAACAGGAGGAAGGTGCTCAGGAATCCAACGAAGAAAGAGATAACGTTGATAATGCTACCAATAATCCAGTTGATAACGAGGGGGCGACTGATTTGCCGCAGGATAAGGAGGAGCCATCCATTGAAGAGGATATTCCTTCTTTGGCGGAGACTTTTAAAGATTATTTCCCAATTGGGGCAGCTATTGAACCAAGCTATACTACCGGGTTGATAGCCGAGCTGTATAAAAAACACGTGAATATGTTAGTAGCGGAAAATGCGATGAAGCCGGAGTCTCTCCAACCAAAAGAAGGCAATTTTAGGTGGGGCCCTGCTGATAGGATCGTGCAATTTGCCAAGGAGAACGGTATGGAACTCCGCTTCCATACGCTTGTCTGGCATAATCAGACACCCGACTGGTTTTTTAAAGATGAGGAAGGAAAACCAATGGTTGAGGAGACAGACCCAAAGAAGCGTGAAGAGAACAAAAAACTTCTGTTGAAACGACTGGAAGAGCATATTCGTGCTGTGGTCTCGCGCTACAAGGATGATATTAAGTCATGGGATGTGGTCAATGAGGTAGTTGATCCAAGTGGGCCCAACGGCATGAGAAACAGTCCGTGGTATCAGATTACCGGGACCGAGTACATCGAGGTGGCGTTCCGCGTAGCACGGGAAGTGGGAGGACCCGATATTAAGCTCTATATCAACGATTACGGTACCGATGACCCCGTCAAGCGCGATATCTTATATAAACTGGTGAAAGAGTTGCTCGAGAAAGGTGTGCCGATAGATGGAGTGGGGCATCAGACGCATATTGATATTTACGGGCCGCCTATTGAACGAATCATCGAATCTATGAAAAAATTTGCTGAGCTGGGATTGGATAATATTATCACCGAGTTAGACATGAGCATTTATTCATGGAATAATCGAAGTGACTACGGTGAAAATATACCGGATTATATATTGACTTTGCAGGCTAAACGTTATCAAGAATTGTTTGAGGCATTAAAGGAAAATAAAGATATCGTGAGCGCAGTGGTATTCTGGGGCATTTCGGATAAATACTCTTGGTTGAATGGTTTTCCTGTGCAGCGAACCAATGCTCCGCTGTTGTTTGATAGGAATTTCCATGCCAAGCCGGCTTTTTGGGCAATTGTCGATCCTTCTAGACTGGCACAGTGATCAACTGGTTGGTGGCTGCACTCAAGGGGTGTAAAACCATAAAACTGAGAGGAGAGAAATGATGAATATGTCTTCTCGAAGAGGTCTTTTAATTATAATAGGTATGGTTGTTATTGTGACCGTTGCAGTATTAGCCGGTGTTTTGGTAAATAAATCAAGACCTGGAGCAACTATTGGGGATGTTGAGGAGGAAGAGGCAGTGGTAGCAGAAAAGGATTATGGGATGGCAAACAATCCTGTAATTTGGGCGGATTTTCCCGATCCCGATGTAATACGCGTCGGCAATGAATATTATATGGTCAGCACAACGATGCACATGATGCCAGGAACACCTATTATGAGGTCAACCGATCTGGTCAACTGGGAAATCATTGGATATACTTATGACCGTTTGGAAGAGAACGACGCGCACAATCTGCGAAATGGCATGAATATATACGGGAAAGGCGCATGGGCGCCTTGTATAAGATACCATAACGGTAAATTTTACGTGTTATTTGCTGCGCTGGATACAGGCAAAACCTATCTTTTTAGCGCAGAGGATCCAAGAGGCCCATGGGAGAGGACGGAATTTCACGAGTATTTACATGACCCTTCGCTGCTATTCGATGATGATGGAAAGGCGTATATAATATACGGCCGGACCAATATCATGATTAAAGAGCTTACGCCCGATTACAAGGCCATCAATCCGTCGGGACTGAATAAGGTCATTATAGCTTCCAATCAGGAAGGGATGGAGGGATCACACGCTTACAAGATCAATGGGAAATACTACATCACTACCATATGGTGGGAAAGCGGGAATATAAGGAGGCAATATGTTTACCGCGCCGATCAAATCGATGGGCCATATGAAGGACGCCTTGTGTTGAGCGATACCATGGGATACAAGAGGAATGGTGTGGCACAGGGAGGCCTGGTAGATACTCCGGACGGTAAGTGGTATGCCATGCTCTTTCAGGATCGCGATGCGGTGGGCCGTGTACCCGTGCTGGTGCCGGTAAGATGGGAAGACGGTTGGCCGGTTTATGGCGATGAACAGGGGAAAGTTCCCCTTCAGTTCAAAAAACCGGGCGATAGCTCTTTCGTTTCACAGCTGATTGTAAGCGACGAATTTTATCAGGAAGATATTGTAGAAGTGAATGCCGCATCTCCTGTTATGGAAGAATCTTCCGAGACATCAAGCGTAGAACTCGTGGTTAATGGCAGCTTTAATGAGGGGACTTCCGGTTGGACAGGTAAAGATGGTGCAAAGCTGGAAGTCATGGTGGAAGATGGCAATAGCGTTGTCCATGTTTCTAATCGACAGGTGACGGGTGCCGGCATTGAGCAAAATTTCGGGTGGCGAATCGTTCCGGGTAAAAAGTATAAGGCATCCTTCCGCGTTAAATATACTGAGGGGCCAGAATCAAAAGAATTCATCCTTACTGCGCGAAAGGTAAAGGATGGAAAGACGACATTTCAAAATTTAGTTCGGGGAACTGTTAAAAGGGGACAATGGACGGAGATAACCGGTTCTTTCATCATTGAGGATACGCCGGATAAGTTATATCTATTTATTGAGACGCCGTGGGTGGAAAATCCGCACCCCATAAATGACCTTATGGATTTTTATGTTGACGATGTGTCCATCAAAGAAAATCCGATAACCCAGGCTGAACTGAATGAAGCGCTACCAAACGGCTCTGTGCTCGGTCTGACCTGGCAATGGAATCATAACCCCGATAATACCAAGTGGTCCCTTACGGAGAGGAAGGGTTATTTGCGTCTTTATACTTGTAACGTAGTCGAGGATATTCAGCAGGCAAGAAACGTCTTGACCCAACGGACGCTGGGGCCATATTGTTCGGGTTGGATTTTGATGGATGTAACCCATATGCTTGATGGGGATTATGCGGGGTTGGCTGCTTTTCAGCAGGAATACGGCTTTATCGGGGTGACCAGGGAAGGCGATGATTTTTATGTAGTAATGGTGGATAAAGGGGAGGAAAAAGCAAGGACAAAGCTTTTGCAGCATCAAGTGTATTTGAAAATAGACTTTGATTTTACGGTAGATAAAGCTACCTTCTATTATAGCTATAACGGCAAGGATTGGAGCCAGCTGGGCGGCAAATTGGCCATGCGGTATACGATTCCTCATTTTATGGGATATCGATTTGCAATATTTAACTACGCTACAAAGCAGACGGGCGGTTATGTGGACGTGGACTTCTTTAGGTTTGCCGACAGACTGACGGGAAATACTACTTCTACGGAGTTAAAGGCTTATTTGGCAGAAGATACAATAGAGTTGAGCAGTGACCTGGAAAAGGTATATGATTTTCGAATACTTGTGAATGAAGTGCCAGGCAACGAGAGCATGTATGGTATTCGTGCGTCTTTGAGCATTCCAAGTGAACTGGAAGTAATGAGCGTTGACGTAGTTGGAAGTAACTTGAAAGCCTCAAAAGTGGAGCTTAACCAAAAAGATGGTGAATACGACTTGAAAATATATAACCCAGACGGTTCACCTATAAGTTTTCTCAATTACGGGTTGGACAAAGAACTGTTAGTGGTAAAATTGAGGGTAAGACAAAAGATGTCAAAATCTTTTAGTAAGGAGGTTTCGATTAAATCTATGGAGATCCAAGGTTCAAATGGTAAAGCCATCAATTACGATGTCAGCAGCGCTGTACTGAAAGTAAACTTTACTGCTCCCACAGCGGCTGTCGGTAAGGTTCCGCCAAATGGAAACCCTTTGATTTCGCATAAATTTGGGGCTGACCCGTGGGCATTGGTGTACAAAGATCGCGTTTATGTGTATATGACCAATGACATACTGGAATATGATGAAAAAGGAGATGTAAAGGATAACACCTATGGGAAGATCAACAAGATATCTGTGATTTCTTCTGACGATCTTATGAACTGGACGGATCACGGAGAAATCCATGTAGCAGGTCCTCAAGGAGCGGCGAAATGGGCCAGTCAATCATGGGCACCTGCGGTGGCTCATAAAGTGATTGATGGCAAGGACAAATTTTTCCTGTACTTTTCCAACAATGCCAGCGGTATAGGCGTTCTTATGAGCGATAGTCCTATTGGTCCGTGGGAGGATCCGCTAGGTAAGCCCTTAATTTCACGTTCAACGCCTGGTGTTGAAGGCGTCGTATGGCTGTTTGATCCTGCGGTGTTGATAGACGATGACGGTAAGGCCTACATCTATTTTGGAGGAGGGGTTCCCCAAGGGCAGGACGATATGCCCAACACTGCTCGCGTGATGCAATTAGGCGATGATATGATCAGCGTTGTAGGCGAGGCTGTTACTATACCCGCACCGTTTATGTTTGAGGCCTCCGGCATTAATAAATATAACGGCGTCTATTATTATACCTATTGTACCAATTTTTATAGCGGACCTCGCCCAGAGGGGAGCCCGCCGGCTGGTGTAATTGCCTATATGACGAGCACCAACCCAATGGGACCATGGGAATATGGGGGAGTAGTCCTTAAAAATCCCGGTCACTTTTTCGGAGTAGGAGGCAATAATCACCACTCGCTTTTCGAATTCAAAGGTAACTGGTATATCGTTTACCATGCACAGACCTTGGCTAAAGCGATGGGGATTCCAAAAGGTTACCGTTCTCCCCATTTAAATCAAGTTTTCTTCAATGATGACGGCACCATTCGGGAGGTCATCGCCGATTACGAAGGAGTACAACAGCTTAAACCCCTTAATCCTTATACTAGGGTGGAGGCAGAGACATTTGCGTGGAGCGCTGGTATCTCCACCAAGTCAATCGTAGAAGGCGATCCTACACAAAGAGCTTTAACAGATATTGAAAACGGTGACTGGATTGGGCTGTCAAAGGTCGATTTTGGCAACAAAGGCCCATCCACGTTTACAGCAGTGGTTTCTAATGTCAATGTTGAGAGCGTTATTGAACTTCATCTGGATAGCGTAGATGGGAAATTGATTGGAACTCTCACCATTCCCAAAAATAGCGGACAATCAGAGTGGAAAAAACTTACGGTTGAAGTTTCAGAGGTACAAGGTGTACACGATTTATATTTAGTATTTAAGGGTAAATCAGAGATAAAATTATTTGATTTTGATTACTGGTACTTCAGTGAATAATGAGTTTTCAATGGTTCGCCATAAAGCTTTTTCTTCATATAAAGAATGTAACAAAAAATATAAGGGGGTTGTTTAGAATGAACGAGTATATGAAAGAATATCCTGATAAGGACAATCTTCCCGTTTATTTGGACCCGGATCAGCCGTTAGAAAAAAGGGTGGATGACCTGGTATCGCGCATGACGCTTGAGGAAAAAGTATCGCAGATGATATATGCCTCATCTGCAATACCGCGCTTGGGCATCCCCGAATACAACTGGTGGAACGAATGCCTCCACGGCGTTGCGGCGGCGGGTATTGCCACCGTGTTCCCGCAAGCCATAGGGATGGCGGCTTCGTTTAACGATAAACTTCTGTATAAGGTTGCCTGCGCCATTTCCGATGAGGCACGGGCTAAGCACCATGAGTTTGTGCGCCAGGGCGATAGGGGCATTTTCAAGGGGTTAACGTTCTGGTCCCCGAATGTGAACATATTCCGTGATCCCAGGTGGGGGCGCGGGCAGGAAACCTACGGGGAGGATCCCTACCTGACCGGCCGAATGGGTGTTGCATTTATAAAAGGGTTGCAGGGAGACCATCCCAAGTATTTGAAGGTGGTGGCCACGCCCAAACATTATGCAGTACATAGCGGCCCTGAGCCTATGCGCCATTCTTTCGATGCAAGGGTGAGCCAGAAGGATTTAAGGGAAACCTATTTGCCCGCCTTTAAGGAATGCATAAAAGAAGGCAAAGCCGAATCCATAATGGGAGCCTATAACCGCACGAATGGCGAGCCGTGCTGTGCCAGCCCCACGCTGCTCCAAAAGATTTTGAGGGAAGAATGGGGTTTTGAGGGCTATGTGGTATCTGATTGCGGGGCAATTGAAGATATACATAATCACCACAAGGTGACCAATACGCCGGAGGAGTCGGCGGCATTGGCTGTCAATGCTGGGTGTGACCTCTGTTGCGGCAGAGCATTCGATAGCCTGGTCAATGCGGTGAAGCAGGGGCTTATATCCGAGGAAGCAATAGATAGAGCCGTTAAACGCCTATTTAGGGCACGGTTCAAGCTCGGAATGTTTGATCCACCTGAGAGGGTGCCTTATGCTCAAATACCTTACGAAGTGAATGACTGTGAGGAGCATCGCAGGTTAGCCCTTGAAATGGCGCGGGAATCGATTGTATTGCTCAAGAATGAGGGAGGTTTGCTGCCTCTGAGGAAAGACTTGAAAGCCATAGCGGTAATTGGTCCCAATGCCGATGACTTAAAAGTGTTGCTGGGCAATTATAACGGTATGCCTTCTAAATATGTGACTGCTCTTGAGGGCATACGCGCCAAGGTTTCGCCTAATACCAGGGTATATTATGCTCAAGGATGTGACCTTCTAAATAAAGAGGATACTTCCTGGGGGCCGAAGGCAACAGCGGGTTTTGCCGAAGCGCTAGCTGCCGCTCAGAGAGCAGATGTGGTTATCATGTGTTTGGGACTGTCGCCGGATTTTGAGGGCGAGGAAGGCAACGCGCACAAGTCCGAAGCAAATGGCGATAGGGTCAGCTTGGATTTACCGGGCATGCAGGAAGAGCTGCTAAAGGCAGTATGTGCCACCGGTAAGCCGGTTGTATTGGTGCTTTTCAGCGGTAGCCCGGTGTCCATAAACTGGGCGCATGAAAATGTGCCTGCCATATTGCAGGTGTGGTACCCGGGAGAAGAGGGGGGTACTGCAATCGCAGATGTGCTTTTTGGAGATTACAATCCCGCTGGGAGGCTGCCTGTCACCTTTGTCAAATCTGTGGAACAGCTACCACCATTCACCGATTATAGCATGAAGGGAAGAACCTACAGGTATATGGAAGATGAGCCCCTATATCCATTTGGATATGGATTGAGCTACACGACTTTTGAATACAGCAATTTAAGGCTTAGTGCAGAGGTGATAGAAGCTGGACAGCCTCTTACCGTTTCCGTAGACGTAAAGAATACGGGAAAAATGGCCGGAGATGAGGTAGTGCAGCTGTATTTGAAAGATTTAGAGGCATCGGTAGATGTACCTATTCATGAACTCAAAGGATTTGAAAGGGTCAAGCTCCAGCCAGGTGAAAGCACAACGGTTACCTTTACGCTGACACCTAGGCAGATGGCCCTTATAGATAATGACGGCAGATGTATTTTAGAGCCAGGAAAGTTTAGGGTGATGGTAGGTGGCAGGCAACCGGATAAGAGGAGTGAAGCTCTTGCTGGTACTGCCATCCTGACAGGGGAATTTGAAGTGATAGGAGAAAGGATGGAATTGGAATATTAATATGAGAAGAGGATAGAGTAACATTCTATATACCCTGCAATTTCAGATTGCAGGGTATATATTTTAATTTTTTTGCAGGAATTTTATCAAATCTATAGAAGTCTAAAGTATAGGCTGAATTAAACAATATGGTAGAAACTATTGGCGCTTTGATCTCTGCCAAAGGAGGAAGTGAATATGGGTTTTATGGAGTTAACCCATCGCCAAAAAGAGGCCATTCTTATGGCGCAGAAAAATGAGATTACCGAATATCACATCTATACCAAATTATCGGCTTCCATAAAGGATCAGCATAACAGAGAGGTTTTAGCCGAGATAGCCAATGAAGAGCTGGCACATTATAGATTTTGGCAAAGGATTACCCAACAAAATATAAAACCCAATAGATGGAAGGTATGGCTGTACTTTATAATTTCAAGGATATTCGGGCTTACGTTTGGCATCAAGTTGATGGAAAAAGGTGAACGACGAGCTGAAGAGGTGTACGCCAAGCTGGCAGATACCATGCCCGAAATCCATAAGATCATCCAGGATGAGGATAGGCATGAAAAGAAGCTTGTGGACCTGATCAATGAAGAGCATTTAAATTACGTTGGGTCAATGGTATTGGGGCTTAACGATGCTCTGGTGGAGCTGACCGGGACTTTGGCAGGATTGACCTTTGCTCTGCAAAATACCAGGCTGATCGCCCTTAGCGGTTTTATAACAGGGATAGCGGCCTCCTTTTCGATGGCAGCTTCCGAATATTTGTCGACAAAGTCTCAAGAAGGGGACCAAAGCCCCATTAAAGCGGCTACCTATACAGGTATCGCCTATATTTTTACGGTGCTGTTTCTCATCTTCCCATATTTGCTGTTTGGACATTACTTTTTATGTTTGTGCCTAACGGTCATAAACGCCGTGTTGGTAATACTCATATTCAACTTTTACGTTTCGGTGGCCAAGGATTTGGACTTTAAGAGGCGTTTCCTGGAAATGGTATCCATAAGCCTGGGGGTGGCAGCCTTAAGCTTTGTCATCGGCTTTTTGGTGAGGGTTTTCTTAGGAGTGGAGGTATGAGAAGGATAAATTAGAATTTGAAGCAGCATAAATTGCACAGAAGCATCTTAGAGCCGGGCAGTTTAGGGTGATGGTCAGTGGCGGGCAGCCGGATAAGAGGAGCCAAGTGCTTGCCGGCAGTACCGTTCTTGACGGGAAACTTTGAAGTGGTACCAGAAACGATGGAAAGGAGGATAAAAATGGCCAAGTTTGACGATTTATCCAATCTGTTAAAAAAATTTGTGGAGGATGGGCTTCCCGGGTGTGGCTGCGCCGTAGCAAAGGATGGTAAGATTTTGTATGAAGGCTATTTCGGCTATGCAGACCTAGAGGAGAAAAAGCCTATCACAGAGGATAGCGTCTTTCGCATTTTTTCCATGACCAAGGTGGTGATCTGTACTGCTGCTTTGATACTCTTTGAGAGGGGAAAATTTTTGTTGCATGAGCCCATTTATGAATATTTACCGGAATACAAGGATACAACAGTATTTGTTACCGATTCGGATGGGAAGGTCCATGTTGAGAAAGCCAAGAATCCTATGCTGATTAAGCATGCCTTTACTATGACGGTGGGCCTGCCATACCACTTTGGAGATTCGCCTACGGCAAGGGAAATGCGAAGGGTAAAGGAAGAACTGAAAGCAAAATACGGGAAATATGATATCGTAACAGAGGCGAGGGCGATGGGGTCGGTTCCTGTTGCCTTTGAGCCCGGTACCCGCTGGCTATATGGGTATGGCCATGATATACTTGCAGCGCTAATCCAGGTGATATCGGGTAAGACAGTGGGAGAGTTTCTACATGATGAGATATTTGGCCCTCTGGGGATGGACAGCACGGGATACCGTTTTCACGGCGATATTAAAGAAAGAATGGTTTCCTGCTATAAGAAAAACGAAAATGGCACCTGGGAAAAGGTATCAGGATTTTTAGATGAGTATCATCAACCCGATGCTATCTATGAAGCTGGAGGAGCTGGCCTGTATTCTACAGTGAGGGACTACTTAAAGTTTTCGCAAATGCTTGCCAATGGTGGATGCTATAATGGGCACAGGATCATCGGTAGAAAGACCATAGATTTGATGAGGACCAATCAGTTAAATGAGCAGCAGCTTAAGGACTTTAACTTCAACAATCCTTATTTAGCGGGATATGGATACGGGTTGGGAGTTAGAACGCTGATGAACCCGGCTGAGGGCAATTCCAATAGTTCGGTCGGGGAATTTGGATGGACTGGAGCCCTGGGGACTTACGTTTCCATTGATCCCAGTGAAGGCTTTTCGGTAGTTTATATGCACCAGACCATTCCCAATATGGAAGTATATCATCATTTGCGCGTAAGGGCGGTAGCTTACGGCTGTTTGAGATAGGCCGGTCTATTCCGATGAGAGGTTAAAGAAAGGGGTGATGGGATATGAAGGGCTCATAGACGCCAAGAGATTGTGAGAAAATTAATGATACGAGAGTATAAGGTGGCATGGATTTATGTTATAAGGCTGAAGTTTAGATTGATCGAATAAAATGCGAATTCGCTCTGTGATTTTTTATTTGCATAATTTAGCCCGAAGTTATATAATATAAACGGGCGAAGGAGATGCAATCCCGTAAGGGGTTGGATGACCATTATTAAGGTTGTCAGTTTTTGTGAAGTTGCAGTAGAAGTAGAAGAAATTTTTAGGTTTGAAAGAAGGATTTTTTACAGTGGGGTCGAATATAAATAATGGATATAATTAACATATAATATATCGTAGAAGAACACTGCATCCATCATACCCTCATAAGATAGCATCATACAATGGTATCAAATAGCATTATACGATAGCACCGATTACATCAACTAGTAAAATAAAAAGTCAATAGTAGGATGATCATTGGAATCTAATAAAAGGTTTATAACTAGCCACGCCTTAGTTCGATGAAGTAGGGAAAGGTATGTCTTTTGATTTGATGCAGGATTCCCTTTATATCCTTTTGTACCCTTATATGGTTTAATTTTAAAAATTTGTTATTAAATACAATTTACAAAAGGAAAGGGAATCTTGCTTGAAATAATTGGTAAACCCTGAAAATAAATATTTCGGGTTTTACCAATGCGCAAATAAAAAGTTAGGAGGAGTGAGAAAATGAAAAAGTGGTTGGCAGTGTTGATCAGCGTGTTTATGTTGGTGACCCTCTTCAGCGGGTGCAGTAGCACCGGTAGTAAAGATGGTGGTGGCAAGGGTGGCGAGAAGGTTCTCACTATTTGGTCTTTTACCAACGAAGCTAAGGTATTTGCAACGGCCTTTCAGGAGAAATATCCCGATGTAAAAGTGGAATATACTATGATCCCCATGACAGAAGGTGAATATCAAGTAAAGCTGAGGTCGGCTTTACAATCCAATGAGGGTCCGGATGTCGTTGCTTTGGAAGCAGATTTTGTAAGGGAGTATGTTGAAAGCGATTATTTGATCGACATATCGGATTTGCGGAAATATGCTGACGAAGTAAAAACATTCGAATTCACAATTGATGTCGGAACTGACTTTGACGGGAAAATAAAGGCATTCTCCTATCAGGCAACTCCAGGGTTAATGTATTACAGGAGGAGTCTGGCAAAAGAATATTTTGGAACCGATGATCCAGATAAAATCCAAGAGCTCATGTCAGACCTTGAAAAATTTGAACAAGCAGCAGAAGTCGTTAAACAAAAGTCAAATGGGAATACATATATGATCCTATCCCTTAGCGATATAGGTAGAGTAATAATTGAAAACAGGTCGCAGCCGTGGATAGTCGACAACAAATTGGTTATAGATCCTATTGTTGAGGACCTGTTTGACCTGGCCAAGAGATTTAGACAAAATGGGTATGAGGCTCAGGGCGATCAGTGGTCCGAAAGCTGGTTTGCAGGCATGAACGATTCGTTGAAGGATGCAGCTGGCAATCCCAAGAAGATATTTGCTTACTTCTTACCAACATGGGGTCTATCCTATGTGTTGCAGCCCAATTCAACGACTTCCGATGGGCAGAGCACTTTTGGTGATTGGGCAGCTATCCCGGGACCACTGCCATACAGGTGGGGCGGAACGTGGTTTGGAATTACCAAGGATAGCAAGAACATAGAATTAGCCAAGGAGTTTATAAAGTTTGTTACGCTTACCGAGGAGACCTTGAAGAACTGGGCTCTGGGTGTATATACAAACGAGTATTTGAAGAAAATTGATCCTACCGTAGGTGACGATTTACAACAGCCCGCGGGCGACTTCGTATCCAGCGCCAAGGTGGTAGAGGAGATAACCTCGCAGTTTGGCAACACCCAAGCGGCAGAATTCTTAGGTGGGCAGAATCCGTATGAGGTATTTATGAAAGCTGCCGAGAGATTGGATATATCGGGAAGGATGAAGAACATTCAAGCCACTGATTTTGACGTGCAAGATGCCCTGTGGGATCCTCTCGCCGAATACGCCTCGGGCAACATAGATAAGGAAGAGGCTTTGAGGAGGTTTAAAGAAGGAGTAAAGAATGCCATACCGAATATTCAAGTAGATTAAGAAACATGTGGAGGACATAGCAGAGGGAATATGGGCTACATATTCCCTCTGCTATATAATTCATGTAAAGGAAGTGATGAAAGGTGAGGGGCATTTCTTCTAAAAAGGCTCATAGTAAAATAAGTAAGAATTATTATGGATATATTTTTACGGCTCCCTTTATCATAATATATGTGGCTTTTAGCTTGTACCCTTTGCTTTATACCTTTTATTTAAGTATGACCAATATGATTGTGATGAGCGGTTCGAACTACGATTTTGTGGGGTTTGCCAATTTTCGTCAGCTATTTGAAGATGATTTCTTTGTAACTTCGGTTGCAAATACCTGGAAGATATGGCTGATGAATTTTATACCCCAGCTGGGCATAGCCATGCTGTTATCGGTATGGTTTATGAATCAAAGGCTGAAGATTAGGTTTATAGGTTTGTGGCGTACTGTTTATTACCTTCCCAACTTGCTTATGCCCGTTGCGGTAGCGGCCCTTTATTTTAATTTGTTTCATATGTATGGGCCTGTAAATCAGGTGCTCTATAGGTTGGGTATCATAGATGCTCCTATTGATTTTTTTAGAAGTTCATGGTGGACTCAATCCATAGTAGCTTACATACAGTGGTGGATGTGGTTTGGCGTTACAATTCTCTATATAATGGCTGGCATGTCGTCCATTTCGCCTACATATTATGAAGCGGCGTTGGTGGATGGAGCAAGCTCGTGGAAGATGTTTACTAATATTACGTTACCCCTTTTAAAACCTGTACTCACTTATATATTGGTGACTTCTCTGGCAGGTGGCATGCAAATGTTTGATATACCATATCTTTTAACAGATGGCAGGGGTTCACCTAATAGGTCGATAATGACTATGGGGATCTTGATGTATATGAGATTTTCAAGCGGAAAGGGCTTTATAGGGGCCGGGGCGAGCGTAGCGGTTATGATCTTTATTATAACAGCCATATCGTCTTTTATAATAATGAGGCTATTAAAAGAAAAAGATTGAGGGTGATGTAAACATGGGATATAAAGCTAAAATGAATGTGGCAAGAGTTTTTATATATATATTTCTCGCAATACTCTTTTTGCTGACCATATTTCCCGTTTGGGTAATGGTTATTAACTCTACCCGTTCGACGCCCGAAATACAACAGGGAATAAGTCTCCTTCCCAGCAAGTACCTGTCAAGCAATTGGGGCTTTTTAACTGGAAAGGGTGCCAATATAGGTAGAGGTTTTATAAATAGTTTAATAATCTCAGTGCCCGCTACATTTTTAACAGTATATTTTTCAATGTTGACGGCTTACGCTTTAAAGGTGTATGACTTTTTTTACAAACGATTCTTGAACAGCATTATCGTAATACTGACCATAATACCCGTGCAGATGGCATCCTTAATAGGATTTTATAGATATATGTCGATGTTGAATTTATTAAATAGTTATATCCCTTTGGTTATACCCGCTATAGCGTCGCCAGCAATGGTATTTTTCGCGTCTCAATACTTGGAAGGTACGCTTGTAGTGGATTTAATCGAAGCTGCAAGAATTGAAGGTGCGAGTGAATTAAAGATATTCCACGGTATTGTATTGCCGATCGCAAAACCCGGTGCATTTACAATGGCCATTTTATCCTTCGTATCATCCTGGAATAACTTCTTTACGCCTTTTTTGCTCATATCGAAGCTGGAGAAATATACTTTACCTATGATGGTGAAGCTGTTGAGAGGGGATATGTATAGGCAAGAATACGGAGCTATATACCTTGGGCTTACGGTAACTCTTATTCCGATAATAATAGTTTATGCTCTCTTTTCAAGGTACATCATAAGCGGCATTTCGCTGGGAGCTATAAAAGATTAAAATCGGCAACTGTAGTAATGTAAGAACAGGTCACGATGGATGGCCTGTTCTTTTTTTATCTTTGAGATTAAGCTTAAATCTTCAATTTAAGCTGTGTGGGTTGAAATTTTTAATCGAAATAGTAAAAACCTTGAAAAACGATGTGTCAATAGTCTGAGAGAATGTCACCTAAAGGAGGGCAATTTTATTCAGTGAAAATGTCACTATGGGTTTAAAAAATAAAATATTATGAGGGTAACCATAGTCAAAGCTGCAGGATTTTTTCGCTCGCCGCTAGGCAGGCCTGTGGGTGTAATACACCCACAGGCATAGGCAAAAGCTTACCTAAGGGGGTGCATGTCAAGTGGCTTTCGCGGCATAAGCAGCAAAACTGTAG